>NZ_AP022605.1:0-1343132 GCF_010728155.1 Mycolicibacterium doricum
TTGCGCTCACCAAGTCTCTTGCTCGCGAGATGGCCAGGCACGCTATCAATGTCAACTGTGTGTGCCCGGGGCCCACCGATACTCCGTTATTCCATGCCCAGGCCGATAAGCTAAAAGATGCGTTGATCAAGGCGATTCCGTTTCGGCGGCTTGCGCGCCCAGAGGAGGTGGCTGCGCCCATTGTCTTCTTTGCCTCCGAGGCCGCGTCGTTCATCACCGGTCAGGTGATCAGCGTCAGCGGCGGCCTGACGATGGCTGGGTGAACGGCTCTACACCCTCAATTGCCGCAACACATGCCGGCGCAGTGTTGCCAACTGTGGTGGTGCGGCGGTAACGGGCGCCGAGACTTACAACACCAGCGGGTGGCCGGCCCACCGGCAGATCGGTCAAACGCCGGGTCACCGGCCCTGTTCAGCCCGCGCTGAGCAAGGATTGCGGGATGTCGACGATGCGAGAGCGCAGGTACTCGCCCAAGCCCTTCGCCTGGGGATCGGGCCGGGTCGAGGATGCTACGCCCTCTCCCAACAGCCCGTGCACCACCACGTTGAGCGCACGCAGGTTGGGCAGCTCGAAGCGCTCTATGCGCAGCTGTGCAGCCTCCGGGCCGAGCAGCCCGCGCAGCCGCTCGACGGTGAGGCACTCGCACGCCCAGGCGTAGCCGGCGTCGTCGCGGGCCCAGAGGCCGATGTTGGCGTTACCGCCCTTGTCGCCGGACCGCGCGCCCAGCACCGCGCCCAGTGGCGCGCGGCACGTCGGCTCGGTCGGCGGCGCGGCGGCCGTGCTGCCCGTCACTTTCGCGGCCGGCACGCTACCGGTCGGCGGATCGGCGATCGTCCGGCGCTCACCGTCGGGCAGCACCACGACCTGCGTCACGCTCGACCGGGGCACGGCCGCTGGGCGGTACACGCCGAACGCCGACTCCGACGTGGGTGGCGTGGTGGTGTGGAAGCCCGCGTACCCGGCCAGAGCGATCTCCATGATTGCGCTCGAGAACGCCCGGCCGACCTTGCGCGGGTCGGTGTCCTTGACCGTGATCCGCAGGTGCGCGCACGCCTGATCGTTGGTGGGGGCGTCCGGTGTGTCGAACCGCAACAACCGGACGTCCGTCTCGGCGAAGGAGTCCCGGCCGCCGAGGATGTCGAACAGTTGCTGCTGCGCGAACGCGGCCTTCGCCTCTATGTCCAAGCCGGTGAGCACCATCGTCATGGTGTTCCGGTAGCCCCCGACCTCGTTCAGCGCCACCTTGAGCGTCTCCGGTGGCGGGCTGCCGGTGACACCCGTGATCGCCACCCGGTGCTCGGCCTGCTGGGCCAGAGAGATTGTGTCGAAGTGAGCGACCACGTCGGGCCCCAGATAGGCGGGCTCGGCGATCTCGTAGAGCAGCTGGGCGGTGACCGTACCCACCGACACCAGCCCCCCGGTGTCGGCGTGCTTGGTGATCACTGACGAGCCGTCGGCCGCGACCTCCGCGATCGGGAAGCCTGGATAGCGCCGGTCGGTGATCTCGTCGAGGAAGGCGTAGTTGCCGCCGGTGGCCTGTGGTCCGCATTCGATGACGTGTCCGGCCACGACGGCACCGGCGAGCCGGTCCCAGTCGGTGCGCTCCCACCCGTGCCACCAGGCGGCCGGGCCGACGACCAGCGAGGCGTCTGTCACACGTCCGGTGACGACGACGTCGGCGCCCGCACCCAGCGCTTCGGCGATACCCCAGCCCCCGAGGTACGCGTTGGCCGAGACCGGCTTGACCTCACCGAGCGGAGGCGTGATCGCGGCGAGGTTCCCGCGCAGGTCGTCACCCTCGACGTGGGCGATCCGGACGGTGATACCGAGCCGGTCCGCAAGCTCGCGCAATTTGACGGCCAGCCCGGCGGGGTTGAGCCCACCGGCGTTGGCGACGATCTTGATACCGCGGTCGGAACAGGTGCCCAACACCTGCTCCATCTGGGTCAGGAACGTGCGCGCGTAGCCGCCCGCGGGATCCTTCGCCTGGGCCTTCGCCAGGATGAGCATCGTCAGCTCAGCGAGGTAGTCGCCGCAGAGCACGTCGATGCTCTCGCCCGCTCCGCCCTCGACCATCTCCCGCGCCGCGGCGATCCGGTCGCCGTAGAAGCCCGAGCAATTGCCGATGCGTACCGGGTCCCTCACAAAACACCTCCGTCGAACTGTCCTGCGGTGCGCCCGCCACCGGGTGGTCCGGCGAAGGCCTGCGCGATGGAGAGCCACTGGTCGGCGAGCGGACCGGTGACTTGCAGCGCGGTGTCGTCGCGATGCCTGCGCTGGGTGACGAGCAGGCAGAAATCATGCGCTGTGCCGGTGACCCGGTTGGGCACGCCGTCGGGGCCCCACGTCCATAGCGTGCCATCCGGTGCGGTGAGCTCGACGCGGACGGGCTCCTCGGGCACCTGCAGGCCGTTGGCCAGGTAGCTGAACGCCCGCGCTCCCACGCCGATGTGCGCGACGTGGCGCAACCGGGCCGAGGGCACACGGGTCACTCCCAGCGCGTCGGCGACGTCCTGACCGTGCGCCCAGGTCTCCATGATCCGCGCGGTCAGCGAGGATGCCGCGCTCATGGGGAGGCCGAACCACGGCACCCGCACTGAGGGGTCGATCGTGGCGAAGGCAGCGACGAGGGCCCGGCGGGCGCGGTCGAACCAGGACAGCAGCTCGGCTCCCGGCATCGACCGGTAGCGCTCGGCGATGGTGTCCGGGGAAATCTGGCCGTCGGCCAGCATGGGCAGCATCTCGGCCGTGAACCCCTCGGGGTCGGTGGCTGACCGCACCGCGACGTCGTCGAAGAACGCAAGATGGCTGATCTGATCGCGGACCGCCCAGCCTGTCGCCGGGGTCGGAGCGTCCCACCCGGCCGGGCCGTCGGGCAGCTCGGCGATCAGCAACCTCAGCTCGGCCGTTTCCGCCTCGATATCGGTGATCAAGGACTCCATCGTCACGGCCACGGCTAACGTCCCTTCCAGACCGGTGTGCGCTTCTCGCGGAAGGCAGCGGGACCCTCTTGCGCGTCCGCGCTGAGGTACACCGGCTCCCATATCTGGTCGGCGAGGTCGTAGGCCTCCGTCAGGGGGTGCTCTGCGGAGAGGTACACCGTCTTCTTCGCCGCGAGTACGGACAGCGGTGCGTTGGAAGCGATCCGCAGGGCGATCTGCTGCGTTCGTGCCCGAAGCTCGGCTGCGGGCACGACCTCGTTCACCATGCCGACCTCGCGGGCGCGCTCGGCAGAGATCGGGTCGCCGGTCATCAAAATCTGCAGCGCAATCCGCGGCGGCAGCAGCCACGACAGCGGTGCAGCCCACGGCGAGCCGCGACCTACCTTGACCTCGCTGACCGCGAACGTGGCGTGCTCGGCCGCGACGACGAGGTCACACTGCTGGGCCAGCAGGAATCCGCCGGCGAAGGCGACGCCGTTCACCGCGGCAATAGTCGGCTTGACCACCTCGATGTTGCGCCCGAACTGCGGCGCGAAGTCTGGTGGCGGAACCGTGAGCGCGGTCTCCGCCATCTCTTTGAGGTCCCCGCCGGCGCAGAAGGCCTTGTCGCCGGCCCCGGTCAGCACCAGAACCTTGGCGGAGTCGTCGGCGTTGAAGCGGTGAACGGTGTCGAACAGTCCCTGCCGGACCGCCCCGTTGAGCGCGTTCCGCGCCTCGGGGCGATTGATCGTCAACCAGGCCACCCCGTCGACGACCTCGTAGGTGATCGCTTCCTCGCTCATCAATCCCCGTCCTGATCGGCACCCGCCCTCCCGATGTGAGGGCTCGTTCACTCGCAGTACGTTACCCGGCAGGTTCTCATGATGACCAGAAACGAGCGTCGACTGGTCTTACTCGATGCTCAACCTCGATGCTCAACGTCTTCCACGACGAGGCCCGCGCACGCCGAAGTGGCCGTCCGTAACCGGTGCGTCAGCTCTCGAAGTGGCTGCGGTAGCGCTCGCGAAGCACGTTCTTCTGGATCTTGCCGGTGGCCGTGTGCGGCATGGCGTCGGTGAACAGCACGGCTTTGGGTACCTTGAACCCCGACAGCCGGGTGCGGGCGGCGGCGATCAGGTCCCCTTCGGTCAGCACGACCCCCGGCTTCGGTGTCACGATGGCGGTGATCGCCTCCGACCACCGCTGGTGGGGGAGCCCGATCACCGCCACCTCCTGGATTAGTGGCTCCACCTCGTAGAGTGCCTTCTCCACCTCGACGGACGCGACGTTTTCACCGCCGGACTTGATCACGTCCTTCTTGCGGTCAGCGAACCAGAGCAGCCCGTCACCGTCGAAACGCCCCACATCGCCGGAGTGGAACCAGCCGTGCGCGAACGCCTCTGTCGTGGCCTCCGGGTCACGCAGATATCCCTCCATGGCGTGCGGGCCGCGGTAGACGATCTCGCCGGTCTCCCCGGTCGGCAGCAGGTGGCCGTCGTCGTCCATGATCCCGACCTGGACGTTGGGCACGGGCAGGCCGACCGACCCGGCGTGGCTGAGCTGGTACTCCGGTGGGAACACCGTGGTGAGCGGGCTCATTTCGGTCTGGCCGAAGCCCAACGCGAAGTCACAGCCGAACGCCTCGATTGCCCGGCGCAGGTCGGTGTCGGGCATCGGCGCCATCGCGTAGAGCGCCAGCCGCAGCGTGGACACATCGCGCTTGTCGATGTCGGGGTGGTCCATCAACGCGCGGTACATCATCGGCAGCCCGAAAATTTGAGTGATCCGCTCGGTCTCGATCGTTGCCAGCAGGGCGGCCGGGTCGAACGCCCGCATCAGTACCAGCGTGCCGCCCATGTAGAGCAGCCCGGTGGTGAAGCCGTTGAGCTGTGCGGTGTGGAACAGCGGCATCATCGCGACTGCGCGCTCGTCGCCGTTGATGCCGAGCACAAGTGGACCGTTCAGCGATTCGATGTAGACAGCGACGTGGCTGCTCACCACCCCCTTCGGGGCCGATGTGGTACCGCTGGTGTAGAGGTAGCTGATCGGATCGCGGTCGCCCACCAGACACTCGGGCTCAGTGGTCGCGGCGCCGCCGACGAAGGAGGCGAGGTCCTGCCACCGGCCCGTCGCCCCCGGCTCCCACGAAGCGTCGGTGCCCGGTGCCACGATCACGTCGGTCACCGTGGCATTGCCGAGCCGCATCAGGGCTGCGGTGACAAGCTCGGCGAGCTGGCTCTCTACCACCACTCCGCGGGCCCGTGAATGCTCCAGGACATAGCTCACCTCGCGAGGGCCCCAGGCCAGGTTGACCGGGACGCACACGACGCCGGTCTTGGCGCAGGCGAAGTAGGTGGTCAGGAACTCGACGCTGTTGCCGCTGGCCAAGGCCAGGACGTCGCCGCGCTGGTAACCCGCCGCGAGCAGCGCATGGGACAGGCGGTTGACTTCGTCGTTCAACGCGCGGTAGGTGAACCTGCGGGCGCCGTCGATGACGGCTTCGTGGTCCGGTCGGCGCCACGCCGCCCGGGTCAGCATGTCGCCGACATTGACCCGGGTGACGATGTTGGCGTCCAGGTCGTAATCCGTGGGCACGGCGGTCCTCTCGTCGGATCGGTTCAGGACCACTCAGGCAGGGACGAATCGAACGATGCCGATGTCACCGACACGCTCGAACGCCGCGCGCACCGCCATCCCCGCCACCACTGTGGTGGGGTCGCAGTCCTCCACGGTGGAGAGCATCTGCGGGCCCTCGGCCAGGCGGACCACGACGACCGGGTAGGGCGCCGATCGGGGTAGGTCGTTCCACGGGGGACGGCTGACGAGCGCGGCGACGAGCACGGTCGCGTTGCCGGACAGTTCGGTCCACGTCAGCTCGGCGGAGTGGCAGCGGGGACAGAACGGGCGCGGGTAGTGGAACAGCAGCCCGCACGCGGTGCACTCGCGGACGGCGAGGCGGCCCCGGGCTGCGGCCTCGAAGTGGCCGCGGTTGACCTCGTCGATGCGGGGTAGTACCGCCGGATCGGCCAACCCCTCCAGGTAGGTAGCGGTCACGACGCCGTCTCCGCGAAGTTGGTTGTCTCGGTGGTCATGATCCCTCCAGGATGACGGTGACGTGGCTGCAGAGCATGGAACCGTAGGCGTGGACCACCCCGAGGTCGGCCTGCTCGACCTGGATGCCGGCGGCACGGCCGGTCATCTGCTGGTAAGCCTCCAGTATCCCGCAGATGCCCGAGGCCGTCCCGGAGTGGCCGAAACGCAGCAGCCCGCCGTTGGTGTTCACCGGCAGCCGCCCGCCGGGACGGGTGGCGCCCTCCCGGTAGAGCTCGACGGCTTTGCCGCGATCGGCGAGGCCGAGCTCCTCGAGCAGCATCAGCGGGTTGGAGCTGAACGCGTCGTAGAGCTGCGCGAGCTGGATGTCGGCGGGGGCAATGCCGGCCTGGGCGAAGGCGGTGGCGCCGGAGCGCACCGCGCCGGTGCGCGAGAGATCGGGCATCGAGGTGAGGAACCCGTGTGTATGGCCCTCCCCGATGCCGACCACGTGAACCGGTCGGTGCGGCAGGCTTGCGGCCCGATCCGGCGAGACGACGACGAAGGCGCCGCCACCCTCGCACGGAATGGAGCAGTCGAGGTAGCCGAACGGACCGGCGATGTGCCGCGCATCAAGCACCTGCTCGACGGTGAACCTCCCGGCTCCGGCGCCGATGGCAGTCGGATGCGCCAACGCCCATTCCTGCTGGGCGACCACGGCCTCGGCGAACACCTCGCGGCTCTGCCCGACGTCGTCGAGCCACGCCTGGGCGATCAACCCGTAGAGGGTCGGAATGGACGGCGCGTAGGGAAGCTCGTAATCCGGATGGCAGGTCATCGTCATCAGACGCCTGCCGACGTCGCGGATCGGCGGGAATACCCCGGCCGACACGCACAGGACTGCCGAACACTGGCCGGACTGGATTGCCCGCGTCGCGACGCCGAGCATGGCGAGGTGGCTCCCGCCGCCCAGCTGGACACCGAGTTGCAACCCGAGCTCGTGGAGCCCGAGAGAGTCCTGGATCTCCTCGGACAGGAACGTGTGCTCGATGGACTCGCCCATCATCGAGCCCACGCAGATCAGGCCGTCGACGTCAGAGGCCTCCATCTCCGCATCGCCCAGGGCGGCGACGGCCGACTCGAGGTGCAGGTCCAGGAAGGGGCGGTCAAGACGGCCGGGGGTGACCTCCGAGAATCCGGCAAGCGTCGCGAGTGGTGCTGGCATGGGTCGAAACGTTAGCAGTGACTAACATCGCCGGCCAGTGAATCGCGGGGATCGCCACCATCTCCATCACCGACGTCCGTCATTGCGCGTCGAGTTCTGCTGAGCACACCTATCCGGTCGGGAGCTGCAGAGTCGCCTCGCTAGGCACGCACGGCCCCTCCTCGCTGGAGACCATGAGCTCCAGGTCGATCAGGCCCGTGCCGTCCACCTCCCGCTTGCCGATGACGTGCCCGGTGAGGGTCGCGGTCTGTCCCGGGTAGATCGACCTGATCATCGAGATCTTGCGACGGCGCAGCAGCGCATCCGGACCGGCCCAGTCGCCGAGGCCGCGGTCGATGAAGCCGTGGAAGAACAGTGTCGACAGGTAGATCGTCCGCTGGCCCTGGCTGCGCGCGTACTCGGGGTCGTGGTGACCAGGGAACCAGTCCCAGGTGGACGCCGCATTCATGCAGACCCGCTTGTAAGTGACCGGGATCGAGACCGGGGTGATTTCGTCGCCGACCGCGACGTCGTCGAACCGGAGTCCCGCCGTCGGGGTGCTGGTCATGGCTGCTCCTCGGTTCGGCCCATGTCGTCGCCGTTGGTGATGTCGTACCGGAACAGCACGTTGGTGTTGCGCGCGATGACCTCGTCGTGCTGGTCGCCGTAGGTGGTCAGAGAGGTGATGAACACCCCGGTGCCGAGCCGGGTGGTCTTCTCCGGCGAGACCGAGACGATCTCGTCGACGGTCCACACGTGGTCGCCGATCCGTGGCCGGCGTTCCAGCTCGGTGGTGGTGGAGGCATTGATGATGTGATGACCTGGCAACGGCACGCTGAACGCGAACAGCGAGTCCTCGCGGTGGAGGTGCTCGGGCGCCCATTGGGGGTTGAAGCCCAGCGTCATCAACAAACCCGGCGGGCACTCGTCGCCCTCCCAGTACCGGGGGTTCCCGTCCTCCACCAGTGAGCAGTAGTAAAGCACCATCGAGCGGTCGATCGGAAACCAGGCCTGCTTACGCGGCGAGGTGCGACCGGCCCAGGCCCGGCCCTCCTCAAGGGTCCCGAAGGCCATCCCGAGACCGGTGACGTCGGTGGTCGATGTGCCCACGGTCGTCCTTTCCATCGATGGTGCGGTCCGGCTGGAGAACGCGCGAACTCCTCGTCGTGGTGGATCAGGCTGCAGCCCCCGTCGCGTGAGCGTACCGGACGATGTGGGGGCTGGTCAGCGGCCACGCCGCCTAGCGGAGGGCCGCCAGGATCGTGACGACACAGGCAGCGGGCCCGTCACCCAGGGAGCCACCGGCATTCTCGGCGAGGCCGATCCGTGCTCTCTGCACCTGGCGCGCGCCGCCGCGGCCGCGCAGCTGATCGGCGATTTCCACGAGCTGGGCCGCCCCGGTGGCCCCGATCGGGTGGCCGCGCGCCAGCAGCCCGCCGGACACGTTCACCGGGGTCGAGCCGCCGATACCCGTGGCGCCGTCTCGGGCGAGCTTGGCGCCCTCGCCCGCCGGGGCGATGCCGATCTCCTCGGCGATCACGAGTTCGGCGGGCGACGCGGCGTCGTGCACCTCGAACAGGTCAATCCCGTCCGGGCCAACCCCGGCCTGCTCGAAGGCCGTCCGGGCGGTGCGTCCGACGACGTCCCCGCCGTCGCCGACCCGTGCCGCCCCGACCGCCGAGGCCAGCACTTGCACGGACGGCAGGTTGCGTCGGCGGGCCAGGTCGGTCCGCGTCAGCACACAGGCGGCCGCGCCGTCACCGATGGAGGAGCACATCGGCCGTGTCAGTGGGGCCACGATCGTGCGCGCAGCCAGGATCTCCTCGACGGTGAGCGCGGTGCGGTTCTGCGCGATCGGGTTGAGGCTGCCGTTGTGCAGGCTCTTGGCCGCAACCAGCGCCAGGTCGCGGGCCGACGCACCGGTCCGTTCGAGGTAGGCGCGCGCCTCGGCCGCGTAGATCTCCATGAACACGGGGCGGCACCCGTCGTGCTCCCCGGCCAGCTCGACGTCGATGGCGGTGGCCAGCGCTCGCCCGGCGCGCGTGCGGTCGGTGCTCGTCATCTTCTCCGCGCCGACCACCAGGACATGGTCGTAGGCGCCGGAGGAGACGGCCATGGCTCCGAGGTGGAACGCGCTCGAGCTGGACGCGCAGGCGTTCTCGACCGACACCATCGGGCGTCCGGCGACACGCGATCCGCCCAGCGCCGTGTGGGCCCGGATCATCTCCTGCCCGGTGAGGACGCCGGCCGCGGCATTGCCGAACACCACCAGCCCGATCGCGTCCGGCTCCACCCCGGCGTCGGCGAGCGCCGCGTCGGCAGCCTCGGCGGCCAGATCCCGCAGCCGGGTGCCGACGAACATGCCGAACCGAGTGATGCCGGTGCCGATGATCGCTACGTCCATGTCGCGACGTCCTTCCTGCCCTCCATGTCGGGTGACTCGTCGATGCCGGGGGCACCGCACTCGCTGCCTCAGCGCTGGACGACGCCGCCCTCGACACCGGTGAATCGCTTGCGCAGCTCGGTCTTGAGGAGCTTGCCGGTGGCATTGCGGGGCAGCTCGGGAAGGAAGTGCACCTCGCGCGGGCACTTGAAATGCGCCAACCGTTCGCGGCACCACGCGATCAGTTCGTCGGCGCTGGGTTGCTGCTCGGCGGCTGGGTCGGCAACCACCACCGCGACGACGCGCTCACCCCACTTCTCGTCCGGACCGCCGACCACCGCGGCGTCCAGCACACCGGGGTGACGGAACAACACCTGCTCCACCTCGATGGGGTAGACATTCTCCCCGCCTGAGATGATCATGTCCTTCTTGCGGTCGACGAGCGTGATGTAGCCGTCAGCGTCGATCCGGCCGAGGTCACCGGTGTGGAACCAGCCGCCCCGGAAGGCCTCGGCAGTGGTCGCCGGCTTCATCCAATACCCGACGAACACGTTGGGTCCGCGCACCAGGAGCTCGCCGACGGTGTCGACCGGGACGTCCCGGTCGTTGGCGTCCACGATGCGGGCATCGACGTGCATGGCGACCCGGCCGATCGAACCGGCCCGGGTCGTGATGTTGGCGGCGTCCAAGACCGAGACCATGGGTGCAGTCTCGGTCATCCCGAATCCCTCGGTGAAGGGCACGCCGCGTTGCTGCATGAAGTCGATGACGGTCAACGGCACCGGCGCGCCGCCGCCCATGGCAAACCGCAGGGCCGAGAGGTCGTAGGAGTCGAAGTCGGGCACCTGGGTCACCGCCGACCACATCGCCGGCACCATGAACTGGACGGTCGCTCGGCTCTCGGCCATCGCCTTGAGCGTGCCCACCGGGTCGAAGGACGGGAGGATCACGCTGGTCCCGCCGACGTAGAGCAATGGCAGCGTATGCACTCCCAGCCCGCCGATGTGGAACATCGGGGCCACGGCGACGGTCACGTCGCTGCCGTGCAGGCCCTGGTCGGTGCCCAGCACGTTGACGGCATTCCACAGCAGGTTGTCGTGGGTGATGATGGCGCCCTTCGGGCGGCCGGTGGTGCCCGAGGTGTACATGATGAACGCCGGGTCGCGGCCGTCGACGTCGTTGTCGAGAGGCTCGGAGGCACCGCCGGAGAGCAGGTCGGCGTAGGGCATCTCGCCGTCCGCGGCGGCGCTCCCGGCCCGGACGGTGTGCCGGACCCGGACCCCCGGCTCGGCCAGCGCGCTGACCGCCGCCGCCGCGAGCGGGTGGTGGAAGACCAGCACGTCGGCGCCGGAGTCGGCGAGGATGTAGCCGATCTCCGGGCCGGCGAGCCGGACGTTGATCGGGATGGTGATGGCGCCGATCTTCGCGCAACCGAGTAGGACCTCCATGAACTCCACGGAGTTCACCAGCAGCACGGCCACGCGGTCCCCCTTGCGGACGCCGAGGCGCAGCAGGTTCGAGGCCACCTGGTTGGTGCGCTGTTCGAGCTGGGAGAAAGTGAAGCTGGTGTCACCGCAGACGAACGCCGTGCGTTGCCCGCTGAGGAAGGCCCGTTTGGTGACCCACTGACCGATACCGCGATCCATGGCGTACTCCTCCGCCGCAGCGTCGGCGGCTTCTCGTAGGTGAGAATGGCTCGGTGAGGCAGCGCCCGGGCCCGACGGCCACCCGGTCGCTGCCGTCCGCCCATGTCCACCGGAACGGACAGGAACGGGGTGAAGAAAGCAGTGAAGAAAGCAGTGAAGAAGGCAGTGCAGAAAGCTCAGTACGATCGTGGCAGGTTCAGGCTGTGCTGAGCCACATAGTTGAGGATCATCTCTCGGCTGATCGGCGCGGTGCGCATCAGCCGCACCGGGCCCCAGAGAGTGGCCAGCCCGTACTCGGTGGCCAACCCGTTGCCGCCGTGGGTCTGGATCGCCTGGTCGAGGGCCAGGATGCCGGCCTCGGCCGCAGCGTATTTGGCCATGTTCGACGCCTCAGCCGAACCCGGGTCGCCGGCGTCGTGCAGTGAGGCCGCCCGCTGGGTCATCAGCCGGGCCAGCTCCAGCTGGATCTTGGCGTGTGCCAGCGGGTGGGACAGGCCCTGGTGGGCTCCGATCGGCACGTCCCAGACCTTGCGCTCGCGCGCGTAGGCAGACGCCTTGTCCAGCGCATAGCGACCGATGCCGTTGCCCAGGGCGGCGCCCATGATGCGTTCGGGGTTGAGGCCCATGAACACCTGACGCAAACCGTCGTTTTCCGCGCCGATCAGGTTCTCGGCCGGCACCCGCACGTCGTCGAAGAACAAAGTGAACTGCTTCTCCGGTGTCACCGCCTGCACCGGGATGAGGGTCTTGGTCAACCCGGGCGCGTCAGTCGGGACCACGAGCAGGCTCAGCCGTCCGCGGCCGCGGTCGTCTGTCGCGGTGCGGGTGACGACCAGGATGGCCTCCGCCTCGTCGACGCCGGAAATGTAGTACTTGGTGCCGTTGAGTATCCAATCCCCACCGACGCGCTTGGCGTGGGTGGAGATGTTGTGGGAGTTCGAGCCCGCATCCGGCTCGGTGATGGCGAACGACATGATGATCTCGCCGCTGGCGATGCCCGGCAGCCAGCGCGCCTTGAGCTCGTCGCTGCCGAAAGCCTGGATGATCGTGCCGCAGATGGTGGGGGAGACCACCGTCATCAGCAGCGGGCAGCCTGCCGCGGCCAGTTCCTCACCGACGATCTGCATGTCGTAGATGCCGCCGCCGCCGCCGCCGTACTGCTCGGTGATGTTGACCCCGAGGAACCCCTGCTTGCCCACGGCCTGCCAGAGTTCCGAGCTCTTCTCCCCGCCGAGCGACTTGGCCACGTAGTAGTCGTGCCCGAAGTCCTTGGCGATCTCGGACACGGCCTTGCGAAGAGCTCGCCGTTCCTCGGTCTCGTGTAGTTCCATACCGCTCTCCTACTTCGAAGTCACCCGCCACCGGGGCCGGTGACAGGTCGGGTGGTGCTCAATCCTGGTCTGCACCGTCGGCCGCTCCGACCACCGCGAGGGCATCGCCGGTGGACACCTGCTGACCCACCTCGACGGAAAGTTCGGCGACGATCCCGTCGATCGGGCTGGCGATGGTGTGTTCCATCTTCATCGCTTCCACCACGACCAAGGCTTGCCCGGCCGTCACGACGTCGCCCGCGGCGACGGGCAGCCGGATCACCGAACCCGGCATGGGCGCCGTCAGGGAGCCCGCCGGTTTCAACGTGCTCGGGTCCAGGAACCGTGGCACCTGGGTGAATGCAGTGAACCCCGCAGGGCTGTCAACATAGGCCATGTCGCCGTCGAGGACGACGTCGTAGCCGCGCCGTACTCCGCCGGTCTCCAGGACCACCCGGTCCGGCCGCTGCACGAGCACCCTGACATCCTCGACGGGCTTGCCGTCGACTTCCACCTCGACGCCGTCGCGGAGCAACCCATAGCCCACCCGACGCTCGCGGCCGTCGGCGCTCACCCATCCGGCGGACTGCAGCTGGGACGGGTTGTTGCGCCACCCGGCAGGCAGCGTCGGCTGGACGGAGGCCGCGGCGCGGCGCGCCGCGACCAGGGCGAATGTCGCCGCGATGGCGTGCATGCGCTCGCCGTCGCTGTCGATGAGGGGCCCACCGAGATCGGCCACGTCGTGGCGGTCGAGGAACCCGGTGTCGGTGCCGCGTCCGGCGAACTCGCCGTCGCGCAGGACGCGAACCAGCAGATCCCGGTTGGTGGTGAGTCCGTGGATCCGGGCGCCGGCGAGCGCGGCGGACAGCGTGCCGAGCGCCTCGGCCCGGGTGGGCGCCCAGGCGATCACCTTGGCCAGCATGGCGTCATAGTGGTGGCTGACCACCGAACCGTCGCGCACGCCGGAGTCCACCCGGACCCCGACGTGGTCGGGGATCTGCATCGTGCGCAGGGTCCCGGTCTGGGGCAGGTATCCCTTCGTGGGGTCCTCGGCGTAGAGCCGGGCCTCGACCGCGTGGCCGGTGATCCGCGGCTCGCTCACCTCGGCGGGCAGTGGCCGGCCCATCGCCACCAGCAACTGCAGGCGCACGAGGTCCAGCCCGGTGACGAGTTCGGTGACCGGGTGCTCGACCTGCAGCCGGGTGTTCATCTCCAGGAAGGCGAACGTCCCGTCGTTATCGCCGCCGTTCGCGTCGAGCACGAACTCGACGGTTCCGGCCCCGACGTAACCCACCGCCTGTGCCGCCGCGACCGCCGCCGCGCCCATCCGCGCGCGCAGGTCGTCGTCGACGACGGGGGAGGGCGCCTCCTCGATGACCTTCTGGTGGCGGCGCTGCACCGAGCACTCCCGCTCGAACAGCGAGACGACCGTGCCGTGCATGTCGGCCATCACCTGGATCTCAACGTGGCGGGGGCGCTGCACGTACCGCTCGAGGAACACCGTGCCGTCGGAGAACGCCGACATCGCCTCGCGCGAGGCCGAGGCCACGGCCTCGTCGAGGTCGTCGGCCGACTCGACAACGCGCATGCCGCGCCCGCCGCCACCCGCGCTCGCCTTGACCAGCAGGGGGTAGCCGATCTCGGCGCCGAGCTTGCGCAGCTTCTCGGGGTTCAGGCCGGTGGCGTCGCCGCCCGGGAGGACCGGCACCCCCGCATCGGCCATCATCGCCTTGGCCGTCAGCTTGGAGCCCATCGCGTCGATGGCGTCCGGCGGCGGGCCGACGAACACGAGCCCGGCGTCGGCGCAGGCCCGCGCGAAGCCGGCGTTCTCGGACATGAAGCCGTAGCCGGGATGCACGGCGTCGGCGCCGGTGAGAAGGGCGGCGGCGATCACCCGGTCACCGTCGAGGTAGGTCTCCGCCGGCGAGGAACCCGGCAGCCGGACGGCCTCGTCGGCGTCGTCGACGTGCCAGGCGTCGGCGTCGGCGTCGGAGTACACGGCGACGGTGGCGATGCCGAGTTCGCGACAGGTGCGAAACACGCGCCGGGCGATCTCTCCCCGGTTGGCCACCAGCAGCTTGTTGATCACGGGCACCGCCATCACATCCGGAACACGCCGTAGCCACGTTGGCCACGGACCTCGTTGTTGTGCACCACGGACAGGCAGAACCCCAGAACGGTACGGGTGTCGCGTGGGTCGATGATCCCGTCGTCGTAGAGCCTGCCGCTATTGGCCAGCGCCAACGACTCACGCTCGATCTGGTTCTCGACGGCAGCGCGCATCTGGGCGTCGGCCTCCTCGTCGAACGGAAGGCCCCGGTCGGCGGCCGACTCCCGGGCCACGATCGACAGCACGCCCGCGAGCTGGGCCGGGCCCATGACGGCCGAACGCGAGTTGGGCCAGGTGAACAGGAAGCGGGGAGAGTAGGACCGCCCGCACATCCCGTAGTTGCCCGCACCGTAGGACGCGCCCATCACGATCGTCAGGTGCGGGACGGTGCTGTTGGAGACGGCGTTGATCATCTTCGCGCCGTCCTTGATGATGCCGCCCTGCTCGTACTCCGCACCGACCATGTAGCCGGTGGTGTTCTGCAGGAACAGCAGTGGCGTGTCGATCTGGTTCGCCAGCTGGATGAACTGGGCGGCCTTCTCCGCCTCCTCGCTGAACAGGATTCCGCGCGCGTTGGCCAGGATCCCTACCGGATATCCGTGGATCGAGGCCCAACCGGTGACCAGCGAGGTGCCGTAGAGCGGCTTGAACTCGTCGAAGGCCGATCCGTCCACGATGCGGGCGATGACGTCGCGTGGGTCGAAGGGAACCTTGGGGTCCACCGAGGCGATCCCGAGGAGCTGGTCGGGGTCTCGCAGCGGGGGGGTCGGTGACTGTGTCGGGCCCGGCCCCAGCTTGCGCCAGTTCAGTCTCGCCATGATCCGCCGCCCGATCCGGATGGCGTCCTGCTCGTCCTCGGCCATGTAGTCGGCCAGCCCGGAGGTGCGGGCATGCATGTCGGCGCCGCCGAGCGACTCGTCGTCGGATACTTCGCCGGTGGCCATCTTCACCAGCGGCGGACCGCCGAGGAACACCTTGGACCGGTTACGGACCATCACCACGTAATCACACATTCCGGGGATGTACGCGCCGCCTGCCGTCGAGTTACCGAACACCAGTGCGAGTGTCGGCAGGCCCAGCGCGCTGTGCTGGGTGAGATCGTGGAACAGCTGGCCGCCGGGCACGAAGATCTCGGCCTGCGTGGGTAGGTCAGCCCCGCCCGACTCGACGACGTTGATGATGGGCAGCCGGTTCTCACGGGCGACCGCCATGCCCCGGAACACCTTGCGGAAGGTGTAGGGGTTCGAGGCTCCGCCGCGCACCGTCGGGTCGTGCGCGATGATCATCGACTCGACGCCTTCGACGATGCCGATGCCGACCACAACGCTGCCGCCCACGGGGAACTTCGTGCCCCACGCCGCGAACGGACACAGTTCCAGGAAGGCGGTGTCGGGGTCGAGCAGCAGCTCGACGCGCTCGCGGGCCAGCATCTTTCCGCGCTTACGGTGCCGGGCGACGTACTTCTCGCCGCCGCCCGCGTTGGCCAGCGCCAGCTGTTCGGCGATCGTGTCGAGCTGCGCGATGAGTCCCTCGCGATTCTCGAGGTATACCGGTGCACGGGTGTCGACCCGGTCGGGCAGGACGTCAACCAACTTTTCCTCCAGGTGACATCGACGTCGATCGCTGACACGTTACGTTAGCCGCTACTAACATCCGATGACAACGGGGTCGGCGCGCCACGTCATGCATTCCCCCCGAACCGTTACCGCACGAGCGCCCGGACGGCTCAGCCGGAACAGCGTGAGGGACGGTGGCCGCTTTGCCGACCGGTGGATCACGCCAAGCGCGTCCATTTCCGTCACCTTGCGCCGAAAGTCGGGGCGCGTCGCTCGGTGAAGGCGCCGAAACCTTCACGGCCGTCCGGAGTGGCGAAGAGGTCCGCCACCGCGTCGCGCTCGTGTTCGACACCGTCGGACGTCGACACGTTGGCCGTCCGCAGCAGCAGGGACTTGGTCGTCGACGCGACTTGGGCTGCGCCAGTGGCCAGCTGCTCTCCGATGGCGCCTGCCGTCTCGAGCAGCGTGCCGGCGCCGCTAAGCCGATTCACCAGCCCCAGGCTGTGGGCCCGCTCGCCGTCGATGACGGTACCCAGCATCAGCATCTCGGTGGCCACCCCGACGGGGATGAGCCGTGGCAACCGCTGCGTACCACCCCCGCCAGGGAGCACGCCGAGTTTGGCCTCGGGCAGACCGAGCCGGGCCTCGGGTGTGGCGACCCTCAGGTCGCATGCCATTGCGAGTTCGAGCCCTCCGCCCAACGCACTGCCGTGGATGGCGGCGATCACCGGAAGCGGGCTGGCGACGAGGACGTCGAGGGCGTCGGTGAAGCCATGGAGGAAGTCAGCGAAATCGTCGCGGCTACCGAAGGCCTGGATCTCTTCGATGTCGGCGCCCGCGCAGAACGCCCGGCCGGCCCCGTGTATGACCACCGCACGCACTGATCTCTGCGACTCCAGGGTGCGCAGGGCGTCGGCGAGATCGGTGTAGGTCTGGGTGCCGATGGCGTTGAGCCGGTCGGCGCCATCGAGTTCAACCCAGGCGACCGCGTCCGCGACGCGGGTGGCGATCCTGGTGGCCACGGGTCACTCAGCCGTGATCGCGCCCGGGGTGGTGAAATCGGGCGCACGCTTCTCGCGGTGCGCGGCGAGGCCTTCCCGGACCTCCGGACCGCCGAAGCCGATGAACTCCAACCCGAGGGACGTCTCGAATGACGGCCCGAACACCCGGAACCACTGGTTGAGGCTGTGTTTGGTCCAGCGGATCGCCGTCGGTGCGCCGGCGGCCAGGCTGGTCGCGATGCGGCTCGCCTCGGTCAGGACGTCGTCGTCGTCGACGCACTTGGACACCAGGCCGATGCGTTCGGCTTCCTCGCCGAGCAACGTCTCGCAGGTAAGCAGGTAGTACTTGGCCTTGGCCATACCCGCCATCAACGGCCAGCAGATGGCGGCGTGGTCACCGGCGGCGACCCCGAGACGGGTGTGGCCGTCGATGATCTTGGCGGTGCGCCCGACGACGGAGATGTCGGCCAGGATCGCGACGACCAGACCGGCGCCCACCGCGGGCCCGCGGACCGCGGAAATCACCGGCTTGCTGAAGCTCACCATATTCATCACCAGGTCGCGTGCCTCGCGCATGATTCGGACCCGGCTGGGGTAGCTGTTGATCATGTCGTCGAGCAGGTCGAAGTTGCCGCCCGACGAGAACGCCTTCCCTTCGCCGCGGACCAGCACGGCGCGGACGGTGTCGTCCTTGTCGATCGCGGGCCACATGTCGGCGAGGTCGCGGTGCATCTGGGGATTGACGGAGTTCAATCCGGGGGCGTCCAGCACGATGTGGAGAACACCGTCAGCGGCTGGTTCGAAGCGCAGACTGGGAAAGTCGTCGTAGCTCATCATCGAGTGTTCCTTTGCATCGTCAAGAAGGGCTACTCCGCGTCGGTGGGATGTAGCGGCCACGGACGAGGACTGCGAGGCTTCTCTCATCGCGCCCTCGAAATGGTAACGAACCTTCCGACCGGCCGTGGTCGGATCACGGTGCGGCGGCCTCAGCGCTGATTGCGGTTCATGATTGGGTTCCTCCAACGCCGCGGTTCGGTAGCAGAGAGTGTGCGGTGGAGGCGGTCTCAGTTGTCGGCCTCGACGAAGTCAGCGCCGCGGATCAGCCGAACCGGAGTGAACACCAGGACCTCTTCGTCGCGCTGGTTGCGGACGCTGACCGTCGCGGTGACGACGCCCCGACCCGGCTTGCTCGACGGCCGCGACTCCGTGACAGTGCAGATGGCGAGGAGGGTGTCACCGACGTACACCGGTCGCTTGACCCACAGTTCCATGTGCATGAAGGCCAGGCCGGTGCCGTTGAGGAAGTTGGACTGCACGATCAACCCCTCTGCAATGCAGTAGATCAGAGCGCCGGGGACCAACCGACCTTGGTACCCGCCGGCGGCGGCGTGCGACGCGTCGTAGAACAACGGCTCGTTGAACCCGCCGAGGTTGACGAACGTCGTAAGGTCGGATTCAGTAACGGTGCGCTTGGCGGTCTTGAAGCGAAAACCTGGCGTCATTTCTTCCCAAGTCCTGCCGCGAACCAGTGGTTCCACCTCGGAGCTGGACAGGTGGGCTGAGTTCATGAGAGGCCTTTCGTCGAGGCGCTGACACGGCAAACGATCGGGATGAGGCACAGCAGCTCAGCCACGGTGCGGGCAGAGCCGGACACAGCTTTCGGTATCGTAGGCACTCCGCTGGGAGCCGTTGATTCCAGATACTCGCAGATGACGACGCATTGCCCGCGCGGACCCCGTTCGCGCAGTCGTTCTGGACGGAAGTGATCCGAGGTTCTCAGTCGTTTCGCTAAACCACAGTCGTTTCTCTAACCAACTGTCTCCCGAAACCAACTGTCTCCCGCCATCGAGCCGGTAAGGTTAATAACCGATAACTCGCGGGCGCCGCGCCATCGGTGTGTCCGCCATCGGTGTGTCCGCCATCGGTGTGTCATTGCAGGCTCGCACCTGCCAACGGTGAGGAGTAAGTGCCATGTATCTCACTCAGGGCTTGCACAGGGCGTTGCAGCACCATCCCGACCGCCTCGCCACCATCGACGGGGACCGGACACGGACCTATGAGGCGTCCGCGCAGCGAATCGCGAAGTTGGCGAGCGCATTACGGCAGATCGGGGTGAACCGGGGAGACCGCGTCGGCATGCTTGCGCTCAACTCCGACCGATATCACGAATACCTGCTAGCGGTGCCTTGGGCCGACGCCGTACTCAACCCGATCAACATCCGGTGGAGCCCCGCGGAGATCGGGTACGCCCTACGTGACTCCCAAACCGACGTCCTCTTCGTCGATGACGCCTTCAGTCCGGCTGTGCCGGCGCTTCGGGCGTCGTATCCCGACCTGCACACCGTCGTTCACTGCGGAAACGCCCCTACGCCGGAGGGGATGTGTTCCTATGAGGAACTCATCGCCAGCGGTGAAGTCGTCGATGACGTGCGGCGCTCTGGCGATCAATTGGCCGGTGTGTTCTATACCGGCGGCACCACGGGTCTACCCAAAGGCGTGATGCTCAGCCACGCCAACCTGATGACGTCGGTGCTGGGAATGCTCAGCGTGGGGAGCTTTCTCAGTCCGGAGGGCCGGCTGCTTCACGTCGCGCCGCTGTTCCATCTCGCGGACCTGGCTGCCTGGGCGGGGCAGACCACCCTTGGCGGAACCCACGTGATGCTCTCGACGTTCGATCCGACTGCCATCCTTGAAACCATCGAAGGCCAGCAGGTCACCGACGCACTGCTGATCCCTACCATGCTGCAGATGGTCATCGACCACCCGACCGTTGGAGAACGCGACCTTTCCAGCCTCCAAACCGTGATGTACGGCGCGTCGCCGATCCCTGAGGCGGTGCTGTCGCGGGCGATGAAGACCATGGGCTCGGCGCGGTTCATGCAAGGTTACGGAATGACAGAACTGTCCCCGCTGGCCACGGTCCTGCGCCCGGAGGACCACGATCATCCGGAATTGCTGCGTTCGGCCGGCCGCGCGGCGCCCTGTGCCGAAGTCAAGATCTTCGACGCCAACGATCGAGAGGTGCCGCCGGGACATACCGGCGAGATCGTCGCGCGCGGCGGTAACGTGATGCTCGGTTACTGGAATAAGCCTGAAGAGACCGCGAACGCGCTGCGGAATGGGTGGATGCATACCGGCGATGCCGGTTACATGGACGCGTTAGGTTACGTGTTCCTCGTCGACCGCATCAAGGACATGATCATTTCGGGTGGCGAGAACGTCTACTCCACTGAGGTCGAGAACGCGCTTTGCCAGCACCCCGCGGTGTCGGCGTGCGCGGTCATCGGCGTCCCGGACGAGACCTGGGGCGAACGCGTTCACGCGGTCGTCGTCTTGGCCGAGAGTTCTTCGGCGACCGCCGAGGAGTTGCGGGATTTCTGCAAGACCCTGATCGCGGGATACAAGGCGCCCCGTACGGTCTCGTTCGTCGATGCGCTACCACTCTCGGGGGCTGGAAAGGTACTGAAACGGGAACTCCGCGAACGCTTCGGCGGAAATCTCCCCAGCACCGTCGGAGGTCGATAGGTGCTTGTGCGCGAGCCCCGCCGAATTCGGCCCCAGCGTCCTCGGGTCATGTCCGCAGAAACGGACCCGTCGGCGCACTCAGCGTCGCGTCGCCACGGTGATCGACCGGGCATAGCACGAGTGGCACTACGGATTGGGTGGTCACGATGACCGAACAACGACCGGTGAAAGTCGCAATCATCGGTGCGGGCATGTCTGGATTGTGCATGGCCGTCAAGCTGCAGGACGCCGGCATCGACTCGTACACCATTTTCGAGAAAGCCGAGGAAGTCGGGGGCACCTGGCGCGACAACACCTATCCGGGGCTGACGTGCGACATCCCGTCGCGGTACTACTCCTACTCGTTTCGGCCCAACCCGAACTGGTCCCACTTGCTGCCGCCGGGCCCAGAGATTCAGGCCTACTTTCAGCAGGTCGCCGACGAACGGGGCATTCGGCGGCACATCAAGTTCGGCACCGAAGTGATCTCTGCGCGGTACGACGACGGGCGCTGGCTGCTCACCACCGCCGATGGCGAAGAGACATTCGACGTGCTCGTCACCGCGACCGGCGTGCTGCGGGTGCCACGCTATCCGGACATTCCGGGGAAAGCCGACTTCGCCGGGCCGGTGTTCCACTCCGCCAGATGGGACCACTCGGTTTCGTTGGCCGACAAGCGGATCGGGCTCATCGGGACGGGGTCAACAGGTATACAGATCATTGCCGCGCTCGGCGGCAAGGTGAATCGGTTGACGGCCTTCCAGCGCACTGCGCAGTGGGTCTTTCCGCTGCCCAATCCGCGTTATTCACCGGTGATCCGAGCAGCTCTGACGCGATCGCCGGTCCTCAACCGCCTGAGCTATCGGTTCTGGGGCCTGGTGGTCCGCCACCTGTTCGGTCGCGCGCCGATCCGTCCTGGACTTCACCGCCGCCTGTTTCAGACGTTATGTCGATGGAACTTGCGCCTTTCGGTGCGCGACCCACAGTTGCGCGCGAGACTCACCCCGAATTACCAGCCGATGTGCAAACGACAAATCATCGCGTGGGGCTTCTACCGTGCTGTCCAGCAACCCGGTGTAGAAGTTGTCTCCGAGGCGATCGACCACATCGAGCCTCTCGGCGTCGTCACCGCCGACGGTGTATTGCACGAACTTGACGTGCTGGTCTATGCCACGGGGTTCGACGCCCGGGCCTACGTGCGTCCGCTGACGGTGATCGGCGAGCACGCGGTCACCCTGGACGAGGCGTGGGCAGATGGCCCCACGGCGTACCGGTCGGTCGCGGTTCCTGGATTCCCGAACTTGTTCATGCTGATGGGCCCGCATTCGCCGATCGGCAACCAGTCGCTGGTACCGATAGCCGAGGACCAGGCCGATTACGTGATGTGGTGGATCAACCGGATCCGTGAGGGCAGCATCGTCTCCGCCGCGCCCACAGAGCTGGCCACCAGGGAGTACAACGACAGCATGAAGTCGGCAATGCCGCAGACGATCTGGGTTACCGGTTGCAACAGTTGGTACCTCGGCAAAGATGGGCTCCCGGAATTGTTCCCGTGGACACCCGAGCGTCACAGCGAACTGCTGCGTACACCTGCGCTGGCCGACTTCGATGTCGTCGCCACGTCGCAGTGAGCGGCCAGCGAATCGATTAGGGCGCCGTGCCGATCGCTGGAGAACCGACATGGCGAGCGCCTCATGAATTCGCCGGTGACCGTGAAAGACGCCGGGTTCGGCGTGATGTTGCCCAGTTTCGATCCCTTCCGGCTTGGCGCTCCGCCGCTATTGGCGGCCGCCCGCCTCGCCGAAAACCTCGGGTTTGACTCAGGTTGGGTAGGTGATCATCTGAGCTTTCATCCGCCGGTGCTGGAACCGTGTGGGGCACTCGCGGCCGTCGCTGCCGTCACTCGACGGCTGGTGCTGGGCACCGGTGTGCTGCTCCTACCGATGCGCAATCCGGTATGGACGGCCAAGCAACTCGGGACGGTCGCGGCGCTCGCGCCCGAACGCCTGATCGTGGGTGTCGGCGCAGGTGGGGAGAACCCAGCGGAGTTCGAAGCCGCCGGGTATCCCGTCGCACAGCGCGGCCGCCGGCTCGACGAGGCCATGGTCGTCCTCGACGCGCTACTGCGCGGGGAGGCTGTGGACCACCCGGGTCCATTGCTTCCGGTACGTTCACCCCAGCTCGAGCCGGTGCCATCCTCTCGCCCACCGCTGGTGGTCGGCGGCCGGTCCACCCACGCGGTGCGGCGCGCGGCTCGGCTCGCCCAAGGCTGGCTCGCGGTGTGGCTGAGTCCCCGTCGCGTGCGTGCGGCGGTGGAAGATCTGCGGGCGCATGCCGAAGAGTTCCGCAGGCCGGTCTGCACGACGGTGATGTTGTCGTTCGTACACGTCACCGATGACGTGGAAGCCGGTCGTGCCGAGCTACAACGATTCGTCGCAGGTCAGTACGGTATGCCGGTCGAAGCAATCGAGAAATGGTGTGTGATCGGAAGCGAGGCTCGGGTGGCAGACATGCTCGCGCAGTACCGTGACGCCGGCGCCGAGTCATTCGTGATGCTGCCGACCGCTGAGGACGTACTGGCGCAGTACGAGCGCCTCGCCGCGGTTCGCGAGAGGTTGGGGGCGATGTAGGTCTCAGGCCGCTACGGAGCAAATTCTCGCCCAAGCAGGTGGCGGGCGACAACGAGCTTGGCGACCTGCGCGGTTCCATCGGCGATTTCGAATGCCAACACGTCGCGCAGCCGCTGCCCTTGCACACTGTCTCTGCCCCAGCCAGCGTGGCCAAAGGTAAGCAACGCCTGATGCACGACCTCGCCCGCGGTCTTGGGGGCGAACCACTTCGCCATGTTTGCAGCCACCGTGTGATCCAAGCCTTGGTCCTTTCGCCACAGCGCCTCGTAACAGATGTGACGCGCCCCGGCCAACCTGGTGGCCTGCTCTACGAGGGGAAACGCCACCCCTTGGTGGCGACCTATTGGACCGCCGAAGGCCTGCCGCGTGCGCGCGTACTGCAGTGCATCGTCGAGTGCTGCCTGGGCGATGCCGACGCACATCAGGCCGATCACCGCCCGCGAGTAGTCGAACCCCTGCATCACCGACACGAATCCGGCGCCCTCCTCCCCGATCAGTTCGTCGCGCCCCACCTTCACCCCGTCGAAATGCAACGACGCGCGCCCGATGGCCCGGCCGCCGTGATCGTCGAGCGCGGTTCGCGCGACCCGCTCGTCGTTGAGGTCGACGTAGAACGCGCTCACCCCGCGAGCCCCGGGTCCTCCCGTGCGTGCGAACACCACACCGGTGTCTGCCGACATCCCCACTGAGATCGAAGTCTTCTCGCCAACCAGCCGCCAACCTGTCCCGTCGGGTTGTGCGCGCAGCGACAGGTTGGCCGCGTCGGACCCGTGCTCTGGCTCGGTAAGCACCAGCGCCGACAGCGCGGTGCCAGCTGCGAGCGGAGGTAACCATCGCGCCAGTTGCTCATCGCTAGCGTTGCCGACCAGGATGTCAGCGTTGAGACTGGCGATCAGCAGGATGTAGCAGGCGTTGATGTCAGCCCGCGAGATCTCCTCGGCTGCTATGCCGGTGGTGACGGCGTCGGCCCCCTGGCCGCCGAATCTCTCCGGGATGCGCAGGCCCGTCAAGCCCATCGCCGCCATCTGGCGAGGTAACTCCGGGCGCATCCGCGCGGCCCGGTCGTCGGCCTGGTAGTGGGGAGCGAGCACGCGCTGAGCGAAGGTAGCGACCTCACGCCGGAAGGCCTCTTGGTCATCGTCGAAGGCGTAGTGCACGTGCGGCTCCCTGGGTGCGCTGCTCGGGCGACGGAACGATGTCATCAAGTTAGCCTTGGGTGACGTCGATTCAAAGACCAAGGCTCAGATGTCCATTGACACTCAGAGGGGCGAACCTTTGTGGACGCCGCTCGTCAGCGTGCGAGGACTTGAAATCCTTCCCATGCTTGCCGCCGGTCGGCATGGGGGTCGTACTCCACCCGCGAGGAGCGGTCGAAGACCAGCACCGCACGGGTGTCGCTGGTGTAGCGCGGCCAGCCGTCTCCTGGAACTCCGGTGCGGGCGAAAGCAAGCCAGCGCCCTTGCATGTCGTCGGTCACGCGCATGGCCGAGCGGCGATCGGCCCCGGCGCTGAGAAGCCGACCGAGGGGCGTGCGGTAGGCGTCGAACACCGCAAGAAGTTCCGTCGCGTGGGTGGCACCCAGCCCGGCCCATTGCAGAGTGCGCGGGGCGAAGTCATAGCGGTACAGGTAAGTGGGGGCGTGTCGACTGTGGGAGTCCGCGAGCTGCCACAGTGTCGATCCGAATGTGAAGTCGGCCCCCAGTCGGACACAGGCATCGGGCGCTGGATACTCGGGATAGGCAGCGGTAATACGCTCGCGATAGATGGGTTCCGCTCCCGCGAGTAACGCTTCGATCTTCGCTTCGTTCGTCGGAAGGAGTTTGAGGAAGCGAGTGAACAACCGGCCCTCGTCGGCGTTCGTGCCGACGATCAGCGGCACACGGTACGCCTTGCCTTCGCGCATCGCTTGAACGGGCTCGAGCGGTAGATAGTCGGTTCCGAAGGTGCATCCCACCGGGTAACCGCCAGCGAGGTCCGATGCACTCGTGGTGAGCAAGCGATCGAATGCCTTCACCAGTTGAGCCGGACGCGCCGCCAGCAGGAGGCGGGCGGGCTCCCGCTCCTCGGCGCCGAGAATGGATGCGAACTTGACGGCGAACTCCGCGGCCAGCTCCTTGGAGCGGGATAGGGCGCCGGCCGGACTTTGTGAGATCGCCCGCGCGAAAAGGCCTTCAGCCGCTGGCACAGCCAACAATGTGGTAACGGCATGCGCGCCCGCGCTCTCGCCGAATATCGTCACGTCATCGGGATCGCCGCCGAATACCGCGATGTTTTCGCGTACCCACCCGAGCGCCGCCACGATGTCGCGCAAGTAGAGGTTGTCGTCAATACGGATCTCTGCGGTGGACAGCGACGACAGGTCGACAGCCCCTAGCGCGCCGAGGCGGTAATTCGCCGATACGTACACGCAACCGCTGCGGGCAAGCGACGCACCATCATAGATCGGTGTCGCGGAACTGCCCAGGAAGTACGCCCCGCCGTGAATGAAGAACATCACCGGCAGAGGTCGGTCCGAGCCGCCCTCGGGCGCAACGACGTTGAGGGTGAGGCAGTCCTCGCTCATAGGCTGGAACTTGCCCGGACCGACGATGGTGTACCGGCGGGGCTGCGGAGCGCAGTAGCGGAATTGGTGACATTGTCGAACGCCCACCCACGGCTCGACCGGCTGGGGAGCCTTGAATCGTAGGGCACCGACCGGTGGCTTGGCGTAAGGAATGGAACGCCAACGATTGACGCCGTCCCGGGTCAATCCTTCGATGGTGCCTGAGGCGATGTCCGCGCGGACAGTCTTAACTGGCATGTCTCGACAATAGCGAATGAGCATTCACAATAGCGTCGGGGGTTTGGTCGTCAGCCGCGGCCGCTGCCTGGGCGACCACGACTGCTGGTCGACGGGCGGTTGGTCGCCAGCGTGAACTCAGCAAACCCTGGCCGATCCGGTCGCCGACCTGACCAGCGGCCGCCGTACACCGCGTGGGCAACCACTGATGCGCTGCACAGCGGCGTGTCCGGCTAACGCGGATCGACATCACCGCAGCTCGATCAAGGCCACCGCGACGCCACGCCAACCACCTGAACTGACCGGCACAGGTGGTTGGCGTGGAGCCGTACGCTTCACAGCGAAGGCATCAGTAGCGGATGAGGCCCCGGATGTTTCGACCAGAACGCATGTCGTCGTAGCCTTCGTTGATCTGGTCGAGACTGTATTCGCGGGTGATCAACTGGTCGAGTTTGAGCTGTCCTGCGTTGTAGAGCTCAACCAGTCGGGGGATGTCGTGGGCAGCATTGGAGGAGCCGTACAGGGAGCCGCGGATCTGCTTCTCGTACAGCGTCATTTCCAACAGCGAGCCCGACATCGAGGTGTCCTCGGGGTGTCCGATCGCGGTGACGACGACACGTCCACGTTTCCCCACCAGCGAGAGGGCCTCTGCCACGTAGGAACTTTCGGCGACACCGGTGGTCAATATGCATACGTCCGCAAGTCTGCCGCGAGTCATATCGCTGACAAGTTCCCACGCCTCGGCAACTGACGCGACGGCGTGCGTGGCGCCGAAGAGGCCGGCCTCTTCGCGCTTGAAGTCCACGGGGTCCACCGCAACGATGTTCAGCGCACCGGCGATCCGTGAACCCTGAATCGCGTTCATGCCGATACCGCCTGCACCTATGACAACTACGGTGTCTCCGGCCGCTACTTCACCTGTGCGGACTGCAGATCCGTACCCGGTCGTTACGCCGCAGCCGATCAGGGCTGCCTTGTCGAGTGGAGTGCCACTGTCGACCTTGACCAAAGAGGCTTTGGGTACCACGGTGTACTCGGAAAATGTGCCCAACAGACACATCTGACCGATGTCCTCCCCGCGGGCGTGGAAGCGATAGGTACCGTCGATTTGGGGTCCCATC
Source organism: Mycolicibacterium doricum (assembly GCF_010728155.1). NCBI lineage: Bacteria > Bacillati > Actinomycetota > Actinomycetes > Mycobacteriales > Mycobacteriaceae > Mycobacterium > Mycolicibacterium doricum. Next base: position 27,196 of record NZ_AP022605.1, read on the forward strand.
ATGATTGCAGCGCCCATGTCGCAGAGATTGCCCATTCCGCGCGCACAGTACGAGCAGTGTCCGCAGGCCGGCAAGAACGTCAGGATGACCGAATCGCCCTCGGCGATATCCTCCACTCCAGGGCCAACGCCGACTACGGTCCCTGCACCTTCGTGCCCGCCTACGACTGGTAGCGGAAAGGGCAAATCGCCGGTCACCAGGTGCTCATCGGAATGACACAAGCCGCTCGCTGTCAACTGCACCAGAACTTCGTCGGCGCCGGGCGGATCCAACTCGACCTCTTCGACCTCCCACTTCTGCCCCAATCCCCAGAGCACTGCAGCCCGTGTCTTCACGATGTTCCCTTCTTACTCAATTTTGCCGTGCGGTCGCGGCGCTGCTGCCGGTCCAGCCGAACGGCTCGGAGAGGCTGCGCCAACTAGGATCGAGATTATCGCCGATTTCAGCACTGTTCCCGTTCCTCGCGAATTCTGCCTACGATAACTCTTCACCCTGTGCCGATCGCGGTGTTCGCGACGATCACGCGTCGAGCAGATCTCGTCGGTTCTCGCTTTCGAGCATCGATCGGTACTCCGGGAAAAGAACCTTTGCCTGGGGTATCAGTTTGATCAGTTTCGGCACCGGCCCCTTGGCCCGCACCGAGCCCTTGGCCATTGCGAGCGTGAGGTTCACCTTGCCCAGCCAGAATTTGTTGCCGGTGTCCGCCGACATGAACAACTCGACGTTGGGCACCGCGCTGCTCGATGACCCGGTCTCCACTGTCTTGTTCGGCATGTCCACCGTTACCACCGCGTCTGGATCGGTGTAGTGCACACGCAACACCACGCCTGAGGTCGACAGCTTGTCCGCCAGGCCTTCCTTCTCCAATCCGCGCCGAAAGATGCCGGCAAGGTAGGTGTACACCTCGTCCTCGTCTTTGAAAACTGCCACAACAGACCTCCGTTCAGTAACGCCACTTCGGACGGTGAAAGTGATCGGCCACCCGTTACCCGCTCTTAGTCAACGAGAGTCAATGCCGATGTAACACCCGTCGCTATCGCAGCCTCGACGAGCGAGCAACATCCCGCTCCGGGATCAGGATAGAGGGTGCTTACGCACCGTCGTCTCCGATCTCGAATATGCCTGCCGCCGAGGCCTCACACCCGCCCAGCGAAGAGGACGCGCAACGAGCACTTGTGATCGTCGGACCTCGCTCCAACATATTCGCAGCAGTCACTCCGACAGGTTCGTAACGACTTGGTCGCGGTCGCGCAACGGTGGGATCGCATTCGCGGTCGTTCTCGCCATGTGGGCGTGATCCGGCGGGAACAGGGGTAGTACATGGTCGCGTCGGGACCGTCTCCCGGCCGTGCTGAACGGAATCGACGACACAAGGAGAAACAATGTTCTGGACGATCATCTCGGCCGTCATCGGCGGCCTGATCATCGGCGCGTTGGCGAGACTCGTCATGCCCGGCAAGCAGAACATCGGCGTGATCATGACGATCGTGCTCGGCGTGCTCGGGTCGCTCGCCGGTTCGTGGCTCTGCTACAACCTTTTCGGCTACCAGAACGAAGGTGGCGGCTGGGCGGTGATCCCGTTCCTCGTCGGCATCCTCGTCGCCATCGTCCTTATCGCGATCTACCTCGGTATCACCGGTCGGCGCGGGTCGCGCCCCGGTACCGCCGTCCGCTAGCAACCGCGCCGGAGCCGGGCTCGGGCCATTCGCGCCTCGCGCCCCCTTCTGCGTGTCCGTGGTGGATCATCGACCCGGCGGCGCCAGCCGGTAGACGGCGCCGGCGTCGTCGTCGGTGATGTAGACCGCACCGTCCGGTCCGGCCACCGCGTCCACCGGCCGGCCCCAGCGGGATCCGTCCTCGGCCTGGAACCCGCCGACCAGCGTCTGCTGGTTGCCCAGATCGCCGTCGCCCCATGGATAGAACGACACCTCGGGTTCTCGCGGCGGCCGTCGGTTCCACGACCCGTGGATGCCGACGAGTGCCCCGCGCGCATACGGTTCGGGCAGTTCGCCGTCGACGAAGCTCAGCCCCAGCGGAGCGGAGTGTGCTCCGAAGCTCTGCTCGACCGGCGGGAGCGCGGCGCAGTCGAGCTTGTCGCCGCCGGGGTTGGTCTGCACGTCCCGGATGAACGGCACGTCGGCCGGTCCGCCGTCGATGTTGCAGTACGGCCACCCCAGTTCGCGCCCCGGTGTGAGCTTCGCGAGTTGTTCGGGCGGATGGTCGTTGACATATTGCGGGTCGACCTCTCCGGTCGCGGGATCGGCGACGTTGTCACGGCCGTTGACCGCCGTCCACACCGAACCGTCGGGGGCGATGGCCAGCCCGGTGCCGTTGCGGACGCCGGTGGCGAACGGTTCGGCCGGACCACCGCCCGGCGGGACCCGCATGATGGTGGCGCGCGGCGGGGTGGCGTCGCGGTCCTCGGCAGAGATGTTCCCTGTGGAACCAATCGAGAAGTACACCGCACCGTCGGGTCCGACCGTGACGCTCTTGAGCGCGTGCGCATACGCGCCGCGCAGATCAGGGCTCTCGGCGTCGGGCAGGCCCGCGGCGACGGTGCGCCGGTTGGTCGCCCGGCCGTCCGCATAGTCGTAAGCGGAGATCTCGTCGCTCTCGGCGACGTAGAGCGTCGACTCGGCGAAAGCCATCCCATGCGGCTGGGTGAGCCCCTGGAGCAGCGGCGCGCGCCGTGGACCGCCATCGCTTGGCGCGAGTCGGACGATCTCGCCGGTGCTGGGCACGGAGATCAGTAGTGCCCCGTCGGGCGTCCACCGCGCAAGCCGGGCCTCGGGCACACGCGCCCACACCGACATCGTCCAGCCCGCGGGGACCGACGCCCGGCGCGGCTGGTCGAACGGTGCCGCGTCCAACCCCGCGGGGACGGCGACGGTCACCGAGGTGACGCCGGTCGCAGGCGGCGCCGTCGGCGTCGAGGGCTGTGCAGACGGTGTGGGGGCAGGCTGGTCCGGAGTGCTCGCCGCGCATCCGGCGAGCACTGCGGTGGCCGTGAGCCAGGCGCCGAATTCCCTAAGCCACAGCGAGATTGGCATGCATCTCCCAGACCAGGATCTCGGCCGGTTCGACGGCCACCAGGCGTTGTCCACCGGAGGATGTGAAGCGCACTGCGTCACCTTCGCGCAGAGCGCCGGCACCCTCGAGGGACACCTGGCCGCGCGGCACGAACAGGTGTAGGTACGGCGCCTGGGGGAGTTCGACGCTGTCGCCGGGCTGCAGCCGCGCTCCGTGTAGCGCCGCGTAGCGGTTGCGGATGGTGATCGCGGTGTCGCCGCGATGTGCGGGCATCCCCGAGGCGATGGTGACGAGCTTTCCGCACACGAGTTCGGCGTCGATCTCCAGTTGCTGGTAGCCCGGGCCGGCACCGGGCTCGTCGGGCACCACCCACATCTGCACGAAGTGCACGGGCTCGCTGTGGCTGTTGCCACCGGTGAGGGTCCACGAGTCGTTCTTCTCCGAGTGAAGGATGCCGCGCCCGGCCGACATTCGTTGCGCCAGGCCGGGATAGATGACCCCGGAGCGGCCTGTCGAGTCTTGGTGCACCAGCGATCCGCGCAGCACCCACGTCACGATCTCCATGTCCCGGTGCGGGTGCGTCTCGAATCCGGACCCGGCCGTGACAATGTCGTCGTTGTTCACCAGCAGCAGGCCGTGGTGGGTGTTGGCCGGGTCGTAGTGGTCGGCGAAGGAGAAGGAGTGTTTCGAGTCCAGCCAGGAGATCCGTGTCTTCGCGCGTTCGTCGGCGCGGCGGATGTCGATGCGTTCGGCAGTCGTCATGGTCACTCCCCTGATCGTGCGCCAGCCTAGGTGGCGCTGTCGAGAGTGCGAGCCAGGACAGTCACGACGGCGAGCTTACGCACGATGGCCGACATCCGGCACCCCGTCGCACCGGCCACGCCCGATAGTCTTTCGTGCCATGGCCAGCACCCGCAGCGAGCGACATTTCGGCGGCATCGGCGGGATACGGATCGTCTACGACACCTGGACTCCCGACGTGCCCGAACGCGGCGTGGTCGTGCTCTCCCACGGCTACGCCGAGCACGCCCGCCGCTATGACCACGTCGCCCAGCGCTTCGGCGACGCCGGGCTGATCGTCTACGCCCTCGACCACCGCGGCCACGGACGCTCCGGCGGCAAGCGCGTCTACCTGCGCGACATCGGCGAGTACACCGGTGACTTCCACACCCTCGTCGGCATCGCGGCCCGGGAGCACCCCGACCTACCCCGGATCGTCCTCGGACACAGCATGGGCGGCGGCGTGGTGTTCGCTTATGGCGCCGAGCACCCAGGGGACTACGCGGCGATGGTGCTGTCCGGGCCCGCGGTCTACGCGCAGTCCGCGGTCAAGCCGTGGCTGGTGACCGTCGCCAAGCTGCTGGGCCGATTTGCGCCAGGTGTGCCCGTCGAACAGCTCGACGCCGGCGCGGTGTCCCGCGATCCGGAGGTGGTGGCCGCCTACGAAGCCGATCCGATGGTGTACCACGGCAGGCTGCCCGCCGGGATCGCCCGAGGCCTGTTCGTCGTGGGCGAGACGATGCCGCAGCGCGCGGCCGCGGTGACCGCGCCGGTGCTGGTGGTGCACGGTGGGCGGGACGGTCTGATCCCGGTCGAGGGCAGCCACCGGCTGGTGGAGTGCGTCGGCAGCCAGGACGTGACCCTCAAGGTGTATCCCGATCTGTTCCACGAGGTCTTCAACGAGCCGGAGCGTGAGCTGGTCCTCGACGATGTCACCTCATGGATCGAGGTGCGCTTGTGAGACCTGTAGTCCGGCGGGTTGTTACGTGTGCGGCGGCGGCGGTGCTGGTGGCAGCCGGATGCGGCTCGGAGGAGAGCGCGGAGCCAACCGCTGGGCCCCAAACGGATTGGGTCGACGACCAGGTGACCTTCACCGCGGACGGCCTGACCATCCACGGCACCTACCGCCACCGCGACGACGCCGGCCCCGCCGCGCTGCTGATCTCCGAGAGCGGTCAGACCGATCGCAACGGCGACAACGCGGTGGCGGGTCCAGTCGGCAACATGCGTCAACTCGCCGAGCTGCTCTCCGATCGCGACGTCGCCAGCCTGCGCTACGACAAGGTGGGCACCGGACGGACCGGCCTCGGTCCGTATGCGGCGAACCCGGCCGAGGTCGGCACCGCGGTGTACACCGCCGGCGCCGCCGCCGCACTGCGGTTCCTCGCCGGGCAACCGGCCACCGCGGGCGACCGGATCTCGGTCTACGCCCTCGGCGAGGGCACCGTACACGCCATGTCGCTGGCCGCCGCCAACGACCCGTCGGTGCACTCGCTGGCGCTGCTGCAACCGCTGGCCGCACGCTACCTCGACATCATCACCGGACGCGTCCGCGCCGAAGCCGATCCGGCCGTGCTGGCCAACTGGCTGGCCGCCGTCGAGGAGATCCGAACCAAGGGCACCGTGCCCACACAGCTGCCCGAAGGGCTGGGCGCCATCGTCAATCCAGGCAACGTCAGGGCGGTCATCGAGGCCGACCGCGTGGATCCCCTCGCGTTGGCCGCGACGGTGCCCGCGGGCACCCCCGTTCTGCTGACCTGTTCGGACTCGGACGGACAGGCCGAGTGCGATGCGCTACGCCCGCTGATGGACGCGCTGCGGCACACCGCGCTGACCGTCGTGGAACTCCACGGCGTGAACCACGTGCTGCGCGACGACCCGACCGACAACGTCGCAAACTACGCTCAACCGGCGCCACTTTCTCCACAGGTGGTAGCGGCGCTGGACGGGTTCGTCACCAAGTGATGTCGGGTGTCTCGCTTAGGTTTGCCCTATGAATACGAGCGAGGAGCGGAGCGGATCCGCGTATGAATGACGACAAGATGCTGGCGCGCATCGCGGCGCTGCTGCGCCAGGCCGAAGGCACCGACAACGCCCACGAGGCCGAAGCGTTCATGGCGGCCGCGCAGCGCCTGGCCACGGCGACGTCGATCGACCTCGCCGTGGCTCGCTCGCACACCGATCGCCGCACCACGGCGCAGATGCCGGTGCAGCGGACCATCACGATCGGCGAGGCGGGCACCCGTGGGCTGCGGACGTACGTGCAGTTGTTCGTCGTCATCGCCGCCGCCAACGACGTCAAGTGCGACGTCGCCTCCAATTCGACCTTCGTCCACGCCTACGGTTTCGCCGAGGACATCGACGCCAGCCACGCGCTGTACGCGAGCCTGGTGATGCAGATGGTCAAGGCATCGGAGGCCTACGTCGCCTCGGGTGCGCACCGGCCCGCCCCGACCATCACGGCGCGGCTGAACTTCCAGTTGGCGTTCGGTGCACGCGTCGGGGAGCGGCTCAGCGAGGCCCGCGAGCAGGAGATGGCCGCGGCGACGAAGGGGGACAGCAGTCGTCCCGGCACCGCGGTCGCGTTGCGGGACAAAGACCTCGAACTCACCGATTTCTACCGGCAGGCCTCGCAGGCGCGCGGGACCTGGCGTGCGACCAGGGCGACGGCCGGGTATTCGTCGGCGGCGCGCCGCGCCGGGGACCGGGCCGGGCGGCGGGCCCGGCTCGGGCCGAGCCAGGAACTGTCCGGTGCCCGCTCGGCTCTGGAGAGGTGAGCGGCCGCGACAGCCAGCGCACGAAGGTGTACGCGGCCGAGCAGTTCGTCCGGACGCTGTTCGACCGGACGGCCGAGCGGGGTAATCAGGTGGTCGAGTTCTTCGGCGCCCAGCTCACGCTGCCGCCCGAGGCCCGCTTCGCGTCGGTGGCGTCGGTGCAGGCCTACGTCGACGACGTCCTCGCCCACCCGCGGATCCGCAGCGGCTGGCCCGGCGCCGCTCCGCTCACGATACGGGCCCGGCGAGGCGCGACGGCCGCGCACTACGAGGTCGTGGACGGCCGGGCCGTCATCGCCGTCCCCGAACGACAGACCACCTGGGCGCTGCGTGAGCTGGTGGTCTTGCACGAGATCGCGCACCATCTGTCCCAAGCGGAACCGCCCCACGGCCCCGCGTTCGTGTCCACGTTCTGCGACATCGCCGAGGCCGTGATGGGTCCGGAGGTGGCTCACGTCCTGCGCGTGGTGTACGCCAAGGAGGGCGTCCGGCAGGGTGGCGGTTCCACGGGTTAACGTGTGCGACGTGAGCGAGCCGAATCCACAGGTCGTCGACCAACTGTTCGACCGCCTGCTGCACACCGAGGACGACGCTCTGATTGCGGCCAGGGAGTCTGCGGCGGCGGCCGGGATGCCGCAGATCGAGGTGTCCGCGCAGCACGGCCGGCTGTTGTCACTGCTGGCGGCGGCCACCGGCGCGCGCCAGGTACTCGAGATCGGCACACTTGCCGGCTACAGCACGATCAACCTCGCCCGCGGCGTCGGGCCCGACGGGCACGTGGTCTCCCTGGAGTTCGACCCCCGCCACGCCCAGGTCGCCCGGGTGAACCTGGCCCGCGCCGGTGTCGCCGACCGGGTCGAGGTCCTGGTCGGGGCGGCGCTCGACACGCTGCCGACCCTGCAGCACAGCGAGCCGTTCGACCTGGCGTTCATCGACGCCGACAAGGAGAACAACGTCGCGTACGTCGAATGGGCGATCAAGCTCGGCAGGCCGGGCATGGTGATCGTGGTCGACAACGTCACCCGCATGGGCAGGGTCTACGACCCGGCGCCCGACGACATCCAGGCGCAGGCCGTGCGCGGGATGCTCGAGATGATGGGCAGCCACCCCAGGTTGAGCACCGCGGCGATCCAGACCGTGGGGGCCAAGAACTGGGACGGGTTCGCGGTCGCCGTCGTGACGTAGCCGCAATCTTGGGCGCCGCGTGTGGGCCGGCGCGCATCTCCCGGTACTGGCCGTCGGGTTGCGGCGCATCGACCGGATGGTCAGCGCGAACTAAGCCCGACTAACCCGAAGTTACGGCGTTGAGGGCGGCGTTTTCGGGTTTGGACCTGGTGGTTTGTCGTTTTGGGGTGGTTTTTTCTGTCGACGTCAGGTCAGTGTGAGTGGGACGGCGGCGCCCAGGAGGTCGAATGCGCGCCGGTGGGTGCGGTCAGGGTGGGCACGATGGGGCCATTGTCGCCGTAGCGCAGGTCGTTTCGGGTCAGAGTGCCCAGGTGTGTGAGCAGGGCCTGGTAGCTGCGGGCTGGTAGTGCGGTGTCGGTGGTGGTTTTGCGGGCGGCTTTGGTGGCGGCGGCGGCCGAGCGCCGGGCGGGGGCGACGGGGTCCTGGCGTGCGGGTGGATGCTCGTCGGTGAAGGTCAACGGGGCCAGCGCTTTACGCATGTGCCAGGTCAGGTAGGCGGCCAGCATGCAGATCAGGACGTGGGCTTTGACGCGGTCATCGAGGCGGTGGTGGATGGGGCGCAGGTCCAGGTCGATGGCTTTGAGGCTGCGGAAGTCGCGTTCCACCTGGGCGAGGTTCTTGTAGGCCCCGATCACCGCGTCGGTGCTGAATTCAGTGGGTGTGGCGGTGGTACGCAGGACGTAGATGCCGTCGAGGGCGGCTTCGGCGTCGATGCGGTCGGTGTCGCGGTTGATGGTCTGTGTGGTGTCGGTGATGTTGAGATGAAAGTGCTTGGCCATCTTGAACTTTCCCAGGATTTTGCCGACTTTCACCCCGATCGGCCCGGCGCCGGCGACCCGGCCCGCGCTGACTGCGGCGATGATCGGTGCCAGGGCGGCCTCGGTGGCGGCGAGCAGTTCACCGCGTTTACGCGCCCGTTCGGCGGCCAGCAGCGGGTTGCGACACGCGACGAGACGTTCGCCGGGGTAGTCGGGATGGGTGATCTCGGCGAAGTTCTGCTCATCGAACAGCGTCATTTGCAGCGGTCCGTCATCGGCGGCCAACGTAGCGATCTGCGGGGCGCGTAGCGCGGTCAGCCAGCCGATCCCGCCGAGGTCCTTCAAGGCGACGATGCGGGCGGAGGTGATCATCCCGCGATCCCCGACCATCAGCATGTTCTGCAACCCGAAGGTGTCGCGGACCGCGGTCACCGCGTGGGTGAACGCGGTCGGGTCGGCGGTGTTGCCGGGAAACACCCGGATCGCGACGGGACGCCCGTCGGGATCGGTGAGCAGCCCGTACTCGATCTGCTCGCAGCCCTTCTTCGCGTCGCGGGAGTAACCGCGGGCAGCCAGGTCGCAGTGCCGTCCGGTCACCCACGAGGAGGACAGGTCGAACATCGCGATCCGGGACGGATTGACCGCCGGGCCCAGATGGCGTGCCGCGAGCTTCTTCTCGATGGCCTCTTGGCGGGTCAGCAGCCAGTCCATCGCCGCGTACACCTCGTCGGTGGACACCGAGGCGAGGTCCAGATCGGTGGCCAGGGTGGTGTCGGCCCACCAGGAGATGGTCGCCAACTTCGACGCCGGGGCCACCGTGCGGGTCAGAATCAACGCCATCGCGACCTGACGGTGCCGGCACGTCGGGCCCAGCAGCCCGGGCCCAATGCCTTGGCGGTGACCGACGCCGCGGCCAGATGTCCGTGCGGTAGAGCGCGGGTCACGGTGCACACCGCGGCGGGATCGACCAGGCTCTTGCCGGCCAGGATCGCCCTGATCGCGGCGATCGCCTCCGGTGGCAGCACCGAGAGGTTGGCCAGCGTCTCGTTGCGCACCCGTCCGTCCTCGCGGAAGGACCGTCGCAGCAATTGTGACTCGTAGACCCGTTCGACACCATCTTTCCCGGTGTACTTACGACGTTGTGTAGCGATGTGAACTGCGCCAGTCCCCTTGGGCATGAACAGATTCTACGCCACATCCATCAGGCAGTCTACAATATTAGTGACTACACAATGAACGTGTCGAACAGTCAACTCCGCAGATCAGACCTCAAAACCCTACTCAAACCCGCCGTAACTTCGGACTAACCGCAGACCGCGCCGAGGGCCGCCGACCCGACCAGCTTCGTGTACTTGGCCAGTACGCCGGTCGTGTACACCGGAGGCAACGGCTCGAATCCGGCCTTGCGTGCCTCGAATTCGTCCTCGTCGACCAGCAGACTCAGTGTGCCGTTGGCGACGTCGAGCCGGATCCGGTCGCCGTCGCGGACGAATGCGATGGGTCCGCCGTCGACTGCCTCGGGCGCTATGTGCCCGACGCACAGGCCGGTCGTCCCGCCCGAGAACCGGCCGTCGGTCATCAGCAGCACGTCCTTGCCGAGCCCGGCGCCCTTGATGGCACCGGTGATGGCGAGCATCTCTCGCATCCCGGGCCCGCCCTTGGGGCCCTCGTAGCGGATCACCACGACATCGCCATGGGTGATCGTGCCGTCCTCGAGGGCATCCAAGGCGGCCCGCTCACGCTCGAAAACCCGCGCTGTGCCCTCGAACACGTCGGAGTCGAAGCCCGCCGACTTCACGACCGCGCCTTCGGGAGCCAGCGATCCGTGCAGGATCGTGATGCCGCCGGTGGGATGGATCGGGTTGTTCATCGCCCGCAGCACCTTGCCGTCGGGATCCGGCGGCTCGATGTGGGCCAGGTTCTCGGCCATGGTCCTGCCGGTGACGGTCAGGCAGTCGCCGTGCATCAGGCCGGCGTCGAGAAGCGCCTTCATCACCACGGGGACACCGCCGATCTCGTCGACGTGTTTCATGACGTGACGGCCGAACGGCTTCACATCCGCGAGGTGGGGGACCCGCTGCCCGACGCGCGTGAAGTCCTCCAGCGACAGCTTGACGTTGGCCTCCCACGCGATGGCCAACAGGTGGAGCACGGCGTTGGTGGACCCGCCGAACGCCATGACGACGGCGATCGCGTTCTCGAAGGCCTCTTTGGTGAGGACGTCGCGGGCGGTGATCCCGCGCCGCAGCATCTCAACCACGGCCTCACCGGATTTGCGCGCGTACTCGTCGCGCCGGTTGTCGATCGCCACCGGAGAGGCGCTGCCCGGCAACGACATGCCGAGCGCCTCCGCTGCCGACGCCATCGTGTTGGCGGTGTACATACCGCCGCAGGCCCCTTCGCCCGGACAGATGGCGCGCTCGATGATGTCGACGTCCTCGCGTGACATCAGCCCGCGCGCACACGCGCCGACCGCCTCGAAGGCGTCGATGATGGTGACTTCCTTCTCCGAACCGTCGCTGAGCTTCGCCACGCCCGGCATGATCGAGCCGTTGTACAGGAACACCGAGGCCAGATCGAGGCGGGCCGCGGCCATCAGCATGCCGGGAATCGACTTGTCGCAGCCGGCCAGCAGCACGGTGCCGTCGAGGCGCTCGGCCTGCACGACGGTCTCGACGCTGTCGGCGATCACCTCACGGGAGACCAGCGAGAAATGCATGCCCTCGTGACCCATCGAGATGCCGTCGGAGACCGAGATCGTGCCGAACTCCAGCGGGTAGCCGCCGCCGGCGTGCACGCCGCCCTTCACCGCCTGCGCCAACCGCTGCAGCGACATGTTGCACGGAGTGATCTCGTTCCACGACGAGCCCACACCGATCTGCGGCTTGACCCAGTCGTCGTCGCCCATGCCGACGGCCCGCAGCATCCCGCGGGCGGCGGTCTTCTCGAGCCCGTCGGTGACGTCGCGGCTTCTCGGTTTGATGTCGGGTTCGGGCCGACGGGTAGCTTCGGTATCTGGACTTGCTGAGGGCATCTACCGATTATGCCTCCGGCATTTCCCCCGGCCAAACCGTTTCCCTATACCCCCTCGGGGTACCTAGGTAGGGTGGTGACATGACGTCGCGAAACCTCCGACCGCTCGCCTTGTTAGCCGCGGTCCTCGCCGCGTCCCAGGGCCCCGAAATGGACCAGCTGACGGAGATGCTGCGCAGCTGGGGAGAGGACCCGGAAGCGGGGATGGACCACAGCGGCCACGGCTTGGCGATGCCCGGCATGGTCGACGACGCGACCCTGATGCGCCTCGAGTCGCTGCTCGGAGCGGAATTCGACACACTGTGGCTGGAATCGATGATCGCCCACCACCGGGGTGCGGTCGAGATGGCCAAGGCCGAGATCGTCAACGGAGACGACGACGCCGCCAAGGCGCTCGCCGGGGCGATCCTCACGGCCCAGGAGGCGGAGATCGCCCAGATGAAACAGATGCTGGAGGGTTGACGGTGTCCACAGATGTCCCTGAAGACGTTGCCGTGCATGGTTATACGCCACAGAAGGACAACTACGCCAAACGGCTGCGCCGCATTGAGGGGCAGGTCCGCGGCATCGCCAAGATGATCGAGGACGACAAGTACTGCATCGACATCCTGACGCAGATCAGCGCCGTCAACAGTGCGTTGCAGTCCGTCGCACTCGGCCTGCTCGACGAGCACCTCGGCCACTGCGTCAGCCAGGCCGTCGCCGAGGGCGGTGAGCAGGCCGAGGCCAAACTCGCCGAGGCGACCGCGGCGATCGCGCGGCTGGTGCGGTCCTGACACACTGCTGAGGTGACCGATGTCGGCGTGTTCACGGCGCCGGTGGCGATGCGTTGCCCTACCGATTCCCGCCCTGGTCGCCGAGACCGGCCAGTCAGCCGGACAGCGGCAGCGGCCCGCTTGCGGGCCAACGCATCCATACCTCGCTGGATGCTGTCCTGGGCCTCACGGTGGCTCTGCTCGACGTGCGGTTGTGGAGACCAGGTGTGCGACGAAGCTCCGGCGAACGCGAAGCCCGCAGCGACGGTGCGGGGGCGCTCGAGTGTGCGCGGTTCGGAGTCCGCACGCCGAGCGCGGGTGGCCGTCCGGCGTCTTGTGCCACACTGGACCTTGACCCTGTGACTGGAGGTATCGCATGCCGCAGCGGACCGTGCTGAAGCTGACCACCGCGATCTTCGCGGCCGGACTGTTGGGAGGCGTGGTGCTGAGCGCCCCGTCGGCGCTGGCACAACCGGCGCCGCCACCGCCGGGTCCGGTCGACCCGTTCTCCCCGCCACCCCCGCCGGCGAACCCGTTCTCCTTTCCGGCCTCGGCAGCGCAGGATTCGTCGTCCTCCACCGTGCAGCCGCTGCCCATCCCCGAAGGCACCCCGGCCGGACAGAACCCGACCCCGTACGTCGGGCAGCCGGTGTTCGCCCCGCCGACGTTCAACCCGGTCGACGGGTCGATCGCCGGAGCCGCCAAGCCGATCTACATCAACTTCCAGCGTCCGATTGCCAACCGGCAGCTGGCCGAGGACGCGATCCACATCTCGTCGAATCCGCCGGTGCCGGGCCGCTTCTACTGGACCAGCGATACCCAGGTGCGGTGGCGTCCGCAGGACTTCTGGCCGGCGGGCACGGTGGTGAACATCGACGCCTCGGGCACCAAGTCGAGCTTCACCGTTCCCGAGCAGCTCGTCGCCACGGTGGACAACGCCACCAAGCAGATGGAGATCATGCGCGACGGCGAGCTGGTCAAGACCTTTCCCATCTCGATGGGCAAGAAGGGCTTCGAGACCAAGAACGGCACGTACTACGTGCTGGAGAAGTTCCCCGACATCGTGATGGACTCCTCCACGTACGGTGTGCCGGTCGACGACCCGTCCGGCGAAGGCTACAAACTCAAGGTGCAGGACGCCGTGCGCATCGACAACAGCGGGATCTTCGTGCACAGCGCGCCGTGGTCGGTGGGCGCCCAGGGCAGCAGCAACGTCAGCCACGGGTGCATCAACCTCGCCCCAGAGGACGCGCAGTGGTTCTTCGACAACTTCGGCAGCGGCGATCCGGTCGTGATCAAGAACTCGACCGGCCTCTACACCCAGCCCGACGGTGCGTCGGACTGGCAGATGTTCTGAGATCCGACTCCCGTTCGGCGCCGCCCGCCCGCCAGCCCGTGTCAGGATGAGCTCGGCCGGCCGTCACACCGGCGGCCGGTGAGCTGCCGAGGGTTAGCCGATGCCGGGTGCCGACAAGGCGACAGCACGCGCGGTCACCGTGATGGTGCTGGTGCTGCTCGCCGGTGTGGCACTGCGTGGGCATCTCCCCGGGGCGGAACGCGACGCTGACGAACCCACCGAGGGCGGTCCCGGACCGCTGATCGCCGTCCTGATCATGCTGGGTATGGCGACGGCGGTCGTCGCGGTCTCGGTGATCAGCAAGGCACGCCAGCCGGTCGGCCGTCCGAGCGCTGCAGGGGATCTGGCCCGACGCCGCGCCGGCGAGGGCGGGCAGTTCACGCGGCGGATGGCGCTCGTGCTGGTCGGCGCCCTGCTGCTGTGGCTGCTGGTGGTGCTGACGTTGATGCGGATCAGCGGCTGGCTGGACGTGGCCGTCGACCAACCGGCCGCACCGGAACCGGACTCGGATCCGGGCTTTTCGGCCGGAGCCGACGCCGAGCAGCCGCCGCCTGCCGAGCCGGCGGGCCCCACCGCCGTGCTGGGCTACTTCGCCGCTGCAGCAGGGCTGTTCGTGGTGCTGTCGGTGGTCGGAGCGATGGCGGGCCGCAGGGCGCGGCGCCGTCCTGCGGCGGCCGTCACCACCGCGGTCGACGACAACGGTGCGGCGCCGGTGAGCAGGGCCGAGTCGTTGGCGCGGGCGGCCGAACGCGGGCTGATCGAGATTGGCGATCTCAGTCGAGAACCACGAGAGGCGATCATCGCCTGCTACGCAGCGATGGAGCGCGAACTCGGCAAGTCGCCCGGCGCCATGCCCCAGGACTCCGACACCCCGACGGAGGTGTTGGCCCGCGCCGTCGACCGGCGCCTGCTGCACGGCGAGAGCGCGGCCGAACTCGTCGACCTCTTCGAGGAAGCCCGGTTCAGCACCCACGTGATGGGGGAGGACCACCGCGATGCCGCGGTCCGGGTGTTGCGTCTGGTGCTGCGCGAACTGCAGGACGCGGCGTGACCCGCGCCGTCGCCGCCGCGCTGGTCCTGCTCGTCGCCGTGGAGATCTATTCCGTCGCCCGGCTCGACCGCGACGACGTGCTGACCGTCTCCGGCGTCGTGCTGGCCGGTGCGCTGATCGCCGCGCGATTCGCACTGGCGGGGGAGCGCGCGCCGGTCCCGCCCGCCAGCGAGTCCGACGAACGAGCCGCGGCACTGCGCCGGTGGGTGGACCGGACCGAGACCATGGTCAGCTGGTCGGAGGCCAGCCGCGCGGACTGGGACCGACGGCTGCGCCCGATGCTGGCACGCCAGTTCGAACTGGCAACCGGTCAACGCAAAGCGCGGGACCCCGGGGCGTTTCACGCGACGGGTCAGCTGCTGTTCGGGGCCCAGCTGTGGCAGTGGGTGGATCCGGAGAACGTGTCCCGCACCGGGGTGCACGAACCCGGGCCCGGCCGCGAGACGCTCGACGAGATCTTGCGACGGCTGCAACGGGTGTGACGGAGGATCATGAACATGCCGGTGGCGACGACCACGGCCCACTGCGAATCGGTCCTCGACTCGATCGGCTCAGTGGTCGTCGGTAAGCGCCGCGCGCTCGCGCTGATCCTGACCGCCGTGCTGGCCCGCGGCCACATCCTCATCGAGGACCTGCCGGGGCTGGGTAAGACCCTGATCGCCAGGTCCTTCGCCGCCGCACTCGGCCTGCAGTTCACCCGGGTGCAGTTCACCCCCGACCTGCTGCCCGCCGATCTGCTCGGCTCGACCATCTACGACATGCATTCGGGACGTTTCGAGTTCCGCAAGGGTCCGGTCTTCACCAACCTACTGCTCGCCGACGAGATCAACCGCACACCGCCGAAGACCCAGGCCGCCCTGCTGGAGGCGATGGCCGAACGGCAGGTCAGTATCGACGGCATCACCCATCCGCTGCCCGCACCGTTCCTGGTGCTGGCCACCGACAATCCGATCGAATACGAGGGGACCTACCCGCTTCCGGAGGCGCAACTGGACCGCTTCGCCGTCCGCCTCGAACTGCGCTACCTGTCCGGACCCGACGAGGTGACGATGTTGCGGCGCCGGCTGGACCGCGGTTCGGCTGAGCCGACGGTGCAGCGCGTGGTCGACGGTGACGAGTTGCTGGCCATGCAGGAGTCGGTGGAACAGGTGACGGTTCACCAGGACGTCCTCCAGTACGTGGTGTCGCTGGCGACGGCGTCGCGGCAGCACCCACAGATCGCGGTCGGGGTGAGTCCGCGCGCCGAACTCGACCTCGTCCAGCTCGCCCGCGCCCGCGCCTTGCTGGCCGGACGCGATTTCGTGATCCCCGAGGACGTCAAGTCGCTGGCCGTCCCGGCACTGGCACACCGGATCAGCCTGCGCCCGGAGATGTGGGTCCGGCGGGTGCAGGGCGCCGACGTGATCGACGAACTCCTGCGCCGCCTGCCGGTGCCGCGCACCGGGAACACCCCGTGAGCGGCGAGGTGCAATTGCGCTGGCGTGCATCGTCGTTGACGCGGGCGCTGGCGACGTGCGCGGCGGTCGGACTGGCGTCGGCGCTGTTCACCATGCGGTGGGAGCTGGTGGCGTTCGCCGCCCCGCTGCTCGGCGTGCTGTGTTCGGTCGGCTGGCAACCCCGTCCGCCGGGCGTCCGGGTGGGCAGCAGTTCACCGCTGCAGCGGTGCTTCGAGTCCGAACCGTCCACCGTGCAGATCTGGGCTGTGGCCGACGACGGCAGCGACGTCACGCTGACACCGTCCACCCTCGACGGGGCGGACCTCGCCACCACGGCGGACGGCACCGGTTTGACGGTGGCGCTGACGGCTGCGCGGTGGGGCCGCTATCCGGTGCGCGCACATGTGCGCGTGACCGGCCGGGGCGGACTGCTCGAGGGAAGGGGATCCCTCGACGCCGCGCACGTGTGCGTGTTCCCGCTCGCCCCACCGCACTCGGTCACCGTCCCGCGCACCGACCTGCTCGACCGGCTGGGCACCCACCTCACCCGCCACCTCGGTCCCGGGGTCGAATACGCCGACATCCGCGGATACGTGCCCGGAGACCAGTTGCGCACGGTGAACTGGCCGGTCAGCGCCCGGCGCCGCAGCCTGCACGTCACGCAGCGGTTGACCGACCGGTCCGCCGACGTCGTGGTCCTCGCCGACACCTACGCGCAGCCGCCCGGACCGGCCACCGCGGCGACCGAGCGGATCGCCCGCGGTGCGGTTCAGGTGGTGCAGAGCGCGCTGCGCTACGGCGACCGCGCCGGACTGGTCACCCTCGGCAGTCGGCGGACCCGATGGCTGGCCGCCGACATCGGCCAGCGGCAGTTCTACCGCATCCTCGACGTCCTGCTGGTGGCCGGGGACACCGCGGTCACCGCAGGCACTCTCGCGCCGCAGGCGGCGGTCCCGCCGGGGGCGATCGTCGTGGCGTTCTCCACGATGCTGGAGACCGAGTTCGCGCTCGCACTGATCGACCTCCGCAAAAGAGGGCACACCGTGATCGCCGTCGACGTCCTCGACGGCAGTCCCCTCGACGGCGAGCACGATCCGCTGATCGACCGGATGTGGGCGTTGCAGCGCTCGTTCATGTACCGCGACATGGGGACGATTCGCGTGGACGTGGTGTCGTGGCCCGCCGATGCCACGCTGGACCAGGTGATGGCGCTGACCCGCACCCGATCCTCCAGGGCGCGACGGTGAAGACGTTTTCGCCCCTGGTGTTCGGGGTGGTGCCCCTGGTGTTCGGGGTGGTGATGGTGGGGGCGGTGGCCTATCGCGCCGACGGACCCGCGATCGTGGCCGCGGCGGCGGCGCTGGTGGCGGTGGCGGTGTCGGTGCGGTGGCCGACCGCGGCGGTCATCGCTGTGCTGCTCACGGTCGCGGCCGTCGTGCTCGCCCGCAGTGCGCCGATGCCGACCGCGCTGGCAGGTTTGGCCGCGGCCGCCTATCTCGTGCTGCGGCACAACGACGGCCGCGCCACCCCGCCGACCATGGTCGCGGCGGTCGCGTTCGCCATCACCGCGACGGCGGTGGTTGCGCTGCCGACCGACATCCCGTGGTTGCCGCTGGCGGCGCCGGTCGCGCTGCTGGCCGGCTACGTGCTGACGTTGCGGCCGTTTCGCAATCGCTAGTTCCAGATGCGGACACGCCGCTCGGGTTCCAGGTACAGCGCATCGTCCGCGCCGACCCCGAACGCCTCGTAGAACGCGTCGATGTTGCGGACGACGCCGTTGCAGCGGAACTCCGGTGGTGAGTGCGGATCGGTGGCCAACCGCCGAATCGCCTCTGCTGCGCGGTATTTCGTACGCCACACCTGCGCCCAGCCGAAGAACACCCGCTGCACGCCGGTCAGCCCGTCGATCACCGGTGCGGGCCGGCCCTTCAGTGACAGTTCGTAGGCCAACAGCGCGATCGACAGGCCGCCAAGGTCGCCGATGTTCTCGCCGACCGTGAACGCCCCATTGACGTGCGCGTCGTGGTGGCCGCTGAGTTCGCGCGGCGTGTACTGCTCGTACTGTTCGATCAGCGCCTTGGTGCGGGCGCCGAACTCGGTGCGGTCGGCGTCGGTCCACCAGTCGACCAGATTGCCGTCCCCGTCGTACTTGGCGCCCTGATCGTCGAAACCGTGGCCGATCTCGTGGCCGATGACGGCGCCGATCCCCCCGTAGTTGGCGGCGTCGTCGGCGTCGGCGTCGAAGAACGGCGGCTGCAGAATCGCCGCGGGGAAAACGATCTCGTTCATCCCCGGGTTGTAGTACGCGTTGACCGTCTGAGGGGTCATGAACCATTCGTCGCGGTCCACCGGACCACCGAGCTTCTGCACCTCCCGGTCCGAAGCCAACCGATAGCCGCTCAGGTAGTTGCCGTAGAGGTCGTCGCGGCGGATGACCAGCTGCGAGTAGTCCTTCCAGCGCGTCGGATAGCCGATCTTCGGGGTGAACTTGTCCAGCTTGGCCAGCGCCTTCTCGCGGGTCTCCGGTGTCATCCACTCCAGCCCTTCGATGCTCACCCGGTAGGCCTCGCGCAGGTTGGCGACCAATTCGTCTATGCGCGCCTTGGCATTCGGCGGGAAGTGCCGCTGCACGTAAAGTTTGCCGAGCGCCTCACCCATCAGGTTCTCCACCACCGAGACCGCGCGCTTCCAGCGGTCGCGGATCTGCTCGGTGCCCGACAGGAGGCGGCCGTAGAACGCGAAGTCCTCCCTGACCAGTTCGTCGGTCAGCAGGAATGCGCGGGCGTGGATCACCCGCCACCGCAGCCAGTCCTTCCAATCCTCCAGCGGTTCACTCGACCAGGCAGCCGCGAACTCGGTGAGGTAGTCGGGCTGGCGCACCACGACCTCGGCCACCGCCTCCGGCGTCGTGCCGAGCGCCGCGACCCACCCGGCCCAGTCGAAGCCGGGCGATTCGGCGGACAGGTCGGCGAACGTGCGCAAGTTGTACGTCAGGTCGGCGTCACGGCGTTTCACCACGTCCCAGTGCGCGGCGGCGAGCTTGCTCTCCAGCGCGACGACCCGCTCGGCCGTCTGCGTGTGGTCGCCCCCGTACACCAGTGTGAACATCGCCGCGATGTGCTTGGGGTAGGCGGCGAGGACCTCGGCGTGCTGCTCGTCGCGGAAGTACGACTCGTCGGGCAGCCCGATGCCGGACTGGCTGAAGTGCAGCAGGTAGCGGGTCGAGTTCTTGGAGTCGGTGTCCACGTACACGCCCGCGCCACCGCCGACGCCGGTGCGCTGAAGGCCGCCGAGGACGGCCGCGAGGGCGTCGGGACTGTCGGCGGCGTCGACGCGCGCGAGTTCGTCGAGCAGCGGCCGGAGTCCGATCCGCGCGACCGTCGCCTCGTCGAGGAAGCTGGCGTACAGGTCGCCGATGCGCTGCTCGTCGGTGCCCTCTTCGGCGTTCGATTCGGCCGCCTCGGTGATCAGGTCGCGGATCTGCTCTTCGGCGCGGTCGTAGAGGGCGCGGAAGGCGCCGTCGGCGGCTCGGTCGGCCGGGATCTCGTACTCGGTCAGCCAGCGGCCGTTGACATACCCGAACAGGTCGTCCTGCGGGCGGGCTGCGGTGTCGAGGTAACTGAGGTCGATGCCCGATGTGATTGCTTCTACCGTCACCCCAACATGCTGCCAGACGCGCACCGGTACCCTCACGGCCATGGCCGACGAGCTCACCGACGAGCGTGCCGATGGAGCCGAATCCAACCACGACCGGGTGTTCACGGGATTCGGTATCGCCTCGGCCATACTCGCCGCCCTCACGGTGGCCGCCGTCGCGCTGGCCGCCATGATCTGGTCGGCGCACCGCGAGGACGCCGCGGAGCGGGCCTACCAGACCCGTGTGCTGCAGGCTGCCGCCGACTGGACCAGCGTGCTGGTCAACATGAACAAGGACACCGTCGACGCCAGCATGCAGCGGTTGCACGAGAACACGATCGGTGAGCTCAACGCCGATTTCGACGCCGCCGTCGAGCCGTACCGCCAGCTCGTGCAGCGGCTGCAGACCCGCACGACCGGTCAGGTCGACTCGGTGTCCATCGAATCGCTGCACCAGCCGCGGGCCGGCCCCGACGGTGGGCCGGTGCTCGCGCCGCCACCGGATCCGCAGCTGTCCGCATTCGCCTCCCGCACCGACACCGTGCTGGTGGTCGCCACGTCGATCAGCGAGAACGTCGGCAACGAGGAGCCGCAGACGGTGCGCTGGACGCTTCGCCTCGGCGTCTCCGACGTCGACGGGAAACTGATGATCTCCCGGTTGGAGCGGATCCGATGAGGAACCGGCTGCGCGTGCTGGTCTTCGACGTCCTGGCCCCCGTCGCGGCGATCGCCGGCCTGCTGTACATCGGGCTCGCGCTCGGCTGGCCGCTGTGGTGGGTGTCGGTCTGTTCGGTGCTGTGTCTGCTGATCGTGCAGGGTGTGATCGTCAACGTCGTGCTGATGCGGCGCGACGGCGTCACCGTCGGCACCGACGACGACGGGCCCGGGCTGCGGTTGGCGGTGATGGGTCTGGTGACGGTGGCGGTGGTCGCCGCCGTCGTCGCGGGGTACCAGCGTTGGACGGTGCCCGACCGGGCGTTCACCGCGGACAGCGCCGAGGTGGTGCGCATCGCCAGCAGCGTCTCGGAGGCGACGGCGACGTTCTCGCCGCAGAGCCCCACCGCCTCCATCGACCGCGCCGCGGCGCAGATGGTGCCCGAGCGCGTCCAGGCGTTCAAGGACGAGTTCGCCGGGGCGGCCGAGGAGTTGACGAACAAGAACGTCTCCGCACAGGCCGGCACGGTGTCGGCCGGTGTGGAAGCGATCGGGCCCCAGGCCGCCAGCGTGGCGGTGGTGCTGCGCGCCACGCAGAGCTTTCCGGGCCAGCCGGTCGACCATGCGGTGCTCGCGCTGCGGGTCACGCTGGCGAAGACCGACGGGCGCTGGATGGTCGACGCCGTCACCCCGATCCACGCCCGATGACCCGAAATCGCTACCGGAGCCGGGCGTAGTCCACCTTCAGGCAGCGGTCCATCACCACCTGCAGGCCGGCCGCGACGCCGTCACGCGCGATCTGCTCGTCCCACAGTCCCTGCTGCAGCCACAGCGTCTTCGCCCCGACCGCGATGGCGTCGCGCAGCACTGACGGCAACTCGCTCTGGCGCCGGAACACGTCCACCATGTCGGGGACGACGGGCAGCTCGGCCAGCGACGGATACACCGGGGTGCCGGCGATCTCGCTGACCGTCGGGTTCACCAGGTAGAGCTGGTAGTGGCTGGCCGAGCGCAGGTAGTCCCACACCCCGTAGCTCGGGCGCATCGGGTTCGCGGAGGCGCCCACCACCGCGACCGTGCGGGTCGCGCGCATGATGCGCCGCAAATCGTCGTGCTCCGGTTCGGTCCACTCAGCGGTCTCGGTCATGCCTCGAGCATTCCCGGTTGTCGCCGCACCGACGCAGTGTGTCAGCGGCGGTTGTCGGCGCGTTGCGCGCGGATCTTGGCAAAGCGCTCCGACAGCCGGCCCATCCGGATCATCAACGACGCCGACGGGCTGACCTCACCGTCGATGTAGCTCTGGAATTCGTCGACGGCGACACCGATGCGCGATGCGAACTCCGGGGCGCCCAGCCCGGACCGGTTGAGCAGCAGTTGCACGTGGTGGCCGACTTCGGTGCGCTCGGCGGCCGCCAGCTGGTCTCGGGTCTGCGCCAGCACCTCCGCCAGCGCCTTGGACACTCCGTAGGGCTTCGCCTTGGCGAGGACCTCCTCGACCTGGCGTGCCGTGCGGCCGTAGGGGTCCCGCTTGATCGCGGTGACGATGCGCTGCCAGACCGTGAGGTCGTCGGTTTCGAGGGCGTCGCGGATAGCCGCGGTCGACCAGAACTCCACGGGCCGGTCGTCGATCGACGCCCGCCGGGACGCCGCCGTCAGCGGACGGGTCTCGGCGGAAGCAGCGTCGCGACGGGTCCCCCGCGCGTCGCTCGCCAACGTCACCTCGCCTCCTCGAGCATCGCCACGGCCACCGACAGGCATCGCTGCCTGACCAGTGCCCAGTCGGACTCCGCGTCCGCGTCCCAGATCGCGGCGTCGTGCTCATCGGACGGCCGCGGATCGGCCAGGCGGCGCACCAACTGGGTGGCCACCCATTGCTTTTCCGGCTGCTGCCCACAGTAATACCGGTCCATCCCGGACAGCACTATTGCGGCCGTTTGAGTTTCCATCGACTCCACCAGATCGGCGAACTCCGCGTAGTCGCGACTGCTGTTGCGGCACATGATGAGGTAGCTCTTCAAGCGCAGGGTCTCCGCGCCCGTCGGGATCTGCAGCCGGTCACCGGTCGGCAACTGGACGTTGGTGGTCTCCACCGGGCTCTGCCGCTCCACCGGAGCCTGCTCGGTCTCGGCCTCGGTCTCCAGCGCGTCGAGCGCCACCGAGAGCCGGCCGCGCCACAGCGTGACCGGATGCACCGGCAACATCGAGCGCACCGTCGAGCCCCTGCTGGTGTCGATCACACCGTCGGCGTGGCCGTTCCGGCTGCGGCGCCCGGGAGTGCGCAACCGGACTGTCTGGTCCCCGCCGTTGCGGGCCACCATCGGCTCTTTGATCGGCTGGCAGCCGCTGAAGGCCAGCGGGTCGGCCACGGTGACGGTCTTCGGCGCCAGATTCTTCATCCGCGCAGCCGATTTCACCATGCCTCGCAGGTCGGCGCCGGACGGTCCGAGCGCCGAGAGGTCGTCGGGAATGACGACCAGGTCGTCGATCTGCACCTTGGGCAGCGGCTTCTCGAAATCCACCGACGGCAGCAGCCGGTCCAGCCACTTGGGCAGCCACCAGTTCCACTGGTCGAACATCACCATCAGCGCAGGCACCAGAACCAGCCGCACGATCGTGGCGTCGACGGCGATCGCCACCGCGCACGCCACGCCGAGCTGGGCGACCAGCGGCATCCCCGCGAACGCGAAGCCGATGAACACCGCGATCATGATCAGTGCGGCGCTGGTGATGGTGCGGGCGCTGGTGCTCACGCCGTAGGCCACCGCGTCGCGGGTGTTGCCGGTCTGTAGGAAGCGTTCCCGGATACGGGTCAGCAGGAAGATCTCATAGTCCATCGACAGGCCGAACGTCATCGCCAGCACCAGCGGCGGGATCGTGCTGTCCAGCGACGGGATGGGTTCGAAGCCCAGTGCTTCGAGCCATCCCCACTGGAACACGGCAACGAGGCTGCCGTAGGCGGCGGCGACCGACAGCACGGTCATCAGCACACCCTTGAGGGCGAGGACCACCGACCGGATCGAGACCAGCAACATCAGGAACGCGATGAGCGCGACGAACCCGAACACCAGCGGCTGCGTCGCCGACACCCGGTCGTCGAAGTCCTTGATCAGCGCGGTCGGCCCACCGACGTCGACCGAGACGTTCGGCCCGGCGGTCGCCGGCAGGTTGGCCCGCATCCAGTCGACGGTCTCGCGGGCACCCTCGTCCTCGGGGTCGACGGTCAGCACTGCCGACAGCAGCGCGCTGCGGTAGTCGTCCCCGAACCCGGCGGGCGAGACCGTGGCGACGTTGGGTGCCTCGGACATCCTGGCCCGCACCGCCTCCAGCGTGGGCTCTCTGGCCGCGGCCGATGCAGCGCCGGATTCGGCCGGGCCGTCGGGGAAAGTCACCAACACCCGGACCGGGCCGAGGGCACCGGGGCCCAGCGCCTCCGCCGCGGCGTTGACGCCGCCGCGCACCTCGTGGGTGGGCTCGAACTGGCGCTGCATGCTGTTGCCGAGCTCCATCGCGAACGCCGGCGCGGCCATGCACAGCAGGACCACCGTCGTCGTCGCCGCCGCCACCCACGGCCTGCGCATCACCGACCCGGTCCAGCGCGTCCAGAACCGGGACTGGGTGGTGTCGGGGCGACGCGAGAAGTGCAGGTACGACGAGCGTTTGGCGGCGGCCCGCCCGAACGTCGCCAGCACCGCGGGGGTCAGGGTCGTTGAGGTGAGCACCGCGACCGCGACCGCGAGGATCGCGCCGGTCGCCATCGACGTCAGCACGGGGGTGTTGATCAGGTAGATGCCCGTGACCGAGGCGATCACGGTCACACCCGACAGCAGCACCGCCAACCCCGAGGTAGCCATCGCCGCATCTGCGGCCTGCTGGGCGTCGCGGCCTGCGCGCAGTTCCTCTCGGAACCGCATCAAGATGAACAACGAGTAGTCGACGGCCAGTGCGATCCCGAACATCGACACCGTCGAGGCGACGAACACCGACATCGTGGTGATCGTCGACAGCAGGTAGACCAGTCCCATCGTCACGGCCACCGTGCATACGCCGAGCAGCAGCGGCATCGCCGCAGCCGCGAACGACCCGAACACGGCGAGCAGGACGATCAGCACGATCGGCAGGTTCCACTGTTCGGCCTGGGCGATGTCGGTCTTGATCGCCTCTGAGGCCGCCGCGCCGAGCGCGCCCTGGCCGATCACGTACATCTTGATCTTGCCGTCGCGGAACTCACCCGGGTCTTCGCCGTCGATGCCGACCCGAGTGCGCAGGTCTTTGGCGACGTCGGTGGCGCCCGTGTTGTCGAAGTCCAGCGACAGGGTGATCACGTACGGCCGGTCGGGCTGCGGCGCCGGTTGCTGGGGAGTGGGGGAGATCTTGACGCTGGGCACTTCGGTGGCGATCTGTTCGAGGTGCGCAACGGCGGCGTTCATGTCGTCGTACGAGGCGTCGGCGCGCGGTGCGGCCACCAGTGCCAGCGGTGATGCGCCCTGGTCAGGGAAGTGGTCCTCGATTTGGTACTGCACGTGCAGCGACTGCGACCCCTCGACCTCGAAACCACCACCGGTCAGGTTCGACGAGTGGTTCAGCGCGAGGTAGATCGAGGGCACCAGCAGGAGCACCCAGGCGCCGAAGACCGCCCAGCGGAATCTGCGCAGGGTGCCGCTCAAGCGCATCATGAACTGCTGGATGGTGTCTCCCGAATATCTTCCCGGCGTTCGCGGCCTGCTGAGCGAGAGCGTACCGCAGCGTGCGGTAGGCTACCGGCCCTCAGCCCAGCTGCGAGCAAGCTGTGACCAAAGCCTTCGACCTGCTCTGATACCGATCTCGCGCCGCACCTTCCCGGTGTTACACGGGCCGCTCGGGCGGCTGGTCGGATTGGCGGGTGCCGTCACGCGGATGGCACGATGGCCGACGACTGTCCGAAGCGTCGGACCACCTACAGCGACGTCGGAATCTTCTCAGGAGTGCCATGCGATCGATCGCCCTGCGCCGAAGCGTCTTCACCGCATGCGCCGTCACCGTCGCCGGCGGTGTCGCGACCGCCGCGTTGACCATGCCCGCGACACCGGCGACCGCGGCGCCGGATCCGTGTGCGGCCAGCCAGGTGGCGAAGACCGTCGCGGCTGTGGCCACCAACACCTCCAACTATCTTGCCGCCAATCCGGAGACCGATCAGGCGCTGACCACCATCGCCCAGCAGCAGCCCGGTCCGGCGTCGCTCGTCTCACTCAAGGTGTTTCTCGATGCCAACCCTAAGGTCGGTTCGGACCTGCAGAAGCTGCAGCAGCCGCTGACGAACCTGTCCGGGCGGTGCAAGCTGCCGGTCACCATCCCGCAGGTGCTCGGCCTGACGCAGGCCGCGCAGCAGAGCGGCGCGGCGCCGGCCGCGCAGCAGAGCGGCGCGGCGCCGGCCGCGGTGTCACCGGTGTCGGGATCGCCGGCCGCCGCAAGGACCCACCGCTGATCGCGCGCCCGGCCGAATCGGACTTTTTTCCTGCTCTTTGTGGGTAGGCAGGAAACTCGGCCCGGATTCTGATTAGCTGTGCTGTGCCGCCAACCATCGTGGTTCCGGCTCTCAGATAGATGAAGGAGCATGTCCATGTTGCTTCCTGCCCGTACCGCACGACGTGCGGTAGCTGGTGCGGCCGGCGTCGGCGCGATTGCCGGTGCGATGTTGTTCGGCGCGGTCCCCGCGATGTTGTTCGGCGCGGTCCCCGCGATGGCCCAGCCGGCGCCTCCGCCGCCGCGGCCGCCGAACTGCACCGCCGCCGACCTGGCCGGTGTCGCCGCCGGAGTTTCCGCGTCCACGTCGGCGTACCTGTTCACCCACCCGCCGGTGAACGACTTCTTCACCAGCCTCGAGGGCCAGCCGCGGGATCAGATCCGGCCCCAGGTCGAGCAGTACCTCAACGCCAACCCACAGGTGAAGGCCGAGCTGACCGGCATCCGTCAGCCCCTGGTGGACCTGAAGAACCGGTGCGGCACGGCGACGCCGCCTGAAGACGACATCGACAACCCGTAGTCGGCGTGCGGGCCGGATCCGGGGAGCAGCCCGAACACACCGAGCAGCCCGAACACACCGCGCACGACACCCCCGGTCGTACGGTGCTGATGGTCGACGACGACCCCGATGTCCGCACGTCCGTCGCGCGCGGGCTGCGGCATTCGGGGTTCGACGTACGCGTCGCCGCGAACGGTAAGGAAGCGCTGCGGCTGCTGTCGGCCGAATCGCACGACGCCCTGGTGCTCGACGTGCAGATGCCGGAGCTTGACGGTGTCGCCGTGGTGACCGCGCTGCGTGCTCTCGGTAACGACATCCCCATCTGTGTCCTCTCGGCGCGCGACACCGTCAACGACCGCATCGCCGGGCTCGAGGCGGGTGCCGACGACTACCTCACCAAACCGTTCGATCTCGGCGAGTTGGTGGCCCGGCTGCATGCGCTGCTGCGTCGGGCTCACCACTCCGACCGCCCGTCGGACACCATGACGATCGGGCCGCTGGCCATCGACACCGCGCGCCGCCTGGTGTTCGTCGACGGGGAGCGGGTCGACCTGACCAAACGCGAGTTCGACCTGCTCGCCGTACTCGCCGAGAACAACGGTGTGGTGCTCTCGCGCCAGCGGCTGCTCGAACTGGTCTGGGGTTACGACTTCGACGTCGACACCAACGTCGCCGACGTGTTCATCTCTTACCTTCGGCGCAAGCTGGAGCGCGATGGTCTGCCACGGGTGATCCACACCGTCCGCGGGATCGGATACGTGCTGCGGGACGAGCCCTGACGTCGTGTGGCTGCCCCGTGTCTTCCGCTCGGCGTCGCTGCGCACCCGGGTCGCCGTGGCGTCCGCAGCCGCGGCGTCGGCCGTCGTAGCGGCCTTCACGATCCTCACCTCGGTTGTCCTGGCCAACAACGACGCCGCTCAACTCGACCGCCGGCTCGATTCGATCGTCGATGCCAGCATGTACCCGGAGCAGCTGCAGGACCCCCGACGCGGAGTGCTCACCACGGGGCGTGACCGCTCCACCGGGCAGGTGGTGTTCCAGCGCGGGTTTCAGTTGCCGCCACTACCGCCCGGCACCGAGACCGTCGAGGTCAACGGCGTGGACTACCGGGTGCGCACCCTCGTCGTCGACCAGGAGGCCGGGGTGCTGGTGTCTATCGGCATCCGCGCCGACAGCATCCTGCTCAGCCGCGGCCGCATCCCGCAGTACGTGCTGGTCGGCGCTGTGACCGTGCTGATCGCCGGTGGCCTGGGCTGGGTGCTCGCCGGGCCTGCGATCCGTCCGTTGCGCAAGCTCACCGAGCAGACCTCCAAGCTCGGGAAGGGCACCGACGAGATGCCCGAAGTGCGCGGTGTCCGGGAGGCCGAGGAACTCTCCGAGGCGATGTCGGCGATGCTGCGCCGACTGGCGGCGGCACAGCAGGCCACCACCAACTCGCTGCAGGCCGCGCAGGACTTCGCCGCCAACGCCGCCCACGAACTGCGCACGCCGCTGACCGCGATGCGCGCCGACCTGGATACCCTGCGGATTCACGATCTGCCCGCCGACGAACGCGACGAGGTGGTCGCCGACCTGTCCCGGGCACAGCGACGGGTCGAGGCGATCATCACCGCGCTCGGACAACTGGCGTCCGGTCAACTGGCCCAGGCCGCCGACCGCGAACCGATCGACGTCACCGACACCCTGGACCGCGTCGCGCGGGAGAACATGCGCTCGGCCCCGCGCGTCGACATCGTGGTCGACGCCGAGGATCTGGGCACAGTGCGGGGGTGGCCGGACGGTCTGCGCCTGGCCGTCGACAACCTGGTGCGCAACGCGATCACCCACGGCGGTGCCGGGCGTGTGCTGCTCACCGCGCGGCGATCCAACGGGTGGCTGACCATCGTCGTCGACGACGACGGACGCGGCCTGCCCGACGAGGAACACCAGACGGTGCTGGGCAGGTTCCGCCGCGGTAGTACCGCAGCCCCCGGCGGGTCGGGTCTGGGGCTCGCGCTCGTCGCACAGCAGGCCGAATTGCACGGCGGCACGATCGAGCTGTCCGACAGCCCGCTCGGCGGGTTGCGCGCCACCCTGACCGTGTCCACGTCACCCGGGGAGGGTGAACCTCAGCTGCGCTGAACCCGCTTGTGCCCAAACAGCTGTGCGGCGCCTCGCCAGCCGAGTAGCAGCAGCGCGGTGACCAGTGACGCCACGACGACGAAGCTGACCGCGACGCCCTGGCCGCTCAGCCTGCGCAGCGCCATGCCGACCGCGACCGTGCACACCCACACCAGCACCCCCGTCGGGGCCAGCGACAGCGGCCGCCGCCATGCACGCCCGGCCAGCCATCCGACGGCGGTGCCGGCGAGGAACGGCCATGAGGTCTCGGCGATGCCGGCCACCGTCAAGCCCTCGGCGTGGCTGCGTCGCCCGATCGTGCAGAACGCCACGACGCAGACGAGATCGGCCAACAGTGCGAGTGCGGTGGTGCGGCGGTCGACGGTCGGCATAGCTCAACACTTCCAGAAGTGTCGGGTTGGCATCGTTTTCACTCCGGGTCCGCACAGCTGGTCCGCGATGGCCTGGTCCGCGATGGCCTGGTCGGCGATGGCCTAGTCCGCGATGGCCCGGTACCGGGCGGCTCAGGTGCGCCGCGCCCATCCCTGATCGGCACGTCGGGGTCGATGTCCTTCTCGGCGCGGAACATGAAGAAGAACACCACCCAGCCGATGGCGGCGAGGAAGATCCAGCTGACGAGCCGGTAGATGAGCATGGCCGAGATGGCGGCGGCGAGCGTCATCCCGCTCGACACCAGGCCGGGGACCAGCACCGCCTCCACCACCAGCAGCCCGCCGGGCATCAGCGGGATGGTGCCGACCGCGCGGGCAGCCGCGTAGGCCACGGTCAGACCGGCCAGCGACGGCTGACCGCCCGCGGCGTAACACGCGAACGCCAGGCAGGCGACGTCGGCAATCCAGTTGAACAGCGACCACCCGAACGCCATGCCGAGATCCCGGCGGCCCAACTGCACCGACTCCAGCTGAGCCAACAGCTCCCGCCACTTCGCCAAGCCGGTGTCGACGGGTTTGTTGCGCACCGAGTTGAACCGCGCCAGCAGCCGCGCGCCGATGCCGTCGATCAGTTCCGGACGGCTCGCGACGGCCTGAGCGAGTACCAGCAGCGTCGCGAAGCCACCGAGCGTGAAGATCAACGACAGCGGATTCTCGCTGGCGCCCAGCATGAATGCGCCCCCGAGGCCCAGCAGCGCCAGGCCGACGCCCTGCAGCACGCCCGACATCACCAGCTGCCATGAGGCCACCACGGGGCTCGCCCCCCACAGCCGCTGCTGCCGGTAGAGGAACGTCGCGGACAGCACCGGACCGCCGGGCATGGTGGTGCTCAGCGCATTGCCCGCGTAGTACGCCGCCTCCGAGCGCCACTGCCGCAGCTGCACGCCTGCCGAGCGCAGCAGGGTGCGCTGGATCTGGGCGAAGCTGTGCATGGAGGCGAGCGACGCGACGACCGCGGCGAGCACCCACCACCAGTTCGCGGAGACGAGGCTGTTCCACGCCTTGGCCAGCTGATCCCAGACCAGCACCACTTCGACGCTGAGCACGGCGACCGCGGTGGCGATCATCGCCCAGCGGACCCACCAGTACTTACCGCGGGTGGATCCGTCGGGTTCGGCCCGTCCTCGCTTGGCGTCGTCCGCCGTCGCGTCGTGGGACACGCCCTACAGAGTAACGGTGCGCATGCATCGATCCGCCCGCTCACACGGGCGCGCCGTCACCGGGGCGCGGGCTGTGACGGCGGCTACGCTCGTCGCATGTCAGACGGTGTGTTCCTGGAGGACCGGTCGGTTTCGCCGCTCGTCCGCAAGGCGGCCGCCTGGTCGTGGCGCCTGCTGATCATCTTCGGCGCGCTCGTCACGGCGCTGTGGGTGGTGAGGCAGCTGGAGATCATCGTCGTGCCGGTGGCACTGGCCACCATGCTCGCGGCGATGCTGATGCCGGCCGTCGACTTCCTCGACCGCCGCGGCGCGCCACGCAGCGGCGCGGTGGCGTTGGTACTGCTCAGCGGTATCGCGGTGGTCGGCGGCATCCTCACCTTCGTCGTCAGTCAGTTCATCGAAGGTATGCCCGCGCTGGGCGAACAGGTCACCCGCAGCATCGACGAGCTGCGGCGCTGGCTCGTCGCGGGTCCGCTCAACCTGAGCCGGGAGCAGATCGACAACGCCGGCAACGCGGCGATCGAGGCGGTGCAGAGCAACCAGGAGCGGCTGACCAGCGGCGCACTGTCCACGGCGGGCACCATCACCGAGATCCTCACCGGTGCGCTGCTGGTCCTGTTCACGCTGATCTTCCTGCTGCACGGCGGCCGCAACATCTTCGGATTCGTCACGAAGATCTTCCCTCCGGACGTGCGCGACCGGGTCCGCGGGGCGGGCCGCGCCGGGTTCCACTCGTTGATCGGATACGTGCGCGCCACGTTCCTCGTCGCACTCGTCGACGCGGTGGGCATCGGTACGGGTTTGGCGATCATGGGTGTGCCGCTGGCCTTGCCGTTGGCGTCGCTGGTGTTCCTCGGTGCATTCGTCCCGCTGGTCGGCGCCGTGGTCACCGGCTTCCTCGCGGTCATCGTCGCGCTGCTGACCAAGGGCGTGGTGTACGCACTGATCACCCTCGCCCTGATTCTGGCGGTCCAGCAACTCGAGGGACACGTGCTGCAGCCGCTGGTGATGGGCCGCGCGGTGTCCATCCATCCGCTGGCCGTGGTGCTGGCCATCGCGGGCGGTGCCGTGCTCGCCGGTGTCGTCGGCGCGCTGCTCGCGGTGCCCGCGGTGGCGTTCCTCAACAGCGCCGTCCGGGTGCTGCTGGCCCGCGACCAGGAGGCCGAGGTGGAAAGCCTGGAGGCCGACGGCGGGCCGCGGATCCAAGCGGAGCCAGACGACGTCGAGGCGAAGGCCGACTGACCACGACCGCGACTACGGCTTTCGCCACGCTCGCCGAGTCATCCCCGCGCGGCGAACTCGCCGCGGCGGAGTGCGCTCCTACATCCGGCCTTCGCGGCGCAGCAGATCGGCGGCGCTCATGCCTCCGCCGCGACGCTTGCGCTCCTCCAGGGTGTCGAGTTTCTCGGTCGAGTCCGGATCCTGCGGTGTCGGGATCTTCGTCGTGGCGTCATTCTCCTCCGGCTGAGCCGGACGCTGCACCGGGATGGCCGTCGTGGGCTCGTTACCTTCGGGCTCGGGCTGGGGCTGGGGCTCGGGCTCGGGCTTCGGTGCGCCGGCCCGCATGGCCGTCGTCGATTCGGCCGACGGCTGCGTCGGCCTGGTCGGCCGCGGCGGCTGGCCCCCGCCGGGAGCACCGCGCAGTTCACCGAGCCACGACTCGATCTCGCGCTCCTCGCGCTTCGGCGCCGGGCCGCTCGGCTGCTTAGCCCGCTGCGCCGCCGCACCGCGCACCGCGTTCTTCGCCATCGACAGCCGCGTGGTCGGCGGTTCCTGCCCCGGGTTGGGCCGGTTCGTCGGGATCCTGCTGGTGCCCGCCGCCGAGGGGCCGTTCAGCCGCGGCGGACCGGGAGGAATGCGGGTGGGGCCGACACGGCCCTCGATGCCGGGGTGCGTCGGATCGTGCGGCGGACGTGGCCGCGGTGGCACCGGAGCACCGGCGCCGACGAGCGCCTGGTCGTCTGCCGGATCGCGCACCAACGGCCGTTTGCGCTCGTCGGGCAGCTCCGCTTCGCCGAGGCCGAGGCGCTCCTGGATCCGTTTCATCCAGCGCGGTGCCCACCAGCAGTCGTCGCCGAGCATCTTCATGATCGCCGGCACCAGAAACATCCGAATGATCGTTGCGTCCAGCAGCAGCGCGAGCAGCAGGCCGAACGCGAGGTACTTCATCATCACCAGATCGGAGAACACGAACGCACCGGCGACGACGGCCAGCACCAGCGCAGCACCGGTGATCAGCCGTCCCGTGGTGGCCGTGCCCACCCGGATGGCCTCGGCCGTGGACAGCCCGCGGGCGCGCGCCTCCACCATGCGGGAGACCAGGAAAACCTCGTAGTCGGTCGACAGACCCCAGATGACCGCGATGATCAGCCCGATCATCGGTGCCATCAGCGGCTGGGGCGTGTAGTTCATCAGCCCGGACCCGTGTCCGTCGACGAACATCCACGTCAGGATGCCCATCGTCGACCCCAACGTCAGGGCGCTCATCAACGCCGCCTTGATCGGCAGTACCAGCGACCCGAACGCCAGGAACATCAGGATCGTCGTCGTGACGATCAAGATCGTCACCATCAACGGCAGCCGGTCGAACAGGCTGTGGATACTGTCCTGCTCCAGGGCCGGCGTACCGCCGACCCACACGGAGACTCCGCGCGGTGGGGACAACGCTCGCAACTGTTCGATCTTGGTCGCGGCGTCGTTGCGGTTCTCCAGACCGTTCTGGATCACCCGCACCGACGGATCCTTCGATCCGCCCTCCTGGACCGACCGCTCCTGCCACATCTTCGACGGGTCGTTGTCGGGGTCGATGAAGCCGTCGATCGTCATCGCCTTGGCGCGCATGTCGGCAACCTGCTGATCGGTGACCGGCTCGTCGTTGTCGCTCTTGAGCACCAGGGTCAGCGGTTCTGTGCGGAATCCGGGGAAGCTGCGGTCGAAGTCCTCCTGAGCCAGCCGGACCGAGTTGTCCGGCGGCAGGTACTTCTCGCTGATGCCGCCGAGCGACAGCTGGCCCAGCGGGATGATCAGCAGGATCATCACGACGATGATCGGGAACGCGAACGTGCCCGGGCGTTTCATCACGTGTGTGACCAACTTGCCCCAGAAGCCCTGCTCGACCTCGGCGCGGGTCTTGGTTTTCTGGGTCTTCTCGGCCAACCAGTGCAGCCACCACACGATGGGGCGACGCGCCAGCGGCACGTACCGGGCCAACGCGAGGCCGAAGGTGACGATCACGAGGAACGCCACGATCCCGAGCAACATCCAGTAGACGCCGCTGCCGATGGTCCCGTTGCCCTCCAGCGCGATGATGCCGTAGGCCATGGCGCCGTACAGCGCGGTGTACCCGAGGACCAGACCGATCAGCGCCAGGTTGGCGCCCTGCTCACCCGTCTGTTTGATGCGCTTGCGGGCGATGTGGCCGAGCGCGATGCCCACCGGCGGTACGAGCAGCCCCAGCGGTATGGAGGCGACCGCCAGCGTGTTGGTCTTCTGGACCGACGGGTCGGACGCGACCGGATCAGGTTGCGCGAACTTGATCAGTGCCTTGACGCCCAGCGCATCGACCCGGGGTCCGAGGATCGCCAGGGCTGCGGCGAGGACGGTGATGGACAGGAGCGCCGCCAGCATCACCGAGGCGATGATCGCGTAGGTGATGGACTTGAGGAAGCCCTGCGGGAACAACAACAGCGGCACGGAGGAGGCGACCAGGATGACCGCGGAGAACATGATCGTGCGGCCGGAGGTCATGACCGTGCGGCGGACGGCCGCTTCGGTGTCGTAGCCCTCGGCGAGTTCCTCGCGGAACCGGCTGACCATGAACAAGCCGTAGTCCACGGCGATGCCCAGGCCCATGAGCGTCACCACCGGCTGGGCGAAGAAGTGCACGGGCATGAACTCCGCGAGCAGGCGCATGATGCCCAGCGCTCCGGCGATGGTGAGGCCGCCGATGACCCCGGGCAGCGCCGCGGCGATCACCCCGCCGAAGACGAAGAACAGCACCACACAGACCAGCGGGATGGCGGCGACCTCGGCGCGCCTCTGGTCCTCGCCGATGCTGCCGGTGAGCTCGCTGGCCAGCGGGTTGAGGCCGGCGAGCTGGATGTTGCCGTCGTTGATCTGCTGTAGGTACGGTTCGACGGCCTGGTAGTTCTTCAGGATCTCGTCGTCGGTGTCGCCCTTGAGCGGGATGCTGACGAACGTCTTGGACAGATCGGCCGTCTTCATCTGCTGTACGGTCTCGTTGGCGGTGTCGGGGGCCCGCAGCCACCCCACCCAGCTCACCACCTGCTCCGGGTGATCCTCGACGAGGGCGTCGAGCTCGCCGACGACCTCCCGCTGCCATTGGCGGTTGTCGACCGTCTCGCCGTCGGGCGGGGTCAGGATCGCGACGACGTGGCTGGTCCGGTCGCGGCCGTAGACCTCGTCACCGGTGACCGACGCCTGCACCGACTGGCTGCCCTCGTCGTAGAAGCCGCTCTGCGTGACGTTGTTACCGAGACTGATCCCGTAGATGCCGCCGCCGACGCACAGCGCCACCATGACACCGATCACGATGTACCGATATCGGTATACGTTTCGACCCCACCAGGCGAACACGCGAGCTCCTTACCAATTCATGTCGACCGCGCTGTGGCCACAGTTGTCACACACGCGAGGTCAGCAGCGCGGACAGCGGCCGGAACGGCTGCAACCATGCTCCCTGCTCAGGCAGCGAATCGAGGCCGATCCGCGGCAACGGCTCTCGGAAAACACCAGGAATGTCTTCCAGATCGACGAACTCCAAGGTATCCGACGCTAGCGCCCAGCTCGCGTGTTCGCGAAATCCGAGCACCTGCACGGGAATCCCCTGGCGGGCGATCTCTTCCAGCGGCAACCGGAACGCCTGACCGTCCGCCGAGGCCACCAGCACGGCAGCCAGCCCCTCGCGACGGCGCAGCGCGATGTGGTCCAGCATGTCGCTGTCGACGTCGCTGTCCTCGTCGATCTTGGGTTTGGCGAAGACGGCGAAACCGACGTTGCGCAGTGCCTCCACCCACGGCCTGACGACGTCGGCGCTGCCGGGCGCGATGTTGGTGAACACCGTCGCCTCGGGTTCGAGCGTGACGTCTTCGCGTCCGGTGGACAGGTCGGCGGTGCGGGTGAGCAACCAGCGGCCAAGCGCGTCGAAGCGGGGTCTATGCGCCGCGGTGGGCCTCCCACCGATGATCGAGCCGAGCCCCATATCGAGGTTCGGGGCGTCCCACACCAGCAGCACCCGCTGCGTTCCCGCGGGCGGACCCGCAGGCGGTGGCGGGGGCGCGAGCTGCGGAAGGTCCTCGGTGACGCTCATGGCGTTTTCTCCCAGAGCAGTTCGGTGACGTCGGGGCCCGCCAGGGCCTTGCGTTCGTATTTCGTCGCCGGGCGCTGCACCGAGATCGGCAGCTCGTCGGTCATCCTGACCCTGCGCAGGAGCGGTTCGGCGTCGCCGACGTCCGCGATGTGTTCGGCGTAACCCTGGTGGTCGGTGGCCGCGTGCAGGACGCCGCCGGGTCGTAACCGGTCGGCGATCAGCGCGACGGTCGCCGGCTGCAGCAGCCGGCGCTTGTGGTGGCGGGCTTTCGGCCACGGATCCGGGAAGAACACCCGCACACCGGTCAGAGAGTTGCTGGCGATCATGTACTCGAGCACGTCGACGCCGTCACCGCGGACCATCCTGATGTTGCGAACGCCGGCCCGGTCGATGCCGGTCAGCAGCTGGGCGAGGCCCCGCCGATAGACCTCGACCGCGATGACGTCGATGCCCGGTTCGTCCTGCGCCATTGCCAGCGTCGACGTGCCGGTACCCGAACCGATCTCCAGGACCAGGGGTGCGGCGCGACCGAACCACGCCGCGGTGTCCGGGGGAGCCGCCGGCCGCCCGTCGCGGTCGCGGGCCTCGGTGCCCAGCTCCGGCCAGAGCCGATCCCAGGTGTCCTGCTGCCCACCGGACAGCGCCGAACGCCGCGACCGGAAACTCGTCACCCGGCGGTGCCGCGGCGCTGAGGGGAAGTCCAGCGCCGGCCCGCCGGCGGGGTCGAGCGCCGGCCCGCCGGCGGGGTCGAGCGCCGGCCCGCCGGCGGGGTGGGACTCGGGCGCGTGCATCCGTCCATGGTGTCTCATCGCTGCCGGTGTACCCGCATCGTGGTACACATTGATACCCAACAGTTGCCTTCGGCTGGTATGCCAAAACATGCGCAAAACATGTGTGTGTGAAGCGCCCCGACAAATGCCACGATTTCCCCGGGACCCGCAAGCCGTGACGGGTCGACGGAGGGAGGGCGCAGCGATCACCGTCCCCGATTTCCATAACGTGCTGACACGGTTCGCGCAGGGATGCGGGGACCCCGCGGTGTCGGCGGTCGCCGCCCGGCTGGCGGTGCCGCTGCTGGTGGCCGTCAGCGGTCGCGCCGGGGTGGGCCGCACCACGCTGAGCCGCGCGTTGGCCGGTGCCGGAATCCGGACGGCTCTCGCTGGTGACGACCTCGGGGGGCTACCGGACGTCGCGGTGGTGGTCATCGCCGAGGCGGCGAAACCGGAGGACCGGTCCTCGGTG
Organism: Mycolicibacterium doricum; assembly: GCF_010728155.1. NCBI lineage: Bacteria > Bacillati > Actinomycetota > Actinomycetes > Mycobacteriales > Mycobacteriaceae > Mycobacterium > Mycolicibacterium doricum. Next base: position 63,926 of record NZ_AP022605.1, read on the forward strand.
GCGGCGTGGCGCGACGCCGGGGTGCCGGTCGTGGTCGTGCGCAACAAGGCCGACCTCGCCGGCCGAGTACCGGCCGATGCGTTGCGGTGCCGGGTCGCCGACGTACCCGTGGAGCCTGCGGTCGCGGTCCTCGCCGCCGTCGACCTCGACCACGAGATGCTCACGGCACTGCGGACGCTGGCGGCGCACCCGGCCGACCTTCGGTCCGTGGACGCCTTCCTCGATACCGCCCACCCGCTGCCCGGTGACGTGCGCCTGCGGCTGCTGCGCGCCCTCGACCGGCGCGGCATCGCGCACAGCGTGCGTCTGCTGCGCGACGGTGCCGACCCCTTCGACCTGCCTGCGCTGCTGCGCGAGCTGAGTGCGATCCATCGGGTGCTCGACCGCATCGACGCACTGGCCGCGCCGGTGCGGTACCGCCGGGTGCGCGACGCGCTCACCGAACTGCAGGGCCTGGCCGCCGGCAACGACCGGCTCGCCGAGTTCCTGGCCGGCGACGACGCGGTGCTCGCGGTGATGACCGCGGCCGTCGACGTCGTACAGTCCGCCGGCATGGAGGTCGACCCGGGTGACGACGCCGCCGCTCACCTGCGCCGAGCGGTGCGGTGGCGCGGCTACGGCCGCGGGCCGGTGAGTCCGCTGCATCGCGCGTGCGCCGCCGACATCGCCCGCGGCTCGCTGCGACTGTTCGAGCGTCGCCGGTGACTGCTGCCCCCGATCCGATCGCTGCCCCCGACCCGGTCGCGGCCGCCGCCCTGGCCGCGCTCAGCTCGCCGGGGGTGCGCCGCAGCGATGCCGTCCTCGTCACCGGTCCATGGCTGGCCGGCGTCACCAGCCTGGTCGCGGTCCTGCGCGCCCGGCTGCCCGAGATGTCGTTCGTCGAGGCAGACGAACTACCCGTCGGCACCGCACCCGCCGCCGTGGTGTTCGCAGTCTCGGCGGTGTCTCCGCTTGCCGACTCCGACTGCGAACTGCTCGATCTGGCGGCCGATCACACCGACTGCGTCATCGGCGTCGTCACCAAAGTCGACGTCCATCTCGACTGGCGCGAGGTGATGGCCGCCGACCGCGAACTGCTCGGCGCGCGCCGTCGGCGCTTCGCCGGACTGCCATGGGTCGGTGTGGCGGCGGCCCCCGAAGAAGGCGATCCAGCGGTCGACGAGCTGGCCGACCTGCTGCACGACACCGTCGGCGACCCGGAGGTGATGCGGCGGAACCGGTTGCGCGCGTCGGAACGTCAACTCGAAAAGGTGATCGCGCGCTGTTGCGCAGACGGTGACGGCGCCGATCGGCAGGCACGGGTGTCGCTGTTGTGTTCCCAGCGGGAGGAGATCCGGCGAGAACGGCGGCTGGAGAAGTCGCAGCGCGCGATCGCCTTGCGCTCTCAAACCCAGCAAGCCCGCGTGCAGCTGGCGTACTTCGCGCGCAACAGGTGTGCGTCGGTGCGTGGCGAACTGCAGGAGGACATCGCCGAATTAGGCCGACGCCGGCTCGCCGCCTTCGAGCAGACGGTGCGGGGCCGTGCCGCCCAGGTGATGACCGAGGTCGACGAAGGCGTCACCACCCACCTCGCCGCCGTCCAGGCCGACCTGCGCCTGGACGCCGAGCTGCCGTCTTCGCCGCCGGTGAGGGTCCCCGACTTCGCCGGACCTCCGCTGCGGTCCCAGCGGCTCGAGACGCGGCTGATGATGCTGCTCGGGGCCGGCTTCGGTCTCGGTGTCGCGCTTGCGGTGAGCCGGCTGTTCACCGGCCTCGACCCCGGCCTTGCGGTCGCCGGTGTGCTCGCCGGGGGCGCCGCCGGACTGGCGGTGGCGCTGTGGGTGGTCGGCATCCGCGCTCTGCTGCATGACCGCGGCATACTCGACCGCTGGGTCGTCGAGGTCACCGCGACGCTGCGATCGGCGGCGGAGGAGGCGGTCGCCACCCGCGTGCTGGCCGCCGAGGCGGCCGTGACCGCTGCGCTGGCTGCCGAAGAAGAGGCCGCCGCGGCCGCCGCGGCCGCCAGGATCGCCGAGGTCGAGGCCGAACTGCGGGAACACGCGGCCGCCACCGCGCGCGCCGCCGCGCTGCGCGACCGTCGACTCCCGGGCTTGCAGCGCGCTCTTGAAGCCGTCCGCGTCGAGTTGTACGCCGATTCACCGGGCGAATTCACCGATGCACCCAAACGGAGTTCCGGGAGAACAGACGGTCACTGATCGTACGAGGCTTCTGTGCTTTCTGAATCGTTGCTTTCTGAATCGTTGCTTTCTGAATCGTTCTTGTGAGTCAACGGACACAGATCCGAATTCCTTCGGGTACGTCACCCACGTTAACCTCGGAAACAAGGGACGACCGTGATCGCCGTTGATCTCGTCATCGGCGGCGTCATCGTGGGCCTGCGTCCTGGGGAGAACCTAGTGCGGGAAGATGCAGGAGAATCACAAAATGACTTCAGCCACCATACCGGGCCTGGACACCGCTCCGACGAAACACGAGGGGCTGCTGGCCTGGGTTCGGGAGGTCGCCGAGCTGACGCAACCCGATCGTGTGGTGTTCGTCGACGGTTCCGCCGAGGAGTGCGCCCGACTCACCGAGCAGCTCGTCGAGGCCGGGACGTTCCATAAGCTCAACGACGAGAGGAAGCCCAACTCCTACCTGGCGCTGTCCGATCCCAAGGACGTCGCACGAGTGGAGTCGCGCACCTTCATCTGTACCGAACGCGAGGTCGACGCCGGTCCGACCAACAACTGGATGGACCCCGCCGAGATGCGCGGCATCATGATCGACCTGTACCGCGGCTGCATGCGGGGCCGCACCATGTACGTCGTCCCGTTCTGCATGGGTCCGCTCGACGCCGAGGACCCCAAGCTCGGTGTGGAGATCACCGACTCCGAGTACGTCGTCGTCTCGATGCGGACCATGACCCGCATGGGCCGGGCCGCGCTGGACAAGATGGGCACCGACGGTTTCTTCGTCAAGGCGCTGCATTCGCTCGGAGCGCCGCTGGAGCCCGGCCAGGCCGACGTGCCGTGGCCGTGCAACGACACGAAGTACATCACCCACTTCCCCCAGACCCGCGAAATCTGGAGCTTCGGCTCTGGGTACGGCGGCAACGCGCTGCTGGGCAAGAAGTGCTACTCGCTGCGCATCGCCTCGGCGATGGCGCACGACGAGGGCTGGCTCGCCGAGCACATGCTGATCCTCAAGCTGATCTCGCCGGAGAACAAGGCGTACTACATCGCGGCGGCGTTCCCTTCGGCGTGCGGTAAGACCAACCTCGCCATGCTGCAGCCCACCATCCCCGGCTGGCGCGCCGAGACCGTCGGCGACGACATCGCCTGGATGCGGTTCGGCAAGGACGGCCGGCTCTATGCCACCAACCCCGAGTTCGGCTTCTTCGGTGTGGCACCGGGAACCAACTGGAAGTCGAACCCGAACGCGATGAAGACGATCGCGGCGGGTAACACCGTGTTCACCAACGTCGCGCGGACCGACGACGGCGACGTGTGGTGGGAGGGCCTGGAAGGAGATCCGCAGCATCTGATCGACTGGAAGGGCAACGACTGGACGCCCGAGTCGGGGGAGAAGGCCGCACACCCGAACAGCCGCTACTGCACGCCGATCTCACAGTGCCCGACGCTCGCACCGGAGTGGGACGATCCGCAGGGCGTGCCGGTCTCGGCCATCCTGTTCGGCGGCCGCCGCAAGACGACGGTTCCGCTGATCACCCAGGCCCGCGACTGGCAGCACGGTGTCTTCATCGGCGCGACCCTCGGCTCCGAGCAGACGGCCGCCGCCGAGGGCGAGGTCGGCACGGTGCGCCGAGACCCGATGGCGATGCTGCCGTTCCTCGGCTACAACGTCGGTGACTATTTCCAGCACTGGATCGACATCGGCAAGAACGCCGACGAGTCGAAGATGCCCGCGGTGTTCTTCGTGAACTGGTTCCGCCGTGGCGACGACGGCCGCTTCCTGTGGCCGGGCTTCGGTGAGAACAGCCGCGTACTCAAGTGGGCCATCGAGCGCATCGAGCACAAGGCCGACGGGCGCACCACGCCGATCGGCATCGTGCCGACAGCCCAGGACCTCGACCTCGACGGCCTCGACGTCGATCCGGCGGACGTGGACGCCGCGCTCGCGGTCAGGCCCGACGAGTGGCGCGAGGAACTGCCGCTCATCGAGGAGTGGTTCGAGTTCGTCGGCGAGAAGCTGCCCACGGGCATTCGCGACGAGTTCGACGCACTCAAGCACCGGCTGGCCGAAGAGTCCTGACCTCTACAACTGGTGCGTGCGTGTCGGTCGGGGAGGCGGTCAGCCCGAGCGTCGCAACGTCACCCGGTAGGTGTACTGCTCGGGCAGGAAGTGACTGACCGACAGCTCGACGGGCCGGCCTGCGCTGTCCGAGTACAGCCGGTCGACACGCAGCATCGGATGCCCGCGCGGACACGCCACCGCTGCGGCGACCGCGTCGTCGGCGGGCGCGACGGTGATCGACTGTGCCGCTTCGGCGATCGGTTCCCCCAGGTGGCGTTCGAGGACTCCGATGACGGTGTGCGTGCTCACCGCGTCCGCTTGCAGCGCGGCGTCTCCGTCGACGTGCCGCGCGATCGACGGCGGCAGGTGAACCGTCGTCGACACGAACGGCACCCCGCCCCCGGGTGGCCCGTGCAACCGCCGGAACACCACGGTGTGCACCACGTCGTCGTCGAGGCGCAACCGGCTCGCGGCGGCCACGTCGACCCGGCGCGACAACCCGCGGACCACTTCCATCGTCGTATCCTGGGACAGGCTAATCAGATCCTCGATGGAGCCCAGCTGCCGGAGGTAGCGTCCCGGTTCCCGCGCATAGGTGCCCCGTCCGGGAACCCGGTATACCACCCCTTCGGCCACCAGGTCCTGGAACGCCCGGCGCACCGTTTGTCGCGACACCCCGTGTCGGGCAACGAGTTCGGATTCGGTAGGTAGCCGGAGGCCGTCACGGTATCGGCCGGCGGCGATTTCGCCACGCAGCTGGTCGCGCAGCAGCTGGTAGGCCGGCTCGGGCTTTATCGCGGGCTCCTAGACCCCGCCCCGGGCGACCAACTGGGCCGCGATCACGTTGCGCTGGATCTCATTGGTGCCCTCGCCGACGATCATCAGCGGGGCGTCGCGGAAGTAGCGCTCCACGTCGTACTCGGTGGAGTAGCCGTAGCCGCCGTGGATGCGGACGGCGTTGAGTGCGATCTCCATCGCGACCTCGGAGGCGAACAGCTTCGCCATGCCCGCCTCCATGTCGGCGCGCTCACCGCTGTCGTACCGTTCGGCGGCGTAACGAGTCAGCTGCCGCGCCGCGGTGAGCTTCGTCGCCATGTCCGCCAGGTAGTTCCCGATCGACTGGTGTTTCCAGATGGGTTGTCCGAAGCTCTCGCGCTCCTGGGCGTAGCGCAGCGCGTCCTCGAGCGCGGCCGTCGCCACCCCCAACGCCCGCGAGGCGACCTGGATGCGCCCGGTCTCGAGTCCCTTCATCATCTGCGCAAACCCCCGGCCGGGGTCTCCGCCGAGAATCGCCGTCGCCGGCACCCGGCAGTCGTCGAAGACAAGCTCGCAACTCTCGACGCCCTTGTAGCCCAGCTTGGGCAGATCCCGCGACACCGACAGCCCCGTCATGCCCTGATCGACGAGCACCACCGAGATCCCGCGGTGCCGGGGCGTGGCCGCCGGGTCGGTCTTGCACAGCAGCGCGATCAACCCTGATCGACGGGCGTTGCTGATCCAGGTCTTCGATCCGTTGATCACCAGACCACCGCCCTTGGCGGCCAGCGCGGTGGTGCTCATGTTCTGCAGATCGGAGCCGCCGCCCGGCTCGGTCAACGCCATGGTCGCGCGGATCTCTCCGCTCGCCATCGCAGGAAGATAGGCCCGCTTCTGCTCCTCGGTGCCGAACAGGGTGAGCAGTTTGGCGACGACGGTATGTCCACCCATCGCGCCCGCCAGGCTCATCCACCCGCGCGAGAGTTCCTGGGTGACCTCGACGTAGCAGGCGGTCGACACCGGGTAGCCGCCGTACTGCTCGGGGATCGCCAGCCCGTAGATGCCGATGCGCTTCATCTGCTCGATCCACGCCTCGGGGTATTCGTCGGCGTGCTCGACGTCGCGCACGGTGGGCTTGACCTCGCGGTCCACGAACGTGCGGACGGTGTCGACCAACATGGTCTCTTCGTCGTTCAACTGGCGCATGACTCCCCTTGTAAATGTACGGCCATATTGACATGGCTAAGCCGGCGCTGCCAGCATGTGCGGCTGTGACTTTGTACGGCCATATCGCCGGTGGCCCCTACTTCGACGACCTCGCGGTGGGGCAGGTGTTCGACTCGGCGCCGACGATGACGCTGTCGGCCGGTGCCGCCGCCGTGCACCAGTCCATTCTCGGCGACCGTCTGCGCTTGGCGCTCGACGCCGAACTCGCCGCCGCGGTCACGGGTGCGACTGCTCCGCTGGCCCACCCCGGCCTGGTGTGCGACGTGGCGATCGGCCAGTCGACGCTGGCGACCCAGCGGGTCAAGGCCAACCTGTTCTACCGGGGCCTGGCGTTCCACCGCTATCCCGTTCTCGGCGACAGTTTGTTCACCCGCACCGAGGTGGTCGGGCTGAAGCAAAACTCGGCGAGACCGGGCCGCGCCCCGACCGGGCTGGCTGCGTTGCGGATCACCACCGTCGACCAACTTGGGCGGCGGGTACTGGACTTCCACCGCTGCGCGATGCTGCCGTTGCGCGACGGCGCCGCCGACACCGGACACGCCGACGAGCTGTCGACCGTCGGCCCCGACACCCCGGTGCCCGACCCAACCGCGGCTTGGGATGCGCAGGCCTACCGCACCCGGGTGCCGTCGCCGTCGTTCGACACCGGGCTGGCCGGAGCGGTGCTGCACAGCACCGCCGACGTGGTCAGCAGCGCGCCCGAGCTGGCCCGGCTCACCCTCAACATCGCTGCCACACACCACGACTCACGTGTCGACTCACGTACCGCCGATGGTAGGCGGCTGGTTTACGGCGGGCACACCATCGGGTTGGCGCTGGCGCAGGCGACACGTCTGCTGCCGGACCTGGCGACGGTGCTGGCGTGGGAGTCCTGTGATCACACCGGCCCGGTGTACGAGGGCGACACGCTCTACAGCACCCTGCACGTCGACGCCGCGAGGCCCCTTGCCGGCGGCCGGGGTGGCGTGCTCGATCTGCGGACACTGGTCTACGCCGTCGACGAGCAGGCGGACCGGCCCGTGCTCGATTGGAGGTTCTCCGCCCTGCACTTCTGACCGCGAGCAGACACACTCGGAGTAGACCCGGCAGCACAGTCGAGGCCGACCGGTTCAACCGGTGTGGCGATGGTCGACGGCGTAGGCCCGTACGACGGTGTGGGTGTCGGCACCGAGTTGCAGGAACTCGCGGTCGAGCACTTCGGCCAGGCTGTCGACGGCGGTGGTCATCAGAAGTCCCGCCATCCGCAGCGGTGCCTGGTCGCTGGCGGTGGCCTCGGCAGCGAGCTGGGTGGCGTAGACCAGGGACGCCGCCAGAGATGCGTCGGCCTCCAGGTCGCGGAAGTAGTAGGTGGCGCTGTACTGGTTGAAGTCGTTGCGGGCTTCCACGATGCTGGCCGCCAGCGACGTCAGGACATCGACGGGGACACTGTCGATCGAAAGCCCCGGATCGGCCTCACGCGCCCGCCGGAGCGTCGACAGTTGCAGTGCCAGCACGCGCCGGCGGTGCAGTGCCGGATAGATCTCGAGCACCCAGGAGACCGCCGCGGTCAGCAGCATGAAGCCGAAGAGCGCTTCGACGGGAGCGGCCAGTCGCAGTGTCGCCGACGTCGGGACGACATCGCCGAACCCCAGCGTGGCGATGGTGACCAGCGACAGATACAGCGAGTCGAGGAATGCATGGCGCTGATTCGGATCCAGCTCGGAGCCGTACGCGAAACCTTCGGGCATCTGAGCCCAGTAGATGAGGGTCCAGCCGAGTACGGCGATCCCACCCCAGGCAAGTACCAACATGGCGATGCCGAACGGCCCCGTCAGCCCGGCCATTCGGCGCTGAGGGGGCATTTGACCCAGCAGCCGCCAGTTCAGCTTCATCACCATCGGCGCGATGCTGCCGTTGCCGACCGGATGGAACATCGTGTGAAACACATCCCGCACGATGAGGGCCACCAGCACGATGCCTATCACGGTCGCTGTCCACTGCATATAGGCGTCTCCTCGATGACCGGCCGCGCGTCCGCGTCGCTGTCCGTCCATCAAGTCCATCACGAGACCCGCTCGGGCGGCGGCTCAGCCTCGATGCGTGTCAGTCAGCCCGGAGGCGTCAGTCCTCCTTGCGGATCAGCCGCCCGAGCGCCTCGCGGTCCGACGCCAGGAGCTCCTCGATGCGCGAGCGGTTGACCTCGGCGACGATGATCTCTCCGACGTCCTTGTGCACATCGCTGAAGATGCCGTGCGACTTCATCTTCTCGGTCTGGTAGACGTTGTCCTCCGTCGGCGTCACGTAGTACACCGCGTCGGCCTTGAAGCGGTGTACGAGCCACAGGTGGATCAGTGTCATCAACCGCTTCTGGCGCAGTTTCTCGGCATAGGTGTTCTGGTCGCGCACCGTCAGGATGCTGCGGCCGTGCCGGTCCTTGATCGGATCGACCAGCACGTCGGCGAGTTTCTCCTCGCCGTCTTCGCGTTCGCCGTAGATGCCGAGTTCGAGCACCTCCCCGCCGGCCCGCCGGGGACGTAGCTGCACCCGCAGCTTTTCGCCGAGCTGGTAGTGCTCGCTCCACAGGGCGAGCCATTCCTCGAGCAGTTTCTTGGGAACCTCCGTCTGCACCAGGTGCTGATGCTGGGTGGAACCCTTGCCCATCGCCTTGGTGGTGGCCGTGCGGCCGGACGACGCGAGCAGCGCCGCATCGCTGCGGGGCCCGCCGACCAGGGTCTGCGGGGTGCGGTAGGGCGACTCGACCAGGCGCATCTTGCGCTGCAGACGGGCCAGCGCGAGCATTCCGTCCTGGCGCAGGGCGGTGGCGAACTCCTCGGCGGCGACGCCGTCGACCTGGTGTCCGCCGTAGGTGATGAAGTTGAAGACGAAGCCCATCTTCCCCAGTTCCTGGGGGAACGCCCGCATGTCGTCGTCGGTCATACCGGTGGTGTCCCAGTTGAACGACGGGGACAGGTTGTAGGCCAGCATCTTGTCGGGGAACTCGGCGTGGATCGCCTCGGCGAACTCCCTGGCGTCGGCGAGGTCGGCGGTCTTGGTCTCCATCCACAGGATGTCGGCGAACGGCGCGGCGGCCAGCTGTTTGGCGATCGCGTACGGAATGCCCCCGCGGAGTTGGTAATAGCCCTCGGGCGTCTTGGCGAGCTCACAGTCCCATTCGACGTCGACTCCCAATTCGCGGGCCTTCTTCCCGGCGGTGTACAGCGATGCCCGCTTGGCGAAATGCTGCCACTCGTCGACGCCCATCCCGTACGCCTCGCCGTCGCGTTCGGCGAACTGCAGCCGGGCGGCCACCGCCTCGGCGTACGTCTTGAGCCCGGCGTCCTCTTCCCACGCGGCGATGAACTGCGATTCGACGTCGTCGTAGAGCGCGTCGTTGCCGGGGTCGCCGTCGGACCGCCACTGGTCGGCCGCCTTGGCGATGACGTCGGCCAAGCCGTGACGTTGCAGCCAGGCGCGCGCCGTGTCGTATTCCCCGTCGGGCAGCCAGTAGAGCAGGTGGCCGTTGAGCGCGGAGACTCCCGCGTCGTAGAAACTGCGCATCATCGCCAGGAAGCACGACTTGTACGACGGGATGGACAGATTCGTCGCGCCGAGCAGGAACGGCTGGTCGCGTTCGTCGGCGCGGCTGTCGATCAGGTTCGCGGCCTCGGCGTCGGTGCGGGCGACGACGATGCCCGGCACGCCCATGATGTCGAGCTGGAACCGGGCGGTGTTGAGACGTTTGATCTGTTCGTCCGACGGCACCAGCACCTTGCCGCCCTGATGTCCGCACTTCTTGGTGCCCGGGCGCTGATCTTCGATGTGGTATCCGGGCACCCCGGCCTCGACGAACCGCCGGATCAGGTTGCGGATGTGGGGATCACCGCCGTGACCGGTGTCGGCGTCGGCGATGATGAACGGCCGGAAGTCGACGGGAGGCCCCGCTGCCGCCAGTTGCTGGCTGTTCATCCGCAATCGCAAGTAGTGCTGGTTGCGGTCGGCGGTCAGCAGTGCGCGCACCAGACCGGCGGCCTCGTCGGGCACCTGGCTCAGCGGGTAGCTGGCCAGATCGGGACCTGGATCCTCGTCGGTGGACCCTTTGGCCGAGGTGGCCCAACCACCGAGGTAGATGCCCTCGATGCCGACCCGTTTCATGGTCACGGCCTGGCCGGGGGAGTAGGGGCCGAAGGTCGTGATGCTCTTGGACTGGTCGAACAGTTCACGAAGGCGCGGGTAAAACGCCTTCGCGGCCTCCCGTGCCACGGTGTAGTCGACGGGGATCGTGCCGCGCTGTTCGACGACCTGCCGGGCCGTGTAGAGCCGCGTGATGCCCTCGAAGCGCGAGCTGTCGAAATAGCGCTGAGTGTCGGCGACCTCCTGGTCGAAGGCCGTGACGGCCTGCGCTGGCGTCGCCTGAGATTCCGTGTCGATGGTCACCGTGGCGCTCCTCGTTGAGCCGTGTGCGTCGAGGACCCGGAATTCGGGACCTTCCATATGCCCGACGATACGACGGTCGGCTTCCCGAAGTCGTTACGTTGGACCAATGACGAAAGAAAGATGAAGCTCACCGGATTCACCGCACTGGTGACCGGAGCCAGCGGCGGCATCGGCGAGGAGGTCGAAGCAACGCTGGCCCGACCCAGCGTGCCCGAGCTTACCAACCGCTGACTGGTTACCGTGCCGCCACGGTGGGCACCCATGGCGTATGGCTAACCGTGACGACCTCCCGCTGAGGGACTACGACCAGCTGGCGCTGCCCGATCTGCGGCATCGCATCCGATCACTCGACGAACCCCAGTTGCGATCGCTGTTCGACCACGAGACCGAGCACGGCAACCGCATCCCGGTGCTCGAGGTCCTCCACGCCCGGCTCCAGGAACTGCACGACGGTGCGGAGCCGTCGGGCGGTGACCAGTCCAACGCCCCCGGCGTGACTGGGACCCCGGGCGGCTCGCAGGTCCAGGAGTCGACGGCGGCCCGGTCGAACACGCCGCTGCGGCACGGCGTCGCGTACCAGACGCCGACGCGAGGGAAACCCTGAGGAACCGCGGAAGACTCCCGCCGGCTCTCCGCGGTGGCGGGCCGATACCGGGAAACGGATCTGGGCGCCCCGCAACCATTTCGGCCACCGTCGGTGAGCGCCGGTGTCGCGGCCCGGCGGCCACCCGTAGCTCGTTGCGCTCACCACGATGATCATCGACGCGTGACGACATGTTTTTCCAGCGCCGCTCGCGGGCACAGTGTCGGCATGGACAAGGTGACTCGGCTCCGGCACGCCCAACAGCGACTCCTCAAGGTGCAGAGGCGGCTGTGGCTTGCGCAGCTCGCAATGTGGCCGACGCTGATCGTCACCGGGGTGGTCACCGTCGCCGGCGCGGTGTGGCTGCTGCGCAGGCGTTCCGCCGGGGGACGGCACGAACTGCCGGAGTCGCCCGGTGCGCATCGGGTCGAGACCGCCGCAGAACACGACGGGCAGGGCATGGTTCCGAGTTGAGCGCTCACATCCGCGCGTAGCGGGTGAGCGCGAAGCTGTACAGACCGTAGGCGGCGAAACCCGCCGCGGCGATCCCTATCAGCACCGGTCCGAACGGCATCTGCCCGAGCGCCTTGACGGCGCCGTCGAGCCCGGTGGCCTTCGACGGATCGGCCCGCACAGAGGCGACGACCACCAGCGCACCGGCGACCGCAAGCACCACACCCTCCGCGACGTGACCCGAGGCTCCGAGCACCGTGAGCAGTCGCCCACCGGAAATGTTGAGGTCGTCGCGGAACCGCCGCGAGGCACCCTTGAACGCGAAGTAGCAGCCCACCGCCGTGACGCCGAGGCCGATCAGGGCGAGCGCCGCCTTACCCTCCGGCGTGCGCATCAGCCAGGTGCTCAGCCCGACGGTCCGCTGCGCGCTGGAATCGCGGCTGCCGAGCGCGAACTGCACGGCCATCGCCGCCACCGCGGCGTACAGCACCCCGAGTCCGAGCGCCTTGAGCCGGTTGACCATCAGGAAGTCGTCGGGGTTAGGGTTGGGCTGGTGGTGCTCAGTGGGATGCAGCCCGAGAACGGTTTCCGCCAGCCGCCACAGCGTCAGCGGCACCAACGCCACCGCGACCCCCCACAGCGCCAGGAACCCACCGTGGGTCTGCGCGAGGGTGGCCAGTGCACCGGACTGGTCCGCGTCGCCGCTGCCCGACCCGATCGCGATGCGAAAGATGATGTAGGCGATCAGCAGATGCAGCATTCCGTTGATCAGATAGCCGACGCGGGCCGCGATCTGCGCGCCCCGTTGGTTCGTCGCACTGCGAACCGCACCGGCGGCGCCGGTCTCATCTGTCACCGAGGGTTGACCGGTCAGTACCCGCGGGGCCGCCGGCGGGAACGGAAGGCGTCCTTGACCTTCTCGCCGGCTCGCTTGAGGTGAGCGATCCGCTCGTCACTGCGACCCCGTGCCCGCATGTTCGGGTCGTCGATCGCGCTGCCCGTCGCAGCCCGCATGCGGCCCTGGATCTGCTGCATCTTGTTCCTCGCCTTGTCGCCGACACCCATGTCATCACCCTCGGATCTCGGTGCCCCGGTAGTCGAGACGCTCGAGAGGGGGTCTACCCGTTCCGAGTCGACTTCACCAGCATCGCCGACCTCAGTGCGGCCTCCCCACGGTGCCCCTCCCCACGGTGCCCCTCCCCACGGTGCCCCTCCCCACGGTGCCGCTTCCCCACGGTGCGCCGCCGCCGGGCGCAGTGAGCAGATTCGGCTCGACACCGCCGCCCAGCGCATCGACGAGGTGCTCGACAGCTAGCGAGGTGCTCGGCGGAGCTACGGCCCGACAAGCACATCCCACGGGTCGCCGGCGGACAATGCGAGCCGTCCCAGCTCGCGGGCGTGCCGAGCGGTGGGGCCGAAGTCGTCGACCCAACCGCGGGCTCGCATCGTGGACAGCCACAGGGGGTGTTCGACCGTGACGCCGATCGCCCCGTGCAACTGATGGGCGATCGTGGTGACCGGTTCGACGGCGCGCCCGACGGTCACTTTGGCAACGGTCACCGCATAGTGCGTTGCGGGCGCGCCGAATCCGTACTGGGCGGCCGCCGCGACGGCGAGCTCCGTGGTGGCGCGTGCACGTTCGACCTCGCCGGCCATGGCCGCGAGCGCATGCTGGACGGCCTGGAACTTGCTCAGTGACCGGCCGAACTGGACCCGATCACGGGTGTGGGTGGCGGTCAGGTCGGCGGCGGCGTCGAACGCGCCGACGGTCTGGACGCACCGTGCCCACGCGCCACGCCGCATCAACTCGTCGGTGAACGCCGGATCTAGCCGGACGCAGGCGTTCTCGGCGACGTCGACGGTGACCTCACCCCGTGGCTCACCGGCCAGGTCCATCCCGTCGACGATCACCGGATCGTCGAGCGCCGAAACGTAGAGGGCTTCGGCTGAGCGCACGGCAGCCACCACCGTCGCGTCACGCGGCCACGGCACCCGGTGTGCGGCACCGACGACCCGCCCGTCGCTGACCGTGCCCGCGCACACGGCCACGGTCAGCGGACCGGAAGCGGGTACGTCGACGCCGGCCTGACGGGCCAGCCATGCGGCCAGGAGATCGGTCTCGGCCGCCGGCACGGCGGCACTGCGCCGCGCGAGGCCGGCCAGCACGACCGCCGACTCGGCGGGTCCGGCGCCCTCTCCGGTGGTCAAGCGGCTCAGACCGGTCTCCTCGAGGTGGCGCCACAGAGCGGCGTCGAAGGTTTCCGGGCGGGTGCGCTGACCCATCCGCGCGTCATACGAGCGGCGCGCCAGATTGTCGACCAGGACGCGTAATTCGGCGCTCATCGGTGTCCTCGGCTCTTCGCGCAAGCGCTCATCGGTGCCCTCGGCTCTTCGCGCAAGCGCTCATCGGGGTTGTCGGCTGTTCGCGCAAGCGCTCATCGGTGCCCTCGGCTCTTCGCGCAAGCGCTCATCGCGCTCCCAGCCCGCGGGCCACCACGTCTCGTAACACCTCATTGGTCCCGCCGCGCAGGGTGAACAACGGGGAGTGCAGGCGGCCCGTGGCCAGCAAGCCGCGCAACCGGTCAGCCTCGGGCGCGTGCTCGTCGAGGTAGGTGAGCAGATCGGCGACGATCTCCACCGACTCCTGTTCGAATCTGGTGCCCAGGTCCTTCACCAACGCCGCCCTGGTGTTCGCGTCACGCCCTTCGGAGAGCTCACGCGCCACCGAGATCGACAGCTGCCGCAGCGATACCATTCGGGCCATCAGGTCGCCCACCTCGGCGGTGGTGCGCTCGTCGACGTCGCCACGCCCGAGGGCGGCCAGCGCCTCGAACACCAGCGTCGCCGTCGACAGGATCCGTTCCGGGCCGCTGCGCTCGAATCCAAGTTCGGCCGTCACCTGGCGCCATCCGTTCCCGATCTCACCGAGCACATCGGCGTCCGGGACGAACACCCCGTCGAACAGCACCTCGTTGAAGTGGTGTTCGCCGTTCATCAGCACGATCGGGCTGATCGTCACCCCGGGTGAGTCGGTCCGGACGATGAATTGGCTCAACCCGGCGTGCCGGTGGTCACGGTCGACGGGGGCCGTGCGCGCCAGCACCACGACCTGGTCGGCGACGTGGGCTCCGCTGGTCCACACCTTCGTCCCGTCGATCCGCCAGCCGCCGCGGACCTCGGTGGCGCGAGTGGCAACCGCCGCCAGGTCCGAACCGGCTCCGTGTTCGCTCATCCCGATCGCGGAGGACAACCGGCCCGCGGCGATGCGGGGCAGCAGTCGACGGCGCTGTTCCTCGCTGCCGTACGTCAGCAGTCCGGGCGCCACCTGCCGGTCGGCGATCCAGTGCGCGGCGACGGGCGCGCCGTGTGCCAGCAGTTCCTCGGTCACCACGTAGCGGTGCAGATGCCCGACCCCGTGCCCGCCGTACTCGGTGGGGATGGTCAGGCCGACGAACCCGGCCTCGGCCAGCCGCACGCTGAACTCCGGATCCCACGCCGCCAGCCAGCAGTCGACGGCCGGCTGCCAGCCGTACGCCGCGCGATCGGCGGCCAGGAACTCCCGGATCGACGTCCGCAACGTCGCCAGGCCGTCGTCGTTGGCGCACAGCGCCTCGAATTCACCCACTGGTGGTGAAGTGTAGTGAGCACGGTCTGTGCCATGGACTCACACCACCGATGGACGGCAAACCAGAATCTGTTGCAGTCAAGGCTGCAGCACCAGCACCTGATTGCTCACCACGAACTCCCGGAGACCGGGCACCGTGTTGGTCCACCATGCCCACCGCGGGTGGTAGCGGGGGAACGCGGCGATCAGAGCGCCGGTGCTCTCCGCCCACTGGAGGCCGTCGTGCACGGACACCGCGAACAGTGACGAACCGTAGTCGTTCTTCGGCCGACGTCCGTGTCTGCGGGTGTACCGCTCGGCAGCCCGAGCGCCGCCGAGGTAGTGCGTCAACCCCATTTCGTGCCCACCGAAGGGGCCCAGCCAGACGGTGTACGACAGCACGGCGAGCCCGCCGGGCCGGGTGACGCGCAGCATCTCGTTGCCCAGCCGCCAGGGATGGCGGACGTGTTCGGCGACGTTGGAGGACAAGCAGACGTCGACGCAGCCATCAGCGAATGGCAACGACATGCCCGAAGCCCGCACGTACCGGCCCGGGTGTGCGGTGGCCGCCGGGCCCGCATGCATCTCGCGAGGGTCCGGTTCGACGCCCACGTAGTCCATGCCGCGGCGGGTGAAGGCAGTGCCGAAGAAACCGGGTCCGCCGCCGACGTCGAGCACCGTACGGCGGCCCGGGGTCGTTGCGGTCGCTCCCTGCCACAGGTCGGCCACCATCGCGGCGGTGTCCTCGGCGAGCGCACCGTAGAATCGGGCCGGGTCGGACTGCTCGAAGCGGAATTCGCTGAGCAACCGGACCGATCGCCACAGCGTCGCGTGTCGGGCGAACAGCTCGGTAGCGGACACGCGACCGACCATACGCAGCGGTTAGCGGTTAGGCTGTCCGACCGGTTCCCATTAGGCTGTCCGACGATGTGTCCCCGGCCGCCTGCGCCCCCGCTTCGTTCCGTCCTGCTCCTGTGCTGGCGGGACACCGGCCACCCACAGGGCGGCGGCAGTGAGATGTACCTCCAGCGCATCGGTGAGCAGCTGGCCGCCTCGGGTGTGCGGGTCACGCTGCGCACCGCCCGCTACGCCGCTGCCGCGCGGCATGAGGAGCTCGACGGTGTGCACGTCAGCCGTGGCGGCGGCAGGTACTCGGTGTATCCGTGCGCGCTGTTGGTGATGGCACTGGCTCGTATCGGCTTCGGCCCGCTGCGTGGAGTGCGCCCCGACGTGGTGGTCGACACCCAGAACGGGGTGCCGTTCCTGGCCAGGCTAATCTTCGGCAGCCGCGTGGCAGTGCTGGTGCACCACTGCCACCACGAGCAGTGGCCGGTCGCCGGCCCGGTGCTGAGTCGGCTGGGATGGTTCGTCGAATCGGTCGTGTCGCCCCGCGTGCACCGGCGGGCGCAGTATGTGACGGTGTCGCTGCCGTCCGCGCGCGACCTGACCGAACTCGGGGTCGACGGCGGGCGGATCGCCGTGGTGCGCAACGGGCTCGACGAGGCGCCGGCGTCGACGCTCACCGAGCCGCGTTCGGAGAGGCCGCGGATCGCGGTGCTGTCGCGGCTGGTACCGCACAAGCAGATCGAAGACGCGCTCGACGCGGTTGCGGCGCTGCGCCCGCATCTGCCGGATCTGCACCTCGACGTCCTCGGCGGCGGATGGTGGCAGCGCAAGCTCGTCGACCATGCCCGGCTGTCCGGGATCTCCGATGCGGTCACTTTCCACGGGCATGTCGACGACCTCACCAAACACCAGGTGCTCCAACGGAGTTGGGTGCACGTGTTGCCGTCCCGCAAGGAAGGTTGGGGGCTCGCAGTGACCGAGGCGGCACAGCACGCGGTACCCACCATCGGTTACCGGTCGTCGGGCGGGCTGACCGATTCGATCGTCGACGGTGTGACGGGTCTGCTGGTGGACGATCGCGATGAACTCGTCGAGGCGCTGAAGCAGCTGCTCGGCGATCGCGTGCTGCGCGAGCAGCTCGGCGCGAAGGCCCAGGCGCGCAGCGTCGAATTCTCCTGGCGGCAGAGCGCTGCGGCGATGCGCGGCGTCTTCGATGCGATGCGCAGCGGCCGGTACGTCAGCGGGGTCGTCGAGCTTTCGCCTCGCTCGGGTAACGCCACTGCGGTGATCCGGCCCGAGAACCTCCGCAGCGTTACGTAAGTCGCGCGTCCACCCTGTTCCGCGAGCGCACGCCGAGCACCCCTGCGGCCAACGATCCGAACAGCACGGCCAACCACGCGGCGTGCGCCCAGATCAGCAGGCCCCGGTCCGGCGATCCCGGCCGGTCGCCGCCGACCCGGTACACCGCGAGATCGTCATCGCGATACGCGACCGGCAGATCCAGCACCGAACCGCCGGATTCGACGACCACCCACCCCACCCCGGCATCGCTCAGCTCCGACACCGGCGCCCCCCGCGTGACCAGGGCCTGCAGCTCCCGCGCGCGCACTCCCTCGCCGGGCACCGTCGTCCCGCCGATCACCAGATCACCTGTGCTGAGGACGTCGGCGCGCACCCAGCGCGGCAGCGGATCGAGCACCGGCGCCTCACCTGCCCAGTCGAACTGACGCATGCTGTCCGGCGGCAGCACCGCCACCGGGCGAGGATCGGCGTTGACCACCGCCGCGGCGGCCGCCCATCCCGGGGGATACTGCACGGCCCGCATCTGCCCGCCCACTCCGAACGCCAGATCCGGAAGCACGGCGATCAATGCCGCGCAGCACACCGCGCCCAAAGCCACCGGAGGCACCCGCCGCACCGCCAGCACCGCACCCGCACCGGCGACGGCATAACCGGGCAGCGCCAGCGCCACCCACTTCTGCCCGTCCCGCAGCACACCCAATCCCGGCAGCGCCCTTACCGTGTGCTCGAGCGCCGCAAGCCCCGGCTCGGTGGCCATCACCGCGGGAAGGACCACAGCGGTAGCGGCCAGGATCAGCAGAGGGAGGGCAGCAGCCTGCCGCCGCACCACCGCAACCCCGGCCAGCACCACCACGAGCAGCACGGCCGTCGCCACGGCAGCGAAAAGTGTCGTGCGCGAGGCCGGCACCGCGTCGGCGTTCCAGATGCCGCCGAGCCCGGCCAGGCTGCCCAAGGTCCCGAGACCCGGCTCCGCCCGCGCCGCGAACTCCGGCAGCCCCGCCGCCGGCGATACGGCCAGCGAACCCGACACCGCCGCGGCGAGCAGCCATGGCAGGGCACACACCGCCGCCGCCCCGGCCGCCATTCCCAGCACAGGAACCCGACGGCGGCCCTCGCCCGGCACGCACACCGAAACCACCGCCACCAATGCGGCCAGCAGCAACCCGGTCGGGGTCAACCCGGCGAGGGCTGTCCAGAACGGCAGCGGCCACCAGCCGCCGGATCCGTCGCGCAGCCGCACCACCGCGGCCGCGACCCAGGGCAGGCAGCCGTATCCGACCAGCAGGCTCCAGTGACCCTGCAACAGGCGTTCGGCGACGTACGGATTCCACACCGCCACGGTGACCGCCACACACTGCCCGGCAACGCCTGCGTCCGGCACCACCGTCGCCGCCAATCGGGCCGCACCCCAGCCAGCCAGCCACAGACCCGTCACCAGCAGCGCCTTGACCGCCACACCGCCGTCGAGCACGTGTGAGGCCAGGGCCAGCGCGAAGTCCTGCGGCAGCGCGCGCGGCGCGGTCTCCGAGAGGCCCAGCGCCGCATCGGACAGATATGACCTCGGCGTCGACACCGCGTCGCGAAGGAGCAGATAACCAGGCGGCAGCAGCGGCGCGGTGACGATCAGCGACAGCGCCAGCGCGTA
The DNA here is from genome assembly GCF_010728155.1 of Mycolicibacterium doricum. Lineage (NCBI taxonomy): Bacteria > Bacillati > Actinomycetota > Actinomycetes > Mycobacteriales > Mycobacteriaceae > Mycobacterium > Mycolicibacterium doricum. The sequence continues at coordinate 82,988 of NZ_AP022605.1, forward strand.
GACCGGCGGGAGACAGCGGGAGATCAGACCGGTCTGTCGGGCGGTAGATCGGTCGGTCGCTGGGCCGGCAGCTTCTCGGTCTTGGCTTCGGCGCCCGGCACCGGTTCACCGGCGTCGTCGCGCTGGAAGAATCCGTGGTCGGCCTCGTCGAGACCGGGATCGATCAGTGCCGACTCCGCGCGCAGGCTGAACGATCCGAGCAGGGCGCCGCCCACGAGCAACACCAGACCGACCGCGGTGAACGTGATCGGCAGGATGCGGCCCCACAGCGCGACGCGATCGCGTTCACTGCGGGCGCTGGCCACCTGCGACTCGACCGACTCCTCGTTCGTCGTGACCGTGTAGTCCGCGAACGTCACCTCTGGCCGGAGCGCGTCCCGGGCGTAGTAGTGGTACGCGTGCTCGTCCGACTTGACGATCGTGCCGGACACCGGGTCCACCCACAGGGTGCGCTCGGCGGCGTAGTAGCGCCCCATCGTGATCGGCTCTTCGGGGTCGCCCTCCACACCCCACAGGGCGGCGCGGGCGGTGACCTGCGCATCGGCGTCGTCTTCGTACAGCGAGGCATACTTCACCGGTTCGACGAGCTTGCCCTCGGAGTCGTAGCCGACGTTCTGGCTGAACTTGAAGGTGGTCAGCCCGTTGACGTCGTCTTCGCCGTCGTAGTTGGCGTCGTAGGCCTTCTGGGCGATCGGGTCGAACAGCGGGTAGGTCTTCTTCTCGGTGTCGAACGGGAACCGGTAGGTCAGTCCGTCGTGCGGAAGTGCGATGTTCGTCGGCGGCTGGTCGTCCTCGATGGCCCGCGGCTTCTGCACCGCGCCACCGGGGTTGCTCTCGCTCGACACCGCCATCGCCGACGACCGGTCCATGGTCACGGTGTCGACCATCGCGAGCAGCAGACCGTTGTCCTGCTGCTTGTCGGTGCGCCGTAGCGTACTGCCGACCTGCAGGGTGACCACGTCGGCGTTCGACGGTGACTCCACGGTGATCTGCTGCTGGAAGGCCACCGGGACGTCACGGTCGACGATGAAACGCTCTCCCAGCAGCGAGGCGGGATCGAACGCTGTGCCGGTTCCGTCGCTGACCAACGTGGTGTCGATGTCAAGGGGGACCTTCGAGATCTTGCCCTTGGTATAGGTGGACAGCAACAGTGCGGCGATGAGTAAGGCAGCGCCCAACCCCATGAGTCCGCACGCCGCGATCCGCAACGCCACTGCGCGGTTCAAACCGTGCCTCCTTCGGCTCGGGCCGGCAAAACCCGTCTGACCCTAACAGCAGACATTAAGGCGGGAACTTACTACGAGACCCTCGGTCCCGCCCTGACCTCCTTGCCGCGCTGGCACACTGGTCGCCGTGACGAGCAGCCAGCAGATCTGCGGGACGCGTTCGTTCCTGCCCGCAGTCGAAGGGATGCGCGCCTGCGCGGCCATCGGCGTCGTCGTCACCCACGTCGCGTTTCAGACCGGGCACACCAGCGGCGCCGACGGCCGATTCTTCGGCCGGTTCGACCTCGCCGTCGCGGTGTTCTTCGCGCTGTCGGGCTTCCTGCTGTGGCGCGGCCACGCCGCCGCGGCGCGCGGACTGCGGGCCACCCCGCCGACTGCTCACTACCTGCGCTCGCGCATCGTGCGGATCATGCCCGGCTACCTGGTCGCGGTGGTGATCATCCTGACGCTGTTCCCCGACACCGAACCGGACCTCACTGTGTGGCTGGCCAACCTCAGCCTCACGCAGATCTACGTCCCGCTCACCCTCAGCGCGGGGCTGACCCAGATGTGGAGCCTGTCGGTCGAGGTCAGTTTCTATCTGGTGCTGCCGCTGCTGGCGCTGCTGGCGCGACGAGTCACTGTCCGGGCGCGTATCCCGGTCATCGTCGCCGTCGCGGTGGCGAGCTTGTTCTGGGTCTACATTCCGTCGGATCCCGACTCCGGACACAACCTGTGGAACTGGCCGCCGGCCTTCTTCTCGTGGTTCGCCGCCGGCATGGTCCTCGCGGAGCTGGCCGTCAAGCCGGTCGGGTGGGCCCACCGGTTGGCGCGCCGGCGCGTGCTGACGGCGCTGATCGCGGTGGCTGCCTTCACGGTCGCCGCCTCGCCGTTGGCCGGCCGGGAAGGTCTGCAGCCGGGCACCATCGGCCAGGTCATCCTGAAGACGGCGATGGGCGCGGTGGTGGCCGGGGCACTGCTGGCGCCACTGGTGCTCGACCGGCCGGACACCGGGCACCGCATCCTGGGCAGCCGGGTGATGGTGGCGCTCGGCCGCTGGTCCTACGGGCTGTTCGTCTGGCATCTCGCCGCGCTGGCGATGGTCTTCCCCATGGTCGGGGAATTCGCGTTCAACGGGCAGATGCCGCTGGTGTTGGCGCTCACCCTGCTGTTCGGCTTCGCGCTCGCCGCGGTGAGCTACGCGCTGGTCGAAAGCCCGGCCCGCGAAGCATTGCGGCGCTGGGAGTTCCGCCGCGCCACTCGGGCGCACAAGGTCACTCGGGCGCATAAGGTGCCGCCGCTGGACAGTGCGGTCAGCGACTTGCCCGAGCCGATCACGCGATGACGTCGGCGCGCACGGCGGAGACCTGCGAACCGCGTTGCGGCCGCGGACATGCCGTCGACCAACTCAGTACCCGCCCGAGTGCTCGAAGACGCGCCGCGGATTGTCGACGAGCATGGTGGTGAGCTGTGCCTCGGTGACCCCGCGGGCACGTAGCGCCGGCAGTACGTCGTTGTGGATGTGCAGATAGTGCCAGTTCGGCATGACCGCGGGAACCGTCTCCTCCGGCAGCGCGTCGAAGTAGCAGGACGCGTCGTGGGACAGCACCATCTGATCGGCGTGGCCGCGCTCGCACAGCGCTGCCACGGTCGCGACCCGGTCCTCGAATCCGAGGAACGCGTCGACACCGAAGCGGTCCATGCCGATGTAGGAACCCGCGTCCATCAGCTCTGTGAGGTAGTCGACGTCGGTGGTGTCGCCGGAGTGCCCGATCACCACCCGCGACAGGTCGACGCCCTCCTCGGCGAAGATGCGCTGCTGTTCCAGCCCGCGGCGGGTGGCGGCGTGGGTGTGGGTGGAGATGGGCGCCCCGGTCTGGCGGTGGGCCTGCGCGACCGCACGCAGCACCCGCTCCACACCGGGGGTGACGCCGGGTTCGTCCGTGGCGCACTTGAGGATCGCGGCTTTCACGCCGGTGTCGGCGATACCCTGCTCGATGTCGCGGACGAACATGTCGACCATCACCTCGGGGCCTCCCAGCAGGGTGCCCGGCCCCGTGTAGTGGAAGAAGAACGGCACGTCGTTGTAGGTGTACAGACCGGTCGCCACGACGATGTTGAGGTCGGTGGCCGTCGCGATGCGGGCGATGCGGGGGATGTAGCGACCGAGCCCCACCACCGTGAGGTCGACGATCGTGTCGACCCCGCGTGACTTCAGTTCGTCGAGCCGGGCGATCGCATCCGCCTCGCGCTCGGCCTCGTCACCCCACGCCTCCGGATAGTTGAGCAGGATCTCCGTGGTCATGATGAACACGTGCTCATGCATGAGCGTGACACCGAGGTCGCCGGTATCGATGGCTCCCGCTGCGGTATTCAACTGTGGCACAAGCGCGATGCTAGTGCTGCGGTCGACGGGGTGTCGGCGTTTGACGGGATCGCCGAGATGCGGTTTCTTATCGGTCGCCGCGGTGGGTACCCGGTACCGACCTCAGGGAGGAACGCCACATGGCCACACCGCAACCGCCACCGGCGGTGTCCTCGTGGGCGCCGCTGAGGTCTCCGATCTACCGGGCGCTGTGGATCGCACAGTCCATCTCGAACCTCGGCACGTGGATGCAGACCGTGGGCGCGCAGTGGATGCTGGTCGGAGATCCCGGTGCCGCGGTGCTGGTCCCACTCGTGCAGACGGCGACGACCCTGCCCGTCATGCTGCTCGCGTTGCCGTCCGGGGTGATCGCCGATCTGGTCGACCGGCGCAGGTTGCTGATCGCCACCCAGGGCGCGATGGCATCCGGGGTGGCCACGCTGGCGCTGCTGAGCGGGTTCGGGCTCGCGACGCCCACGGTGCTGCTGCTCCTGCTGTTCGTGATCGGCTGCGGTCAGGCGCTGACGGCCCCCGCCTGGCAGGCCATTCAGCCCGAACTCGTCCCGCGCGAACAGATCCCGGCCGCGGCGGCGCTGACAAGCATGAGCATGAACGGTGCCAGGGCGATCGGCCCTGCGATCGCGGGCGTCCTGGTGTCGGCGTCGGGGCCCACGACGGTGTTCGCGCTCAACGCCGTCTCGTTCATCGGGATCGTGACGGTGCTGCTCGCGTGGCGGCGGCCGCCCACCGAATCGATGATGCCCGTCGAGCGACCATTGTCGGCGCTGAGCGCCGGCGGGCGGTTCATCCGCAGCTCACCGGTGATCCGGCGGATCCTGCTGCGGTCGGTGCTGTTCATCGCGCCGGCCAGCGCGCTGTGGGGTCTGCTGGCGGTGATCGCCGCGAATCAGCTGAACCTGTCGTCGTCGGGGTACGGGGTGTTGCTCGGCGCGCTGGGTGTCGGGGCGGTGGTCGGGGCGGTGGTGCTTTCCCGGCTGCAGAAGGCCTTCGGGTTCAACCAGCTGCTGGCCGTGGCGGCCGTCGGATTCGCCGTCGCGACGGCGGTGCTGGCCACGGTTCACGTACTCGCCGTGGTGCTGGGTGCGCTGGTGCTCGGCGGCGTGTCGTGGCTGTTGACGTTGTCGACGTGCAACGCGTCGATGCAGCTGAGTCTCCCTGCCTGGGTGCGCGCACGTGGACTGTCGGTCTACCAGCTGGTCTTCATGGGGGGGCAGGCCATCGGCTCGCTCGGGTGGGGGTTGGTGGCGGGCGCCACCAGCGTTGTGACCGCGTTGCTGATCAGCGCAGCGCTGCTGGTCGGATGCGCCGCCTCGGTGCTGTGGTGGCCGCTGCACGCAGGCACCGGGACCCTCGACGTCACGCCGTCGGCGCACTGGGGGGAACCGGCGCTACTCTTCGAACCCGACCCGCGGGACGGACCCGTCGTGGTGCTGCAGTCCTATCTGGTGGCGCCCGAGGACGAGGCCGGGTTTCTTGGCTTGATGAAACGTGTGCGGCGGTCGCGGCAGCGGACCGGGGCGATGCAGTGGGGGATCTTCCGCAGCGGTGAGTCCGCGGACACCTTCGTCGAGCTTTTCGTCGTGCGCAGCTGGGACGAACACCTGCGCCAGCATCTGGTCCGGCAGACCGGCCTGGACTACGCGCTCGAGCAGGAAATCTCGCGGTTCGTCCACGGCGAGTCGACGTTGCGGCACTTCATCGCCGTGAGGACCGAGCGCTGAACGGCACCGCGGAGGCGGCCAGCACCGCCACCGACATCAGGGTCAGCAGCTGCACGTGAGCCGAATGCCCGACGTAACCGTCCACCGAACGCCACGGATGCTGCGACAGTACGGCGCCGGCCAGGGTCAGCCCGCCGGCGGCGACGGCCAGGGTGAGCCGGTCGCGTAGCCGCGGCCGATCCCGTAGCAGGTGGCGCATGGCGAGCGCAGCGCCGACGACGACCATCCCGGCCCACCCGGAGATGGCCGCCCCCACTGTGAGGGCGCCCAGCGCGGCCAGCGCGGCGGGCACCCCCCAGGGCGGTGCGGGCTCGTCGTCCCGAGGACGCCGCACTGGTAGCCAGGCCAGCAGCGCGAGCACCGGAAGCAACGCGAGCCCGCCGATCAGTCCCACCCGGTATAGCGTGTTCGAGCCGAATGAGAGCGTGACGGTGCCCTCGGCGTCCGCGGGCACCACCCAGCCCTGCTGCCAGCCGTTGACGACGACCGGGGTCAGCACGTCACCGCTGGGGCCACGCGCCTGCCAGCCCGAGTTGACACTCTCCGGCACCACGAGCACACGGTTGCGTTGCGCAGTTTCGACGGTCACCTCCCGGCGGTTGGCGCTCCACGCGCCGGTGTCGGCGGGTGTGGTCGGCGCCGGGGTGATGGCGCGAGCCGTCGGGGCGGCCAGCTGCACCCCGTCGACGACGAAGGTGGCGCCGGGACTGACCAGGAGTTCCTGCTCACCGGCGGGTAGGTCGATCGGTCCGGGGCGGCAGGGGCGTGCCGGCACCGGGTCACCGTCGAGCAGCGCCTCGACGGTGGTGGTGACCGTGGTCGGCACGAATTGTCCGGCGACGCCGATGATCGGCCCGTCTCCGCACGGGACGTCGATGGTCCGGGTGTGGTTCTCGCCTGCGTCGGCGGCTCCGATGGGGTTGCCCCGCCGGTCCAGGGCGGTCACCTCTGCCAGGCCCGGCGGTTTGAGCTGGTCGAACCCCAGCGATGTGCGGTCGATGATGTCGTTCCAGTCGAGCAGGGAAACCGCGACGGTGGCGGTGCGGTGCGGTGCCAGCTCGATCGTCTCGGTGTCGCCGCCGCCGGAGAGCCGGCGCGCCTGCGGTCCGTTGCCGAGGTCCACGGCCACCATCCTCGGATGCGCGGGTGGCTCGGTGTTGCTGGGCGTGATCCGCAGGGCGGCGACCTCCGCCGGAGCCGGCAGCGTGAGCGTCAAGGTCGGCGGGGAGCGGTGCTGGACGACGCGCTGCGGTGCGGTCCACGCGGTTCGCGGATCACCGTCGCCCGCGGCGTAGGACGAGCCGAGTACGTCGGGGGCGTCGGCGTCGCCGGAGACCACGGTGGTGCCCGGTTCGCGGACCAGCTCGGCCAGCCGCGGACCCTGCCGAGCCCGGACCCACACTGTCGGCTGGACCGACGTCGGCTCGGGCACCGTCAGCGTCCGGCTCAGGTTCACCGGCTCCTCGGGTGAGACTGCCATGGCGGCCGCACACTTGACCCCGTCGGGACTGTCCACGCACCCCGGCCGGCCCAGCAGTTCGGAGCCCAGATCCCAGAGCCCGACCGCGGACCCGGCGGGTGGGCCGGGGACCTCCACGGTGTGCCGCAAGCGGATCGGGGTGGCGAACCCGTTGGCGTCGTACTGGGTCACCGACAGGTCGGTGATGCCGAACTGCACCCCGGCCGACCCGTCGTCGGTGCCGGTCGCGGTGATCCGCACCCACGGGGTCTCCCCGTAGGGCAGCGCGACGGTCAGCGGTTTGCCGGCCTCCTCGAAGCGCAGCGTACTGGTGCCGTTGACCGTCGCGACCTCGATCCGCCGCACTTGCGCGCCGACGGCGGTGGCGCTGGGTGTGACGGTGATCGTGGCGTTGGTGACCGGTTTGTCGAAGTCCACCTGCAGCCACTGTCCGAGCGCGGCCTGCAGCGCGTTGGACACCCAGCTCGTCGACGTGTCGGCGTCGATGGCGGCCGTCGGACCGGTTGCGGGGGCGACGTTGGGCAGCGCGGTCGAATCGGCCGCCGAACTCGACGCCGACAGCCGGCCGCCGATCCACCGGCCGTAGACAAGGTCGGCGCCCTCGGACGGATAGTCGGGCACCCGGTTGAAGGTGTTACGCGGATCGTCGGGGGTGCGGATCGCCGAGGAGTGGTCGTCGACGCGGCCGTAGTCGGTTTCGCGCGCCGTCGGGGTGTCGGTGACGGTCACCACCGGCGCGGCCAGCCCCGCGCGTTCGGCGTCCGAGGTGAGCAGCATCGGGCCCGCCGCCGGCTGGTCGAGCAGGCGGCGGCGTTCGTCGAGACGAAGCAACGCCTCGGGCCCGCCGTCGACCCGTGCCATCGCATCGGCGTCCACCAGATAGGGCGCCGACGGATTCTGATGCGGCTCGACGCGGTAGATCTCGACGGCGGGATAACGCGGCCGCAGTCCGCTGTCGGAGACGAAGCCATCGAGGGTGCCCGCGCCGACCGGGTCGCCGAACTGTGCGACCCGGGTCAGGCCGGCGGACCCGTCGATCGCGCGGTGCACCAGCACCGGCCGCGCCGAACGGGACGATTCGGGGTCCAGGTCGTTGCGCACCACCACGTATGAAATGCCTTGGCGGGCAAGGGTGTCGGCAAGTCCGGCGGAGGGCCGGCCCGCCGCGAAGAGGCGCTGCACCGAGTCGAGGGCGCGGATCGTCTCCGGCGGGGTCAGCGGGATCGAATCGCGCACCCCCCAAGGACTCTCACCGAGCACCTGCAGGGGTTCGTCGCGGCTGGTGCCCCACACCTGGGTGGCGAACGGCGCCCCGGGCGCGACCAGCACGCGACCGGCCGTCGGGTCACCGGTGTTGTTGGCGTCCAACCACTGCGCGGCCTCGTGCCAGTGGTCGGGGATGGCGGTGAACGCTCCCGGCGGGGTGAGGCGCCCCGTCCACGCCAGTGACGTGCCTGCGGTGAGCGCGGCGAGGACGACGATGCCCACCGCCACCCGTCGGTCCCGTTCGGGATGGGCGAACGCGCGCAGCCACACCGGCCGCGGTGCGCTGCCGGGCAGCGGGATTCGGGCCAGTAGGTGGATCACGCCCAGGGCCAGCGGCAACCGCAGCACCGGGTCGAGCTTCTGCAGGTTACGCAGCGGGGTGCCGGCGCCGTCGAGGAACGCCTGCACCGCCGTCGCGATCGGCGAGCCCAGCCCGCCCGCATAACCCGCCGCGAGCAGCGCGACCCCGACGAGCAGCATGGTGATCAACCGGCCGCGGGCCGGCATCGAGCCCAGCGCCAGCCCGGCCAGTCCCGCCGCGGCCACCAGCGTCGTCGCCAGCACGGCGAGGCTCCCGGTGACCAGCGTGGAACCGGCCGTCGCGCCGGGCGCCACGAACGGTGTCCAACTGCCGGTGCCGCGCAGCATCTCCGTCAGCGACATCCACTGCGTGGTGACGCCGGAGGATTCGATGAAGTCGAGGAACGGGGGGCTGATTCGTCCGAGCAGCAACAGCGGGATCACCCACCACAGCACCGCGAGCGCCGCACAGCCGAACCACCACGCAGTGAACCTCAGCCATAGCCGGTTGGGCCGGTGACACGCCCACCACAGCACCGCGGCCAGGCAGCCGGTCAGCGTGGCAGCCGCGTTGACCGCTCCCATCAACGCGATCGCGCCCGCCGACCGGGCCGCCAGGACGCGGGTCGACCCTTGGCCGCGCAGCCCGAGGATCACGGGCAGCAACACCCACGGCGCCAGCATCATCGGCAGCGTCTCCGACGACAGTGCGCCCAGCGTCGTCAGCACCCGAGGCGACAGCGTATAGGCGATGGCGCCGATGACGCGGGAAGAAGGGCTGCCGATGCCGAGCGCCTCGGCGACCCGCACCACACCCCAGAAGCCGACGGTCAGCAGCAGTGCCCACCACAGCCGCTGCGTCACCCAGCCCGGCACGCCGAGCAGGTCACCGGCGAGGAAGAAGGTGCCATGCGGGAACAGGTAGCCGTACGCCTGGTTCTGGGCCTGGCCGAACGGCAGGTCGCTGTTCCACAGGTTGGCCGCGCGCGCGAGGAACCGCAGTGGATTCGCGGTGAGGTCCAGTTTGGTGTCGGGGGAGATCTGTCCGGGCGACTGGGCGAAAGTCAGGACGATCGCCGCAACCGCGGCCACCCACATCCACCGCCGCGACAGCGGTTGCGCGGCGTGCGCGGCTACGGACGCGTCAGCCGCGACCCGGGTACTAACTTCTGTCGCCGTACTCGACCCTGTTGAGCACCGATGACGCCGGATCGCCCGCCTGCAGGGGAGGTTTGCTGTCCTCCTGCACCATCAACGTCACCCCGAACACGGCCGCCGCCCCGAGCAGCAGGCCCACGACGATGCTGGCCGCGGAGGGGACGATGAACCGATCCATGGCGCCAAAACTAGCATGCGGCCGCTCAGCGGCCGGGCGGCACGATTGAGCACGGACGGTGTCCGTGACGCAGCGCCCGCCCGGCGTAGTGCACGGTTCGGTGGCCGAGGCGTCGGCTTCGGCGGTCAGCACACCTCCCGTGGTGTCCCTCGACCCGACGGCATCGACCCGCGCGCGTCGGAGCCGTTAGTGTCAGGGCTCATGGCTTGGATCCGAGGACTATGTGCACTGGTCGCGACGTCGGGGATGCTGCTGGCATGCTCGTCGCCGAAGCAGCAGTCCGCGGCCGCACCGGCCGATCCGGCGGTGACCGCGGCACCGGTTTCGGCCGCCCCAGCGGTTCCGGCGAAGGCACCCGTGCCGCTGGCGCCCGGGGCCCCGGCGTGCAGTCAGGGCGCCGCGGTGATTTCGGAGATGTCGACCCGCGACAAGCTGGCCCAGCTGCTGATGGTGGGGGTCTCCGACGCCGCGGACGCCCGCGCGGTGGTCGACGACCATCACATCGGCGGCATCATGATCGGCAGCTGGACCGACCTGTCGATGATGGGTGCCCCGCTGGCCGACATCGCCGCCTCGGCGGGTCCGCTGCCGCTGGCCGTCAGCGTCGACGAGGAAGGCGGCGGTGTCTCCAGGCTGGCCTCGCTGATCGGCAGCCAGCCGTCGGCGCGTGCGCTGGCACAGAGCTCGACCCCAGAGCAGGTCTACGGCATCGCGCTCGAGCGGGGCCGCGCGATGCGCGGGCTCGGCGTCACGATCAACTTCGCGCCGGTGGTCGACGTCACCGGGGCCAGTGCCGCCATCGGTGACCGGTCCTTCGGCGACGACCCGGCGACGGTCACCGAATACGCCGGGGCGTACGCCCGCGGCCTGCGCGACGCCGGTGTGCTGCCGGTGCTCAAACACTTCCCGGGCCACGGCAATGCCTCCGGAGACTCGCACACCGAGGGTGTCCGCACCCCGCCGCTGTCCGAGCTGCAGACGTCGGACCTGGTGCCGTACCGCACGCTGACCGCGCAGCCGCCGGTCGGGGTGATGGTCGGGCACATGGAGGTGCCGGAGCTGACCGGCAGCGATCCCGCGAGCCTGAGCCCCGCCGCGTACCAGCTGCTGCGGTCGGGTGGCTATGGCGGCCCGGGCTTCAACGGCCCGGTGTTCACCGACGACATCTCCGGCATGAGGGCGATCACCGATCGCTACGGGGTGGCCGACGCGGCGCTGCGCGCCCTGCAGGCCGGCGCCGACACCGCGCTGTGGGTGACGACGGCCGAGGTGCCTGCGGTGCTCGACCGCTTGGAGCAGGCGCTCGGCGCCGGTGAGCTGACGATGCCGCGCGTCGACCAGTCCGTGCTGAGGGTCGCGGCGATGAAGGGCCCGAACCCGCGCTGCGGCGGCTGAGCGGGTCCTACAGCCCGTACACCCGTTCGGCGTTGCGTACACCGATCATGTCGACGATGCGGATCGCGTCGGCTTCGGTGCAGTCGCCACAGCGGACCCACTCGCCCAGCACCAGGCCCATCGCGCGCCGCCACAGCACCGAGCCGAGCAGGTGCAGTTCCGGCGGTCCGAACGCGTCCGACGAATACAGCTGCTTGGCGAACGGCGCGGTCTCGAGCGCCTCGGCGACCAGCGACGGCGACCGAGGGCCCAGGAAGTTGATCGCCAGCCCGACATCGAAGTTGACGTTGTCGAAGGCCTGCGCGAGGTAGCCGGCCTGCCGCTGAAACGGATAGCAGTGCAGCAGTAGAACGGGCACGGGAGCCATCGCCCGCAGCAGCGGCAGCAACAGCAGCGGATCGGTGCGGTGCAGGTCCAAGTCGCGGTCGCCGAAGCCGACATGGATCTGAAGGGGCAACCCACGCGCGGTCGCCTCGTGCACCCCGAACGCGATCAGCACCGGATCGTCGACGCGTGCGGGCCGCTGGCCCTGCCGGGCCGCGGACTGGACCACAGCGGTGTCGGCCGGTCGCGACCAGTCGACGTCGAAGCCGGTGCGATAGGCCGCGATGGTCTTCACGCCGACGGTGTGGGGGTCCGCCACGGCGTCGTCGAGTGCTGCCCGCAACGCCTCCGGATAGTCCTTCGGCGACGCGCCGGCCTCGATCAGGTCCTCGGTCAGGCGTTCCAGCCGCAGGATCGACGACGACGCGACACCGCTGAGCGACGTCATCTCCTCCGGTGTGGTGATCCGGTCGCCCAGGAATCCGGTGTCGACGACCCAGCGCGCCACACCGGCCGCACGCAGGAAGCGTTCGGAGAGGTCGGCTGGCCGCAGTTCAGCGCGCCGTAACCAGTATTCGTCGGCGCTCGCCAGTGGCTGCAGGCCCAGCACCGGAGCGCACCAGCGGCGGACGGCCAGCCCGAGCGGCGAGTCGAACTGTGACATGAACGCCGGGACAGGGTCGGTGGACCCCTCGTTGAGCGCAGCTTCGAAGCCGGCCCGGTCGATCCCGACGGTGAACGCACCGTGGACGTGGTGGTCGATCAGATCGACGTCGTGCAGATGCCGGGCCAAGGCGTCGGGTACCTCCGGCCGCAGGCCGGCGAACACGTCCGTGCGTCCCCCTACCGCCATCGCATGTGCCCCCTCCGGCCTCGGCTTCTCAGGCGATTGTGCAGCAGCGGCCGCGTCCTGACTCGGCTCCGGCGCGCACGATTGCTTATCCTCGAACGATGGCCGGTGGAACGAAGCGTTTGCCCCGCGCGGTGCGCGAGCAGCAGATGCTCGACGCGGCCGTGCAGATGTTCTCGGTGAACGGCTACCACGAGACCTCGATGGACGCGATCGCCGCTGAGGCGCAGATCTCCAAGCCGATGCTCTACCTGTACTACGGCTCGAAAGAGGAGCTGTTCGGCGCGTGCCTGAACCGTGAGCTCAGCCGGTTCGTCGACGAGGTACGCAGCAAGATTGACTTCAGCCAGGGTGCGCGTGACCTACTGCGCAATGCGGTGCTGTCGTTTCTGACCTACATCGACACCAATCGCGCCTCATGGATGGTCCTCTACACCCAGGCGACCAGTTCGCAGGCATTCGCCCACATGGTCCGGGAGGGCCGCCAGCGGATCATCGAGCTGGTCAGCAGACTCCTGCGCGAGGGTACCCGCAACCCCGAACCGGACACCGATTTCGAGATGATGGCCGTCGCGCTGGTCGGCGCGGGCGAGGCGATCGCCGCCCGGGTCAGCACCGGTGACGCCGACGTCGAGGAGGCCGCCGAGCTGATGATCAACCTGTTCTGGCGCGGCCTGAAAGGCACTCCATCCGACGGCGGCGGCCACGAGCGCAGCGATCCGGGGATGGCCAAGGAGGCTGCGGTCGCCTCGAACTAGACCGCCTTGCCTTCGATCAGACTGGGCGGTCAAAAAAGCCCGCGCCCCGGACAAATCCGGCACGTTCGGCTACAGCGCTCGGATGGTGGCCGTCAGGTGCGGTTCACCCTTCGTGTTGCGCAGCGCTAGGTCCCAGCCGCCGTCCGCGGTGCGTTCGACGTAGAGCCCTGCTTTGGCAGGCAGCACCACCGGTTTGGCGAAGCGGACCGAATACTGCACCGCTGGGGGCAGTTGCCCCTCGATGTTGGCCAATATGGCTGCGGCCGAGAACATCCCGTGGGCGATCACGGTCGGGAAGCCGAACAGTTTGGCCGCGAGGGGGTTGGTGTGGATCGGGTTGTGATCGCCGCCGACCGATGCGTACCGGCGGATCTGGCCGGCGGTGATGTTCAACAACGCGTTCGGCGGGCGCAGTTTCGGCTGCTTCTGTGGCGGCGGCTTCGGTTCATCGGACAGGCTGGTCCGTTGCTGGTGCAGGAACGTCGTCACCTGATGCCACGCCAGTTCGTAGCCGACCTTCACGTCGGTCACCACGTCGACCAGCAGACCCCGGCGGTGCTCACGCAGGTTCTCGGCGTGCACCGCCGCGGAGACCGTGTCGCTGACCGAGATCGGCCGGTGCTGTGTGATGTGGTTCTCGATGTGCACCGAACCCATTGCGGCGAAGGGGAAGTCGAACCCGGTCAGCAACGCCATGACGGTGGGGAACGTCAGGGTGAACGGGTAGGTCAGCGGAACGGTGTTGCCGAACCGAAGTCCAGTCACATCGGCGTACGCGGCGACGTTCGCCGGGTCGATGGACAAATCGTCGGCGGTCAGTGTGCGTTCGGGCAGCGTTTCACCGCGCGGGACGAACGGCAACGCACCGGCTGCGGCCCGTAGCACGTTTCGTGCTCCGCTGAATTGTCCGCTCATGTCAGGCTCCCAGCAGGGCTTGGCCGCACACCCGAATGGTGTTGCCGGTCACGGCGTTCGACGCCGGGTTGGCGAAGTAGGCGATGGTCTCGGCGACGTCGATCGGCTGGCCGCCCTGATACAGCGAGTTGAGCCGGCGGCCCACCTCGCGGGTGGCGAACGGGATCGCCTCGGTCATCTTCGTTTCGATGAACCCGGGCGCGACGGCGTTGATCGTGACGCCCTTGTCGTGCAGCTTCTCCGCCAGCGCGTCGGTGAGGCCGATCATCCCGGCCTTGGTGGTGGCGTAATTGGTCTGCCCGCGGTTGCCGGCGATCCCGGCCATCGACGACAGGCCGATCACCCGGCCGCCCTCGCCGAGGACCCCGCGGTCCACCAGGCCCTCGGTGAGCCGCAGCGGCGCCAGCAGGTTGACGGCAATCACGGCGTCCCAGCGGTCCTCGTCCATGTTGGCCAGGAGCTTGTCGCGGGTGATGCCCGCGTTGTTGACCAGGATGTCGAGCTTGCCGCCGTGATGCTCACGGACGTGCTGTGCGATGCGGTCGACGGCATCGGGGGCGGTCACGTCGATGGTCAGCGCGGTGCCACCGACCTTCTCGGCTACCTTGGCAAGATCCTCGGCGGCGCCTTGCACGTCGACGGCGACGACGGAGGCGCCGTCGCGGGCGAACACTTCGGCGATGGTGGCGCCGATGCCGCGCGCGGCGCCGGTCACCACGGCCACCTTGCCCGTCAGCGGCTTGTCCCAGTCCGCTGGCGGTGCGGCGTCGTCGGCGCCCACCCGGTAGACCTGACCGTCGACGTAGGCCGACTTGCCGGACAGGATGAACCGCATCGTCGACTCCAGACCGGTCGCCGCCGGTTTTGCATCGGCCGACAGGTATACCAGCGACACCGTCGCTCCGCGCCGCATCTCCTTGGCCAGCGAGCGGGTGAAGCCCTCGAGCGCGCGCTGCACGATTTGCTGATGCGGGCTCGACGTCTCATCGGGAGCGGTGCCCACGACGACCAGGCGCGCGTTCGGCGTCAGGTTGCGCAGCAGCGGGGTGAAGAACTCGTAAAGGCCCTTGAGCCCCTCCGGCTCGGTGATGCCGGTCGCGTCGTACACCAGGCCGCCGAACTTGTCGGCCCAGCGACCTCCGATGTTGTTGGCGACGACGTCGTAGTCCTCTGCCAGCGCGGCCCGCAGGGGTTCGACCACGCGGCCCTCGCCGGCGATCAGCAGCGCACCGGGCAACGGCGGTTCGCCCGGCCGGTAACGGCGCAGCGTCTCGGGCTGGGGGATTCCCAGTTGTTTGGCCAGAAACGAACCAGGGCCCGAGTGGACGATTTGGGTATAGATGTCGGAGGCCACTTCAGCTGCCTTTCGTCTGCGGAGTGGGGATCCACCACGAACTTACTTCAGAGTAAGTACGGGGGTAACATCGGGGAGTAGATAACCGGAACGACAGTGGAGGCAAACGTGGCCGAGAGCAGAAGCATGCGGCGGGTCGCCGTCCTCGGTGGCAACCGGATACCGTTCGCCCGTTCCGACGGCGCCTACGCGAACGCGTCCAACCGGGACATGTTTACCGCGGCCCTGGGCGGGCTCGTCGAGCGGTACCAGCTGCAGGGCGAGAAGCTCGGCGCAGTCATCGGCGGCGCGGTGCTCAAACACAGCCGCGACTTCAATCTCATGCGGGAATGCGTACTCGGCAGCGCGCTGTCGTCGTACACGCCCGCCTTCGACATCCAGCAGGCCTGCGGCACCGGCCTGCAAGCCGCCATCGCCGCGGCTGACGGTATCGCCGCCGGACGGTACGAATCCGCCGCGGCAGGTGGCGTGGACACCACCTCGGACCCCCCGATCGCCTTCGGCGACGACCTGCGCAAGACGCTGCTGGGGCTGCGTCGCGCCAAGTCGAACGTCGACCGCCTCAAACTCGTCGGCAAGCTGCCTGCGGCCGTAGGCATCGAGATCCCGGTCAACAGCGAACCGCGGACCGGCATGTCCATGGGTGAGCACGCCGCCATCACCGCCAAGGAGATGGGCGTCAAGCGCGTCGACCAGGACGAGCTGGCCGCGGCCAGCCACCGCAACATGGTGGCGGCCTACGACCGGGGCTTCTTCGACGACCTCGTCACGCCGTTCCTGGGTGTGTACCGGGACAACAACCTGCGCGCGGATTCGTCGGCCGAGAAGCTGGCCAAACTCAAGCCGGTGTTCGGCATCCGGCAGGGCGACGCCACGATGACGGCGGGCAACTCCACGCCGTTGACCGACGGGGCCTCCGTCGCGCTGCTGGCCGGTGAGCAATGGGCGCAGCAGCACGGCATCGAGCCGCTGGCGTACTACGTCGACGGGGAGACCGCGGCTGTGGACTACGTCAACGGCCGCGACGGGCTGTTGATGGCGCCGACTTACGCGGTGCCGCGCCTGCTCGCCCGCAACGGTCTGATGCTGCAGGACTTCGACTTCTACGAGATCCACGAGGCGTTCGCGTCGGTGGTGCTGGCGCACCTGCAGGCGTGGGAGTCCGAGGAGTACTGCAAGGAACGTCTCGGCCTGGACAGTGCGCTTGGGCCGATCGACCGGTCGAAGCTCAACGTCAACGGCTCCTCGATCGCCGCGGGGCATCCGTTCGCCGCGACCGGTGGCCGCATCGTGGCGCAGTTGGCCAAGCAGCTCGCCGAGAAGCGCAAGCAGACCGGTCAGCCGGTCCGCGGGCTCATCTCCATCTGCGCGGCGGGTGGGCAGGGTGTGGCCGCGATCCTCGAGGCCTGAGAAGGTTGTCCGGAACCGTGTAACGCGGCCTCGGACCGCGCCGATACACCTGATAGCTCCGTGTTGCCGTCTGACCCCCCGACCCGACGGCAACACGGGGCCACTGTCTTGCGGTCGACCGCTGGCACCTCCGGTCGACGAGGGGAACCAGACGCGTACGAGCGGACGCGACGCGAGACACAGCGAAGACGCCCTCGATCTCCTCCCGGCGCCCTGATTCCTCTGACCCGCCAACACAGAAGGCCCTCGCCGTGGCGAGGGCCTTCAGCGTTGGAACGATCAGAACGCGGCTTCGTCGAGCTCCATGATCTCGTTGTCGAGATTTTCGACGACCTGGCGGGTGCTGGTCAGCAGCGGCAGGAAGTTCTTCGCAAAGAACGACGCGACGACGACCTTGCCCTCGTAGAATGCGCGGTCGTCACCGCTGGCACCCTGGTCGAGCGCGCCGATGGCCACCGCGGCCTGCTGCTGAAGCAGCCAACCGAGAACCAGATCGCCGACGCTCATCAGGAAGCGCACCGAGCCGAGGCCGACCTTGTACAGCTCGGTCGGCTCCTCCTGCGCCGCCATCAGGTAGCCGGTCAGCGAGGCGGCCATGGCCTGGACATCCTCCAGCGCGGTCGCCAGCAGCGCACGTTCGGTCTTGAGCCGGCCGTTACCCGACTCGCTCTTGACGAACTGCTCGATCTGACCCGCAAGGTACGTCAGCGCCTGGCCCTTGTCCCGCACGATCTTGCGGAAGAAGAAGTCCTGCGCCTGGATCGCGGTGGTGCCCTCGTACAGCGAGTCGATCTTGGCGTCGCGAATGTATTGCTCGATCGGGTAGTCCTGCAGGAACCCCGATCCGCCCAAGGTCTGCAGGCTCTCGGTGAGCTTGGCGTACGCCTGCTCGGAGCCGACACCCTTGACCACCGGCAGCAGCAGGTCGTTGACCTTGACTGCGAGAGTGGAGTCGACACCGTGCACCGCCTCGGCGACCGCCGAGTCCTGGAAGGTGGCGGTGTAGAGGTACAACGCGCGCAGACCCTCGGCGTAGGCCTTCTGGGTCATCAGCGACCGACGCACGTCTGGGTGGTGTGTGATGGTCACGCGCGGCGCAGTCTTGTCGGTCATCTGGGTCATGTCGGCGCCCTGTACGCGGCTCTTGGCGTACTCCAGCGCGTTGAGATAACCGGTCGACAGGGTGGCGATGGCCTTGGTTCCGACCATCATCCGGGCCTGCTCGATGACGTCGAACATCTGCGCGATGCCGTTGTGCACCTCGCCGACCAGCCAGCCCTTGGCCGGCACATCATGCTGACCGAACGACAGCTCACAGGTGGCCGAGACCTTGAGGCCCATCTTGTGCTCCACGTTGGTGACGAATACGCCGTTGCGCTCGCCCAGCTCGCCGGTCTCGAAGTCGAACAGGAATTTCGGCACGAAGAACAGCGACAGACCCTTGGTGCCCGGTACTGCACCCTGGGGACGGGCCAGCACCAGGTGGAAGATGTTCTCGAACAGGTCGTCGGAGTCCGCCGAGGTGATGAATCGCTTCACACCGTCGATGTGCCAGGAGCCGTCCTCCTGCTTGACGGCCTTGGTGCGGCCGGCGCCGACGTCGGAGCCGGCGTCGGGCTCGGTGAGCACCATCGTGGCGCCCCAACCACGCTCGGCGGCCAGCACGGCCCACTTCTTCTGCTCCTCGGTCGCGTTGTGCGCGAAGATCTGGGCGAACGCAGCGCCGCCCGCGTACATCCACACGGCGGGGTTGGCTCCGAGGATGTGCTCGTTGAGCGCCCACAGCAGCGCCTTCGGCGCCGGCACGCCGCCGAGATCCTCGTCGAGACCCACCTTGTCCCAACCGCCCTCGATGCATGCGCGCACCGACTTCTTGAACGACTCGGGCAGCGTCACCGAATGCGTCGCGGGGTCGAAGATCGGGGGATTGCGGTCGCCGTCGGTGAAGCTTTCGGCGATCGGGCCCTCGGCCAGCCGGGCCATCTCGGACAGCATCTCGCGAGCGGTGTCGGCGTCCAGATCGCTGAACTCGCCGGTGCCGAGCGCCTTGTCGACTCCCAAGACTTCGAACAGGGCGAACTCTTGATCACGGACGTTGCTCTTGTAGTGGCTCACGTTGCCTCCTCGATGAGAAATGCCACCTGCGGTTGGGTACTTGGGTTAAGTTACCCACCAGTAACTGCACCGACTATACCGCTCGGTAACTTCAACGCCAAGCGGTGCCGAGCAATTTCCACCGGCTCATCAACCGGGCGGTTGGCCGAGGCCGGCCACCCGGCCGAATTAGCCGTCTGAGCTGGCTATATATCGGCACGTGACGCTCATCACTTCGCGGTGCAAGGGGCCCCGACGCAAGAGCGCCCGGTTGGGAAAGACGTTGAGTCGACTTCGGTGAGGTCCACCTCCGTCGGGTTTCGTCCGCGTCAGATCTGGCAAAACTCAGAGCGTGGCGGCACGAAACACGCTCGACCAACCGGGGAGCGGAGCCCCGGAGGTGGTCGCGCGCATCAGCACGGCTTTCGACGCGGTGGCGTCGCTGAAAGCCATCTCGGCCGCTGAAGAGTCGCTCGATAAGGTCCTGTCGTGGGTGGCCGACGGCGCGGTGGCCGCCGTGGCGGACGCGGACGCGGTGTCGATCACCGTGCTGGAACCTCCGGTAGCCCGCACCGTCGCCTACACCGACGAGAAACTGCTTCCGCTGGACGAGAAGCAGTACACCTCACGCCGAGGACCTTGCCTGGAAGCGGCCGACACACGGCAAGCCGTGCGCGCCGCCATGGCCTCTCACCAGCAGCGGTGGCCCGAGTTCGTCGCTGCCGCCCGTGACGGAGGTGTGCGCGCCACGTTGTCGATACCACTGATCATCGCCTCGCCGACGGGCGGACCCGACCACGAACTGGTCGGTTCCCTCAACGCGTACAGCACCACCACCGGCGAATTCGATCTCGTCGACGAGGCGCTGTTGGCCCTCTACACCGACGCGGCCGGCCAGGCGATCAGCAGTGCCCGCCGCTGGCAGTACATGCGGGACACCGTCGCCCGGCTTGAGGAGGCGATGACCGCACGTGCCGACATCGAACAAGCCAAGGGCGCGCTGCGGGTGGTGAACGCGTGCACCGCCGACAAGGCATTCGCGCTTTTGGTCGAACGGTCGCAGCGCGAGAACGTGAAGCTTCGACACATCGCGCGCCGCGTCCTCGAGGAGCTGACCCGGACCCCGCCGCAGGAGTAGCGACCCCGCCCGGCCGTCGTCCGTACCGGAACTGCCAAAGGGTGACCGCGACGGCCATCACCTCACCCGGATCGGGGCCGTGGCTGCCATCCACCGCCCGTGTGAAGATGGACAGTGATGAGCGCAACTGATCTGAACCCGGCCACGCTGCGCGAGGCGTTCGGACACTTCCCCACGGGCGTCATCGCGATCGCGGCGGAGGTCGACGGCGTCCGCGTCGGCTTGGCCGCCAGCACGTTCGTCCCGGTGTCCCTCGACCCGCCGCTGGTGTCGTTCTGTGTGCAGAACACCTCGACGACGTGGCCGAAGCTCAAGGACCTGCCCCGCCTGGGCATCAGCGTGCTGGGGGAGTCACACGACGCCGCCGCGCGCACACTGGCGGCCAAGGCCGGTGACCGGTTCTCCGGGCTGGAGACGACCTCGACCGCCGAAGGCGCCGTGTTCGTCAACGGCACTAGCGTGTGGTTGGACAGCTCGATCCACGACCTCGTCGAGGCCGGTGATCACACCATCGTCATCCTGCGGGTCGAGGACATCACCGTGCACCCCGACGTCGCGCCGATCGTATTCCACCGCAGCACATTCCGCCGTCTCGACGGCTGACGCGACGCGGTCAGGGACGCGTTGCGAGTTCCTCGCGATAACCCTGGATCCGCCGCTCGATCTGGGCGGCATCACTGCTTCGGCCCTCTTTTCGGGCCAGGTCGGCGCGCACGGACAGCTCTCGGATCGCCGTGCGGATGTCGTTTAGGCTCTGCGTGTGACCGAGGGTCATCAGGCCGCCTTTCGTCGTTGATTGGCTGCTTGACCCGAGGGTACCCGACGTTCGAGGCGGCTCACTTCCGTCGGAACAACTTGTTGCCCAACCACACCACCGGGTCGTACTTGCGGTCGGCGGCGCGCTCCTTCATGGGGATCAACGCGTTGTCGGTGATCTTGATGTGTTCCGGGCACACCTCGGTGCAACATTTGGTGATGTTGCAGTAGCCGAGCCCGTGAACCTCCTGTGCATCCTCGGCGCGGCGGTCGTGGACGTCAAGAGGGTGCATGTCCAGTTCGGCCATCCGCATCAGGTAGCGCGGACCCGCGAACGCCTTCTTGTTCTCCTCGTGGTCACGAACGACGTGGCAGACGTTCTGGCACAGGAAGCATTCGATGCACTTGCGGAACTCCTGCGACCGGTTCACATCCTCCTGAGCCATCCGGTACTCACCGGGCTGCAGGTCCTTGGGCGGGCTGAATGACGGAATCTCCCTGGCCTTCTCGTAGTTGAACGACACGTCGGTGACCAGATCTCGGATCACCGGGAACGCGCGCAGCGGCGTCACCGTGACGGTCTCGCTCTCGCCGAAGGTCGACATCCGGGTCATGCACAGCAGGCGGGGGCGGCCGTTGATCTCCGCCGAACAGGAGCCGCACTTCCCGGCCTTGCAGTTCCACCGCACCGCCAGGTCGCCGGTCTGGGTCTGCTGCAGACGGTGGATGATGTCGAGGACGACCTCACCCTCGTTCACGTCGACGGTGTAGTCCTGCAGGGCGCCGCCCTCCTCGTCGCCGCGCCACACCCGCAACTTCGCCTGGTAGCTCACGAGCCCCTCCTTGCCGGGTGGTTGGCGAGCTCCTCGTCGGTGAAGTACTTTTCGAGTTCTTCGATGTCCAGCAGCTCGAGCAGGTCGTCTCGCATCGGGACCTGGTCTTCTTTGGTGACGGTGACGCTCGGTATGACTATGTCGTCGTCCTCGGCCCGGCACACCAGCAGCGTCTTGCGCCAGCCCGCCGCCATCGCCGGGTAGTCGTCGCGGGTGTGGCCGCCGCGGCTTTCGGTGCGCTCCAGCGCCGCCTTGGCCACGCACTCGCTGACCAGCAGCATGTTGCGCAGGTCGATGGCCAGGTGCCAGCCGGGGTTGAAGTGCCGGTTGCCCTCGACCTTCATACGCTTGAACCGTTGCCGCAGTTCATCGAGTTTGCTCTGGGCCTCGGTGATCTCGTCGGCCTTGCGGATGATCCCGACCAGCTCGTTCATGGTGTCCTGCAGGTCGAGCTGCAACGTGTAGGGGTTTTCCGGTTCGCCGTCGCTCGGCCCGTCGAACGGGGCCAGCGCGAGCCCCCTGGCCTCATCGACCGCCTCGTCCGACACCGCCGGCCGGTCGCCGAGCGCCCGCACGTAGTCCGAGGCGCCCAGCCCGGCGCGGCGACCGAATACCAGAAGGTCCGACAGCGAATTGCCACCCAGCCGGTTCGACCCGTGCATACCGCCCGCGCACTCGCCGGCGGCGAACAACCCGGGGGTCTTGGCGGCGCCGGTGTCCGGGTCCACCTCGATCCCCCCCATCACGTAGTGGCAGGTGGGACCGACCTCCATCTCGTCGGTGGTGATGTCGACCTCGGCGAGCTCCATGAACTGGTGGTACATCGACGGCAGCCGGCGCTTGATCTCCTCGGAACTCATCCGCGACGCGATGTCGAGGTAGACGCCACCGTGCGGGGTGCCGCGACCCTCCTTCACCTCGGTGTTGATGGCGCGGGCCACCTCGTCGCGGGGCAGCAGGTCAGGGGTGCGGCGCGCGGAGTCGTTGTCCTTGAGCCACTGGTCGGCCTCGTCCTCGGACTCGGCGTACTGGCCCTTGAACACGTCGGGGATGTAGTCGAACATGAACCGCTTGCCGTCGGAGTTCTTCAGCACCCCGCCGTCACCGCGCACACCCTCGGTGACGAGAATGCCTTTTACGCTGGGCGGCCACACCATTCCGGTGGGGTGGAACTGGATGAACTCCATGTTGATCAGCGTGGCGCCGGCGCGCAACGCCAGGGCGTGCCCGTCACCGGTGTACTCCCACGAGTTCGACGTGACCTTGTACGCCTTGCCGATCCCGCCCGTGGCGAGCACGATCGCCGGTGCGTCGAAGAGGATGAAGTTGCCGCTCTCGCGCCAGTAGCCGAACGCGCCCGCGATCCGACCCGGTCCTTCCCCCGTCGCTCCGCTCGCCCCCGGTCCTGCCCCCGTCGCTCCGCTCGCCCCCGGTCCTGCTCCCGTCGCTCCGCTCGCCCCCTTATCCAAGATCAGGTCGGTGACCGTGCACTCGGCGAACACCCTGATGCGGGCCTCGTAGTCGCCGAGCTCCTCCTTGTCCTCCTGCTGCAGTGAGACGATCTTCTGCTGCATGGTGCGGATGAGCTCCAGGCCGGTGCGGTCACCGACGTGGGCCAGCCGCGAGTAGGTGTGCCCACCGAAGTTGCGCTGGCTGATCCGGCCGTCTTTCGTGCGGTCGAACAGTGCACCGTAGGTCTCGAGTTCCCACACCCGGTCGGGTGCCTCCTTGGCGTGCAGCTCGGCCATCCGCCAGTTGTTGAGGAACTTGCCGCCGCGCATGGTGTCGCCGAAGTGCACCTGCCAGCTGTCCTTCGGGTTGGTGTTGCCCATCGACGCGGCGCAACCCCCCTCGGCCATCACCGTGTGCGCCTTGCCGAACAGCGATTTGCACACCACGGCGACCTTCAGGCCCCGCTCACGCGCCTCGATCACCGCTCGCAGACCCGCACCGCCGGCACCGATCACGACCACGTCGTACTGGTGCCGTTCGAGCGGCGACGAGCCGCTTGCGCGAAGAGCATCGAGCTCAGTCATCTATGTGGGTCCTCACTTGCGTGTTCTGGATGGGACTGCCTGTTCGGTATTGGACCTGTTCGGTATTGGAGTTGTCTTGTCAGCCGATGAATCTGAGGTCGGAGATGGCGCCGCTGGCCACCAGCATGATGTAGAAGTCGGTCAGCACCAGTGTTGCGAGCGTGATCCAGGCGAACTGCATGTGCCGGGTGTTGAGCTTGCTGATCTGGGTCCACATCCAATAGCGGATGGGGTGTTTGGAGAAGTGCTTGAGACGGCCGCCGGTGACATGGCGGCAGGAGTGGCACGAGATCGTGTAGGCCCACAGCAGGACCACGTTGACGACGAGGATCACGTTCCCGAGGCCGAATCCGAACCCGCTGGGGGAGTGGAACGCCAGGATCGCGTCCCAGGTGTTGATCAACGAGATGAGCACCGCGACGTAGAAGAAGTAGCGGTGCAGGTTCTGCATGATCAGGGGCAGTTTGGTCTCACCGGTGTACTTCGAATGCGGTTCTGCCACAGCGCATGCCGGTGGGGATTGCCACACCGATCGGTAGTAGGCCTTGCGGTAGTAGTAGCAGGTGAGCCGGAACAGCAGCAGGAACGGCAGCGAGAACGCCGCGTACGGCAACCACCAGACGTCGGGCAGGACCTGGCCGAAGTGGCTGGCCTCAGGGATGCAGCCCTTGCTCACGCACGGTGAGTAGAACGGCGTCAGGTAGTGGTAGTCGGCCACCCAGTAGGCGCTGCCCCAGAACGCGCGGACCGTCGCGTAGAGGACGAAGGCGGCGAGCCCGAGGTCGGTCAACAGCGACGGCATCCACCAGCGGTCGGTGCGCAAGGTTCGTTGCGCGATCTCGGCGCGCCCGGCGGAGTAGACGCCGGTGCCCTCACGGTCTGCGGTCGGTGCGCTCACGGTTGCCTTTCGAAATCGGTGCGGCGGACATGCGGTTACCCTCAACCGACGCTTCCACGCCGGCGGTTGGTGCGGGCGGCGGGCCGCTCGCTAGCGGTCAGCGGGTGCCGCCGAGGCCCTCGTCGTCGACACCGCGCCAGAACTCGGTGTCGTACTGGGTGTCGGGGATCGGGATCTTCTCGCCGACATGGTGATGTCTGTTCAATCCGCGGCCGAGTTCGAGTTCTTCGGCATCGATGTCGAGACGGTCGATGTCGTTGACGATGCGTTCGGCATCGTTGACGATGCGGCGCATCGCCGGGGAGTCGCCGTATTGGGACGCCAGCGCGGTGACGCAGCGTCGCAGGCCGCCGATGAGCTCGTGCAGTTCGGCGAAACCGGTCGTGGTGGACAAGTGACCTCCTTGGGCTGAAGGGTGTCGTGAATCACAGTACGCAACCGATGCTAGTCATATCGCTCGGTTGAGAGTGAGACAGATCACGTACGAGGCGCATGGCTGACCAAGGCCCGAACCGAGTGTTGCCCAAAGAGCAGTCAGGGTCGTGAACCACGAGGATTCACGACCCTGACTTCGTTCTGCGCGCCAGAGGGCTGCGCCGAGGGGTTACTTGTTCTCGATCGCGATGCGCTGCGGCTGAGCCCCGGCGTAGGCGCCGGCCACTCGGACGGTCAGCACACCGGCGTCATACGACGCCGAGATGGCGTCGCCGGTGACGTGCTGCGGAAGCCGGAACGACCTGCGGAAGGATCCGTACCGCATTTCGCGAAGCGTCCGGCCGTCATTCTCCTCGCTGCGTTCGTCGCGGCGCTCACCGTGGATGACGAGTTGGCCACTGTCGACCTCCACGGTGACGTCCTTGTCGACGTCGACGCCGGGCAGTTCCACTCGGACGACCGCGTCGTCACCGTCCCGGGCAATCTCGGCGGCGGGATTGAAGCCCGCAGCCGCACCGGCGAACCAGTCGTCGGCCGCCGCCGGACCGAAGAAGTCACGAACCCAACGATCCAGATCCCACGCTGGTCGCACCCGCAAGGCCACGTTGCTCATATGCTGCTCTCCTCGACTCGTGGAGACCGGCCCTGCGCCGGTCTTCTGCCCGTATGAACTTGAGTCGGCCCCGCTCATGTTCCGGCGACGTGTTCGCCTCCGGCGAACACCCGGAGCGGTCTCACAGCTACGTCGGCAGCCAGGTGAGCACACCGTGATGGGGCCTTCACACGAGGCGACATCGCGGCAATATCCGCTTCCTAGCCTGGTCCCCATGCTGTCAACGAAGAACGTCGTGGTCGTCGGCCACGGCATGGTCGGGCACCGGTTCGTCGAAGCGCTGCGTGCGCGCGACGACGCGGGTGCCTGGCGGGTCACCGTGCTCGCCGAGGAAACCGACGCCGCCTACGACCGGGTGGGTCTGACCGGGTACACCGAGCACTGGGACCGCGCGCTGCTGGCGCTCGCCGGCAACGACTACGCCGGCGACGACCTGGTCGACCTGCGCCTGGGGCAGCGGGTCACCTCGATCGACCGAGACGCCGGCACCGTGACGACTGCCGACGGGACGACGGTCGGCTACGACGCGCTGGTGCTGGCGACCGGTTCGTACGCCTTCGTGCCGCCGGTGCCCGGGCGCGACCTACCCGCCTGTCACGTCTACCGCACGTTCGACGACCTCGACGCGATCCGTGCCGACGCAGCCCGCGCACACGAGAGAAACCGCGCACCGGTTGGCGTCGTCATCGGTGGTGGTCTGCTCGGCCTGGAGGCCGCGAACGCGTTGCGTGGGTTCGGGCTTACCGCCCATGTCGTGGAGCGGTCGCCGCGCCTGATGTGCCAACAACTCGACGACGCGGGCGGTGCGCTGCTGAGCAGGATGATCGCCGATCTTGGCATCGAGGTCCACCTCGACGTCAGCACCGAGGCGATCGCACCGGCGCAGCGCAACCGGCCACTGCGGCGTTCCCGAGAGGACGACTCGCTACGGGTGATTCTGGGCGACGGGTCGTTCATCGACGCGGGCGTCGTGGTCTTCGCTGCCGGGGTCAGACCGCGCGACGAGCTCGCCCGTGACGCGGGGCTGCAGACCGCCGAGCGCGGCGGCGTGCTCACCGACCTGGGCTGCCGCACCAGCGATCCCAACATCTATGCGGTGGGCGAGGTCGCCGCGATCGAGGGCCATTGCTACGGGCTGGTGGGTCCGGGCTACACGAGCGCCGAAGTGGTGGCCGACCGGCTGCTGGGTGGGGCCGCGGAGTTCCCCGAGCCCGACATGTCGACCAAGCTCAAGTTGCTCGGCGTCGACGTGGCGAGCTTCGGCGACGCGATGGGGCAGACCCCGGACTGCCTCGAGGTGGTGGTCAACGACGCGGTCAACCAGACGTACGCCAAGCTGGTGCTCTCCGACGACGCCAAGACGCTGCTCGGCGGAGTGCTGGTCGGCGACGCTTCGGCGTACGGCGTGCTACGGCCGATGATCGGCGAGCAACTGCCGGGTGACCCCATGGCGCTGATCGCGCCCGCCGGTTCGGGCGGCACCGACGGCGGGCTGGGCGTCGGCGCACTGCCCGCGGCCGCGCAGATCTGCTCGTGCAACAACGTCACCAAGGGTGACGTCACGGACGCTATCGCCGACGGCTGCTGCGACGTCGCCGGGCTCAAAGCGTGCACCAAGGCAGGCACGTCGTGCGGATCGTGTGTCCCGCTGCTCAAACAACTGCTCGAGGCCGAGGGCGTCGAGCAGTCGAAGGCGTTGTGCGAGCACTTCGCTCACTCGCGCGCGGAACTGTTCGAGATCGTCTCTGCCACGGCGATCCGCACGTTCTCCGGACTACTCGAGCGCTTCGGCACCGGGAAGGGTTGCGACATCTGTAAACCCACCGTCGCATCGATCCTCGCATCGACCAGCTCCGAGCACATCCTCGACGGCGAACAGGCCGCGCTACAGGACTCCAACGACCACTTCCTGGCCAATATCCAACGCAACGGCAGCTATTCGGTGGTGCCGCGGGTGCCGGGCGGCGACATCACTGCCGAACAACTGATTCTGATCGGCGAGATCGCCCGCGACTTCGACCTGTACACGAAGATCACCGGCGGCCAGCGGATCGACCTGTTCGGTGCCCGTGTGGAGCAGCTGCCGGAGATCTGGCGCCGGCTCGTCGAGGGTGGGATGGAGTCGGGCCACGCCTACGGCAAGGCGCTGCGCACCGTGAAGAGCTGCGTGGGCAGCGACTGGTGCCGGTACGGCCAACAGGATTCGGTCCAGATGGCGATCAACCTGGAACTGCGCTACCGGGGCCTGCGTGCCCCGCACAAGATCAAGATGGGTGTCTCGGGGTGCGCCCGCGAATGCGCGGAGGCGCGGGCCAAGGACGTCGGCGTCATCGCCACCGAGCACGGCTGGAATCTGTACGTAGGCGGCAACGGCGGAATGACCCCCAAGCACGCTCAGCTGCTCGCCGGCAACCTCGACGACGAGACCCTGATCCGCTACATCGACCGGTTCCTGATGTTCTACATCCGCACCGCGGATCGCCTGCAGCGCACCGCTCCGTGGGTGGAACAACTGGGACTGGACCACCTGCGCGAAGTCGTCTGCGAGGACTCCCTCGGTCTGGCAAGAGAATTCGAGACGGCGATGGCAAGTCACGTCGAGGGCTACGCGTGCGAGTGGAAGGGGGTGCTCGAAGACCCGGACAAGCTGTCGCGATTCGTGTCCTTCGTCAACGCGCCTGATGTGCCCGACCCCACCGTCGCCTTCACCGAGCACGCCGGCCGCAAGGTGCCGGTTCAGATGGGAATGCCCACCGTCCGCCCCATTGAGGAGGCCCCGATTGAGGAGACCCCGATTGAGGAGACCCCGATTGAGGAGACACTGTGACGCTGCTCGATGACCGCGACGAGCGCGACGGGCCGCCGGCCAGGGGATGGACCGTCGCGTGCCGCTACGATCACTTGATCCCGTGCCGCGGCGTCGGGGTTCTGCTGTCCGACGGCACCCAGGTGGCGTTGTTCCGCCTCGACGACGGGAGCCTGCACGCGGTCGGCAACATCGATCCCTTCTCCGGCGCGGCGGTGATATCGCGCGGCATCACCGGCGACCGGGGCGGCCGGGCGATGGTGCAGTCACCGATCAAGAAGCAGGCGTTCGCCTTCGACGACGGCAGCTGCCTCGACGATCCGTCGGCGTCGCTCCCGGTGTACCGGACGCGGCGAACCGTCGACGGTTTCGTCGAGATCGAGACGTAGCGCTCAGGCGGCGCGCCGGTACTCCACCGGGCTGCGGTGGGTGACCGCCCGCACGGGCTGCCAGCGGAACATCCCGGCACCCTGCGCATAGGACAGGTGTCCGCCGAGCGCACCGCCGACGCTGATGGCACCCAGACCGAGCAGGCTGTACATCCGGGCGGCGCGGACTCTGTCCTTGCGGTAGGCGCGGTAGGCCAGGCCGAAGAACGTCGCGCCGAGCCCGTTCGACGTCGCATGGACCAGACCGACCCGCTGCTGACGCTTGTTGAGCAGCGCGTAGTCGGCCCATCCGGCCAAAACGGTGGGCGGTGTCGCCGCCAGTCCGACGCCGACGAGCCTGCGTGCGGTGGCGACGTCGTCGAACACGACGTCGAAGACCACCGACGTCATCCACGTGCCGATGGGCAACGTGACCAACAGCGGATGGACGGGGTGGCCCAGCCAGGAGCCCCGCAGGATGCGGCCGAGGCGGGCGCCGTCGACGAAACGGCTCGCGACGCGTGCGCTGGCGTCGGCCGGTGCGTCCAGCGACTCCACTTCTTCGACTCGAGCGAGGATGCGATGGATGTTCATGCGGGTGAGATACCCCCCGAGCGTCGGTCGAACCGGGTTTGGGGACTGCGTGCAGGGGTAATGCGGCGAGATGATCGTGCACGACGGCCGTCTCGAGGAGGCGATCGAGGAGTACGTCCGACGCTATGCCCGCCGAGCGCGGGCGGATATGACGTCGGCCCTTGCGGCGCTGACTGCGCTGGCCGTGGAGCAGGTGCCTGCCGTCGACCACGCCGGCGTGACGCTGGTGACCGAGGGCGGCATCGTCCGGTGCCTGGCCGCCACCGACGGGCACCCGCTCGTGCTGGACAACATCCAGCGTGGCTGCGGTCAGGGCCCGTGCCTGGACGCGGCCACCAGCCGGCAGATCTTCGGTATCGCCGACCTCCAGGCCGAGAGACGGTGGCCGCGATTCACCGCCAAGGCGGTCGCCAGCACGCCGGTGCGTGCGCTGCTGGCATTCCCGGTCTTCGACCGCGGCGACACCTACGCCGCGCTCAATCTCTACGCCGACCGCCCGGGGATGTTCGATTCCCGCGTGCAGGATGCCGGTGCCATGATCGCTGCTCGGATCGCGGAGACCCTGACGGCGGGGCAGGGCCGTGGCAAGTCGGTCCGTTCCGCCCGCACCGACGCCATCAACGAGGCGAAGAACCTGCTGATGAGGCGGTTCAGCATCGACGTTGCGCAGGCCTTCGCGCTGCTGGTGAAGCTTGCCAAGCAGCAGAACGATTCCATCGAGGCGGTAGCCCGCGAACTTCTGTCGGGCAGAGCCTAGGCCGCGACGGGGATCCGGGCCCGGCGGAACCGGCTGGCGATAAGCCGTACGAGTCCCGGGTGAGTGCCCAGCGGGTCGGTGACGATGTCGGCGCCGCTGGCCCGTAGCCGGTCCTGGAACAGGCCTTCGGACAACAGGTATGACGCCACCACCACACGGTGGGCGCCGCGCCGGCGGGCCACGGTGACGGCTTCGTCGATGCGCGGCCGGCCGGTGGCGGCGAACGCCAGGTCGACTCGGGCACCGGTGAGCGCCGACAACGATGCGGCGGTCGTGTGCAGATCACGCAGAGCGAGCGAATCCGAGGTGCCCGCCGCGGCGAGAACAACCGAATCGCCCGGTGTCCAACCGGATTGGACAAGTCGGTCGCCCAGCACCCGCACCAGCTGCGGGTCGGGCCCCAGCGGGTCGGCCACCGTGACGTCCGGGTGCCCGCTGGCGGCGACATGGGCCGGGATATCGCTGCCGACGTGGTAGCCGCGGGAGAGGAACGCGGGCACCAAGACGGTTGGGCGGTCGCCCGTCGCGCGGAGGACATCGGTGGGGGTCGGGCCAAGCACGTCGACGAAGGCGATGCCGACCGGCGACCCGAGGGTGGCGCCGACGCGGTCGGCGATCTCACCGATCAGCGCCACGCCACAGGGTTTCCGGGTGCCGTGGGCGACGAGAATGCGTCTCACAGGGCTCCTCACAGTGCGTCTGCCGGCTCCTCGTCGACGGCGAGCCGGTAGCCACGCTTGACGACAGTGGACACGATCTGCTTGTCGCCCAAAGTGGTTCGCAGTCGCAGCACCGCGGTCTCCACGGCATGGGTGTCGGTACCGCTACCGGGCAGGGCGCCGAGCAAGTCGGTGCGCGACACCACCGCCCCCGGCCGGTGGGCGAGTGCACGGATGGTGGCCATCCCCGCCGGGGCCAGCGATTTCACCACACCGTCCACCAGCACGCAGGTGCCGCGGATTTCGAGCAGGTGCCCGGCGACGCGCACGGTGCGTGACTGCAACAGCGGGAGTTCGTCGGTGATGTGGCGGGCCAGCGCGCCCAACCGCATCCGCTCCGGGGCCGACGTCGGAACCCCGACCCGGACCAGTGGACGCGCGGTGACCGGGCCGACGCACATCGCGTGGACATTGGTGCGCAGCGCAGTCAGCACGCGGTCCGCCACACCCAACTCGGAGGCCCGCATGAGCACCGACGCCACCGCGGGTGCCGACGTGAAGCTGACGGCGTCGAACTTCTCGTCGGCGATGCCGGCCACCAACTGGTCGAACTCACCGTTGCGGGGAGCCGGCCGCCAGCGGTACACGCGGATCGGCACAACTTCGGCGCCCACAGCGCGCAGTTCGTCGAGGAACTCGGGGAAGGGGTCCCAGTCGTCGGTTGCGCCGTGCAGCTGTACCGCGATCCGCTGCCCGGCGATGCCCCCGTCGAGCAGGTACCGCAGCACCTCCCGGGACGACTCGGAATCCGGTGACCACTCTTCGGGCAGGCCGGCAGCTCGCAGCGCACCCGTCGCCTTCGGCCCGCGGGAGACGATGCGGGCCCGTTGCAGCGCCGCGGTCAGTTCGGCGGCCACGCCCCAGCCGTCCGCGGCGGCGATCCAGCCGCGCATCCCGATACCGGTGGTCGCGATCACGATGTCGGGCGGTGTGTCGATCAGCGACTGGGTGTGGGCGCGCAATTCGTCGTCGTCGGGTAGCGGCACCATCGCGATCGCCGCCGCGCTCGAGACAGTGGCACCGCGGCGGCGCAGCAGTGCGCTCAGCTCCTCGGCGCGGCGGGCAGAGGTCACCGCCACCCGGAATCCGGTGAGCGGTGCCCACTCAGGCTCACTCATGGGTCCTGTGTATGCAGGTCGTGTTACGCATCTGTTTCCGAGCCATTGCCGAGCCATTGCCGAGCCATTGCCGAGCCATTTCCGGGCCATTGCCGTCGCTGCCGGTGTGGACAGGCCGACACCATTGTCGTCCTGTCCACGGATCCGGTGGTCACGTCCGTGCCAGAGCTGGCCGCGACGCGCGGTCGACCGAGGCGTCGCCGCTCGGGCGGCGCACGTACATCACCCAGGTGACCGCGGACGCCGCCACGTAGAACACCGCGAAGACCCAGAAGGCGGCGGTGGCCGAACCGCTCGACAGGTAGGACTGCCGGAGCGCGAGGTTGATGCCTACCCCGCCGAGCGCGCCGATGGCGCCGGCGAAGCCGATGAGCGCCCCGGACATGGCACGTGACCACGCGGCGCGCTGCTCCGGATCCGCGTCCAGTGACCGACTGCGCACCTCGAAGATCGAGGGGATCATCTTGTACACCGACCCGTTGCCGATACCCGACAGCAGGAACAGCGCGATGAACCCGACGATGTAGCCGGTCATCGTGGCCGCGGTGCCCGCACCGGGGCTGCCGTCGTCGAAGGTGCTGACGGTCACCAGCACCCCGGCTGCCAGGATCATGCCGGCGAACACCGCCAGGGTGACCCGGCCGCCGCCGGTGCGGTCGGCCAGTTTGCCGCCGTACACCCGCGACAACGAGCCCAGCAGCGGGCCGACGAACGCGATCTGCGCGGCGTGCAGCGACGCCTCGGCGGGGCTTTGCCCGCGGGCGGCGAAGTTGATCTGCAGGACCTGGCCGAACGCGAAGGCGAACCCGATGAAGGAGCCGAACGTGCCGATGTAGAGGAGCGAGATCACCCACGTGTCGCGTTCGCGCAGAACGTTTTTCATCGCGGTGAAGTCGATCTTGTGTTGTTCGAGGTTGTCCATGTACAGCGCCGCGCCGATACCGGCGACGGCCAGGGCGACCAGGTAGACCGCGCACACCCAGTACGGCTGCCGGTTGCCCGCCGTGGCGATGACGAGGAGACCGACCAGCTGGATCGCCGGCACCCCGATGTTGCCGCCACCGGCGTTGAGGCCCAGTGCCCAGCCCTTGAGGCGCTGCGGGTAGAAGGCGTTGATGTTCGTCATCGAGGAGGCGAAGTTGCCGCCACCGAAGCCGGCCAGCGCCGCGCACACCAGGTACGGCCACAGGGGCAGACCCGGATTGGCGAGCAACACCATCGTGCCGACCGTCGGGATCAGCAGCACGAACGCGGAGAAGACCGTCCAGTTTCGCCCGCCGAACTTCGCGGTGGCCAGCGTGTAGGGGATCCGAAGGCAGCCCCCGACGAGGGTGGCGGTAGCGCCGAGCAGGAACTTGTCGCCCGCCGAGAACCCGTAGACGGCCTCGGGCATGAACAACACCATGACCGACCAGATCGACCACACGGAGAAGCCGACGTGCTCGGCGGCCACCGACCAGATCAGGTTGCGGCGGGCGATGTGCTTGTTGCCGGCTTCCCAGGCGGCCGTGTCCTCGGGGTCCCAGTCGGTGATGCGGTGCGACATGGCAGCAACGGTAGGAAGCGTTCGTTACCCCGGCGCTGCCGGCGATGACCCCGCCGTGAAATTCCGCTCACCTCGGTCGGCGAAGCGGTGTGAGATCACCAGACGTCGCCGTGGCGCCAGTCGCAGGTCAGTTCGGCGGTGGTGTCGAGGTCGGTGAACTCCAGAGCCGAGGCGACCGGGTAGACGAACACGGATCCGTCGTCACCGGGGGTCCGCGCGCGTCCACCGGGGGACAGCACCGATGTCGGCCCCTGCCACGGTTTCCACCCGCGCGCCCGGTACATCGGCTCGGCGATGGTGGAGGTCGACAGCGCGCCCAGTTGGTAGGCGCCGCGGATCACCTGTTCGCAGGCGTCCATCACGGCGCTGCCCAGCCCTTGCCCGCGGCAGTCTTCGCGCACGGCCACGGCTTCGATGTAGCCGCACCGCAGTGCCGCGGCACCGTAGAGGAGCCGGCGCTGCACCACCGCGGCGTGGGCGATCAGCGCGCTGTGGCTGCAGATCAGCGCATGCATACCGCCGAGTGCGTGCTCCCAGTCGTCGTCGGTGAACTCACCGCCGAAGGCGTCGGTGACCATACGCCGGGCGCCTTCGCGGGTCTGCTTGTCCAGATCCGCGGTGTGCACGAGCCGCGCGGTGTGGACCACCCCGTGAGCGCGATTGTCATTGACAAGCTGCGGCAGCACAGCTTGGTTGTACCAGCGCGGTGCGTCGCTCACAACGCCCAATCACGTGATCGACCAGAATCCGATCAACGGCCGCATCGTCGCCACCGGTGGCAGGGCTCCAAGGCCCTAACCGAAACGTCTGCGCGGCCTCGACCAGTGCAGCCGCACACTCTGGCCGGGGCCTGTGAGGCCCTGTCGACGTCGTGGTCGGCCACGACACCGATGACGATATCCTCCTGTGGCCGGATGGCCCGGACCCAGGATGACCGGCAATCCGTTGGGGGGCAGCGGATCGCGCCGCGAGTCGCACCTTCGCTGGGCAGCTGGCGGTCGGGCCACCGGTAGTCCAGCGGCATGCCGACCAAGCGGGTGCCGACGCGGTCGCTGCGGGTGGTGACCTGCCGGTTTGTGCGTACCAGGATGTCCGGGTCGACGAACCAGTCGTCACGCGGCCCGGGGACCATCAGCCCGTGCGCGCGGCGGTCCGCCGCGCCCGAGCGGGCGACGCCGAGGTGCGCGAGCTCCGGACGGCCGATATCTTCGACAAGCGCCAGCGGTCCGCTGCTGAGAATCTCCAGCGCCGTCATCGTCGCCTCCTCACCCGACGGCGCGGAACTCGACCCACATACCCGGGGTGAGCAATGCCGGGTTGTCGGGTTCCACGTCCCACACAGAACGGCGTCGGTGCGCCCGATCAACTGCCATCCACCGGGCGATTCACCGGGATACACCCCGCTGAACTCGCCGGCCAGCCCCGGCATCCCACCACATCCGGCATCCCACCACATCCGGCGCTGCGGTCATACCCAAAGCTACCGCCGGCAATGTCGGCGTCCGCGTCCTGGGAAGCGTCCTGGGAAGTATTGACAGCGGGTTTCACAGAGCGCTCAGCCCACGGGTTCGTAGGTCGGTTCTCGACGCTTGATCGTGGCGATCACCCGGTAGGTCACCGGCAGCATCGCCGCTTCGATCACCGTCTTGTAGACCCAGCCGAGTGCCGCGTACAGCGCGAACGCGCCCATGTTGCCGAAACCGATGATCGGTGCGGCTATCGCACAGAACACCAGCGTGTCGGCGAACTGCCCCACCACGGTCGATCCGAGCAATCGCGCCCACAGGTGCTGTTCCTTGGTGCACTGTTTGATCCGCACCACCACCCAGGCATTGACGAGCTGGCCGACGAGAAAGCCGGACAGCCCCGCGATCGCCAGCCCGGTGATCGCCGCCACCGTGGTGGCCAGCGCCTCCTGGTTGGCGTAGTCGGGGGCGCCGGGCAGGCGCACCGTCGTCCACAGCACCACCACCGCCAGCGCCTGCATGGCGAAGCCGATGAATACCGCCCGTCGCGCGGCACGGAAGCCGTACACCTCGCTGAGCACGTCACCGATGACGTAGGTGAGCGGGAAGACCAGGAAGCCGCCGTCGGTCAGCAGTGGCCCGAACGCCACGCCCTTGGTGGCTGCGACGTTCGAGATCAGCACCAGGCCGGTGAAGACGGCGACCAGAGTCGGGTAATAGGCGGAACCCACCGCTGCGGAACCTCGGTGGGCGGGCTCGGTCACCGCGTCATTCTCGCAGCCCTTGTTGCGGGCCGGTCGACTCAGGCCAGGACCTGCGCGAGCAGGGGCGGCAGCCGGTTGGCCACCAGGGGGTAGGACAGCGGGGAGGCGAACGCGATGGCCCCGGCCAGCTCCTTGTCGGTGAAGATGGTGCGCCCACCCGCGACGGCCTTCAACCCCGCGATGGTCGGGTCGGCGAGAAGCGCGCCCTGCTCCTGTTCGTTCTCGGTGGTCCAGATCAGGACGTCGGCGGTGTCGAGGACGGCGGCTATCCGGTTGCGCGGGATCAGCGGGCCCCCAGGATCGACGACGGTGAAACCCATCTGGTTGAGGAAGTCAGTGCGCCAACCGGGGAGCACGGCCGGCACGCTGTCGCGGTGGAGCGGGCCGCGCAGTAGGAGCGCTTTCTTACCGGCAAACTGCGGGTTGGCCGTGGCGGCATCGGTGAACCGCTCCTCGACGCGCGCGATGAGCGCCTGCATCTCGCCCGCCTTGAACACCGCCTGGCCGATCACGGTGGCCTGCTCCTTCCACGGTTCGAAGAAGGCGGCTGACCCCCTCTGGGCCACTGTCGGGGCGATCTGCGACAGCGTCGTGTACGTGTCGGCGTCGACGCCGGCGTTGGTGGCGACGATCAGGTCGGGGTTCAGCCCGCGGATCGCCTCGACCTGGATACCGTCGGCGAGGCTGAGCACGGTCGGCTGTGACGCACCGAGATGGCTTCGCGCCCAGGGCCATACGCCGAACGGTTCACCGCCGAACCAGTCGGTGACGGCGATCGGCACCACGCCGACGGCCAGCAGGTCGTCCTGTTCGGTGAGTCCGGCGCTGACGACACGGTGGGGAGGCCCGGGGATGCGGGTCTCGCCGAAGGCGTGGGCGACGGTGACGGAGCCGTCCTTCGCGACGGTGCCAGGCTCGTCATCTCCGCAGCCGGCGAGTGCCGTCGAACCGGCGAGCGCGGCTGTCATGGCCAGGAACATGCGGCGCGACCAGGCGGATGACACGCGGCGAGCGTAACCGCTGACTCACCTCGAAGCTGCTGAACACCGCCGTGCTCACCGTGACGCCACTGGCAGGCGCCATAATCCGATTTGCCGTCTGCGGTACTGTGCGCGTCATTATTTGCCGTAAGCTGACGCGACCCACGGCAAAAGTGACTGGGCAAAAGTGACTGATGTGACGCAGGGGGCGCCGCGGTGCACGCGAAAAGGGCAAGAATGGCCTGGAACTCCCCTTTCGCGGCGCTAGGGAGAACAACCGTCAGGAGAGCCCCAGGCCGCTTTCCAGGCTACGCCCCAAATTCGCCGACGAACGGATTCCCGAGAATCGTCAGCGGGGAGTCGGCATCTTCAGCCGAGTGCCACCGCTATCCCCAGAACGATCATCGTGGCGGCGATCAACGCGTCGAGAACCCGCCACGTCGTCGGTGTCGAGAACAAGCCGGCGAGGCGTCGCGCGGCGTACCCGAGACCGGTGAACCACACGGCGCTCGCCGTGACAGCCCCGATGCCGAAGAGCCAGTGGTCGTCGCGGCGCTGGTTGGCTAGGGCCCGAGCAGGACGACGGTGTCGAGATAGACGTGCGGGCAGCCTCCTTCACATCCACGCCGCCGCACGAAACATCACCCGGGTCATCGCTGAGCGGAAGGGACTTCCGTCCTTCGGCTGGGGCCGGAGGGCCGCTACCGCAGGACGCTGCGATGAGGGAGCATCGTGGGAACCATCCTTTCACGGGTGACGGCGGGAGGACCTCAATGTCTGAGCACACCTGTGCTGTGGTCGTCGGGATCGACGGCAGTGACAGCGCCCTGCAGGCCGCCCGGTGGGCCGGTGCGGTGGCCGCTGCCAGCGGTGCGCCACTGCACATCCTGCACGCCATGCCAAGCCTCGGACGCAATCTGACCGAGACAACGGTGGCCATTCAGGCCGCGATCATGTCCTATCAGCGGGACTCCGCGCTGACCTTCCTGCGGGCGGCGGAGGAGGCGGTCCACGCGGACCGCCCCAACCTCACTGTCACCACCGAGGCCAGCGAGACGCCGGTGGACGAGGCGATCATCGACGCCAGCCGTACTGCCCGGCTGATCGTGCTCGGCGGTCAGGACGTCACCGGGGCGGCTGCGGTGGTGCTGGGATCGACGACGCTGCGGGTCGCGACCCACGCCGCGTGCCCCGTCGTCGCCTTCCGTGGCGACGAGGTCAGCTTGTCCGACAAGCCGATCGTCGTCGGTGTGGACAGCACCCCTGCCGGCGCCGGCGTCCTGGCGACGGCGTTCGACTTCGCGGATGCCCTGAAGGCAAAGCTCGTCGTCGTGCGGTCCTGGACGGCCCGTGCGCCAGCCGGTGACGTCACCATTCCCTTCTTGGTCGACTGGGAAGCACTGGAAGTCGCCGAGTGGGCGGCGCTCAGGGAACTCGTGGACGGCTGCCGTGAGCGCCATCCGGGCGTCGACGCGGAATGTGTTGTGGAGATGATGTCCCCGGCTCGGGCGCTGCTGCTCCACGCCGCCGACGCGCAACTGGTAGTGGTCGGCAGCCGGGGAAGAAATGCCTTGGCTGGGCTGGTTTTGGGATCGACCAGCATGAACCTGCTGCATCACAGCCAGGTTCCGGTGATGGTGACGCGGGCGCAGGACGCAGAAGCCGATCGACGGTGACGGTGGAGATGACGCGCGACGGGCGGCGGATCCTCGTCACCGGTGGTGGGTAGCCGGGGTATTCGTCCTTCACTTTCACCGCCGGTGCGGCAGCGTGAAAGGCGTGGCGCCCTTCTATCACCCCGTTCGACCGATCAGGGGGGCGAAGGAACCGATCGTTCATGGGCGATCATGGCGTCGGTCGACTTGTTCTCGTGGAATGCATCGGCACTGTCCACTTGTCGTACCATCGAACTACTGTTCGAGGTATGGATGGGGAAGCGGTGCTCGCGGCGTTTGCCGGATTCGAGGCAGCTCGCGAGGCGCTCGCCGGCTTATCCGTGGAGTCGCTGACCGCCGCCCAGACGCTGACCGTCTTGCAGATGCGTGAACGCGGGCATCGCCGCGACCTGGCGATCGACCACGCCCTGACCGCCCGCCTCATCGACCAAGCCGATCCCCATGAGATGGGCGCCACGTCGATCAAGAAGCTGCTCACCGAGCGGCTCCGAATCACCGACGCCGATGCCGGTGACCGCCTCACCGACGCCCGCCAATTGGGGCCGA
Organism: Mycolicibacterium doricum; assembly: GCF_010728155.1. Taxonomy (NCBI): domain Bacteria; kingdom Bacillati; phylum Actinomycetota; class Actinomycetes; order Mycobacteriales; family Mycobacteriaceae; genus Mycobacterium; species Mycolicibacterium doricum. The sequence continues at coordinate 121,831 of NZ_AP022605.1, forward strand.
AGTACACCCTCACCGGCGAACGACTGCAGTCCGATCTGCCCCATACTGCCGACGCGTTGTCTCGCGGCGTGATCGGCGTCGCCCATGTGCGGATCATCCAGGACTTCGTGAAAAGACTGCCGACATGGGTGTCGTTCGCCCGCCGCGACGACTACGAACGCGACCTCGTCACCCACGCGCAGACGTTGGTGCCCGAGGACTTCCGCAAAGTCGCCGAGACCTTGCTGGCCCACATCGACCAGGACGGCGCCGAACCCGACTACCCCACCCAACAACGCCGCCGCACCGTCACGGTAGGCCGCCAGCAGGCCGACGGGATGAGCCACCTCGACGGCTGGATCGACCCCGAATTCCGGGCCTTCCTCGATGTGGTGCTGGCCAAACACGCCGCCCCCGGCGCCAACCTGCCCCACCACGACACCTACCACGACACCCACGATGCCGCCCACGACGACACCCACGACGACACCCACGACGCCGCCCGCACCGGCCGCGACCACCGCACCGCCGGCCAACGCCACCACGACGCCATCAAAACCGTCCTGCGCGACACCGTGGCCTCAGGCCGGCTCGGTCAGGTCGCCGGCGTGCCCGCCACCATCGTCGCCAGCACCACCCTCGGCGAACTCGAACGCGCCGCCGGATGGGCCCACACCGGCGGCGGCAACCGCCTGCCCCTCCGCGACCTGATCCGCATGGCCGCCACCTCCCGGCACTACCTGGCGGTGTTCGACGACCACACCGAAGAAATCCTCTACCTCGGCCGCGCCAAACGCACCGCCACCACCGCCCAACGCCTCGCCCTGTTCGCCAGAGACAAAGGCTGCACCCACCCGCACTGCACCGCGCCGTTCTACTGGACCCAAGCCCACCACGCCCACGACTACCGCACCGGCGGGCGCACCGACATCGACAACCTCACCCTGGCCTGCCAACCCGCCAACCTCATGATCGACAAAACCTGGCGTGCCTCCCACTTTCCGGACTGCGGACCAAATAGGGTCCGAGCCGGAAAGGAATGAAGGGAATTGGCGAAGAAATACCAGAAATTCTCTCCAGAGTTTCGTGAGGAAGTCGTCAAACTCGTGGTGGAGGGGCAACAGCCTATCGCTAAGGTCGCTCGTGAACATGGGCTGAGTGAGACGACTGTCGGCAATTGGGTGCGCAAATACCGAGAGGAGCGCGCCGGGGACGAGCCGCCGCTGCAATTGTCAGAACGCGCGCGGCTACGCGAGTTGGAACGAGAGAACCGGGAAATGGCGATGGAACTCGCCTTCCTGAAAAAAGCGGCAGCGTACTTCGCGAGGGAGCAGCGGTGAGCGAGAAATACGCGCTCATCGCCGCGGAGCACGCCGCCGCGCACGTCGCCGAGGCTCCCACCGTCGCCCAGATGACCCGCTGGCTGGGCGTGTCCAAGAGCGGCTATTACGAGGGCCGCGCGCCCGCCCAGTACGGCCGAGAAGCGCCGGGAGGAACTCAAGATCAAGATCGCCACGTTGTTCGACTCATTCGACGGCGCCTATGGGTATCGGCGCATCCACGCCGAGTTGGTCCGCGCCGGCGAACACGTCGGGGAAGAGTTGGTGCGAAAGCTGATGCGTGAGCTGAACCTTGTTGCGGTGCAACCGAAACCGTACAAACGCACCACAATCCCGGGTAAGCCCGAGCAGGCGGTGGCCGACCTGGTGGCCCGCGATTTCACCGCCGATAAGCCGGGGGTTAAGTGCGTCGGCGACATCACCTACATCAAGACGTGGGAAGGCTGGCTGTATGTGGCGACAGTCATCGACTGCTTCAACAAAGAGGTGATCGGCTATGCCATGGCCGAGCACATGCGCACTGAGCTGGTCACCGACGCGCTGGATATGGCGGCCCGCAACCACCAGCTGGAGCAAGATTGCATTATGCATTCCGATCGCGGCACCCAATATATGTCTGCCGAGTATTCCGCCACGCTTAAGGAGTTCGGGCTGCGGCAATCGGTGGGCCGCACCGGGGTATGTTGGGATAATGCGCTCGCGGAATCGTTTTCGCGAGTTTGAAGAATGAGCGGGTCCACCACATGGTGTACCCGACCCGGAAGGCGGCGAAGGAAGATATTGCACGCTACATCGAATTGTTCTACAATCGACGCAGAATTCATTCCGCACTCGGCTATCGGACACCGCACGAGGTCCGCATCGAGTACATGAATTCACAGCTCGCAGCGTAAATGGATGCGAAATCCGCAGTCCGGAAAACGCAGGGCAGCCCAACCGGCTGGACCACCCACCGCCCCGGCAACGGCCGCACCCACTGGAACCCACCAAAACACCACGACACCGGCCAACCCCGCCTCAACCACCACTTCCATCCCCACCGCTACCTCAGCAACGGCAACGGCGACGGCAACGGCAACGGCAACGGCAACGGCGACGACGAACCCGAATAGCTTTGCGACGCAAAGGTGATCGCAAAGGTGATCGCAAAGGTGATCGCAAACGCCTCCGCGTCAGTCGCGCTCGAGCAGTTCGGCGATTGCCTCGACGAGCCCGTCGTGCGGAATCCCATCGAAGGTGTGGGACTCCACGGTGGTCGCCACGGTGGCCAACGCTGCGACACAGAGCAATTCGACGTTGGGCTGCAGCGATTGCAGCACCCACCGCAACAGGCGGTGACTCAATGGCAGAGCCTGTCGATGGTGGCGTCGAGCACGTCGAGGTCACGCTTGAGGGCCTGCTGTCCGGGGTCGCCGTCCGGGGCGCCCGCGGTGGCCGCGGTCCCGAACTGCATCAGCTTCGTGCCGAACTGCCGTATCGGGGCGGCGAGTTCGGGCGGCGTGGCCGGGTCCAGGATGTCGAGCAGGTACTGGCCGCCGCCCGTCAGGGCCACCCTGGCGTTGGCGGCCACCGCGAGCACTCCGGTGACGTCACTGTCGCCGCCGGGCGGCGCCAGATGCGTGTTGGTCTCGACTCCCGCGCGCACCTGGGTGTACGCCGCACACGCCGCGTCCGCGGCGGCCGCCTGCGTGGCCTCGTCATACCTCGGCGGGCGGGCCTGCCACCACGTCCACACCGACACGACCAGCGCGGCGGTGGCGATGAGGCAGGCGAGAGCGGACAGCGCCGTGGACGGTGAGCGGGCGGCACCGATCTGCTGTGGTCCCGGCGGCATGGAACAGATCGTAATGGGGTCGCGCGGTGCGGCCAGGAGCTGGCATGGTGGCGGGGTGAGTGTGCGGCGGACGGTGTGGACGGTCAGCGTGGCCCTCGGCTGCGCCTGTGGTGTGATGTTCGGCGCCGCGCCCTCTCACGCGGACCCCGCCGAGCCCGGCGGCGGCACCCTGGTCGGGCCGTCGGCTACCGGGACCCAGCCCTCTGGCGAACCGTTCGGCGTCGGTCCGGCGGCCACGGACACGTTCGGCGGATACTTGCCCGAGTCGGGAACGCTGACCGCCTTCGACGTCGAGAACCCGATCGTCGGCAGACTCGATCCGGCGTTGCTGACGGCGGTGCAGGAGGCCGCCCGGGCGGCGGCCGCGGACGGTGTCGAGGTTGGGATCAACTCCGGATGGCGTTCGATCGGGTTCCAAGAGCGGCTGTTCCAGGACGGGGTGCGCACCTACGGCAGCGTGGAGATCGCCCGGCAGTTTGTCGCATCGCCGCAGACCTCGATGCATGTGGTCGGACGGGCAGTCGACGTCGGCGGACCGGACGCCGCAGCGTGGATGTCGCGCAACGGTCCCCGGTTCGGGCTGTGTCAGGTGTACGCCAACGAGCTGTGGCACTACGAATTGACCGCGGACGCCGACGGCATCTGCCCGCCGATGAAACCCAACGCGACCGGCTGACCGCCGTACCGGTGAGCCGCTGGAACGCCAACGTCGACACCCGTGGTTCGGCTCAGCAGCGGTCATGTCTGCTCGTGCTCCGCGCGGGGTAAGGATCCGACCTGCCGTGATGTGAGTTCGACCAGCAGCGACATCCCGTAGTGGGCGGGCATCTCCACGGTGAAACTGTGTAGATCGTCGACCGTGGCGAAGGCGTGTGCGCTGAACATGTCCGAGACCTCGGCCCCGGGGGGCAGCACCGCGGAGCGCACGGTGCCGGCCACCTCCTCGTTGGCGAAGTTCAGCACGGTCAGCTGGTAGCGGCCCGGTTCGGCCAGTTCGTGCACCAGCACGAGCATCCCCCGGTGTGACACCTCCGGGATGTCGACCTGGCGGCTGGTGGCGATGCCGTAGTGCGATCGCACCCTCAGGATGGCCTGTAGCTGGCGCAGGAAGCTGGTCTCGTCGTCGAGCTGGTCGGGGATCGAACCGTAGAGGCTGCGTCCTCGCGGCATCCCCGCCGACGACTGTGTGGCAGCGGGATTCACACCCATCAGGTCGTGGGCGGCGCGATGAATCCAGCGCGTGTCACCCCCACGCAGCAGTTCGGCGACCTGGATGGCGGGAAGGGTGAGCATGCCGCACAGATCCCACCCGGACAGGGCGAACACGCCCGGTTGGAGCGCGTTGAACATCGCCAGCAGCAGGTGTGCGCGGCGGATCTCGTCGAGTTCGGGCGAATCGGGCTCGATCTGATCCAGATCTTGGATGCCCAGGGTGGCGGCGATGACTGTGGCGGTGGTGCAGGCGATCCCGTTGGTGGTGAAAACCAGGTTGTAGGGCGCATTTTCGCCCGTGAGGTGTTCGGTGAGGTCCTGACGGATCGTCTCGCCGAGCACCTCCCCGGTAATCTCCTGTCCCTTGTAGGTGTAGACGTCGTCGCGGTGGCCGTGCGACCAGTGCACGAGTTCGTAGGTCAACTCGTCGTGGTTCTGCAGGGCATGGATCAATGATGCCGGTTCGACGCCGAGTTGCAGCGTGGTCCGCAGCGTCAGCCGCAGGAACTCGGTGTCCGCCGTGGCGAGCGCATGGTGGTAGGCGGGCCGGTTGATGAAGTCGTAGGACAGGTCGGCGCCCGCCTCACCGATCTCACGGATGTCGTCGATGGTGAGGTTGAGTTCCTGGAAGGTGAAGCCGCCGACCTTGCGGACCATGCTGGCGATCAGGTGGTTGGCCGCTTCCGACAGGGGGTGGCCCTCCGACCAACCGGCGCTGTCTTCGGCGGTGGTCTTCTCGGCGCCGAGAAACCCGTTGGCGTCCAAGCGGAGTCCGCCGGTGCCCAGATCCGCCAGCGAGTGTAGGGCGTCGCCGATCACGAGCCGCATCCCGGCGAAGGACGGGTCCAGCCAGTTGATCGACGGCTGACCGTCCTTGAAATAGTGCAGGTACACCCAGCGGCGCTCGACACCGTCGACGCCGAGCACCGGCCGGGTGACGCTCCAGTTGGTCTCCTTGATGCCTTCGGCGTAGAAGATCACCCGCTGCAGTCGGCCGATGATGTAGCCGGCCTTGTCGAGCCACTCCTCGGTGGCCGGGTCGATGTTGACGGAGTCGGCGCCGTGGGGCACCTGGGGCAGGTGCTCCCAGTCGCGGGGATCGACCTCCACCATGTGGTAGATGCCCGGGTAGTCGGCGTACTTCATCTCGGCCAGCCGGAAGTCGGATCCCTTGCCGGTGTGGCCGGGAACGATGTCGTCGATGACGGTGCCGCCGTACCAGTTGGCCGTCCCGCACATCTTGCGGAACTCCTCTTCGGTGCCGAACGCCGGATCGATCTCGGTGCTGATGCGGTCGAAGTGGCCGTCGACGCTGGGCGTCGTCTGCCACCCGGAGATGCCGCCGGCGCGTTTGACCGGACCGGTGTGGATGGCCTCGATACCGATGTCTGCGAACGCTTTCCACATGTCGTCGTCGGCGAGCGCCTTGAGGAACGATTCATCGGGCCGCGTGATCAGCGACAGCGGATAAGCGGTGAACCACACCGACGCGGTCTCCACCGCGCCGCGCGGGCTAGGGGTGGCGAACGGGTTCTGCCACATCGAGCCCTGCCCGGAGAACTGCTGGCTGATCTCGTTGGCGTCGGCCAGCATCGACTGCGACAGCAGCCACGACATGTAGGCCGGGTTGTCCGCGCGCGCCGGGCCGTCCTGGGCCACCGAGCGGCGGGTGAACGGCGACTTCACGCGGGGACGGAACCGCAACGACCGCGGACGCGCCGGGTGCAGATGTTCGTCGTAGGTGATCTCGCTGGGTTCGTTCGTCTGATCGTCGGTGCCCGACCCGGCCTGGTCGTCGAAATCCGACTCTGGCGCCTCAGACATGCATCCCCTTCACGAACTGGTTGCCGGTGGTTCGACGTTCGGGAAATAGTTCCACGCCGCCGCAATGCCGAAACGGCGCGTCGTTGCGCATGTGCCGGACGTCTTCGACACCAACCCTACGGATGTCGAGGCGCCGGCGCGTTCGGGTGAGGGGTCGTCGGCGACCGTTACAGGTGCGAGTCGGCGACGGCGAGGGCCTGGTCGAGGATCGCGAGACCTTCGCGAGCTTCATCGGCGGTCACCGTGCACGGCGGCACGGCGTGGATCCGGTTGAAGTTAGCGAACGGCAGCAAACCGTTTTCCTTGCAGGCAGCCACCACGGCGTTCATCGCCGCACTGCTCGAGCCGTAGGGTGCCAGCGGTTCCCGGGTCTGCGGGTTCGCGACCAGTTCGATGGCCCAGAAGACACCGGTGCCGCGGATCTCCCCGACGCTGGGATGGCGGGCCGCGAGGTCGGCGAGGCCGGGACCGAGCACCTCGGTACCGATCCGGGCGGCGTTGCCGACGATGTCCTCGTCCTCCATCGCGGTGATGGTGGCGACCGCCGCCGCCGTCGCGAGCGGGTGCCCGGAGTAGGTGAGCCCGCCGGGGTAGGGGCGATGCGCGAATGTCTCGGCGACGGCAGGGCAGATCGCCACGCCGCCGAGGGGTACGTATCCGGAGTTGACGCCCTTGGCGAAGGTCAGCAGATCGGGGGTGACGCCGAAGTGGTCGACCGAGAACCACTTACCGCTCCGGCCGAAGCCGGCCATCACCTCGTCGGCGATCATCACGATGCCGTAGCGGTCGCAAATCTCGCGGACGCCGGCCAGGTAGCCGGGCGGCGGCACCATGATGCCCGCGGTGCCGGGGATCGACTCCAGGATGATCGCGGCGATGGTGGTCGGGCCCTCGAGCCGGACGAGCTCGTCGAGGTAGCCCAGCGCGCGCTCGGACTCCTCGGCCTCTGTGGTGGCGTGAAACCGGGACCGGTACAGGAATGGGCCGAAGAAGTGCACGACGCCGGCGTTGCCGTGGTCGTTGGGCCACCGGCGGGGGTCGCCGGTTAGGTTGATCGCCGTCTCGGTGCCGCCGTGGTAGGCGCGGTAGCGGCTCAGCACCTTGTAGCGACCGGTGTGCAGCCGCGCCATCCGCACCGCGTGTTCGACGGCATCGGCGCCGCCGTTGGTGAAGAAGATCCGGTTCAGCTCACCGGGCGTGCGTTCGGCGATCAGCCGGGCGGCCTCCGAACGGGCGTCGTTGGCATGCTGCGGCGCGACGGTGCACAACTTGGCGGCCTGCGCTTGGATGGCGGTGACGACCTTCGGGTGTTGATGGCCGATGTTGGTGTTGACCAGTTGGCAGGAGAAGTCCAGCAGGCGCCGGCCCTCGCCGTCCCAGAGGTAGCTGCCCTGCGCAGCGGTGATCGTCATCGGCGAAACCTCGGCCTGCGCCGACCAGGAGTGGAAGACATGCGCGCGGTCGAGTTCGTAGGCGCGGGCGGCTTGGGCCCGGGCCTCGTCGATCGACAGGCCGTTGGGCAGGGTGGTCTCGTTGGTGAGCGTCATGATTCTCCTCGTGCGCCGAAAGTACGGTTGTTGACGCGCTACTCGGGCGATGCGTGCAACAACCGTACGCTCGGCGCGAAGAATTGAGTGTTCGGGGAAGCGTCGGGCCGCGCCCGTGGGCTGCCCCGGGACGGTAGTCCGCTGCGGAGGGCAATCAGGTTTCACTTCACTCCGCTTTGGGCAGCCTGCACTTCACGGATGACTCCGGGACATACGGCGCCGCGACCGCGGCGTTCGACCCTGAGGCGAGGTCACGTCGGGCGCGGCCGTGCGGCTTGGCGGATCGACGCCTTCGCGGGTCGGTCCGCGGCACTGAGAGGATGTCGGTTGGGCGTTGAGGAAGTCGGGGACGCTTCGTTGACCTCCCCTCCAGGTTCACTGTTCGGCGCGGACGCCGACGTCGGGCGACACCTTGCCTCGGTCCACTGGGAGGCCACCGCACTCGGTCCGCCAGCCACCTGGCCGCAGAGCCTGCGCACCGCCGTCAACATCCTGCTGTCCTCCCGGTTCCCGATGTGGATGGCGTGGGGTCCGGAACTGACCTTCTTCTGCAATGCCGCATACCGCCGGGACACGTTGGGCCGCAAGTACCCATGGGCGTTGGGCCGGCCGGCCAGCGAGGTCTGGGCGGAGATCTGGCCCGACATCGGTCCTCGAATCGACTCCGTGATGTCGACCGGCCGCGCCACCTGGGATTCGGCGCTGCCGCTCTTCCTGGAACGGTCCGGTTACTCCGAGGAGACCTACCACACCTTCTCCTACAGCCCGCTGCGTGACGACGATGGTCAGGTCGTCGGCATGCTGTGCGTGGTCAGCGAAGACACCGAGCGAGTGATCGCCGAGCGCCGGATGGCGACGCTGCGCGACCTGGGCTCTGACCCGAGTGTCGTCCGCACCGAACGGCAGATGCTGGACTTCGCCGTTGAGCAGCTCGGCCGCAACCTCCAGGACCTGCCGTTCACGCTCATCTATCTGTTCAGCGACGACGGTGACGCGCACCTCGCCGCGACCAGTGGGATCGCGTCGGGACATCCGGCGGCACCGGAGGTGCTGTCGGCCGACGGAATGTCGGTGTGGCCGGTGAAGCTGCCCGCCAACGCGGAGACCGTACTGATCGACGTCGACGGCCAGTCGCTGAACCTGCCGCGCGGGGTCTGGCCCGACCCGCCCGCGCAGGCGCTGGTGGTCCCGCTGCTGCAGCAGGGTGCGGAGCCGGTCGGGCTCCTGGTGGCGGCGCTGAACTGTCACCGTCGCCTGGACGGGCCCTACCGTGGGTTCGTCGAGCTGGTCGCCGGGCACATCGCGGCAGGGATCGGCAGCGCCCGAAGCTACCGGGCCCAGCAGCGGCGTGCCGAGGAGCTGGCCGAGCTGGACCTGGCCAAGACCACTTTCTTCTCCAACATCAGTCATGAGTTTCGCACACCGCTCACGTTGATCCTCGGGCCGCTGGCCGAGCTGCGCCGCAACGCCCACCTCGACGCGGGGACGCGTGAAGAGCTCGAGTTGGTGCACCGCAACGGGTTACGGCTGGCGAAGTTGGTCAACACATTGCTCGACTTCTCGCGCATCCAGGCCGGCCGCATGAAGGCCAGGTTCGAACCCGTCGACCTGGCCACCGTCACTGCCGAGCTGGCGAGCGTGTTCCGCTCCGCCGTCGAACGGGCGGGGCTGGAGTTCGCCGTCGACTGCCCTCCGCTGACCGAACCGGTCTACGTGGACCGCGACATGTGGGAGAAGGTGGTGCTCAACCTTCTCTCCAACGCCCTGAAGTTCACCCTCGACGGCGCCGTCACGGTGCGGGTCACCCACGACGACGGCGGCGCGGTGGTCACCGTGGCTGACACCGGAGTGGGGATCGCCGCCGAGGAGATGCCCCGGCTGTTCGAACGGTTCCATCGGGTCGAGTCGGGTTACGCCCGCTCGACCGAGGGCAGCGGCATCGGCCTGGCACTGGTCAAGGAATTGATCGGCCTGCACGGAGGCGCCATCAGTGCCGAGAGCGAGGAGGGTCGCGGCACCACCTTTACCATCCGGATACCGTTCGGTGCAGGGCATCTCTCGTCGGAGGACATCGCGCCGCCAGGGCGAAGCTCCGGCGTCTCCACCACGGCAGACCCCTACCTGCAGGAGGCGCTGCGCTGGGTACCGGCGTCGGACACCGAACCGCACGGTGGGCAAGCGGTCACCGCGACGGTGCCGTCGGCCGGCGGAACTGCCGTGCCGGCCCGGATCCTGGTCGCCGACGACAACGCCGACATGCGGTCCTACCTCACCGGTCTGCTGCAAGGTGCCGGCTACCAGGTCACCGCGGTGTCCGACGGCAGTCAGGCGCTGGAGTCCATCCGGGCGAACCTGCCCGACCTCGTGGTCAGCGACGTCATGATGCCCGGCCTCGACGGGCTGGAGCTGCTGGCGGCGCTGCGGTCGGAATCCCGCACCGCCGCGCTTCCGGTGTTGCTGTTGTCGGCGCGGGCGGGGCAGGAGTCCTCGATCGAGGGACTTCAGGCCGGCGCCGACGACTACCTGGTGAAACCCTTTGTCGCAGCAGACTTCATGGCTCGGGTACGTGCCAACGTGGCGCTGGCGCGGTTACGCAGCCACCACAGCCGCTGGCGTACCGCGCTGATCGACTCGCTGCAGGAGGCGTTCTTCGTCTGTGACGAACACGGGGCGATCGTCGAGACCAACACCGCGTTCACCGACATCCTCGGCTACGGGCCCGAAGGCCTGCCGTACGAGCCGGTGCAGCCGTGGTGGCCCGACCCGGAGACCGATCCCGACGGCTACCGGCAGGCCAGCCAGGTCTTCGGTGGCGTGCTGGGTGAGAGTTGCGGGGACTTCACCCTCCCGGTCGTGCACCGCGACGGGCACCGGCTGTGGGTCAGCGCGAGTATCAACCCCGCCCGTGATCCCGACACCGGCGCCCACGTCACGGTCGGCACGTTCCGGGACGTCACCGCCGAGCACTACCGGGTCCAGCGGGAGACGGCGTTGGCAGCGCTCAACGTCCAACTGGCGGAAGCCGACACCCTCGACGGGGCACTGCGCGCCGCTGTCGGGGAACTGCACCGGCTGTGGCAGGCGCGGCGCGTGCTGGCGGTGACCTTCCCCGGCGTGGAAAGGGACACCGCCCCGGACGTGATCTGCGCCGGCGAACCCGTGCAGTGGTCGGATCTTGCGAAACGGCAGCGTGCTGCGATCACGGCGCTGCGCAGCGCCGACGTGCTCACCGCGGATACCGAGGAGTACGGCACGGCGGGTATCACCCTCCAACATCCCCGTGGCGTGCTCGTCCTGTGGATCGAACTGCTCGAACAACGCCCGTTCACCTCGGAGGACCACACGCTGCTCACCGTTCTCGCCGGCCGCCTCGGCCAGGGGCTGCAGCGGGTGCACCGGCTCGACCAGCAGCGGGAAACCGCGCTGACCCTGCAGCACGCCATCCTGGGCCCGGCCAACCTGCCCGGCGGCTTCGCGGTCCGTTACCACCCGGCGTCTCGGCCCCTCCAGGTCGGCGGCGACTGGTACGACGTGGTGGACCTCGGCGGCGGATGCATCGGGCTCGTCGTGGGCGACTGTGTCGGGCATGACCTGGAGGCGGCCACGGTCATGGGCCAACTGCGCAGCGCGTGTCGGGCGCTGCTGCTCGACCAGCCGAGCCCCGGAGCCGCGCTGGCCAGCCTCGACCGATTCGCGGCACGGCTGCCGGGGGCACGCTTCACGACCGTGTGGTGTGCCGTGCTGTCACCTCATACCGGTGAGCTGGTGTACTCCAGCGCCGGTCACCCGCCACCCGTACTCGTCGGCTCGGACGGCGGCATCCGCCTGCTCGACGATGCCCGCGGCTTCGCGCTGGCGCTGCGATCGCACCAGGACCGGCCGGAAGCCCGGGTGACGCTGTCGGCGCGGACCACGCTGCTCCTCTACACCGACGGGCTGGTGGAGCGGCGTCGTGCCTCGTTGGAGACCGGCATCGGCCGCGCCGCGGCCCTGGTCGCCGAAGGGCGATCCGACGCCCTCGACGCGGTCGCCGACCAGCTGATGTCCCGCCTCGCACCCGACGACGGTTACCAGGACGACGTCGCGCTGCTGCTCTACCGCCAACCCGCCCCGCTCGACATGGTTTTCCCGGCGCGCAACGAGTACCTCGCGAGTTCCCGCACCGCACTCCGGTCTTGGCTGACACAGGCCGGCGTGGGACCGGACCAGGTGATGAACGTGCTGATCGCGGCTGGTGAGGCGGTCGCGAACGCGATCGAGCACGGGCACCGCGACCGGCCCGACGGATTCGTCACCCTGCGGGCGACTGCGCTGGTCGACCGGCTGCAGGTGTCGGTGCTCGACACGGGCTCGTGGAAGACGCCGCGTACTGAGGTCGACAGCCGCCGCGGCCGCGGTGTCGCCCTGATGGAGGGCCTGATGGACGACGTGTCGATCGATCCTGGAGACGACGGCACCGCGGTCCACCTCGACGCGAGGATCATCTGATGGTCACGCCGCTCACCGTCAACGCCGACCGCCACGCGGACGGCACACCGCTGCTGGTCGCTTCCGGCGAGATCGATTTGAGCAACGTCGACACCTTCACTCGGGCACTGACCACGGTGATCGCGGCGGCCGACGGCGTCGGTGCAACGGTGACGGTGGATCTGAGCGCGGTCGAATACCTGGACAGCGCCGCGATCGGCGCCCTGTCCGTGCACGCCGACCAGGTGCCGCAGATGCGTCTGGTCGCCAACCCGTACTTGATCCCGGTGCTGCGGATCAGCGGCATCGACCAATTGGCCACCGTGGAAGCCGCCCAGTTCACCGACGGCTAGGCGGTTCGCGGACGCCTCGAGTGTTTTCACCGTTGGGCGGGGGTATGCCCGGGCGCATTGCGTGAAAGGTGGCGGGGATGATCGGTTGGCTCGACAGGCTGCAACAGCGCAGCCGCGCCATGGGCTACGTCATCGCGGTGATCTACAAGTACGTCGACGACCAGGGCGGTTACCTCGCGGCGCTGATCACCTACTACGCGTTCGTTTCGTTGTTCCCGTTGCTGCTTCTGCTGACCACCGCCCTGGGGGTGGTCCTCGTCGGCCGACCGGATCTGCAGCGCCAGATCGTGGAGTCGACCGTCAGCCAGTTCCCACTCATCGGCGAGCAGCTGGCACAACCCGAGCAGCTCAGCGGTGGCGCAGTCGCCGTGGTGGTCGGCATCCTGGGCGCGCTCTACGGCGGGTCCGGTGTCGGGCAGGCGGTTCAGAACGCGATGAACTCGGTGTGGGCGGTGCCCCGCAACGTCCGCCCGGATCCGATCCGTTCGCGCATTCGCAGCCTGCTGCTCCTGCTGGTGCTGGGCTCGGCGGCGATCGCGGCGACCGTGCTGTCCGCCGTGGGGCGGGCCGTCGACGATCTGGGTGTGCTCGGCACGGCCGGCGTCCTGGTGGTGACCGTCGCGATCAACACCGGCATTCTGTTGGTGGCGTTCCGAACGACGACGAGCCGCGAGCTGACCTACCGCCAGGTGCTGCCAGGCGCCCTCGCCGGGGCGTTGGTCTGGCAGTTCCTGCAGTGGTTCGGCGCCGGCTACGTCGCGCGGATGGTCAGTTCGGCCAGTGCCACCAACACCGTTTTCGGGCTGGTCCTGGGGCTGCTGGCATTCCTCTACCTCGTCTCGGTCAGCCTGGTGCTGTGCGCGGAGCTCAACGTGGTGTGGGTGGACCGGCTCTACCCGCGCGCCCTGCTCACCCCGTTCACCGATTCGGTGAGGCTTACCCCCGCCGATCGCCGCACCTACGCCCGCAAGGCGAAAGCCGAGCGGGTCAAGGGCTTCCAGCATGTGGCGGTGACATTCCAAGCCGGCCGCTCAGACGGCCATCAGGTTCTCGATCCAGCTGCGGGCGAAGTAGACGACAAAGCCGGCGGCGACGATCCACAGCAGCGGGCTGATCTCGCGGGCCTTACCGGCGCCGGAGCGAACCACCACCCACGAGATGAAGCCGACGCCGATCCCGTTGGCGATGGAGTACGTGAACGGCATCGTGGCCACGGTGAGGACGACCGGCAACACCACTGAGAACTCCGACAGCTCGATGTGCCGCACTTGCGACACCATCAGCGCTCCGACGACGACCAGGGCGGCCGCGGCCACCTCGGTCGGCACGATCGACGCCAGCGGGGAGACAAACATCGCCGCGAGGAACAAAGCACCGGTGACGAGGTTCGCCAGCCCGGTTCGCGCGCCCTCCTCGATGCCGGCACCGGATTCGATGAACACCGTGTTGGACGATGCCGAGGACGCACCGCCGACCGCGGCGCCCGCACCCTCGACGATCAGCGCCGAGCGCAACCGCGGGAACGTGCCCTTCTCGTCGGAGAGGCCCGCCTCTCGCGACAGCCCGGTGAAGGTGCCCATGGCGTCGAAGAAGTTCGCGAAAACGAGCGTGAATACGAGCATCACCGCCGCGAGGATTCCGATCCGGGAGAAGCTTCCGGTCAGGCTGAACTCGCCGACCAGCGAGAGGTCCGGGAATGCGAACGGCGAACCTGAAAACTGTGGCACCGACAAGCTCCAGCCCCCGGCCCTGTCCTGAGCCGACCCCAGATCCCAGATCGCCTCGACGACGACCGCGACGACGGTGCCGGCCACCAGCCCGATCAGGATGCCGCCGCGGACCCGCCGGGCCACCAGCACACCGGTGAGCAGCAGCGTGACCACGAAGGCGACCGTCGGAACGGTGCTGATCGAGCCCATTCCGCCGGCACCCAAACCGACCGGCGGCGAGGCCAATCCGGTGGAGCTGACGAATCCGGCGTCGACGAGACCGATGAACAGGATGAACAACCCGATGCCCGCGGTGATGGCCAGCTTCAGCTGCATTGGCACCGCGTCGAACACCAGTCTGCGCAGCCCGCTCACCGCCAGCAGCACGATGATGAAGCCGTTGATGACGACCAGGCCCATCGCCTCGGGCCACGTGACCTCACCGACCACCGTCGTGGCCAGGAAGGAGTTGATGCCCAACCCGGCGGCGAAGGCGAACGGCAGCCGCGCGATCAGACCGAACACGATCGTCATGACACCCGCAGCGAGCGCCGTCGTCGCCGACACCTGCGCGAACTGCAGTGAGTTGCCCTCGACGTCGGCCGGACTCGACAGGATGATCGGGTTGAGCACGATGATGTAGGCCATCGCGATGAACGTGACGAGGCCGCCGCGGACCTCGGCGCCGAGTGTGGACCCGCGTGCCGAGATCTCGAAGAAGCGATCGAGGCGATTCATGTGACGACCCTAAGGTGCACCGCCGTACACGGCGAATGGACCATGGTGCACGCAGGAATTCCTACGTTGGGGCGGTTGACCACACCCCGGACGGGCTTTCCGGCCCGACGACCGGAGCGCATGCTGCTGATAAGTTGACCGCGATGGACACGCCTGAGGAGTCGACGAATACCTGGTCGCTGCGGCTGTGGAACGAGATCGAGCCGATCTTCTCGGCGATCATGGCCCATCCCTTCATATCCGGCCTGACCGACGGCACGCTGGAATCCGGGGCCTTCGCGCACTACGTCGCCCAGGACGTCCACTATCTGCGCGACTACGCGCGGGCGCTAGCGGCGGTCGGCGCCAAGGCGCCGACCCTGGCCCAGACCGCGATGTTCGCCCGCCACGCCGCCGACATCCTCGATGTGGAGTTGTCGTTGCACCACACGCTGCTGCCCGAACTGGGCTTGGACGCTGCGGAATTGGATTGCGTGCCGGTGGCACCCACCACCCGCGCCTATACCAGCTACCTGCTCGCCACGGTCTGCGGCGGCAGCTTCGCCGACGGCCTCGCCGCGGTCCTGCCGTGCTACTGGATCTATGCGCGGGTGGGTGAGGAGTTGATCGGCCGTGGCTCCCCCGACGCCCGCTATCAACGATGGATCGACAGTTACGGGGGTGAGGAGTTCGCCGCCACCGTCGCGCAGGTCGTCGAACTCACCGATCGCACGGGTCCGACGCTGACACCGGTGGAGGAATCTGTCGCCCGCGCTCACTTCGTCACGACGTCGAGGTATGAGTGGATGTTCTTCGACGCGGCGCACCGCCGCGAGGCTTGGCCGGTGTGACCATGGCGCCGCCCTCCTTCGACGCTCCCGTCCGACGGTGGGAGGACATTCCGGGCTGGTTCGGCTGGCGGCAGGCCCAGGAGGAAGCCGTCGCGCACTTTACCGACGGCCCCAGTTTCGTCGCCCCCCGTTTCGTCGAGGTGGGAAGCTATCTCGGCCGGAGCCTCTGCTCGCTGGCCGAGGTGGTGCAACAGTCTGGTCGGCGGATCGACGTGGTCGGCGTCGACACCTGCCGGGGGAGCGGTCCGGAGGGCACCGGTGAGATCAACGCGCACGGGCCCGCCGTCGAATTCGGCGGAGGCACGTTCGCGGGGCTGCTGCACCGCAACGTCATCGCCTGTGGCTTCGCGGACACCGTTACTCTACTGATCACCGACTCGGTGTCGGCGGCTCGGATGTTCGACGACGAATCCCTGGCGTGGGTACACATCGATGCCCGGCACGACTATGAGAGCGTGTGCGCCGACATTGCGGCGTGGGTGCCGAAAGTCCGTTCCGGTGGCTGGTTGTCGGGTGACGACTACCACCCGCAATGGTGGCCGGGGGTGGTGTCCGCGGTCCGCGACAGGCTGCCGGACGCCGGCGAGTGGACGCCTGGCCAGTGGCGCTGGATCAAGGGCAACGGCATGGCGCAGTCCGCCGGTTAGTCAGCCGCTTATGGTGCAGAACCCAGGGTATGCGCGGATGTCCCGTTGTCTGACAGAGGAGTTGTCTGACAGAGGAGTCTCGTGGCCCGCGCTGCCGTCACGGTTGTCACCGGGCGGCGGCGCGGGCGGGAAGATGTCGGGTCAGGCGGCAGAATCCACGTGGTGGATGTGGTGCCTGCGCTTGAGCAGGAATGTCAGCCAACGAACGTCGATGAGCATGTGGTGTTCCTTTCGGTGTCAGGCTGTCTTGGTCAAGAGGGGGAGCAGGCGGCGCCGCGCGAGGATGCCTTCGCCGAAATGATGCAAAGCCTCCGGAACCGATGCAGTCACCGGCATGTCGTCGAGAGTGCCCGAGGCGCGCAGCACCTGCAGAACCGGCTGGCTCCCGATGACCGACCATTCGACGTCGGCATCGGCGCACCGGCCGTCGATTTCATAGAACAGTGAGAGGCCTTCTGCACCAAAGGAACTCACACTACTGAGATCGAGGATGAACGGCTTCTCGGCAAGGACGAAGCGCCTTGCGTACTCCGCGACGCACGACAGGTTGTCGCCGTCGATGTCGCCCGTGATCGAGACCACCGTTGCGAGTTGACGGCAACGAGCCCGCATCCGGACGCGGTCGCGGTCGAACGACGGGTTGCCGTAGTGAAAGGCGGGGTGCGAACCAGTGGATGTGCTCGTGAGTGTCATGAGCGGACTCCCGTCGGCGTTTCGCTGCAATGGCTTCGTTGTTTTGCCACCTCAACGTGACCCCAAAGCTATGCGGTGAATTTAAGGCGGCTGGGAGCTACCGCTAATACTTTGGTAAGAGTTGCTATTTGCGAGAGTCGTGATGCGATCGTTATCGGTCGGTGTCCGCCTGGTGCCGTCACGGCGAGGCGGACTGCGGCCCGGTGTAGTTCTCCCAGGGGCTGTAATCGGCCAGTAGGGGTTCCTGCGGTGGACGCTGTTCCTCGGGAACGTGCTGGAGATTGATCCGGATCCGGTACCAGATGGAACTCGGACCGCGCATTCCGTCGACCAGCACGTCGGGTGGCTGCAGGCGGTCCGCCGCGGCCGGGTGGCGCCGGCGCCACATGTCGAGCGCGGCCAGCGCCTCGTCCTTGGTTTTGGTGCGGGCGATCTCGATGAGCGGCATCACCGACTGTCGCCGGCCCGTGCCGCCACCGCCCGGGCGTTTGGCGCCACGGGGCGCCTTCTCCGCCGGCCCCAACCGGTCGGCGAGTCCGAGCAGCGCGTCCAACCGGCCGG
Organism: Mycolicibacterium doricum; assembly: GCF_010728155.1. Lineage (NCBI taxonomy): Bacteria > Bacillati > Actinomycetota > Actinomycetes > Mycobacteriales > Mycobacteriaceae > Mycobacterium > Mycolicibacterium doricum. Next base: position 139,565 of record NZ_AP022605.1, read on the forward strand.
GATGGTCGTCCATCGACTCCCACGGATCACCCGTCTCGGCGTAACGGGCGGGCACGGTTGCGACGGTGAACGCCTCCGGGCGGCATCCCGGCACCTCCTCCCAGCGCAGCGGTGTGGACACCCGGGCGTCGGGGGTAGCGCGCACCGAATACGCCGACGCGACGGTGCGGTCGAACGCGTTCTGGTTGAAGTCGACGAACACCCCTTCCCGTTCCTCCTTCCACCATCGGCTGGTCGCCAGATCAGGTGCGCGCCGCTCCACCTCGCGCGCCACCGTCTGGGCGGCCAGTCGGACGAACGTGAACGGCCAGCGCGGTTCGATGCGGGCATAGATGTGGAAGCCGCGCGAACCCGACGTCTTGGGCCATGCCGTGAGCCCGTGGTCCTCGAGCACGTCGCGCGCCACCAACGCAACGCTGACGATCTGCTCCCAGTTGACACCGGGCATCGGATCGAGGTCCACCCGTAGTTCGTCGGGATGGGCGAGGTCGCCCGCGCGGGTCGGGTGCGGGTTCAGGTCGACGCAGCCGATGTTGACCGCCCATGCCAGCCCCGCGGCGTCATGGATCACCGCCTCCTTCGCCGAGGTGCCCGACGCGTACTTCAACTCCGCGACATCGACATAATGTGGGCGCTTGGCCGGCGCGCGCTTCTGGAACACCGCCTCCTCGGTGATTCCTTTGACGAAGCGTTTGAGGATCATCGGCCGGTCTGCGACACCGCGCAGGGCGCCGTCGGCCACGGCGAGGTAGTACTCGATCAGGTCCAGTTTGGTGATCGCCGGCAGGCCGTCGTGCGCCTCGAAGACGACTTTGTCGGGGTGGGTCACGCTCAGCGAGCGACCGGCGATGTCCAGCGTCAAACCCGGCGCCCGGGATCCGGCCATGTCAGCCATGGTAGGGACTGTTTGGTCCCCGTCTCGGCTGCGACCTAGGTCACATGACATAGGTCACATATTGTGGTGTCATGCCGAACCTCACTGAACTTCCGTCGCAGGTTGCCACAAAGACGTCGCAGGTTGCCACAAAGACGTCGCAGGTTGCCACAAAGACCAAGCTGTATCTGGACCGTGGCGCCGCCGAATTGCACTACGCCCGGAAGATGATGGAGGCAGGCGCATTACAGTTGGAGCCGCCACAGAACGTGGTTGCGGTCGTCGCCGACATGCGCCGCTGGGGTGAATTCGGGATGATCCCTGCGCTCAATGCCCGTCGCACCCCGGCGCGTCGTGCCGTCATCGACGACGAAGGAGAGATGACGTACGCCGAACTCGACCAGGCCGCGCACGCCGTCGCGCACGCACTGCTGGCCAAGGGAATCAAGGGTGGCGACGGTGTGGCCATCCTTGCGCGCAACCACCGCTGGTTCCTGGTCGCCGTGTACGGCGCCGCCCGCACGGGCGCGCGGATCATCCTGCTCAACAGCGAGTTCTCCGGCCCGCAGATCAAGGAGGTGTCCGAACGCGAGGGCGCCAAACTGATCATCCACGACGACGAGTACTCCAAGGCGGTGTCGCGGGCACAGCCCGAATGCGGGTACCTGCGGGCGCTCGGCACCAACCCCGACAGTGACGAGCCGTCGGAGAGTGACGCCGAGACGCTCGCCGACATCGTCGCGAAAGGGGACAAGACACCCGCGCCGAAGGCGGCCAGACATTCGTCGGTCGTCATCCTCACCAGTGGCACCACCGGTACGCCAAAGGGTGCCAAACGGAAACCGCCGCTGTCGCTGGCGCCGATCGGTGGCGTGCTGTCGCATGTCCCGTTCAAATCCGGTGAGGTGACCGTGCTTCCCGCACCGATGTTCCACGCGCTGGGCTACCTGCACGCCACGATCGGCCTCGTACTCGGGTCGACACTTGTGCTGCGGCGCAGGTTCAAACCGGCCACCGTGCTCGCTGACATCGAGAAGCACAGGGCGTCTGCGATCGTGGTCGTGCCGGTCATGCTGTCGCGGATCCTCGACCACATCGAGAAGATGGACAGCAAACCGGATCTGTCGTCGCTGCGGATCGTGTTCGTCTCGGGTTCGCAGTTGGGGTCCGAACTGGCGGTCAGGGCGACGAAGTACCTGGGCCCGGTCGTCTACAACCTGTACGGCTCGACCGAGATCGCATTGGCCAGCATCGCCCGCCCGCAGGATCTGCAGAAGAACCCGGCGACGGTGGGCCCAGTCGTCAAGGGTGTGCGCGTCAAGCTGTTCGACGAGAACGGCAAGGAGGTGCCTCGCGGTGAGGTGGGCCGCATATTCGTCGGGACCACCTTCCCGTTCGAGGGCTACACCGGCGGCGGCCACAAGCAGATCATCGACGGGTTGATGTCTTCGGGTGACGTCGGATACTTCGACGAGCACGGATTGCTCTACGTCTCCGGCCGCGACGACGAGATGATCGTCTCCGGCGGCGAGAACGTGTTCCCCGCCGAGGTGGAGGACCTCATCAGCGGCCACCCGGAGGTGGTGGAGGCCACCGCGCTCGGTGTCGAGGACAGGGAGTGGGGCCACCGGCTGCGGGCGTTTGTCGTGAAGGCCGAGAACGCGTCGGTCGACGAGGAGGGCATCAAGCGCTACGTCAAGGAACACCTGGCGCGGTACAAGGTGCCCCGCGAGGTGCTGTTCATCGACGAGCTACCCCGCAACCCGACCGGGAAGATCCTCAAACGCCAACTGCGCGAAATGTTCGTGGACCACTCGGGCGGCGGCCAAGCGAAGGCGCAATAGCGATCCGCCGTTATCCGTCGGCACCCTTTGTTGAAGCACGCCACCGCCCAGAAGCAGCGCTGGATGAAGGCGCCGAGACCACCGGCGAAGAACACCAGGGGGACGAGGACCGCGGCGACGAGCGAATGGTCGGCGGAGATCGCGTAGAACGCGAAGCAGAGCCCTGCGACCGCGACCACCGCGATGACGTACTTGACGGCCGCGCGCAACATCTGCGGGTTGCGCCACCGCTTCTCCACATCATTGGTCATGGGCACCGGTTTCCCGGCGCTCACGCGGGGAAACGGCGATGAGGCATCGGCGAAGGGAGCCACAGGTGGGGATCGCAGCGATACAGTCCCGGATCCGGGCAGCACTGGTGTCCTACGCGGCGGGGGATGCGGCCGGCGTGCCGTGGGAGGGTTGCGCGGAGGTTCCCCGCACCGGCATCGACGAACTGCCGCGCCGTGGGGACTGGCCGCCCGGCGCCACCTCTGACGACACTGCGTTGACCCTGCTGGTCGCCGAGTACCTGCGCGATCGCGGGCCGGTGGTGGACGAGGCGGACTTCCTGACCCGTCTGGCCGCCGCCGCACCACACATTCGCGGGATCGGGCCCAGCACCTCCGCGGCGGTCGAGCGTTTCCGTGCCGGCGGGGCGCTGCGCGCCGAGTCCGGTGACACGAACGGTGCCGCGATGCGTGTGCTGCCGATCGGGTGGGCGATCGCCGACGACGATCTGCGCCGCACGGTCACCACGGGCCTGTCGCAAACCACCCACGGCGCCGCGCCGGCCGTCGCCGTCGCGTGCATCGCGTCGGCCATGGCGTCGGCGGCAGTCGACGGCGCGTCACCGTTGGATGCGGCCGACATCGAGATTGATTGGGCCACCAGGAAATACACCCTGGTGGACCTGAGGCCCGTACGAGCCGCCGTCGAGGGCCGGTGGCGGCCGGGCGTGAACGGGGTGTCGCTGGAGGCCGTCGATGCGGTGGCCGCCGTGGTGCACGCGGTTCGGCACGCCCTCACGCGCCGACTGCCGACCGCCGACGCACTGCGCTATGCGGTGTCCCTGGGCGGCGACACCGACACCACCGCGGCGATCGTGGGTGGGATCCTCGGCGGCCGCGCTCCGCGAGCCCCCGACATCCCGTGGCTTGACCGCGCCGAACTGCCCGACAGCGCCACACTCGACGGCCTCAGTGGGGCGCTGTCGGCACTCCGGTTGTCGACCGGGTGAGTCAGTTGGTGGCCGGCCCCGCTGCCTTCGATCCCTGTAGTCGGCCCAGGAACTGATGGCAACGCCGGGCACGCTCGGAATCCTCGGACATCACCTGTTCGAAGAACGACGCGACGTCGTCGAGTCCGGCGTTGCGGGCGTCGCGAACGTACTGCCCGTAGTCGTGTCCGGCCTTGAGCGAGTGGTACTGAACCGAGATCAGGTCAAATGTCACGTCGTCGAAGCCGGTCTCTCCGGTGGCCATGTCGTCTCCTTTTCTACGTTGGGTTTTCTACGTTGGGTTTCCTACGTTGGGGTGGATGCGGCCGCACTACCCCGCAGCCCACGGCGCAAACCCCACTGGGTGAGTGTTTGAGACTGGGTGAATGTTTGAGCGGTTGGTCCACCGGTGAGCGGCGGGCTCCGGGCAACGTCTCGCCGAAGGAAAAGATCATGAACGCACCACTTTTGGATCACTTCGGAGTGGAGGCGCCATGACGATGCACACTGCGCCGAAGCCGCTGCCGATCGACTCACTCGACGAACTCGTGGATCTGGTGATCCGACAGCCCGACGTCTACCTGCGGTATTCAGCGGACCCGGCACCGGCCAACACCAGGCCGCGACTGCGATTACGAGGCCGAAGTGCTGATGCCGGGTCTGTCGGTCAGCGCCATCGCGCCGGAGCCGTGATGGCCACGGCCCGCGCAGGACTGGATCGCCCGGCGCATCAGGCAGTACGCGCAATGACACGAACCCGGCCGGTTCCCGTGGGTACTGACCGGCCGGGTGGTCGGGCACGGACCTGACCACGAACCTTTGGTGACCGATATACGCCCGATCGCCGCGCTGAGCGAACCGACACTGGCCGGCGCCGCCCCGTCACGTCAGGCGCAGTCGGCGCAGATCGTCGTTCCGTTCGTGTCGCGAGCCAGCCGGCTGCGGTGGAACACGAGGAAACAGCTGCTGCAGGTGAACTCGTCGGCCTGCTTGGGGACGACCCGCACGGTGAGCTCTTCACCGGAGAGGTCGGCGCCGGGCAGGTCGATGGAGTCGATCGGGTCGGAATCCTCGAGGTCGAGAACCGTCGTGCGGGCGTCGGCACGCCCCACTGGCAGTTCGTCGAGCGAGTCGGATTCCAGGTCGTCTTGCTTACGGCGAGGGGCGTCGTAGTCAACGGTCATGATGGCTGCCTCTTAGGTTGTCGGCGGGTACTGCAGAGCACTCAACGGACGCTGATCGCCCAATGTTCCCGTCCACCGACTCGCCAAACACTTCAGCTGGTTACGGATCGCGCGGCAACCCGAGCAGCCGTTCGGCGATGATGTTGAGCTGGACCTCCGACGTGCCGCCGTAGATCGTCGTGGCGCGGCTGCCCAGCAGGTATTCCGCCCATTTGAGCTCGAGCGACCCCGGTTCCGCGAGCACGCCGTCGGTGCCGAACGACGACACCGCGAACTCCGCGTACCCTTGACCGGTCTTCATCGACAGCAGCTTGGAGATTGCGGCCGACGGCATGGCGTCGCCGCCGGCGAGCGTCAGCAGCGTCGAACGAAGATTCAGCAGTTTGGCGGCGTGGCCTTCGGCGATCAGCTGGCCGGCTTTGTTCTGTCCGACCTGGTCGAAGTGCCCGTCGCGGATGAATTCGACGAAACCGTCGAGCGTGGCCAAGAACGGCGGCTCACTGCTGCCGATCGACACCCGCTCGTTGGTCAGGGTGTTGCGGCTGACCTCCCAGCCGCGGTTGACCTCGCCGAGCACCAGGTCGTCGGGGACGAACACGTCGTCGATGAACACGGTGTTGAACATCGCGTTGCCGGTCAGTTCGCGTAGCGGTTTCACCTCGACGCCTTCGCTGTTCATGTCGAGCAGGAAGTAGGTGATGCCGTTGTGTTTGGGCGCGCTCGGATCCGTCCGGGCAAGCAGCGCGCCCCACTGGGAGAACTGTGCCCCGGTGGTCCAGATTTTCTGGCCGGTGATCCGCCAGCCGCCGTCGACCTTGGTGGCCTTGGTGGTCAGGCTGGCCAGATCCGATCCGGCGCCCGGTTCGGAGAACAGCTGGCACCAGATCATCTCGCCGCGGAAGGTGGGCGGCAGGAAGCGCTGCTTCTGTTCGTCGGTGCCGAACGCGACGATCGACGGGATCAGCCACGCGGCGATCCCCATCTGGGGGCGCTTGACCCGGCCGGAGGTGAACTCCTGGGCGATGATGATCTGCTCGACCGGGCCGGCCCCACGACCCCACGGGGCGGGAAGGTGCGGCACCACCCAACCCCCCTCGGCGATCGCGACGGTCCGCTCCTGCCGCGGTAGCGCCTTGAGCGCGGCGACCTCGGCGCGGATTTCCTCGCGCAGCTTCTCGGTGTCGGGATCGAGGTCGATGTTGATCGGACGCATCCCCGTGGCGGTGGCGGTGTCGACGACGTACTGCGGATAGTCGGCGCGCCGGCCGAACGCCGCGGCGAGCGCCAGCGCGCGGCGGTAGTAGACGTTGGTGTCATGCTCCCAGGTGAAGCCGATCCCACCGTGCACCTGGATGCACTCCTGGACGCAGTGCTGCGCGGCGGTCGGCGCCAATGTGGCGGCGACGGCGGCAGCGAATTCGAAGTGTGGTTCTCCCGTCGCGTTTGAGCGAACATCGTCGAGTGCGCGGGCGGCATCCCACACCGCGGCGGTGGCCCGCTCGGTCTGGGCGATCATGTCGGCGCACTTGTGCTTGATGGCCTGGAACTGACCGATCGGCCTGCCGAACTGTTCGCGGATCTTCGCGTACCCGGACGCGGTGTCGGTCGCCCACCGCGCCACCCCGATGGCCTCGGCGGACAGCAGCGTGACGATCAGGGCCCGCGCCATCGGGCGGGTCAGGGTGCGCAGCACCCGGTCGTCACCGATCTCCACGGCGTTCGCCCGCACATGCGCGACGGGTCGCAGCGGGTCGATGCCCGCCACGGGTTCGATCTCGAGTTGGTCGGCGTCGAAGACCACCCACTCGGCGCCGCTGCTCTCGTCGTCGAGACCGGCGACCGGCAGCACGAGCACGGAAGCCTGGGCGGCGGCGGGGACGGCCCGCACCTCGCCCCGGATCACCAGCCCGTCGGCATGCCGGGTCGCGGTCAGCCCAGAGTCGATCGCGTAGGCGGCGATGACCTCACCCGAGGCCAGGGCGCCGAGCATCTTGGCATCCGGATCGTGGGCGGCGATCAGCGCGCTGGCGATGGCTGACGGCACGAACGGTCCGGGGACCGCGCCGTAACCGAATTCCGCGAGCACGATCGCGAGTTCGAGGATGCCGAAGCCTTGTCCGCCTGCGGACTCGGGCAGGTGCACACCGTGGAGCCCCTGCTCCGCCGCCGCCTTCCAGAACGCAGGAGGGTTGGGGATCGGATTCTCGAGTGCGTCATGGAGCACTTCCGAGGGCGCCACCCGCGCGACCAGGGAACGCACCGAGTCGGCGAGGTCGTTGTGCTCTTCGATGATGGCGATGGGCATAGCTTCGTTGCCTTCCCTATTAACCGCTTGGTCGGGAGCTAGGTTACCCCGCGCCCCGGGCGGGCGGGACCTCTCCGGTGCACCCATCTCGACACCCGTCGATGTGGCAGACAGAATCAGGAGCATCCGTTCTCCGGCATTCAGGGGGTGGCCGATGATGGTCAGCGAACCGGTTCCAGAGGTCGAGCGTTCGGTCAATGCACCGACCCAACCCGGCGCGCTGATTCCCGCGCCGGCCCGGCGCTCCGCCAGCATGCAGGACGGTCTGATGGGCGTCGCGCTGCTGGCCGGACCGGCGAACGTGATCATGCAGTTGGCCCGTCCCGGCGTCGGTTACGGAGTGCTGGAGAGCCGCGTGGAGAGCGGCCGCCTGGACCTGCATCCGATCAAACGCGCCCGGACCACATTCACGTACCTGGCCGTCGCCACCCGCGGGAGTGCCGCGCAGAAGGCGGCGTTTCGCCGGGCCGTGAACAAGGCGCACGCGCAGGTGTACTCCACCGACGAGAGCCCCGTGAAGTACCACGCCTTCGACAAGGACCTGCAGTTGTGGGTCGCGGCCTGTCTCTACCAGGGCGCGGTAGAGGTGTTCCGGCTCTTCGTCGGCGAAATGGACGACCAGACCGCCGAAGAGCACTACCGCGACAGCATGACGATGGGCACCACGCTTCAGGTGCCGCCGCAGATGTGGCCCGCCGACCGGGCGGCGTTCGACGAGTACTGGCAGGAATCGCTGGAGAAGGTGCACATCGACGACACCGTCCGCGATTACCTCTATCCGATCGCGGCGTCGCGTCTGCGCGGACTGAGGCTGCCGCCGCCACTGCAGCGGCGCAACGAAGAACTCGCGCTGCTCATCACCACCGGCTTCTTGCCGCAGCGCTTCCGCGACGAGATGCGGTTGCCGTGGGACGCCGAGCGGCAGCGACGTTTCGACCGGCTCATCGGCGTGCTGCGCACCGTCAACCACGCGCTGCCCAGGTTCATCCGGCAGTTCCCGTTCAATGTGCTGCTCAGGGATCTCGACCGTCGCATCCGCACAGGGCGCCCACTGATCTGACGCGTATAACCGAGACGTGCGCAATGACAACGATTCATGGGACATCACCACCGGCGTCGGATCCACGGCGCTGTTCGTAGCGGCGTCGCGGGCCCTGGAGGCCCGTAAGCCGGACCCGCTCGCCGTCGACCCGTACGCGGAGGTCTTCTGCCGAGCCGTCGGTGGTGCATGGGCCGATCTGTTCGACGGCGCGGCGCCCGACCACATCCTGCATTCGCCTTTCGGCAAGCAGTTCGTCAACTTCCAGGGCGCCCGCACGAAGTACTTCGACGCCTACTTCGCTGCGGCGTCGGCGGCGGGTGTGCAGCAGGTCGTGCTGCTGGCGGCGGGCCTGGACTCGCGTGCCTACCGCCTGCCGTGGCCCGACGGCACCGTCGTGTACGAACTCGACCAGCCGCGGGTCCTCGAGTTCAAGCGGGAGGTGCTTGCCGACCGCGGTGAGACGCCGGCGGCACAGCGCCGCGAGGTGGCGGTCGACCTGCGCGACGACTGGGCCGGTGCGCTGACCGCGGCCGGGTTCGACCCGGCCCGACCCTCGGCGTGGCTCGCCGAAGGGCTGCTGGTCTACCTACCCGCCACCGCGCAGGAGGCGCTGTTTGGCGGGATCGACGCGATGTCGGCCGCGAACAGCTGCGCTGCCGTCGAGGAGTCGGTGCCGATGCCCGCCGAGCTGTTCGGGTTCAAGCGCGATGAGGAGCGGGCGGCCGGCGACGACGGGACCTTCTTCACACTTGTGTACAACGAACGGCATGCCCCGGCCGAAGAGTGGTTCGCCGAGCGGGGATGGAATGCAGAACCCACGACGCTGTCCGACTATCTCCCGCGTCTGGGGCGACCGGCTGACCTCGACGACCCCGAGGCCCGCGCGATGACCAGCGCAATACGACTGGTCACCGCGACCAAGGTGTGAGCGCCGTCACCAATTCGGGGACCGCCTCCGGTGGCCACGGTGCATGCGGAACCCATTGCGTCGACGAGGCACCGTGGGTGATTCGCCGCTGCTTGCCTGCTACGTCGCTCTGTGGACGGCACTCCAGCCATGGTGACCCCTCGTCCGGTCGGTGCGCTCTGTTCACCCCGAGGTAACCGTCGGCCCATACTCTGTGGGAGCCGTCCGACAGTGAACCAGGAGTGCCAATTCGTGTCGTCTCACCCGGCCCCAGTGACCGAATCCCGGACGTCCCCCGATGGCGCGCCCGGCGTGCTGATCGAGGAGTTGGACGAGCTGATCGGCCACTTGCTTCCCGCGGAGACAGCATGGTCGGAATGGCTGCAGGAGGTGAGTCCGGAATACCGTTTCAGTGCGCGGAACATGGTCCACTACTGGGCCCTTCGGCAACGCGACCTCCGGCGAATGCAGTCCCGGCTGGCATCCTTCGGCCTGTCGTCATTGGGGCGCAGTGAACCGCATGTGGAGGGGACGCTGCGGCTCGTCCGCGCGGCGGCTGCCGCGATGGGCGGTGATCCATGGCACCGGCCGGAAAGCGGCGACGTCGACCTCGAACGAGGACGGGAACTGTTGCGGTCCCGCGCCGTCGAACTGCTGGGGTCGCCACCCGCGGACCGCCGGACCCGCATCATGGTGACTCTCCCATCGGCGGCGGCGACGGACTCCGGACTGGTCCGCGAACTCGTCGAACGGGGCATGAACCTGGCGCGCATCAACTGTGCCCACGACGGCCCCGCCGCGTGGTCGGCAATGGCCGCGCATGTCCGCAGCGCGAGCGAGGTCACCGGCCTCCCATGCCTCATAGCGATGGATCTGGCCGGCCCGAAGCTGCGCACTGGGCCGCTTCAGCCCGGGCCGCGGGTCGTCAAGATCCGCCCTACTCGCGATGCGCTCGGCCAAGTGCTGGCACCTGCGCGGGCCTGGCTCACGAGCGCTGAGAACCCCTCACCCGTACCGGAACCCGGACTGGTCACCGTCCCCGTCGACGGTGGGTGGCTGGCGCGGCGACAGGACGGCGATGTGGTCCGGCTACGCGACAGCCGTGGCGCCAAGCGCGCATTCGTGTTGACCGAACCCACCGCGACTGCCGAGGGTGTACTGGCAACCGGTGTCAAGACGACCTACCTCACCAGCGGTACCGTTCTGCACGTCGACGGCATCCACGATCCCTGCCCGGTCGGTCTGCTGCCAGCTCGAGAGCAGAGCCTGGTGTTGAATCGGGGCGACGTGTTGACCGTGACGAGGGACCTCTCGCCGGCGCCCGCCGACTACGGCGGCGCACCATGGATCGGTTGCACGCTTCCGGAGGTCTTCGACAACGTCCTTGTCGGCCAAGCAATCCGGTTCGACGACGGCCGGATCGGCGGTGAGGTCATCGCGGTGGAGCGCGACAGCCTGCGTGTGCGTATCGATCATGCTGGGTTCGGCGGCTCGAAGCTCCGTGAGGGCAAGGGCATCAACGTGCCCGACACCCATCTTCCGGTGGCGGCCCTGACCGACAAGGACGTGGCCGACCTTGCGACGGTCGTCGACATCGCCGACATCGTGCAGATGTCGTTCGTGCAGCGGCCCTCCGACATCGAGCGGCTGCATCAGGAGCTGCACCGGCTCGGTGGTGACGGGTTGGGGGTGGTGCTGAAGATCGAGACCAGGCGGGCGTTCGAACGGTTGCCCCAACTGCTGCTCACCGCGATGCGGCGGCCCGGTGTCGGTGTGATGATTGCGCGCGGTGATCTCGCCGTCGAGGTGGGTTACGAACGGTTGGCGGAGGTGCAGGAGGAGATCCTCTGGCTCTGCGAGGCGGCGCACCTACCGGTGATCTGGGCGACCCAGGTGCTCGAGCAGTTGGCTAAGAGTGGGCTCCCCTCGCGCGCCGAGATCAGCGATGCGGCGATGGCGGAGCGCGCTGAATGCGTCATGCTCAACAAAGGGCCGCATATCGCCGATGCGATCGCGGTGCTCGACGACATCCTGGGCAGGATGGACGAACATCACTACAAGAAGAACGCCCTTCTGCGGCAGCTGCATTCGTGGAAACCCGACGCGACCGGCTGACGATCCGGACATCAGGGACGGTAGGGCACGCCCACCGCGCGGTACACCCACTCGGGGGCAACGCCGAACGCCAGCGACCGGGTCGGCAGCTCGGCGAGCACGTCGTCGGGGATGTCGCTCTTGTAGTGCAGGGACAGCTGTCCGCGTGAGCGCGGGTCGACCCGGCTGACGTCGACCTCGAGGTGCAGGCCGTCCGGTGCGACTTCGGCGCTGACTGGGCCGTCGGCGGGGGCGTCCCAGCGCTGGTCGATGGTCCGGCCGGCCAAACCCGGCACGGTCGTCAGGGTGGCCAGGACCCGCTCGCGGGTCAGCACCAGTGCCCCGGTGTATCCGGAGACGCTTCCCGACACCCGCTTGCCGGGAATCGACCCGGTGAATCGGCGGGTCACCGGCACGAACTCGGCGAGGCGCAGGATCCCCTCGGCCTCGGCAGCAGCGCGCATCTCGTGGGGCAACTTGCCGATCCGGAGCAACTTGCGCAGAAAGACGGCCATGTGCAGGCAGCCTAAAGGGCATCGGCGTGACTGGTAAACAGGCGTGATGCCCAACCGTAACTGGTTGATCGGTTCGGCCTTGGTTGCCGTGGCGGTCTTCGCGTCGATGTGGATCGGGTACGCGCAGCACTGGCCGTGGCTGGCCGCCGCGGATGCAGCCGCCCTCGAACCGCTCGACCGCTTCGGTACCGCCCACCCCGCCTGGGTGACCGGGTGGCACATCTACTGCATCGTGCTGGGGCCGACGGTGCTGCGGCTCGCCGGTGTGGTACTCATCGCCGTCGCGGTGATCCGGCGCCGTTTCCGATGCGCGCTGTTTCTGGTGCTCACCGTCGAGTTGTCGGGGCTGCTGCTGGTGATCGCCAAGGCGGTTGCCGGACGTCAGCGTCCTGCCACCGCACTGGTGACCGCGCCGTCGACGTCGTTTCCCTCGGGCCACGCGCTGGGTCTGATGGTCATCGTGCTTGCGGCGCTGACCGTCGCCCTGCCGCAGCTGAGTCCCGCGGCACGGCGCTGGGCGATCGCGCTCGGCGTGGTCCTCATCGCGACGATCGGAGCTGGCCGTGTGGTGCTCAACGTCCATCACCCCTCCGACGTAGTGGCCGGTTGGGCGCTCGGATACGCCTACTTCGTGGTGTGCTGGTTGCTGTATCCGCCGCGGGTCAGTCCAACGGACGAAACACCGGCAGTACCCGGTACTCGGCGCTGAAACTGGCGTGCTGGCAGGCGATCCCCACTTCCCCGTCACACGCCAGCACGGTCGGCCCGTCGACTGCGGTGAAGGCGAACTGCGGCACCCGCATCTCGTGGTAGAGCGGGCTGCGCTCCAACCGCCCCAGCATCAGCGCGGTCAGGATCCGTGTCCGACTGAACCGCCGCCCCGTCTCGAGTATCCGGACATCGAGCAGACCGTCGTCGATCCGGTGACGCTGCGCCGGTGCGAACCCCGAGGGCAGATAGGTGGAATTGCCCAGGAAGAACAGCGACGTCTGCAGCGTCTGGTTGTCGTAGCGGATGCGGACCGGCTGACCCCGGCGCAGCGTGTGAAACATCGCGTACAGCCCGGCAAGCGGTTTGCCGATCTTGTGCTCCAGCTTCTCCCTTGTCTGCACGAACTGCGGATAGGCACCGATGCTTGCCGTGTTGATCACCATGTGTTCCTCGTTGAGGCACACCAGATCGACGCAGGCCACGCTGCCGCGGCGAATCGCATCGACAGTGCGGGTGACCGAGTCGCACCCGATGTCTTTCGCGAAGTGGTTGAACGTCCCGCCGGGGAACACCGCGAGCGGTAATCCGGCTTGTTTGGCGATACCTGCCGCGGTCGCCACCGTGCCGTCGCCACCACCGACCGCCAGGACCTCGGCGCGACCGGCCGCCTCGCGCAGCACCTCCCGCAGGTCATCCCCTTCGCCCAGTTCGACGATCTCGGTGCGAGGCAGCGCGTCCCGCACCTCGTCCACCACGCGGGCGCCTTTACCGCCTCCCGATGCCGGGTTGATCACCAACACCACACCGGCTCCGTCGGGCCGGGGCGGTGTCGGAACCCGCAGCGGTCGGGCCGTGGGCAACTTCGTCGGGGTGGTCGGGGGCACCACCCGGCCACCGAGTACCGCGACGCCCGCACCGAGGCCGAAGCCGGCGAACACGTCACCGGGATAGTGCGCGCCCGTTGCCACCCGGGACAGTCCGACCAGCCCGGCCAGCAGTGCCAAGCCCAAACCGATCGGCGGGCTTTCCAATCCAACACCGACCGCGAAGGCCGCAGCGCTTGCCGAATGGCCCGATGGCAGTGAGTTCGACGTCGGGAAGCGCCGGCTCCGCCGGGCCAGCGGCACGGGCAGATAACTGGGGCGGGCGCGTTTCCAGACCCGCTTGGCGCCCTGATTGGCGACGAGGCTGGTGACGGCGAGACTCACCAACCCTCGGGTGACGCCCCTGCGGGTCCTCGGCCCGCCGACGGTGAGCAGGCCGGCGGCGATCGCGAACCAGAGCATCGAGTGGTCGGCCGCCCTGGTCAGTCCCGGCATCGTCGCATCGAGCAGCGGGCTGGGCGACTCGGCGACGGCTTCGAAGACCTCCCGGTCGAGGCTGCCGAGGCCCTTGCCGATCTGTCGGAGGCCACTACCGCGGCGTCGGGTACGCAGGTCCATACGAGCCAACGTAGCCGTCCGCGTCCTTGGCAAAACTTCGTTGTCAAGGGTGACGACGGCCTGGCGTGGCGACAGCATTGTGGTCGCGGTGGCTGGTCTCAGTCCTCGGTCGCGACCCGATCGTGTCCGAACGTTGACGTGACCGAAAGCCCGCCCGCCGACGATGGGTGGATGCGCCGCCTGTTGACCCTGTTGTGCGCTGCCGCGGTGTGCCTGGTTGCCGGGGCGCCGGCAGCGCCTGCCGCTGCCCCGTGGTTCGCCTCGTCCGTCGGGGCGGCCACTCAGGTGATTTCTGTTGTCGGCGTGGGTGGTTCCTCGGCCAAGATGGATGTGTACCAGCGCACAGCAGCGGGCTGGCAGCCGATCGCGGTCGGAATCCCCGCATTCATCGGCGCCAAAGGGATGGCGCCGCAGACCCACGACGGCGAGATGATGACACCGATGGGGGTGTTCACGCTCGACTTCGCATTCGGCACCGAACCCAACCCGGGCGGCGGACTGCCCTACGTCCAGGTGGGGCCTGACCATTGGTGGGACGGCGACATGAAGAGCCCGACCTACAACACCATGCAGGTGTGCAAGAAGCAGCAGTGTCGCTTCGACACATCGCTGAGCGCAGGCACCGAGAACCTCGACATCCCGCAGTACCGGCACGCGGTGGTGATGGGCGTGAACAAGGCTCGCGTCCCCGGCAACGGCGGCGCCTTCTTCGTGCACACCACCGGCGGTGGACCGACCGCCGGATGCGTGGCTATCGACGACGGCAGGCTCGTCGAGCTCATGCGGTGGTTGCGGCCCGGCGCACTGATCGCGATCTCGAAGTGACGCTCAGAGCCTGAGCAGATGCCAGCTGCGATCCTTGGTGGCAACCACGACTCCTGGCTCAGGTGCATCGTGCCCATCGGCGCTCTGATATTCGCCGGGGGGCAAGGTTTCCCCGACGAACTGGCGAAGGTTGCCATGCCGTCGTAGTCAGAGATATCTCGTGAGGTCACGCGTCGCGGGACCCTCGAGTAGGGTCCCGTCCGGCGCGAAACGCGACCCGTGCAGCGGGCATTCCCATGACTCGTCGGAGTCGTTCCAGTTGACGATGCCGCCGAGGTGCGGGCACACCGGTGAGAGCCGGCGTTCCACCCCGTCGACGACACTGCGCGCCTCCAGCGCCCACGGCGGTCCGCTGACCACGCCACCGGAGTCGGGCGTGTGGTTGACGATCCGCGTCACCGGCGTGATCCATCCCTTGGCCAGGTTGATCCCCACCTCGACGTTGGCCTGCACCGCCTTCGGGATGCCCGACAGCTCGTGCGGGCTCCAACTGGCGAACGCATCGGCCCAGTCCATCCGGCCGCCAAGGATACTGCCGGCAAGGGCGAGCGCCGCGGCCGTGCCGTTGGTCATGCCCCATTTGTCGAAACCCGTTGCTACGTAGATCTTGTCCTGTCCCGGCAGAATCGGGCCGACGTAGGGCAACTCGTCGACCGGCGTGTAATCCTGTGCGGACCAGTAGTTCGTCTGCATCGCACCCGGATAGTGCTGTTTGGCCCACGAATCGAGTTCCTGCACCGAGGACGACGGATGTTTCTCGCGGCCGACCGGATGACCGGCGCCGCCGACGATCAGCCGATCACCGTCGGGGGTCGGCGCGTAACGGACCGACCGGGTGGGGGAGTCGGTGGACAGGTACATGCCGCGGGTGATGGTGCCGGGGACCTTGTAGGCCATGCAGTAGGACCGAGACGGTTTGAGGCGGGCGAAGAACCCGCCCCGGTCGAGGATCGGGATGCCCGTGGTGAGTACGCACTGCCGTGAGTCGACGTCGAACTCGTGGCCCTCAGAAGTTCGCACGTGCAGCGTGAGACCGTCATCGGTACCCGAGACCCGCTGCACCCGCGCGCCCTGGGCGAGTCGGCCGCCCCGCTCGTCGAGTTCGACGATCAGGCTGTCCAACAACGGCATCGGGTCGAACTGAGCCTGATCGGCCAGCCGGACACCGCCTTTGAATGCGAAGGGCACGTCGGCGTGGTCGACCCATTCGGCGCCCAGACCGGCTGCCTGACAAGCCTCCAGCTCCGCTCGTGCCCCGGGCAGCCCCTTCTCCGACTGTGCAAAGGTGAAGGCGTCTTCGCGTTGCACCGAGATGCCGTGCGCCTCGCAACGATGGATCAGCCACTCCTGGCCTTCGAGGTTGCCCTCGACGTACTTCCTCGCGATGCCCGCGCCGTGCTTGCCGACGATCTTCGACATCTTCGTGCCCTGCAGCAGGCTGATCTTCGCGGTGGTGTTGCCCGTCGCGCCCGCGCCGGGGCGGAACGCTTCGAGCACCATCACGTCGCGGCCGGCGCGGGCCAGCAGGACGGCGGTGATCAATCCGGTGAGCCCGGCGCCGACCACCACCACGTCGGCGGAGCGGTTGGTTTCGTCGAGAGGGTTGGGCGGAAGGGCCGGTTCAGCACGGCCCGCCAGCCAGAGTGACGTCATGCGACGGTTTTCCCCCGGGCGAACCGGCCGAAACGAGGGGTTGCCGGTCACGGGGTGTCGGTGGCACTAGGGTGGTGACCTGATGAGCGACCCGTTGGGCTTGTCGATCGGGACCACGAACCTGGTCGCGGCCCGAGTCGGCAGCCCCCCCGTCATACGGCGTTCGACGCTGAGCCTGTTCGGCGATCGCACGCCGCAGGTCGGCGTGCCGGGCGGACCGGGCGTGGTCCTCGACGGCTTCGTCGAGCGAGTCGGCGACCCGGTGCCTCTGGTGGCCGCCGACGGCACCTCCTACCGCGCCGAGACGCTGCTCGTCGAGGCGCTCGACGCGATGACCGAGGCCGCCGATGCGACGGCCAGCGGCGTGACGGGCACCGGTGACATCGCCATCGCCGTGCCCGCGCACTGGGGTACCGCCACGGTCTACGCACTGCGCAACGCTCTGCGTACCAATCCCGTCTTCACCCCGAACGGCAGCCCCGCCCGCTTGGTCTCCGACGCGGTCGCCTCGCTGACCGCGTTGCACGCCAACCCAGGACTGCCGACCGACGGTGTGGTGGCGCTGCTGGACTTCGGCGGCAGCGGCACCAGCATCACGCTCGCGGACGCCGCGGCGGGTTTCGCGCCGGTCGACGAGACCACCCGGTTCGCCGAGTTCTCCGGTGACCTGATCGATCAGGCGCTGCTCACCCACGTGCTGACAGGGATCACCGACGCCGGCGGTGTGGACCCGGCGCGCACCGCGGCGGTCGGATCGCTGACCCGGCTGCGCGAACAGTGCCGCGACGCCAAGGAGCGGCTGTCGGCGGTGACCGCCGCCGACCTGGCCGCCGAGCTGCCCGGCTTCCGCGCCACGATCCGGATCACCCGAACCGAACTCGAGGAGATGCTGCAGCAACCGCTGGCCGGGGTGCTGACCGCGCTCGACGCGGCACTCGAGCGCACCCGCATCGGATGGGCCGGCGTGTCGGCGGTCGTCACCATCGGAGGCGGGGCGAGTATCCCGCTGGTCACCCAGCAACTCTCGGCGCACACCCGCGTTCCCGTGGTGAGCACGCGGCAGCCGGCCCTGGACGCGGCGGTCGGTGCTGCGTTGTTCGCCGTGTACACAACGGCGGCGGAGGCGCCGACGGGGATGGCGGCCGCTGCACCCGTCACCGCGATGATCAACGACGCACCGGGGTCGGGGACCTTCGGCGCACTGGCCTGGTCGCAGGACGACACGACGTCCGATGAACCGGTGCCCTACACCGGTGACGACACCTACGAGCCCTACAACCCCTATGGGCCCGTGGCCACCGGCGCCCGGCCCGGCGTGCAGTACCTGCCTGCCGCCGAGCCAGAGGAACGCCGGCGCGGTTGGCATCTACCGCAGTTGGCATTCGGCGCCGCGGCGGTGGTCGCGGCGATCGCCGTCGGCGGTGTCGCCTACGCACTGACCGGGACCTCGACCGACAGCACACCGGTCACCGAGTTCGAGACCAAGCGCCTGCCCGCGAGCCCACCCCTGCCGGAGGCGTCGGCCGCGCCGCCACCCCCCGTTGTCTCGGTCACCACCGCGCCGCCAGCACCACCACCACCGCCGTCGGCCGTTGCGCCGGCGCCACCGCCGCCATCCCAGACTTCGACCACCACCACAACCACGCCGCCCCCCACGACCACGACCACCACGACCACGACCACCACTACGACGGCGGCGACCCAGACCACGGCGACCCAGACCACGACGACCCAGACCACGACGACCCCGACCACGACGACCCGGCCGACAACGACCCGGCCGACAACGACCCCGACCACGACGACGACCCGGCCGCGGACGACCACCACCGCGCGACCCGGGACCACCGAGCCGACGTTGACGACGACGTATGTGACCGTGCCGTTCCTCCCGATCCCGATACCGATCCGGGTGCCCGGCAACTGACGCCCGCCGGCAGCCTCCTGGCCGAAAACGACAAGCCGGCCCGGGAGTCTGAGGTTGCCAGGTCATCTGCCGCCGGCCGTTCAGACCACCATCCCGGCGCACCCACCGAACGCTGATCCACCTTCCTGGCGATTGTCCGACAGCGGTTCACGATTTCGCTTAAGGTTGACCGGGGTTCGGTGAGCGGCGGGGTGGGTATGGATGCGCGTGTGCTGCTGGGGCTGAGCACTCCTGCGGGAGTGTTCGGTCTCGACGAGGTCGCCGCCACCGGCGCCGCCGTCGGCCGCCATGCGGATCTGGTCCTCTGGTACGAGGACTTCGCGGCCCCCCCGCCGGTGAGCGGGGTGGCGAAGGTTGATGCCACCGGCGCCACCGCGGTGATCACCTGGGAGCCGTGGCTGTGGCGTACCGACGTGACGGGGTCCGGTACGCCAACGGTGTCCGAGATCGCGGGGGGCCGGCACGACGACTACCTGTTCGCCTGGGCGGCCGCACTCGGCGGCATCGGCACACCGGTGCATCTCCGGTTCGCGCACGAGTTCAATGGCGACTGGTACCCGTGGACGCCCCGCCACGGTACGACACCGGACACCTATGTGGCCGCCTGGCGGCACACTCACGACCTGTTCTGCCGCGCCGGCGCGACGAACGTGCAGTGGGTGTGGTCGCCGGATGCGACCGCCCGCGGTGATGTGCCTCTGCGGGCATGGTTCCCCGGCGACGACCACGTCGACATCGTCGGCATAGACGGCTACAACTGGGGAACGACACGTCCATGGAGTCGGTGGACGCCTCCTGTCGAGCTCTTCGAACCCGCTGTCACCGAGGTCCGTGCGCTGACCGACCGCCCCATGATGATCGCCGAGGTCGGCTGTGCTGAAGACGGCGGCGACAAGGCCGACTGGATCTGTGCGTTCGTCGAATGGGCTGGCGCACAGCGCGACATCGACGCCGTCGTCTGGTTCGACCACGACAAGGAGACCGACTGGCGGATCACCAGCACACCGGCGGCGACGGCGGCGATGGCCGACGCTTTGCGGGCGATGGCCGACGCGCTGCGGGTGGTGACGCCGTGACCGTCGAGCCGGTGGAGTCGCCGTATGCCCTGCCGCCGGAGGTGGAGGACGAACGCGTCCGCTCCCTGGCTCAGTTGCACCTGCTCGACACCCCGCCCGAGGAACGCTTCGCCCGGATCACCCGCATGGCGCGCTACGTCTTCGGTATCCCGATGGCGGCTGTCGCCCTCGTCGACCGGGACCGGCAGTGGTTCAAACAGGCCGACGGCCTCGGCATGGGATCCAAGCCGCGTGGCAGGACGATCTGTCAGGCGACCATCGCCCGCAGCTACGAGCAACCGGACAGTCCGGCGCTGATCATCGAAGATGCCGCCGCCAGACCGGAGTTCGCGATGATTCCAGGAATCGGAGGTCCGGGCGGCATCCGGTTCTACGCCGGTTACCCGCTCTACGGACCCGGCGGGCACCCCGTCGGCACCTTCTGCATCTACGACACCGAACCGCGAGCGCTGAGCGAAGCGGAGCTGTCGACGTTCACCGGGCTCGCCTCCTGGGCGCAAAGCGAAATCGAACAAGGCGACGACATCGAACGCGCCGCCGAGGTTCAGCGACACCTGCTGCCACGCGCGCTCGGCGATCTGCCCGGCTATTCGGTGTGCGCAATGTGCCTGCCCGCCAACGCTGTCGGCGGTGACTTCTACGATCACTACCGGATCGAGGGCGGCGCGGTGTTCACCGTGGCCGACGTGATGGGCAAGGGTCTGGGCGCCGCGATCCTGGCCGCCAGTGTCCGCTCCGCGCTGCGCGGCGCGGCCCGCGCGGTCGACCGCGCCGAATGCACGCTGTCTCCCGACGACGTCGTCAACTCCGTCGCCCTACAGTTGGCCGAAGACCTCGGCAGCACCGACACCTTCGTCACGCTGTTCCACTGCCACCTCGACACCGCGACCGGAACTGTGCGCTACGTCGACGCCGGCCATGGGTTCGCGGTGGTAGTGCGCGCCGACGGCCGCGTCGACGGACTCGACAGCGCCGGCCTCCCGCTCGGTGTGCTACCCGAGGAGACATGGGCGTGCGGCGAGACGACACTCGGCGAGGGCGACACCCTGATCGTGGCATCCGACGGTGTGCTCGACCTGGTCGGCGACGGCAGCGATGTGCTGCCGGCGCTGCGCTTCGTCGCCCACCACGCCGAACCCGCCGACCTGTGCGGCCGCGCCCGCGCGCTGGTCGCCGAGAAATCACCGCTGGACGACGTCACGCTCGTGGCAGTGCGCCGAGAGCCGACCACGTGAGGCACCAGCTGCCCGACACCCGTACCGGCACGTACCCGTCGCCATGGTTGCGGTTGCTGATCCTCTGCACCGCGCTGCTGGGCGTCAACTACATCGTCTGGCGCTGGCTCGAGTCGATCAACTGGGCGGCCTGGTGGATCGCGGTGCCGCTGGTGATCGCCGAGACCTACAGCGTCATCGACTCGCTGCTGTTCGGGATGACGATGTGGAAGATGTTGCATCGCAACCCGCCGCCGCCGCCGCCCGACGACGCGACCGTCGACGTCTTCATCACCACCTACAACGAACCGATCGACATGGTGCTGGAGACGGCCGAGGCCGCCGAGCGGATCCGCTTCCCGCACTCGACGTGGATCCTGGACGACGGCGACCGCCACGACCTGGCCGAAGCGGCGGCCGAGCGCGGCATCGGTTACCTCACCCGATCGTCGAGTTGGACGTCGGACAAGCCGCGGCATGCCAAGGCCGGCAATCTCAACAATGCGCTGTTCCAGACACACGGCGAGTACATCCTCGTACTCGACGCCGATCAGGTGCCCGAACCGGACATCCTCGACAAGACGCTCGGGTATTTCCGCGACCCCTACATGGCGCTGGTGCAGACACCGCAGTATTTCCACAACGTGCCGTTCAGTGACCCGCTGGGAAGCCAGGCGCCGCTGTTCTACGGGCCGATTCAGCAGGGCAAGGACGGATGGAACGCCGCCTACTTCTGCGGGTCAAACGCGGTGCTGCGCCGGGAAGCGTTGATGCGCCTTGGGGTTCGCGGGTATGTTCGGGCCGTCGAAGAAGGTGTCCGTCGGACGCTCTACGCGGCCGGCAAGATGATCAAGTCGGCGCGCAAACAGCCCGGCGGTGACCAACCCGAGGTCCAGAAGGCGCTGGAGTCGGTGGTAAAGGCGGTACGCGACGCGCGCGGCCAGCTGCGCGAGAAGCGTGCCCTGGCCGACATCACGTTCGGCTTCCAGCAGCGTGTCGACGCGGCGGCGCGCACGGTGGTCGACGCCGACGTCACCGCCATCCGCGCCGATCTGGAGGTCATCACCGCGCTCAGCGCGAGCCCCCAGAATACCGCGACGACAGTGGTGTTCGACGACGAAGCGCTGGAGTCGCTGGCCGGCCGGGAGTGGTCACCGCTCGGTGCCATCGAATCGATCGGTGCGATGATCCGCGCCGTCGACGTTGGGCGCGACGACGAGGCCCAACCCATGCTGCCGATGGCGACCATCTCGGTCACCGAGGACATGGCGACGTGTATGAGATTGCACGCACTGGGCTGGAAATCGGTCTACCACCACGAAGTCCTCGCCCGCGGCCTGGCGCCCGACGACGTGCGCACCATGCTGACGCAGCGGCTGCGCTGGGCACAGGGAACCGTCCAGGTGATGCTCCGGGAGAACCCGTTCGTCCAGAAGGGGCTCTCCATCGGACAGAAACTCATGTACTGGGCGACGATGTACAGCTACCTGGCCGGCTTCGCCGCGCTGGCCTACATCGCCGCGCCCGCGATCTACCTGATCTTCGGCATCATGCCGGTGACCGCCTACAGTTGGGACTTCTTCGGCCGGCTGATCCCGTTCCTGGTGCTCAACCAGTTGATGTTCATCATCATCAGCCGCGGCACACCCACCTGGCGGGGTCAGCAGTACAGCCTCGCGCTGTTCCCGGTGTGGATTCGGGCGTGTTACACGGCCTTCCTCAACGTGGTGTTCGGTCGACCGCTGGGTTTCGCGGTCACCCCGAAGACACGGCAGGAGGCTACGGCAATCCCGTGGCATCTGGTGAAGTGGCAGCTGGCCGCCATAGCGATGCTGGTGATCGCGTCGGTCATCGGCATCGTGCAGCTGTACTTCGGCGCGATCTCCGTACTGGGTGTGGGAGTGAACCTCTTCTGGGTGCTGTTCGACCTGTTGATTCTGAGCGTGGTGTTCCAGGCGGTGCGTTACCGCGGGCGCCGGGACCAAGGAGTGTGATGAGCAACTACGCGACCCGGACGACCGATTCCGGTGTTCTGGTGATCCGGCCGGAGGGGCGCTTGAACATGGTGGCCGCACCGGCGCTGCGCAAGCAGATCCACGAGCTCGTCGACGGCGGCAGTACCCGTGTCGTCGTCGACCTCAGCACGACCGAATTCATCGACAGCTCGGGCCTCGGCGCGCTGATCTCCGGCCTCAAGGTAGCCAGGCAGGCCGGCGGCGACCTCCGGATCGCCTCGCCGACCAAGCAGGTGACCACGGTGTTGGAACTGACCAATCTGAATCGCGTTCTCAGTACCTATGATTCGGCTGACGGCGCCTTCGATGGCGACGCCTGATTCGTCGGTGGTACTTGAGACCACGACGGGGCCGGACACCCTCGACGCCGTTCAGCGCACACTCGACACGCTGTGGGCCGAACACGACGTAGAAGACATGGTGCGCATCCATGTCGATCTCGCGGTCGGCGAGATCGCGGCCAACATCATCGAGCATTCAGGCGGGGGTGACCCCGTCCGGATGCGTATGGAGGTGACGCTCGACGTGGACGCAGTGCGCACCACCTTCTTCGACGATGGCCACCCCTCGCCGGTCGACCTCGAGGAGGTCAGCATGCCCGAGGAGTTGTCCGATCGTGGGCGTGGCCTGGCCATCGCGCACCGGGTGCTCGACGAGCTGTCGTACCGCCGTGATAGCGAGGGCAACCACTGGACGCTGGTCCGCAGTCGCACTGCGTGAGGTGGTGGTCGGACTATCCGGAGGCGGTCAGATGGCAGAATCTGTGCGCCGCAGCGACAGGTCGGCTTCATTGTGCGGACAGCGATCAATGGGTGTCGCGCCTGGCGCGTCCGAGCGGTGATCAGCAATCCGCAAGTGGGGAAACGAAAATCTCTGGCGGAAATTGCGACTTCAAGCAAATTTGCCGCTATCGTCAGTGGACCACGGAAGCAGTGCCGTGGTGATTCGGATGGCGTCGGGGGATGCATCTTCAAGGGGAAAAGCGATGGATGCTTCGGCGTACATAGGCCGTGTCGGCGGCTTGGCGGTGGCACTGGGGGTGGGCGCCGCAGTGATGATCGGGCCCCCGGGAACGGCGATCGCCGGAACCGGGGGAGAGTCGTCGTCGCAGGCTCCATCCGACGACGGACCGAAACCTGCTGCGGAACATGGTGATTCGATGCAGCAGTCGGACGCCGCCGATACCGACGAGGCCGATACCGACGAGGCCGAGAACGACGAGGCCGAGAACGACGAGGCCGAGAACGACGGGCCCGCCGATCTGGAGAAGCGTGACGACGACGGCGAGGAACCGGTCGTGGAGGAACCGGTCGGCGAGGAACCGGTCGGCGAGGAACCGGTCGTGGACGAGAAGGGG
The DNA here is from genome assembly GCF_010728155.1 of Mycolicibacterium doricum. Classification (NCBI taxonomy): domain Bacteria; kingdom Bacillati; phylum Actinomycetota; class Actinomycetes; order Mycobacteriales; family Mycobacteriaceae; genus Mycobacterium; species Mycolicibacterium doricum. The sequence continues at coordinate 163,748 of NZ_AP022605.1, forward strand.
GCCAAGGGCACGGATTCCGACGCGAAACTTGCGGCCGTCGATCCAGTCGCCCTGAAGCGTCAGTCGCGCGATCGTGCGGGCGACGCGCTGGAAGCCGCGAAGTCGTCAAAACCCGAGGAGCCCGTAACCCTCTCCAAGACAGTGGGTGTCGACCGTACCGTCGTCGATGCGGCGGCGCAGAAGGCCACCGAACATCCCGCCGCAGCGGCGCGGACGGTGCTCGTCGACAACGTCGAGGAGGTGGTGCAGTCGGTGGTGCCGCAGGCCACGGCGACCATCACGGCGATCACCACACCCACCGCGGCACGCGACCCCGCTCCGGTCATCAACCGGTTGCTCGCCGCATTCGGCCTCGGTTCGTTGCGCAACCTGCCGTCAGTACCCAGCCCGGCATGGGCGCTGAGCGCCTTGCTGGCGCTGGGCTCGCGACGCGAACTCGACCGGTCACTGGCGACGAGTTCCGTCTCGACGAGCGCCCCCACCGTGTCCCTGGCCGCCACGGCTCCGTACGACCCGGCCAAGGACTACAAGGTCACCCCGGTCACCGTCAGCGGGAACACCGTGCGGATCACGAACGTTACCGGTCCCGGCGGCCTGAACAACACCACCACCCGCTTCGGGATCGGCGGTACGGACCTGGGCATCATGTGGGACAACGGGATTCCCGACAACCCGACCACCGCGGTCAACGAACATCAGGTGCTCATCGCGTTCGGCGACACGTTCAGCAACCGAACGCCGGTCCGCACCGGCGTGTGGCGGATGAACGCGCTGTTGCGCAGCACCGACACGATGCTGTCCAACGGCATGTACATCCCCGACGGCATACCGCACGACCCCGGCATGTACAGCGGCTCCCCGATGACTGACCCGAACTTCTCGCGCGAGATCATCGGAAACTACCACTACGGCGTCGGACCGGAAGTGACGATGATCCCGACGGCGGCGATCTCGGTGCCCGGTGCCGGCAAGGACGGCACGACGCGGCAGTACATCAACTACATGGCCGTGAAGTCCTGGGATACGCCCGGCCGCTGGACGACCAATTACTCGGCCATCGCGTATTCCGACGACAACGGCCAGAACTGGACCGTGGTGCCGGAGTCGTCGGTACGTCCGTCCGCCGCCGGTCGCACGGTTCTGCCGTTCGTCAACGGCGATCAGAACTTCCAGCAGGGAGCCTACGTCCGCAAGTACACGGTGGACCCCGTCACCGGTAAGCCGTTGAAAGACACGGTGGGACAGGAAATCACCGACGGCTACATCTACTCGTACGGCACTCCGGCGGGACGCGCGGGCACGGCGTACGTGTCCCGGGTCGCCGAAGTCGACATCCTCGACAAGACGAAATACGAGTACTGGAACGGGACGTCGTGGACGCCGGGCAACCCGGCGGCCGCCAAGCCGATCCTGCCGTCGTCGACCACGACGAGGTTCTTCGGACTGGTCAAGACCACCACCTATCCCACGGTCAGTGAGATGTCGGTGCAGTACAACAGCTACGAGACGACGTACGTCATGGTGTACGGCGACAAGAACAACAACATCGTGATGCGCAAGGCGGATTCACCCGAGGGGCCGTGGTCGGCACCGATCACGCTGGTGTCGGCGTCGAAGATGCCGGGGCTGTACGCGCCGATGATCCATCCGTGGTCCTCGACGGACAACGTCAGCGCCGAGGACCAGAAGTACCTCTACTGGAACCTGTCCACGTGGGGCGACTACCAGGTCAAACTCATGCGCACCGATCTGACGAAGGTGTAGCGCCACGGCCGCCGCGGAGACAATCGGGAGATGAAGCGAAGGACGCTCGCCACGCTGGCCCTCAGCGCTGCCGTACTGGGCCTGCCGGCCACGGCCGCCGCGCACGCCGCTCCGCCGACCCCGCAGCCGGGAGCGGACTGCCCACCTGCGGTGGAAGGTGCGTTGTCGCACACCGCCGACGACACCGTCGTGCAGTGCACCGCGAGCCGCTGGGAGGTCCAAGGGGGACCGTACCCGTCGAGCAACCGCTGGTTCTCCGGTGGCGACGGTCTCGACCTGCACGGGCAGGGGATGCGCCACCCCGAGATGATGTCGGGGCCGTGGACGGGGATCCCGCAGGATCCCGCCGCCCGGTGCCGTGCCGAGCAGGCTGCCGTCGTGAGCGCCGGGAAGGTGGGGCAACCGCAGGTCGCCGAGGGTGAGCCGGGACAACCGCTGCGATTCGAGGTGCTGCCGGTGATGTTCACGATCCATCTCAGCGGCAACTGTCTCTGGCAGGCCGGCTGAGCCCTGGTCGCAGGACCGTTGCCGGGGCGAACTTGAATCGCGCTCGCACAGCGGTATGGTCAGTCCCAATTGTGCAACCAGAGGAACGATCAGTGGACCTAGTACTCGGCGTGTCGGTGACATCGGCGGCGCTTCGCTTCGTGCTCGTCGAAGGAGCGGCAGGTGACGGCGCCACCGTCGACAGTGGAACGCTTGCCATGCCGGCTCCCGGTGACAGCCTCGACGCACTGGTCAGGGCGGTATCCGGTGAGGGCCCGTACGCGGCGGCGCCGGGACAGCTGCCGTTGGCCGTCGGGGTGACCTGGACCGACGGCATGGCCAAACAGGCGAGCACCCTGATGGCCGCCCTGACCGCGAGAGGGGCGCAAAATGTCGTCGCGCTCTCTCCGGCGGAGTCCGCCGCCGCGCTGGCCGCCGGACTGGGTGACCTTGCCGCGCACACCGAAGTCGCAGTGTGCGTCGCCGAACCCGACGTCGCGCTCGTCGCGCTCGTCACCGCCGACACCGTGCATGTCGACCAAGTCGCCCGCGACGGCGCCGGACCGCTCGCTCGCCTGGTGCAGGAGGCGGCCGACTCGGCCGAGGGGTACCCCGAGGCGGTCTACGTCCTGGGCTCGGCCGACGATGTCGACGCGGTGGTCACCGCGCTCGCCGGCCGGGTTACGGCTCCGGTGCTGTCTGCCGCAGAGGCCGACCTAGCATTGGCGCGGGGTGCGGCTTTGGCGTCGGCTCAAGGGTCTGTCGGGGTCCACGCCCACGCCCCGCTTCCGCTGGCTCAGGTGACCACCTACGACCCGAGGCCGTGGCTGGCCTGGCGGATCCCCGCACTCACCTCCGTGCTGGGCGCAGCGCTCGTCACATTTGTCGTGTCGGTGTCCGTCGCGCTGGGCCTGGAGTTGACGCCGCAGATCCGGTCCGACGACGCGGCGACCCGCCAGGTGGCCAGTGCCTCCGATCAGGGCAAGGCCGCGATCAGCGCACCCGGTCCCGCGGCGCTCCAGAAGGCGCCGAAACCGGCCGCGCCGCCGCCTCCACCTCAGGCGCCGCCGGCACCGCCGCCCGAGGCGGCCGTCCCGGCGGTGGACACGGCCCCCGCCGCGCCGGCCCCGGAACCGGAGGTCGCCCCGGTCATCGAGCCGGTGTACGCCGCACCCGAGGTGGCGCCGCCGCCGGCGCCGGTCTACGTGCCGCCGGACCCACCGGTGTACGCGCCGCCCGCACCGGCCTACGTCCCGCCGGCACCCGTGGCTCCGGCGTTCACACCGCCGCAGGCGGGATACGTTCCGCCCGTCGCCCCGCAACAGCCACGGTTACGCGACCGGATCATCGACCGGCTGCCGATCATCAACCGCTTCCACCAACCGCAGTACCCGTAGCTAGGCGTCCTCGCCGCGGTCACGGCGCCGCAGCACCACTCCGGCGACGCCACACAGCAAGCCGACCGTCAGCGCGACAGTGGCGACGGTGAGCCCGGCCTGACCCGCCGACGACTCGATGCCGAGCATCTGCGCGCGTCCCCAGGTGACCCACCCGATCAGCACAGCCTTCACGGTGAGGATCACCGAGACGATGCCCAGCGCAGTGGTAGGCCGCATGGGTCCGAGGGTAGGCCCGCCGGGCACATGGGCACATGGGAACTGCGGCCGGTAGAGCGATCGCTTTTCGAGCTCGACTGGCATGTGACGCCTGGTTCGTCACCGTTCCGTGACCGACCCGTGACATGACGTAGGTTTTTTCGTACAGTGCTCGGGTGGGTAGGCACTCGAAGCCCAGCGGGCATCGGCGGATTCCGTCGTCGTCGCTTGTGTTGGCGATGCTCGCCGCCCCTGCGGCTGTGGTGCTCGCCGCCGGCGCCGATGTGCACCGAGAATCTGAAACCGTCGCCGCACCCGCCCCCACCCCACTGCCGCCCGCCGAACTGCCGCCGTCCGACCTGGAGATTGACCTGGAGATCGTGGCGGCGGGGGCGGTCGGAGGCCCCGTGGACCTCAAGGTCGCGCCGAACGAGACCGTGTCCGTCGCGAACTGGAAGGTGGCCAATCGGGCCTCGTACCGCGCATTGCCGGTCGGGGTGGCGCCGGAGCAGGGGTTGCAGGTGAAGACCATCCTGGCCGCCCGCGCGATCAGTGCGGTATTCCCCGAGATCCAGCAGATCGGCGGCGTACGCCCGGATGCCCTCAGATGGCACCCCGACGGTCTGGCACTGGACGTGATGATCCCCAACCCGGCTAGCGCGGAGGGTATCGCACTGGGCAATCAGATCGTCGCGTACGTGATCAAGAACGCCGAGCGGTTCGGTATGCAGGATGCCATCTGGCGGGGCGTCTATTACACGCCCAACGGTCCGCGAGGCTTCGATAACGGGCATTTCGACCACGTGCACATCACGACAACCGGTGGCGGCTATCCCACCGGCTCGGAGACATACTTCCGCTGACGGCAATTCGCGCCGGACCGGTCGATCCTGAACACGGCCACTGGCCCATTCACTGGACATCGCGGGTTGGTGCCCGAAGAAACACGCACTCCGTTTACGGTTTGGGGGTGCCGAATATGGATCGCCGTAGCGCAATGTTGATGTTGGGGGTCGGTGTGGCGGCTGCCGCACTACCGGTTGCGAAGGCAGGGGCCCAACCCGTGATCGGCGATGTGCCGCCCGGTCCACCTCCGGGACCCGGCGGGCCGGGCGCTCCCGTAGCCGCCGCCGCGCCAGGGCCGGGGCTACTGTTCGCCGACGAGTTCAACGGGCCGGCCGGCTCGCCGCCGAACCCCGCGTCCTGGTTCATCGTTCCGGTGCGTGAGACCATTCGAAATCCCGTCGAATGGGACAAGCCCTACAACATGGGCCGCTACGTCACCGACCAGGAACACGTCTTCCAGGACGGGATGGGCAACCTGGTCATCCGAGCCACCCGCGGTCCGGGCGCCAACATCCAGGAGAGGTACGCCAGCGCCAAGATCATCGGTAACTGGCGCGGCGGCGTGGGGACGACGTGGGAGGCGCGCATCAAGCTCAACTGCCTGACCGACGGCGCATGGCCGGCGTTCTGGTTGGTCAACGACAACCCGGTTCGCGGCGGTGAAGTCGACCTCGTGGAGTGGTACGGCAACCGAGACTGGCCGTCGGGCACCACGGTGCACGCGCGGTTGGACGGCACGCAGTTCCAGACATACAAGCACCCGGTCGACGGTGACTGGCACACCTGGCGCATGACGTGGAAGCCGGAAGGCATGTACTTCTGGAAGGACTACGTGCCCGGAATGGAGCCCTTCTTCACGGTGCTGTCGAATTCGCTGCCCGAGTGGCCGTTCAACGACCCGGGCTACACGATGGCGCCGGTGTTCAACATCGCCGTCGGCGGCTCCGGCGGTCGCGAACCCGCCGGAGGCAACTATCCGGCGGATATGCTCGTCGACTGGATCCGCGTATTCTAGCTTTCGCTCCGAAACAGCAACGGAGTCCCATGTCGAACTACGGCCCACGGCCGGAGCCCGTCCCGTGGTACTGCTCACCGGCGGTGATGTTCGCCGGCGGTGGAGACGCAGACCGAGACGGTGACGATCACCGAGACCAGCACACCGCCGCCTCCCACGACGGTCGAGCCCAGTCCGTCGACCAGCACCGTCACCAGCACGACGACGGTGACAGTGACGGCTCCGCCAGCGGTTCCGCGGTCTATCGCCCGAGGGTCTGCTGAACCACACAAGTAAGTGGCGTCAACCGATCTGGGCGGACGTCGATCCACGTGCCCATCAAGACCTTCGCGAGTAGTGGTGACCGGTGCGTCGGGCAACGTGGGAACTGGCGTATGCGGATTAGCCGGCGTCCGCCAGGGCGCAGTCGGCGTTCGAGAGCGACCATCCGTCGATGAGGCCGTACGTCGAAGCGCTGCCCTCAGATGGCGCTCGCTGGTGGTCGAGCCGATGACGGGAATCGAACCCGCGTATTCAGCTTGGGAAGTCGATTCGTTGCGTATACGCGGGTCCACGTGCGTCCACCAGCGCACGTAATAGGAGCCCTGACCAGCTGGATAGATCTACGCGAACCGGGGTGGACTCACTCGGATCGCTAGAAGTTGACCGCGAGTTGTGACAACGTCGTGACAACGAGAGACACTGGCGCCCCGATCTCAGGCAGGGGAAGAGGACTAGTCTGACCGCCGGTTCGGGACTGCTTTGGAAAGCTCATGACCTCGGACTGCCGCGATCACCTGGTCGGCCACAGACTCGGGTGGATCATGCTCCCAGAAGCGCATTACGCGCCAGCCCGAACTCTCAAGACGCGCAGTTGTGTCTGCGTCTCGCTGGATATTCCCGGCGAGTTTCCTACTCCAATACTCCGAGTTCGCCTTGGCCGGCGTGGGTCGATGCTGAACGCAGCCGTGCCAGAAGCACCCATCGATGAACACCGCAATTCGCTGCCGGGTGAACACGATGTCGGCAGTTCGCCTAAGCGCGGGCTCCGGCCGAATCCCGACGCGGTAGCGAAGGCCCATGGCGTGGAGCAGCTTCCGGACCGCCAGCTCGGGTTTGGTATCTCGAGACCGATTCCCTTGCATCACCTTCCGGGATGTGGGGCTGCTCGCCCACGAAGTGGTCTCGGGCATGCGCCAAGAGTCCCATTTCGCGGATCGCATGGAAAGTCCACCGGTCGCTACTCTCGGACCACCTCGGGTTGAACTAACTACGCATGGCCTCAGAGGCCTCCAACTGGCCGTACCAGAGCCAATCCGGGTCGCCGAGCGCAACTTGTTTCATGGGCCGTTTGCTAACGGATACACGCAGGGCCTGCAAAAGCGCGCGGCCGGCGGCTGCGGCAAGCGGCGGGGGAACGCTGTTGCCCACTTGACGGTGACCATGCCAGTTAGTGCCATGGAAACGGAACCAATCGGGATAGCCATGCAGCCGCGCAGCTTCACGGACGGTGATCACCCGATTCTTATGCGGGTGGATCGGTCGGGGTGACGTATGCGAACCTCGGTCGGTGCCTGTACCAGCGCGAAGCGTCCGAGATTGTCCGTCGGGATCTAGGCGGAAGAGGTGACTTACCCCGTCAACTTTGCCGTGACGAGTCCGCGAGAAACGCTGGACCGTTTTGGGCCTGTGAACAGTTCGAAGCGAGTTTGTCAGGCGGGCGGGGTGATGGATTCGTTGCCAACTGCGGTCGCTCGGGTCAGATTCGACGCCCACGAGTCGCCTAGCGTACTCGGAACGAACGCTCAGCAACTGCCTGAGGTCTTCGGAAGTCAGCTCGACCTCGTCAGAGGAGAGTAGCCGTCGGTAACTTGTGAGATCAGGCAATCCCTCCAGCGCTTCCCGCACCGTAACTGGACTGACATCGGGAGGTGTGAGGACTGGTACGTCGCCTGCCCGGGAACCCAAGATCAATACTCGCCGTCGATTCTGCGGCACGCCGAACGACGCTGCATTAACTGGCATGTTCAAGCCGGTTACGTCGTAGCCACCGTCGACCTCAAGCCTCCTTAAAACCTCTTTGCGCAAGGCTTCGAACCGAGGTTGGAGCAATCCGGCAACGTTCTCCAAGCAGAAAACCCTCGGCTGAATCTCAACCACAAGATCGACGAACCGCAGGAGCTGACCGTTGCGCTCGTCCTGAGCATCGCGTATGCCGCCAATTGAAAACCCTTGGCACGGAGGGCCGCCCACCACTGCGTCGACGCCTGGGAACTCTCCTAGGGGATGCCGCGCCTGCCAATTCGTTCTTGCTGCGTCTACCACGTGTGTCGCGACCGCCCGGACCGAGCCCTCACTCAGGTCGCGGGTGACTACAGACGTATGGGGAAGATTGAATCGATGGGTAAGCGCGTGAATCGGATCCATCTCTACGGCGGCGACAACATCGAAACCGGCCTGTTCCATTCCAAGCGAGAGACCACCCGCGCCAGCGTACAAATCGATTGCTATAGGGCGGTAGGCTGCCACCGGACTTTTCCTCGGCACAGCCACGCCTCCGTCCTCCCGGTCTGCGACCGCCCGTGACTCCTTCGAGTCACCATATCCGGCACGACCGACAACAGGCCTGACAACGTCGGTGTGTCTCATACTCTCGAAGTGCCCAACGCATAGCCTGGCCCGGGGCGCCTAAGTCATAGAGGGGGACGATGTCGGAAAAGGTTGACGACGAACTCGTTGTCAGGGGTGAGCCAACCAAGGAGTTCTTCATCTCGATGCTCGTCCGCGACATCGGGCTGATTCCGGCCATCGTTGACTTGGTTGACAACTCAGTGGATGGCGCCCGTCGCGTTCGTCCGACGAACGGTGATGTGTCCGATCAAGCCAGGCGCTTCGACGGCCTGTACGTCGCCATCCGAATCTCTCCCGATGCTTTCGAGATCGCGGACAACTGCGGTGGTATTACCTGGGAAACGGCCAAGTCATATGCGTTTCGCTTCGGTCGTCCGCCTAGTGCGCCGGCGACACCTGGCTCGATCGGCCAGTTCGGTATTGGCATGAAACGCGCGCTGTTCAAACTCGGAAATGCGTTTACAGTGCGGTCAATCACGTCCCTAGAAGATTTCGACCTCGCCGTGAATGTCCGCGAATGGCGGAATTCGGAGTCATGGGATTTCACGGATGTCCGCCATAATTCTTCTTCGCACGGGGATGACGAGATTGGCACGATTATCCGTGTAACCGATCTCCACGAATCGGTTAGCGAGTCTTTTGCGCTTAGCCGCTTCGAGTCTGAACTCTCGGACGAGCTATCAATGCGGCACCAAAAGAGCATGAACGAAGGACTAGCTCTTTCGCTGAACGGCATACCCGTCAACGTCGACATTTTGACACTGCTCAGCTCGGAAGAACTCAGGCCCGGCCATCTCGACGACGTACTCGATGAGACCACGGACGCACCTGTCTATGTCACGATGTATACGGGTATATCTGAGTCGTCGCCCACTGATGCCGGTTGGTATGTGTACTGCAATGGGCGCTTGGTTCTAGGTCCGGATAGGACCGCCGTGACGGGGTGGGGTACCTCCAAAGGCGTTCCTCAGTATCACAATCAGTACGCGCGATTTCGCGGCTATCTTTTCTTCGAAAGCGCGAGTGTTGACAAACTGCCTTGGACCACGACGAAGCAGGGTGTGGACATGGGTCACTGGGCATATCGTGCACTTCAACCCCGGATGACCGACGCAATGAAGCCGGTAATTGCATTTCTTAACGCACTCGATGCAGAGAGGGATAATCCGTCGTCGGGCGCGCCCCTTGAGTCCTACGTAACGGAGGCTGAAAAGTCCCCGGCGTCTCTCGGGGACATCACCGACTCAAGTACCTTCACGTCGCCGCGTCGGCAGCAGGCGCCCAAACGGCCTGAGACGCAATCTATTCAATACGCACGGCCGAAAGCGCAGATCAACGCTGTCAAACGGAAGCTTAGAGCGACTTCCGCGCGACAGGTCGGGGAGGGGACCTTCGACTACTTCTACAAGCGCGAATGCTCGAACGATGACTAGCGATCCGAGCTATAGAAAGATTGACTACAGCTTGCGTCCGGCGAAGGCGATCGAGCGGAAGATGATGATTGATCTGCTTCGACGACTGGATCGATCCGCGGCGCTTTCGCATTACCGTTATGTCGGCTTCGGATCGCCGTACTTCTCGGACTTCGCACTCATGCATCGCGCGCTCGGGATCGGCGATATGGTCTCGATCGAGCATGCAAATGATCATGAGGCACGGTTTCGCTTCAATGCACCGTTCGCAACCATTGATCTCCAATTTGGAGAGGCGAGCGAAGTGCTGCCTGAACTCACATGGGCGCAACGCTCGATCGTCTGGCTCGATTACGACGGTCGACTCGACGATGTCAAATTGGAGGATATCGATTACCTCGCACGAAATCTGCCCACCGGCAGCGTCATGATTGTGTCGGTCAATGCGCATCCCTCTGCCGATCTGGATAAGCGGCTCGAGAAGGCAAAAGAAGATTTGGGTAATGCAGTGCCTCGCACAGCCTCAAACGAGTCCCTCGGCGCCTGGGGGACTGCCACTATGTACCGCGAGGTTATTAGTGAACAAGTGAAAGTATCTCTTAGTGAACGCAACGCTGGCCAGTCGGCGGCTGCACAGATCCATTACCAACAACTATTTAACTTTCACTATTCGGACGGTGCTCGAATGCTGACCGTCGGAGGCGTATTTTATGACGCGGGCCAAGAGGGGCTTTATGCAGGCTGCGCCTTCAATGATTTTGACTTTTACCGTAGTGGCGATCAGCCGTACACCATCACGGTTCCCAAACTGACATTGAAGGAAATGCGACACTTGGACGCACAGCTCCCCGCTGCCGGAGGATATGAAGGGCTCGACGAGATTGGAATTCCGATCGATGACGCCGATACATACGCCAAGTTGTATCGGTATTTTCCGAAGTTTGTCGATATCGAGGCTTGACCGCGGTATGCGCCGCGGAGCGTCTTCCCTCACTGGTCAACAGCGCAGGGGGATACGCGATTGCGGTCTGTCGCCGTCCAGCTCGGGCGCTGCCTTGCTGCTGATTCTCGCCATTCGGGTGCGCGAAAAAAAATCCTGACTACCGCTGGCAGTCAGTAACCCCCACCCCCTCAAGAAATGCAGGGGCGGGGTGGGCGGTCTGGGACGATCGTCCCCATGCCCGATGTAACCCTCGCCGGTGTGCTGATCGGCGGTATCCCCTCGCTTCTAGTCGCACTCGTTGGCGTTGGCGGCGTCATCTACACGCAGCGGCGGGCCGACGCCCGACAGGACGGTATCGCAAAGGCAAACCGAGAGTTCGAGCGCGAGTCACGGCTCCTTGATCTCCGCCGAAAGCTCGGTGCCGAATTCCTTTCAGCCGTCTGGGTGCTCGGAGGCGAGAGTCGCGACGCTATCCCTGACGGTGCCGACTACTCGGACCTCACGCAGGAAGAGACGCGCGAGGTGAACCGCACGCTTTCCGCGCTGCGAATGGCGCTCGATCCAGCGGGCCGTAAGGCGGTGCAGGCTGTGTTCGATGCGCTCCTGGCGCACGTGGGGACGTTCACACAGGAAACGTGGGACGCGATCGGCGAGGCCGAGAATGGATTGATTGCCGCTATCAACCGGGAACAGCCCTCAGTCGGCTGAGCCGGCCGCGAATGCCAGCACGCCCGGCCCACCCGCGGTCGCGCTTGCGGTGTCAGGGCCGCAGCTACGACGGTCGTGGGTGCTCGGTTGATTAGTAGAACCAGCGACCGGCCTCGGCGAGGTCCTCGGTGCTTGCCTCCACCGAGTGCCCGATTTCCGTTAAGGGGATGGCTGTCTCGTTGGGCACCGACGCGAGCACCTCGGCCATGCCGGGATCGGCCGCGATCAGCGTGACCCAATGCTTGCGGCGCGCTGGCGTGATCTTGCCCTTTGTGATCGCGTCGTCGACGGATGCCTCGACCTTCTGCTGTGCAGCGGCGGCCGCGATCTTTCGGCCCTCCTGCGCGTCGTGGCGCAGCGTGGCGAGCGTCTCTGTGTCGATGACCTCAAGGCCCGCACGCTTGGCGGCAGCGGCCACTGTGGACGGCTTTTCGGGGTTGAGGCCCGCGGCCTGTGCGGCGAGGTCCTTGGCGGTGTCGAGTATCAGGTCAACGTCGGTCGCGTCGGCGGGCAGGCCGAGCGATTCGAGCAGCGGAGCGGCCTGGTCGTCATCGAATGTGAGTGCCATCGGTTTGTCTCCTCTTACGCGGGTAGGACGATGCGCTTGGCGGCATACGGGCGGTCGACCGCGAACGCCGGCACGGCGTAGGCCTGCACCCATGTCGAGCGAGTTGAGCGGTCGTCGTACACCTCGACGGTCAGCGGTGCTTCGAATCCGACTGTGCCGACCATGGCCTTTTCGACGACGTAGGCTTCCCCCTCGGGGATGCGCGGGTTGGCGAACATTTCGAGGCCGGCCGACTTGAGCATGTCGTCGAGGCCCTCGGCGTAGGCGGTGCGAAGCTGCCGGGCCTGTGTCGGGTGAACGATGAGCAGGTCGTGAGTGACGCCGAGCTCCTCGAGGTCGGCGAGTTCCTGCGCCTCTGCGATGTGGGCGGTGGGCCGGTCGGCGCTGGGCGTGATCGCGTCGAGCGGGCCGACGAAAACGAGCTCTTCCCAGTTGGCCGCCGGGATGACGGTGCCCACGCCGGCGGCGGCAATCGCGGCCATCGTCGCGACGTCGAGCTTGCGTGTGATGGTGTTTGCGAGCTGCGTTGTCTGCTGGTCCAGCCACGACACGTCATTGCGGGCGCGTTGCTCGTCGGTGATCTGGAACTTGCCGCCCCAATCCTCGACGACGGCGAGCTTGGGCTCGGGGTCGACGCCCTCGACGACCTTGTATTCCGCTCCGGGCGTGCGCTTCTCGATGCTGGTGGTGAAGAAGTCAGACGCCTGTACGACCGAGTAGAGCAGGCCACCGGCCTCGACCTTCGCGCCGAGCGGATGAAATAGGTTAGGCAGCAATACCTGATCGTCGGCGAGTTCGGCGATGCGGCTGCGCAGGATTGTGGGCTGTTTGAGCGCGACGTCGACGGTGAGCCGGCGACCGTTGAGCTCGGGAATGAGTGCGTTGGGCATGAGCGTCGAACCTTCTCTAGTAGAGGCTGATTTCGGCGTCGGTCGCGTCTGCTGCGTCGGTGACCGCGTAGCCGACGGCGAGACCGGCGGCCTTGGTTTGCGCGGTGCCGTTCGCGCCGACCTGGACCTCGGCGTTGGCGGCGATCGCGCCCGAGGCGGTCACCCGCACGACGCGGGAGTTTCCGCGTACCACGCGCACGAGCCCGCCGCCGGCGGCGTCGTTGCCGGCCACGGCGCATGGACGCTCACCCGCGGCGGCCGGGCTCACGGCGATGTTGCCGCCGCTGGTGCGATTACCGGCGATCTTGACGAAACGCTTGGCGGTTACCGCCCCGGTCGCCTCGGCGGTGAGGTCAGCACCGGGGTCGTACACCGACGGGCTGGCGATGGTTGTCGACATGTCAGACTCCAATCGTGATGCGGTTGGTTCGCCGCCGGCGGGCGGCGGCTACTTGCACGGCGCGTCGCCGCTCGGCGGCGGCGTGGCCGGCTGGGTGAAACGTACTGGCGGCGACGGTGACTCGCCGCGCGGCCGCCACGCCGTACAGGTTGGCAACGTCTTGCAGCGAGGCGAGGGTGTCGACGCCGGGTGCGGATGCGCCGAGCAGCGCGAGGCCGGTCAGCACGAGGGGCCACACGCGGCCGTCGGGGGCCTCGTAGTCCGTGAGCGCCTCGACGCTGCGGTCGGGGTAGGCGTGCGGCAGGAGCGTCGCGACGGCAGTGGGCACGTTCACGAGGTCGCCCACCAAGGTCCTGCCGCCGTTGACGATTCGCAGGTTGTCGACGTAGCCGAGTGCCGGTGATGCGTCGCCCATCGGTCCGACGTGACCGAGCTTGACCACCGGCTTACGCAGGACCCTGGCGCGGTGTGCATCGACGGCGGCCGCTAGGTCATCGGCGCTCACGGTCCAGTCTCCGTTGCTGATCTGCCAGGTGCCGGCATGTACGAGCTCCACGCCGCGGATGGTGCGAACGTCAACGGGCACGGCGCTCACCCCTGTTTCGAGGCACGTCGCTCGGCCTCGACGATGACGGCTGCCGCATCGAATAGCCACCGCGTTCCGGTGCGCCGAGCCGGTATCCGACGGCGGCGGGCGAGGTCACGCGCCCCGTTCGGCGTGATGCCGAGTATCCGCGCGGCGTCGCCGGTGCCCATGGTCGCATAGGCGGGATCGTGCATCGAGTCGCGTTGTGCCGCAAACTCTCTGGCGCTTTCACTCACGCTTTGCGTCGAATCGCCAGTTTTATCTGTCGATTTCCGCAGTTTCGCGGTCACCGCAGCGAGCCGCGCGGCCGGGTGCGATCGCTGCCCGGCAAGCAGCCTGGCGAGCAGGTCGAGGGCGCGTGCGACGTAATCGGCCTCCTCGGCGTCTAGCAGCACGCCGCTCACTGGCGTAATCACGGCGCACCGTCAGCGTCGTCGTCGAGGAATCGCATAAGCGCGCCGTCAAGTTCATCATCGTCGAGCGCCGGGCCGTCGTCGGTGTCGAGGCGTTCGCCGAACCGCGCGACCAACCGCGCGGCCCGCGCTCGCAGCACGTCGACGACGGGCTCGCGCTGCTCGTCGGTCAGGTTTTCGACGAGCACGTGCAAGGCGCGGACGATCAGGGCGGTGACGACGTGGCGTTCACCGGTGCCGACGAGCCGCCGGTAGACGTCACCCTCAAGCCGTTTGTCGCCGGTGAGCAACGCGACGTCGTACAGCAACGCGTGGTAGTCGCGGCGCGCGTCCGCGAGTCGGTCATCGGCGGTCTCGTCGGTCATGGGGGTCACTCCTCGGTGTCGGTCGGGTTGTGTAGCGGCTCGGAAAACGATCGGGCCGGGTGATCCGGCGGCGGTTCGGGTGCGGGGGTTGGTGGGCAGCGCCGCACGCATGGAACGTGCCGCAGAGGCGGGCCGCGGCGGTCGTCGTCGACGAGGCAGAACTCGCCCGGCTCAGCCACACGTCGGGCACGGGGAACTGAGTGCGTCGCGGTAGGCCTCGGTGATGGGTCGGCCGATCACGGTTGCACCTCCTGATCCGCGCGCGCGGTCGGTTGGTCACCTTCGGGTCCGGTTTGGTGTTGGTAACCACCCGCTTGGAGCAACCAGGGAGACACGTCCGTTCTGCACGTCAGTGCAGGACGGGAATGGGTTTTACTTGTGTGTTTTCCTTTGGTGCACCAACGGGGGTGCAGTCGAACTGCACGGCAGGTGTGCGGTCTGAGAGCCGTTAAACTGCACAAAAAACCGTGCAATTCAAGCACTCGCAACGTGCACCGATTCCGTGCAGTTTGGAAGCAGACGAGATGCACGGATTCCGTGCAGTGTGAAAGCTGCTGTGGTGCACGGAAACCGTGCAGTGCGCGCGCGGTCAGGAGCCGCCCTCGGGACTCATCCTGGGACGCAACACGATCGGCTGGCCGTACTCGGTCAACTCCCAGTCGGTGAACTTGCGACCGCCGGCCGCCACCACGTAGGCCCACCGCGTCGCCAACTCGCGGCCGTCACGCTCAAACCGGCGGATCACGAGGCGGTGTTCCTTGGCGGCGATCGCGAGGGCACGCCGAACTCGCTCCCGATTGCGGCCCCACCCGAGGTCACCGGAGACGCGAACCGGCGAGGTCTCGAACGGCTTGCCCTTGCTGTTCCCGGCACGGGAGAGCAGATACGCGAGCAACACAAACCCGTCGGAACCGAGCTCGCGCACTCCTGTGCGCACCAGGTCATCGCACAGGTAGAAGTAGCCGTCCCGCGGGCGGCCGCCGACTACGTGAATGGGGTGGCCCATCAGCGCATCGCCTGGCCGAAAACGCCGTCGGTCCCGCTGCTCTTGGGGTGCCGATACGGGTGCGTCATGCGCCGTTGCGGGTGGCCTGTTCGAGGTTCTCGATGAACTCGACGATCGCTGACTCCGGTACGAGCCGCCGGCGTCCGACCTTGCAACTTCGTAGCGCGCCGCTCGCCATCAGCGCGAAAACCGTGGATCGGCCAACTCCGAGCCTTTCCATGACTGTCTCGACGGGGTGAAGCCTGGCTGTGTGTTCGGCGGTATCCGCCACTGGTCCTCCATGGTTTCTGGAATGCGACACAAGGATGGTCTATAGTGCTGCTATGAACCTTACACAGATGTTCGTACATGCGTACGAACATGTCGCAGGATGTTGCATTGCCGAAAATTGACAAGGGCGCGAAGGCGTGGGAATTGACTCTGGCCAAGACTGTCGGCGATGCGGTCCAGAAGCGGCGCAAGGCCCTGGGATGGACAGGAGTACAACTCGCGGAACGGACCGCCGAGCTCGGTTATCCGATTACACGCGTTGCGATTTCCAAGATTGAGGGCAATAGCAGGGCCGGAAAGCTCGACATCGCCGAGGTTCTTATCCTCGCGGCTGCGCTCGACATTGCGCCGGTGCTGCTGCTGGCACCGGGCTTTCCAAACGAAGGCCACGTAGAAGCCCAGCCGGGGCATACCGTAGATAGCCGGCAGGCCGTCAAGTTGTTCTCTGGTTTGGGGGCCGAACTCATCGAGGCGCAGGCGCTCGCCGAGGAGGGCGAGAGGCGGTTGTCCCATTTGAGGGAGATAGCGGCTTCGCCAGACACCACGTCGGAACATCGCAAGCTATTGACGAGCGACATTAAGTATTCAGAGCGCACAGTGCAGACACTCCGCGACGACGTGGCGCGCAAGAAGCGCGAGTTATGGGGCGAAACCGACAGTAAAGGGCCTGCTGATGAGTAGGCGGCAGCTTCCTCCGCAGATCAAGAAGATAGAGGTGACGGAGCGCAAGACAGGCAAAAACGTTGTGCGCTATCAGGTCACAGTCGACGCCGGGATCAATCCCGAGACAGGCAAACGTCAGCAGGTGCGGCGACGATATGAGACCGAACGTGAGGCACGTGCTGCGCTTGCAGACGTCACCGAGGCCGCGGTGCGGGGCACGTTTGTGCCGCGTCGGGCCATCACTGTGCGCGAGGTGTGTGACGACTACGTCGCGGGCCGGCACAGGCTGCGGGCCACCTCGAAGGCGAAGCTGAGTTATGACTTACAACCGTTGATCGAACGGCACGGCGACGAGCCCGTGCAGCGATTGACCAAGGCGCACGTCGATGCGTCGGTGTTCGATCTGCTGGCCGGCGGCACCAAGACAGGCAAGGGTCGAACTCGTCGGTCGTGGAGTGCGGTCGCGGTCAACAAGTTCACGCAAACCGTTGCGATGGTTTTGGCCGGTGCGCAACGCCAAGGCCTCGTCCCGCGCAACGTCGCCGAGCATGTCGATCCGGTGGCCGGAGGGCATCGCAGCGTCGACACCTACACCGAGACGGAGGTTGCGACGCTGTTGGCGTCGATCGCTGATGATCGGCTCGGGCACGCGTGGGAGCTCGCGCTATGTGGTCTGCGGCGCGGCGAGATAGCCGGTCTGCGGTGGGCCGACGTCGACCTCCGCGGCAAGGCGCTGTCAGTCACGAACAACCGGGTGGACGCCGGCGGTACGGCAGTGGAAAATGACCCTAAGTCGGCTATGTCGCGTCGAACGCTTCCGCTGCCCGATCGGCTGGTGTCGGTACTGCGTGCGGCGAGGGCTCGCCAGGCCGCCGAGCGGCTGGCCCTCGGTTCCGACGGTGCCTCGTGGGATTACGTCGTGAGCAACGAGGCAGGCGAGCCCTATCACCCGCAGGTCCTGTCCCGGTATTGGCGTGCTGCGGTGGAGGCGGCAGGCCTACGGCCGATCAAGTTGCACGCGGCCCGACATACGGCGGCGACGGCCATGCACCTCGCCGGCGTGCCGGTCGCGGTGATCGCGGCGTGGATCGGCCATAAGGACGCGTCGCTGACCATGCGCCTCTATGCCCACTCTCAGGACGACGCTTTGAAGGCTGCCGGTGACACTTTCAACCGGGTTGTGACAACGTCGTGACACCGAGAGCGGGATTCGAACAGATCGAACTGCGTTGTCGCATTTCAACGTGGAGCCGATGACGGGAATCGAACCCGCGTATTCAGCTTGGGAAGCTGATGTTCTGCCATTGAACTACATCGGCCTTACCAGCTGACGCTGGTGATCACGCAGATTATCACCCAGAGCCGATACGCTCGTCGGGTGCTGCTCTCCGATCGTGACATCCGGGCCGAGATCGACGCCGGGCGGCTGGGCATCGATCCGTTCGAGGATAGTTTGGTGCAGCCGTCGAGCCTCGACGTCCGCCTCGACACCCTGTTCCGGGTCTTCAACAACACCCGTTACACCCACATCGACCCGGCCAAGCAGCAGGACGAGCTGACGTCCCTGGTCGAACCGCCACCCGGCGAGCCTTTCGTCCTGCACCCCGGCGAGTTCGTCCTCGGCTCGACCCTCGAGACATGCACCCTGCCCGACGACCTGGCCGGCCGGCTCGAAGGCAAGTCGTCGCTCGGGCGCCTTGGCCTGCTCACCCACTCCACGGCCGGCTTCATCGACCCGGGTTTCACTGGCCACATCACCCTCGAGCTCTCGAACGTGGCCAACCTGCCGATCACGCTGTGGCCCGGCATGAAGATCGGCCAGCTGTGCCTGCTGCGCCTCACGAGTCCGGCCGAGCATCCCTACGGCAGTGCCAAGGTCGGCTCCAAGTACCAGGGCCAGCGCGGGCCGACACCCTCGCGGTCTTATCAGAACTTCATCAAGCTGAGCTGACGCCGAAAGAGGGCAGGAAAATCGAACCTACGAGGGCCGCTTGTCGTTGTCCGGAGTAGGGTTTTCTTAGACGGGACCAGCTAACGCCGTTGCCTGTAACGACTCGGCAGGTCACGCCGATGAAGCTTCTAGTTGTGGGCTCGTTCGGTTCGGGCGCGCCGCGGCCATTTAATCGATATAGCAAATTGTTGGAGGGCTTGGTGGACATCGTACTTGGTGTCTCGATGACACCGACGACGGTCCGCATGGTGCTGGCGGAAGGCGAGAAGGCCGACGGTGTGACTGTCGACCACGACGTCTTCGACATCAACGCTGTGGAAGGTTCAGCAACGTCGAGCGCGGCAGATCAGGTCGTCGCCGCGGTGCTCGGCACGCAGGAGAGCGCCGCCGCCGGCGGTCACCACCTCAAGTCGGTCGGTGTGGCGTGGAGTGATCACGCCTCGGCGTCCGCGCTGCGCGACACGCTCACCGCACGTGGCATCGAAGACGTCATGCTCGTGTCGGAGGGGCACGCCGCCGCATCGCTGGCCCAAGCGGTCGGCCGCGCCGTTGGATATACCTCGACGGCACTGTTGCTCATCGACCGCGATACCGCGACCCTGTCGGTCGTGCAGACCGACGACGGCTCAGTGACCAAGGTGCTCACCCGCAGCCTGCACAGCACTGACGCGATGGCTGTGCTGACCGAGATGGCCGCGGCCGTCGACGCGCAGGACTCGCCGTCGCAGGGCATGTTCGTCGTCGGCTCCGGCGTCGACGTCAGCGAGGTGAAGGCGCATCTCGGGCGTCTGCTGTCGCTGCCGATCAGCGCGCCCGAAGATCCCGAACTCGCGCTGGCCCGCGGGGCCGCGCTGGCGTCCGCGCACGCTCCGGCCTTCGAGGCCTCGACCGTCGGGCTGGCCTACTCGCAGGATCCCGACGACGGAACCACCGCGGGCAGCGCCTACGCCGCCTTTGGTGCCGCCGCCACGCAAATGGCCCCGGTCGGCGGCCCCGTGGCGGCCCCGGCGATGGTGTTCGCCGAGCCCGAAGCTGTCCCCGCGTCCGCCGACGACGAGAACGGCAAGCCATTCCTGTTGGTGGGCAGCGCGTTGTCGTCGATCTTCGTGGTCGGCGTGGTGGCCCTGGTCATCTCGTTGGCCGTCAACATCCGTCCCACCGCAGACCAGCGGCCGAGCCCCGCCGAGGCGGCCATCGTGCCGAGCGTGCAGGCACCCCGCCCGGCGCCGGTGCCGGTGCCGGAGGCTCAGCCGGTGGTGGCGCCGCCCGCCCCGCGGGCCGAGACCATCAAGGCTCCGGTGCCCGTCGTGAAGCAGGCGCCGGCCCCTGCGGCGCCGCGCACGGTGTACGTCGAGAAAGCTCCCGTGCCGGCGCGACCCGCCCCGGCGCCCGTGCCCGCGGCGCCCCCTGCGCCGGTTCCCGCCGTGCCCCCTGCGCCGGTTCCCGCCGTGCCCCCTGCGCCTGTGCCGGCGGCACCGGTCCCCGTGCCAGCGCCGGTCCCGGTCCTTCCGGCGCCGGCGTTGCGGCCGCCGGTGGTGTTGCCGCCTCCGGTGATCCGGCTGCCGCGTCCGCTACTGCCGTCGATCCTCCGTGACGACGACGAGCCCGACCGCCAGTCGTGGCCCAATCCTTGGCAGCCCCAGCCGCAGCAGGACCCGCCGGACAGCGGGTGGCCACTGCCGCAGCAGCCGACGCGCACGGTGGTGCCTCAGGCACCGTCGCAGGCGACGCGTCCGTACGTTCCTCCTGTTCAGCAGCCACCCCGGGTGCCCTACGTGCCGTCGGTCCCGCAGGCGCCGTCGAATCCGTACTACCCGCCTTCGAGTGGTTCCGGGTCCGGGTCGGGTGCGGGGTCGAGTAGCGGCGACTACGGGTCCGGCTCCCGCGGCTCCTACGACGGCGGCGGCTCGTCGTCGGGCGCGGAGGACTCGATGTGGCCGGTCCCGCCCTTCGGCCGCGGCGACTGAGCGCCCACGCGTCCGGGCCGCGTAGCGTTTTCGGCTATGTCGCCGGTATATGCGCTCAACCTGTTCGACGTCGCCGACCGCGACGAATACCTGGCCTATGCGCGTCGCTCACCCGCCGCGGTAGCCGCCCACGGCGGTCGCGTCGTCGCCCTCGGCAAGTTCCGCGAGTCGGTCACCGGCGACATCGAGCCCCGTCAGGTGCTGATCCTCGTCGAGTGGGAGTCGAAGGACGCGTTCGACAGCTACCGCAACGACCCCGACTTGGCCGACCTGCACCCGCACCGCGAGGACGGTTCGTCGGCCTACGTCTGGCATTTGTTCGACCGCTTGGACGATCTACGCCCCCTCCTTAAGCTCGAGTGATGGTGCACGACTCCTGGCGGTCGACGGTTCGACAGCGGGTCCGGTGGCTGGCGCTGCACGGATTCGTACGCGGTGTGTCCCGGATCGGGATGCGCCGGGGCGACCCGCAGGCGCGTCTCATCGCCGATCCGACGGTCCGTGCGGACCCGGCCGCCTTCGCCGACGAACACCGCGCGAAGGGGCCGCTGATCCGCGGGCGTGTCGCCCTGATCACCTTCGACCACGCCGTCGCGGGCGAATTGCTGCGCTCGGACGACTTCCGGGTGTCGTCGCTGGGCGGTGAACTGCCCAAACGGTTGCGCCGGGTCATCGATCGCACCGACACCGGCCTGCTGCACCCGATCGAACCGCCGTCGCTGCTGTCCATCGAGCCACCGGACCACACCCGCTGCCGCAAACTGGTGTCGTCGGTGTTCACCACCCGCGCCGTCACCGCATTGCGCGACGGGGTCGAGGCCACCGCGGCGAAGCTGCTCGACGACCTCGAACACGACGTCACTGGCAGCACGCCCGTCGACATCGTGGCGCGGTACTGCTCGCTGCTGCCGGTGTCGGTGATCAGCGACGTGCTCGGGGTGCCCGACGCCGACCGCGCCGAGATCCTGCGCTACGGCGAACTCGCCGCGCCCAGCCTCGACATCGGTTTGAGCTGGCCGCAGTACCTGCGGGTGCACACCGGCCTCGTCGGGTTCACCGCCTGGCTGACCAACCACCTCGCGACCCTGCGCCGCCACCCCGGCGACGACCTGCTGAGCCAACTGGTCTCGGCCACCGAAGACGGTGCCGGTCTGAGCGAACGGGAACTGCAGGCGACCGCGGGTCTGGTACTGGCGGCCGGCTTCGAGACCACCGTCAACCTGCTCGGCAACGGCATCAAGATGCTGCTCGACCACCCGGAACAATTGGCGAAGCTGCGTGAACACCCGGAACTGTGGCCCACCGCCGTCGAGGAGATCCTGCGGCTGGATTCCCCGGTGCAGATGACCGCCCGGGTGGCCAAGGCGGACGTCGAGGTGGCCGGTATGCCGGTGCGCCGCGGCGAGCTGATCATCATCCACCTCGCGGGCGCCAACCGTGACCCCAAGGTATTCGACGATCCGCACCGCTTCGACGTCGAACGCCACAACGCCGGCAAGCACCTGTCGTTCTCCGCAGGCAGGCACTTCTGCCTGGGTGCCGCACTCGCGCGCGCCGAAGGGGAAGTGGGGTTGCGCACCTTCTTCGACCGGTTCCCCGACGCCGCGCCGGCCGGGGCGGGCAGCCGTCGCGACACCAGGGTGTTGCGCGGGTGGTCGACTCTGCCGATCGCACTCGGAACGGCCCGCGCCGCGCTAGGTTCGTGACGTGGACTTCCGGGCGGCGCTGCTCGAGCAGACCAACAGCTTCGGCGAACTGATCGCGGCGGGAGATCCCGCCACGCCGGTGACCACATGCGGGGACTGGACCCTCAAACAGCTGTTCCGCCACGTCGGCCGCGGAAACCGCTGGGCCGCCCAGATCGTCGCCGAACGGCGTCACGAACCCCTCGACCCGCGCGAGGTGCGCGACGGCCGGCCACCCGAAGATCAGGCCGCCGCCCTGGACTGGTTGCGCGGTGGCGCGCAGTTGCTCCTCAACGCCGTGGACGGGGTGGGAGCGGGCACCAAGGTGTGGACGTTCCTCGGCCCGCGCGCAGCCGGATGGTGGGTCCGTCGCCGCGTACACGAGATGGCCCTCCACCGCGCGGACGCGGCGCTGGCACTCGGGCAGCCGTTCGACCTGCCGCCCGAACTCGCCGCCGACGCACTCAGCGAATGGATCGAGCTGGCGGCCGTGCAGGCCGGCCGACATGGCCTGCCCATCGAACGGGGCCGCACCCTGCACCTGCACGCGACCGACGACAGCCTCGGCGGTGTGGGGGAGTGGATGATCACCAGCACCGAAGAGGGCATCGACTGGACCCACGAACACGGCAAGGGAGACGTCGCCGTCCGAGGCCCCGTCAAGGACCTGCTGCTGGCCGTGACGCGGCGCCGGGCGCTGGCCGACAGCGGTCTCGAGGCGTTCGGGGCGACCGAGATCTGGGACCGGTGGCTGGAACAGACTCCCTTTTAGAGTGGCGTACCTTCACGAACATGACCACATCGGAGAAGGCGACCGTGCTCGCCTGGCACGACGCACTCAACGCCCGCGACCTCGACACGCTGCTCGAACTGTCCAGTGACGACATCGAGATCGGCGACGCCCACGGGGCGGCGCAAGGGCATGCGGCACTGCAGGATTGGGCCCGCGCGCTCGACGTCAACGCCGAACCCGGCCGGCTGTACGTCCGTGACGGGGTGGTCGTCGTCGAACAGCAAATCACCTCGGTGACCGGGGAGATCGGTACCGCCGCCTCCGCCTTCCGTGTCGTCCACGACAAGGTGACGTCGGTGTTTCGGCATTCCGACCTGGCGTCCGCGCTGGCCGCCACCGAACTCGGCGAAGACGACCTGACCGGCTGATGCGGGGGATCATCCTGGCGGGCGGGTCCGGGACCCGGCTGTACCCGATCACGCTCGGGGCCAGCAAGCAGCTGCTGCCCGTGTACGACAAACCGCTCATCTACTATCCGCTGTCCACGCTCATCATGGCCGGCATCCGAGACATCCAGGTGATCACCACCGCCGCCGACGCCCCGGCGTTTCACCGATTGCTCGGTGACGGTTCGCATTTCGGCGTCAACCTGACCTACGCCGTCCAGGACCAGCCCGACGGGCTCGCGCAGGCTTTCGTGATCGGCGCCGACCACATCGGCACCGACTCCGTCGCACTGGTATTGGGGGACAACATCTTCTACGGCCCCGGCCTCGGCACCAGCCTGCGCCGCTTCCACGACGTCAGCGGCGGCGCCATCTTCGCGTACTGGGTGGCCAACCCGTCGGCCTACGGGGTGGTGGACTTCGGCGCCGACGGCACCGCCCTGTCGCTCGAGGAGAAACCCGCGACACCGAAATCGCACTACGCGGTGCCCGGGCTGTACTTCTACGACAACGACGTCGTCGAGATCGCCCGGTCGCTGCAGAAGTCCGCGCGTGGCGAGTACGAGATCACCGAGATCAACCAGCGTTACCTGGACCGCGGACGGCTCAGCGTGGAGGTCCTGGCGCGCGGGACCGCCTGGCTCGACACCGGCACGTTCGACTCGCTGCTCGACGCCAGCGACTACGTGCGCACCATCGAACGCCGCCAAGGGCTGAAGATCTCGGTGCCCGAGGAGGTGGCCTGGCGCGTGGGGTTCATCGACGACGCGCAGTTGGCCGCCCGCGGGCAGACGCTGCTCAAGTCCGGGTACGGCGCGTATCTGCTGGAACTGCTCGACCGCTGATCAGGGCAGCCCGGCGAGCACCGGGATCGTCGACCGGTTGCTCGAAGGTGTACGCCGCGGCGCCGGTAGAGGTCGCCACGATGACCGGTGGGCTAGTGACGGTCGGCCCGTGGCGTCGCCAGCACCGCAGCGATCCCCGTCGTCAGCGGAACCGACAGCGCCAGCGCGATACCGCCGACCGCAGACCGCGCGATCTCGATGGCCACGCTCTCACTGGTGAGCACGTCGACCAGCGCGCGGTTGGCGACGCTGAACAACAGCAGCAGC
Source organism: Mycolicibacterium doricum (assembly GCF_010728155.1). NCBI lineage: Bacteria > Bacillati > Actinomycetota > Actinomycetes > Mycobacteriales > Mycobacteriaceae > Mycobacterium > Mycolicibacterium doricum. The sequence continues at coordinate 188,182 of NZ_AP022605.1, forward strand.
GGCAACGCGCTGCCGGCGTAGGCGAGCACCAGCGTGTACACCGTGCTCGCGATGTGGTCCCGCCCCACCCGCATCGCGCCGACGAACACCGCCCGCCGCGAACTGCCCTCGAGTTCGGCCAGTTCGAACGCCGTCGAGGCCTGCGTGACCGTCACGTCGTTGAGCACACCGAGCGAGCCGATGATGAACCCGGCCAGCAGTAGACCGGTGATCGACACGTTACCCAGATACGCCGCGACCTCGTTGTTCTGATCCTCCGACAGCCCGGTGAGATGGGCGATCCCGATCGAGCCCCAGGACAGGACGGCCGCCAGCAGCAGCGAGGTCAGCGTGCCGAGCAGGGCCGCGCTGGTGCGCAGGCTGACACCGTGCGCCAGATAGATCACCGCGTAGAGGATCATCGCGGACGCCACCAGTGCGACCGGGACGGCCGACGCGCCGTCGCGCAGGGCGGGCAGCAGGAACACGACCAGCACCGCGAATGCGACCACGATCCCCACCAGCGCCCGCAGACCCCGCCAGCGTGCAACCGCCACGACCACGACCGCGAAGGCGGCGGCCAACAGGGAAAGCGGCCACCCGCGCGCGTAGTCGTAGAACGTGTAGGTGGTGGCACCGCCCTGGCTCACCTGACGGCTGAGCCGGATGTCGTCACCGGCGGCCAGCTGCGGCTGGCCGGGACCGCCGCTGAACTCCAGCAGCGTGTTGGCGCCCTTGTTGGGCCCCGAGTCGATCGCGACCAGCACCTGCACACATTGGGACCCGTCGCTGGGCGTCGGCGCCGGGTCGACGGTGAGCACCTGGCCCGCCGACGGACTGCCGCAGGACGCCAGGCTGGTGGCGCGCACCTGCCCGGCTTCGGTCGTCACCGCACCGCCCTCGGCGTTCTGGAACGGCAGCGGGATGTCGGCCTTCTGCTGGCTGGGCCACAGCAGCACCGCGCCGACCGACACCGCGATACCGATCAGCACCAGCAACCCGACGACGATCCTGGCGGCGAGCGGGCCCAGCGGCGACGGGCCGCTCAGCGAGTGTGAATGCGCGTGGGAGTGGGACACCCGCTACTGCCGGTAGCTGACCAGGAAGTTGCCGAGACGTTCGATGGCGTTGGCCAGGTCACGGGCCCACGGCAACGTCACGATGCGCAGGTGATCCGGTGTGGCCCAGTTGAAGCCGGTGCCCTGGGTGACCAGGATCTTCTCCTGCAGCAGCAGGTCGAGCACCAGTTGTTCGTCGTCGTGGATGTCGTAGACCTCGGGGTCCAGCCGGGGGAACGCGTACAGCGCGCCCTGCGGTTTCACGCACGAGACACCGGGGATCTCGTTGAGCTTCGCCCATGCCACGTCGCGCTGCTCGAGCAGCCGGCCGCCGGGCAGGACCAGATCGTCGATGCTCTGGTGTCCACCGAGCGCGACCTGAATGGCATGCTGCGCGGGGACGTTCGGGCACAGCCGCATGTTGGCCAGCAGGCTGATGCCCTCGATGAAACTGCTCGCGTGCTCCTTGGGGCCGGTGATGACCAGCCAGCCCGACCGGTAACCCGCCACCCGGTAGGCCTTCGACAGCCCGTTGAACGTCAACGTGAGCACGTCGGGCGCGACCGAGGCCATCGCGATGTGTTCGGCGTCGTCGTAGAGGATCTTGTCGTAGATCTCGTCGGCCAACAGCAACAGCTGGTGCTTGCGCGCCAGCTCGGCAATCTGCTCGAGCACCTCGCGGCTGTAGACGGCGCCCGTCGGGTTGTTCGGGTTGATCACGACCAGCGCCTTGGTGCGGTCGGTGATCTTGGACTCGAGGTCGGCGATGTCGGGCTGCCACCCCTGCGTCTCGTCGCACAGGTAGTGCACCGGGGTGCCGCCCGCCAGCGAGCACGACGCCGTCCACAGCGGATAGTCCGGCGCCGGGATCAGCACCTGATCGCCGTTGTCCAGCAGCGCCTGCAGCGTCATCGTGATCAGTTCCGAGACGCCGTTGCCGAGGTACACGTCGTCGACGTCGAACCGCGGGAAGCCGTCGACGAGTTCGTAGCGGGTGAAGACCGCGCGGCGCGCGGGCATGATGCCCTTGGAGTCGGAGTAGCCCTGCGCATACGGCAACGCCTGGATGATGTCGCGCATGATGACGTCGGGCGCCTCGAAGCCGAACGGCGCCGGATTTCCGATGTTCAGCTTGAGGATGCGGTGGCCCTCGGCCTCCAGCCGGGACGCGTGCTCGTGTACCGGGCCGCGGATCTCGTAGAGGACGTCCTGCAGTTTCGACGACTGCGTGAACGTGCGGGGCCGCTGCTGATGGCTCTGGGCGTGCCAAGTCCGCTCGGCAGGGGTCTGAGGCATGGTCACGTCATCCATGGTGGCATTGCCGTCCACTCATTTTGAAATCCACGCAGGGAGCGGCTACGCACGACTCACCGAGAGGTTCATGAGCTCGGGCCGTTCGTCGCCGAAATCGTCGGGCTCAACACGATCTCGACATGGCGCCCCGGGTCAGCGCTTCCCTGGGCGGCGGGCGCCCTTGGCGATGCCCAGACCCTTCACCGGCGGTTCGTCGCCCACGACACGGGCGTCGCCGGTGCCGGCTGCGGACTCCGGCTGTGCCGGCCGCTCGGCCTCGGCCTCGGGCGCTGATTCCGTGGTGGGCTCATCGGCTGGCTTCGCCGCCGGTGCGGGCGCCTTCTTCTTCGCACCCGGACGGCGCGCGCCGGAGGCGATGCCCAATCCCTTGACCTCTGGCTCCGGCTTGCTCGCCAGGCCCAGATCCGAATCGGCGCTGTCCGCGGCCTCCGTGCCGGCCGCTGCCTTGTCCGGGTCCACGTTCGGCGGCTGGACGACCGTTCCAGCGCCCTCGTTCGGCGACGCCTCGGCGGGTGCCTTCTTCGCGCCCGGACGTCGAGCGCCGGCGGCGATCCCCAGTCCCTTCGCCGGTGCTGCGGCGGGCGCCTCGGTGGTTTCGGCCTTGGCCTCGGTGGTCCCAGCCTTGGCTTGCGCCGGCGCTGCCGCGGTCTTCTTCGCACCGGGACGCTTGGCGCCACCCGCGAGTCCCAGTCCGGTGACGGGTTTGGCGCCCGGCTGGGCCGGCGATTCTGCCTGGGCCGGCTGTGCCGGCTGGGCCGGCTGGGCCGGCGATTCTGCCTGGGCCGGCGCTTTCGACTCCTCGGCGGGCGCCTTCTCGGGCGCCGTTGCCGGTGCGGCCGCCGCGGCCTTGGCCGCGCGTTCCTCGGCCTCCTTGGCTGCGGTGCCCTTCTCGGGCAGTGTGACGGTGCTCGTGTCGAGCGACCCGAGCAGCAGCTGCGCGACGTCGAGCACCTCGACCTTCTCGATGTCCCTGGCGGCGGCGACCTCGTCGACACCGTCGGTCATCATCACGCGGCAGAACGGGCAGCCGGTCGCGATCCGTGACGCGCCGGTGTCGATCGCCTCTTCGGTGCGTTCGGTGTTGACGCGCTTGCCGATGTGCTCTTCCATCCACATCCGTGCACCGCCGGCACCACAGCACAGGCCGCGGTCGGCGTGGCGCGGCATCTCGGTCAGCGTCGCTCCGGAGGCGCCGATCAGCTCGCGCGGAGCTTCGTAGACCTTGTTGTGCCGGCCCAGGTAGCAGGGGTCGTGGTAGGTGATGTCCGGCCCGTTCGCGCCGTCGCCGCCGACGGGGGTGACCGGCACCAACTTCTTGTCCCGGATCAGCCGGTTGAGCAGTTGGGTGTGGTGCAGCACGGTGTAGTTGCCGCCCACCTGTGGGTATTCGCGACCCAGGGTGTTGAAACAGTGCGGGCAGGTGACGACGACCTTGCGATCGACCCGCTCGACACCCTCGAATAGGTCGTTGAGCGTCTCGACATTCTGCGCGGCGAGCTGCTGGAACAGGAACTCGTTGCCGGAGCGGCGGGCCGAGTCGCCGTTGCAGGTCTCGCCCTCGCCGAGCACCAGGTACTTGACGCCGGCGATCGCCAAGAGTTCGGCCACCGCCTTCGTGGTCTTCTTCGCACGGTCCTCGTAGGCGCCGGCGCAGCCCACCCAGAACAGGTACTCGTAGCCCTCGAAGGACTCGACGTCCTTGCCGAACACCGGAACGTCGAAGTCCACCTCGTCGATCCAGTTGGTGCGGTCCTTGGCGTTCTGACCCCACGGGTTGCCCTTGGTCTCCAGGTTCTTGAACAGGACGCCGAGCTCACCGGGGAACTCGGATTCCATCATCACCTGGTAGCGCCGCATGTCGACGATGTGGTCGATGTGCTCGATGTCCACCGGGCATTGCTCGACGCAGGCGCCGCAGGTGGTGCACGACCACAGCACGTCGGGATCGATGACACCGCCTTGCTCTTCGGTGCCCACCAGCGGGCGGGTGGCCTGCTCCGGGCCGGAGCCGAGGATGCGCTCGAAGCCCGATTCGGGGACATGGTCGTGAGACTGCTTTTCGGAGTGCTTCTCGCCGCGGGCCTCTTCGCCGAGACCGCCCGCGGGGGTGTTCTCCAGCGGCGACTCCTTGTCGCCGAGGATGTACGGCGCCTTGGCGAACAGGTGGTCGCGCAGGTTCATGATCACGAGCTTGGGCGACAGCGGCTTGCCGGTGTTCCACGCCGGGCACTGCGATTGGCAACGCCCGCATTCGGTGCACGTGGTGAAGTCGAGGTAGGCCTTCCAGGTGAAGTCTTCGATCTTGCCGCGGCCCAGTTGTGCGTCCTCGGGGGGATCCTCGAAGTCGATCAGCTCGCCCTTGTACTCGATGGGCAGCAACGGGCCGAGGGCGTCGGGCAGCCGCTTGAAGGTGACGTTGATGGGCGCAAGGCCGATGTGCAGGTGCTTGGAGTGCAGCACGATCAGCAGGAAGATCAGCATGACCCCGATGTGCAGCAGCAGCGCGATGGTCTCGACCCACTCGTTGACGTCGTGACCGAGTGGGCTGAGCACCCATCCCATGAAGTGGGAGAAGAACGCGCCGTTGCCGTAGGGAAGGTTGCCGAGGTCGGCGGCGGCGCCGCGGACCAGGGCGTAGGTCCAGATGACGTTGAAGATCATGAACAGGATCAGCCAGGCGCCGCCGGTGTGCGATCCGTAGAACCGCGAGTCGCGGCCGTGCTGCTTGGGCTCCTGCCTCACCCGGATGATCGCGAAGGTGATGATGCCGAGCAGGACCGCGACGGCGAAGAAGTCCTGCAGAAAGCCGAGCGCGTCCCACGTGCCGATGATCGGGAGGTGGAAGTCGTGGTCGAACAGCAGGCCGTAGGCCTCCAGGTAGACCGTCGCGAGGATGAAGAAGCCCCACATCGTGAAGAAGTGCGCGATGCCGGGGATCGACCAGCGCAGCAGCCGGGTCTGGCCGAAGACCTCTTCGAATTGCGTGGTGATGCGCTTGCCGAGGTTGTCCTTGCGGTTGTTGGCCTCGCTGGTCGGCGCGCCGGACCGGATCAGCTTCGTCAGCCACAGCACGCGTTTTGCGGCGAGCGCGACCACGATGCCGGTCATCAGCAACCCGACGACGAGTCGGATCATAATCTGCGTATCCACGCGCGGCCTCCCGGTGTGAAGTTACCCAAGAGTAACTTAGACTAAGTTACCCCTCGGTAACTTAGGCTCGATCCTGTTCATAGTGACACCACCGGCATGAAGGCCGCTACGAAGGCTGCCCTAACCCGCCGTTCGGCTAACTCGACGGGGCCACAAGTGCGCGCAGCATCGACAGCATTTCCGACCGCGATTCCGCCCCGAGCCGGCGGCGGATCCGAGCCACATGGTGTTCGACCGTCTTCGCTGAGATGAACAGTTGCGCGCCGATGTCTCGGTACGGCATCCCCAGCAGTAGGAGCTCGGCCACCTCACGTTCGCGCTGCGAGAGCTGCGCCGAGGCGGTGGGGCGTGCCGCCGACGTGGGGCACGGCGCTGACGTCGAAGTCGGCGCGGCGGTCTCCGCCGGGACTTCGGCACCGGCCACGCTCTGCTTGAGGTCGCGCGCGAGCTGCAGCATCGCCTGCGACACCCGGCCGTCCGAGGTCTGCAGAGCCGCCTGACCGGCCAGCCGTGTGCCGTCCCAGGTGTGGCCGAACTGGGCCAGCCCGCGGGCAGCGGTCGTCACCTCGCCGACGTCGATGTGGTTGGCGAGCACCCGCAACCAGGTGCGACCGGCCGTGGCCAGCGCTTTCGCGAATGCGCTCTGAGCCTGCTCGTCGCGGCTGGCGGCGGTCAGCGCCTGCCCGTGCGGCGCGACGGCCTCCGGGGAATTCGCCAAGATGCCGGCGTGCACACCGGCCCAGTGCAGCGGCACCGACCACAACACCGGATCGCCCAGCGCCGCGAGCAGGGAGAACGCCTCGTCGAGGGGGTGCTTCAGCCGATCCACCTGCCGCAACCGCGCCGCGGCCACCCACAGCTCGCCGAGCGGGAGCAGCGTGAACAGGTCGACGGAGTATTCGGCCAGCACCTCCATCGCGGAGTACCAGTGCATCTGCATCGCGCCGCTGTCACCGCTGCGACGCGCGATCGCCGTCTGGAGCGCGGCCGCCCACAGCGCGTCGCGGCGGTGCAGGTCGGTGCCCGGCCCCGGAACCGCGGCGGCCGCGGCCGGTAACTTCCCGTCCTGCATATGCGTCCAGCCCAGCAGTAGCCGGTGCCGGTGCGTCACGAAGATCGCATCGCCGGATCCGTTGTCGCGTCCGACGCGGACCGCCCGGCTGACCACACTGCGGGCGCGTACCGGGTCGCCGCCGTGGAGGGCGGCCAGTGTCACGACCGCGGCCGGGGTGTCCGGGGTGACGCCGCCCCGGCCGTGGTCGGTGTTCAGCGACTGTCCCAGCCGTGCCGCCGCGATCGGATAGGGCTCGTCGAGGGACAGCAGGAGTCCTTCGGCGAGGCTGCGGGCCGCCCGCGCGATCGACGTCGGCGGCCCGGCGGCCGGGGTCTGCCCGAGCGCCTTGGCGGTGCTCCCGTCGCCCGCGGCGAGTGCGGCGACGGTACCCGCTGCGCTCAGCAGCGCGTCCGGCGACGGGCCCAGCCAGCGGAAGAGGTCGAGTGCCTGCGTGGCGCTGCCGTCGTGCATCGCGATGCTGGCCGAGATCCGCACCGCCGCGGCCCGCTCCTCGGGGTCCTGCGAGGTGAGCAGTTCATCGGCGATCCGGCCCGCTGTCGCGCAGTCTCCCGTCAGCGCGAGTGCGTCGGCCAGTTGCGCGCTCAATGCGGTGGCGCCGGCGTCGGCGGCAGCCCGGTACAGCCGTGCCGCGCCGGCGGCTTCGTTGCCGGTGTGGGCTGCCAGGTCGGCAAGCGCGGCGGCAAGCCGCTCGTCGCGTAAGCCATGCTCAGCCATCCGTAGCGCGAGGTCGGCTGTCAGAGTGGAAAGTTCGAGCTGCGAACAGAGCAGTGACACCTCGATGTCGTGGTGGCGCGCGGCGCCGACGATCTGGGCGAGCCCGTCGTGCACCGTGCGCAGGAAGCTGTGGTGATAGCTCGGTTCGAGCAGCCCACTGGCCCGTGCGCGGTCGACCACGGCCAGCGCGGCGTCCGACGGCATGTGCAGCGCCGCGGCGACGTCATCGGGCCCCATTTCCGGGCTCAGCGACGCCACCAGAAGTGTGTCGAGCAGCGGTTCGTCGAGTCGGCGCAACCGTTCGATCAGCGCGATGCGCGCAGTCTGCCGTATCGCCGCCGCGCCGTCACCGACCGCGGCGAGCGCGGGCCGCAGGAGGAACGGCAGACCGGCGGTGACTGTCATCAGCAGCCGGACCACCTCGGGTGCCGGGGCGGCGGCGTGCGTCGCGGCCATGGCACGGCCCACCTCCACTGCCGTGACGGACCCCACTGCGACAGCGGGGTTCTCCCGCTCGAGCGCGGTGACCAGTCCCCGCAGCGCGGCGTGGTGGGCCAGCGGTTGGGTGGCGATCACGACCGTCGACGCAGAATCGGCCACCAGGTCGGTGAGCCGTTCGAGGTCGACGATCTCCAGTAGGTGCGCATCGTCGACGACGACTGCGGCGTCGGCGGGATCCTCGGGGCGCGGCGGGCGGGACAGCACCGGACGGCCGCCCGACCGCAGAACCGTGCGCACCGCGGCGAGCACGGTCGATTTGCCTGTCCCGATGCCGCCGGTGACCAGCATCTTCATGGGCGCGGCGGGATCCGCCTCGATCGCCGCGACGGCCTCGCGCGCAGCGGCCGGGAACTCCGACTGACGGTGCGGCGCCGGGTTTGCCATCGTGGGTGGTCAGGCGCCGCCGTCGGGGACGGGCACCGTCGTCGGTGGGTCCGGCGGATCGACCGTTGTCGGCGGCGGTTGGACCGTCGTGGTCGGCGGTGGCTGCGTCGTGGTCGGCTGCGTGGTGGTCGGCTGCGTGGTGGTCGGGCGGGTGGTGGTCGTGGTCGGCTGGGTGGTCGTGGTCGTCGCGGTGGTGGTCGTCGCGGTCGTGGTGGTCGGCTGCGTGGTGGTCGTCGTGCCCTGCGTCGTCGTGGGCCCAGGTGGCGGCGGCTGGCTGACGCTGGTCGTCGCCGCGCCGTCGGGGCCGATCGTGACGGTGGTCACCGGAGGCGGCGGGGCCTGAGGCGACGGCTCCATCGACACCCTCGTCGAGGTCTCGGTCACCGGTGTCGAGTCGCCTTCGGCGCCGGTCAACGTGGCCGCCAACCCGCCGAGCGCCAGCAGCGCCGCCGCGGCGGCGGTACCGAACAGCACCGGCGGGCGTTTGTACCAGGGCAGCGGCCGAGGCTCCTGCTCGTCACCGTCCGCGTTACCGGCGTCGTCGGGTGCGAACGCGATCGGCGAACGCGCACCGGTCACCGCCGGGTCGTAATCCTCACCGGCGTACGGCACGGGTTCACCGGCGGGCTCGTCGTCCTGCGACCAGGCCAGCGCGCGGAAGGTCGCCGAGGAGGCCCCGTCCGCCGCAGCGGCCCCGGCGGCGAGGCCGGCCGCGCCCGCGGCCCAGGCCGCAGGCCCCATGCTCGTCGCGGCGTCGGCGGCCGCGGCCATGCCGGTGGGAGCGTCGGAGTCCGCGCTCTGGTTGGCCACCAGCGCCGCGCCGGCCGCGACGTTGAGGCCAGACTCCGGGGTCGTGACAACCGGGGCCCGCAGCTGCTCGGAGAACCGCTGGGTGACCAGCGGAATGGCCGCCCCTCCGCCGACCGTGGCGACCGCGGTCACGTTCGCCACCGGAATCTCGTTGCGCCGCAACGTGTCGTCGATCGCGTTCAGCAGTCCGCCGAGTGGTCCGGAGATCAGCTGTTCGAGTTCGGGACGTGTCACCCGGATGTCCGACTGCACACCGGGCAGTTCGACCGGCACCGCGGTCGCGGTCTCGGCGGACAGGCGCTCCTTGGCCCGGCGGCATTCCTCGCGCAGGCGAGCGAGCGATCCGACCGCGGCGGTGCTCGCTGGATCAGCGGCCCCGGAATCGGCGATACCGGCCAGCACGTGGTTGAGCAGGGCCTGGTCGATCCCGTCGCCGGAGAACTCCGGGTACCGCATGGTCTGGCCGACGGCGTCGAGGTTGGCGCCCGCGTCGGCCAGCGAGATGCTGCTGCCGCTGCCGCCGAGGTCGACCAGGACGACCACGCCCTGGTCGGGCAGTCCCGGGGCGGCCTGCAGCGCGGCGAACGCGGCGGTCGAATCGGGGATCAGCGCGGCGGGCACGCCGTGCGGGGCGAGATTCGGACGGGCACGCAGCGCGCCGCGAAGCGCCCCGACCGTGCCAGGACCCCAGTGCGAGGGCACCGCGATGGCGATCGGCGAGCCGCCGTCGACCGTGCGGGCCATCGCGTCGAGCGCCTCGGCGAGCACCAGTTCACCGCGGTGCGCCGAACCGTCGGCGGCGACGAGCGGAACCGGGTCACCGACCCGGTCGACGAAACCGCGCAGCACGAGGCCGGGTCGGTCGAGGTTGGGATTCTCGGCGGGTACGCCGACCTCGGGCGCCCGGTCGGCGAAGAGGGTGAGGATGGCTCGTCGGATCACCGGCGGCCGGCCAACGCGGGCCGCCACCAGGTTCGTCATCCCGATCGACAACCCCAAGGGTTCGGTCATGGTGGCATGTCTCCTGTCTGGACCGGCCACCACCATAACGCCGGAATCCCCACATCCTCGGGAAATCCCCCTAGTGGCGCAAAGCCCCTAACGGCAAAGCCCCTAACAGTGCGGGGCCGGATGTGGGCTGCGCACCGATCCGGCCGACGTCCGGCGTGCATAGCATCGTGACAAGCGGATCGGGGGACTGACAAGCGGTTCGGGGGACTGGAGTGCCGACCCGCATGGACACGAACCGTCTTCGGATCGTAAATGGGAAAGGTGCCCGATGGCTAACTCGCTACTCGACTTCGTGCTGTCGCTGGTGCGGGACCCCGACGCCGCCGCACGCTACGCGGCCGACCCGGCCGCTGCCATCGCCGACGCTCAGCTGACCGGTGTGACCAGCGTCGATGTCGACAACCTCATCCCGGTGGTGACGGAATCGATGCCGATGGCCGCGCCGTCGATCGGCCCGGACCCCTTCGGGGCCGAGGCCGCCGGCAACGTGTGGTCCAGCAACGTGTGGTCCAGCGGCGCCGCCACCGCCGCCTTCGATGCGTTCGCCGACCCGGCGCCCACATTCGCCGTCATCGACACTGCCTCCGCCGTTATCGACACCACCGATGAGTTCGACCGGTCCGTCGACGCGCTCACGGCACCGGACGCGTTGGTGGACACGGCATCGCCGCAGTTCGCGGACCCGGCGCTCGACGACGCGACGACGGCCGGGACCGATCTCGACGACGTGTGGGGAGAAGCCCTCGACGACGCCCGGTCGGCCGACCACACCCCCGGGTTCGATCCGTTCGACTGACCTCTCCCGATAACCGAACCCGCGCGGATTTCCCGCGCGGGTTTTTGGTGCGTGAACTGCGACTATTCCGCCTTTCCCCCGGCTCCCCCGTAGATCCCCTAATCCCCTAACGGACCTAAACGCACGCCCCCTATGCGGATCGCCGAGGCAGGGGTGGCAACCCCGTTTGCCGGGTGTCGCGAACTCCATAACGTGGTGTCCAGATCGCCGGAGGGCCGGCGAGACAACCTCCCCGGGACACCGGGAAGATACGAAAGGCAGTCACATGAACATCATCGACTTCATCCTCGACCTGTTCCGCAACCCGGGCTCGGCGGCCTACTTCGTCGTCGACCCGGACGGTGCACTGCGCGACGCGGGCCTGCCGAACGTGACCGCCGCGCAGCTGGCGTCGGTGGCCGCCACGGCCGCACCCGCCGGCTACGCGCTCGGCGGCGGCGACCCGATCGTCGGCCTGCAGCGGGCGGTCGCCGACCACCACCAGCTCGCCTCGAACTTCGCCTCGCCGTTCTCGCCGCAGACCTCGTTCGCGCCGACGACCGAGTTCGCCAGCCGCAACGACACCGACCTGCTCAGCGGGAACAATGTCCCGGTCGCCAGCCCGATCCAGGACGCCGGCGCCAACGCCCAGAACGGTGCCTTCAACCTGGGATTCGGTGACATCACCCTCGGCGACAAGACCTCCAACACCGCCACCGACGGCGGCGTGGTGGTCGCCGGTGACAACGACGGCGACATCGTCAGCGGTGACGGCGCCGCGCTCGGCGACGGCAACACGATGAACAACGGCGACATCCTCGCCGGCTCCGGCTCCAACGTGGTCGTCGGCAAGGACAACGAGGTCGAGGACAACTCGCAGACCGCCGGCGGGGACCTCATCGCCGACAACGACGCTCCGGTGCTCAACGACGTCGACACCAGCGGCGGCAACGGCGGCGGTGCGGACGGCGGTGGCAGCCTGATCGGGATCGGCGGCGGCAACGCGGTCGGCGGCGACGGCGGCGACGGCGGCGGCATCATCATCACCGACAACGACGTCAACGCCGGTACGCAGATCGACGGCGACTACGGCAGCGACAATGTCGAGGACAACTCGGTCAACACCTCGGTGGAGGCCAACACCTCCACCTCGACCGAGAGCTCGTTCGAGGACAACTCCTCGAGCTACGAGTCGAACATCGGCTCCGGCAACGACACCGCGATCGGATCGGGCAACCAGACCGACACCGATCTGTTCTCCGGCAACGACACCGAATTCGAGACCAATACCGGTATCGAGACCGACGTCGCGTCGAACAACAACACCAAGACTGAGCTGGACGTCTTCTGATCGAGAATCGAAACAACGCAACTGGCGGGGACCGACATGGTCGCCGCCAGTTCGCGCGCTTACCGTGAGGACAATCCTGGGTGAGAGGAGGCGACATGACCCAACCGAGTGGCCCCGCCAAGTCGATCTCCGACACGCGCAAGGTGGTCACCGAGCTCATCGAGCACACCACCAAGATCGCCGAGGACAACGGCCGCGGCGACCTGGTGGCACGGCTGGCGCGCGCCCGCAGACGCATCGGTGACCCGCAGATCCGGGTGGTGATCGCCGGACAGCTCAAACAGGGCAAGAGCCTGCTGCTCAACTCGCTGCTCAACATGCCGGTGGCCAGGGTCGGCGACGACGAGTCGACGGTCCTGGCCACCGTCGTGTCGTACGCCGAACAGCCGTCGGCGCGGCTGGTGGTGGCGCGGCCCGACGGGGAGGAACCCGAACTCGTCGAGATCCCGACCACCGACCTTGGCAAGGATCTGCGGCGCGCGCCGCAGGCCGGCGGACGTGAGGTGTTGCGCGTCGAGGTGACGGTACCCAGCCCGCTGCTCAAGGGCGGCCTGGCGTTCGTCGACACCCCGGGCGTGGGCGGTCACGGACAACCCCATCTGTCCGCGACGCTGGGCCTGCTGCCCGACGCCGACGCGATGCTGATGATCAGCGACACCAGCCAGGAGTTCACCGAACCGGAGATGACGTTCATCCGGCAGGCGCTGGAGATCTGCCCGGTCGCCGCGATCGTCGCGACCAAGACGGACCTGTACCCGCACTGGCGCCAGGTGGTCGACACCGACGCCGCCCACCTGCACCGCGCCGGCATCACCATCCCGATGATCCCCGCCTCCTCGACGCTGCGCGGCCACGCCGTGCAGCTCAACGACAAGGAACTCAACGACGAGTCCAACTTCCCGGCGATCGTGAAGTTCCTCTCCGAGCAGGTGCTCTCCCGCAACAACGACCGCGTGCGCGACCAAGTGGTCGGTGAGGTCCGCGCGGCGGCCGAACATCTCACGATGGCGGTGCAGTCGGAGCTGTCCGCGCTCAACGACCCTCAGTCGGGTGCCAACCTGACCGCCGACCTGCAGCGCCGCAGGAAGGAGGCGGAGGAGGCGCTGCAGCAGACCGCGCTGTGGCAGCAGGTGCTCAACGACGGCACCGCCGACCTCACCGCCGACGTCGACCACGACCTGCGGCAGCGCTTCCGCAACATCACCTTCCACACCGAACGGGTCATCGACTCCGGCGACCCGACGCTGCACTGGGCCGAGATCGGCGCGGAACTCGAAGAGGCCGTGGCGACCGCCGTCGGCGACAATTTCGTGTGGGCCTACCAGCGGGCCGAGGCGCTGGCCGCCGAGGTGGCCCGCACGTTCATGGAGGCCGGTCTTGACGCGGTGCGGATGCCCGCGATCGACGCCAGCGAGATGGGGGCGGAGTTCGGCGAGTTCCGTTCCCTCGCTCACCTCGAGGCCAAACCGCTCAAGATCGGTCACAAGATCGTGACCGGGATGCGCGGCTCGTACGGCGGCGTGCTGATGTTCGGCATGCTGACCTCGTTCGCGGGGCTCGGCATGTTCAACCCGCTGTCGCTGGGTGCCGGCTTCGTCCTCGGCCGCAAGGCCTACAAGGAGGACATGGAGAACCGGATGCTGCGGGTGCGCAGTGAGGCTAAGACCAACGTGCGCCGGTTCGTCGACGACGTGGCGTTCGTGGTCGGCAAGGAATCACGCGACCGGCTCAAGGGCATCCAGCGCCAACTCCGCGACCACTACCGTGAGATCGCCAATCAGACGACCCGCTCACTCAACGAGTCGCTGCAGGCCACGATCGCCGCCGCGAAACTCCAGGAGTCCGAGCGCAACGCCCGCACCAAGGAGCTGCAACGGCAGCTCAACATCCTGCGGCAGGTCGTCGAACACGCCGAGAAACTCGGCTCCACGGCCGCTGCGCCGGTCTCCGCGCCCTGATCCTCGGGCGCCGTCTGGCAAGCTCAAGGGGTCAGCAGTCGGGTAACTGGAACGGACCGGGCAAACACTGAGCACAAGCGACCAAGTGCGCGCGATCCTGGGCGGCACCATCGCGGCCTACCGGGAGGATCCGGCGTACCGCCAGCGCCCCGACGTGCACAACGAACTCGAGCGCATCGGTGCCCGGCTCAACCAGCCGGTCCGGATCGCGCTGGCCGGCACGCTCAAGGCCGGTAAGTCGACACTGGTCAACGCGTTGGTGGGCGAAGAGATCGCCCCGACCGACGCGACCGAGGCCACCCGACTCGTCACGTGGTTCCGCCACGGACCCACCCCGAAGGTGACTGCCAACCACCGCGGGGGCCGACGGTCCAACGTGCCGATCGCCCGCGACCCCCGCGAACGGGGCCTGACCTTCGACCTCGCCAGGCTCGATCCCGAAGACGTGCTCGACCTCGACGTGGAGTGGCCGGCCACCGAACTGGTCGACGCGACGATCATCGACACCCCCGGCACGTCGTCACTGTCGCGTGACGTGTCGGCGCGCACGCTGCGGCTGCTGGTGCCCGACGACGGGGTGCCCCGGGTCGACGCGGTGGTGTTCCTGCTGCGCACGCTCAACGCCGCCGACATCGCGCTGCTCAAGCAGATCGGTGAGCTGGTCGGCGGGTCGTCGGGGGCGCTCGGGGTGATCGGGGTGGCCTCGCGCGCCGACGAGATCGGCGCCGGGCGCATCGACGCAATGTTGTCGGCCAAGGACGTCGCCACCCGATTCACCGAGGAAATGGACCGCACCGGCATCTGCCAGGCGGTCGTACCGGTGTCGGGCCTGCTCGCGCTGACCGCGCGGACCCTGCGGCAGAGCGAGTTCGTCGCGCTGGAGAAGCTCGCCGGCGTGGATCCCGCCGAGTTGGCCAAGGCCATGCTCTCGGTGGACCGGTTCATACGCGAGGACAGCCCGTTGCCCGTCGACGCGGCGGCCCGAGCCGCGCTGCTGGACCGGTTCGGCATGTTCGGGGTCCGCATCTCGATCGCCCTGCTGCGGGCCGGGGTGAAGGATTCGGTGGCACTGGCCGACGAACTGCTCGAACGCAGCGGGCTGGTGGTGTTGCGCGATGTGATCGACCAGCAATTCGCACAGCGATCGGACCTGTTGAAGGCACATACGGCGCTGCTGTCGCTGCGGCAGTTCGTCCAGGTCCATCCGATCTTCGCGACGCCGTACATCATCGCCGACATCGATCCGCTGCTCGCCGACACCCACGCGTTCGAGGAGCTGCGGTTGCTGAGCCAACTCCGTTCGCGCCCGACCACCTTGACCGACGACGAGATGGCCTCGCTGCGGCGGCTGATCGGCGGCTCCGGCACCGACGCGACGAGCCGGCTGGGACTGCAGCCCGAGGACCCGTGCGACGGGCCGCGCGCGGCGTTCGCCGCGGCTCAGCGGTGGCGCCGGCGCGCCGAGCATCCGCTCAACGATCCGTTCACCGCGAGGGCCTGCCGGGCGGCGGTTCGCAGTGCCGAAGCGCTGGTCGCCGCCTATGCGGCGAAGGGCAGCGGATCCCGCTAACGTTCGCCTAACGTTTGAGCGCGCGGCGACGACAAACAGGTATGCGCAATTCTGTGGGCGTATCCCTTGGCGCGGCCAACCTGGTCGCTGTCGCCGAGGGACGCCCGATCATCCGGCCCGCGGCACTGACGCTCGGCGGGGCGAGGATCACCGGTTTCGTCGACCGGGTGGGTGACCCCGTGCCGCTGGTCGCGCCCGACGGATCGGCACACTACGGCGGTCAGCTGGCCGCCGCCGCGATCGAGGCGCTGACCCACGCCGCCCACCCCTACCGACGGCCCGATGCCGCGGCGGTCGCCGTGCCCGCGCACTGGTCGCCGACGGCGGTGGCGGCGTTGCGCGCGGTTGTGCCGCAGTTGACCGTCGTCTCGGATGCCGTCGCGGCGCTCACCGCGCTGCAGGCCAATCCCGGGCTGCCCGCGCGGGGAGTCGTCGTGCTGTGTGACTTCGGGGCGACCGGAACCAGTATCACGCTCGCCGATGCGGGCGACGGGTTCCGTGTGATCGGTGAGACGGTGCGCTACGAAGACTTCTCCGGAGACCTGATCGACCAGGTGGTGCTGCGCCATGTGCTCGCCGATCTCGAGGCCGATCCGAGTGGTACGTCGGCGGTGGCGTCGCTGGCCGTGTTGCGCGATGAGTCGCGGGCTGCCAAGGAGCGACTGTCGGTGCACACCGCGACGGCGCTGACCGGGCCGAATAGCTCGCACACCAGCGTGCGGCTGACCCGGCCCGAACTCGAGTCACTGCTCGCCGGGCCGCTCGCCGGGCTTGTCGACACCCTCGTCGACGTGCTGCAGCGCAACCGGGTGGCCCCCGCGCAGCTCGCCGCGGTCGCGACAGTCGGTGGTGGGGCACGGATACCGCTTGTCACGCAAGGCATTTCGGAGGCGCTGCGGATGCCGGTGGTCACCGGCCCCTATGCGCAGGTCGCCGCGGCGGCCGGTGCGGACCTGATCGCGTCCCGTGGCGGAGAACTGGATGCGGTCACCACGATCACCCCGGTGTCCGCCTCCTCGGTGAGCGACGCGCCGGCGACCGAGGCCGCGGTACCACTGGCCTGGTCCGCCGAGACGGTGGACTCCGACGCGGCGACACAGTATGCGTTGCCCGTCTACGACGCCGCGATGGCGCGGCCCGGGATCCGCTTCGACCAGGTGCCGGTCGGGGATTGTGCGGGCGGCTCGCCGTGGTACCGCAAGCGGGGGGCGATGTTCGCCGGCGCCGCCTGTCTGGCGGCCTTGGCGGCGACGGGTCTGATCCTCGCCTCGCACACCGGCGACGCGGATGCAGTGCAGGCGGGCTCGTCGGCGATCACCGCTCCGGTCGCGACGCAGCCGATGGAGCAACCCGACCCAGCTCCCGAGGCGGCGCCGGCCCCGGTCGTCAGCGAGCGGGCGGTGGCCGGCGCACCCGCACCTGCGCCGAGGGCCGTTCAAGCGCCGGCGCAGCAGCGACCGAACACCCCGGCCGAGCGGCGGGTGGCGTCGAAACAGGTGGCACCGGGTCGGGTAGCACCCGCGCCTGCGCCCGCCGCCGCGCCTGCCCCCGCCGCCGCGCCTGCCCCCGCCTTCGCGCCTGCCCCCGCCGCCGCACCTGCCGCTGCGCCGTCGATGGGTCTGCCCCGGATTCCGGTGCCTGCGTTCACGTTGCCGCGGCCCACTCCGCCGCCGGCCTCGACGCCGGCCCCGACACAGCCGTCACCGACACAGCCGTCACCGACACAGCCGTCACCGACACAGCCGTCACCGCCGCCATCGCGGCCAGCCCCGTCACCGATGCCCGAGCCGGAATCCGAGCCGCAAGCCACGCCTCCGCGGGTGCAAGATCCTGCGCCGACGCAGCAACCCCCGCCCGCGCCGGAACCGGCAGCCGAGGCGCAGCCGGCGTCGTCGGCCGAACCGCAGCCGGAATGCATGCCGGAGGCCGGAACCGTCTGCTAGCAGGTCAGCGGCCCGGCCGATCCAGTCTCGGCACCGTGATCGTCACCGTGCTGGTGCTCGTCTCCACGGTGGTGGGCGGAGGCGTCGTGGTGGTGGTCGTGGTGCTCGGCGTCGTCGTGGTTGTCGTCGTGGTAGTCGGCGCCGTGGTGGTCTCCGGCGCAGAGGTCGCCTCCGGCGCTACGGTGGTCTCCGCTGGCGACTCGGTCACCGTCTGCGGCGGAACCACCGCGGGCGCCTCCGCCGTCGTGGTCGTGGTCGTCGTGGTCGTGGTGGATTCGGACGAGGATTCATCCGACATCAACTGCACGATGAGCCAGATGATCAGCGCCACCAGCAGGGCCGCAAGCGCCCCGAGTCCGATCAGGGCGCCGGGTTTGCGATACCACGGCTGGGGTTCCTCGGGCGGCGGCTGGTCGTACGCGCCGGTGTAATCGCCGTACTGGGTCGGCTCGGCGCTGTAGGCGTTCGAGTACTGGGTCGGCTCGTCGTCCGACTGGTTCGGATCTTCAGGAGGTCGCGCCACGGGCTCCGATAGTAGGCGTCCTTTGCTCAGGGACGTGGGTAAAGCGTGCGTGTCTCGTTGAGTCGTGGCCGGTTGCGCGTCGTCGTTCGCGGCGACGACTCCTGCCCGCTCTCCTCCGACTCCTCTTCCTGGGTCCTGGACCGCCCCCGCGTGGTCGAGGTCTCCGACACCGGGGGAGGTGGCGCAGGCGCCGACTCCGGCGGGAGGTCCAGGTCCGTGGTCAGGGGCGGGCTGATGCGTGTGGTGGTGGTGGAGGCAGTCGCCGAGGTGGACCGGGAGGTCATCGACGAGAAGCTCGGGTCGACGAAGTTCGTCGGCGCCTGCGGGGAGTCCCCGGCTCGCGACGCGTACATCACCCCGGCCACGACCAGCCCGATTGCGGCGATACCGGCGATGCTGGCCCCGAGCACTTTGCCGGTCGAGTGATGCCAAGGCGTCGACGCATCCGGCTGTCGACCGGAATGCTCGTCGTCGTCGGGGGCGCCCGTCACGGGCACCGATCCTAGCCCGACCAGGCGGCGGGTCGGGTCAGCGCAGCTGGGGCAGGACCTGACCGGCGACCAGCGCCAGGTGGTCGAGGTCGGACATGTCCAGCATCTGGAGATAAACCCGCTGCACCCCGGCATGGGCGAACGGCCCCAGCTTGTCGACGATCTCCGCGGGCGTACCGGCCATCGGCGAATTGCTGCGGAGTTCGTCGACCTCGCGGCCGATGGCGTCGGCGCGTCGGGCGATCTCGGTGTCGTCGGCCCCGGCGCACAGCACGAAGGCCGCCGAGTACACCATGGAATCCGGTTCGCGCCCGGCGTCGGCGACCGCCGCCCTCACCCGGTCGAACTGGGTGTTCACCGTGTCCAGCGGGACGAACGGCACGTTGAACTCGCCGGCGTACTTCGCCGCCAGCGCAGGGGTGCGCTTGGCTCCCGTCCCGCCGATGACAATCGGCGGGACCGCCTGCACCGGTTTGGGCAGGGCGGGAGAATCCGCGACGGTGTAGTGGGTGCCGCTGTAGTCGAACGTCTCGCCGACCGGGGTGGCCCACATGCCGGTGAGGATGTCGAGCTGCTCGGTCAACCGGTCGAACCGTTCACCCAGCGGCGGGAACGGGATTGCGTACGCCTTGTGTTCGGCTTCGAACCAGCCTGCGCCCAGTCCGAGCTCGACGCGCCCACCGCTCATCTCGTCGACCTGCGCCACCGAGATGGCCAGCGGGCCGGGATGGCGGAAGGTCGCCGAGGTAACCATGGTGCCCAGCCGGATCGACGACGTCTCTCGCGCGATGCCGGCGAGCGTCACCCATGAGTCCGTCGGCCCGGGCAGGCCGTCACCGCTCATCGCCAGGTAGTGGTCGGACCGAAAAAACCCGGAGAACGCCATGTCCTCGGCGGCGCGGGCGACGGCGAGCTGGTCGGCGTAGCGGGCACCCTGCTGCGGTTCGACGAAAACACGAAAATCCACGGCGGCCAACCTACAGAGCCTTGGGTGCGTCGCGCAGTGCCTGCACGGCGGCGGGGTCACCGTCGAACCCGACGCGTGCCTCGCGACCGACAGCGAAGAGCAACAGCTCCTCGGGCCGTCCCGTCACGATGACCGAATCCCCCTTACCTGCGGTCACCAGCGTCTTGCCCTCCGGTGTGCGCAGGGCCGTGCGCGCCGGCGCCTTCGCCAGCGTGAGCCGCGCCATCAGCGACAGCGTGCGGGTCAGCCCCTTGACCGTCGCGTCGTCGAGGGTGCGAGGTTCCCAGCCCGGCTGCGCCCGTCGCACGTCTTCGCAGTGGATGAACATCTCGGCCAGGTTGGCGATGGGGTCGAGCAGCCTGAACGGCGAGTACAGCGGCGGACCGCCGGCGATCTTGTCCAGCATCGCGTTCCATTCGGTCGTCTCGGCGGCGCGGTTCTGCACTTTCTCGGTGTACCTCGCCAGTGCCGGGACGGCGATCCCCGCCGTCGCGTCCGGCCGGTACTCCCGGATGTAGAGGTGAGCGGCCAGGTCACGGGTCTTCCATCCCTCGCACAGGGTCGGGGCGTCCGGCCCCATGGCGCGCATGGCGTCGACGAGTGCGGCGCGTTCCCGCTGGGCGGCGGTCATGGTGTTCCTCCATCTGGTCCGTCGAGAGAGCACGTCGGCTCAGGCCCAGAAGTACCCCGGCGCCGAGTTCGCTACGCACTGCGCCCTGGCCGCGCCCGCGGTTCCGGCCCGACGTCAACGGTCCTGCCGGTCGCGTCGACGTGACCGGACACCGAGGAGCGCCACGACCGCGATCACGGCCAGCCCGGCGACACCCAGGCTGACCGTCCAGACCCGGCGGTCGTGCAGTTGCGCGCGGCAGACCTCTGTGTAGTCGACGTCGACGAGGAGGCCGCCGTCGGCCGGAATGTTGGCCGCGTTGCCGTCATCGAGTGCTTCGGCCGTGGACAGATCCGGGGCAAAGGCGCTCCCACAGTCGACCACCTGGCGCTCGGGAGACACGGACACGGGTGTCATCAGCCCCACCACACCGACCACCAGCGCGACCAAACCCAACATCACAGTGAGTCGTTTGACGATCATGACGACCGGTACCCGTGGGACCACCGCCCGATACGGGGCTGCGACGAAACCGCACCGCCGTCGGCCGCTCCTGCGACCCCGGCGGCTTCGGAGTCAGAAAGTCGCCACCCGTTCGACGGAGACGAACATGCCGCGGTGGGTGCGGTCGTTGCTGAAGCGGGTGCCGTCGCTCCCGGCGTCGATGGTCCAGCCCACCGCAGAGTACCGCCGGTAGTCCAGGGTGACGGCTGGGATGTCGCCGAGGTTGCCCACGACCCACTCGACCTGCCCGTCCGCCGACAGGCGCACGCCGTTGGCCGGCAGGCCGCCGACATCGGGGGCGTCGGCGAACTGCGCCTCGCAGCCGACCTCCTCGGCGCTGAGCTGGCAGCGCGTCTTGCCGGATCGGGTCTGGACGAACACGTAACCGTTCTGTGGTGCGAGAACCTCGGCCGCTGCGGGCGGCACTGCGCTGGGCGGAGCGGGGGTGATCGTGCGCGGCGGCGACGCGGGGGTCGACGTACGCGACGGCCGAGGCGTCGGGACTGTCGGCTCGGTCGGCGAGTCGGGGCCGCGGACTGCGGTGCCGGTCGTGTCGCTCTGGCAGCCGGTGAGCAGCACCCCGACGGCGAGCGCACCCACCACCACCCCTGACCGCATTGCCAAACCCTACGACCTGCGGGACGGCAACATGGACACCGGGGAACAAATCCGCCGGGCGGCCCGTTGAGCCTTTCGACAGTTGAGTATGGCTCGCTCAAGTATGAGGTTGACAGCCGGGTGTCCGGCGGAGCAGTCTTGAGTGCGGTCCGCTCAGACCCCACAAACGTAGTAGTCGGTAACAAGGAGGACACACCATGGCTCGTGCGGTCGGAATCGACCTCGGGACCACCAACTCCGTCGTCGCAGTGCTGGAAGGTGGCGACCCCGTCGTCGTCGCCAACTCCGAGGGCTCGCGAACGACGCCGTCCGTCGTCGCGTTCGCGCGCAACGGTGAGGTGCTGGTCGGACAGCCCGCCAAGAACCAGGCGGTGACCAACGTCGACCGGACCATTCGTTCGGTCAAGCGGCACATGGGCACTGACTGGAGCACCGAGATCGACGGCAAGAAGTACACCGCCCAGGAGATCAGCGCGCGCACGCTCATGAAGCTGAAGCGCGACGCGGAGAGCTACCTCGGCGAGGACATCACCGACGCGGTCATCACGGTGCCCGCCTACTTCAACGACGCCCAGCGACAGGCCACCAAGGAAGCCGGCCAGATCGCCGGCCTCAACGTGCTACGCATCGTCAACGAACCGACGGCGGCGGCGCTGGCCTACGGCCTCGACAAGGGTGAGAAGGAACAGACCATCCTGGTCTTCGACCTCGGTGGCGGCACCTTCGACGTCTCGCTGCTCGAGATCGGCGAGGGCGTCGTCGAGGTGCGGGCCACCTCCGGTGACAACCACCTCGGTGGCGACGACTGGGACCAGCGGATCGTCGACTGGCTGGTCGAGAAGTTCAAGGGCACCAGCGGCATCGACCTGACCAAGGACAAGATGGCCATGCAGCGGCTGCGTGAGGCCGCCGAGAAGGCCAAGATCGAGCTGAGTTCGAGCCAGAGCACCTCGATCAACCTGCCCTACATCACCGTCGACGCGGACAAGAACCCGCTGTTCCTCGACGAGCAGCTGACCCGCGCCGAATTCCAGCGCATCACCCAGGATCTGCTGGACCGCACCCGCAAGCCGTTCCAGCAGGTGATCAAGGACGCCGGCATCTCGGTCGCCGACATCGACCACGTCGTGCTGGTCGGTGGCTCCACCCGTATGCCCGCGGTGTCCGACCTGGTCAAGGAGATGACCGGCGGCAAGGAGCCCAATAAGGGCGTCAACCCGGACGAGGTCGTCGCCGTCGGCGCCGCCCTGCAGGCCGGTGTGCTCAAGGGTGAGGTGAAGGACGTCCTCCTGCTCGACGTCACCCCGCTGTCGCTCGGCATCGAGACCAAGGGCGGCGTGATGACCAAGCTGATCGAGCGCAACACCACGATCCCGACGAAGCGGTCGGAGACGTTCACCACCGCCGACGACAACCAGCCGTCGGTGCAGATTCAGGTGTTCCAGGGCGAGCGCGAGATCGCCGCGCACAACAAGCTGCTCGGCAGCTTCGAGCTGACCGGTATCCCGCCGGCTCCGCGCGGTGTGCCCCAGATCGAGGTGACCTTCGACATCGACGCCAACGGCATCGTCCACGTCACCGCCAAGGACAAGGGCACCGGCAAGGAGAACACGATCCGTATCCAGGAAGGCTCCGGCCTGTCCAAGGAAGAGATCGACCGGATGATCAAGGACGCCGAGGCGCACGCCGACGAGGACCGCAAGCGGCGCGAGGAAGCCGACGTCCGCAACCAGGCCGAGACCCTGGTCTACCAGACGGAGAAGTTCGTCTCCGAGCAGCGCGAAGCCGAGGGCGGCAGCAAGGTCCCCGAGGATGTGCTGACCAAGGTCGACGGCGCGATCTCCGAGGCCAAGACGGCGCTGGCCGGCACCGACATCGGCGCGATCAAGGCGGCGATGGAGAAGCTGGGCACCGAGAGCCAGGGGCTCGGCCAGGCCATCTACGAGGCCACCCAGGCCGAACAGGCCGCAAGCGCCGGCGCCGCCGGCGCCTCCAGCAGCAGCGATGACGACGTCGTGGATGCCGAGGTCGTCGACGATGACCGGGAGAACAAGTGAGCAACACCGATCCGCACGAGCCGGTGACCGTCACCGACAAACGGCGCATCGATCCCGTGACCGGTGAGGTTCGCGATCCGTCCGGCCCGGCCCCCGGAGCCGCTCAGGCGGCGACGTCCAGCCACAGTGGGCCGGCGCCGGACGCCGCGCCGGCGGCCCGACAGGCCGCCGGCCCCACGGAGGGCGGGGACACCGATGAGGTAGCCGAGCTCAAGAGCACGTTGCAGCGGGTGAAGGCGGAGTACGACAACTACCGCAAGCGCATGCTGCGCGACCAGCAGATGATCGCCGACCGCGCGAAAGTCTCGGTGGTCAGCCAGTTGCTGGGGGTGCTCGACGACCTCGACCGCGCCCGCAGCCACGGTGACCTGGAGTCCGGCCCACTGAAGTCGGTAGCCGACAAGCTGGCCGGTGCACTGGAGAACCTCGGGTTGACGCCGTTCGGCGCGGAGGGGGACGAGTTCGACCCCGCACTGCACGAGGCCGTCCAGCACGAGGGCGAGGGCACCCACCCCGTGGTGGGCACCGTGATGCGCCGTGGCTACAAGGTCGGTGAACAGGTGGTGCGCCACGCACTCGTCGGCGTCGTGGACACCGTGCCGCCAGGATCCGGACCCGCCGACACGGCCGATAACACCAGCGCCGCGGCGCACCAGGCCGCAGAATCAGACAACTAGAAACCCAGAGAAAGGTGAGGAGGTGACGCGGCATGGCCCAACGCGAGTGGGTCGAGAAGGACTTCTACTCCGAGCTCGGCGTCTCCTCTGACGCCAACGCGGACGAGATCAAGAAGGCCTACCGGAAGCTGGCCCGCGATCTCCACCCCGACACCAACCCGGACCCCACGGCCGCCGAGCGGTTCAAGGCCGTGTCCGAGGCGCACAGCGTGCTGTCGGACCCGGCGAAGCGCAAGGAGTACGACGAGACCCGCCGGCTGTTCGCCGGCGGCGGTTTCGGCCGTGGCCGCTTCAACGGCGGCGGTGGGGGATTCGGCGGCGGTTTCGGTGGCGGCGGCGCTTACGGTTCCGAGGGCGCCGAGTTCAACCTCAACGATCTGTTCGACGCCGCCGGGCAGACCGGCGGCGCCAACATCGGCGACCTGTTCGGCGGACTGTTCGGGCGGGGTGCCTCGCCGCGGCCCAGCCGGCCGCGTCGCGGCAACGACCTCGAGACCCAGACTGAGCTGTCGTTCCTGGAGGCCACCAAGGGTGTGGCGATGCCGTTGCGGCTGACCAGCCCCGCACCGTGCACTAATTGCCATGGCAGCGGGGCACGTCCGGGCACCAGCCCCAAGGTGTGTCCGAACTGCAACGGCGCCGGAGTCGTCAACCGCAACCAGGGCGCGTTCGGATTCTCCGAACCGTGCACCGAATGCAAGGGCAGCGGCTCGATCATCGAACACCCCTGTGCCGAGTGCAGAGGCACCGGCGTGACCACCAGGACCCGCACCATCAACGTGCGGATCCCCCCTGGTGTGGAGGACGGTCAGCGGATTAGGTTGGCCGGTCAGGGTGAGGCGGGATTACGCGGGGCGCCCTCGGGCGACCTGTACGTGACCGTGCACGTGCGCCCCGACAAAGTGTTCGGCCGCGACGGTGACGACCTCACCGTGTCGGTGCCGGTCAGCTTCCACGAGCTAGCGCTTGGCACAACACTTTCCGTCCCGACGCTGGAAGGCAAGGTGGGTGTGCGGGTGCCCAAGGGCACCTCGGACGGTCGCATCCTGCGGGTGCGCGGGCGAGGTGTGCCCAAACGTGGTGGCGGACACGGCGATCTGCTGGTCACCGTGAAGGTGGCGGTTCCGCCCAACCTCGAGGGCGAGGCCGCCGAGGCGCTCGAGGCCTACGCCAAGGCTGAGCGCGCGAGCGGATTCGATCCGCGGGCCGGCTGGGCGGGGGCGTGATGAGCGCTTGCGCGAAGAACCGGGGGCACTGATCATGGCGGCCGAACGAAACGAGGAAGCCCGGACCTTCCTGATCTCGGTGGCCGCCGAGTTGGCCGGTATGCATGCGCAGACTCTGCGCACCTACGACCGGCTCGGCCTGGTCAGCCCACAACGCAGTTCCGGTGGTGGCCGACGGTACTCCGAGCGCGACGTCGACCTGCTGCGCGAGGTGCAACGGCTGTCACAGGACGAAGGCGTCAACCTGGCGGGGATCAAGCGCATCATCGAGCTGACCAATCAGGTGGAGGCGTTGCAGTCCCGTGTCAAGGAGCTGGTCCGTGAGGTCGAGGACTTGCGGAGCAGCCAGCGCCGCGACCTCGCGGTCCCGGTGAAGAGCACCGCGCTGGTCGTCTGGCAGCCGCGGCGGGGCCGCAGCCGCTAGCCGACCCTGATGGAGAACCGACTGGTATCGGGTGCACCAGCCGCCGCGACCCGGTGGTTGTCGCGGCGCAGCGCGTCGGTGGGCGCGGCCATCGGTTCGACGGCGACGAGCTCGTCGGTCGGCGGCGCGAAGAGTTGCGCTGCCCGGTAACCTTTTTCGAACGTCAACTCCACTCGCCGGTCACCATCGGTGAGGGTGAACACCGAGCCCTCCTCGACCTCGTCGAACCCGTGGTCGAGTTCGGTGTCGCCGAGTGTGATGTTGCCGCCCGCCCACTCCTCGGTGGCCCCCGTCGGCAGACCCCATGTGTCGACGGGGAGGTGGCGCATCGGTGGGCTCTGCAGCTGCCACTGCGCCCGCGGGACGCCCGGGATCTGGAGATACGGGTGATAGCCGTAGCAGAGCGGAACCGGAGCCGCGGCCGACGGCGTCACCGTGGTCTCCACAGTCAGCGTGCGCTCGGCCAGCGTCACCGCCATGGTGAGGATATGCGGGAACGGGAACGTCGCCAACAGCCGCGGTTTGTCGGACCAGTTCACCTCGGCCACCAATGTGTTGGCGGACTGCTCGGTGACCCGCCACCCCGGATACGCACCCAGCACCCCGTGAATCGGCACGCCGTGCTCGTCGGTGCGCACGCCGGCGACACCGGGGGTCAGCGTCACCACGCCACCGTCGATGGCGTACTTCGCGGCGCTCAGCCGGTTCGCCCACGGGTAGAGGATCGGGATGCCCATCGTCTTACCGCTGGTGATGTAGGCCTGCACGCCGCGGCGCTGGCCGAGGAACTCGACCCCGTCATCGGCTAGCGACGTGCAGATCATCCCCGCGGACGGCACATACGTCGCCGTCATCGACGACGACGGGTCGCGCAGAGTGACAGGTTGGGGTTCGGCCATGGCGCCAGTGTGGCACGCCCGCTCAGGTGGTGAGCGGGTCGTGCTGGATGCGTTCCTGGGGAGCACCTTTGGCGGTGAGTGCGGCCTTGGTGGCCGCGGTCATCGCCACCCCGCCACAGATCAGGATCTGCCGGTCGCCCCAGTTGCCGTACCGGGTGACCACCTCGTCCAACCGACCGGTCTGGCGGACGTGCAGCCCCCGCGGCGGTGACGGATCGGGATACTCGGCCGCCCACGGTGGGTCGCTGCTGTACTCCGACACCGGCGTCACCGACAGCCACGGGTTGGTCGAGGCGATCTGCCACAGCGTCAGGAGGTCGTACAGATCGCACGGGAACCGTCCCCCGAAGAACAGGTGGACACGCGGGTTGGCCCCGAATCGGGTCATGTCCATGATCAGCGTCCGCAACGGCGCCAGGCCGGTGCTGCCGGCCACCATCAGAACGTCGCCGCCGTCGCGGTCGACGGCCAGTCCGCCGTGCGGATTGGATATCCGCCATCGGTCGCCGACGCGGGTCTCGTTGACGATCGCGGTGCTCACCATGCCGCCGGGCACCGATCGGATGTGGAACTCGACGTACCCGTCCGGATCTGCGGGGATCGCCGGGCTCAGGTACCGCCAGCGCCGCGGCCACTGGGGCACCTGGACGGTGACGTACTGGCCCGGGTGGTAGGCGAGCGGCTGGTCCAGTTTCAACCGCACCACGGACACGTCGCGGGTGGCGCGGACGTGTTCGATGACCGTGCCGTCACAGAACGGCGGGCCTTCTTCGGCCTCGGCCGCTCCCCGCATTACCCCGGTGGTCAGGGCGACGGCGTCGCGGGCGGTCTGGGCGAGCCGGTCCGACCACTGATCGGCGAGACGATTGCGCAGCGCGGCGTACAGGGCCTGACCCATGGTGTCGTAATGCTGTTGCGTCACGCCGTATTTGCGGTGGTCGCGGCCGAGCTGGGCGAGGAACGCCACGGGTTCCTCAGCGCGCTGGGCGATCAGCTCGCCGAACAGCCAGGTCATCGCTTCGGCGAAGGCGGTCCGCTGCCTAGCCATGTCCGGCGGAAACAGGTCGCGCACCGAGAGGTCGGCGGCGAACCAGCGGGTGTAGAAGTCGCCGATCAGCGGATCGGAACCGCGCCGGGGATCGACCGCGTCGCGCAGTACTGTCAGCGCGTCACGGTCGTCGAGTCCCACGTCGTGCCAGTGTAAGTCAGTCCGCTGTGCGAGCCCGTTGCCGCAGCGCACCCACCGGGCAGCATCTCAGGTGCCCTGCGCAGTCCGGACAGCGGATTGCCGACCAGCAGGGCCAACACCGCCCTACAGCCCATACCGACCTTGCCGAACAGGGAACCCAGCCCGAGGATGGGGCAGGCCGCAACCCAGCAGCCCGAGCGTCAGACCCGGCCGTCACACTCCAGAAACTCTGGTCGAACGAGCGGAGGACGTAGTACAGCAGCGCGGCCATGCCCGTACCGAGTTGGGTCAGCACCTGCGCGACCGCCGGGTTGGAGCCGCTGGCGATGAGCAGTTTGCGGCCGTCCGGACCGAAGGGACAGGCCCCCGTAGACCCGCTGGTCGGCGATGGCGTCGCGCAACCGGTATCGCGGGAGGTGGTGGGAATCGCCCGAGAGGGGTTCAGCATGGTCGTGATGCCGCAGTCGGCCACCCGCAACAGCGATGCTGGCCGCCACCACGTTGGTCGGCACCGCGATGCTGCGCTACGTCATGCAGATCGCGCCGCTGACGACGCTGTCGGGCGACGAACCGATCGCCCTGCTCGCCCTGACCGTGACCCGCTACCTCACCGCCGACGCCGGAGAGCTAGGGCTGCCCGCTCAGAGTCCGTGAACCCCTTTGTAAAACACCAGAAGTCCGATGACGACGAGAATCGCCGCCATCAAGGTGGCGTGGTTGCGCTCCATCCAATCCTTGAGCCGCGCGAGCGGATCGTCCAGTCGATCGCCGGATACCGCATAGGCGAGGATCGGCAGTGCGACGCTGCACCCCGCGATCGCGGCGAAGTACACCACCGCGGCCCACACCGCGGTGCCCAGGCCGGCCGAGCCGATCACCAGACCTGCTGCGACGCAGAGGAACAGCACCTTCAGGTTGACGACGGTCAGCGCGGCGGCGGTGACGGCTGCCTTCGGCGGGCTCAGGGTGGTCAGGTTGCGCAACCACTCCGGTTGGTGTCCTGAGGATTTCCGGCGCACGAACCGAACGACGCCGAACACGATCAGCGCAGCGCCGATCACGATCCGCAGCCAGGACGCCCAGCTCGGCGGCTTCTCGAAACCTCCGATCGTGCCGGAGACCGCCACGAACACCGCCGTCAGCACGCCGAGGCCGAGCAGCCAGCCCGCCATGAAGGCCAGCGCGGTTGGGCGCGGCTGCGGCGTCTGCAGCATCAACACAGCGGGGATGATGGACAGCGGCGACAAGGTGATCACCAGCGCCAACGGGATCAGTTCTGTCAACACAGAGCCCCAACTGCCCGACATGTGCGCACCTCCGATTCGGTTGTCGCACTAAACGTAGTCGCCACACGGCCGGGGTCCGGCTATGCGGCGCCTCAGCGCGTCGCCGGAGTAATCGGGTGCTCGACCTCCGAGCGGGGAGTCAGCGGGCGGCGGAGAACTGGGTGACGTCGGTGGTGGCAGCGCTTTACGTCATGACTTTCGTCGTATTCGCCGCCGAGACCTGGTCGCAGTCTGCGACTACCAGTAGCGGGCGGCTAGTTCGGCTGCGGAGGACACCGCCTGTCCCGGGGTGGGAAGGTGCAGCTGGTGTTGCAGTAAATCGTGGACCGAAGCAGGGTTCTGACCCTGTCTCCGGAACAACTCGGAGATAAGTTCATATGCCCCCGCACCTGCCTTATGTGCCGCCACTTTCGCGACGGCCACGATCTCCGCAGCCAGGTCCGTCTCGGTAAGCGCTGCCACCGCGGGCGCCAGGTCGATTCGTTTGCATTCGCCACTCAAGAGGGCGGTCACCGCGACGGTCCCCGGGGGGTTGGCCGCGGTGAACACCAGATCCTCCGCGGGGTCGCCGCCACCGTTGCCGGGATCGGTCGGACTGTAAAGACCCAGAGCGTCGAGGTCGCTGTCGGTGTCGTCGTCGTATCGCGGTGAGGAGGATCCGAGAGCGGCTAACTCGTCGTCACCGAGTTCGTCACTGTCCGTCATGGTCCGGGTCGCATGGCGCCGTCGAGTTCTGCGCGCCCATCCATGTCAGTCTTCTTGTAGTGCATCAGCGCGCGCTCGAGGTTGCCCGCGAACGCCTCTGACACCGACTGCACTGCGGCACATGCCTCGGCGCGTGCCTCTTCGGCGGCTGCCGCCGCCGCGAATGCGGGTGCGCAGACCTGGCCGTGTGTGCGTTCGACGTCGGCGGCGACTCCCACAGTCAGTGTGGCCGCCGCGGAGATCTGATTCGCCGCATGGTTCTGTTTGTCCGACAGCTCCCGTAGATGGGCGGGAGACAGTCGCAGCTGACCCGGGCCTTCGGTCATTTCAGAGAATCCCTACATCCTCGTCGGATAACAATCATCTGCCACTTCCTGGTACAGGCGGGTGGCTGCTTCGATACTCGCTGCGGATCTGGAGGAGACGTCTGCCAGCTGGTTCATGTACCAGATGCAGGTGGGTATCGATGTGCCGACCACCGAGGTCTCGATCGACAGGGAGAGCGCTTTGCCGTGCTTGCCTAGCGCTCGCGCTGCGAGGGCAGGCGCGATCGCATTGCCCATCATCATCGCAGCGTTGTTGAGGATGCGTCGCGTTGTCTCAACCTCGCCGGCCTCCGCTGATAACGCCATCCGTACGTCGAGATCGGCATCGACCATCTTCTTGGCGCGCAGCTTCTGACGGTCGTTCGCGGCGGCGTACGCTTCGGCCGCCGCACCGGTCCATCTTTCGTCGGGAGCCGCGACCGACAGTGTATCGGCGATGTCATTGAAGCGTTGCGCGCCCGTGCTGTAGCCATCTCCTCGATTCGGTTCATTGGTGAACCCGCATTCGTACTGCATTGCCAGTACGGCTTTCAGGCCCCCTTGAATGATCAGGGTTTGCTTCGCCAGCGGCAGCATGCTCTGCGCGACGCTGGCCATCTCCGCTGCGTTTCCAGCTAGATTCCACAGCGTGTCGACGCCGTTCTGATCGATGAGCCGGGCAGTCTCGGATACTCCCGAAAGCATCTCGCCCGCAGCACCTATCGGGCCGAAGGGGTCGAACGTTCTCATCGCACTTCCGACCTTCTGCAGCACTTCGCCGTAGTCGTCGAACAGCCCCATCGAATCGGTACCGCCTCTCCGCCCGAATCCACCGTAGCAGTGCGCTATGGGTACGGTACGCGCCAATTTCGCCTTTGCTCGGTACGATCCAACGGCCGACGCTACGGCGTCCCGCTCGATGGAGGTGAGTCATCGGAGATGACGCGCATCCGGGCACACCGCCCGGGTGGTTCGCCGATCCCTGGGATCCATCGCAATTCAGATTCTTCGATGGTCGGCAGTGGACCGGCGATACCGCCGATGGATCGGCGCAGATGGCGGCCGCGTTCGGCGCAGCGCACGGTGGCTTCCCGCTGGGCCGGCCCGCGCTTTTTCTGCGGTCCTCGGACGACCGTCGTGAACAGCATGTGTCCTGGTGGGTTGGCGATGAGGTTGGGAATCAGGTCGCTCTGCTCGTGTCGCGCTCGGCCGTTGCAACTCGCGTCGGCAGGTCGCCCCGCACTCTCCATTTCCAGATGATCGGCCCCGACGGTGCGCCGATACTGTCCGTTACGCGTTTCGCTGAACCACACCACCGACTGGAGGTTTGCGATCCCGCGGGCGTCATCATCGGTCAGGTGCGTCAGACGAACGCCTCCGGACAGGCGTTCCGGACAGCCCGGATGGCGATCGTGCTCGAATCCGGCCAAAGAATATTCGCCGGTGCAGATCTGACTATTGATCCTTCGCGTAACCGGTATGCAGACGTCCGGACGCCGATCCGCGACGCCGCTGGATCTGTGATCGCCACGGTCGAGCGACAGGGGCGATACACCGGCAGGGCAGACAGCTCGTTCGTGTACAAGTTGGATTGCCTACAACCGACTGGTGAGCCGCTGCCCACACTGCTGTTGACCACCGCTTTCACCTACTCGCTCTATGACAGGCTGGCCGGCGGGGGATTCCTCGGCGCCGTAGGGCGCTGGCTTTCGCGGCCGACCTGGGAGTCCTGAGCCTTCGCTCCGTTCCGCAACTCCCCGGAATTTGTCATACTTGAGCGGAACAGACTCAATATTGACCGCGTTGAGTAAGGCGAGAAGCATTCCAACCAGACGATCGGAGGTGTCGTGGACTCGTTCAACCCGACGACCAAAACCCAGGCGGCGCTGACTTCGGCGTTGCAGGCGGCCAGTGCCGCCGGCAATCCGCAGGTCGCGCCCGCCCATTTGTTGATGGCATTGCTGACCCAGAACGACGGCATTGCCGCACCCCTGCTCGAGGCCGTCGGCGTCGAACCCGCGACCGTTCGCACCGAGACGCAGCGCCTCATCGACCGGCTGCCCAGCGCCAGCGGCGCCAGCAGCCAGCCGCAGCTGTCCCGGGAGTCGCTGGCGGCGATCACCGCCGCTCAGCAGCTCGCGACCGAGATGGACGACGAGTACGTCTCCACCGAGCACCTGATGGTCGGCCTGGCCACCGGCGACGCGGACGTCGCCAAGTTGCTGACCGGCCACGGCGCATCGCCGCAGGCCCTGCGCGAGGCGTTCGTCAAGGTCCGTGGCAGCGCCCGGGTCACCAGCCCCGATCCCGAGGGCAGCTACCAGGCGCTGGAGAAGTACTCCACCGACCTCACCGCGCGCGCACGTGAAGGCAAGCTCGACCCGGTAATCGGCCGGGACACCGAGATCCGCCGCGTCGTGCAGGTGCTCTCCCGTCGTACCAAGAACAACCCGGTGCTGATCGGCGAGCCGGGCGTCGGCAAGACCGCGATCGTCGAGGGCCTGGCCCAGCGGATCGTGGCCGGTGACGTGCCCGAGAGCCTGCGCGACAAGACGGTCGTCTCCTTGGACCTGGGCTCGATGGTGGCCGGCTCCAAGTACCGAGGTGAGTTCGAGGAACGGCTCAAGGCCGTCCTGGACGACATCAAGAACTCGGCAGGTCAGATCATCACCTTCATCGACGAGCTGCACACCATCGTCGGCGCCGGTTCGACCGGCGATTCCTCCATGGACGCCGGCAACATGATCAAGCCGATGCTCGCGCGCGGCGAGTTGCGGCTGGTCGGTGCCACCACGCTCGACGAGTACCGCAAGTACATCGAGAAGGACGCCGCGCTAGAGCGCCGATTCCAGCAGGTCTACGTCGGCGAACCCTCGGTGGAGGACACCATCGGCATCCTGCGTGGCCTCAAGGAGCGTTACGAGGTGCACCACGGCGTGCGCATCACCGACTCCGCACTCGTCTCCGCTGCGACACTCTCTGATCGCTACATCACCGCCCGCTTCCTGCCGGACAAGGCCATCGACCTGGTCGACGAGGCGGCCTCCCGGCTGCGCATGGAAATCGACTCCCGGCCCGTCGAGATCGACGAGGTAGAGCGGCTGGTCCGTCGCCTCGAGATCGAGGAGATGGCGCTGGCCAAAGAAACAGATGAAGCGTCCGTCGACAGGCTGGAGAAGCTGCGCGGTGAGCTGGCCGACTACAAGGAGAAGCTCGCGGAGCTCACCACCAGGTGGCAGAACGAGAAGAACGCCATCGACACCGTGCGGGAACTGAAGGAGCAGCTGGAGGCGCTGCGTGGCGAGGCCGACCGGGCCGAACGCGACGGCAATCTGGAGAAGGCTGCCGAGCTGCGCTACGGCCGCATCCCCGAAGTCGAGAAGAAGCTCGACGCGGCGGTGCCACAGGCCGAGGCGCGCGAGGACGTCATGCTCAAGGAGGAGGTCGGACCCGACGACATCGCCGAAGTGGTGTCGGCGTGGACCGGTATCCCGGCGGGCCGCATGCTCGAGGGTGAGACCGCCAAACTGCTGCGCATGGAAGACGAGCTGGGCAAGCGCGTCGTCGGCCAGCGCAAGGCCGTGGTGGCCGTGTCCGATGCGGTGCGGCGCTCCCGCGCCGGGGTCGCCGACCCGAACCGGCCGACCGGATCCTTCATGTTCCTGGGCCCGACCGGTGTGGGTAAGACGGAGCTGGCCAAGGCTCTGGCGGAGTTCCTCTTCGACGACGAGCGAGCGATGGTCCGCATCGACATGAGCGAGTACGGCGAGAAGCACTCCGTCGCTCGACTGGTCGGTGCACCTCCGGGATACGTCGGGTATGACCAGGGTGGTCAGCTGACCGAGGCGGTGCGCCGTCGGCCGTACACGGTGGTGCTGTTCGACGAGATCGAGAAGGCCCACCCGGACGTGTTCGACGTGCTGCTGCAGGTGCTCGACGAGGGCCGGTTGACCGACGGTCAGGGCCGCACGGTCGACTTCCGCAACACCATCCTCATCCTGACGTCCAACCTGGGCGCCGGCGGTACCGAGGAGATGGTGATGGCTGCGGTGCGCTCGGCGTTCAAGCCGGAATTCATCAACCGGCTCGATGACGTCATCGTCTTCGACGGGCTCAATCCCGAGGAGCTGGTCCACATCGTCGACATCCAGCTGCAGCAGCTGGCCAAGCGGCTCGCGCAGCGCCGGTTGACGCTGGAGGTGTCGCTGCCGGCGAAGAAGTGGCTGGCTCAGCGCGGGTTCGACCCGCAATACGGCGCCCGGCCGCTGCGCCGGTTGGTTCAGCAGGCCATCGGCGACCAGTTGGCCAAGATGCTGTTGGCCGGCGAGGTCCACGACGGCGACGTCGTAGCGGTCAATGTCACCCCGGACGGCGAGACCCTAGTGCTGGGATGAGCGCTTGCGCGAAGACCCTAGTGCTGGGATGAGCGCTTGCGCGGGATGAGTTGCAGCTGACCGTTGACTCTGCGCGGAGGGCGGTGCGCACACGCACTTCCTCGCCCTCTTCGCAGAGTCAACGTCAGTGCAGTGGCGTGTGTGACTCGAGAGGCGCGGACAACGCCCGAAACGGGGTTGTGACCAACTTGAGTTCGGGCGAAAGCGGTACCAGCAAGTAGGCTGGGTCCGATGGTCCCGCTCTGGTTCACGCTGTCTGCGCTCTGCTTCGTGGGCGCAGCCGTGCTTCTCTACGTCGACATCGACCGTCGACGCGGGCTCGGCCGACGCCGGAAGTCGTGGGCCAAGTCGCACGGCTTCGACTACGAACACGAATCCGCCGACATCCTCAAACGCTGGAAACGCGGCGTGATGTCCACTGTCGGCGACGTCACCGCCAAGAACGTCGTGCTCGGTCAGATCCGCGGCGAGGCGGTGTTCATCTTCGACCTCGAGGATGTCGCCACCGTGATCGCGCTGCACCGCAAGGTCGGCACCAACGTCGTCGTGGACATGCGGCTCAAGGGCATCAAAGAGCCCCGCGAGAACGACATCTGGCTGCTCGGGGCGATCGGTCCCCGCATGGTGTACTCCACCAACCTCGACGCGGCCCGCCGCGCCTGTGACCGGCGCATGGTCACCTTCGCCCACACCGCCCCAGACTGCGCCGAGATCATGTGGAACGAGCAGCATTGGACGCTGATCAGCATGCCGGTCAACAGCACGCGGGCCCAGTGGGACGAGGGTCTTCGTACCGTGCGGCAGTTCAACGACCTGCTGCGCGTGCTG
This sequence comes from Mycolicibacterium doricum, assembly GCF_010728155.1. NCBI lineage: Bacteria > Bacillati > Actinomycetota > Actinomycetes > Mycobacteriales > Mycobacteriaceae > Mycobacterium > Mycolicibacterium doricum. The sequence goes on from NZ_AP022605.1 coordinate 223,478, forward strand.
CCGCCGATCCCGCAGACCGACTCCGTGCAAGCGGTGGCCCGGCGTAGCGGTTCACCCAGCCGGCCCACCACTCCCGCGCCGCATCGGCAGCCCGAACCGCCGCAGGGCCGCCCCGACGCCGGCCGTCCCGGCTTGGCCGCCCCGGCCCGTCCGTATGGGCAACGTCCCGACGCCGGCCGTCCCGACCGTCCGCCCGCAGCGCGGCCGGACACCGCGCCCCGGACCCCGCCGGCGCGCAACGGGCACCAGTCGCCCAACTTCCAGCGCTGAGCGCGCCCACCCGCAATGCCCCGCCCCGTTGCGCTGATCACCGGACCGACTTCCGGCCTCGGTGAGGGCTTTGCGCGTCGCTACGCCGCCGACGGCTACGACCTCGTCCTCGTCGCCCGTGACCAAGCCCGTCTCGGCGCGCTCGCGGGGGAGCTCCGCAAGGCCGGCGCCGGCGTCGAGCTGCTGCCCGCCGACCTGGCCGAGGCCGACGACCGCACAAAAGTCGCCGAGCGGTTGTCCCAAGGCGTCCGGGTGCTGGTCAACAACGCCGGATTCGGCACCTCCGGAGAGTTCTGGACCGCCGACTACCCGCTACTGCAATCCCAGCTGGACGTCAACGTCACCGCGGTCATGCAGCTCACCCACGCAGCTCTCCCCCCGATGCTCGACGCGCACGCCGGCACCGTCATCAACGTCGCGAGCGTGTCGGGTCTGCTTCCCGGTCGCGGGTCGACGTACTCGGCGTCCAAGGCGTGGGTGATCGCGTTCTCCGAAGGGCTGGCCAACGGGCTCGGTGGGACCGGGGTCGGGGTGCACGCCCTGTGTCCCGGCTTCGTCCGCACCGAATTCCACCAGCGGGCCGGCATCGAGATGTCCGGTACGCCTTCGTGGATGTGGCTCGACGTCGACGACGTCGTCGGCGACTGCCTCTCCGACGTCGCCAAGGACAAGGTCGTCATCGTGCCCGGTGTGCAGTACAAGGTCATGACGACCGTCAGCCGGCTGGTCCCGCGGCACCTCGTCCGCGCCATGACCAGGACCGTTGGCCGCGGTCGCGGCCGAACCTGATCGCCGTGGGCGCGCTCACCGCCGTCGCCGTGACGGTTCCGCTCGTCGCGGTCACCGGCTGCTCGGACTGCCGAGGATCGACCGACACCTACGCCGCGCCGACGCGCGCTGTGGAGCACCGATGACTGAGGAACCGGGTCCCACCGAATGGGGTGAGGGCCCTGGCGTCGGGCCGTGGTCCGTAGAGAGAGCCGGTGACCCGCCCGACGATCCGCGCTACGATCCGGACCTGCTGCGTGACGGCGACACCCGCAACGTCGTCGACGGCTACCGCTACTGGGCCCGCGAGGCGATCGTCGCCGACATCGACGGGCGCAGACACCCGCTGCACATCGCGATCGAGAACTTCGGCAACGACGCCAACATCGGCGCGGTGGTGCGCACCGCCAACGCCTTCGCGGTCGACACCGTGCACATCGTCGGCCGGCGCCGCTGGAATCGCCGCGGCGCCATGGTCACCGACCGCTACCAGCGCCTCCGCCATCACGACGGCACCGCCGAACTGCTCGACTTCGCGGCCACAGCGGGCCTGACCGCCGTCGCAGTCGACAACATCCCCGGTGCGGTGCCGCTGGAACACACCGATCTCCCGCGGGACTGCCTGCTGATCTTCGGTCAGGAGGGCCCCGGTATCACCGACGACGCGAAAGCCGGTGCACGGCTGACGGTGTCAATTGCCTCGTTCGGCTCGACACGGAGCATCAACGCGGCCGTCGCCGCCGGCATCGCCATGCACACCTGGATCGTCCAGCATGCCGACCTCAGCAAGGCCTGGTAGTAGTTCGGAGATCGCCAGGTCGTCGAGGGCCGCCATCAACGAGCCGCCCGCAGCCCGGGAACGGTATCAGCGGCCCGGCCGGTGAGGCAGGATCGACCCATGGATCAGCTGTGGGCCAACCGGGCGGCAAGCGCCGAGGCGGCGATCACCCAACGGCACCTTCGACGCCTGTGGGGGTTGCCGGGTACACAGCTCGGCGTGGTGGCCTGGCCGGCGGCCGGACCGCACAAGCGTTTGCGCACCTGGCACTACTGGTGGCAGGCCCACCTGCTGGACTGCCTCGTCGACGCGCAGTTGCGCGAGCCGGATCCGGAGCGTCAGCGACGCATTGCTCGGCAGATCCGAGCACATCTCCTCCGCAACATAGGCCGGTGGACCAACGACTACTACGACGACATGGCGTGGCTGGCGCTCGCCCTGGAACGCGCCGGCCGGCTCACCGGTGTGGCGAAGCCCCGCGCGCTCCACACACTGTGTGAACAGCTTGTCAACGCCTGGGTGCCGGAGGACGGTGGCGGCATCCCATGGCGCAAACAGGACCAGTTCTTCAACGCACCGGCCAACGGCCCGGCCGGGATCTTCCTGGTCCGTTATGACGACCGGCTGCGACGGGCTCAGCAGATGGCCGACTGGATCGACGAGGTGCTGATCGACCCGGACACCAAGCTGGTGTTCGACGGGGTCAAGGGCGGATCGCTGGTGCGCGCGCAGTACACCTACTGCCAGGGCGTGGTGCTCGGGCTGGAAACCGAACTGGCCGTGCGCATCGGCGCCGGTGAGCACGCCCTGCGGGTGCACCGACTGGTTCGGGCCGTCGCCGAACACATGGCCCCTGACGGCGTCATCAAAGGAGCCGGCGGCGGCGACGGCGGCCTGTTCAACGGCATCCTCGCGCGCTACCTCGCCGTGGTCGCCACCACGCTTCCGGGAGACACCGCCGAGGACATCGCTGCCCGCGACACCGCGCGACGGCTCGTACTCGACTCCGCCGAGGCGGCCTGGGAGAACCGGCAGACCGTCGGCGTTGACGGGGGCGGGCTCCCGCTCTTCGGGGCGTTCTGGGAACGCGCCGCCGAACTGCCCACCGCCGCCGGCCGGCAGGCTGAATCCGTCGAGGGTGCGGTCAACGCCTCGGAGATCCCGGAACGGGATCTGTCGGTGCAACTGTCGGGATGGACGCTCATGGAGGCCGCACACGCGGTGAGCGCTCAGCCCTCCGGCGCGGGATCCACCGAGTCACGGCCCACCGAACCAGGTCCCGCCGGAACATGACCGAGGCGTCCGCCCGCACGCTCAGATCGCTGCCGAGCCGTTTCAACCGGGATCCGAAGACCCCGAGCTCGACCGACAACCGAGCCGCCGCACTGCTGCTTGCCTTCACCGTGCTGGCGGTGCTGTGGGCCAACTCGCCCTGGGCGCAAACCTATTCGACGTTCTGGGACACCGACGTCGCGGTGAGCTTCGGTGAGTACCGCGCCGAGTTGTCGGTCAAACACCTCGTCAACGACGGCCTGATGGCCTTCTTCTTCTTCATCGTCGGGCTGGAAGTCAAGGCCGAGTTCGTGATCGGTGAATTGACCGACCGGTCGCGGGCTGCGGTGCCCGTCGTCGCCGCCGTCGCCGGGCTGATCGTGCCCGCCGTCATCTTCCTCGTGTTCAACCCCTCGGGACAGGACGCACAGGCCTGGGGTGTGGTGATCTCCACCGACACGGCATTCCTGGTCGGCGCCCTGGCGGTGATCAAACCCAAATTCCCGGCCCGCCTGCGGATCTTCCTGTTGACGCTGGCCGTCGTCGACGATGTCGGCGCACTGGGCGCGATCGCGCTGTTCTACACAGACGATCTGATCCCGGCACCGCTGGCGGTCGCGGCACTGCTCATCGCCGCGCTGGCGGGCGTGCGCAAACTGCCCTCTCTTCGCGGACCCGCCTACGCCGTACTCGGTTTCGCCCTGTGGATCGCGCTGTACCTCGCGCACGTGCACCCGACACTGGCGGGTGTGGCTGTGGCCGTGCTGATCCCGGTATTCACTCCGGACCGCAAGCAGGTCGAGCAGACCCTCGGCCTCGTGCGGGCGTTCCGTCAGTCACCCAATCCGCAGTACGCCAGGGCGGTGACACGCGGCTTGCGCGAATCGGTCTCGATCAACGAGCGGCTGCAGACGGCCGTCGGTCCGTATGTGTCGTTCCTGGTGCTGCCCATCTTCGCCCTCGCCAACGCCGGTGTGCACCTCGACGAGGAGACCGTCGCCGCCGCCATGAGTTCGACGCTGACCTGGGGCGTGGTGGCCGGGTTGGTGATCGGGAAGTTCGTCGGGATCACCGCGGCCACCGCACTGATGAGTGCCACCGGGTGGGGCCGACTGGCGCCCGGGCTCTCGCTGCGGCGGGTGGCGGGCGGAGCGGCCCTGTCGGGGATCGGTTTCACGATCTCGCTGTTCATCGTCGACGTCGCGATCGAGGACCCGGCCCGTCAGGACCTGGCCCGCGTCGGCGTGTTGATCGCTTCGCTGCTGGCGTTCACGTTGAGCTGGGCGCTGTTCCGGCTCACCGACCGGGTCAGCCCACCCGAACCCGTCGGCCTGACCCTGGTGCGTGCCGTCGACCCGCAGCGCGACCACATCCGGGGCCATCCGGACGCGCCGCTCATCCTCGTCGAGTACGGCGACTACGAATGCCCGTTCTGCGGCCGCGCGACCGGCGCCATCGACGAGGTGCGCGCTCACTTCGGCGACGACCTGCTGTACGTGTGGCGCCACTTCCCGCTGCAACGTGCGCACCCGCGGTCGTTCGACGCCGCCCGCGCCAGCGAAGGCGCCGCGCTGCAGGGCAAGTTCTTCGACATGGGCCGCGAGTTGTTCGCCCACCAGGACGACCTGGACTGGTCGGACATGTACCGCTACGCGGTCGCGATCGGGCTGGACATCGAACAGTTCGACCAGGATGTCCGGGTCCACCCCTCGAAGGTGCTGCACCGGGTGCGCGACGACGCGCAGGACGCCGAGGTGATGGACCTCAACTCCACGCCCACGTTCTTCGTCAACGGGAAGCGCCACAAGGGGCCGTGGGATGCGGCCAGCCTGATCCGCGCGCTGGAGGCCGGCCGACCACCGCACTGAGCGTCCGCTCAGGACGCCTGGTTTGGCGAGCGTGAGAGATGTGCTGGACACCCGTTCCGTGAACTTTCCCGAGGTGCCATGCTGAGCGGTATGGATCAGTACCGGCGCGACGGCCTGGTGTTCGATGTGCGTGACGAGGGACCGGCGGACGGCCCGGTTGTGGTGCTGCTGCACGGATTCCCCCAGCGCAACAGCAGCTGGGACGCGATCATCGAGCGGCTCACCGCGCAGGGCTACCGCTGCCTGGCGCCGAACCAGCGGGGATATTCGCCCGGCGCGCGGCCGCGGCGCCGCCGTGACTACCGCATGGCGGAACTGGTCGCCGACGTCGGCGCGCTGATCGACGCCAGCGGCGCGCAGCGCGTGCACGTCGTCGGCCACGACTGGGGTGCGGCGGTCGCGTGGAGCGTCGCCGCGGAGATGCCCGAGCGGCTCGCCACGGTGGTCCCGGTGTCGGTGCCGCATCCGGGAGCGTTCCTCAAGGCGCTCGCGACCAGCAGGCAGGGCCTGGCGTCCTGGTACATGTATTTCTTCCAGCTGCCCTATGTGCCCGAACTACTGCTGACCCGGCGACGGGGCGCGTTGGCGACGGGGGCGCTGCGCCGCATGGGACAGACCCAAGCCGCCGCCGAGCGCGACGTCGCCGCCATGCTGGAACCGGGAGCCCTGACCGCAGGCATCAACTGGTACCGCGGGATGCCGTTGATGGATCCGCGCGCCACCGGCGGCAAGATCACCGTGCCGACGATGTTCGTGTGGAGCGACGAGGATCCCGCGCTGCTGGCCAAGGGCGCCTACGACACCGCGCGCTACGTGTCGGGGAAGTACCGGTTCGAGATCATGTCCGGGGCCTCGCACTGGATCCCCGAGGAACGGCCCGACGAACTCGCGGGCCTGCTGCTGGAGTGGTTCGCCGCCCACCCGACCACCTGAGCCCGCACCGTACGGTTGGGGCAGTGGGTGATCCCAGCAAGTCGATCGTCGAATTCCCCGCCCGCATCGGTGTCTGGTGGGCCAGTGAGACGTGGTCGATCACCGACGCGCAGGACGTCGCAAGGGAGATCGAGGCGCTCGGCTTCGGCTCACTGTTCATCCCCGAGGTGGCGGGCAAGGAGTGCCTGACGCAGTCGGCGGCGTTCCTGGCGGCCACCGACCGGCTGGTAGTCGGTACCGGCATCGCCAACATCCACGTTCGGCTGCCCTCGGCGGCGGAGACCGGGGGGCGCACGCTGGGCGCGCTGCACCCGAACCGCTTCGTGCTCGGGCTCGGAGTGAGCCACGCTCCGCTGGTCGAACACGCGATGGGCGGGACGTACGCGAAACCGCTCGCGACCATGCGCACCTATCTCGAGCGGATGGCCGCGGTGTCCGAGGCGATCGAACCCGGTGCGCCGCGGCCGGTCCGGCTGCTCGCGGCCTTGGGCCCGAAGATGATCGAGCTGTCCGGGACCTACGCCGACGGTGCCCATCCGTACCTCGTCACGCCCGGGCAGACCCGCACCACACGTCAGATCCTCGGGCCGGACAAGTGGATCGTCTCCGAGCAGGCGGTCGCGATCGGCGGCGACGACGCCGACCAGCTGCGTCGCGCGCACCAACACCTCGACGTATACAGCGGGCTGCCGAACTACCGGAATTCCTGGTTGCGTCAGGGATTCGACGAATCGGATCTGGTGCGCGGCGGCTCGGATCGATTGGCCCGCGCGATCGTCGGCATGGGATCGGTCGAGCAGGCCGCCGCCTCGGTGACCGCACACCTCGACGCCGGCGCCGACCATGTGGTGCTGCAGGTCCTCGGCGACGATCCGACGGCCGATCCGCGGCCGGCGCTGCGTGAGCTCGCCGACGTGCTGGGGCTCAGAACGTAGCTCTCAGCGCGGCGGAGCCCTCCACTATTGGGGACATGCGGGGCCCTGCGGCGGAACTTCGGGGGACACGACGCCGACGGCCGCATTCTCGTGGCACGATCACCACGAGGAGCATCGATGACGTCACCACTGACCGACCTGGGTGTCCGTCTACCCGTGATCGCCGCACCCATGGCGGGCGGCGCCACGACCGCCGCCATGGTCAACGCGGCCGCCGCCGCGGGCAGCCTCAGTCTGCTCGCAGCGGGGTACAAGACGCCCGAAGCCCTGCGGACGGAGATCGCGACCGTGCGCGCGGCGTCGGTCCCGTTCGGCGTCAACGTCTTCGCGCCGAACCCGGTGCCCATCGACGTCGACGCCTATCGCCGGTACGCGGCCGCCGTCCAATCCGAGGCGGACCGCTATGGCCTGACCCTGCCCGCCGACCCGAATGACGACGACGATGCGTTCGACGCGAAGATCGACCTGCTGCGCGCCGATCCGGTGCCGATCGTGAGTTTCACCTTCGGCCTGCCCGGCGGCGACGTCATCCGGGCGTTGCAGAAGGCCGGCACCACGGTCGTTCAGACCGTCACCTCGGTGCAGGAAGCCGAGGCGTCCGCGGCCGCCGGGGTCGACATGCTCGCCGTGCAGGGGTGGGTCGCCGGCGGGCACTCGGGCACCTTCACTCCCGAGCGCATGCCCGCACCGGTGCCGCTCACCGACCTCGTGCGACAGGTGCTCGACAAGGTCGGTCTACCCGTCATCGCGGCAGGCGGACTCGCCGCCGCCTCTGAGGTGACAGCGGTGCTGCGCGCCGGGGCGTCCGCCGCGGCCGTCGGCACAGTGCTGTTGCGAGCCGAGGAGAGCGGCGCCTCGGCCTCCCACAAAGCCGCGCTGGCTGATCCATCGCGCACCGAGACGGTCCTCACCCGTGCATTCACCGGGCGCCCCGCACGCGGGCTGCGCAACCGGTTCATCGACCGGTTCGAGGCCTCCGCGCCGCTGGGTTATCCCGCGATCCACCACCTGACGAGCCCGCTGCGCAAAGCGGCGGCCGCGGCCGGCGACTCCGACGTCATCCACCTGTGGGCCGGTACGGGCTACCGGCACGCCGCCGAGAAGCCGACAGCGGCGATCCTGACCGAGCTCGCCGGTTAAGCCAGATCGATCGGCCGAGCGGCGATCCCGGCCTGCTTCGCGGCGCGGCGCCGCTTGTAGTACTCGATGAACATGGGCGCGACTGAGGCCAGCACGATGGCGATGAAGATCGGTTCGAGCAGCTTCTGGATGATCTCGAACTGGCCGAGGGTGTAGCCCAGCAGCACCAGCCCGACCCCCCAGACAACGGCGCCGAGGATGTTGAACAGCGCGAAGACCGGATAACTCATCCGGGCAGCGCCCGCGGTGAGGGGGGCCAGCGTCCGCACGATCGGCACGAACCGGGCGAGCACGATCGCGAACGGTCCGCGCGCCTCGAAGAACAGATGCGCCTCGTCGAGGTACTTCTGCTTGAGGAACCGGGCGTCGGGTTTGAACATCGCCGTGCCGACGTTGCGGCCGATCCAGTAGCCGACTTGGCCGCCCAGGATCGCGGCGATGGGGATGAAGACCAGCAGCTGCCACAGCTGGAAGTTGATCGGCTCACCGCCGTCGGCGGCCACCGCGGCCGTCCCGGCCGCCAACATGCCCGCCACGAACAGCAGCGAGTCACCGGGAAGTACCGGGAACAGCAGCCCGGATTCGACGAAGATCACGACCAGCAGGCCCACCAGCGCCCAGGTCCCGAAGTAGCCGAGCAGCGTCATCGGATCCAGGAAGTCGGGCATGAGGGCCAGATGGGTGGTCGTCATGGGTACCCAAGATACCGGTCCAGGGTTGCCGCCACCCGGAGCGAGCCGTTGACCCTCGTCCACGTCGGCCGAGGCCTACGCCGCGATGGACCAGCGCCGCGCGGTACCGCTTGGTTCTCACCAGGTGATCACGCCCGAATAGGGGGATACTTCCTCTATGCCGATTGCCACCCCTGAGGTGTACGCCGAGATGCTGAACCGCGCCAAGCAGCATTCGTTCGCGTTCCCCGCCATCAACTGCACATCGTCGGAGACCGTCAACGCCGCCATCAAGGGATTCGCCGACGCCGGTAGTGACGGCATCATCCAAGTTTCCACCGGCGGAGCCGAATTCGCCTCCGGGCTGGGCGTCAGGGAGATGGTGACCGGCGCCGTCGCGCTGGCCGAGTTCGCCCACGTGATCGCCGAGAAGTATCCGATCACCGTCGCTTTGCACACCGACCACTGTCCGAAGGACAAACTCGACACCTACGTCCGCCCGCTGCTGGCCATCTCCGCCGATCGCGTCGCCGCGGGCGGTGACCCGCTGTTCCAGTCGCACATGTGGGACGGATCGGCCGTGCCGATCGACGAGAACCTCACGATCGCGCGGGAGTTGCTCGCACAAGCCGCCGCGGCCAGGATCATCCTCGAGGTGGAGATCGGCGTGGTGGGCGGCGAAGAGGACGGCGTCGAGGCCGAGATCAACGACAAGCTCTACACCACGTGGGAGGACTTCGAGAAGACCATCGACGCCCTCGGCGCGGGTGAGCGCGGCCGGTATCTGCTGGCCGCCACGTTCGGCAACGTGCACGGCGTGTACAAGCCCGGCAACGTCAAACTCAGGCCCGAGGTGCTGGCGGAGGGACAGAAGGTGGCCGCCGCGAAGCTCGGCCTGGACTCCGACGCGCAGCCTTTCGACTTCGTGTTCCACGGCGGCTCCGGGTCGTTGAAGTCCGAGATCGAGGACGCGTTGCGCTACGGCGTGGTCAAGATGAACGTCGACACCGACACCCAGTACGCGTTCACCCGGCCGATCGCCGGGCACATGTTCACCCACTACGACGGTGTCCTCAAGGTCGACGGCGAGGTCGGCGACAAGAAGGTCTACGACCCGCGCAGTTATCTGAAGAAGGCCGAGGCGGGAATGGTCGAACGGGTCGTCGAGGCCTGCCGGGATCTCCACAGCGAGGGCCGCTCGGTCACGGCGAGTTAGGGCGACGGGGCCTGGCAGATCTTCCACTGGTCGTCGCGGAACTCCAGGTCGAAGCTCCGGGTCGAGCGGGTCTGCGGGGCGTAGGCCATGAATGCGGTGACGTTGGCCTCCGCATGGTCGCCGTTGACGACGATCTGGTCGATGCTGGCGACTACCGGGTACTGCTTGGCGGCGGCCACCCGTTTGTGGGTCTCCTCCCACGCCTTGTCGTCGTAGTTGACGTAGCTGTCGCGCTTGGCGCCGCAGGTGATGCTCCGCAGTGTCGCCAGATCGCCGCTCTGGATCGCGACGTCGAACTGCTCGATTGTCGCGCGGACCTGGTCCTCCTGCGAAGTCGCCGACCCGGACCCGCGGGTCAGCAGGATCGTGCCGAGGATCGCGATCGCCACGAGCGCAGCGATGACCAACACGACGGCCACCACCCAGCCCCAACTGCGCCGCCCCTGCTGCGGCGGCGTGGGAGCGTCTCCGCGTGGAGGGATGACCTGTGGGCCGGCGGCCTTCTGCGCGGCGAACGGGTCGGTGGCGGATCCGGTGTGGCCGGTCTCCGGCCTCGGGAACACCTCGGTCGCGGGCTCTGGCGGCGGATCGATCTTCTGGGTGGATCCGGCGTCGAAGCTCGACGGCGCGGTGAAGCGGCGTTCACCGTCCGACGGCACGGCCGGCTCGTCACCCTGTTCGGGCCCTCGTGGGTTCGACATCCCGCTGCGTTCCTCCTCCGACGACGCTACTGATGGAGCTTATCGACCGATTCGGGCCGATGACCGCTCGCCGCGACCGGCACGGCACAATGTGTCCCATGACGCGGATGGGCGACCTTCTCGGACCGGACCCGGTACTGCTGCCAGGTGACCCTGAAGCGGAAGCGGAACTCGAGGCGAACGAGAACCCGGCGATCGTGGCCGCGGCCCATCCGTCGGCGTCGGTCGCGTGGGCCGCTCTTGCCGAGGAGGCGCTCGCCGACGACAAGGCCGTCACCGCCTACGCGTACGCCCGCACCGGCTACCACCGCGGACTCGACCAGCTGCGCCGCAACGGCTGGAAAGGCTTCGGCCCGGTGCCCTACCGGCATGAGCCCAACCGCGGGTTCCTGCGCTGTGTGGCCGCGCTGGCCCGCGCGGCGGACACGATCGGCGAGACCGACGAATTCCAGCGCTGCCTCGACCTGCTCGACGACTGCGATCCGTCGGCGCGGGCGGAGTTCGGGCTGAGCTGAGCGACGGGCCCGGCCCGCGCTACCAGTCGTTGCTCTCGCAATTGCAGTCGGCGGTGTCGCCCGGCGGTTCGACCTGCACTGTCGCATGGTCGAGGCCGCGGGCGGCCAGCACCGAGCGGGCGTCGTCGAGGACCCGAGCCGAATCGCGCGCCGACGTCAGGTGCGCGGTGACGACGTCCTTGCCGGGAACCAGCGTCCACACGTGCAGATCGTGTACCTCGGTAACACCCTCGACGTTGCCCAGCGCCGTCCGCAGTTCGTCGACGTCGATGTGCGCCGGCGACGACTCCGAGAGGATCCGCAGCGCCGCCCGCGCCAACGAGATCGCCCGGGGCAGCACCCACAGCGCGACGAACACCGCGACGACGACGTCGGCGTACGGCCAGCGCGTCGTCACCGTCACGATGCCGGCGATGAGCACCGCGATGCTGCCGACCGTGTCCGCGACGACCTCCAGGTAGGCGCCCTTGACCGCGAGGCTCTCCTTGGCGTCGGATCGCAACAGTAGGACGACGACGGCATTGGCGGCCAGCCCGGCCAGCGCAACCACGATCATCGGTACGCCGGGAACATCCGGTGCGTCGCCGATCCGTTCGACCGCCTCGTAGAGGACGAACACCGCCATCGCGAGCAGCAGTGCGGCATTGGTGACGGCGGTGAACACCTCGGCGCGGTGCCAGCCGTACGTTCGGGCGGGGGAAGCGCTGCCGTGCCGGGCGAGCAGCACCGCGGTCAGACCCATGAACATCGCAACCAGGTCGGTGAGCATGTGCCCGGCATCGGCCAGCAGCGCGATCGAGTCGATCCACAGCGCCGTGACGAGTTCGAGGACGAAGAATGCGGAGAGTATGGCCGCGGCGACGAGCATGCTGCTGACACGGGTGTCGGTCCCGTGCTGGTGATCGTGGCCGGCGCCCATGCCAGCAATCTATGCGCAAAGTCGCATATATCGCAAGGCCCGCGCAGGACGGCTACAGCCAGGCAGACCAGAAGCGCGTCAACTGACCGCCGATTGACGTCAGGGCACTCGGCACCCCGGACAGTTCGGAGAGCCAGTACACCGCGCCGAAGAACCACTGGTTGAGCGTGGGCGCGAACAGCAGGATCAACAAGATGAAGAAACCCCACTGCTTGACGGGCACGAGGGCCCGCTGGGTGTCCGGGCTCAGATGCGGTTCGAGCGCGCCGTAGCCGTCCAGGCCGGGGATGGGCAGCATGTTGAGGACGAACGCGGTGACCTGCAGGAACCCGAGGAACGCCAGACCCGCCCAGAACACGCTGTGCGCCGGGTCGTGCAGCAGGCTCGTCGCCCCGAGCAGCAGGACCGCCAGCACCAGGTTCGCGCTCGGGCCGGCGAGGCTGACCAGTGTCTTCTGGCGCGGTGTCATCCACGATGTCCGCAGGTAGACGGCGCCGCCGGGCAACCCGATTCCGCCGAGGGCGATGAACAGCACCGGCAGCCCGAGCGAGAGCATTGGGTGCGAGTACTTCAGTGGGTTGAGCGTCAGATAGCCGCGGATCTCGACGTCGCGGTCGCCGAACCGGAATGCGGTGTAGGCGTGCCCGAACTCGTGCAGGGACAGCGACACCAGCCAGCCCGCGATCACGAAGACGAACACCCCGGCATACGCCAGTGGCCGCACGGTGTCCATCGCCGTCCATGCCAGGGCCCCGCCGGCGACGGTGATCGCCACGACGGCGAGGAAGACGGGGCTCGGCCGCACCGATTGGCGCAGCGGGCGGATGCTCACGGTTCGACGTTACCGGCCGACGCGCATCCCACCCGGCCGAGCGTCAGCTGACCCGCAGCCAGCCCTCGATGTGGCGGTAGAACGTCGACCGTTTCACCTCACGCGCCCCCTCGACGCCGTCGCGGATCACCCGCGCGCCTGTCGTCCCCAACTGCGCGGCCCGCCCGGCCACCCAGCGGTGCGGCCGTCCGCGTCCGGTCAGCACCGCCGCGCGCAGCCCCGGCATCTCCGCCGTCGGCTCGATCCGTACTCCCGCGACGTCGCCGGAGAACAAGGTGGTGTCGTCGACCACGGCCTCACCGAACAGGTCCTGGCCGACGCCGCGCCACTCGGCCGACCCCACGATCGCGAACCCGGCGTCGTCCCTGATCAGCGGCACCCGCCGGGCAGTGCCGGACAGCGCCGTACGGGCCGTGAGCAGGCCCCGGGCGGTGGCCAGCTCGACGCCGAGCCGTTCGCTGCGCATCAGCCGGGTCAGCACCGCCGCGACGTCCGCGTCGGAACCGACGACGACCAGCCGGCGGGCGGTGGCCGCGGCCGCCTCGATGTCCTCCGAACCGGCTACCTCCACGTTGTCCAGACCGGTCAGTCCGCGTGGTGCGCGGCGTCCGGCGAAGCGGAGCACGACGACGCCGTCGCCCCTGTCTCTGGCACTCAAGAGCGATCCTCCCGACCTGCTGGGATAGGGTGTGTCACCGGCTGCACCACATCAAGCGGGAGACTAAGCCATGCCGGCAATCGTGCTCATCGGCGCCCAGTGGGGTGACGAGGGCAAAGGAAAGGCCACCGATCTACTCGGCGGCCGCGTGCAGTGGGTCGTGCGATACCAGGGGGGTAACAATGCCGGTCACACCGTCGTGCTCCCCACCGGCGAGAACTTCGCCCTGCACCTCATCCCGTCGGGGATCCTCACCCCCGGCGTCACCAACGTCATCGGCAACGGCGTCGTGGTCGATCCCGGTGTGTTGCTCACCGAGCTCAGCGGCCTCCAGGAGCGCGGCGTCGACACCGAACGTCTGCTGATCTCGGCCGATGCCCATCTGCTGATGCCGTATCACGTCGCCATCGACAAGGTTGTCGAGCGCTGGGCAGGCAGCAAGAAGATCGGCACCACCGGCCGCGGCATCGGGCCCTGCTATCAGGACAAGGTCGCCCGCATCGGCATCCGCGTCGCCGACGTGCTCGACCCCGTGCAGCTGGCCGAGAAGATCGAGGCCGCGCTGGAGTTCAAGAACCAGGTGCTGGTCAAGATCTACAACCGCAAGGCCCTCGACGCCGCCGAGGTGGTCGACACCCTGCTCGAGCAGGCCGAGGGGTTCAAACACCGCATCGCCGACGCCCGGCTGCTGCTCGGCGCCGCGCTCGAGCGTGGTGAGACCGTGCTGCTGGAGGGATCGCAGGGCACGCTGCTCGACGTCGACCACGGCACCTATCCGTTCGTCACCTCGTCCAACCCCACGGCGGGCGGTGCGGCCGTCGGGTCCGGCATCGGCCCGACCCGCATCACGACGGTGCTCGGCATCCTCAAGGCATACACGACACGGGTGGGGTCGGGCCCGTTTCCCACCGAGCTCTTCGACGAGTACGGCGCCTACCTGGCCAAGACCGGCGGGGAGGTCGGGGTGACGACCGGCCGGGCCCGCCGCTGTGGCTGGTTCGACGCGGTGATCGCCCGGTATGCCACCCGCGTCAACGGCATCACCGACTACTTCCTGACCAAATTGGACGTGCTGTCGAGCCTGGAGACCGTACCGGTGTGCGTCGGGTACACGGTCGACGGTAAGCGCACCGACGAGATGCCGATGACGCAGAGCGACATCGCCCGTGCCGAACCGATCTACGAGGAACTGCCCGGCTGGTGGGAGGACATCTCCGCGGCGCGGGAATTCGAGGATCTGCCCGCCAAGGCGCGCGATTACGTGCTGCGCCTCGAAGGGCTTGCCGGAGCTCATGTTTCGTGTATCGGTGTGGGACCCGGACGTGACCAGGTGATCGTGCGCCGCGACGTCCTGGCGGCGCGGCGGTGACCGGCCCGCGGATCGAGGATCCCGAATACGGCAGGCACGGTGGCTTTCCCGACTTCAAGCCCGCCACGCCCGGACCCGGTTTCGGGCGCTTCCTCACCGCGATGCGCCGTGCCCAAGACCTCGCGGTGTCGGCTGACCCGGACGGCGCGACATGGGATCGCGCCGCGGATCTCGTCGAAGAGCTGACCGCGCTGCTCGGCCCGTTCGAGGCCGCCGAGGGCGTCGGACCGGCGAACCGGGTGCCGTCCCTGCCGGGTAGGGGTAGCCTGCTCATGCCGCCCTACCGCATCACCAGGTTCGATCCTGACGGCGTCGAGCTGACCGTGCAGTTCAGCCGCTACCACGTGGGTGGCAACAGGGCGGTGCACGGCGGTGTCCTGCCGTTGATGTTCGACTCGACGTTCGGCATGGTGGTCCACGCGACGGGCAGGCCGATCAGCCGCACCGCCTTCCTGCACGTCGACTACCGCAGGGTCACGCCCATCGACACCCCGCTCACGATCCGCGGCTGGGTGCGCGAGGCGCAGGGACGGAAGGCCTTCATCAACGCCGAGCTGCGCGACGGTGAGGAGAATCTGCTGGCCGAGGCGAACGGCCTGATGATCCGGCTGCTGCCCGGCCAGCCGTGATGCCCCGCAGGCCGTCGACGCCCAGAGCCGCGGCGCTGGCGGGGGTGCTCTTCGCCCTACTCTTCGGAGCGGCACTGATCCTCATCCACACCGCGCTTCCCGCGGGCGCCCAACCGGGATCGCAGTGGGTCGACGGCGCCACCCCGCAGCTCCGTGTGGCCGCGGTCCTCATGCCGTTCGCGGGTATCACGTTCCTGTGGTTCGTCGGCGTGATCCGGGACGGCTTCGGCCGGTACGAGGACAAGTTCTTCGCGACCGTGTTCCTCGGTAGCGGGCTGCTGTTCCTGGCGATGATGTTCGTCGCGTCGGCGGTGGGCGTCGCGCTGGTGGCGGGCCGCGGCGCGACGACGCACGACCACCTCACCGTATTCGGCCAGACGCTGGTGGTCGCCCTGAGCAAGACCTACGCGCTGCGGATGGCCGCAGTGTTCATGGTCTCGCTGGCCACGATCTGGTTGCGCACCGGTCTGATGCCCCGACCGCTGGCCTACGGCACCTACCTCGTCGCGCTGGCCCTGATGGCCGCCGCCGAGGTCAGCATGTGGCTCGTGCTGACCTTCCCGGCCTGGGTCCTGGTGGTCAGCGCGCTCATCTACTGCCGCGCACTCACTCCGGCGCCACCCGCAGCGCCGTCGCCGGGCACAGCCTGACCGCTTCCCGGGCGCGCTCCTGCTCGCTCTCGGGCACCGGATCGGCCAGCAGCACGACGATGCCGTCGTCGTCCTGGTCGAACACCTCCGGCGCGGCCATCACACAGTTGCCCGCGCTGATGCACACCCCACGGTCCGCGTCGATCCTCATCGCGTCATCACCATCCCACCTGCAGCGACCGCAGCCCGTAAATGAAGTGGAACGAGCGGAACTCCACGTCGTCAAACGGTTCGGCCAGGGTCAGGGTCGGGAATCGACGCAGCAGCGCGGGGAACGCGATCCGCATCTCCATGCGGGCCAGCGGCGCACCGAGGCAGTGGTGCACACCGTGGCCGAACGCGAGGTGGCCGACCGTGCCGCGGCCGATGTCGAGTGCCTCCGGCGCCTCCACCAACGCGGGGTCGCGGTTGGCCGACGGCAACGACACGACCACCAGCTGGCCTTTCGGGATCGCCACGCCGGCCACCTCGACGTCGGTGGTGGTGATCCGCGGGATACCGCTGTGCACGATGGACAGCCACCGCAGCAGCTCCTCCACCGCGGGCCCCACCGCCGCCGGATCGTCGCGCACCGCGGCGAGCTGTTCGGGGTGGCGCAGCAGCGCCAGCACACCGAGGCCCAGCATGTTCGACGTGGTCTCGTGCCCGGCGAGTAGCAGCAGCCCGGCGATGCCGACCAGCTCGTCGTCGATCAACTCGTCACCGTGCTCACGCACCAGCATCCCGAGGATGTCGTCGCCCGGTGTGCGCCGGGCCCGGCTCACCAGTGAGTGCATGTACTCACGGCCCTGGCGGGCCAGCGCGAGCCGCTCGGGGATCGACAGCGACAGGTCGAGCTGACGGGCGCTGCGCCGCTGGAATTCCTCCCGGTCGGCGTACGGCACGCCGAGCAGTTCGCAGATCACCAGCGACGGTATGGGCAACGCGAAGCCGGCCACCAGATCGGTCGGCGGGCCGGCCTTCGCCATCGCGTCCAGGTGCTCGTCGACGATCGCCACGACGCGCGGTTCGAGCCGGTTGATCCGGCGCAACGTGAACTCCGGCGTCAGCATCCGGCGCAGCCGCGAGTGTTCGGGCGGGTCGTTGGCGAGCAGGTTGCCCGCCTGCCTTCTGGCCTGTTCGGCATCGGACAGCGCCCCTCCCACACCGCCGAAACCGGGCGGGCGGGTGTTGGAGAACCGCGTGTGGTCGGCCAGCACAGCCTTGACGTCGTCGTGGCGGGTCACCAGATACACGTCCATCCCGAACGCATTCTTGGTCATCCGGACTCCGGCCGACTCCCGGATTTCGCGCAACTCGGCGGTCGGGTCGAAGCCGTTGCGTTGCATGTGGAGCGGTGGCAGGGCGGGGGCCGCAGTCATACCAACCGAACGTACCGCAGATCTACGGCGTCGCGGCGCGTGCGGGCCACGTCATGCGGTCAGCCGAACCGGGGGAGTCCTGGCGGTGGTGCTACATCGACCTCCGGGTGGGCTGAGGACCTCCGGGTGGGCTGAGACCTCCCGGCTGGGTTGAGCATCTGGCAGGCTGGCGGGCGATGACTCAACCAACCGACGCCGACACACCCGTCACCGACCCCGAGGTGGTTGCCCCGCAGGCCGCACCGGCCGCACCCGGGAGCACGGTGCTGCTGCTCGGCGCCGGCGAACTCAGTCGCGAACTGGCGCTGGCCTTCCAGCGGCTGGGTGCGGTCGTGGTGGCCGTGGACCGGTACGCCGATGCGCCGGCGCACGGGGTGGCCGACCGCTCGGCCGTCGTGCGGCTGACCGACACCGAAGCCGTCACCGCGCTGATCGAGCGGGAGAAACCGCGGTACGTCGTCGCCCAGTCGGGCGCCATCGCCGCCGACGCGTTGATCGCGGTCGCCGAACGTGGCGGTGTCGACGTCTTCCCGACCCCGCGCAGCACCCGGCTGGGTCAGGACCGCGAGGGGCTGCGCCGCCTGGCCTCTGATGAGCTCGGCCTGCCCACCGCCCCGTTCTGGTTCGCCGGTTCGGCCGAGGAGCTCGGCGCGGTCTCCCAGCACGCCGGGTTCCCGCTCGTCGTCAAACCGATCTCCGGCGCGCCCGGGGAAGGCCAGTCGGTCCTGCTCCGTGCCGAGGACGTCGAACCGGCCTGGCAGCGTGCCATCGCCGCGGGGCGGATCACCCACAGCCGGGTGATGGCCGAGACGGTCGTCGAGGTGGACTACGAGGTGACACTGCTGACGGTGCGCAGCACCGGCGTCACCGGCCCCACGCTGGCCTTCTGTGAACCGATCGGACACCGCCCCGGCGACGGCGACACGCTCGAGTCGTGGCAGCCGCAGCAGATGACGCCGGCGGCCCTGGACGCGGCGAAGTCGATCGCCGCACGCATCGTCAACTCGCTGGGCGGCAGGGGCGTCTTCGCGGTCGAACTGCTCGTGCGCGGCGACGAGGTGTACTTCTCCGACGTCCGGGCCCGGCCCCAGGACACCGGACTGGTGACGCTGCGTTCACAGCGGCTATCGCAGTTCGAACTGCACGCCCGGGCGATCCTCGGCCTCGCGGTCGACACGATCATGATCTCGCCCGGCGCCGCGGAGGTGCGCTACGCGGGCACCGAGACCTCGGTCGCCGAACCGTCGGGTG
This sequence comes from Mycolicibacterium doricum, assembly GCF_010728155.1. Classification (NCBI taxonomy): domain Bacteria; kingdom Bacillati; phylum Actinomycetota; class Actinomycetes; order Mycobacteriales; family Mycobacteriaceae; genus Mycobacterium; species Mycolicibacterium doricum. The sequence continues at coordinate 242,214 of NZ_AP022605.1, forward strand.
ACGACATCTCCACGGTGGTGGCCGAGGCGCTGGCCACCCAGGAGAGCGATGTCTGGCTGTTCGGCCGAGCTGACGAGACAGAAGGCCGACGCCGGCTCGGGGTCGCACTGGCCACCGCACCGGATGTGATCATCGCCCGGGACCGCGCCCGCCGGGTGGGCGCCGCGCTGTGCAGGCTGTGGTGACCGGTGCCCCCTGGACCCGATCCGTACACCGGCCGACCGAGCGACCGGCCCACCGCGGTCCCGTTCCTCATCGCGCTCGGCATCATTGCGCTCGTCGTGATCGGTATCTGGCTGGTCAACCTCGTCGAGGGTGACCAACCGACCCCCGAACAGCTGATCGGCCGGGCCGCCGCCGCGCAGAACGACGCCCTGCAGCGCGAGGACTACTCGGCTTTCCAGCAGTACACCTGCCGTGCCGAGCATGCGACTGAAGCCGAAGTGCTCGAGCGGCAACGCACGTCGTCCGCCGAGCAGGGCGCCCGGTTCCTCGACGGGGTGAGCGACGTCGCCGTCGACGGCGACCGAGCCACCGCCACGGTCACCTATCACTTCGACAAGTCCGAAGACGACAAGTTCGGGGTGGCGACGACCTTCGTCCGGGAGGACGGAGCATGGAAGGTGTGTTCGACCGGTTCTGGCTAGGTGTGCGAGACTCACGGCCGTGAGTTATGCGGGAGACATCACGCCCGAGCAGGCCTGGCAGTTACTCGACAGCGACCCGAACGCCGTTCTGGTCGATGTCCGCACTGAGGCCGAGTGGCGCTTCGTCGGCGTGCCCGATCTGTCGCCGCTGTCCCGCGATGCGGTGTTCATCGAGTGGAACCACACCGACGGCACCCACAACCAGCGGTTCGTCGACGATCTGAAGGACGCGGGCGTCACGCCGGGCGAGCGTCCGGTGGTGTTCCTGTGCCGCTCCGGCAACCGCTCCATCGGCGCAGCGGAAGCCGCGACCGAGGCGGGGATCGGACCGTCGTACAACATCCTCGACGGTTTCGAGGGCAACCTCGACGAGGCTGCCCATCGTGGCGGGAGCGGCTGGAAAGCCGTGGGGCTGCCCTGGAAGCAGTCATGAGCGCCGGCCGTCAAGACGAGGTGCCGTCGGTCCGCAGGCCCGCCGAGCTGCCCGAAGGGGTCGGGCAGGCGACCATCGGTGTGCGCGGCGGTCTGCTGAGATCCGGTTTCGAGGAGACCGCCGAGGCCATGTACCTCACCTCCGGATACGTGTACGCGTCGGCCGCCGAGGCGGAGAAGGCGTTCACCGGGGAGATCGACCGGTATGTCTACTCACGGTACGGCAATCCGACGATCACGATGTTCGAGGAACGGCTGCGCCTGATGGAGGGTGCGCCCGCCTGCTTCGCGACGGCGACCGGTATGGCGGCGGTGTTCACGTCGCTGGGCGCGTTGCTCGGCGCCGGTGACCGGTTGGTCGCCGCGCGTTCGCTGTTCGGCTCGTGTTTCGTGGTCTGCAACGAGATCCTGCCGCGGTGGGGTGTGGAGACGGTGTTCGTCGACGGGGACGACCTCGCGCAGTGGGAGGAGGCGCTGTCGGTCCCCACACAGGCGGTGTTCTTCGAGACGCCGTCGAATCCGATGCAGTCCCTGGTCGACATCGCCGCGGTCTCCGACATGGCTCATGCGGCCGGCGCAACGGTGGTGCTGGACAACGTCTTCGCGACGCCGCTGCTGCAGCAGGGCATGCCGCTGGGCGCCGACGTGGTGGTCTATTCCGGTACCAAGCACATCGACGGGCAGGGCCGGGTGCTCGGCGGCGCGATCCTCGGGTCACAGGAGTACATCGACGGTCCGGTGCAGAAGCTGATGCGCCACACCGGCCCGGCGATCAGCGCCTTCAACGCGTGGACGCTGCTCAAGGGGTTGGAGACGCTGGCGGTGCGGTTGGATTATTCGAACCGATCGGCGCAGCGGATCGCGGAGTTCCTCGAGGAGCATCCGTCGGTGGGTTGGGTGAAATACCCCTTCCTCCAGTCCCATCCCCAGTACGACCTGGCCAAGCGGCAGATGTGTGGCGGCGGAACCGTCGTCACGTTCGAACTGTCCGGCGGCAAGGACCGGGCCTTCGAGGTGCTCGACAAGCTGCAGTTGATCGACATCTCGAACAACCTCGGCGACGCCAAATCGCTGATCACGCACCCCGCCACGACCACGCACCGGGCGATGGGCCCGGAGGGCCGCGCCGCGATCGGTCTGGGTGACGGTGTGGTGCGGGTCTCGGTCGGGCTGGAGGGCACCGATGATCTGATCCGCGACCTCGACCGGGCACTCAGTTAGTGTCGCGGGAAGTCCGCGGCGGGCCCGGAAAGAGGGCCTGAAAAGGTGATCCGGTGATCGCAGACTTGCGGTTCCTAGCCGTGGATCAGAGCGACCCGCTGGCCGAGCCCCTGCTCGCCGAACTCGCCGTCGAATACGCCGACCGGTACGAGGGCCGCGCCGAGGCGATCCTCGCGTGGCTGCGCCGCTACCCGGCCTCGGAGTTCTCCCCACCCCACGGCGCCCTGCTGATCGGGCTGCTGGGCGACACCCCCGTCACCGGCGGGGCGTTCCGCCGCTTCGGTGTCGTCGAGGGAGCCGAGACCGCCGAACTCAAACGCATCTGGACCGACAGCGCGCATCGCCGACGGGGTTTCGGCCGCGCACTGCTCGCCGAACTCGAACGGGAGATCGCCGCCCGCGGCTACCGCCGGATCTACCTGACCACCGGCGACCGCCAGCCCGAGGCCGAGGCGCTCTATCTCGCGGCCGGCTATCAGCGCCTCGCCGAACCCCTTCCCGCGGAGGAGGAGGTGTACCCGGTGGCGTTCGCCAAGCTGCTGCGGTGACCGCTTTGTCAGCTGCGCGAGCGTCACACGCGACCGTTGGCCTAGCGGGCGGCGGCCTGCGCAGCCTCGCCGATCGGTCCGCGCCACAGCGGACCGTGTCCGGGCAGCAGTACATCGGTCTGTAGCGACGCCAGCGCGGCGAGGCTGCCCACGCAGCGCCTCTGGTCGTGGTTGAAGAGATCAGGCAGCAGCTGCGGGCGGATGTCGGTGAGCAGTGGGTGACCGGTCACCAGCGCGTCGCCACTGACGAGTACGCCGTCGACGAGGTAGGAACAGTGGCCGCCGGTGTGGCCGGGCGTCGGGACGGCTCTCGGGGTTCCGGGCAGCGTCGCGGCGACCTCGTCGGTCAGGGCTTGGGCGGTCGGGATGCCACCGCGGTGTGTCCCGCCTTTGCCGCTGATGGCCAACGACCATTTCAGCCAGCGGGGCTGCCAGGCATGTCTGGCGACGGCGAGCGGAGACACCTGTTCGAGGTAGTCGCGTTTGGCGTGGCCGACCTCGTCGGCGTGGGCGTAGACCGGCACGCCGTGCGTCTCGGCGAACCAGATCGCCGAACCGAAGTGGTCGACGTGAGCGTGTGTCAACAGGATTGCGCGGATGTCGTCGACTCCGAAACCCAACCGCCGTACGGACTCTACGACGTCGTCGCGGTGCCCGGGAAAGCCGGCGTCGATGAGCAGCACGCCTGCGTCGTCGGCGACCAGCGTCCAGTTCACCAGGTCGGTCCGCGCGAGGTGAACCCGGTCGGTCACGGCTGTCAGTGCTGCTGCCATGCCGCGAGTGTAGGCAGGGACGCGAGTGTAGGCAGAGGAGTAGAAACGAGGCGTGCGCACGCGAGGAGCAGGGAGAGACCATGGCTGAACTCACACTGGGATACAAGGCGTCGGCGGAGCAGTTCGCGCCGCGGGAACTCGTCGAACTAGCGGTGGCGGCCGAAGCGCACGGGATGGACAGCGCGACGGTCAGTGATCACTTCCAGCCGTGGCGCCACGAGGGTGGGCATGCACCGTTCTCGTTGGCGTGGATGACCGCCGTCGGTGAGCGCACCGAGCGCCTGCAGCTGGGCACGTCGGTGCTGACGCCGACGTTCCGGTACAACCCGGCCGTTATCGCGCAGGCTTTCGCGACGATGGCGTGTCTGTACCCTAACCGGATCTTCCTCGGTGTGGGCACCGGCGAGGCACTCAACGAGATCGCTACCGGATATGAGGGCGACTGGCCGGACTTCAAGGAGCGGTTCGCGCGGCTGCGCGAATCGGTGCGGTTGATGCGGGAGCTGTGGCTGGGCGACCGCGTCGACTTCGAGGGGGAGTATTACCGCACCAAGGGTGCGTTGATCTACGACGTGCCTGAAGGTGGTGTGCCGGTATATGTCGCGGCGGGCGGGCCAGTGGTCGCCAAGTACGCCGGCCGCTCTGGTGACGGTTTCATCTGCACCTCCGGCAAGGGTGAGGAGCTGTACCGGGACAGGCTGCTGCCTGCGGTCGCCGAAGGCGCCGACGCGGCCGGTAAGAACGTCGACGACGTCGACAAGATGATCGAAATCAAGATCTCCTACGACACCGATCCCGAACTGGCGCTGGAGAACACGCGGTTCTGGGCGCCGTTGTCGCTGACCCCCGAACAGAAGCACAGTATCGACGACCCGATCGAGATGGAGAAGGCCGCCGACGAGTTGCCGATCGAACAGGTCGCCAAGCGCTGGATCGTGGCATCAGATCCGGAGGAGGCCGTCGAGAAGGTCAAGGACTATGTCGGATGGGGCTTGAACCACTTGGTGTTCCACGCCCCGGGCCACGACCAGCGCCGCTTCCTCGAACTGTTCCAGCGGGATCTGGAGCCACGGCTGCGCAAGCTTGGCTGACGGGTCTTCGACAACAAACTTCGCCGACCCTGACCGTTTCTCCGGAAGTCAGCGGTGTGCTGGCCGCAATGCCGCTGATGCGGCAGGCTGTGAGGGTGCCCGACCAGACCGACTCGCGCGTCTCTGCGATCTACGTCGCGTCGCCGGAAGGCGACACCGGGAAATCGACCATCGCGCTCGGACTGCTCGACCGCCTGACGGCCACCGCCGCCAAGGTGGGCGTGTTCCGGCCCATCACCCGGCAGGGTCCGGCACGGGACTACATCCTGGAGCTGTTGCTGGCCCACGCCACGGCAGGCCTGCCGTACGAGGACTGCGTGGGAGTGAGTTATCACCAACTGCACGAGGACCCCGACAACGCGCTCGCCGATATCGTCGACCGATTCCACCGCGTCGCGGACCGATGCGACGCTGTGCTGATCGTGGGTAGCGACTACACGGACGTGGCCAGCCCGAGCGAGCTGTCGATGAACGCGCGTATCGCCGCCAACCTCAGCGCGCCGGTCGTCCTCGCCGTCAAGGCCCGCGGACGCACTCCCGAGGAGGTCGTCCAGGTCGTCGACCTTTGCCTCGACGAGATCGCCGTCCACCACGCGCACACCGCCGCGGTGGTGGCCAACCGATGTGATCCCGACCAGCTCGACGAGGTGCGCCAGGCGCTGCAGCGCAACGGCGGCCCGCAGGCCTACGTGTTGCCCGAGGAACCGGTGCTCGTTGCGCCGTCGGTCGCCGAACTGCGCGACGCTGTCGACGGCACCATGATCAGCGGCGACGAGACACTGCTGGTCCGCGAGGCGATGGACGTGCTGGTCGCGGGCATGACCGCCGAACACGTGCTGGAGCGGTTGACCGAAGGCGTCACCGTGGTGACACCCGGCGATCGGTCCGACGTGGTCCTTGTCGTCGCCAGCGCCCATGCGGCCGAAGGGTTTCCGTCGTTGTCGAGCATCATCCTCAACGGTGGGCTGCAGCTGCATCCTTCGGTCGCCAGACTGGTCGCCGGGCTGGGGCTGCGGTTGCCGATCGTCGCCACCGACTACGGCACGTTCGAGACCGCCAGTCGGGTGGCGGGCACCAGAGGGCGGGTGACCGCCACGTCGGCGCGCAAGATCGACACCGCGCTGACGCTGATGGAGACCCATGTCGACACCGCGGAGCTGTTGAGCCGGTTGGCGATTCCGATCCCGACGGTCACCACCCCGCAGATGTTCACCTACCAGCTTCTCGACCGGGCGCGGGCGGACCGCAAGCGGATCGTCCTGCCCGAGGGGGACGACGACCGCATCCTCAAAGCGGCGGGCCGCCTGCTGGCGCGCGGCGTCGCGGATCTGACGATCCTCGGGGAGGAGGCACGGGTGCGAGCTCGTGCCGCCGAACTCGGCGTCGACCTGAGCGCCGCGGCGGTGCTCGATCCGCGGACCAGCGACCTGTGCGACCGGTTCGCCGAGCAGTATGCCGAACTGCGCAAGCACAAGGGCGTCACCGTCGAGCAGGCCCGGGAGGTCATCCACGACGTCTCGTACTTCGGCACCATGCTGGTGCACAACGACATGGTCGACGGCATGGTCTCCGGTGCGGCGCACACCACGGCACACACGGTCCGTCCGGCGTTCGAGATCATCAAGACCCTGCCCGACGTGTCGACGGTCTCGAGCATTTTCCTGATGTGTCTGGCGGACCGGGTGCTGGCCTACGGCGACTGCGCCATCGTTGTCAACCCGACTTCCGAACAGTTGGCCGACATCGCCATCTCCTCCGCGCGCACGGCGGCGCGGTTCGGCATCGAGCCTCGGGTGGCGATGTTGTCCTACTCGACGGGCACATCCGGCACCGGCGCCGACGTGGAGAAGGTGCGCGAGGCAACCGAACTCGTGCACAAGCGGGAACCCGACCTGCTCGTCGAGGGCCCGATCCAGTACGACGCCGCCGTGGAACCGTCGGTCGCCAAGACGAAGATGCCGGAGTCACCCGTCGCCGGCCGGGCCACCGTGCTGATCTTCCCCGATCTCAACACCGGCAACAACACCTACAAGGCAGTGCAGCGCAGCGCCGGGGCGATCGCCATCGGCCCGGTCCTGCAGGGGCTCAACAAACCGGTCAACGACCTCTCGCGGGGCGCCCTGGTCGAAGACATCGTCAACACGGTCGCGATCACCGCGATCCAGGCCCAGGGGGACTGATGGCCCGCACAGTGCTCGTGCTCAACTCCGGCTCCTCGTCGGTGAAATTCCAACTGGTCGAACCGGATACCGGGCGCGCCGTGGCGAACGGAATCGTCGAGCGCATCGGCGAGGAATCCTCTTCGGCGAGCCTGACATACGGCGAGCGGGAGGTGACCCGCGACGACCCCGTCGCCGACCATGACGCTGCGCTGAGGGCGGCGTTCGACCTGTTCGACGCGGCCGGCGCGGATCTGGGCACAGGCCTGGTCGCCGTCGGGCACCGTGTCGTCCACGGCGGCCCGGATCTCTATCGGCCCACCGTCATCGACGACGCCCTGGTCGGAAAGCTCGAGGAGCTGGCTACGCTGGCGCCGCTGCACAATCCGCCTGCCGTACTCGGTATCCGGGTGGCCCGCAAGGCGCTGCCCGACCTGCCACACGTCGCGGTGTTCGACACCGCCTACTTCCACGACTTGCCTGCCGCCGCGGCGACCTACGCGATCGACCGGGACATCGCCGAGCAGTGGCACATCCGGCGCTACGGGTTCCACGGCACGTCGCATCGGTATGTCAGCGAGCAGGCCGCACTGTTCCTCGACGCCCCGTTGTCGTCGTTGAGCCAGCTCGTGCTGCACCTGGGCAACGGTGCTTCGGCGTCGGCGATCCTCGGTGGCCGACCGGTCGACACCTCGATGGGTTTGACGCCGATGGAGGGACTGGTGATGGGCACCCGGTCCGGCGACATCGATCCCGGCGTCTTCGCCTATCTCTGGCGGACAGCTGGTATGGCGGTCGACGAGATCGAGACGATGCTCAACAAGCGGGCCGGGGTACGTGGTCTTGGTGGTGAGATCGACTTCAGGCTGCTGCATCAGCGCATCCAAAGCGGTGACGAACAAGCGCAACTCGCCTACGACGTGTACATTCACCGGCTGCGCAAGTACATCGGGGCTTACCTCGCGCTGCTGGGCAGCACGGACGTCGTCGTCTTCACCGCCGGGGTCGGCGAGAACGACGCCGCGGTGCGACGCGATGCGCTCTCGGGCATGGGCCGGCTGGGTATCGAGTTGGACGAGCATCTCAACGAGAGCCCGTCACATGCAGCTCGCCGCATCTCCGCCGAGACATCGCCGACCACGGTGCTCGTCATCCCGACCAACGAGGAGTTGGCGATCGCGCGGGCCTGCCTCGACGTGATCTGACGCTGGCGCGTGACCGTGTACCAGCGGCGCCCCAGTGTGCCGTGAGGGTGCCTTTAGAACGTGCTCATCGGGCGCACGCTATTGGCCAGGTCGATCAGTGCGTAACGGTGTGCCTGGGTGGGCGCAACGCGTGCCAGCGCACGCAACGACGCCTCGACGCCGAGCTGTAGTCCGTGCTCGGTGAACGGGAAGCCCAGGATGTGGTTGGTGCTCGCCGAATTGTCGACCAACCAGTCCATCGCGGTGCCCAGCACGAGCGCCCGGATCTGCAGCACCCGTGGTTCGGTGTCGGGCAGCGCCTCCACCCGGCGGGCGGCGTCGCGGATCTGCTGTTCGGTGATCTCGCTCGACGACCGCCCTGAGAGCAGCGTCACCGCACTGGTCAGCCGGGCGGTCGTGAAATGCCTCGAGGTGGCCGGAACCGCGTCGAGGGTGCGCACAGCGCCCTCCCGATCGCCCTCGGCGGACTGCGCCCGGGCCAAACCGAATCCCGCCGAGATGATGCCGTGGTCGGTACCCCACACCGTCTCGTAGAACTTGCGCGACGGCGCCTGGTCGAGGTCGGATCCGGCGAGTTCGGCGGTGGCCGCCAACGCCAGCTTCGGCGCCAACTCGCCGGGCAGCGTGTCGAGCACCTCGGTGAAATGCTTTGTGGCGGCGTCATAATCGGCCGACAGCAGTTCGGCGACCGCGCGGAACCACACCAGCCGCCACCGCCAACCGACGCGGGCGGCCAAGTCGTCGAGCTTGCGGGTGGCCTTCGCGACGTCACCGAGGTCGAGCAGCGCGCGTGCCTCCATGAGCGGCAACTCGACGGATTCGGACAGGTCGATGCCCTCGGAATCCAGCGCACCGTGACGGGCGGCACGCAACTGGTCGAGCGTCTGCACCGGCTCGCTCAGCACGCTGGCCGACAACACCGCGGCGCCGACGTCGGACGGATCCACCAGCGGCACGGGTAGCGCCCTGACGATCTCCCGCGCGGTCAGCTTCTCCGAGTGAACCTGCCCGTCGACGTAGACATCGGTATGGGCGACCAGCAGGTCGATGCCGAACGTCGAACGGGTGGGCGAGAACACCACTGAGAGACCGGGTCTCGGTACGCCGGTGTCGCGGGCCACCACCTCACGCAGCACACCGAGCAGCTGGGACGACATCTCCTCGGTACTGGCGAACCGCCGCCGCGGGTCCGGGTCGATCGCGCGGCGCAGCAACCGGCCGAACGAGTCGTACTGGGCGAGCACCGGATCGTCCGCGGGTAACCCCTCGACGTAACGGCCCTTGCGTGTGCGCAATTCGAGTGTCAAGGCCGCCAGCGTGCGCCCGACGGTGTAGATGTCGCTCTGCACGGTCGGCCCCGTCCGCACGATTTCGGGTGCCTGGTAACCCGGTGTGCCGTACAGGTAGCCGAACGAGTTGATCGTCGACACCGCGCCGAGGTCGATCAGCTTGACCTGGTCCTCGGTCAGCATGATGTTCTCGGGTTTGAGGTCGTTGTAGGTCAGCCCAAGCGAATGCAGATAGCCCAGCGCCGGCAGGATCTCCATCATGTAACCGATAGCCTGAGCGACCGGAAGCCGTTTCCCCCTCGCCTGTTTGAGTGACGTCCCACCGACGTACTCCATCACGATGTAACCAACCGGGTTGCCGTGCTTGTCCTCGTGCTCGACGAAGTTGTAGATCTTCACGATCCCCGGATGCGTCACCTCGGCAAGGAACTGCCGCTCCGCCATCGCGATGGCCTGCGCCTCGGCGTCACCGGAGTGCACCAGACCCTTGAGCACCACCGGCCGCTCGTTGACATTGTGGTCGAACGCCAGATACACCCAGCCCAGACCGCCGTGGGCGATGCAGCCTTTGATCTCGTATTGGTCGGCGACCATGTCACCTGGATTGAGTTGCGGCAGAAACGAGTACTGGCTGCCGCAGTGCGGGCACCAGCCCTCCGACTGGGCCTTGCCGCCCGTTGTCGAACGCCCGACCGGCCGCCCGCAGTTCCAGCAGAAACGCTTGTTCTCGGCGACCACCGGATTGGTCATCAGCGCTTGGAGGGGATCCTTGGCGGGCACCCGTGGGATCTCGACCAGCCCGCCGCCGAGCCTGCGGACCGGCGACAGCGTTCGGATCGCCGTGGTGGCGTGCTCCTGCGGTTCGGTGTCCCCGGTGTGCACGCCGATGCTGTCCGAGTCCTCGAAGCCCGGGCGGAACACCGCCTGGGTGGCCATCGGCCGCATCGTCGACGCCGAATCCGGATCGAGGTCGTCCAGGCTGGCCGGTTGGGTGCCGGGTTCCTCGTCGACAGCGGGGTCGAGGTCGTGTTCGGACGTGGCCATCAGTCGACGTACCTCGCCGCCGGTGGTGCGGGCGCCGGGCCCAGCACCGACAACCACTTGCGGTACAGCGCGTACCAGGTGCCGTCGCTGCGGATGCGCTGCAGGGTCCCGTTGACGAACCGCACCAGCCCGGTGTTCTCCAGGTTCACCCCGATTCCGTAGGGCTCCTGGTTCATACTCGGCCCGACGATGTGCAGATAGGGGTCTTGGGTCACCAGCCCGGCCAGGATCGCGTCGTCGGTGCTGACCGCGTCGACCTGCCGCTGCTGCAACGCCACCAGGCAGTCCGCCCAGGTGACGGTGGCCACGATGATGGGCGGGGGGCTGATCTGCTGGACCCGGCGCAGTGACGTCGTCCCCTTCACCACGCACACCCGCCGGCCCGACAGGTCCGCGGCCCGCGTGATCGCCGAATCCCGCGGAACCAGAATCCGCTGGCTGGCGTTGAGGTACACCGTCGAGAAGCCGACCTGCTGCTTGCGCTCACAGGTGATCGTCATGGTCTTGACCACGACGTCGACCTGGTTGTTCTGCAGTGCGACGATCCGGTCCGCCGACGACAAAATCCGGTAGTCGACCGGGGCTGGGCTGCCGAAGATGTCGCGGGCGATCTCACCGGCGATGTCGACGTCGAAACCGGTGATGTTGCCGGTGATGGGATCGCGGAAGGAGAACAGGTTGCTGCCGATGTCGAGCCCGACGATGAGCCTGCCGCGCTCACGGATGTAGGCCACTGCGGCGTCGGCCTCGGCGCGAGTGGGGAAGGGGCGCAGGCTCGCCCTACGGTCGCAGTCGTCGTTGTCGGGCATCGGCAACCGCGCCTGTTCGGGCGGCAACTCCGCCATGCCGGCCGGGGTGGGTGGCGCCAGCGTCACACCGGGGGTCGGTACCACCGAGACCGCCTGCCCGCAACCGGCCAGCATCACCACCGCAGTGGTGAGTGAGGCGAGCAGCCGGACCGACCTCATCGCCATCACCGGTACTCACTGAGTCGTGGCCACAAGCCCAGCGCCACCGCCACCGCCGCGATCGCACTGAGCGCCGCCGCACCTGCCGTCGCACCCGACAGCACCCGTCGTGCGTTGAGGATGTCGTTGCGCAGCTGGCTTCGGCTCTGCTCGATCGCATTGCTCAGCGCGTCGTTGAGCTTGTCGAACGCCGGCGTGGAATCGTCCTCGCCGGTGCCGAGCGCCACCTGGGTGGCGGCCTGATAGTTGCCGACGGCGATGTAGGCGTTGATGCGGTCGTCGGCCGCTCGCCACCGCGACAGCAGGTCCTCCGCGGCGATCAGGTCGGCGCTGTCGATGGCGTCCTCGCTCGCGAGGTAGTCCGCCAGCTTCTTCTGCATACCGTCGATCCGCTGGTAGTAGGACTGTTTGCGGACCTCCTCGTCACCACGGCGGATCAGGGCGAGCGTCTCGTCGGCGCGGGCCTGCTGCGCGGTGATGGCCAGGGTGGTGATCGTCTTGAGCGACTGGGCTCCGGTGCCCTTGGCGTTGCGGCTGTCGGTGGTCGAGATGGCCAGCGCGGTGCCGACCCACAACACCATGATCAGCACCGCCATACCGCCCGCGACGAACCCGATGTTCACCCGCCGCCTGGTCCGCCGGGCCAGCCAGCGGTTGGCGAACAGACCGAACAACAGTGTCGCGAGCACGACGAGGATGACCGGCGCCGGGATGCGGGTCGATGCGCCGGTCTCCTGGTCGACCTGCGCCGAGGTCCGTTCGTACAGCCGCTGGGCGTCCGGCAGGATCTGTGTCTGCATCAGCGACGACGCCTCGGACAGATACGACGAGCCGACCGGGTTGCCCGCCCGGTTGTTGGTTCGCGCCGTCTCCACGAGTCCGGTGTACACGGCGAGCTCGGCGTTGATCCGGCCGAGCAACTGCACCAGCTCCTCGTCGGTCAGCCCGCTCGAGGCCCGGGTGAGGGCCACCGCGGCATCGGTGATGGCCTGTTCGTAGCGCTGGCGTACGTCGCGGGGTTCGGTGCCGGCGATGAACGCTGTCGCCGCGGCGGCGTCGGCCACCGACAGCCGGCTGTACAACTCCCCGGCGGCGAACGACAGCGGTTCGGTGTGGTTGAGGACGGTGGTGAGCGCCTGCTGACGGTCGTTGATGGTCGTCGACGTGGCAAACGCACTGGCGATCGCCAGAGCAGCCAGCACGACACCGATGGTGAGGATGCGGCCCGGCGTGGTCCACAGGAACCACCAGCGTGGGTGGGCGGGAGTGGTCGGCGACCGGGACGCCAGCGGCTCGGTCGAGGGATGCGCCAACTCCACAGTCACCTGCGCGCGGTCCTCATCTATCCGACAACTTTCCGACCGTCCGACTCTATAAAAGAATCCTAAGAGGTTCTGTCACGGTTCGCGCCCAATCGAGAAGGGCCGCCCGGGTGGGTGCGGCCCTATCCTGTACGGGTGCGTGGCGACGGTGACGGCTGGGTGTTCTCCGACGGCGGCCGCTACTGGGGCAGGCACGGCGCGGCCGGTCTGCTGCTGCGTGCGCCGCGCTCGGACGGTTCGGCCGCGGTGTTGTTGCAGCACCGGGCGCCGTGGAGCCATCAGGGCGGGACGTGGGGCCTGCCCGGCGGCGCCCGCGACAGCCACGAGACCCCCGAACAGGCCGCGGTGCGCGAGGCGCACGAGGAGGCGGGGCTCTGCGCCGATCAGCTGATCGTGCGGACCACCGTGGTGACCGCAGAAGTCGTCGGCTCCGACGGCGCGTCGTGGACCTACACCACCGTGATCGCCGACGCCCCTGAACTGCTGCACACCGTGCCCAACCGGGAGAGCGCCGAACTGCGCTGGGTCCCCGAGGAGGACGTCGCTTCCCTGCCCCTGCACCCGGGCTTCGCCGCCAGTTGGGAACGCCTCAGGACGGTGACCGCGGCTTTCCCGCTCGTCGACGGCCGGCGGTGAGCGCGTCCCTGAGGCGCTGAGCCGCCGCCTCCGGGTCGTCGGCGGCCGTGATCGCGCGTACCACGACGATCCGGCGAGCACCTGCTCCGAGCACCTCGGGCAGCCGCTCCTCGTCGATACCGCCGATCGCGAACCACGGCTTGTCGGTCCTCAGCGCCGCCGCCTGGCGGACCAGGTCGAGGCCGGGGGCGGGGCGTCCGGGTTTGGTCGGCGTGGGCCAGCACGGACCGACGCAGAAATAGTCCACCTCCTCGGCCACCGCGGCGCCGACCTGAACGCTGTCGTGGGTGGAGCGGCCGATCAGCGGGCGCGGACCGATGATGCGACGGGCCACGGGCAGCGGCAGGTCGTCCTGACCGAGGTGCAGCACGTCGGCGCCGGCGGCCAGTGCGACATCCGCGCGGTCGTTGACCGCCAGCAGCGCTCCGTGGCGGCGGGCGGCGTCGCCCAGGATCTCGAGCGCGGCCAGTTCCTCGCGCGCCTCGAGCGGCCCGAAGCGTTGTTCGCCGGGTGACCCCTTGTCGCGCAGCTGGATCAGGTCGACGCCTCCGGCGAGCGCCGCGTCGGCGAATTCGGCGAGATCTCCGCGTTCGCGGCGGGCGTCTGTGCACAGGTACAGCGAGGCTTGCGCAAGGGATGCGCCGAGCCGGTCGAGGGGTTCACGCACACGGCGACGGTAGCGCTTCGCGCGCGGGTAGGGTTGATGGCCGACACGGGAGTCCCGGGGACAGCGGGACTGAGAGTGGGCCCGAACATCCGGCCCTTACCGTCGCACCTGATCCGGGTCATGCCGGCGAAGGGAGGACCATGCCACTGGACAGGACTGCCGGCTCACCGGCGCGATCCCGCTCACTCGCCGTCGTCGGCGGCGGGGTCATCGGGCTGTCGGTCGCGCGCCGCGCCGCGCTCGACGGCTGGTCGGTGCGGGTGCACCGCAGTCCCGCGAAGGGCGCGTCATGGGTGGCCGGTGGAATGCTCTCCCCGCACAGCGAGGGCTGGCCGGGGGAGCACGAACTGCTGCGCATCGGGCTGCACTCGCTGCGGTTGTGGCACGACGATTTCCTCGACGGACTTCCCGCCGACGTGGTGACCGCCCGGGAGTCACTCGTGGTGGCGGTGGACCGCGCCGACGCTGCCGACCTCAAGACCGTCGGCGAATGGCTGGCCGCCCAGGGCCACCCCGTCACGCCCACGACAGCCGCCCGTGACATCGAACCGCTGCTGGCGCAGGGCATCAGGCACGGCTTCGTCGCCGACACCGAACTGGCCGTCGACAACCGCGCCGTCGTCGACGCGCTTGAGGCGCACTGCACCCGACTCGGGGTGCGGTGGGCGCCGCCGGTCGCCGATCTTGCCGCCGTCGATGACGTCGACCTTCGGGTGCTCGCCAACGGCGTCGACGCGCCGGTGTTGTGGCCCGGGTTACCGATCCGCCCGGTGAAGGGCGAAGTCCTGCGCCTGCGCTGGCGGCGCGGGTGTATGCCGGTTCCACGCCGGGTGGTTCGCGCCCGCGTTCACGGCAGGCAGGTATACCTGGTGCCGCGCGGCGACGGGGTGGTCGTCGGCGCAACGCAATACGAGCACGGCCGCGACACGGCGCCCGCGGTGACCGGAGTGCGTGACCTGCTCGACGACGCGTGCACGGTCATGCCGGCGCTGGGGGAGTACGAGTTCGCCGAATGCGCGGCGGGGCTGCGGCCGACAACACCTGACGGGTTGCCTCTCGTCGAGTGGCTCGACCAGCGCACACTGGTAGCTGCCGGGCACGGCCGCAACGGCTTCCTGCTCGCACCGTGGACCGCCGAACGGGTCGCCACCGAACTGCAGACGACACAGGGAGTCAGGACATGAACGTGACCGTCAACAACGAAGACGTCCACCTCGACGAGCAGATCACGGTCGCACAGCTGGTCGCTCGGATGGGATTCTCGGAGAAGGGTATTGCGGTGGCCGTCGACTGGGCGGTGCTTCCGAGGGGGGAGTGGGAGATGCCGCTGCGTGACGGCGCCCGTGTCGAGGTGGTGACGGCGGTGCAGGGTGGCTGACCAGAATCTCACCATCGGCGGGCGTGAATTCGGGTCACGTCTCATCCTGGGCACCGGAGGGGCGGCCAATCTTGCCGTGCTCGAACAGGCTCTGATCGCGTCGGGCACCGAACTGACCACCGTCGCGATGCGCCGCGTCGACGCCGAAACCGGCACCGGCGTGCTCGAGCTGCTGCACCGGCTCGGCATCAGCCCGTTACCCAACACCGCAGGCTGTCGAGGTGCCGCGGAGGCGGTGCTCACCGCGCAACTCGGCCGGGAGGCTCTCGGCACCGACTGGGTCAAACTCGAGGTGATCGCCGACGAACGCACCTTGTTGCCCGACGCCGTCGAATTGATCCGCGCCGCTGAGCAACTCGTCGACGACGGTTTCACGGTGCTGCCCTACACGAACGACGATCCGGTGCTGGCGCGGCGACTCGAGGACATCGGATGCGCCGCGGTCATGCCGTTGGGTTCACCGATCGGCACCGGGCTGGGGATCGCCAACCCCCACCACATCGAGATGATCGTCGACGCCGCGAACGTCCCGGTGATCCTCGACGCCGGTATCGGCACCGCCAGCGATGCTGCGTTTGCGATGGAACTGGGTTGTCAGGCCGTGCTATTGGCCAGTGCGGTGACCCGGGCTGCCGACCCGCCGGCGATGGCCGCCGCGATGGCCGCCGCCGTGACCGCGGGGCACCTGGCCCGCCACGCCGGCCGCATCCCGAAGCGCTTCTGGGCGCAGGCGTCCAGTCCGGCTCTGTGAGTCCGGCACGGTGCCCGATGCGCCGCGACCCGTCGGCGCCACCGAGCCCACAGCTCCAGCCGCTAACGTGGATGCAATGGTGCGCGAGATGCTGGCGATGCTGTCGATAGCGGCGGTCGCGGCAGGTATGACCGGTTGTGGCGACGGCAAGGAAGCGGCCCCCGCCCCTCCGCCGTCCACCCAGGCGACCGCACCCGAGGCCGAAGAGTTCGGCGCTGCGCTGAAGGGCAAGGTGACCGCGGACGCGATGACGGGTCACCTCGACGAACTCCAGAAGATCGCCGACGCCCACGGCGGCAATCGTGCCCTCGGCACACCGGGATACGACGCGAGCGTCGACTATGTGGTCAAGGCCCTGCAGGACAATGGCTTCGACGTGCAGACTCCTGAATTCGAGGTCCGGCTGCCGTTCGCCGAGGAGCCACAGCTGACCGTCGATGGCCGCACCATTGCCGCCAAACCGCTGGACTACACCATCGGCACCGCCCCGCAGGGCGTCGGAGGCCCGCTGGTGGCTGCCCGCGTCGAAGACTCGCCCGGGTGCACGGCCTCCGACTATGACGGGCTGCCCGTGCAGGGTGCGGTGGTCCTGGTGGACCGAGGTGAATGCCCGTTCGGGGTCAAACAGGCCGTCGCTGCCGAACGTGGTGCGGTGGCGCTGGTGGTGGCCAACAACGTCGACGGGGAGGTGGTGAGCGGCACCGTCGGCCACGACACCGATGTCAAGATCCCGGTCGTGAGCGTCACCAAGGCCGTCGGCGGCGAGCTACGCGACTCCCCCGGGCAGGCCACTCTGCGGCTGGAGGCCGGTGTGCGTACCGAGCGCACCCGCAACGTGATCGCCCAGACCACGACCGGATCCACCTCCGACGTGGTGATGGCGGGTGCGCATCTCGACAGCGTTCCGGAAGGCCCCGGGATCAACGACAATGGTTCCGGCGTCGCCGCCGTCCTCGAGACGGCGTTGCAACTGGGTGTCGAACCCGACGTGCGCAACGCGGTGCGCTTCGGATTCTGGGGTGCCGAGGAGCAGGGCCTTCTCGGATCCCGGGACTACGTCGAGTCGCTGGACGAGGAACAGCTCAAGGACATCGCGCTCTACCTCAACTTCGACATGCTGGGCTCGCCCAACCCCGGCTACTTCACCTATGACGGCGATCAGTCCGCACCGCCGAACCCGGAGGCCGGCTCGCCCCGGGTACCGGAAGGGTCGGCCGGTATCGAACGCACGTTGACGCGGTACCTCCACGACGCCGGTAAACCCCCCGAGGACACCAGCTTCGACGGCCGCTCCGACTACGACGGCTTCACCCTCGCCGGCATTCCGGCGGGTGGCTTGTTCTCCGGCGCCGAAGAGGAGAAGACCCCCGAGCAGGCCGAGCGCTGGGGTGGTGAAGCCGGCCAGCCCTTCGATCCGAACTATCACAAGAAGGAAGACGATCTGACACGCATCGACCGCACGGCGATGGAGATCAACGGTGGCGGCGTGGCGTACGTGGTTGGGCTCTACGCGCAGGACCAGCGCGGTCGCAACGGAATCCCGATCCGCGACGACCGCACGCGGCACCCCGTCGGCTCCTGATGCCTATCCGCTGGGCGGTCATCGGCGTGGCGGTGGCGCTCGTGGTGGCCTGCTCGTCACCCGCCCCGCCGCCGGCTGTCTCGGCCGGCGAGTTGGCAGGCATGGTCACCGTCGACGCGCTCTACACTCACCTCGAGGCGCTGCAAGACATCGCCGAACGCCACGGCGGCAACCGCGCGCAGGGTACGGCGGGGTTCGATGCCAGCGTCGACTATGTTGCCGGTCTGTTGCACGGCAAGGGGTTCGACGTGCAGACCCCGGAGTTCGACCGCTACGGCGGCACTCGTGGTGGTGCCCCGCGGTTGACTGTCAACGGCCGCGCATACCCGGTGGAGAAGGCGTCGCTGCTGGTGGACACCGGCCCGGCTGGTGTCGACGCCGTGACCCTGCGCCCAGGTAGGCCCGCCGGCTGCAGCGCAGGCGATTACGGCGGGGTCGACGTCCGCCGCGCGATCGTGGTTCTCGACGACACCGGGTGCTCGGTGGTCGTCAAACAGGACGTCGCTGTCGCCAAGGGTGCCGTCGGGTTGCTCGTGGTCACCGGCGGTGGCGGCAACGGCAGCCCGGCGGGACTGTTCACGCCCGGGTATTACCGTGAGCTCACCGTCCCGGTCGGGATCATCGACCCGGACACGAACGCCGCGCTGCGCCGAACGACGGCGCCGGTGCGGTTACGTCTGGACGGGCAGCCGGTTATGGCGAAGTCGCGCAATGTGTTGGCGCAGACCCGTACCGGGGACACCCGCAATGTGGTGATGGTAGGCGCGCACCTCGACAGCGTGGCGGGCGGACCGGGCATCAACGACAACGCCACCGGCGTGGCCGCGGTTCTGGAGACCGCGCTGCAGCTGGGCAGTTCGCCGCGGGTCGCCAACGCGGTCCGTTTCGCGTTCTGGGGTTCCGAGGAGATCGGTCTGGAGGGATCACGAGCCTATCTCCGCGGACTCCACGCCGAACAGCTCGACGACATCGCGCTGTACCTCAACTTCGACATGCTCGGCTCACCCAACGCCGGGTACTTCACCTACGACGGTGACCAGTCCGCGGCGACCGTACCGGTGTCCGTGCCGGAGGGGTCGGCGGGTATCGAGCGTCTGCTCGCGGGGTACCTCAACCAGGCCGGTGTGCGGCCCGCCGACATGCCGTTGAGTGATCGCACCGATTACCACCCGTTCATGACCGCTGGAGTGCCCTTCGGAGGCACCACCACCGGTGCTGCGCAACAGAAGACAGACGTGCAGGCACGGCTGTGGGGGGGACGGGCCGGCGCGCCGTTCGACCCCAACTACCACACCCGGCGCGACGGGATCGACAACGTCGATCGTCACGCGTTGAGTGTCATGGGCCCCGCGGTCGCCTTCGCAGTCGGCGCGTACGCGCAGTCGACCGACGGCGTCAACGGGGTGCCGCCACGCGACCGGCGTCACCGCGGGTAGTCACCCCGGCGCCAAGGTGCCACGATGCAACCGGCGGTGCCGTGCGAGATGTAAATCGCGGGCCGCCCCACGGCGTCACCCGGCGCGGCGAATCCGGGCGAGAACGCCAGGATGTGGGTGAACAGGTCGCCGTTGGTCATCCCCAGCGAAAGCGCATAGGAGGCGCCGTCGGAGAAGCCGCCCACCGCGAGGCGGTCGGGGTCGGCGGTGTAGTGGGCGAAGACGTCCGCCAGCGCCTGGTCGATGGCCGTCACGTCCGGTCCGAAGCCGCCAACGACGACATCCCACGTCGCCTTTCCGCTGGCCGGTGCTAGTAACAGCACTCCGAACTCGTCGGCGAACCGCAACAGTGGGTCCATCCCCCCCGTGCGCGTCCCCGCCCGCGCCGTGCAACATGACGACGACGGTGCAGGTGTGTTGGCGCGATACCCGGCAGGGACGTAGAGCAGCCCGGCCCGGCCGCCGCCCAGGTCAAGTTCGTTCGGGTGCCGGCTCCATGCCGCACGCGAGGAGGGACAACATGAGGGCGAACACCGCAACGTTGCGTTTCGCCCGGACCGTACTACCCGCCCGACCTGGGTGTACTCCGCCAACCCAGCAGGCGCATGCCGTGGTACACCAGCAGCGCGGCGATCGACCCGAGCGCGATGCCGGTGAACGTGAGGTCGCCTGCCTGCCAGGTGAAGTCAGCGATGCCGATCACGAGCGGAATCGCTGCGGTCAGCTGGTTGACCGGTAGCGAGAAGTCGACATGGTTCGTCAGCCAGATCCGCACGCCGAGCACACCGACCAGGCCGTAGAGCACCACCGTCGCACCGCCGAGCACGCCGGCCGGTGTCGCCGAGACCGCCGCGCCGATCTTCGGGCACAGCGACAGGGCGATGGCCACGACCGCGGCCACCCAGTACGCGGCCGTCGAGTACACGCGGGTGGCGGCCATGACGCCGATGTTCTCCGCGTAGGTGGTCGTCGCGGACCCACCGCCCCAGCCCGCCAGCGTGGTCGCGACACCGTCGGCCGCCAGTGCCCGGCCGACCAGGGGGTCCATGTCCGTCTTGGTCATCTGCCCGACCGATTTCACGTGCCCGATGTTCTCGGCGATGAGCGCGACCACCGCGGGCAGAAACATCGGCAGCACCGCCAGTGAGAACGACGGCGCCTGGAAGTCGGGGAGCCCGACCCAGGGCGCTGCCGCGATCGCCGAGGTGTCCACATCGCCCATCGCCAGGGCCAGCAGGTATCCGATCAGCACCGCGAGGAAGATCGCTAACCGGCCGATCATGCCTCCGAAGAACGCCAGCGTCGCCACCAGCAAGACCAGCGTGACGGTGGCGACCACCGGGCCTGCCTTGAAATTCGTCTTCGCGGCGGGTGCCAGGTTGAACCCGATCAGCGCCACGATCGCGCCAGTCACCACCGGCGGGAGGATCATGTCGAGCCAGCGGGTGCCGACCAGGTGCACGACGCCGCCGATCGCGATCAGCACCAGCCCGAGCGCGACGATGCCCCCCAGTGCGCTGCCGGTGCCCTCGGCCGCGACGGCCGCGGTTACCGGGGCGATCACCGAGAAGCTCGAACCCAGATAGCTGGGCAGCCGGTTGCCCGTGATGACCAGGAACAGGATGGTACCGACGCCGGAGAACAACAGCGTGGTGGCGGGCGGGAAGCCGGTCAGCACCGGCACCAGGAACGTCGCACCGAACATGGCTACCACGTGCTGGGCACCAAGGCCGATGGTGCGCGGCCAGCTCAGGCGCTCCTCCGGGGCGACGACGAAGTCGGCATCCGAGCGGGCTTCGACGGGCTTCCACGACCACCTGGTTTCGGCCGGTATCACGGTTGCCTATCGTGCACTGTCGCCGCTGCCTCGCGCGCGTCGTACCACGTAGGCCAGCGCGCCGACCGCGAGCACGGCGACGCCCGCGAGCACCGACGACCACGGCAGCGCGAATGCCAGCAGCAGGCACCCGGCCAGCCCGATCGCCGGCACCACCCGGTAGCCCAGCGTCCACGCCGACGCGTTGGCGATCGCGTAGTAGATCAGTACCGCGAACGACGAGAATCCGATCGCCTGGCGCAGATCCACGGTCCCGGCCAGCACGGCGACCACCACGCCCACCGCGACCTCCGCGTGGTGGGGAGTGCCGAACCGGGTGTGCACAGTGGCCAGTGAGGGCGGCAGATGACGGTCACGTGCCATCGCCAGGGTGGTGCGAGAAACACCGAGGATCAACGCGAGCAGCGCGCCGAGCGCGGCGACTGCAGCGCCGGCGGCGACGACGGCAACCAACCCCGAGAAGCCGGCCGCCCGGGTGGCATCGGCGAGCGGGGCCGTCGAAACGGCAAGCGTCGAGCTTCCCAACTGGGCCAGCACCGTGATGGCCACGACCGCGTACACGGCCAGCGCGATGCCCAGGGCGATCGGGATGGCCCGTGGGATGGTCCGCGCCGGGTCGCGCACCTCCTCGCCGAGGGTCGCGATCCGGGCGTATCCGGCGAACGCGAAGAACAGCAGTCCGGCGGATTGCAGTACCCCGCCCACCGTGGTCGTCGTCCCGATGTCCAACCGGTCGCCCGCGGGGTCGCCGAAACCGAGGACGACCACCACCACGACGGCGAGCACGGCCAACACGGCCGCCACGATGACGCGGGTGAGCAGTGCCGACTTGTGGATCCCGGCGTAGTTCACCGCGGTGAGCGCAACCACGGCGGCGACCGCGACCACGCGCGCATTGTCGGGCCAGACGTAGACACCGACGGTCAGCGCCATGGCCGCGCACGAGGCGGTCTTGCCCGTGACGAAGCCCCAACCCGCCAGGTACCCCCAGAACTGCCCCAACCGTTCCCGGCCGTACACATAGGTGCCCCCGGACTGCGGATAGCGCGCGGCGAGGCGCGCTGAAGAGGTGGCGTTGCAGTACGCCACGACCGCCGCCACGGCCAGGCCGATCAGCAGGCCGCCACCGGCTGCAGCGGCCGCGGGGGCGAGGGCGGTGAAGATGCCGGCGCCGATCATGGCGCCGAGGCCGATGACGACCGCGTCGATGAGACTGAGCCGTCGCGACAGCGCCGGGCGCCCGCGGAGGTTCACACGGTGATGTTAGGCAGTTTCGGCGATCGCTGGCGACTCGCGGGCGCTGGTCGGGCGCTGGTCGCCGGCTGGTGGACCCGACCGTGCTCGGCCGCTACCGCTTGCCAACGGTGTTGCCCGCCAAGTAGGCCGCGTAGCCCAGCAGACCGGCCACGCCGAACTTGCGGGTCCTGCGGCCGGCCAACGCCAGACCGATCACCGTCTCGATACTCCCGTTGGTGTAGGTGTGGCGACGGGTGTTCTGCGGGAACGCCGCCACGGTGAGGGGCTCGAACAACTGCGGACGGACGAAATGGGTCAGACCGGTACCGGCGATGGCCAACCCGGTCAGCTTGGCGGCACGCTTGTCTTGTTGCGGCACGGATGTTCCTCTCTCTCAGGGATTCTGGTGGTCCCGCTCAAGCGATCTGGTAATCACTCAGTGGAAACTCGGACGCCTCTTTGATGGCGTCGCGCGTCGACATCGGGCGCAGCAGCGACGGTTCGCCGCTGGGGTTGAAATAGTAGGACCGCGACGAGGCGCAATTGCCGAGTGTCCACAGGGAACTGCCGAGCGCTTCGGTCATCCGCTCGAGGTAGCGGGTGTTGGCTTCCTCGGTCACCTCGAACGTCGTCGCGCCACGGCGGTGCACCTCGGTGAAGAGCCGTTCCATCAACCGCATCTGGTACTCCATGGTGTTGAAGAAGTTCAGACCGAGGAACGCGTACGGACTGGCCAGGCTGAGATAGTTGGGGAAGTACGGCATCGAGACACCCTGGTAGGCCTGGAAACGCGTTTCGCGCCACCACTTCCCGAGGTTGCGGCCTCCCCGGCCGATGACCTCGATCGCCGGGAAGTTGGCCTCCCACAGGTCGAACCCGGTGGCCAGCACCAGCGTGTCGATCACGGTCTTGGTGCCGTCGGCGTTGACGATGCCGTCGGCCTCGACCCGTTCGATACCGTCGGCCTGCAGATGCACATGAGGTTTGGTGAACGTGCGGAAGTAGCTGTTGGAGAAGGTCGGCCGCTTACAGCCGATGTCGTAGTCGGGGGTCAGTTTGCGGCGCAGTTCCTTGTCGCGGATCGCCGCGAACTGGTTCAGCTTGCACAGGTCCATCGCGGAGATGTTGAGTCGCCGGAACAGCGGCACCTTGTAATTCACGACGCCGACCGTGATCATCAGCTCGTAGATCGTGTCGGTGATCAGGCGGACCAGCCGTTGCAGCAACGGCACCCGGGCGAACAGCCGCTTGGTGCGTTCGGAGATCCGCACGTCGACCTTGGGGGCCACCCAGATCGGGGTGCGCTGGTAGACGGTGAGGTCCCCGGCGGTCTTGGCCAGTTCGGGGATCAGCTGTACCGCGGTGGCGCCGGTGCCGATGATCCCGATCCGCCTGCCGGACGGGTCGAAGCTGTCGTCCCAGTCGGTGGTGTGGAGGACCCGGCCCTCGAACGAGGTGATGCCGGGGATGTCGGGCGTGCGCGGCTGCGACAGGAATCCCGTGGCGGTGACGAGATAGCGGGTGCTCAGTGTCTGCCCCTCGGGGAGCGCAACGCACCAGAGCTGTCCGTCTTCGTCCCAACGGGCGCCTTCCACGGCGGTGTTGAAGCGGATGTGGCGACGGACGTCGTACTTGTCGGCCACGTGGTCGGCGTACTGCTTGATTTCCGCACCGGTGGAGAACAGCCGCGACCACCTGGGGTTGGGTTCGAAGAAATAGCTGTAGGTGGTGGTGGGGACGTCGACGGCCAGGCCCGGGTAGTGGTTGACATGCCAGGTGCCGCCGAGGTCGTCCTCGCGGTCGAGGATGACGAAGTTCTCGTAGCCCATCCGTTTGAGCTGGATCGCGGCGCCGATCCCGGCGAACCCGGCGCCCACGATGACCGCGTCGTACTGCTCCGAAGCCATGAGTAGACGGTACCCCAGGTACCGGTGCGTCCGACCTGCCCGTCCTCAGCCCCTGAGCGATCCCGCCCGCGGCGGGTCCAGGGTTGCGACGCAGGTCACCGCCCGGTCCCCGTCGGACCAGGTCTCGTCGGTGGGGAAGAGCACGAACAGCCGCACCAGGTCGTCGGTGACCGCCGCCGGCGAGTAACTCGCCAGTTCGGGCGCGCAGCGGTTGGCGTACTTGACCATCGCATCCTGGCCGGGGAAGTCGCCGTCGGGCATCTGGAGCACGGCGAACACCTCACCGGCGTGGGGTTCGGCGCAGTCGATCGTCTCCAGGGTCCGGACCTGGCTGCCATCGGGGATCTCCGACAGACAGTCGCCGAGCTTCACCTGCGTTGCTGTGACGGTGCCCGCGCGGAGCACCAGGACGACGAAGAGCACCACGGCGATCGCAATCACGACGACGGCCAGCGCCACCAGACCCAGGATCAACCAGAGCTTGCTCTTCTCGGGGGGCGGCGTCGGCCCGGGCTGCGGCATCCCGGCGTACGGCTGCGGTGGGGGTGGCGGGCCCGGCGGCATGGTCACGACTCGACCCTAACCGTTGGCCAGCAGGCGCAGCGCCGCGTCGGCCGCCAGTCTCGGCACGTCGAGCACCTTGGACCCGAGGTCGTGGCGCGCGCCGGTGATCTCGACGACTTCTGTCCGACCGCCGACCACCGCCGCGGCCGCGGCCAGTTCGTCGATGCTCCCGAACGGATCCGCGGTGCCGTGGACGAACACCGTCGGCACGCCGATGCGGGGCAGGTGTTCGGTGCGCGCGCTGTCCGGCTTGCCGGGCGGATGCAGCGGGTAGGACGACAGCGTCAGCACGTCGACGGCAATCCCGTCATCGGCGACCGCCATCGCCGTCATCCGGCCGCCGTAGGAGTGTCCGCCGGCGATCACCGGTCCGTCGGCCAGTTCGCGCGCCGCGGCCACCGCGTCGGCCACTGCCGCCCGGTCCGCGGCGGCCGACCCGGACGGTGGGCCCTTGGGGCGGCGCCTTCGGTAGGGCAGGTTGTAGCGCACGGCCAGCCAGCCTCGCCCGGCCCACTCGTCGCAATAACTGACCAGTAGCGGCGTGTCGCGACTTCCGCCGGCGCCGTGGGTCAGCAGCACCACTCCTCGTGGTGTGCCCTGCGGCTCGTGGGCGATACCGGCGATGTCATCGAGGCCCAGTGTCATGAGGCCCAGTGTCACCGAGTGTCATCTGCGCTGAGCCTGAACAGCGCGGAGACCGGACCGTGGCCGTGCCCCAAGGGGTATGCGGCGCGCAGACATTCGGTCACCCACCGTTTGGCGAACGCCACCGCGTCGGGGACCGAGTAGCCGTGGGCGAGCGCGGACACCATGGCGGCTGCCAGGCTGTCGCCCGCGCCGTGGTCGTGGCTGGTGTCGATGCGCACGGCGTCGAACTCGTAGAACTCGGAGCCGTCGAAGAGCAAGTCGGGGCTGTGCGCCGAAGAGCGCAGGTGGCCGCCCTTGACCAGCGCCCACTGGGGCCCGAGCGCGTGCAGGGCCCGCGCGGCGTCCCGCTGGGATGCGGGGTCGACCACCTCGATGCCGGTGAACAGCCGCACCTCGTCGAGGTTCGGGGTGACCAGCGTGGCGATCGGGAACAGTTCGGTGCGCAACGCGTCGAGCGCCGTGGGGTGCAGCAGCGGATCGCCGTGCATCGACGCGCACACCGGGTCGACCACCAGCGGCGCCGGTTGCAGGCGGCGCCAGGTGTCGGCGACGGCGGTGATGATCTCCGAGGAGGCCAGCATCCCGGTCTTGGCCGCCTGGATGCCGATGTCGGAGACCACCGCCTCGATCTGGCCGATGACGACGTCGATCGGGATCTCGTGAAAGCCCCTCACGCCCACCGAATTCTGCACGGTGACGGCGACCACCGCGACGCAACCGTGGACGCCCAGCATGGCGAAGGTGCGCGAGTCGGCCTGGATACCGGCGCCGCCGCCGGAGTCGGTGCCCGCGATGGTCATCACCCGTGCCGGGGTCTGACCGGGCGGCGTGAGTGGCAGGTAGTTCACGAGGTCAACGGGAGGTAGACACGGTTGCCGTGCTCGGCGAACTCGGCCGATTTCGCATCCATGGCCTCGCGGATGGAGTCTTTGAGATCGGCGGTGATCCGCATCGAGCAGAATTTCGGGCCACACATCGAACAGAAGTGGGCGCTCTTGGCCGGCTCGGCCGGCAGCGTCTCGTCGTGGAAGTCCCGCGCGGTGTCGGGGTCGAGGGACAGGGCGAACTGGTCGTGCCAGCGGAATTCGAACCGCGCCTTCGACAGTGCGTCGTCGCGGTCCTGGGCGCGCGGGTGCCCCTTGGCGAGGTCGGCTGCGTGTGCGGCGATCTTGTAGGCGATGACCCCGTCCTTGACATCCTTGCGGTCGGGTAGCCCCAGGTGTTCCTTCGGTGTGACGTAGCACAGCATCGCGGTGCCGGCCTGGGCGATCATCGCCGCCCCGATGGCCGAGGTGATGTGGTCGTAGGCGGGTGCGATGTCGGTGGTCAGCGGACCGAGGGTGTAGAACGGCGCGTCATCGCAGAGTTCCTGTTCCAGCCGGACATTCTCGACGATCTTGTGCATCGGCACATGGCCCGGTCCTTCGATCATGACCTGCACACCGTGGTTCTTCGCGATCTTCGTCAGCTCACCGAGGGTGCGCAGCTCGGCGAACTGCGCCTCGTCGTTGGCGTCGGCGATCGACCCGGGTCGCAGCCCGTCACCGAGCGAGAACGTCACGTCGTAGCGGGCCAGGATCTCGCAGAGTTCAGCGAAGTGGGTGTACAGGAACGACTCGGTGTGGTGAGCCAGACACCACGCCGCCATGATTGAACCGCCACGGCTGACGATGCCCGTGACACGGTCGATGGTGAGGGGAATGTGGCGGAGCAGCACCCCGGCGTGCACGGTCATGTAGTCGACACCCTGCTCACATTGCTCGACGACGGTGTCGCGGTAGACGTCCCACGTCAGCCGCGTCGGATCGCCACCGACCTTTTCCAACGCCTGGTAGATCGGCACCGTCCCGACGGGGACGGGTGAGTTGCGCAGAATCCACTCGCGGGTCAGGTGGATGTCGCGCCCGGTGGACAGGTCCATGATCGTGTCGGCGCCCCAGCGGGTCGCCCAGACCATCTTGTCGACCTCTTCGGCCATCGACGACGTCACCGCCGAATTGCCGATGTTGGCGTTGACCTTCACGCTGAATGCCTTGCCGATGATCATCGGCTCCAGTTCGGGATGGTTGTGGTTCGCCGGGATCACCGCACGCCCTGCGGCGACCTCTGCCCGGACGACCTCGGGAGGTATGCCCTCGCGGGCCGCGACGAACGCCATCTCCGCGGTGACCTCGCCGGCGCGGGCCCGCTGCAACTGCGTGCCGCGGTCACCGACGACGCGGGTCCGTGGCTGCAGGCCCCTGCTCAGGTCGATGTCGGCCTCGGGGTCGGTGTACGGACCCGACGTGTCGTACAGGTCCAGGTGCTCCCCGTTGGTCAGCTCGACCCGCCGGAACGGCACCCGCATGCCGTCGACGTCGCGGTAGACCTTGCTGCTGCCGGTGATGGGCGCGCACATATCAGTCATCGAAAATCTCCCTACGCCGGAATTACCCGGTCAGGTTCGGACGGTCGACAACCCCAGTTGTCCTCTCAGCACGCTCGGTGCGCGCTCCCGTGTGGTCGGTGGTGCGTCGCTCAACGTAGCGCAGATCGCCTGCGAGGGAAACCGCGGGAAGGCCGAGGCGCAGTCCCGGCCGCTCGCCGTCGAACTACTGCCCACGTGACACCTACTGCCCACGTGACACCTACTGCCCACGTGACACCTACTGCCCACGTGACACCTACTGCCCACGTGACACCGGGCAACGATGACGATCCGGCCCACACCACCCGTCAACTGCTGCCAAGATACGTGGGTGCCCCTGCAGCTGATCAGCCGCGATGCGGAGTTGAGCGCTGTCGACAACCTGCTCGCCGCAGTGTCGACGGGCACCTGCGTGCTGGTGCTCGAAGGCGACGTCGGGATCGGCAAGAGCACCGTGTGGCGCGCCGGCATCGAACGCGCCCGCGCCCGCGGCTTCCGGGTGCTGTCGGCGAATGCGGTGCCCAGCGAATCGGCGCCCGCATACTCGTCGCTGGCCGAGTTGCTCGCCGACGTCGACACCGCCGTGCTCGAGCACCTGCCAGCACCGCAGCGGCTCGCGATCGACCGGGTCCTTTCGCACGCCCACGACACCGGCCCCGGCACCGATCAGCGTGCTGTGGCCGCCGCCGTCCGCTCGGTGCTCGAACGGCTGGCCCGGGACAACCCCGTGCTCGTCGCCATCGACGACATGCAGTGGCTCGACCCGCCGACCGCCGCCGTCCTCGGGTCGGTGGCGCGTCGGTCCTCGGGGGCCATCGGCTTCCTCGCCACCGTGCGCGGGGGCGACGGTGATCGCACCGACCTGCTGCTGGAACCGTCGCGTCCGGAGCGCCTGAACCGAGCCCAGGTCAACCCCATGACGGTCGGCGGCCTCCACGCCATGATCAGCCATCAGCTCGGCCAGTCGCTGACCCGCCCCAAGATGGACTGGGTGTACCAGGTCTCGGGCGGAAATCCGGTCTACGCACTCGAATTGGCGCGGGCGCTGAACCAGGACACCGCCTTCACCGGGCAACTGCCCGCCACCCTCGCCGATTGGGTGCGGACACGGATCGCGGGCCTGCCCGACCACACCCGGGAAGTGCTGCTGGCCACCGCCTGTATCGCGTCGCCCACCGTGGACCTGGTGACGCGGGCCGTCGGAGACGACGTCGAGCGCACCGTCGCCGCCCTGGAGGAGGCCGAACGACACGGCATCGTCGAGATCAACGGATGCAAGGTGGCCTTCGGGCATCCTCTGCTGGCCCGCGGGGTGTACGCCGAGGCGTCGCTGGACGCTCGACGGTCGATGCACCGCCGACTGGCCGACATCGTCGAGAACGCCGAGTTCCGAGCCCGCCACCGCGCTCTCGCCAGCGACGGCGCCGACGAGCAGACGATCAGGGCGCTCGACGAGGCGGCCGAATCGGCACATATGCGTGGCGCTCCCGCGGTGGCCGCCGAACTGCTCGACATGGCGCGCGCCTGCGGCGGTGATTCCCCGGAACGGGGCTTGCGGGCGGCGGCGTGCCACTTCGAGGCGGGGAACACGACACGCGCACGAGAGGTGCTCGAGCAGAGCATCGCCGAGATGAAACCCGGTGAGATGCGAGCCAGGGCATTTCACCTGCTGGGTCTGGTGCGGCTCTGGGACAACTGCTCGGCCGATGCCCCGACGCTGCTCGAGCGGGCCATCGAGGAACCGGGTGTCAGCACCGATCGGCGGGTGCAGATGCTGGTGATGCTGGCGTTGATGGAGTTCAACGCGGCGCGCGTGGACAACGCCGTGCAGCGTGCGGAAGAGGCGGTGGCCCAGGCCACGACGGTGCGGCGAGCCGATCTGGTCAGCCAAGCCCGTCCGATGCGCGCGATGATGCGGTTCCTGATCGGTGAGGGCATCGACGAGGCGGAACTGGCGGGTGTGTTCGACTTCGACGAGCCGCAGGACATGCCCCTGGCGGCGCGGCCGCGCACGCTGCACGCACTGCTGATGCTGTGGACCGACCGCCTCGACGAGGCGGCCGACCAGTTCACCGCGATCGCCCGACACAGCATCGAACGGGGTGACGAAAGCGAACGGTCGTTTCTCGACTTCCACCTCGCGCAGGTCAACATCTGGCGGGCAGAGCTGCGCGCGGCGGAGCGGGTGGCTGTGGACAGCGTCGAGCGTGCGCTGCAGTCACACGGCGATCTCCCGCTGTTCATCGCGCTGATCGTGCGTGTGATGGTCAGCGCTCACCTCGGCCGCGAGGAGCAGGCCCGCCGGTTCGCGGCGCAGGCGTTCACCGTCGGGGAGCGCTGCCGGTCGAGCCGGCTCGGGGTGTGGGTGGTCGCCACTCTCGGATTCCTCGAACTGTCACTCGGCAACCACCGGGCCGCCGTGGACCTGCTCAGCCCGGCGGTCGAGGGGTGGTCGGCGATGCCGTCGTCCACGGAGCTCGTCACGGCGCCGTTCCTGCCGGACGCCGCGGAGGCGCTGATCGGCGTCGGCCGCCTGGACGACGCCGAACGACTCGTCAAGGCCTTGGAGGACAACGGGGTTCGTCTGGACCGTCCGTGGATGCTGGCTGTCGGTGCGCGCTGTCGGGCGCTGCTGTTCGCCGCACGCGGTGACCTCACCGGCGCCATCACCGCCGGCGAGCGCGCGCTGACCGAGCACCGGCGGCTGTCGATGCCGCTCGAACTCGCCCGCACCCAACTCGTGGTCGGCCGGCTGCAGCACCGGCGCCGCCGCTATGACGCCGCCACCGCCACCGTCTCGAGCGCGCTCGTGGCTTTCGAGCGTATGGGTGCGCAGGCGTGGGCCCGGCAGGCGCGCGCCGAGCTCGACGGGTTGACCGGGCGGCAGGCGCCCGGCAGCCTTGCCGAATCCGAGCGCCGGTTCGCCGATCTGGCCGCGCACGGTTTGACGAATCGTGAGATCGCCGCCGCGCTGTTCGTGAGCGAGAAGACCGTCGAGGCGAATCTATCTCGCGTCTATCGCAGACTCGGCCTCCGCTCACGCAGTGAACTCGCCCGGGCGCTCAACTCCTCCCGGGCGCTCAACTCCTGATGTCCACCATCACCGGCGCGTGGTCGCTGGCGCCCTTGCCCTTGCGTTCTTCGCGGACGATCTCGGCGTGGGTGACCCGGTCGGCGAAGGCAGGCGATCCGAGGATGAAGTCGATACGCATACCGCGCCGCTTCTGAAACGCCAGCCGGGTGTAGTCCCAGTAGGTGTAGACCCCCGGCCCCGGAGTGAACGGGCGCACCACGTCGGCATATCCGGCGTCGACGATCGCGGCGAAGGCCTCGCGCTCGGGCCGTGTGACATGGGTGCTGTCCTGGTAAGCCTCGACGCTCCACACGTCCTCGTCGGTGGGGGCGATGTTCCAGTCGCCGACCATCGCGATCGGCGCAGTGGGGTTCTCGGTCAACCAGCCGTGGGCGGTGTTGCGCAGGGCAGCAAGCCATTCCAGCTTGTAAGCGTAGTGCGGCGAGTCCACGAACCGCCCGTTGGGCACATACAGGCTCCACACCCGGACGCCCGCGCAGGTCGCCCCGAGGGCTCTGGCCTCGGCCGCGGCCTCGATGTCGGGCTTGTCACCCCAGGTGGGTTGGCCGTCGAATCCGACCGCCACGTCGTCGATGCCCACCCGCGATGCGATCGCGACACCGTTCCACTGGTTGAACCCGCAGTGCACGACGTCGTAGCCGAGCGCGGCGAACGGCATGGTGGGGAACTGATCGTCGTTGCACTTCGTCTCCTGCATGGCGAGCACGTCGACGTCGGCCCGCCCCAGCCAGTCGGTGACCCGGTCCACCCGGGCGCGAATCGAGTTGACGTTCCAGGTGGCCAGCCGCATGCGCTACAGCCTAGAAGCGTCGACGTAGCGCTCCCGGTGCTGCGCGGTGAAACCCATCGACTCGTAGAGCGCGATGGCGCCGTCGTTGTCGGCGAGCACCTGCACGTAGGCGTGCGTTGCGCCGCCGCGCGCGCCCCACTGCAGCAGCGCCGCGCACAGGGTGCGAGCGTGGCCGCGGCGGCGCTGATGCTCGGCGACCCGCACGGCCGACAGTCCCACCCAGCGGGCGCCGTCATGAGCGGGGGTGACGGCCGCGCGGCCCACCGCGGCGTCGTCGATGCGGCCGAACGCCACGCGTCCGTCGACCACCGCCGTCAACACCTCGACGGGCACGTCGCGCTCGTAAACGCCCAGCCAGGCGGTATCGGGCTGCGCGGTGACTGTGACCGCCGGCGCAGTGTCGTCGCCGAGGGTGCGCACCATCACGATGCTCTCCAGGTGGACGTCCGCCTCGGCGAGATCGCGGGGCAGTCGCAGCAACCGGTCGGGAACCGCCAGCCAGGAGGTGAGGCCGCGTCGGGCGTACCAGTCCCTGATCGCCGGCACGGTTGCCATACTGGCGTCGATGTCAAGGGGCACAGCCGAATTACCGCGATGGGTGTACCCGTCGGAGGCCCGCAGCAGCCAGCCGTCGACCCACTCCCGCTGCAGGCCCGGCCACGCCAACGCCGCCGCGTGCTCGACGGCGCGGATCTGCGACGCCTTCACGGGGACGTCGGTGAGCACCCGCACGGTGACCACATCGGCTGGTCGAACCTGCACACACTCACCAGTTTTCGTCCGGATCCGGACCATCGGGTCGCGTTCGAGCAGGTGGCCGACGACGTCGTTGAGCGGTGGGACCGAACCGACGGGTCGCCGGTAGCGCAGGCTCACCCGGGTACCGGGGCGGGGCAGCTCGGGCACGGAACTCAGTGGCCGAACGGGTCGGGATCCTCGCCCGGCTTCCAGCTAAGTCCGGGCACCCCCCACCCGTTGTTCTTGACCGCGCGCTTTGCCGCGCGGGCGTGCCGGCCGATCAGCCTGTCGAGGTAGAGCAATCCGTCGAGATGCCCCGTCTCGTGCTGCAGCATCCGCGCGAACAGACCGGTGCCCTCCACGGTGATGGGCGTGCCGTCGGCGTCCAGCCCCGTGACCCGCGCCCAGTCCGCCCTGCCGGTGGGGAACTGCTCCCCGGGCACCGACAGGCAGCCCTCGTCGTCGTTGTCGGGATCGGGCATGGTCTCCGGGACCTCTGAGGTCTCCAGGACCGGATTGACCACCACCCCGCGGCGCCGGCCCGCACGGCCGCGCAAATCCGGGCAGTCGTAGACGAACACCCGCTTTGAGACACCGATCTGGTTGGCGGCCAAGCCGACACCGTTGGCGGCGTCCATCGTCTCGTAGAGATCGCGGATGAGATCGGCCACCTCGGCGGGCAGCGATCCGTCCTCACCCACGGGAATCGGGGTGGTCTCGGTGCGGAGGACGGGGTCTCCCACGATGCGGATCGGAACGACTGCCACGACGAGCAGCTTAGTGAGCCGACTCGCCCGCATCGGTGACGCCTCAACTCTTGCAGCCGTGATTGAATGAGCGCCGAACCGCATGGATGTCATTTCGAGTGTCGGAGGGTCCGAGGAGCAATATGGACGGCGCCATGGCGCAGACTGAGCAATCCGGCGACGACTCTGATCTGCCTGCAGGACTGACCAGGCGCGAATTCGACATCTTGGCGTTCGAGCGCCAGTGGTGGAAATACGCGGGCAGCAAAGAAGACGCCATCAAAGAGCTGTTCTCGATGTCGGCCACCCGCTACTACCAGGTGCTCAACGCGCTCGTCGACCGGCCGGAGGCGCTGGCGGCCGATCCTATGCTGGTGAAACGCCTGCGCCGGTTACGGGCCAGCCGGCAGAAGGCGCGGGCCGCGCGCCGGTTGGGCTTCGAGGTCACCTGACCCCGCGCGTCGTGGGGGGCGCGACGACCCGCTCGATAGAGTGGGGCGTGATGAACCAGCGAGAATCCTCCGGACTTCCTCTGCGCGCCATCGTGATGGTGCTGCTCTTCCTCGGCATCGTCTTCCTGTTGGTGGGGTTCCAGGCGCTGGGATCGGATGATTCGTCGGGCGACGAAACCACGGTCGCCACCACGACGACCGCCACACCGTCGCCGGACCCGTCCCCACCGGCCGACGCGCGTCCCGAGGTGCGGGTGTTCAACATCTCCGACGTGGCAGGCGCCGCCGAGGGCGTGGCGACCCGGTTGCGTGACGAGGGCTGGACCGTTGCCGAAACCGGCAACCTGACCCTCGAAGATGTCACCGCGACGACCGTCTACTTCGGCGACGGAGAGCAAGAGGCCGCCGAAGATGTGGGTCGACTGCTGGAGGCGCCGGTCGAGCCGCGGGTGCCTGCGCTGGCCGAACAACCACCAGGCGTCATCGTGGCAGTTACCGGTTAGGCTCTCGACCATGCTCAAGTCCGGTCTCACATCCGCCGCCGTCGCCGCCGTGCTCGCCGTTCCCGCGCTCGTACTGAGCGCCTGCACCCCCAATGAGCCGGTGTCCAGCGAGCCGGGCACCACGCCGTCGGTGTGGACCGGTTCACCGTCGCCGTCGGCGCCTCCCGGCGAAGGGGACGCGGGCGCAAGCGGCTCGGGAGGCCGCGGCGAGGGCGGCCAGAAGCTGACCGCCGAACTCAAGAACCCCGACGGCACCACCGTGGCGACCGCGGAGTTCGACTTCAGCGGCGGCTACGCCACCGTCACCGTCCAGACGGTCGCTTCGGGCCAGCTCCAACCCGGGTTCCACGGGATGCACGTCCACGAGGTCGGCAAGTGTGAGCCCAACTCCGTTGCTCCCAGCGGGGGCGCGCCGGGCGACTTCAACTCCGCGGGCGGGCACTTCCAGACCGAGGGGAAGAGCGGGCCTCCGGCCAGCGGTGACCTCACCTCACTGCAGGTCCGCGAGGACGGTTCGGCGATGGTCGTGACCACCACCGACTCGTTCACCGCCGAGGACCTCACCTCGGGTGAGGGCACCGCGATCATCATCCACGAGAAGGCCGACAACTTCGCCAACATCCCGCCGGAGCGCTACAACCAGGTCAACGGAACCCCGGGCCCGGACCAGACGACCATGGCCACCGGTGACGCCGGTGGGCGGGTGGCGTGCGGTGTCATCCGTCCCACCGAGTAGTCGCATCGACTTCGCCGGGTCACCCCGGCCCACCGTCGGCGTCGAATGGGAGTTCGCGCTCGTCGACGCCCACACCCGTGACCTGAGCAACGAGGCGGCCGTCGTCATCGCCGAGATCGGCGACACCCCGCATGTGCACAAGGAGCTGCTGCGCAACACCGTCGAGGTGGTCACCGGAATCTGTGAGAACTCCGGTGAGGCGATGGCCGATCTGCGCGACACCCTGCAGACCGTCCGGCGGATCGTGCGGGACCGCGGCATGGAGTTGTTCTGTGCCGGCACACACCCGTTCGGCAACTGGTCGACACAGCAGCTGACCGACGCACCGCGCTACGCGGAGCTGATCAAGCGCACGCAGTGGTGGGGCAGGCAGATGCTGATCTGGGGGGTGCACGTGCACGTCGGGGTGTCGTCGGCGCACAAGGTCATGCCGATCATCTCTTCGCTGCTCAACCAGTACCCGCACCTGCTGGCGCTGTCGGCGTCCTCGCCGTACTGGGCCGGCTCGGACACCGGATACGCCAGCAACCGGGCGATGATGTTCCAGCAGTTGCCGACCGCGGGTCTGCCGTTCCAGTTCCGGTCGTGGCCGGAGTTCGAACGCTTCGTCCACGATCAGAAGAAGACCGGGATCATCGACCACATGAACGAGATCCGGTGGGACATCCGGCCCTCGCCGCACCTGGGAACCGTGGAGATCCGCGTCTTCGACGGGGTGTCCAACATCGCCGAACTCGGTTCCCTGGTCGCCTTGACCCACTGCCTGGTCGTCGACCTCGACCGCCGGCTCGATGCCGGCGAGCAGTTGCCGGTCATGCCGCCCTGGCACGTGCAGGAGAACAAGTGGCGGGCCGCGCGCTACGGGCTCGACGCCGAGATCATCCTCGACGCCGACAGCAACGAGCGGTTGGTCACCGAGGATCTCGACGACCTGCTGACCCGGTTGCAGCCGGTGGCGCAATCGCTGGACTGCGCCGACGAGCTCGCCGGGGTCGCCGACATCTACCACCGTGGGGCCAGTTACCAGCGGCAGCGCCGGGTCGCCGAGGAGAATGACGGTGACCTGCGTACGGTCGTTGACGCCCTGGTCGCCGAACTGCAGCTATAGGCTGGGCGGATGACGGCGCGGCGATGGGTGCTGACGGCTTGCGTGGTCGGTGCGCTCACGGCCGCCGGCTGTAGCAATGTGACGACGGGGACGCCGATGGCCGATCCCGACCACACCGGGATGACCACCGAGCCCAGTCCGTCGCCGACGACCAGGGCCCGGGCACCCGATCCGACGACGCGCGCGCCGCAGCCCGGCGCGCCGCCGGCCGGTCTGGCGGCCACCACCTGCGGCGACTACGTCGGGATGGACCCGGCGACACAGCGCCAGGTGATCGAGGCGATCGGCGAACAGAACGAACTCATCGCGCTCAGCCCGGACCTGTGGATCACGATGGTCAGCGCGATGTGCACGTTCGCCGACCCGGCGACGCTCGTCTCCGACGTAGTCGTCGGGGGCGGCTTCAATTGATCCGATGACCGTGAGCCGATGACCGTGACACCGATGTTCCCGCTCGAGGCGACGATGCTGCCCGGTGAGGAGCTGCCCCTGCGGATCTTCGAGCCGCGGTATGTCGGGCTGGTCCAGGACTGCCTTGCGATGGTCGATCCGGTGTTCGGTGTGGTGCTCATCGAGGCGGGCCGTGAGGTCGGTGGCGGTGACCGCCGCAGCGACGTGGGGGCGCTCGCCCGGATCGTCGAACACGCCGACCTGGGCAGGGGACGGTTCGGCCTCAGATGTGTGATGGGCGAACGAATCCGGGTGACGCAGTGGCTGGATGATGCGCCGTATCCACGGGCGGATATCGAGGTGTGGGAAGACGAACCGGGATCGATCGACTCGGCGGCGGTGCTCGACGTAGAAGACCGCATCGTCGCGTTGTACGAAAGGATCGCCGCCGCACGGGGTTCTCGGTTCGGCGGCCGCTCGGCGGTGCTGGGGCCCGAGGAGTCCGACGTCGTGAAGCGCTTGTACGGTTTGGCGGCCCGCGTGCCGATGGGGCAGGCCGACAAGTATGCCGTGCTGTCGGCGCCCTCGGTGTCGGCGCGGTTGGCCGCGTTGAGTGATGCCGTCGATACTGTCACGGCGATGGTGGAGTTCCAACTCTCCGAGTGACCCCCCGCGTCAGAACGGGGGCGGTTTGTTTCGTTCGGCGACGAAGTCGTCGTTGAGTTTGCGTTCGGCGTTGATGCGGCGTTGGCGGTCTTCGGCACGGGTGCGGCGGCGGGTGGGCATTGTGAGGCCGCGGTCGGTGTCTTCGATCTCGGCGGGTCGCCGTGGCGCCTGCGGTGTGGGGGTGCACAGGGTCGGGAACAGCACGGCGCTGCCGGGGTGGGTCGTGTAGGTCTGTCCGGTGGGTGCGGTCCAGAAGTCCTCAGCCAATCGCGACACCGAGGTCGAGTTGGACATCACCGACGGGCCACGCCAGGGCGAAACGTTCGCGATGCGCCAGATCAGCCTGTACAACACCGCTCGAACCCGCCAGATGCACATCCTGACCACGCGGCGCGACCTGACGCCGGGTGAGATCCGCTACCGGATGGGATCGCGCTGGCGCCAGGAGAATCACTACCGCTATGCCCGCATGCACTTCGACCTCGACTCCCACGCCACAGCCACCGACGACGACGCGGACCGGATGGTGCCCAACCCGGCCAAGAAGCTCGCCTACCGCGATGTCGAAAAGGCCCGCCGCGCACTGCGTTCCGCCGAGAACGCTAGCGATACCGCGCTGCTGTCCGCCCACTCGCCGCAACCCGGAACCTCGATAGTGTTGATCAACGCGATGATCAACACCATCAACACCGACACCCACACCGCCCACGCCACCCTCGAGGCGGCGCTGACCGCCCACCAGGTGATCCCGGCCCGGTTGCCGCTCGCCCAGGTCCACCCCGGCCAACAGGTGCTGGACACCGAGACCAAACTGATCCACCACGCCATCCGCGTCGCCGCGTTCAACACCATGCGATCGCTAGCGCGGGCGATCCTCACCGGCACCGGCTACACCCGCGCCGACGACGAAGCCCACACCCAAATCCGCACCGCCCTCGCCCGCTCCGGCGACATCATCCCCGACACCGCCACCAACACCCTGCACATCCGCCGCGACCCACTACCCGCGCCCCGCCACACCGCCGCGATCGACGAACTCTGCCAAGCCCTCAACGACACCAACACCATCTACCCCGGCACCAGCCTCACGCTGCGCTACAGCATCAGATCCCACCGATGACCCTGCAACCATTCCGTCGCTATGTCCGAAGTCCTGATCACCGGATCGGCGGGGGGCCAGTCGTTTCTCCATGGTGGCGCTGGCCCATCCTTTCAAATGATGTGGTGTGGCCTTGCCGCCGGGCAATAGTGCCAGCGTCCTCAACGGGACGTTTTGCCCGCGCGGCAACGGCCATTCCCCTTGGAGCTTCCCCATGACCGGCAACGACATCGCGCGCCATCTCCGACAGCCGTCACCTACCCGCGGAACTCGACCGCTTCGTCGACCGCGTTGCCGACACGGTGCCCGACCTATCCCAGGTGCGGAACGGGGAAGGTTTCCGCCGCAGCATCACGATTCGCAACCTGCCCCACCGACTCAGCGCCGGGCGCCCTCCACAGCGATGCTGCCATCCGGCAGGCCTACTCCGACGCCGCCAATGCCGTAACCACCTGGCCTCTGTTCGGCCCTCCGCATTAGCTCACTGGCGCGATACTGCTCAGCCTCAGCGTGTTCCGCAAACTCGAGTAGGTTGCCTGCGATCTCGATGAGCGCTAGTTTAACCTCGGCTGGTGTGGCATAGAAATACTCGCGTCTCAGGTTGACTCTGTTGACCCGGGTGTGGGCGAAGCGGCGGTGCAGCTCCGCTTCAACGCCAACTGCATCGTCTGAGAAAAACAACGCGTGTACATCGAAGCCGAAGGGTACTGACGCGTCACCTAGTTCGCGAACCCGGTCCATAGGCTCTAGGCGCCTGGTGAGTCCGATCTTCACAATACCCGGTCCAAAAGAACCGACGTTGCTGATGACATAGACATAGCCCGCACGAATGTTCGCAGCGCGGTAATCATTCTCGGCAATACGTCGGTCTATCTCATCGATTTTGCCTTCCAGATCCCTCCGCTCTTGGTCGCTTCCGGCGCCCGACAACGCTTCCAGCACGTTCGCATAATGGGCGCGTTCCTTCTCGAGGCGGTCTCGTTCAGCGCGCAATTCTCGTTCTGCCTGCTGCTCTTCTCGGAGCCGCGCCCGTTCCTCACGAGCCGCTTCCCGTTCCTCCTGCACCTTCATCTGGTAATCTGCGGTCAGCTCGAGTTCACGTAGGCGTAGGTCGTGATAGTCGGGGTTGATGTGCATTTCCATCATTGAGGAGTAACGCGCGATCGACTTTGCGGCTGCTCCGAGGCGCTTCTCGGCGGACGGGAGATTGCCAGCCTTGACGGAGCGCACACAATTTTCGGCCTCGGCGTTATATGCGCGCAGCATGAGCTTGGCGAGTTCAGCGGTCATCTTGCGACCTTTTGCCAATGAGTTGTCAAACGTGAACCGCGTGGACGATTCGATCGCGCGTCCTTCGGCTACGTACGCCCTGACCTGCGCCTTGATTGCTTCCAACGCATCCTGGTAGGCAATCGCGTTGTCCAGTGGATGCCGGTAGTAGTAGATGCCAACGTCGTGCAGCGCCTCGACATCCCGCTTCAATAGGTCGATCTCAGCGAGAGCATCCTCGTATCGCTCTCGCAACAGCTCGTTCTCACGCGCAAGCTCTGCAATTCGGGCGCTTGAGTGGTTGGCTTGGGTCATCAGCGGATTCCTCGCGCGGTGCTGATCGGTTGCAACGCGAATGCGTTCTTCGACACGACACCTCGCATATGATTCAACGTCTGTATAGGGTCGACATTGCGCAGCTCATACCGAGAGAACTCTTGACGATCAGCCGCAGCGCCGACAAGTGGAAATGATTCGTGCAATCCGGTTGCTGGGTTGACGGTCTCCGTCTGAACCATCAATGAAATGCTCTGTATACGCCCGTCACGATCGCTTTCGAACACCTCGTGGAATGTTCGGATGGCCACAGCCGCCACTGCACCGTTATAGCGATCTCGTTGCTCCTTTTGAGTGCAGGGTGTTTCGCGGATCTCGTCAGTCTTGGCGACGTACTTATAACCTTTGATGTTGGGCATGGTTGACGGAGGCGGAACAATTGTGGTTATGGTCAGCTCGCCAAGGTTCGCATCAAACTCGAACTCATAGTCGACCTCAAATGCCTCGGGATACACCGAGTTCCCTAAAACAATTCCGACGTACTCGTTGATGGCTTCCGCATCACCTGCGGCCAGCGACATCTTGAGGTTCTCAAGCCTCTCGTTGGCCTCCGCAACATCACGTTCGCGCCTCGCACAGTCACTTCGGTACTCTTCCATTGCCTTAGCCAGAAGTTCAGCCCTTTCCTGCTTTGCCGCAGTGTGATCCTCAAGCAAGTTCGCATTCCTGGCAGGCAGCAGATGCTTGACGTGGTGGGCCCACCGTTCGTGGCGAGTAACCCACTCCGAATGCGCCTTGGCGTGCGCCTCGGCATGCTTTTGCTTGTTTAAAAGCTTCGATATCCCTGTGGGCGCCGCTGGCGCGATAAACTGCGGCTCCGAGGGCGGTGGTTCTAGGACGGGCTCCGGTAGGGGTGTTTTCAAGTCCTCGCGCGGAAAGGGTGGGTGTTGGACCGTCTGTTTTAGCGAGTCGATGTCCACATAGTCATCGACCTCCAGTGTTGCGGCCAGCAGAGAATCGATCTGCTCGAACGCTTCGACTGCCTGTGCGGTCTGCGACTCAGCCAACGCTTTCTGCGCACGGACATGAGCCTCTCTCGCGGCGCGTTCAGCCAGTGCTTGCTCGAGTGCGGACGCGCGCTCCGCCTGTGCAACCGCTCGCTCATATTCACGCTGCGCCCGAATGGACTCCCGAACTGCACGGTTGTGCGCCTGAACCGCCGTGTTATGTTGCCGCCGCTGGCGTTGCTCAGCTAAACGCTGTTGATGGTGCAATTCGGCAAAGAATCCACGTCTCCCCACGCCGCGAATTGTACTTCGTGCGGTAAGCGCGAGAGAACGGACGGTTGGAGAGGACTAGGCACCGAGTTCGCTCCGCAGCGTCGGGCCGCGGCTCTTGAACCGCCGAGAGGCCAGCCCTCAGCGGTGAGTCCGCATGTCCTCTAGAACGTCCGCTAGTTGTTGTTCGACCCGGTCAATCGCGAGGTCGTCCTGTGAACTCTCGAGTTCGTACATGATGTCCGAGCAGAAGGCGAGAAGGTATGAGATAAGTCCGCCGATACAGGCGTCGCACTCACCGATCTGCTCCATGAGGAGACTAGCGGCGTGGTGATCCTCTTCCAGACGCGCCAGAATCAGCCGCAGAGCACGCTCGGTATCGATCATTCTGGCGCCCTCAACATCGCCGTGGTTGAGTGTCGTGCAGCGTGGGTCCGTCACGGCGTATCATTCTCCACGATGGACCGCTCGATGTGGCGGCGATTGCGATGGAGTGATTGCCTCGGTAGTCGGTCGCTCCCCAAGTCTCTGAGCGTCAGGGAGCGGGAGGTACCGATCTTGAAGCGAAGCGTCGGCCCCCTGGCCCGCGGACCGATTCCTAGAGCGACGAGCCGACGAATTTCACAGCGGCGGCTTTCTTTTGACCCGACTGCCCGGCGCCCCGGGTGCCGCAGGTAGGGGGTGCGAAAGTCTGTGCCGCACAACGGCCGGACAACCTGTGCCAAATTCTTTTCGCACAACCCGTTCGCACCCTTTTTTGGAGACCACCACATGACCCCGAAGGGCCCCGCCAACCTCAAAAGCTGAGGTAGAGCCCTATGGCGGGCTATCTTCCGCGAGTTCGAGCCGTCGCCAACAGAGCGCCAGATCGTGCACGAACTGGCCCGAATCCTCGACGAAATCGACGAAATGAGTGCCGCCCTGACTGAATCAAGCCCCGTCGTCCCCGGCTCGATGGGACAGACTCGCCCCAACCCGCTCTATGCGGGGCCGCGCGAGCATCGCAGGCTGGCCGACCGCCTCACGCAGGCACTCGACCTCACCAACAGCAAACGGCGACGCCCGTGAAGCGCCGTTGCGACGTTGACGGCGAGTACGCCGACCACGACTGGTGGCGGAATCTGACCTACCCGCCCGGGCTGTGCTGCCTCAACCACTTCGGCGGGACCGGCACTCGCCCCCAGCGCTGGGCCGCCCTTGTCGCCGCCCGCAAGGCAGCCGCCCCGCGTGGGTGGACGCTGTGGAGCGTCCGCCAACTCACCGCCGACAAGCAAGAGAGACGACCATGACCGACGACCACAACCTCGCGATCACCTCGCAGCGACTACTGTTGCCTTCGTCACGAAGGACCCAGCGGGTCTACGACGAGTCTCGCCTTTGCGCCTCACCGAGGAACAGAAGAGCTACCTGGTCGTCGCTATAGCGCTGCTCGCGATCGAAAAGACGCGGGCCCGGATGGACAGCGACTTCGCGCGAGTTGACAAGACCTGGGCGAAGTTTCAAACTCGCCTCGAAAGCGACGCGTTGACGCGTATCAGGTTCGATAAGATGAAGCGTTCTTCACGAAGCGACATCGGCGTCAGCCGGACCGATAACATTCGCGCATGACGGACGA
Source organism: Mycolicibacterium doricum (assembly GCF_010728155.1). NCBI lineage: Bacteria > Bacillati > Actinomycetota > Actinomycetes > Mycobacteriales > Mycobacteriaceae > Mycobacterium > Mycolicibacterium doricum. The sequence goes on from NZ_AP022605.1 coordinate 284,721, forward strand.
TCCGGCCGACACCGCACGCTCACCGATCACCGTGCGCGTCGAGGTGATTGGCACCATCCACGACGGGAGTCCCCCGCAGCGGGCCGTTGCCGAGGAGCTTCCCACCTACCTCGCCGCCGAGGGCGTAACGGCCGAGCTGAGTTACCGCCCTGGGGGCGGCTTCGGGTTAGGCGTCGTCGAGACCATCGCCGTCTTCATCGCCGTCAGCGCCGCCGCGGGTCTGATCGGCGACACTGCCACGGCGATCGTGACCGGGGCGGTCAAGTGGGCGCGGGAGCGACTGCGGCGTGAACCACCGGGACCGCCGGAGCCCACCGGTGTCACGGGTCCAGCCGACCCCGACGCCGACCCACGGAAGACAGTGCGCATCTCGTTGTACGGCCCGCGGGGCGAGCTGCTCAAGGACATCGAGGTCAACCGCGACGAGGTCAACACGCTGTTCGGCGATCCGGTCGAGGACCCTGACACCATCGGGTAGAGAGGGTTCTTGAGCCAATCGTCAGCATTTTCGGCAGAGGCATTTGAGCTTGGTGACAAGTCGTTAAGCTGCCCTCTCAACGGTCGGCAGTTGCGGCTGGTCGGCGTCGAGTGTGCGTCCGGGGCGACGACACACCGACGTGACGCGCCCTGGATGCACGCTCAAATCCGCAGGCGCACACTCGACGCCGCGGGTACACAGTGGACGGCAGGCTGACCGGTAGCCGGGAACGAAGGCGGCGACGGGCAGCATTGCTGCCCGACCTTAGCCGAGTGCCACCAGGTGGACTCCCGGCCAGGGCGCCTGAGTTGCTGGCAAGTCGGAAATCTACTCCCTGCGAGGAACTCGACCCCGTTTTCGATCGCTTAGATCGGCAGCTGGCGGATGCGTATCGTCTTCTCGCCGAGCACGACGACGGCACCCTCGGCTAGCTCGTCCTGCACGACAGGCAGGTTGGCGATGAGCAGGCGGGCTTGTAGGGACGCACGTCGACCGCCTGCGCGGCGTATCAGCACAACCGACGGTTCGCTGGCACCTGACCGAGCCAGCAAGGTGCCGAAATCCGTATCTGCGCTGATCAATACACGCCCCTCGGCCGCAGCTAACGCGAGGACCACATCATCGGTCGCACTTGCCAATCCACGGTCACGAACATGAACGACGTCATGACCGTCCTCGATGAGAAATCTGGATAGTGTAGGCGAAAGATTCTCGTCCAGCAACAGTTTCATGCGGTCGGACGCAGCGGCAACTCTCGCTCCCGTACTGCCTCAGCCGCGTAGCGCAGAGCCTCGGCGACGTCTTCTTCCTCAAGGTCGGGAAGCTCGGCAAGAATCTCCGGCGGCGTCATCTGGTCAGCAACCATCGCGACCACAGTCGCCACCGGGATACGCAAGCCCCGGATGCACGGTATGCCCCCCATGATGTCCGGATCGACGGTGACGCGGCTGAATCGCATGCCCACAAGGTTAGTCGGTCACGACACGCTGTGTCGGCAGGTTCCGAGCGGCTACCGACCCACCTCATGCTGGTGACCTCACATGTCTGAAACAGCACCCCATTCCTTGCCATGGCTTCTACCTGCCCTTTTGTTTATGACCAGGGGCGAAACGGCAGAGCAATCACACCTTCGATGCACCCGTGGGTCCGGCCGGCCAGGGATGGTGTGGTCGACGTCTGCGGTGGTGGCGGGTTTGTCACAGCTGGGTCAACCGCATGGAAAGCGGCAGGTCACGTCGCGACAGCGCACGAATTCCCGCAGTGCTCTCGAGGGCCGGTAGCGGGGTTCGGGCGGGGCGTCGCCGGGGTGTGTGATCGAACGGATCTTGGCGCGGGCGAGGAGGGCCGCGAGCACGGTGGCGTTGGTGACGCCGGCCCCGGACACGAAAGCCTGGGCGGGGCAGGGTGATCGACGTTGGGCCGAGGCTGATTCCGCGCCGGCCGCCTCCGGCTGGGGCTCGGAGGGTGATCGCGGCTCGGCTTCGGTTCCCGGTGTCGGCTCCGGCGTTGGAGCCGCCTCGCGTGGGTCTGCGAAGTGCACATCGCGGTCGTGTTGGGCGTCTTTGGTCGGCGTAGCGCTGCGGGGTCGTGGATCTCGTCGATGGCGTCGATCGTCTTCTTCTGTGATTTCGGACCCCAGGTGGCGATGTGTTCGGCCAGGGCCGCGTCGACGGCGGCCATGAGCGTCGGGTCGGTGATCAAGGCGGTGCGGGTCACGATCGCGCGCACGAGTGGGTCGTGGATGACTCCGGCCGCGAACAGCGCGGCGACTTCGGGGGGGCGGTCGTGCAGCATGACCGCGCGGTGAGCGCAGCCATTGCACCGATCCCGGGCAACGAACCATCGAACATAGGTTCGACTATGGCAGACCGCGCTGACCCGAGGGCGCTCGAAACCCCTGTCCTGTGGATGGATTCACCGCTGGGATAAGCCCCAGAACCTCAGCGGCCCCGTGTCGCGTCGACGAAGGTGGTGTCCATGCTCGCGTCGGCCTCACTGTGGTCGCCGCACCGCCCGTAGCGCGTCATCAACTCCGGCGCGCCGATCGTCGTGACCAGCCAACCCTGTTCGGTGAGCCAGTCGACCACTCCCGTCCCGACCGCCTCCACGGCCAGCCGGCTCCCGGGCGGACTCATCGCGTGGATGCGGTCGAACAGCAGGTGCGGGCCGTCCGCGACATACGGAAGCAGCCCCTCGACGGCCCACGCCGTCGGTTCGGAGCTGTCGAATCCCCTCGCCCGCAAGGCTTCCGGCCAGCCGTCGAACAGGTCGGCGGGCACCGCCACATAGCGCGACACCGCGGGACTCTCACCGTGTTCACGCATGACCTCGTTCTTGAACTTCAGCACCCCGGGTTGGTCGATCTCGAAGACCGTGGTGCCGCTGACCCAGGGCAGCCGCCACGCCCGCGCGTCGAGACCCGCAGCCATGATCACCATCTGCTCGAGGCCGTGTGCCCCCGCGGCGATGAAATACTCGTCGAACCACTTGGTGCGCGAGGAGGCGTAGTTGGCGATCCCGTTGATCCGTGCGGCCGTCTCGTCCGTCGGGAGCTGACACCCCCGGCTCACCGCGGCGTCGATGAACACCTGCGCATACGGGTCGTCGAACAACGGACAGTCGGCGTGCGACCCACTCCGTCTGGCCAGCGCGACGGCCAGCGCGCTCGCGATGCCGTCATGAGTGGTCATGGCGGCGGTGTTCCCTTTCCGCGGTGACTTCAAGCATTTCGTCCCTGGTCAACAGGTCATCTCGGATGTTCTGCTCCTCGTAGGCGAGCTGGCCGACACGGTTGGCGATCACCGGTGCGGTGATGACCGTGAACAGTCCGGCCAGGACGAGCATCCCGACGTCGACATTGCCGCGCAGCCGGAGCGCCGCCCCCGCGAGCACGAGCAGCAGACCGAGCACCTGGGGCTTCGTCGCGGCGTGCATCCGCGACAGGGTGTCCGGGAACCGGACGACACCGACGGCGGCGGTCAGGGCCAGCGTCGAGCCACCCAGCACCAGGACGCTGGCGACGACGTCGGAGGCGTTCACCGGACCCTCCGTTTCCTGTCGGCTCTATCGACGTCGGGTACGCGGAAGCGTGCCACGCTGACCGAGCCCAGGAAGCTGATCAGAGCCAGGGCGGTCAAGCTGTACGTCACGGTGGTGTTGCGGCTGAACGCCGCCCACGTGCCGATCCCGCACATGGTGACCGCGATGAGGGTGTCCAGCGCGACGAGCCGGTCCAGCGTGCTCGGCCCGGCCAACAGCCGGAACATCGTCGCGGCCGCGGCGACGCTGAGCATCACTCCCGCGATGATCCAGACGGTATTCAGCGATCCGCCTCCTTTTCACTCGATGGCCGCCAGTCCGACTCCCGTTCGAAAGCCGCGATCAGCAATCGCTCGAACTGCCCGATCTGACGGTAGAAGCGACTCAACGCGCGGTCGGAGCCGACGTCGATGACATGGATGTAGACCACACGTCTGGTCTGGTCAATCTCGAGCGCGATGGTGCCCGGCGTCAGGTTCACGATGTTCACCGCGAGAGCGAGCACCAGGTCCGACTTCACCGCGAAGTGCGCCCGTAGCACCGCGGTCAGCGGTGGCGGGCCCGGTTTGACGGCCAGCCACGCCACCTGCACCGACGACTCCAGTAGGTAGTACGCCACGGTGGCGATCAACCGCAGCAGCGACAGCAGGTGCACCCGCCCCTCCACCGGGACCGGCGGCAGCGGCAGCAGCAGTGTGATCATCAGTGCGATGACGAGGCCGCTGATGATGTTGGCCATAGAAAGCGTGCCCCACAACAGCACCCAGACCAACGTCAACCAGCACAGCACCCACGCCCGCAGCGCGAGCCGACGCGGTGACCACCTCGTCCCCTCGATCACCTTCATGGCCGCTCACCCACCACCGCGGTGATGTAGTGGTCGCGGTCGATCACCTCGCCGGCAGCTCGGCCGCTGTAGGCGAAGATCGGCCCCGCCGCCACGGTCAGCGTCAGGCCGACCGCGATCAGCGCCGCGGTCGGCACCAGCATTCCGGCGGGCATGCGGCCGACATGGTCACGGTCCACGAATTGGATGTCATCCGATTCGGAGGTGTCGTCCAGCAGCGCCGCGGGCGCGGTGGACGACAGGTGCCCCTCCGGTGCGTCCTCACGCGACCGCCAGAACGCCTTCGTCCACACCCGCGCCACCACGTACAGCGTCAGCAGGCTGGTCACCACACCGCCGCCGACTAGCGCCCAGGCCAGTGGTGTTCCGTTGGCTGCGCCGGCCTCGAGCAGCGCGACCTTGCCGATGAAACCGGAGAACGGCGGTATCCCGCCCAGATTCACCGCCGGCACGACGAAGACGAAGGCCAGCAATGGGCTGGCGGCAGCCAACCCGCCGAGGCGCGTCATCGTCGAGGCACCGGCCTGGCGCTCGATCAAACCCACCACGAGAAACAGCGTGGTCTGCACGACGATGTGGTGCGCCACGTAGTAGATGGCGCCCGCCATGCCGAGGTCGCTGGACAGCGCGATGCCGAACACCATGTACCCGATGTGGCTCACGAGCGTGAAGGACAACAGTCGCTTGATGTCGCTCTGTGCGATCGCGCCCAGGATGCCGACCACCATGGTCAGCAGCGCCGCCCACAGCAGCACCTGGTCCAGCCCGCCGCCCGGGAACAGCAGTGAATGCGCCCGGATGATCGCGTAGACGCCGACCTTCGTCAGCAGCCCGGCGAACACCGCAGTGACGGGCGCCGGTGCGGTCGGGTAGGAGTCGGGCAACCACGTCGACAGGGGGAACACCGCCGCCTTGATGCCGAACGCCACCATCAGCACCGCGAACAGCGCCATGCGGGTGCCTTCGGAGACGTCGTCGAGACGCACGGCCAGCTCGGCCAGGTTCAGCGTGCCGGTCGCGGCGTACACCAGTCCGATGCCGAGCAGGAAGATCATCGACGACACCATCGACACCATTACGTACGAGATGCCCGCCCGTACGCGCTCGGCGCTGGCACCGATGGTCAGCAGCACGAAGCTCGCGGACAGCAGCACCTCGAACCCGACGTACAGGTTGAACAGGTCACCGGCGAGGAAGGCCGTGCACACCCCCGCCGACAGCACCAGATAGGTGGGCAGGAAGATCGACACCGGCTGACGGCCGTCACCGTCGCGGATGCCCTGGCCGATGGCGTAGGCGACCACCGCCAGCAGCACGATGGACGACACCATCAGCATCAGCGCAGACAACCGGTCCACGACCAGGGTGATGCCCAGCGGACCCATGCCGGGGATGCTCTGGCCCCATCCGCCGACGTGCAGGGCCAGCGTGCCGTCGCGGTCGGTGAGGTAGACGAGCGTCGCGCAGACCACGACGACCGCGACGAGCGCCACCTGCGCCAGCACCCGCTGCAGCACCGGGCGACGGCCCGCGAACAGCGTCAGCGCAGCGGCGATCGTCGGGATCAGCACCGGCAGCGGCATGAGCACCGAGGCCACTCTCATGCGCGATCCGCCTTCGCTTCTCGCTGCGCCGTCATGCGCGATCCGCCTTCGCTTCTCGCTGCGCCGTCATGCGCGATCCGCCTTCGCTTCTCGCTGCGCCGTCACCGGGAGCCATCCCGACCCGGCAGCGCATCGAGTTCGTCGGGCAGGTCGGTGTCGATCGCCAGATCTGGTTCGGGTGGCCGGTCCTCGTCGAGAACGGCGGCCTCCTGGGCGGCCATCGACGACACGCGGGTGTCCTCGGGGTCGTTCCCGACCTCTTCAGCGGTGGTCAATCGATAGGAGCGGTAGGCCAGCGCAAGGATGAACGCTGCAATCCCCATGCTGATGACGATCGCGGTGAGGATCATGCCCTGCGCCAACGGGTCAGCTGTGGAGGCCTCGTCTGCGCTGGTGCGCCCCCGCACCGGCGGATTGCCGGACGGCCCGGCCACCGTGAGAATCAACAGGTTGATGGCATTGCTGATCAGCAACAGCCCCAACAACATTCGGGTCAGGTTGCGCTCGAGGAGCAGGTAGACACCGACACTGGTCAGGCCGCCGATCAAGACCAGGGGAACGAGGTAGGTGGTCACCGTGCGCCCACCTTCGCCGCCGACCTGCTCGAACCGGAGTTCGGCTGGGACATCTCCACGTCAACCTGGGCGCCCAGGCTCCGCAGCACGTCGAGGACGAGGCCCACCACGATCAGATACACCCCTGAATCGAAGAACAGTGCGGTCACCAACTTGACGCTGCCGAAGACCGGCAACTCCAATTCGACGACGGCCGAGGACAATACGGGCGCACCGAGGAAAAGCGACGTCACCGCCGTGCCCGCGGACAGCGCCAGGCCGACGCCGAGGATCTTCCCCGCATCCAGCGGCAGCGTCTCCCCGAGCTCGTAGCGGCCGCCGGCGAGATAGCGCAGCACCAATGCCAGACCCGCCGTCAAACCGCCGGCGAAACCACCGCCAGGAGTGTTGTGGCCGGCGAAGAAGAAGTAGGCCGAGAGCACCATGATGAGCGGGAAGATGACGCGCGTCGCCACCTCCAGCACCAGCGAGCGGTGCCGCGGATCGCGCAGTTCGCTGCCGCGCAGCCAGGTTCTGTCGCCGGCGGCCCGGCTGTTGGCGAAGTTGCCGATGCGCCCGATGTCGGGCTGGCCGGCGTCCGACACCCGCGGCGCGGTGCCGAAACGGCGGTTGCGGAACACCAGCGAGGCGACGCCGGTCGCCGCGACGAGCAGCACCGATATCTCACCCATGGTGTCCCAGGCGCGGATGTCGACCAACAGGACGTTCACCGCGTTGGCCCCTTGGCCGCGGTAGTAGGCGGCGTCCGGAATCAACTCGGCGATCCCCGCACCCGTGCGGGCCGCCATCGCGTACACCGCGAGCGACGTCACCGTCACACCGACTGCCAGCGAGAGCACCACACGCGGCAGGCGCATGCGGTTGATGTGGGCCTTCTCGGCTTCGGCGGGCAGGGTGCGCAACACCAGCACGAAGACGACCAGCACCAGCGTCTCGACCAGGAACTGGGTCAGCGCCAGATCCGGCGCGCCGTGCAGCGCGAAGATCGCACCGCAGCCGTAGCCGGTGACCCCGATCAGCAGGACGGCGGCCAGGCGGTTGCGCATCACCGCCGCGCCTAGCGCGGCGGCCAGCATCAGCAGACCGACTACGACCACCCACGGCGAATCCCACAGTGCGAAGTTCGGCCGGTCGCGCGCGCCGAGGGCCAGCGCCGCCGCGGGCAGCGCCACCAGGGTGCAGAGGATGACCGACTGGGTGGCCGGGACGGAGCCGCGCTGGGTCGTCGCGGTCAGCCGCACCGACAGCCTGTCGAGCCCGCGGATCAGCGCGTCGTAGACCTGGTCGGCGTTGCCCAGCGGAAGGTAGGCCACCCGCGCCCGCCGCAGTCTGGACCGCTCGGAGAACGCGACGATACCGGTCGCGATCACCAGCACCGACAGCAGCAGCGGCAGGGTCAGGCCGTGCCACAGCGCCAGGTGGTAGTCCGAGCCGCCGGGCACCGTCTGTGCGTAGTCGCCGAGCACGGCGTCCAGCGGTACTGGCCACAGACCCGACACCAGGCCGGCGGCGGCCAGGACCGCCGGTGCGGCGAGGAACGCGACCGAAGGGCGGTGCATCTCCCGCACCCGGACGCTCGGTGCCGGCAACCCCTTGCGGCTGAACGCACCCCATAGAAAGCGCAGGCTGTAGATGGTGGTGAACACCGATCCGAACGCGATACCGGCGAGCACCCACGGCGCGGCGGGCCCGAGCGCGGCGCTGTGCAACACAGCCTCGAAGTCGGCCTCCTTGGCGACGAACCCGAGGAACGGCGGAAGCGCCGCCATGCTTGCCGTGGCGCCGATGGCGATGATCAGCAGCGGCTTGCTGCGGTCGCCCAGCCAGGCCAGCCGCCGGATGTCGCGGGTGCCGGTCGAGTGGTCGACGACACCGACCACCATGAACAGCGACGCCTTGAACATCGCGTGCGCGACCAGCATGGCCAGTCCGGCCAGCATCATGTCGCGCCCACCGGTGCCGACCATGATGATGATCAACCCCAACTGGCTGACCGTGCCGAATGCCAGGATGAGTTTGAGGTCGTACTCGCGCACCGCACGCCAGCCGGCCAACAACATCGTCGCAAGTCCGAGGGTGACGATCATCGGGCGCCACACCGGGGAGTCGGCGAATCCGGGAGTCATCCGTGCCACCAGGAACACCCCGGCCTTGACCATGGCCGCGGCGTGCAGATAGGCGCTCACGGGGGTGGGCGCGGCCATCGCCCCGGGAAGCCAGAAGTGCAGCGGCACGATCGCCGATTTCGACAGGGCGCCCACCAGGATGAGCGCCACCCCCACCCCGGCGGCGACCCCGGACGGCGGTGCGGCGACCAGTTCGGAGAGCAGGTAGGTGCCGGCGCGGTTGCCGAGGATGATGATGCCCACCAGCATCGCCAGCCCGCCGAAGGTGGTGACGAGCAGTGCCTGCGTGGCGGCGCGGCGGCTCGTCGCACGTTCGGCGTAGTGGCCGACCAGCAGGAACGACAACACCGTAGTCGTCTCCCAGAACACGTACAGGATCAGCATGTTGTCGCTGACGACCAGCCCGAACATGGACCCGGCGAACGCCACCATCTCGGCGGCGAAACTGGGCAGACGCTTCTCGATGTGGCCGTCGCGATGGTGGAAGTACGTGCCGCAGTAGAACAGCACGAGCGCGCCGATACCCAGGATGAGCACGCTCATGATCGCGGCCAACGTGTCGAACCGCAGCGTGATGTCCATGGACAGCTCGGGCAGCCAGACGAAGTTGAGGGTCTGCGCACCACCGGGCTCCGGCCAGTTCAGCGCAACCCACACCAAGGAGACCAGCGGGACGACCGCCAGCGGATAGAACACGATCCGTCCCCATCTGGCCACCATGAGGGGCGCCAACGCGGTGGCGACCGCATGGGCACAGAGGATGGCCAGCATGGCACTCCGATCTTGATTGGGGTCGGGTGTCAACCTCGGCCCGACCTAGCCCCAGCCAGGGTAGTGCTGAGCACTGCCACCACGACCCCAGAAGCAGGCCCGGTGCACTGTTTCGCCGGTCTTGTGGTCCAGCCGCACTCCGCTCGCCCGGCTGGCCGCCCTAGCGGTTTTCGGAGAACGCGCGCAGCGTGTCGACCTGGACCCGGTCCAGCGACGGGCGCACGGTCTGCCGGGCCGCCTCCACGTCGGTCGCGGTGACGTCGGCGGCGTCGATCGACCGCCGCATCGCCGACAGCGCCGCCTCGCGGAGCAGCGCAACGCAATCGGCGGCGCTGTAGCCGTCGAGGCCGGCGGCCAGTGTGTCGAGGTCGACGGCTTGTTCCCCCTCGGTGGCCAGCGGGATGGATTTGCCCGCGGTACGCAGGATCTCGCGTCGCGCCTCGGCGTCAGGTGGTTCGACGAACACCAGCCGTTCCAGCCGGCCTGGCCGCAGCAGGGCCGGGTCGATCAGATCGGGCCGGTTGGTGGCTCCAAGCACCACGACGTTGCGCATCGGTTCGATGCCGTCGAGTTCCGTCAGCAGCGACGCCACCACGCGGTCGGTCACCCCGGAGTCGAAACTCTGCCCGCGCCGCGGCGCCAACGCGTCGATCTCGTCGAGGAACACCAGCGACGGCGCAGAATCACGGGCGCGGCGGAACAGGTCGCGCACCGCCCTCTCCGACGCGCCGACCCATTTGTCCATCAGTTCGGCGCCCTTGACGGCGTGCACGGACAGCCGCCCCGAACTGGCCAGGGCGCGCACCACGAAGGTCTTACCGCAGCCGGGCGGCCCGTAGAGCAGCACACCGCGCGGCGGCTCGATGCCGAGGCGTTCGAAGGTGTCGGGATGCTGAAGCGGCCACAGCACCGCCTCGCTCAGTGCCTGCTTGGTCTCGGCCATGTCGCCGACGTCGGCGAGCGTCACCGACCCGACCGACAGCTCTTCGGTGGCCGACCTCGACAGCGGGCGAATCACGGTGAGCGCACCGGTGAGGTCGCGCTGGGTGAGCTGTGGGGGCGCCCCGTCGGCACTGGCGCGCGCGGCCGCCCGCAGAGCCGCCTCCCGAACCAGTGCGCACAGGTCGGCGATCACGAAACCGGGTGTTCGCCCGGCGACCTCGTCGATCTCGAGGTCCTGCGCCGGAACGCCGCGCAACAGCACCTCCAGCAGGGCCTTGCGGGTGGCGGCGTCGGGCAGACTCAACCCCAGTTCGCGGTCGCACAACTGCGGGTCGCGCAGCCGGGGGTCGACGCCATCCGGCCTGGCCGAGGTCGCCACGAACGCCACACCGGGTGTCGCGACGGCCCTGCGCAGTTCGGTGAGGATCAGCGTGCCCACCGGTTCCGGCGTCGCGGGCAGCAGCGCGTCGATGTCGGTGATCAGCAGCACGCCGCCGCCGTCGCGCACCGTCGCCACCGCCGACGAGACCCGGTTGAGCCGGTCCTCGGCGTGCAGCGCGCCCACCTCGGGGCCGTCCAGCTCGACGAGTCGCCGTTGCGCGCAGACCGTCCGCACCAGCGTGGCTTTGCCCACCCCGGCGGGTCCGGACACCAGGACGCCGAGATGTGCCGTGGCACCAAGGGTCTGCAGCAACGACGGCTCGTCGAGGGAGAGTTTGAGCCATTCGGTGAGCCGGCCGGCCGGGACGTGGCTGCCCTTGAGGTCGTCGTAAGACACCGCCGGCGTGTCCGCCGACGGTGTGGTGACGGTGGCCTCCCCGACCGTGGACTCCACGGTCGCTCCCATCGCGGCTGGCGTTTCGGTCTGGCCGGCAGGCCCGCCGCCCCAGGTGACAGAGGAATTCGGTTGGATGCTCACGGTGCCGGCTGGGTCGACGCTGGTGACCGTCAGCAGTTCCGAGGTCCAGGTGATGCCCACCGACGAGGCGAGTGCGGTGGTCGCCGCCGACGCGGACGTTCCGGGGCCGAGGTCGCGCGGCAGCAGGGAGACGGTGTCGCCCACCGTCATCACCTTGCCCAGCAGCGCCTGCCGCAGCGTCGCGGGCGAGATCGAGTGGGTGGCCAGCCGTGACCCCGACACCGTCACCGACCGCGCGCCGTAAACCGTCGCCGGCGCCACGATGACGGGGCTGTTTTCGCGCAGACCCGCGTTCGACAGCGTCACGTCGTCGAGCAGGGCCGTCCCGGTCGGAATTCCCGACGGGGCGATGCCGACCACCGCGGCTGTCGCGCGTGCGCCGGTGAGCGACACCGCATCCCATTCCCGTATACCGAGCGCGGCGATCACCTCGGGGTGCAGCCGCACCACCCCGCGCCGGGAGTCCAGCGCCGAGGTGTTCAGCCGCGCCGTCAGCCGCAGATGGCTGAGATTGGTTTCGTGGCCGGACAGTTCGGACTCCGTCATGTCACCGGCCGGGTTTGCGCAGGCCGAGGCGGGCCACCGAACGACGGTGCGGCTGGGTGCGCCGGATCTCGCGTCGCGAGGCGCGGCGGATCGCGCGGCGCTGACGCGGTTTGTCGTCCCACGTCTCGGGGTGCGCGGCGAGCCACCGGTTGGTGCGCACCGCGAACGGGATGTGCACGACGTAGGCCACGATCACCACCAGGATCACCAGGTAGCCGTAGAGGATTGAGGCCGTCACGCCGATCGCCAGCAGCGCGAGCAGCGGCGCGACCATGTTCGGCGGCACCGAGAACGTGTGGATCTTGCGCATCGGGATCGTGCTGACCACCAGCAGCGACACGCCGACAATCCAGATGACCACCGCCATCTCCGACGTCCACCAGCCGTCGCCGAACTGCATTTTGGCCGCCAGCGGACCGATCGCGCCGATCGCCCCTGCGGGCGCCGGCATCCCGACGAAGAACTCCTTGGTGTAGGCGGGCTGGTCTTCGGTGAGCATCGCGTTGAACCTGGCCAACCGCAGCACGATACACACCGCGTAGAGCAGCACCACGATCCAGCCGATGCGCGACTGCGACAACAGGGTGCCGTAGACGATGAACGCCGGTGCGACACCGAAGTTCACCGCGTCGGCCAGCGAGTCGATCTCCTCGCCCATCTTCGACGTCGCGTTGAGCATGCGAGCGATGCGGCCGTCGAGGGCGTCGAGGATCGCCGCCACCGCCAGGAACGCCATGGCCTCGGTGGGCCTGCCGTCGAGCGCGAACTTCACCGACGACAGGCCGAGGCAGATCGCGGCGACCGTCATCGCGCTGGGCAGCATGCGCAGGCTGACGACGCGTTTGGGCACGCTGCGCGGCTGGATCACGAAAACGTCGCCAGGATCGTCTCGCCGCCGACCGCGCGCTGGCCCGGCAGCACCTGGATCTCGGTGCCCTCGGGAAGGTAGGTGTCCAGCCGGGAACCGTAGCGGATCAGGCCGTAGGTGTCGCCGATGTTCACCTTGTCGCCGGTGGTGAGGTCGCAGACGATGCGACGGGCGACCAGGCCCGCGATCTGCACGGCGATCACCTGGACGCCGGTGTCGGTGCGGATCACCACGCTGTTGCGTTCGTTGTCCTCGCTGGCCGCCGCCAGTTCGGCGGAGCCGAACAACCCTGGCCGGTGTTCGACAGCGACCACCTCACCGCTGATCGGGATGCGCTGGACGTGGGCGTCGAAGATCGACAGGAAGATGCTGACCCGCGGCACCGGCCGGGCAGCCAAGTCGAGCTCGGCGGGTGGTTCGGCCTCCTCGACCAGGCAGATCAGCCCGTCGGCGGGCGCGACGACCACGCCCGGCCGGGTCGGTGGCACGCGCGCTGGATGCCGGAAGAAGGCGGCGTTGGCACCGGCGGCGACCAGCCCCACGCCCCGCAGCCAGCGGTTGCGGCGGCCTGCGGCGGCCACCGCGAGGCCGGCGCCGATGAACGGCAAGCCAGCCGGGTGGACCGGCGGAACGGTGGTCTTCACCAGCGCCATGAACCGCTCTGGGCCGGTTCTGAGATCATCGGTGCTGGGGCGTCTGGCCATCGGCTGGATTCTACGTGCGGGGGGTGCCGGGCAGGCTAGCTCAGGTCCCATAGGTCGACCCGCGATCCGGCGGGCAGCTCGTGGGTGTCTTCGGGGATCTCGAGCAGACAGTTGGCCGACGCCAGCCAGCGCAGGTGGTGCGACGCCGGCGGCCCGTAGCTCATCACCTCGCCGGTGTGCTGGTCGAACACACCTCTGCGGAACTGTCGCTTACCGCGTGGCGACGTCAGATTGTCGGTGAGCACTGCGCTGCGGCGTGGGCGTTCGGGCTGCGGTGCGCCCATCGCCGCGCGCAGCGGTGCCCGCAAGAACACCTCGAACGAGACGAGCGCGCTGACCGGATTGCCGGGCAGCGTGACGACGGGCGTCCCGCCGACCCGGCCCGCGCCCTGCGGCATACCGGGTTGCATGGCCACCTTGGTGAACTCGACCTCAGGCGAGCCCCCGAGCGCGTCCTTGACGACCTCGTAGGCCCCAGCACTGACACCGCCGGTGGTGACTATCAGGTCGGCCTGTCCGGCGTAGCGGTCCAGCGTTGCGCGGAAGGCGTCGACGTCGTCGCCGGTCATCGGGGAGGCGACCACTTCACCGCCGGCCTCGCGGACGGCCGCGGCGAGCATGACGGCATTGGACTCGTAGATCTGCCCGGGGAGCAGCGCAGTACCTGGGGCGACCAGTTCGGTTCCCGTCGACATGACCAGCACGCGCTGCCGCGGGATGACCGCGAGTTCACCGAGGCCCAGCGCCGCCGCCAGACCCAGCGCCGCAGGTGTCAGCACCACTGCGGCCCGCAGGACCGTGGTGCCCGCGGTGACGTCCTCACCGGCGGTGCGGACGTGTTGTCCTGCCCGGGCGGGGGAACGGATCGCCACGGTGCCGGTGCCGGCGTCGGTGGCTTCGACCGGGACCACCGCCGTCGCCCCGAGAGGCAGTGGTGCGCCCGTCATGATGCGGTGCGCGGTCCCGGGTTGCAGCACCAGCGGATCGGTGCGCCCGGCCGGGATGTCCTCGGCGACCGGCAGACGAACCGGTCGGTCCCCGGTCGCATCCGCGACGTCTTTGGCGACGACGGCGTATCCGTCCATCGCGGAGTTGTCGAACCCGGGCAGGGACAGCGGCGCGACGACGTCCTCGGCCAGCGTGAGGCCCAGTGTGGCGGCGATCGGCAGCCGGACCGCCGGACGCCTCTGGATCAGCCCAGCGACGACCCGCTGGTGCTGTTCGACAGTGCGCACGTTCAGACGGGGAAGGTGACGCCGGTGAGTTCTTCGGAAACACTCCACAGGCGGCGCTGTGCGGCCGCATCGTGCGAACGGGCGCTGGACTGCACGAGTTTCGGGTGGCCGCGCTGTTCGCCGATGCCGTCGGGGCCGTAGTACTGCCCGCCACGCACGTCCGGGTCCGTCGCCGCGCGCAGCGTCGGTAGCGCACCCATCTCGGCGCTCTGTGCCAGCAGCCCCCATACGAGCTGGATGGGTTGCCGCAGCACCGGCCACAGGTTCCGGGTCAGCTCGGTGTCGGAGCCGCCGGGATGCGCGGCGACGGCGATGGTCGGCGCGCCCTTGGCCGACAGCCGGCGGTCGAGCTCGTAGGTGAACAGCAGGTTGGCCAGCTTGCTCTGCCCATAGGCGGTGACACGGTTGTAGCCGCGTTCGGACTGCAGGTCGTCGAAGTTCATGCGGCCGAAGCGGTGTGCGCCGCTGCTGATGGTGACGACGCGCGAGCCCTCGACGGGGAGCAGGTTGTCCAGCAGTTGGCCCGTGAGCGCGAAGTGCCCGAGGTGGTTGGTGCCGAGCTGCAGCTCGAAACCGTCCTTGGTGGTGCCCTTGTCGGTCATCATCACGCCGGCGTTGTTGACCAGCAGGTCGATCCGCGGGTAGTCGGCGCGCAGCTCGTCAGACGCAGCGCGGATGCTGTCCAGTGACGTCAGATCGAGTTCACGCACGCTCACGTCCGCATGCGGCATTCCTGCGCGGATGCGCTCGGCTGCCGCGCGGCCCTTGTCGGTGTTGCGCACGGCGAGCACCACGTGGGCGCCCTTACCGGCCAGCACCGCCGCCGCCTGGTAACCGATGCCCGTGTTCGCGCCGGTGATGACGGCGACACGGCCCTCCTGGTCGGGCACGTCCGCCGCAGTCCATTTGGTGTTCGGGCTCATGAGAGAACCCTACTGGCCTTCAGCGGGAGCCACCGATGAGCCATGCTCAAACCATGGAGCACCCGCCCCTTGTCCTGGCCGATCCGGAGAACCGCCCGAGCGCCAAGGCGCCCCTGCTGTGGGCGACGTCGGCGGCGCTGCCGTGGCTGGTGCTCGCGGTGGCGCAGGTGGCCTGGTGGGCGGCGGACCCGGCGAATAGGTGGCTGCACGCCGCGGCGGCGGTGGGCACGCTACTGGGCATCGTGTTGTTCGTCGGCGTCGTGCCGGTGTGGCGGTATCGGGTGCACCGCTGGGCCGTCGACGAGCGGGCGGTGTACACCAGGACCGGTTGGCTGATGCAGGAGCGCCGGATCGCCCCGATCTCCAGGGTGCAGACCGTCGACACCCAGCGCGGGCTGCTGGACCGGCTGTTCGGGTTGTCCGACGTGACGGTGACGACGGCGTCGTCGGCCGGAGCCGTGCGCATCGTCGCCCTCGACGCCCCGGTCGCCGAACGGATCGTCGCGCAGCTGACCGACATCACAGCGCTCGGCGAACAGGACGCGACGTGACCACCACAGCACCGGAGCCCCAATGGCTGCGGTTGAGCCCGCGCATGCTGCTGGTCCATCCGGTGCACGAGGTGCTGCGGCAGGTTCCGGTGCTGATCGGTTCGGTCGTGCTCGGGTCGGCGACCGGGAATCCGCTGTGGGCGGTCGCCGCGTTGGCGGTGACGGTCGCCGTCGGGGTGGCCCGGTGGTTCACCACGACGTACCGCATCGACGCCGAGGAGGTACAGCTGCGCGCGGGTGTCCTGCAGCGCCGGGTACTCTCGGTGCCCCGCAACAGGATCCGCTCCGTGTCGACCGATGCCCGCCTACTGCACCGGTTGCTCGGGTTGACCGTTGTGCAGGTGAGCACCGGGCAGGAGGCGCACGGCGACGACGCGTTCGCGCTCGACGCCGTGGAGGCCGGCCAGGTCCCGCACCTGCGGGCCGAGCTGCTGGCCGGCTCGCTGACGATCACGGGCGATGCCGAACCGCGGGGCCGGGTACTGGCGCGCTGGCAGCCGGAGTGGCTGCGGTACAGCCCGCTCAGCTTCACCGGTCTGGCGACGATCGCCGCCGCGGCCGGTCTCCTGTACCAAGCCGGAGCCGGTGCGCTGCTGCGGAGTACCGGCCTGGCCGAGGACGGCCGCGGCGTCACCCAACGCTTCGGCGTCGCGGCGACAGTGGCCGCCGTCGTGGTCGTCGTCCTGATCGGCTCTGTGGTGCTGTCGGTGCTGCGGTCGCTGCTGACGTACGGAAACCTGCTCCTGCGTAGAGATGCCGACGTCCTGCATCTCGAACACGGGCTGCTACGTCGGCAGGAACGCACCTACGACATGCGCCGACTGCGCGGTGGCACACTGCGGGAACCATTGTTGGTCAGGGCGTTCGGCGGGGCGCGGCTCGACGCGGTGATGACCGGGGTGGGCGGGGCGGGCGAGGCGTCGTTGTTGTTGCCGCCGTGTCCGGCGGCAACCGCGCGAGCCGTGCTGAGCGATCTCATCGCCCGCCAGGAGGAGGTCATGGGACCGTTGCGCGGTCACGGGGCCTCGGCGGCGAGGCGCCGGTGGACCAGAGCGCTCGCCGTGCCGGTGATACTCGGGATCGCGCTGCTGGCGGCGACTGTGCTGTCGGTGCCGCCGGTCTGGCTGTGGGTGGTGTGGGCGGTGCTAACGGGGTGCTGTGCGCTGCTGGCCGCCGACCGGGTCCGCTCGCTCGGGCACCGGGTCGGTGACGGCTGGCTGGTGGCGCGCAGCGGCAGCCTCGAGCGGCGCCGCGACTGTATCGCCGGGCCCGGCATCATCGGGTGGACGGTGCGTCAGACATTCTTGCAGCGGCGGTCCGGGGTGGCCACGCTGATCGCCGCCACCGCCGCGGGTGAGAAGGCCTACCGGGTCATCGACGTACCCGCCGACGGTGCCTGGTCGATCGTCGCGGCTGCCTCGCCGTGGGTCAGGGATGTCCCGTGGGCAGGAGATTGACCGGGCCCGAGTTGCGCGTCGGCGGTAGCGGTTTACTGTCGGCGCATGGCGATCGGTGGGGTGCTGTTCGACATCGATGGCGTGCTGGTGACATCGTGGCGGCCGATCGACGGTGCGGCCGAGGCTCTGCGCGTGCTCGCCGACCACCAGGTCGCCCGCTCCTATCTGACCAACACCACGACCAAGACGCGCAGGCAGATCGCCGACCTCCTCGTCGACGCCGGTATGCAGGTCAGCCCGGACGAGGTCATCACCGCGGCGGTGCTCACCGCCCAGTACGTCCGCGACCGCTACCCGGGCGCCCGGTGCTTCCTGGTCAACAGCGGGCGAATCGGTGAGGACATGCCCGGTGTGGACCTCGTGTACGCCGGTGAGCACGGCACCGACCACATTCCCGAGACGCCGGATGTGGTGCTGCTCGGCGGCGCCGGCCCCGAGTACGACCATCTGACGCTGAGCTGGGTCTACGACTGGATGTCCCGCGGGGTTCCGGTGGTCGCCATGCACCGCAGCACATCCTGGAACACCGCCGACGGACTGCGTATCGACACCGGCATGTACCTCATCGGGATGGAGGAGACGTCGGGGCGCAAGGCAACGGCCGTCGGGAAACCGGCGCCAGAGGGTTTCCTGGCCGCCGCCAGCCGCCTCGGTGTCGACCCAGACGAGATGTACGTCGTCGGCGATGATCTGAACAACGACGTGCTGGCTGGTCAGGTGGTCGGGATGACCGGTGTCCTGGTGCGTACCGGGAAGTTCCGGCAGGACACCCTGGACCGTTGGGCCGCGGACGAATTCGCGATGCAGCCGAACCACGTGATCGACTCGGTCGCCGATCTGCCCGGCCTGCTCGGCCTGTGACGCCGCGACCGGCCGCGGGCTGCGGCCGGCCATCTCAACCGTTCGGCTGAGGCGCGACACCTGTGGTGCTGGTTGGGTTGGCCGCGACATCTACCACGGGCGGAGTGATCGATGCCGAGAATCGGTCAGCACGCGGTGGTATGCAGAGCGAGCATGGCGGGGCTCTTGGCCGCCCGGGTGCCCACCGACTACTACGACACCGTCAGGGTGGTCGAGCGGGACCGTCTGGTCGACGAACCGGTGCCCCGCCGCGGTGTACCGCAAGGCTGCCAACCGCACGCCCTGCTCGCACGGTGCCCACAGATCCTGGACGAACTGTTCCCCGGTTACCTCGACGAACTGGTCACAGCACCGCCGGGGAGACTGGTTACATCCTCAACAGACGCCCCGGCGGTCACGCCTTGAGTGTGCGCACCGCGGCGATCCGGGCCTGCAACTGATCCGACGTCGCTGCGGCCACCGGTGGCCCTCCGCAGATGCGGCGCAGTTCGTTGTGGATCCACCCGTGTGGTTTGTTCAGCCGGTGATGCGCCAGTGACACCAGCGTGTTGAGCTCCTGGCGCAGCGTGCGCAGCTGGCCGTACGGGGTGACCGGGGGCGGCGCACCCGATGCCGTGCGCCTGGTCAGTTGCTCTTCCTGTCTGCGGCGCAACAGTTCTCGCATCTGGTCGGCGTCGAGCAGGCCGGGTATCCCGAGGTAGTCGGCTTCTTCCTCGCTGCCCGCAGGGGTAGCGGTGCCGAAAGATGCGCCGTCGAAGATAACCTGGTCCAGTTCGGCGCTGGCGCCCAGTGATTCGAACCCACGATCCTCTTCGGTGGGCTCACTGCGGCGGCGTTCGACGAGTTCCTCGTCGCCCATCGATTCGCGGTGAGGTTTGCCGAGCACATGGTCGCGTTGAGCTTCCATCTGGCTGGCCAGCTCCAGCAGCGCCGGCACCGAAGGCACGAAAATGCTGGCGGTCTCGCCGGGGCGTCGTGACCGGACGAACCGTCCGATCGCCTGGGCGAAGAACAACGGCGTCGACGCACTGGTGGCGTAGACGCCGACTGCCAACCGCGGCACGTCGACACCCTCGGAGACCATCCGGACCGCCACCAGCCACGGTGTGTCACCGGCCGCGTACTCCGCGATCCGCGCCGACGACCCGGGGTCGTCGGACAGCACCAGCGTGGGTTGCCGTCCGGTCATCTTCGTCAGCAGCGCCGCGTACTGTCGGGCCGCGGTCTGGTCGGTGGCGATGATCATCGCCCCGGCGTCGGGCATGCCACCGGAGCGCAGCTGCTGCAGCCGGGTGTCCGCGGCCTTGAGCACCGCCGGGATCCACTCGCCGTTCGCATCGAGCACGGTGCGCCATGCCCGTGCGGTTTGTTCAGCGCTCAGCGGTTCGCCGAGGCGCGCGGCGTGCTCTTCGCCGGCGCTGCTGCGCCACCGCGCCTCACCGGAGTAGGCGAGGAAGACCACCGGGCGCACCACGCCGTCGGCAAGCGCGTCGGCATAGCCGTAGGTATGGTCGGACTCCGATCGCAGCAAACCTTCGGCGTCCGGCACGTAGGTGACGAAAGGGATCGCGCTGTCGTCGCTACGGAACGGCGTCCCGGTCAGCGACAGGCGGCGGGTGGCTTCGCTGAACGCCTCGCGCATCGCCTCGCCCCACGTCTTTGCGTCCCCGCCGTGATGGATCTCGTCGAAGATCACCAGGGTGCGGTAGTTCTCCGTGCGCACCCGGTGCCGGGTCGGGTGGCTGGCCACCTGAGCGTAGGTCACCACGACGCCGTGGTACTCCGACGACGTCTGCGCCGAGGAGTTGCTGAACTTTGGGTCCAGGGCGATACCCACCCGGGAGGCGGCCAGCGCCCACTGGATCTTCAGGTGCTCGGTCGGCACCACAACCGTGACCCGCTCCACGGTGCCGTCAGCCAGCAGCTCACCCGCGATGCGCAGGGCAAACGCCGTTTTACCTGCCCCGGGGGTGGCGACCGCCAGGAAGTCGCGCGGCTTGGCGGCAAGATACCGTACCAATGCCCGACGCTGCCAGCCACGCAAAGCCTGGGTGTCGGGCGCTGCATAAGCCCGCACCCAAAGACTCCTCACTGATCGGGCAGCAGCCTAGCGCAACGGATTCCGGCCGTGCACCTCTGCTTGGCGCGTCGCCGCACAGACGGTGTGTCGCCGTGCGTTCGTGGTCGGGCCGGCTGCTCCTGCCCGACCACTCGGCGCAACGCCCCGCCTGCACTCCGACGCGCTATTCCTGGTGCCGTCGGACCCCGACAGCACGAAGAACGCCTCGGACGGGAGATGCAGGTAGCGCATCGGATCGGTGTTCGACAGTCCCGCGTGAACTGTTGGCCGAGGTGCTCGCCGGACCTTGCTGACGCCTTGCACTCTCCCTTGCCGAGTGCTAAGAATGCAATTGGCACTCGCGACCGGTGAGTGCTAGGTCGGGACGGTGAGGCGAGGGTCCGCACCTGCGGGGCACACCCGAGCCGTCCGTCGCGGGCACCGGATCCGACCAACGAGAACGTGCATCCGTTATCGGAGGAAACACTTCGCAATGGCCAAGACAATTGCGTACGACGAAGAGGCCCGTCGCGGCCTCGAGCGGGGCCTCAATGCCCTCGCCGATGCAGTGAAGGTGACGTTGGGTCCCAAGGGTCGCAACGTCGTACTGGAGAAGAAGTGGGGCGCCCCCACGATCACCAACGATGGCGTGTCCATCGCCAAGGAGATCGAGCTGGAGGACCCGTACGAGAAGATCGGCGCCGAGCTGGTCAAAGAGGTCGCCAAGAAGACCGACGACGTCGCCGGTGACGGCACCACCACCGCCACCGTGCTCGCCCAGGCGCTCGTCCGCGAGGGCCTGCGCAACGTGGCTGCCGGTGCCAACCCGCTCGGCCTCAAGCGCGGCATCGAGAAGGCCGTCGAGAAGGTCACCGAGACGCTGCTGAAGTCCGCCAAGGAGGTCGAGACCAAGGAGCAGATCGCTGCCACCGCCGGAATCTCTGCCGGTGACCAGTCCATCGGTGATCTGATCGCCGAAGCCATGGACAAGGTCGGCAACGAGGGTGTCATCACTGTCGAGGAATCCAACACCTTCGGCCTGCAGCTCGAGCTCACCGAGGGTATGCGCTTCGACAAGGGTTACATCTCCGGTTACTTCGTCACCGACGCCGAGCGTCAGGAAGCGGTCCTCGAGGATCCGTACATCCTGCTGGTGTCGTCGAAGATCTCGACCGTCAAGGATCTGTTGCCCCTGCTGGAGAAGGTGATCCAGTCCGGCAAGCCGCTGCTGATCATCGCCGAGGACGTCGAGGGCGAAGCGCTGTCGACCCTGGTCGTGAACAAGATCCGCGGCACCTTCAAGTCCGTCGCCGTCAAGGCTCCCGGCTTCGGTGACCGCCGCAAGGCGATGCTGCAGGACATGGCCATCCTCACCGGTGGTCAGGTCATCAGCGAAGAGGTCGGCCTCTCCCTGGAGACCGCCGACATCTCGCTGCTCGGCCAGGCCCGCAAGGTCGTCATCACCAAGGACGAGACCACCATCGTGGAGGGTGCCGGCGACGCCGAGGCCATCCAGGGCCGAGTGGCTCAGATCCGCGCCGAGATCGAGAACAGCGACTCCGACTACGACCGCGAGAAGCTGCAGGAGCGCCTGGCCAAGCTGGCCGGCGGTGTTGCGGTGATCAAGGCCGGCGCTGCCACCGAGGTGGAGCTCAAGGAGCGCAAGCACCGCATCGAGGACGCCGTTCGCAACGCGAAGGCCGCCGTCGAGGAGGGCATCGTCGCCGGTGGCGGCGTGGCGCTGCTGCAGTCCGCCCCGTCGCTCGAGGAGCTCGACCTCAGCGGTGACGAGGCCACGGGCGCCAACATCGTGCGCGTCGCGCTCGAGGCCCCGCTCAAGCAGATCGCCTTCAACGGTGGTCTGGAGCCGGGTGTGGTGGCCGAGAAGGTCCGCAACTCGGCAGCCGGCACCGGCCTCAATGCCGCGACCGGTGAGTACGAGGATCTGCTCGCTGCCGGCGTTGCCGACCCGGTGAAGGTGACCCGTTCGGCACTGCAGAACGCAGCTTCGATCGCGGCGCTGTTCCTCACCACCGAGGCCGTCGTCGCCGACAAGCCGGAAAAGGCTGCCGCACCCGCGGGCGACCCGACCGGTGGCATGGGCGGTATGGACTTCTAAGTCCACTCAAGGAGAAGAGCCCGGGTTGCGGAAAGCAGCCCGGGCTCTTCTCGTATGGTTGGCGCCTCAGGACGGGTTCGCCGAGATGCGCGACGCGCACAACCTCGCCTGGACGCACATCTGGGATCGGCTGAGCATCGAGATCGACGGTCATCCCGAAGAGTTGCAGATGCTGCGGCTACACCTGATGCACCTGATGCAGACCGTCTCCCGCCACAGCGAAGACCTCGACATGGCGTGCCCGCGCGGGGCCTGCATGGGGAGGCCTATCGCGGCTACGTGTTCTGGGACGAACTGTTCATCTTCCCGGTCCTGAATCTGCGGTTCCCGACGATCACCCGAGCGCTGCTGCGCTACTGCTACCGCTACCGGCGACTGATCGAGGCGCGCGCGGGCAGCCAAGCTGGCTGGCTATGTCGTCTACAACGTGTGGCATTTCTACCAGGTCACCGGCGACCTGACGTATCTCGCCGACTACGGCGTGGAGCTTCTGGTGGAGATCGTCCGGTTCTGGGTCAGCAGAACGACCTACGACGAGTCCACCGATCGCTACCGCATCCTCGGGGTCATCGGTCCCGACGAATTCCACTCCGGGTGTTAGGACCGGCCTTTCGGCGGTGTCGACAACAACGCCTACACAACGTGATGGCGGTCTGGGTGATCCTGCGTGCCGTCGAGGAACTGCAGCGCTGGGATCACGTCAGTCGACGCATGTTCGTGCCGTTCCACGATGGACTCATCAACCAGTTCGAGGGCTACGAACAACTCGCGGAACTGGATTGGGAATCGTACCGGACGCGCTACGGCAATATCCAGCGCCTCGACCGGATCCTGCAGGCCGAGGGCGACGATGGCGGACTACTACATGGCCCGCAACTCGCACGGCTCGACGCTCAGTGCCGTCGTGCATTCCTGGGTGCTCGCTCGCGCCAACCGCGACCGGGCGATGGAGTTCTTCCGTGACGTCCTCAATTCCGATGTGGACGACATCCAGGGCGGCACGACCTCTGAAGGGTGCACCTCGCCGCGATGGCCGGCAGCGTCGACCTCGTCGAGCGGTGCTTCACCGGGCTGGAGGTACGTGGGAACCGCATTGTGTTGTCGCCGTACTGGCCAGAAGCGATGGGTGCACTGGCATTTCGGCTCCACTATCCGGTCACCACCTGCACGTGCGGGTCAGCGGACGCGGCGCCGAAGTCAGCGTGGGACCGTAGGAAGTCCCGCCGGTCGTCATCGAATGCCGTGGTTGGATCCAGCAACTCGCACCCGGCAGTGGAAAACACCGTGCCCTGATGGTGGGGTATCTCCGCAATCGGTGTGAAGTGCTCACGTCACCGCCGCGATGGCCCAAAGAACTAGCAGGCCACCGGCGAAACAAGCGGTGTGGGTGATTTTGCGCTGCGGCGCGGGCGAGGTGGTCAGCTCGGGCAACAGGTCGGCCAGTGCGATGTAGATGAAGTTTCCTGCGGCGAACGGTATGAGGACCGCGACGTCGACTCGCCCGGCGAGCCAATAGGCGAGCAGGCCCCCGATCGGAAACGTCAAGGCCGACGCGACGTTGTAGGCCAGCGCATGCCGGACGTTCCAGCCACTGTGCACCAGGATCCCGAAGTCCCCGATCTCTTGCGGGACCTCGTGTGCCGCGGCGACCAGCCACGTGACGATGCCCAACCTGATGTCGACGATGAATGCGCTGCCGACTGCTACGCCGCCGACGAAGTTGTGCAGTCCATCGGCGGCGAGGATGAGGTAGCCGAGTGGACGGTGCTGGCCCATCGGCCGATGGCAGTGGTGCCAGTGCAGGAACTGCTCCAACACGTGAAACACCATGACGCCCAGTCCAACCCACGCGAACACCGCCAGATTGTTGCCGAGCGCGGCAATGGACTCCGGCAGCATGTGGAAGAGGGCGCCACCGAGCAGCGCACCGGCCGCCAGTCCCACCAGCGGCATCACAATCCGCGAGAAGTGGCGGTCCGGAATCAACAAGGCGGCGCTGCCGACAAGGGCTATCGCGCTCATCGCCAGGCCCGCGACCACGATCCAGACCAGCGCCCCCATGGCGAATCACGGTAGCCGCGGCAGAAAGGTTTCGCGGCGGGCACAAGTGCCTGTTGGTCAGGGACCAACGACTCTAGACCCGGCCATGGAGTCGCCCTATCGTCAGGGAAGCAACTGGCCCGGGGGTTCGGGTGCCTGTGCAAGGGAGAAGCGAATGCCGTCTCGGTCGGAGCATCACGCAATCGTGGCAGCCGTCGACGGGTCACCGTCCTCGACCGCAGCCGTGGAATGGGCGGCGCAAGACGCCGAGTTACGCCATTTGCCACTGCATCTGGTGCATGTCGTGCCGCCGGCAGTCGTTCCCGCGGGGCCATGGCCACAAGCGCCGGTGGAGTTGTTGGAAGCACTCGATGCCGAAGGTTCCCAGATCCTCCACGACGCCCAAACGCTGGCGCTCCAGGCCACCTCGCCGAGTCGTGCGGCCAACGTGACCACCGAGATGCTGCACTCACCGATCGTGCCCACCCTCATCGACCTGTCCCAGGATGCAACCATGGTGGTGCTGGGATGCCGCGGCACCGGAACGGTGGAGACTGCGCTGCTCGGCTCCGTGAGTTCGGGTCTCGTGCACTACGCACACTGCCCGGTAGCAGTCATCCACGACGAAGATCCGCTTGTGGCACGGTCACCCAAGGCGCCGGTCCTCGTCGGTATCGACGGTTCGCCGACCTCCGAGTTGGCGACCGAAATCGCTTTCGACGAGGCCTCGCGCCGTCGTGCGAGATTGGTTGCGTTGCACGCATGGAGCGATATGGGGCCACTCGAGTTTCCCAGCATCAACTGGGCCCCGATCGAATGGCGCAACATCAAAGAGCGTGAGACAGAGGTGCTGACCGAACGGCTGTGCGGATGGCAGGAGCGCTATCCCGACGTCGTGGTCGAGAAGATCGTCGTGGCGGACCGGCCGGCACCGCGGTTGCTCGAACACGCTCACTCCGCGCAACTCGTGGTGGTCGGCAGCCATGGTCGTGGCGGCTTCCCGGGCATGTTGTTGGGCTCGGTGAGCAGGACCGTTGTGAATTCCGCACGGATCCCGGTGATCGTCGCCCGGCTGTCCCGGGGTGCTACCCTGCCAGGGTCCTGAACGGCACTGGCAGCGACGTCTGAGCTCGGCGAACCATGCGATCAGCTAATGACATCAGGGGTCTTCTGCACGACGGTCGCACGGCCAGGTGCCGCTCGACAAAAGCCGGCGAGCACCGGTAATCCGGCGCACACCATGGTGCCAGGTTGGCGCCCCTACCGCCCAATTGAGCGGTCAGCGCCTGCGTGGTTGTCATGAGCGATCGCCTCCGGGTTGTTCCTCGATGTGTGCCGGAATCCAGTTCTGGGCCGCTTCGGCGATGCGGGACAGCAGATCCGGAGCGACGGCGGACAACGCTGTCGCCAGGCCCGCCGCCAGCACGCCCTGGCTCCAGCCGATCGGCCCGACGGGGGTGCAGCCGAACAACCTGCTCAGACCGGGGGTGCTGATCACGCCCCCCATGACCGCGAGGCTTCCCAGCGACGTCGCGATTACCGCCGGACTGCGAGAGTCCACCATGGTCTGCATCAGCTGGCTGCCGACCAATCCGATGAGCGCCACGGTCGACGCGTGCGCGGCTGTGCCCGTCGGCCTGGCCAGAAACCACGCCAGCGTGGCGCCGGCAGTGGTGGCCGCACCACGGATCCCGATCTCGCGCCACAACCGTTGTTCATCGTGGTACACCGCGCCGGTGCGGTACTGGTCACTGACGGCCAGCGCCGCCGCGGGCAGCGCGTCGGTGAGCAGATTCACCAACAGCATCTGGCGGGTGTTCAGCGCCGACTTTCCGGTGAGCAGGGTGGTGATCAGCGCAAAGCAGATCTCTCCCGCGTTGCCGCCGAGCAGCACACTGACCGCGGAGTGCACCCGACGCCAGAGCTGGTGCCCTTCATCGATGGCATCGAGCAGGGCTTCGATGCGTCCGTCCAAGAGCATCACGTCGGCGGCGGTCCGCGCCGGATCACTGCCCCGCGCCACCACACCGACGCCGACACTGGCGGCGCGGATCGCCGCTGCGTCGTTGGCGCCGTCCCCGACCATCGCGGTCACCATGCCGGCCCGCTCCAAGGTCTGGACGACCTCGATCTTGTGCTCGGGCGTCATCCGCGCGAACACTTGGCAGCGACCCACCGCCTGTGTGCGCTCGCCCGCCGACAGGCTCTCCCAGTCGCTGCCGGTCATCACCTCGTCCTCGGCGACGACGAGACCCAACTCGGCGGCGACGGCCCGCGCGGTGACCGGATGGTCGCCGGTGATCAGGCGCACCCCGATGCTGCGCTCGGCCAACGCGGTGAGCAGCGAACCCGCGGCCGGCCGCGGAGTGTCCGCGAGACCGATCAGGCCCACCGGCGTCAACTCACCGCGGCACAACCGCTCAAACGTCAGCGGATCGGCCACCGCCGCAGCGGCCTGGTCCCGGTCGATCTCGCGGACTGCGACCGCCAGCACCCGTAATCCGGCAGCGCTCATGTCACCGACGGTCTGGGCCAACCCGGCGTTGTCCTCGGTCAGCGCCTTCGCGATCGTCTCGGGCGCACCCTTGATGGCGATCGTGGTGCCGCATAACGCGGCCGCGAACGGGCGATCCGACTGGAACGGCAGAAACGCGTCGTGCCCGTCGTAGTCGACGGTGGATGTGTGGTCGGCGGCCGCGCGGATCGCCTCGTCGGTGGCATGCTCGGCACGGTGGCCCGGCCTGGCGAACGTCGTGCGCGCGGCGACGCCCAACACCTGCTCCGCAGGGAAACCGTCGAGTGGATGCACCTTTCTCACCTGCAGCCGGTTCTCGCTGAGCGTTCCCGTCTTGTCGAAGCAGACGACGTCGACGCGCGCGAACGCCTCCACGGAGTGTGGATTTCGCACCAGCACGTGCTCGTCGGAGAGCTTGCGCGCGGCCGCGAGCTGAGCCAGCGTCGCGACGAGCGCCAACCCTTCCGGCACCGCGGCCACGACCACCGACACCGCCTCCGACAGCGCAAGCCGCAACGGCGTCCCGCGGAGCAGGCCGAGCGCGCCGACCATGGCGCCGCCTGCGACGCTGACGGGCAGCGCGCGCTTGGTGATGTGTCGCAATTGTGCGTGCAGGCCGATCTCGCCCGACGTGCGCGGAGCCATCGCCATCGCGCGCCGGATCTCCATGCCGCCGCCGACGGCGGTGACGATGGCCATCCCGGTTCCGGACAGGATTGTGGTTCCGCCGTAGAGCATGCAGATCCGTTCGGCCAGCGCCGCGCCCGGTGTCGGGGTGGTGTCCTTGGCCACCGGCAGCGACTCGCCGGTCAGGGTGGACTCGTCGACCTCGATATTGACGGCCTCAATCAACCGGGCGTCGGCCGGAATCACCTCTCCGGCAACGACTTCGATGAGGTCCCCGGGTCGCAGTCGGTCCGCTGGGACTTTCTCGTGGTGACGCTTCTCGACCGGGCCGGTGCAGCGGCGGGCCAACGGCTCCTGCACCGCCAGCAGATGCGCAATGGTGCGCTCGGCGTGCAGCTGCTGCTCGGCGGACACCGCGGCATTCGCCACCAGCACGCTGGTCACCAGCGCGGCGTCGACCGCCGAGCCGAGCAGGGCGCTGGCCATTGCCCCGGTCACCAACAACGGTGTGATGGGGTCGTCGAGGTCGGCGCGGACCTCGGCGAGGAAATCCCGGGCGCCCCGCCACGCCGCCGCGGCCGCACCGGCGGTTCGTTTCGGCCCGGGTGGCTCGCTGTCGGTGCCGTCGACAGGACGGGGAAGCAGCCGGGTGACCTCCGTCGCGGGCAGGGCGTGCCAGTCGTGGCCGGGTTCGGGGTGGGGCAGCCGATCGCGAAACACCTTCGCGCCCGCGATGAACCCGTTCCACAGCCCCGCCGCCGCGCCGGCGCTGACCGTTGCGGGCCCATTTCCGACCACGCCGGGCACCAACATCAGTGCGCCGATCGCCGAACTGGATGCCGACAACTGCACCGCCTTGGCGCTGACGCGACGGGCGACGGGCACGGCGTGCAACAGCCGCCATGCCCCGGTGAGGTCGCCGACGAACACGTCGGCGCCCCACGGCGGCCGGCCGTCGGCACGCACCACACCGATCGTGAGGTGTGCGGCGTGGGGCGACCGCATGTCGGCCGATGTGATCAGCGCGACGGTCGTGCCGTCGGCCGCCGACCGGTTCACTGCGTCGGCCAGCGCGTCGTCGACCGATCCGTCGACCGGGTGAAGGACGTCGAAACCCTGTGCCAGCGAACGTAACCCGTCGTCCTCGACGGAAACCACGCGCAGGTTCGCACGCCGGGCCTCCGCGAGCAGCGCCGAGGCGTACGGATCCCGAACAGGGCTGACCAGCGCCTCGCCGTGGTCGCCGGCATCGGGGATGGCCGACAGCGGGTGCCACCCGGGTGACAGCCCACCCTGGTCCAGCGCGACCCTGGCCGCTTCCCAGGCCGATATCCGGTGTGAATCGCGCGGCCCGCGAACGCGGGTGATCATCAACTCCTCGGTGTACAGGGCCCGTGGATCCACCACGACGGCGTCGATGCGGTCGAGCATGCGCAGTGCGCGGGGGGCGATGACGACGGCGTCGTGGTGAGCGTCCAAGCCGCGCGTCAACGCGCATCCGAACGCTTCCCGGCTGGTCCGCAACGGCTTCGCCACGGTGACCATGGCAGCTGCGCCCGCGAGTCGGGTGTTCCTGGTGAGCAGGCCCAGAGTTGCCGCGGCGCCGACGCCCATCGCACCCGCTCGGTCGGCGTAGCGGTCTGCGCTGTCCTCCGGCTGCGCAGGCAGGCGGGATAACCGGGCAGCGCCGCCTGGCGACGGGTCGGCGGCCAGCTCGGGCTCCCGTCGCCGCCAGGCCCGCCGCGCGTTCCATGCCTCGGCCGCGAGCATCGCCCTGGTCGCGGCTTCCCCAGCGGCGGCGGTCGGCGACGAGGTCAACGCTGCATTAGTCGAATTGAGCACAGCGAACAGCAGATCGGTCGCGTCGGCTCCGAGCCGCTGCTCGAGGTGGCGGCGTAACCGCGGCGTCTGGTCTAGCACCGCTGTAGGCACTGCGAGCGCGCTGGACAACCGCGGTACCCGCAGCACGGTTCCCGTGATCGCGAACCCGAGACCGGCTGACGCGATTGCGGCCGCTGCCGTTCGAGCGATGAGCACTGCATCATCTGCGGCCATGGCCGCAGAGGCCCTCCGCCTTGGCGATGCGGCGGCGCCGCACTCGGCCTGCGCCACGACTTCACAGAGTTGCGGGGTGGAGGGGCCGCCGTCGTCGACGGTGACCACCACTCGCGATGCCGCCGTATTGAGCACCGCGCGCTGCACTCCCGGCATCCCACGCACCGCCGTCAGCACCGCGGCCCCCACGGCCGCCGCATCGGGCCCGTCGAGGCCCCGTACTTCT
Organism: Mycolicibacterium doricum; assembly: GCF_010728155.1. Lineage (NCBI taxonomy): Bacteria > Bacillati > Actinomycetota > Actinomycetes > Mycobacteriales > Mycobacteriaceae > Mycobacterium > Mycolicibacterium doricum. The sequence continues at coordinate 314,808 of NZ_AP022605.1, forward strand.
ATCCAGCGCCGTGCACCGTTGGCGCTGACGCGCCGGGCGTGCGGACCGCCGAGCGCTTCGGCGGTGACGGCAGTGGCCGCCCGGGCCAGCGCGCCGACACCGGCCGCCTTCTGGGCCACGGCCTCACCAGCATCGGCCACCACACCACCGACGACCAGAGCGGTACCGGCGGTCAAGCCGGCAACGGTGGCTCCGGCGGTCATGGCCACCTGCATGCTCGTCGCCGCTGCGCGCAGTGGGGCGGTGGCCAGGCGGGTCAGCATGTCAGTTCAACGCTCGTCAACTCAGGGCCTTTCGGGCTCGCACACCGCAGGGTCACGAACGAGGGTCACGATCACACGACATCCCCCGACGACATCCCCCGACGACATCCCCCGACGACATCCCCCGACGACATCCCCCGACGACGTTGTGGTCGTCGGCCTCGAATAACACGTTGTTGATTACCGCGCTGCTCGGAAATATCTCCGGTTAGCCGTCGACGCTGGTGACGAGCCGCGGGGCGCTCGACATCAGCTCCCAGCATTCGCTTTCGGAAAGGATGGAAATGGGTTGCGTCGGTGTGGACATGGGCACGACGTTACCGACCGGCCGGCGCCGGGACCGCGGCCGAAAGTCCCATCGACTCATGATCTAAAGGCCCTGCGTCGCGCAGCGACTTGGGCGCACTGGACCAGTGGCGGCCGCGTTGTCATCAACGACGATGTTCTGCGGGGGCTGCGGGTGACGCCCCAACAACTGCGTGACGTCGCCACACCGCAGTTCCCCATGACCGCGGCGATCACCCCGTCCGTCACCGCCACGTCGCCGACGTACGGTTCACCGCCGAGCCGGTCGAAAGTCATCAACCCGAATGAACGGTGACGAGACGATCGATCACTTCGGAATCAGCTGGCCGGCTACACCATGCCAGCAGACGTGACGTTCGCTGAGTAGGTTGGCCCTATGCCTGACTCGGATGCGGCCGCCGCCCGCGAACTTTTGCGTGACTCGTTCACCCGCCTGATCGAGCACGTCGAGAATCTCACCGACGAGCTGACCGACGAGGTGGCGCTCTACCGCCCGACGGCGACGGCCAACAGCATCGCTTGGTTGCTATGGCACAGCGCCCGGGTGCAGGACGCCCAACTCTGCGAGATCGCCGGCATCGAGCAGGTGTGGACCCGTGAGGGATGGGTCGATCAGTTCGCGCTCGATCTACCGCGCGACGACACCGGCTACGGCCACAGCCCCGACGACGTCGGCAAGGTTCGGGTGCCGGCCGATCTGTTGGCCGGTTACTACTCCGCGGTGCACAAGACGACATTGGCCTACATCGCCTCCGTGACCCCCGACGACCTCTCCCGGATCGTCGACCGCCGGTGGGATCCCCCGGTCACCGCCAGCGCCCGGCTGGTCAGCATCATCGACGACTGCGCTCAACACCTCGGTCAGGCCGCCTATATCCAGGGCATCTCACACTGAGATGAGGACCGCGCTGCACTGGTGGCCGCTGGTCGCCGTGGGCGCGATGTTCGTGCTCGGCCGGCTGGTGGGCAAGGGTTCGACACCCCTGGACAGTCGCCTGTTGGCCATCGACGCCCCCGACCCGCTCCTGGTGTTCGTCGAGGCGCCGGTTCAGATCGCGGTGCTCGGGGCCGCGGTGACCTACGCGCTGTGGCGGAGACGGTGGCAGCTGGCCGCGGTGGCGGCGCTGTGCCCACCGGTGGCCGTCGTCTCCGCGCAGTTGTTCAAGCGGGTGTTCGACCGCACCCGCGATGGCGAGCTCGCCTACCCCAGCGGGCACATCACCGCGCTCGTGGTGGTCGCGGGCATGGTCGTGCTCGCGGCCGGTGGCCGGCTGTCGGTGGTGGTGGCCGCGGCGGTGGCCGTCATCGTCGGCATGGTCCTCGTCGGAATCTCGTTCCACTACTTCACCGACACCGTGGGCGCGCTACTGCTCGGCAGCGCCTATGTCGCGGGGGCGGCCCGCCTGGTCATCCACCGGCCCGACCGCGCAACTTGACAGGCGTCAACCCGGGTGCGATTTGCGTCACAACGGGTGGTTAACATAGGCCTATGACCGCGACGCCGGAACTCGATGCGCTCGACAACAGCACCATCCGCAATCCGGCGACGGGTGGCGTCGCCGGGCAGGTGCGCTGGACCGATCCGGCCGACGTGCCGAGGATCGCCGCCGGCCTGCGCACCACCCAGAAGGGCTGGGAGAACCGCGGCGCCACAGGGCGCGCCAAGGTGCTGGCCCGCTACGCCGTGTGGCTGGGCGAACACCGTGCCGAGATCGAAGAGCTGCTGATCAAGGAGACTGGCAAGTCGGCCGTCGACGCCGCCCAGGAAGTCCCGCTGATCCTGATGATCACGTCGTACTACGTCCGCACGATGGACAAGGCGCTGGCCCCGGAGTCGCGTCCCGCGGCGCTGCCGTTCCTGTCGATCAAGAAGATCACCGTGCACTATCGGCCGCGCCCGGTGGTCGGGATCATCGCGCCGTGGAACTACCCCGTCGCCAACGCGCTGATGGACGCGATCGGCGCCCTCGCGGCCGGATGTGCTGTGCTGCTCAAGCCCTCCGAACGCACGCCGCTGACCGCCGAGCTGCTGCTGCGCGGCTGGCAGGATTCCGGTGCCCCCGAGGTCCTCGCGATCGCGCAGGGCGCCCGTGAGGTGTCGGAGGCCGTCATCGACAACTCCGATTTCATCCAGTTCACCGGCTCCAGCGCCACGGGCGCGAAGGTGATGGAACGCGCCGCACGCCGCCTCACCCCGGTCAGCCTCGAACTCGGCGGCAAGGACCCGATGATCGTCCTTGAGGACGCCGACGTGAACCTCGCCGCGCACGCCGCGGTGTGGGGCGCGATGTTCAACGCCGGCCAGACGTGTGTGTCGGTGGAACGGGTCTACGTTCTGGAATCCGTCTACGACCAGTTTGTGGACGCCGTCGTACGCGACGTCAAGAACCTCAAGATGGGCGCCGGTGAGGGCAACGACTTCGGGGCGCTCATCGACGACGGTCAGGTCGCCGTCACCGAGCGGCACGTCGCGGACGCTATCGCCAAGGGCGCCAAGGCGCTCACGGGCGGTAAGCGGCGCACCGGCCCGGGCAGCTTCTACGAGCCGACGGTACTCGTCGACGTCGACCACTCGATGGCCTGCATGACCGAGGAGACGTTCGGCCCGACGCTGCCGATCATGAAGGTCAAGTCTGTCGAGGAGGCCGTCCGCCTGGCCAACGACAGTCCCTACGGCCTGTCGGCCGCGGTCTTCTCCAAGGACATCGACCGGGCGCAAGCCGTCGCACTGCAATTGGATTGCGGCGGGGTCAACGTCAACGACGTGATCTCCAACCTGATGTGCACGACCGCGCCGATGGGCGGCTGGAAGACGTCGGGCATCGGGTCCCGCTTCGGTGGACCCGAGGGCTTGCGCAAGTACTGCCGGATCGAGACGGTGGTCGCACCGCGGACGAATGTCGGCGCCGGCGGCAACTACTACAACAACTCAGCCAAGGCGCTCAAACGCATGAACACGATGATGACCAAGCTCGCGCTGATCCGCCCGCGTCGCATGGCCAAGTAGGGCGCCGGTCTCAACCGCGTGCGGTCCGTTCTGACAGCCCTGCTGTGGCTGCTGACGACGGTGCTGTTGGCCGCTGCCGTGCCCGCGGTGTGGGCGCAGGAGAACCTCGTCAGCGAGCAGGGCTACGCCAAACTCGCCGAGGCCGCGGCCGCGGACACCCGCCTGCGCGCCGCGATGGCCGACGAGCTCACGACTCAGATCACCGCGCTGGCGGCCGATCGCGGGTACGGACTCAACGAGACGCTCGTGCACCAGATCACGTCCGCCTACACCGGTAACGCGGGCTTCCCCGGGCAGTTCGCGCAGGCAAATCGCATCGCGCACCGCTGGCTGTTCACCGACGACATCCCGCAGGCCGACGTCGGCGACCAGTGGCTGATCGACATCGCGCCGATGCTCTCGGATCCATCGTTGGCCGCCACACTGGGCAACCTCGACCTCGACGTGCCCGACACGCTCATGGTCCCGGTCACCGTGCCGTCGCCCGAACTTCGGCCGGGCCGTCTCCAGGCCGTCGCGACGTGGGGGCCGTGGGTGAGCATCGTTTTAACCGTGCTCACTGCGGTGTTCGCGCTGCTCACCCTGGCCGGATCGCGCCGGCGTGGCAGAGCACTTGCCGGGCTTGGTGTTTCGGCACTGTTGGTCGGCGCGTCCGGATGGGCGGGGCTGGAGGTGGCCGACGGCTACATCGACCGTGCGCTGACCCGCGCCGAGGGCGACTTCCGCCGGATCGCCGATGAGATGGTGCTGCACGCCGAGGACAGCCTGCACCACTGGCTGAACATGACGTTGATCGCCGGTGTGGTCTTGGTGGCGGTCGGGGTGGTGGTGTCGATGCTCGGGGGTCTGCGCCGCCAACCGGACGTGGTCAGGCACAGCCCGGTCAGGGATCGATGATTGGCAGGCTGCCGGCCGGGTAAAGGCGGGTTCATGGGACATCGACTGACCGGGCTGCGGGCGGCTGCCACGCTGGCCGATCTGGGGTCGGCGTCGATCGCCGCCGGGGTGATCGCGCGGCGCAAACCCGCGGTGCAGGCGCTGGAGGCCGTCCAGGCCGACGCCAGGGCAGTCCGCCGCATGCAACAGCTGCGGCGAGAATTCGGCAAGGGACCCGTCGAGTTGATCCTGCCTGGCCGGCGAATGGTGGTGGTGCTCGACCCCGACGACGTCGCCCGGGTGCTCGCCGGAGCGCCCGAGCCGTTTCACCCGGCCAACCGGGAGAAACGCAAAGCCCTCGATTCCGCACTCGACTCCGGCGCCGAGATACACCGCCTGGCCGGTGCCTTCGCCGATGTGATCACCGCGGAGGCACGCGAGTTGGTGGACACGGTGGCCGCGCGCGGCACCATGGACGCCAACCAATTCATGGCCGCGTGGTGGCGGATCGTGCGGCGGGTCGCGCTGGGTGACCGCGCCCGTGACGACGAAGAGATCACCGACGCCCTGCTCCGGCTCCGCCGGGCCGGCAACTGGTCGTTCCTGTCGCTTCCGCACCACCGCAAGCGCGCGAAGTTCCTGCAGCGGCTGTACGAGTATGTCGAGGATCCGCAGATCGGAACGCTGGCAGCCGCGGTCGCCGACCTACCCGTCCACGGCGCCGTCGACCCGGTGGGCCAGATGCCGCAGTGGCTGTTCGCCTTCGACGCGGCGGGAATGGCGCAGCTGCGTGCGATGGCCGCGCTCGCCACCCACCCCGCGGCCATGTCCAGGGCGATCGAAGACGCCGCCGAACCGGATCAGCTGCGGCTGCGGCCGTTTCTGCGGGCGTGCCTCCTGGAGTCGGTGCGGTTGTGGCCCACCACACCGACGATCCTGCGCGACACTACCGAGGACACGACGTGGCGCGACGGCACGGTCACCATCGAGAAGGGCGCGGGGTTGATGATCGTGACGCCGGCCTACCACCGCGATCCCGCGCTGCTGCCGTTCGCGAACGACTTCGTCCCCGACATCTGGCTTGACGGTCGAGCTCGCTCGTATCCGCAGCTGGTCCCGTTCTCCGCCGGCCCCGCCGAGTGCCCGGGACGCAACCTGGTCCTGTTCGCGACGAGCACGCTGCTGGCGAACCTGCTGAGCCGGCTGGACTTCCGGCTGTCGTCGACACCGCAGCTGTCGCCGGACGAGCCGTTGCCGGTGACGCTCAACCAGTACGGGGTGGAGTTCACCGTTCAGCCGGTCACATCGTCGACGGCCTCCTCATTGCCGTCCTGAGTGCTTGAGCATTCTCCGGTGGCTAGCCAGTAATACGTGACCCCGTAGGCCAGCGCGGGAATGAGAATTCATGCCGGGCTCTTCAGAACGGTGGCGGTCGTGGCGCGCTGGCGGTGTGGTCGGCCATCGCTCGCGCGGCGGCGCGTTGGGCGGCGTTGTGGTTGCGTTCGGCTTTGATGCGTGTGGTGTTCTGGGCGGCGCGGGTGCGTCGTCGTTTCGGCATCTTGGTGATGCGGTCGGGGTCGGGTGGGGGTGGGGTCGGCGGCGGTAGCTCGGTGGTGGTGGTGTTCCAGCGGGGGAACAATAGTCGGCTTGCTGGCACGGTGGTGTAGCGCTGGGCGGCTGGGGTGGTCCAGGTCACGGTGCCGTCGGGTGATTGTTCGTCGCGCCAGCCGTTCCAGAACGTTTTCCCCAGGTGGTGGGTGCGGCATGTGCAGTTCAGGTTGGAGGCGTGGGTGGGCCCGTAGGGCCAGGGCACGACGTGGTCGATATCGCAGCGTTGGGCAGGCACGGTGCAGCCGGGGAATCGGCAGAACAGGTCACGGGCGCGCACGAACGCGGCCAGCTTGGCCGAGGGGCGGTAGTGCGGTTCGGGATCGGCGCCGGGTAGCCAGAGTTGTTTGATCGCCGCGCCGCTGCGGATCGCCTCGGCCAACGCCGCGATCGGCAGGATCGTCACCCCGGGCAGCAAGGCCACGCCCGAGTCCTGGTCGCAAGGACGAGGATTAGGCACTTCCGGGTCGGGCTCGGGGTTTGGCTGGGGGTCGGCTACCGAGTCGGATCCCGGCGCCGATGATTCATCTTGACGAAACGGTCCGGGGGCGGGCTCGGCTCTGTGGGCCTGCTGGCTTTGTTGTGCGCGGTCCTCGGCGGCGATCAGCTGCTGGGCGGCCTCGACGGCGGCCGGATCAGCGATCACCGTGATGACGACATTGGAGCTGGTCGGCGCTGACGCCGGGCAGTCGGGTGATCCGCACCGGCAGGGTAGGTGATCGTGGCCTGAGACGATGGCGCCCACCGCGCATGAGCGCCGCTCGCCGATGGTGCGGGGGTCGTCGTCGCAGATCCCGGTGAGCATCGCGGTGATCCGGGCGGACAGCACCTCAGCGTCACAGCCGAGCAGCTGACCCCAGACCGTGACCAGCGCGTCGGGGTCCTGCAACGTCCCGATCCGGAAGTCGCGGGTCGTGAGGACCTGTTTGGCCCGGATGACTGCATCCGGGTCATACCGGTTGATCACCGCGTCGACCGCGCGGGTCAACCGTTCGTCGGACAACGGCCCCCACCGCTGCGCTTGGCCGGCCAGCGCGGCGTCGAGCAGCGCCAGCACCCGGGTGTCCTCCACCAGGCGGGTACGCCAGGTGATCTCGCAGATCAGCCGGGTGCTCAACCCGCCCTGCAGGTACAGCGCCGCGATCCGGGGCAGCCGGTCGCGCAACGCGACCGCGATCCGCATCTGCCCCGATGCCCGTTTGTGTCCGATGTTCAACGCGGCCCCGATCTCGGATGCCGCCGCAGCCCAGGAGTCGTAGACCCAGTGGTCATGTTCCTGGTCCTCGGTGACGCTCAGATGCGCCAGCTGCGCGATCGCGGCGAACTTCCGCGCCCCGGCCTGCGCCTCCTCACGCGCGGACTGCCCGATCGCAGCGATCAGCGCGGACTCGTCCAGCCCCGCGAACACAGTATCGAACATACGTTCGATGATACCGGGACCCACCGACCTGAACTATGTGGCCGGGTCGCCGGTTGTGGATAACTGCGGCCACCACGGGAAGGTTGTGGAGGCACGATTGTGCCCGCAATGCCACCGGTGAACGGCTACCCGCCCAATTTTCGCCACAGGAACTCGTAGATCAACGCCGCCCGGAAGGCCGCCTGCGAGTTGTCCGCGGCGCCGCCGTGGCCACCCTCGATGTTCTCGTAGTACTGCACCGGCTGCCCGGCCTCCTCGAGCGCCGCAGTCATCTTGCGCGCATGACCGGGGTGCACCCGGTCGTCACGCGTCGACGTCGTGATCAACACCGGCGGATATCTGCGCTCGGAGGAGATGTTCTGGTACGGCGAGTATTCGGAAATGAACTCCCAGTCGTCCGCGTCGTCGGGGTTGCCGTACTCGGCCACCCACGACGCCCCGGCCAGCAGCAGATGGAACCGGCGCATGTCGAGCAGCGGCACGCTGCACACCAGAGCCCCGAACAGGTGCGGGTACTGCGTCAGCATGATCCCCATGAGCAGTCCGCCGTTGCTGCCGCCCTGGGCGCCCAGCTGGTCGACCGTGGTGATGCCCCGTTCGACGAGATCGGCTGCGACCGCGGCGAAATCCTCACCGACGAGGTGGCGGCCCTCGCGCATCGCCTGGGTATGCCAGCTCGGCCCGTATTCACCGCCGCCGCGGATGTTCGCCAGCACGTACGTCCCGCCCCGCGACAACCACAACCGGCCCAACACACCGTCATAGCCGGGGGTCCTTGCCACCTCGAAACCTCCGTACCCGCCCAGCAGCGTCGGCCCGGGGGCCTGCTTGTGCCGGTGGTCGACCACGAAGTACGGGATCTTGGTGCCGTCGGCTGACGTGGCGAAGTGCTGGTCGACTTTCAGATCGGCGGCATCGAAGAACGAAGGGGCGCGCTTGATCTCGGTGAGCTCACCCCCCGCCGTCCCGTGCAGGAGGCGCGAGGGGGTGTCGAATCCGCTGGAGTCCAGGAAGATCTCTTCCCCGAGGTCGTCGGCGGCGACGACGACGGTGTTGGTGTTGTCGGGCAAGCCGGGAACGGGCTGCGAGGTCCACTCACCCGCGGTGTACACCTCGACCCGGCTCGCGACGTCGGCGAGCGTGACCACGACGAGTCGGTCTCTGGTCCAGGCATAGTGGTGCAGGCACGTGTGCTCATCGGGTTCGAACACCACCTGCAGTTGCTGTGTGCCGTTGCGGTATTCGGCGTAATGCGCGGCGAGCAGCGACCCCGCCCGGTACTGCTCGGTGCCGGTGTCCCAGTCGGAGCGCAACTCGATGAGCAACCAGTCCCGGTGCGCCGACACCGTGGCGTCGGTCGGGGCGTCGATGCGGCTCAGTTCGCCGTCACGCAGCTCGTAGACCTCGTCGTTGAAGAAGTCGACGGCGCGGCGCACCATGGTCCGCTCGAAACCGGGCGTGCGGTCCACCGACGCGGTGACGATGACGTCGGTCGCATCGCCGGAGAATACGGTTTCCGCCTCGGCCAACGGCGTGCCGCGGCGCCACCGCTTGACCAGGCGCGGATAGCCGGACTCGGTCAGTGCGCCGTCGCCGAATTCCGTGCCGACCAGGACGGTATCCTCGTCCTCCCAGCTGATCGCCGTCTTGGCTTCCGGGAGCTCGAAGCCGCCCTCGACGAACTGGCGTGATCTCATGTCGAATTCGCGCACGATCGCGGCGTCCGCACCGCCGCGGGAAAGGCTGACCAGCGCGCGGGAGTGGTCGGGGTCGAGGACGTCGGCGCCCGCCCACACCCAATTCTCGTCGTCGGCGCGGGCCAGCGCATCGACATCGATGAGCACCTCCCACTCCGGTTCCTCGGTGCGGTAGCTCTCCAACGTGGTGCGCCGCCACAATCCCCGTGGGTTGGCCGCATCGCGCCAGAAGTTGTAGAGATACCCGCCACGGCGCCGCACGTACGGGATGCGGGCATCGGTATCGAGCACCTCGAGCGCCTCGCTGCGCATCAGTTCGAAACGCTCACCGCCGAGGTCGGCCAGGGTCGGTTCGTTGTGCCGTCGCACCCAGTCCAGGGCGTCGTCGCCGGTGATGTCCTCGAGCCACAGGTACGGGTCGTCAGCCACTCGACCATTGTCGCCGGTCGCCGGTCAGCTCAGGTGGTGAGTCCCCCTTTCCACGGGGCGACCGATAATCGGGAGGCGCGCCGCGCGCGTGCACGGGTGACGGCGCCCGGCGGCGTTATCGTCGAATGCGTGATTCCGCTGCCCCGCCCCTGGCTGCTGAGCAGTGCGATGCTGGTCGGCGCCGCGGTCGGACTGGTCGCCGCCGTCACCTCGACGCTGCTCATCACGGCCACCGTGCGTCCCGACATCGTCATCGGGCTCGTCGTCGGCGTGCCGAGCATGGCCGGCGTGCTCATGATCCTGTGCTCAGGCCGACGCTGGGTCACCACGCTGGGAGCGTCCGTGCTGGCCATTGCGCCGGGCTGGTTGGGCGCACTGGCGCTGATCGAGGTGGTCAACGGTGGCTGACAACGGAAACGACACCGCCAAGGCCGAACACGCCGGGGGCGAGCCCACGTCGCCGTACCTGCCGACGTTCGACACCGGCGGGTTCGGCCACTTGGATCCGGTGACGCCGCTGGCGGGCAAGCCCGAACCCACGCTCACCCTCGACCGGGAGCCCGATCCGATCGCGTACCAGGCGCTCGATTTCGAACCGGACTCCGAGCCGATGATCGTTCCGCCCGCGCAACCGGTCGTTCTGCCCGGCTCCTACCAGTTCCTCAAGCGGTGGGTATTGGCGCTCGTGCTCGCCGCGGTGTGGGTGGTGGCGGCCGCCGCCGGCGCCGCCCTCTACTACTGGTGGGTCGGCGACCTGGACCCCGACAAGAGATGGCCCGTGTACACCGTGCTGGTGTACCTGCTCGGCTGCACGGTCGCCGGCCTGATCGTCGCCATGATCGCCAAGAAGCCGACCAGCTCCGCGTTGGCGATCGCGTTGGTGTCTGCACCGCTGGCATCCACCGCCGGCGCCGCCGTGCTCTACGGCGGCTACGTGTTCGGCTGGATCGCACGCTGACACAGCGGCCACGACCACTACTAGGGTGGTGAGGGTGACCCACTATGACGTCGTCGTTCTCGGAGCCGGTCCCGGCGGATACGTCGCGGCTATTCGCGCCGCCCAACTCGGGCTGAACACCGCAGTCGTCGAACCCAAGTACTGGGGCGGCGTGTGTCTCAACGTGGGGTGTATTCCCTCCAAGGCACTGTTGCGCAACGCCGAACTGGCGCACATCTTCACCAAGGAGGCCAAGACCTTCGGCATCGGCGGGGAGGCGACGTTCGACTACGGCGCCGCGTTCGACCGCAGCCGCAAGGTCGCCGAGGGCCGCGTCGCCGGCGTGCACTTCCTGATGAAGAAGAACAAGATCACCGAGATCCACGGGTACGGGAAGTTCACCGACGACCACACGATCGAAGTGGATCTCAACGAAGGCGGCACCGAAACCGTCACCTTCGACAACGCGATCATCTCCACGGGCGCCAGCACCAAACTCGTGCCGAACACGTCGCTGTCGGAGAACGTGGTCACCTACGAAGAGCAGATCATGGAGCGCGAGCTGCCCGGCTCGATCGTCATCGCGGGCGCCGGTGCCATCGGCATGGAGTTCGGCTACGTGATGAAGAACTACGGCGTCGACGTCACGATCGTCGAATTCCTACCGCGCGCGCTGCCCAACGAGGACGCCGAAATCTCCAAGGAGATCGAGAAGCAGTTCAAGAAGCTGGGCGTCAACATCATCACCGGCACCAAGGTCGAATCGATCAAGGACGAGGGGGGCGACGGCTCGGTCACCGTCACCGTGAGCAAGGACGGCAAGTCTCAGGAGCTCAAGGCCGACAAGGTGCTGCAGGCCATCGGCTTCTCACCCAACGTCGAGGGCTACGGCCTGGAGGCGGCCGGTGTCGAGCTGACCGAGCGCAAGGCCATCGGCATCGACGACTACATGCGCACCAACAAGCCGCACATCTACGCGATCGGCGACGTCACTGCCAAACTGCAGCTCGCCCACGTCGCCGAGGCGATGGGCGTCGTCGCCGCCGAGACCATCGCCGGCGCGGAGACGCTGGCGTTCGGCGACTACCGAATGATGCCGCGCGCCACCTTCTGCCAACCGCAGGTCGCCAGCTTCGGGCTGACCGAAGAGCAGGCCCGCGAAGAGGGCTACGACGTCAAGGTGGCGAAGTTCCCGTTCACCGCGAACGGCAAGGCACACGGGATGGGCGCCCCCGCCGGCTTCGTCAAGCTCATCGCCGACGCACGGTACGGTGAGCTGCTCGGCGGCCACCTCATCGGCCACGACGTCTCCGAACTGCTGCCCGAACTCACCCTGGCGCAGAAGTGGGACCTCACCGCCAACGAACTGGCCCGCAACGTGCACACCCACCCGACGCTGTCGGAGGCGCTGCAGGAGGCCTTCCACGGGCTTGCCGGGCACATGATCAACTTTTGAGAAACGAAGTCGTCGCCGGGGTCGGCGGATTCGTGCTCGGTCACATCCTGTGGCTGATCGGGATCTCGCTGGCCACCAACACCTCCGACGTCAGCAGCTGGGTGCTGGTGGTCGCCGCGGTGTCGTTCGTGGTGGGCGCCGCGCTTGGCTACCTCGGCTGGCGCAGGTCCCAGCGAAAGCAGCATGTGTGGTCGACGTTCATGTGGGGTGTGGCGGTCTCGCCGGTGCTGTTCTCGATCGTCGTCCTGGGCGTGACCTACCTCTAATCCCGGGTCAGTCCGGGAAGTCGAGCGGCACCCCAAGCGTGCTGATCGTCGCCGCCAGGCCGTCGTACTGCGCGACGAGCAGGCAGAATTCGATGAGCTGCTTCTTGGTCAGATGCCGAGCGAGGACTGCCCACGTCTGCGGTGACACACCTCGGGTGACGACGAACTCGTCAGTCGCGGTGATGAGCACTCGCTGCCGGTCGGTGAGGCCCTCAGCATCGGGACCCTGGAAGATCCTCGCCTGCAGGTCGGCGTTGACCCCACGGCTACGGGCCAGGCGACGGTGCTGTTGCAGTTCGTATTCGCACTCACGCAGATGGGCCACCCGCAGGATGACGATCTCCGCGTCCTGGCGCGACAGCTTGCCGAATGCCAGCAGCATGAGAGCCTGCGGCCCCCAGGCCAGGAACAGCAGCGGGTGCTGGCCCAGCACGTCGACGAGAGAGAACCGCGGGGCGCGGATGGCGCGGGCGCCGGCCCTGGAGATCACCCAGTTCAGCGGCCCCAGTTCCCAGAATCCGCCGGGTGCGATGCGCGTCATGGCTGCTTCACCAGGTAAGGCGAGACCGTGGACCGGTGCTCGTCGAGGTCGAGGGCGCGGCCCAATGCTGGGAATGCCCGCTGCGGGCAGTTGTCTCGCTCGCAGACGCGGCAGCCGGCCCCGATGGGCGTCGCTCGGACATTGGGACCACCATTCAAATCCAATCCCTCGGAGTAGACCAGCCGTTGTGCGTGGCGCAACTCGCATCCAAGACCGATCGCGAACGTCTTACCCGGCTGACCATAGCGTGACGCGCGGCGCTCCACCGTCCGCGCCACCCACATGTAGTTGCGGCCGTCGGGCATCTGCGCAATCTGCACCAGGATCTTGCCCGGGTGGGCAAAGGTCTCGTAGACGTTCCACAGCGGGCAGGTGCCGCCGCTGGACGAGAAGTGAAAACCGGTCGCTGACTGGCGTTTCGACATGTTTCCCGCGCGGTCGACCCGGACGAAGGAGAATGGCACCCCGCGCATCGACGGACGCTGCAGCGTAGACAGCCGGTGCCCGATCGTCTCGTAGCTGACCTGATAGAACGCCGAGAGCCGTTCGACGTCGTAGCGGAAGTTCTCCGCGACGTCGTGGAACTGCCGATAGGGCAGCACCGTTGCGGCGGCGAAGTAGTTGGCCAGGCCGAGGCGGGCCAGGGTGCGCGACTCGTCGCTGGTGAACATGCCCTCGTCGACCATCGTGTCGATGAGGTCGCCGAATTCCAGGTAGGCCAGTTCGGCGGCCATCTTGAACACCTGCTGACCGGCCGATAGGTGGGTGCTCATCTCGAGTGTCTTGCTGCCCGGTTCGAAGCGGTGCAGCACCGTGTCCCCGAGGTCGATGCGCCGCACGATGTGGACGCCGTGCACAGTCGACAGGCGGTTGGACAGCTCGCCGGCGAGGTCGCCGCGGTGCATGCGCATGCGGACGGTGAGGTCTTCGGCCGCGGTGTCGAGGTCGTGCAGATAGTTCTGCCGCTGGTAGAAGTAGTCGCGGACTTCCTCGTGCGGCATGGAGATCGACCCGGATCCGGAACTGTAGCCGCTGCCGTCGCTGAGGCGGTCCTCGGTCGCGGCGGCCAGCTGCGCGGTGGTCAGCCGGTAGCGGCGGTGCAGGTTCACCATGGCCCGGGCGAGTGTCGGATGCGCCATGACCATGTCGGCGATCTCCGACACGTCGACCTCGACGCCCAGTTCCCGGTCCATCGCCACTTCGCGAAGTTCGGCGACGAGCCGCGTGTCGTCTTGGGAGGCGAAGAAGGTGGCGTCCACGCCGAACACCTCGGTGATGCGCAGCAGCACCGCGACGGTCAACGGGCGGACATCGTGCTCGATCTGGTTGAGGTAGCTCGGCGATATCTCGAGCATCTGCGCCAGGGCTGCCTGGCTGTATCCGCGTTCGTTGCGAAGCTGCCGGATGCGCGACCCCACGAACGTTTTCGCCATGTCAACCAGCGTAACAACAGTGCGAATAACGGCCTTTGCAGTCTTCACATACCTGGTGCTGTGGCAGTATCGGGGCGCCCGGCACGAACGCGCGAGCCAGGTAGTCAGGAAGGACCAGAGGTGACCGGCACGACGCCAACAGGCGGGTCCACAGGCAGCACCGGACTGAACAAGACCATGATGCCCGTACCGGATCCGCACCCCGACGTCTTCGACACCGGCTGGCCGCTGCGGGTCGCCGATGTCGACCGCACCGGGCGGCTGAAGTTCGACGCCGCGACGCGTCATATCCAGGACATCGGCACCGACCACCTGCGTGAGCTTGGCTACGAGAAGACCCACCCGCTCTGGATCGTGCGCCGCACGATGATCGATCTGATCCGTCCCATCGAGTTCCAGGACATGCTGCGGCTGCGGCGCTGGTGCTCGGGGACGTCGAACCGGTGGTGCGAGATGCGGGTACGCATCGACGGGAAGCGCGGTCGCGGCCTCATGGAGTCCGAGGCCTTCTGGATCAACATCAACCGGGAGACCCAGGGGCCGGCGCGCATCAGCGACGACTTCATCGCCGGGTTGCAGCGCACCACCAACGTCGACAGGCTGCGTTGGAAGGCGTACCTGAGTGCCGGCGCACGCGACGACGCCCACGAGATCCGCGATTACCCGGTCCGGGTCAGCGACATCGACATCTTCGACCACATGAACAACTCGGTGTATTGGTCGGTGGTCGAGGAATACCTCCACAACCATCCCGAGCTGCTGCAGGCGCCGCTGCGGGCGACCATCGAACACAACCTCCCGGTGGCGCTCGGGGACAAGCTGGAGATCGTCTCGCACGTTCATCCGCCCGGTTCGACCGAAAAGTTCGGCGCAGATCTGACGGACCGGACTGTTACAACGCTCACATATGCCGTCGGTGAGGAGACCAAAGCCGTCGCCTGTATCTTCCCGCTATGACGTTCCCGGTTTAACAGTACGGGCGTACTGACCAGCGGAAACAGGTTACCGGCCAGTAGCTACTGAACCGGTCAAGCCGTTCAGGACTTCGCAACATTTGCAAGTTCCGCGGGTGTCTTGGCAAAAATTCACGATTGAAACGGGTGGACCTGCGGTTATGGCGTAGGGCATCCTCGAATTAGCAAGGCAGTGAATCCCTGCGGGTGTTAACAAGCCGGGAACTCCGGCCGCGCCGGCAGCGGTGCAAGTAAACGAAGGAGCTCGACCCATGTCGACCGTTGGCACGCCGAAGTCCCCCGAAGAGATCCAGAAGGACTGGGACAGCAATCCCCGCTGGAAGGGCATCACCCGCGAGTACTCCGCAGCAGACGTAGTCGCCCTCCAGGGCAGCGTCGTCGAGGAGCAGACGCTGGCCCGCCGCGGCGCCGAGGTGCTGTGGAACCAGCTGCACGACATGGAGTTCGTCAACGCCCTCGGCGCGCTGACCGGCAACATGGCCGTCCAGCAGGTCCGTGCCGGCCTGAAGGCCATCTACCTGTCCGGGTGGCAGGTTGCCGGTGACGCGAACCTGTCCGGCCACACCTACCCAGACCAGAGCCTCTACCCGGCCAACTCGGTGCCGCAGGTGGTCCGCCGCATCAACAACGCGCTGCTGCGCGCGGACGAGATCGCCAAGGTCGAAGGCGACACCTCTGTCGAGAACTGGCTCGTCCCGATCGTCGCCGACGGTGAGGCCGGCTTCGGTGGTGCGCTCAACGTCTACGAGCTGCAGAAGGCGATGATCGCCGCAGGTGTCGCGGGCTCGCACTGGGAGGACCAGCTGGCCTCGGAGAAGAAGTGCGGCCACCTCGGTGGCAAGGTGCTGATCCCGACCCAGCAGCACATCCGCACGCTGACCTCGGCTCGCCTGGCCGCCGACGTCGCCGACGTGCCGACCGTCGTCATCGCCCGTACCGACGCCGAGGCCGCCACGCTGATCACCTCCGACGTCGACGAGCGCGACGAGCCGTTCATCACCGGTGAGCGGACCAAGGAAGGCTTCTACCGGGTGCGCAACGGCATCGAGCCGTGCATCGCCCGCGCCAAGGCATACGCGCCCTACTCCGACCTGATCTGGATGGAGACCGGCACCCCGGACCTGGAGCTGGCCCGCAAGTTCGCCGAAGGCGTGCAGGCCGAGTTCCCGGACCAGATGCTGGCCTACAACTGCTCGCCGTCGTTCAACTGGCGCAAGCACCTCGACGACGCCACGATCGCCAAGTTCCAGAAGGAACTGGGCGCGATGGGCTTCAAGTTCCAGTTCATCACGCTGGCCGGCTTCCACGCCCTCAACTACTCGATGTTCGATCTGGCCTACGGCTACGCCCGCAACCAGATGACCGCCTACGTCGAGCTGCAGGAGCGCGAGTTCGCCGCCGAGGAGCGCGGTTACACCGCGACCAAGCACCAGCGCGAGGTCGGTGCCGGCTACTTCGACCGGATTGCCACCACCGTGGACCCGACCAGCTCGACCACGGCGCTGACCGGTTCGACCGAAGAGGGACAGTTTCACTGATCGCCTGATCGGCACAGTTCACAGCGCAGGCCCCGCCCAGAAGTGTTGGGCGGGGCCTGCCGCACGACAGAAGGAAGTTCAGCAGTGAGCAATCCGATCGAACGAGTAGGCGTCATCGGCGCCGGGCAGATGGGCGCAGGCATCGCCGAGGTGTCGGCCCGCGCCGGTGTCGACGTGCTGGTCTTCGAGACCACCGACGCGCTCGTCACGGCCGGCCGCAACCGGATCACCAAATCGCTCGAGCGGGGTGTGAGCGCGGGCAAGGTCACCGACCGGGAGAAGTCGGCGGCGCTGGCGAAACTGAGCTTCACCACCGACCTCGCCGATATGGCCGACCGTCAACTGGTGATCGAGGCGATCATCGAAGACGTGGCGGTCAAGAGCAAGGTGTTCGCCGAGCTCGACGAGGTCATCAGCGACCCCGATGCGGTGCTGGCGTCGAACACCTCCAGCATTCCGATCATGAAACTCGCTGCGGCGACGCGGAATCCGGGCCGCGTGCTGGGCCTGCACTTCTTCAATCCGGTACCGGTGCTGCCACTGGTGGAACTCGTCGGCACGCTGGTGACGTCGGATGCGGCAATCGAGCGGGTGGAGCGGTTCGCCGGCGATGTGCTGGGTAAGCAGGTGGTGCGCTGCAGCGACCGCTCCGGTTTCGTGGTGAACGCGTTGCTGGTGCCGTATCTGCTGTCGGCGATCCGGATGGTGGAGGCGGGCTTCGCGACGGCCGAGGACGTCGACAAGGCGATCGTGGCCGGGCTCTCTCATCCGATGGGTCCGCTGCGGTTGAGCGACCTGATCGGCCTGGACACCATGAAGCTGATCGCCGACGCGATGTTCGACGAGCTCAAGGACGGCCACTACGCGCCGCCGCCGCTGCTGCTGCGCATGGTCGAGGCCGGCCAGCTGGGCAAGAAGTCGGGCCAAGGCTTCTACACGTACTGAGCGCCGAGCGCACTGTTGTTGAGCACCGCCACCGTGACGATCGACGCGCCGCCGTCGACGATTTCGTGCTCGAAGGCGTTGATCTCGTCATAGTTCGCACCCCACACGTCCGGCCGGACCAGGCGCCCTCCTCGGTGGGCTGCTCCCACAATGGGTTTGACGATGCCGCCGTTGCCCGCGGTGTCCATGCCCTGCAGGAATTAGCAGTACCGAATGGGTGTCGCGGAGGAGTCGCTGTCGGCCACCTTGTCGCCCGGACCGAACCGGAGGTGGACATGTGGATCGTGTGACCACGGTGCCGGATCGTGTTCCCGGCTCATTGCTCCATCGATCGGCGAGGCAGGATCGGGGACGGGTGCGGTTCGGAACGGAACTTCTCGAGCGACCCGCCCACTTCGACGATGCCGCACAACGCACTCCACGACAGCATCGTCAGGTAGTCGATGAGCTCGTCGGCGCTCATCCGTGGATGCGACATCCACGAGTGCGTGGCCAGCTGCACGCCGCCGACGATGTGGTAGGCCCACGGCTCGACGCCACCGGTGTCCATCCCGGCCCCGGCCATCCGGCGGCGCAGCATCACCGCGAGCATGCGGGCGATGATCCGCTCGGAGTCGGCGACGGCCTTGCTTTTGCTCGCCGAGTTGTTCACCATCACGAAGCGGTACGGCTCGGGCTCGTTGGCCACGGTCTCGACGTAGACCTTGATGATCTCGCGGGTCAGGTCGTAGCCGTCCAGGTTCGACATCAGCGCGGCGGCCATGTTGGGGATCAGCGTCGTCTGGGCGAACCGCATCATCACCGCGGTGGTGAGGTCGTTCTTGTCGACGAAGTAGCGGTACAGGACGGTCTTGGAAACACCAATCTCCGCGGCGATCTCGTCCATGCTGACGTTGCTGCCCCGGCGGCGGATCGCTTCGAGGGTGCCGTCGACCAATTCATTGCGACGCTCGACCTTGTGCTGGTGCCAGCGCCGCTTCCGACCATCGGTCTTGACCGCCAAAGGCGGGGTCTGTTGTGTCACTATCCCCGTAGTCCCGTTCACTAGTCCGTCTCGATACTACGGCGGATGGGCGTCGACAGCCGCGTCGGAGCGCACTGCCGATTCACCGATGGCGGATGATGGAACCCGTGGTACCTACACAGCGGTCCGAACGGCCCAGCTTCGCCGAGGCGATAGCGGGCGCGGACTCGGCCGCCGACGCCGAACGCCGTCGCGGCCTGCGGCGCATGAAATCCGTCGCACTGGCCTTCCTGCTCAGCGCCACGGTGATCTTCCTGCTCTGCACCTGGGCACAGTCCCAGGGGGCCGCCCCGTGGGTCGGGTATGTGCGCGCCGCCGCGGAGGCCGGCATGGTGGGTGCACTCGCCGACTGGTTCGCGGTCACCGCGCTGTTCCGGCACCCACTGGGCATCCCGATCCCGCACACCGCGATCATCAAACGCAAGAAGGACCAGCTTGGCGAGGGTCTGGGCGAGTTCATCCGAGAGAACTTCCTGTCGCCGGAGAATGTCGAGACCAAACTGCGCGACGCCGAGGTTGCAGGCCGGTTGGGCAAGTGGCTGGCTGAGCGGTCGCACGCCGAACGCGTCGCCACGGAAGCCTCCAACGTGCTGCGGGTGCTGGTGGAGATGTTGCGCGACGAAGACGTCCAGCAGGTGCTCGACCGGATGATCGTCAAGCGCATCGCCGAACCGCAGTGGGGGCCGCCGGTGGGTCGGGTGCTCTCGCAGCTGCTGCATGAGGGCCGCCAGGAAGCGCTGATCCAGTTGCTCGCCGACCGGGCGTTCGAATGGTCGCTGAACGCAGGAGAGGTCATCGAGCGGGTCATCGAGCGCGACTCGCCGCAGTGGTCGCCGCGCTGGGTTGACCACCTGGTGGGGGACCGGATCCACCGCGAGCTGATGGACTTCACCGACAAGGTGCGCCGCAACCCCGACCACGAACTGCGCCGGTCGGCCACCAAGTTCCTGTTCGAGTTCGCCGACGATCTGCAGAGCGACGAGGCCACCATTCAGCGCGCGGAGAACGTCAAAGAGCAGATCATGGCGCGCGACGAGGTGGCGCGGGCGGCCGAGACGGCGTGGGGCGCCGCCAAGCGCATCATCCTGGAATCGGTCGACGATCCGTCGTCGACGTTGCGCGCGCGGATAGCGGACTCCGTCATGCGCATCGGAGAGAGTTTGCGCGACGACGCCGAACTGCGCGACAAGGTGGACAACTGGGTCATCCGCGGTGCGCAGCACGTGGTCGGCGAATACGGCGCCGAGATCACCACGATCGTCACCGACACCGTCGAGCGCTGGGATGCCGACGAGGCCAGCAGCCGCATCGAGCTGCACGTCGGCCGCGACCTCCAGTTCATCCGGATCAATGGCACCGTGGTCGGGTCGCTGGCGGGCCTGGTCATCTACTCGATAGCTCAGCTACTGTTCTGACCTGCGCTAGCTAGCGCTTGCAACAGTTAGCACCCCCGCGTACGGTTGACGATGTCGTCGATCGGATGCTCGTGTTTCGAGGGGGTCGTCACCCATGTCGCAGGACGAGAATCTTGCCGCTGTGGTGACCAACGCCGCGCAGGACATCGGAAGTTTCATCCGGAGCCAGCGAGAAGCGGCGCAGGTGTCGGTGCGGCAGCTGGCCGAGAAGGCGGGGGTCAGCAACCCCTACCTCAGCCAGATCGAGCGGGGATTGCGGAAACCGTCCGCCGACGTGCTCAACCAGATCGCCAAGGCGTTGCGGGTCTCGGCCGAAGTGCTCTACGTGCAAGCCGGGATCCTCGAACCCAGCGAAGCCGGACAGGTCCGCGACGCCATCATCAACGACACGGCGATCACCGAGCGGCAGAAGCAGGTGCTGCTCGACATCTACACCTCGTTCTCCCGGCAGAACGAGGTAGCCGACAGTGAAGTAGTAGCCGACAGTGAAGTAGTAGCCGACAGTGAAGTAGACGAGGAGCCGACGACTGAAGACGAACAGAGCAATGGCGACCCGATCCAACGCACACGAGAAAGCACACCTCAAGATCCCGGAAAGGACATTCAACATGGCTGAGAAGAACCCCCAGGTCGACATCGAAGACCTCAAGGCCCCGCTGCTCGCCGCGGTCGGCGCCGCCGACCTCGCGCTGGCCACCGTCAACGAGATCGTCGCGAGCCTGCGTGACCGCGCCGAAGAAGCGCGCTCGGACGCCAACAGCCGCGTCGAAGAGAGCCGAGCCCGCATCACCAAGCTGCAGGAAGAGCTTCCGACACAGGTCACCGAGCTCCGTGAGCGGCTGACCGCCGACGAGCTGCGCCGCGCCGCCGAGGGCTACGCCGAGGCCGCGCAGAGCGCCTACGCCAAGCTCGTCGAACGTGGCGAAGCCGCACTCGAGCGCCTGCGCAGCCAGCCCGGCCTCACCGACGCCGCCAACCGCGTCGAGAGCTACACCGACCAGGCCGTCGAGCTGACCGAGCAGGCCCTGGGCAACGTGGCGACGCAGACCCGTGCCGTCGGGGAGCGCGCCGCCAAGCTGGTCGGCGTCGAGCTGCCGACGAAGACCGAGCAGGTCGCCGAGCCGGTCGAGACGGCCGCCAAGAAGGCGCCGGCGAAGAAGGCCCCCGCCAAGAAGGCTCCGGACAAGAAGGCTCCGGCCAAGAAGGTCACCCAGAAGTAAGTCGGATTCGACCACAGCAGGACGCCCGCATAGGGTGGTGAGGTGATACTTGCCGACCTTGCGGGCGTCATCATCCTGGGTCTCGTCCTCATCGTGTTGGTCGTCGGCGTGTACTCCTTCGTCCACGCCGCGATCCAGCGCCCCGACGCCTACACAGCGGCCGGGAAACTCACCAAGCCGGTATGGCTGGCGATCCTGGGCGGCGGTGTGCTGATCCTCCTGCTGTTCCGCGACGCGTTCGGCGCCGCGGTCTGCGCCTGTGCGGCTGGTGTCTACCTCGTCGATGTGCGGCCCAAGATCCTCGAGATCCAGGGAAAGTCGCGGTAGCTCGGTGCGCATCTCTGTCGCCGCCGTGACGGCGGCTCTGTTGCTGCCCCTCTCGATGGCCCTGCAGGTCGCCGCTGCACCCGTCGCCTCGGCGCAACCCGCCCCACCGCCGCCGTACATCGACCGCGTCACGTGGGCGAAGTGGGGCGACCTGTCGAGCCTGCGCGTCTATCCGACGGCGGCGGGCAGGCAGGCTGCCGGCCAGGTAGCCACCGCCGTCGAAGCCGACCACGCCTGGGCGGAGGTGCTCGCCGCCTCACCTGAGGCCGCGATTCCCGGTATGCGCGAACAGTTCGACTGCCACTGGCAGTTCGCCGAGTTCGCGGCACCAGGGAAGAGCAGTTGGAACCTCGAGCCGTGGCGGCCGGAAGTACCCGTCGAGCAGATGCTCGCCGCCGGATGCAATCCCGGCGGTACCGAAGAGCCGTTCTGATGAGCAGGTGGACCCGCGAACGGGTGGCCGCACTCGTCGACCACACGCTCCTCAAGCCGGAGGCCAGTGAGGGCGACGTCGCGATGCTTGTGCAGGAGGCCGAGGAACTCGGCGTCTACGCGGCCTGCGTGTCCCCGTCGATGGTGACCGCCGCCGTTCATGCCCGCCCCTTCACGGCGAAGATCGCGGCCGTGGTCGGCTTCCCGTCCGGTAAGCACCTGTCGGCCGTCAAGGCGCACGAGGCCGCGCTCGCCGTCGCCGCGGGTGCTGAGGAGATCGACATGGTGATCGACGTCGGAGCCGCGCTGGCCGGTGACATGGAGGCGGTGCGCGCCGACATCGCCGCGGTGCGCGCCGCGATCGGCGAGGGCACCGTGCTCAAGGTGATCGTGGAATCGGCCGCGCTGCTCGAACAGGGCGGGCGTGACGTGCTGGTGGACACATGCCTGGCCGCCAAGGCCGCCGCCGCCCAATACGTCAAGACCTCCACGGGCGTCCACCCGTACGGCGGGGCCTCGGCGGGTGCGGTCGAGATCATGGTTGCGGCGGTCGGGCCGCAGGTCGAGGTCAAGGCCAGCGGCGGCATCCGCACCGCCGCCGACGCGATCGCGATGCTCGACGCGGGTGCGACCCGGTTGGGCCTTTCGGGCACCCGCGCCGTGCTCGACCACCTGGGCTGACCTCAGAGCCCCCGTTACCTCAGGTCCCGTTAGCTCAGCCCCCGTTAGCTCAGCCCCCGTTAGCTCAGACCCCGTTGAAGCAGGGGTCCTCGCTACCCTTGGGGATCGCTGCGTTCTGTGTCGAGAACAGCGCCGTGATACCGGTCTCGGTCACCTCGATGCTCTGCGCCTTGATGTCCATCGGATAGTTCTCCGTCAGCCCGGCGGTGAATGCGTTCAGCGCAGGCTGCACGGCCTCGCGCGGCAGCGTGAACCCGAGCCCGGTCAGCTCCTGGACCTGTAGCGTGATGCCGCCGTTGGACACCTCGGGTTTGGCCGTGATGTGGCCGAGCGCGCCCTCGAGCTCGATGGTGCCGCCCGACGGGTTGGTGCTCACCCCGGTCAGGAAGCTGCCGAACAGCGGGATCGCGTCCTGCACCGTCTGGGTGATGCCCTCCGAGGACCAGGTGATGTTCGCGGCCAGCGAGCCGATGCTGCCACTGGAGTTCGCGGAGTCCTGCAGACGGACATCCTCGATGTCGATGCCGACCTTCATACCTTGGGCGTTGCGGATCTGGTTACCCGCCGTCTCGATGTTGATGTTTGTGTAGTGGCCGGTCATGTGCTGCAGCAGGAACGGCGGCATCGCGCCGAACGATGCCGTGGCCTGATCTTCGACGATGCAGGACACCACCCGCGAGACCACGTCGTCGGCGCGGTTGCGCGCGTACAGTTCGCCACCGAGCAGACCGGCCGCCATGAGCGCCACCACGACGACGACGGCTAGCACGATCGACAGCGGATCGCTGAACATGTCCTTGACCTTGGCCGGCACCGAGCCGCGTTCCTTCGGCGGTTCTGCGCCGGCACCGGGTGCCGACGGCGGCGCACCCTGCGGGAACGGCGGGGAAGTAGGGACTGGCTGCTGGTCGGCCGGACGGGCCCAGGGATCAGTCACGCCCGCGATTCTGCCGTACCGGGTGAGTGGGCTTCCGCGCGGTTGCTCAGCACCGCGATGGTCTCGCGCACCGTGCGTGCGGCGTCGAGGTCGAGGTCGGCGACCAGTAGCTCGGGCTCGGCGCCTGCGCTGACCACCACGTCACCGGTCGCCGATGCGACCAGGCTGCCGCCGATCCCGGTCGGTCCGGAGGCGGCCACCTCGTCATCCGGGTAGGCCTGGTCGACGGCGGCCAGGTATCCGGTGGCGTCCAGCGCGCGGGCACGCGCCAGCAGTGTCCACTGGTCGAGCTTCCCCGGGCCGGCACCCCATGAGGCGTGCACGGTGATCAGCTCGGCACCGCGACGCGCCAGCTCGACGTAGAGCTCAGGGAAGCGGATGTCGTAACACGTCGTGAGGCCCACCACGACACCGCCGACGGTGATCGTGACCGGCTCCGAACCCGCTGCGACAGTGCGGGATTCGCGGAAACCAAACGCGTCGTAGAGGTGGATCTTGTGGTAGTGGCTGTCCACTCCGCCGCCGGTTGCGAGCAGCGTGTTGAGGACCCGACCATCGCCGCTGGGGGTGAACATCCCGGTGACGACGGTGACGCCGGCCCGGTCGGCGATCGACCTCACCGCCGTCGGCCACGGTCCGTCGAGCGGTTCGGCGACCGGTGCCAGCGGGACGCCGAACCGGCACATCGTCGCCTCCGGGAACAGCACGAGTTCGGCACCGGCGTCGACAGCCCGACCGGTGAAGTGCTCCACCACCTCGAGATTCGCCGCAGGGTGTGTGCCCGCGGCGATCTGTGCGCACGCGATCCGCATGAACTCAGCCTACGGGCGCGACCCGGCCCTATGGCGCGCCCGCCGGCGCGACCCGGCCCTATGGCGCGCCCGCCGGCGCGACCCGGCCCTATGGCGCGCCCGCCGGCGCGACCGTCGCCCACGGCACGGTGAGCACCCCGTCGCGCATCCGGCGTCGCGGCGGCTCGACCGCAAACCCTTCGCCGGCGAGCAGATCGAGCATCGCGCGCCAGCGGATCCGCGGGCCGAACACGCCGTGGCCCGCCGCGCCGGCCCATGCCCGGTCGGCGGCGGCGAGCAGCCCGTGGATGCGCTGACCGGCCACGTTGTGGTGGATCAGCACCTTGGGCAGGCGTTCGGCGAGATCGGACGGACGCGCGATGGCGAATGGATCGCAGGCCAGCGTGAAGCTGACCGGGCCGACGGCGTCGAGCAGCACCCAGGCGCAGCGGCGCCCGAGCTCGTCGCAGGTGCCGTCGACGATCAGCCCGCCCGGCGCCAGCCGGCTCTGCATGACTCCCCACGCCCCGGCGACGGCGTCGACCGGGTACTGGCGCAGCACGTTGAACGCGCGCACCAGCACCGGCCGCAGCCCGGCCAGTTCGAAGCCACCCAGCGCGAACTCCACGTCCGTCGCCGCAGCGGCGCGGGCGGCAGCGACCCGCCCGGGGTGGATCTCCAGGCCGACCACCCGCGCGTCGGGGCGCACCGACCGCAGCCGCGACGCGAATTCCAGGGTGGTGACCGGCAGCGCGCCGTAGCCGAGGTCGACGACGAGCGGTTCGGCGGCCGACAGCAACGCGGTGCGGACCCGCGCAGAGTGCACCAGCCAGCGATCGCTGCGGCGTAGCCGGTTGTGGCCGGTGGTGCCCCGGGTCGGAACGCCGATCGGGGTGGTCGGACGGTGCGTCATCGGTGTCAGCGTCGGTCGGAGACCCGTCCGGCGGTGAAGCGTCGCTCACCGTCGAAGAGGATTCGCATGTTGGTCAGGATGAGGTCTTCGAGGGTGCCGCCAACCAGCGGGATGGAGACCTTGCAGCTGCTGTACACGAGTAATCGGCTGCCGGTCGGGGTGTCGGCCAGTTGGTAGCGGCCGTCGAGCCGGCCCGGCGCGTGCGGCATCACTGCGGTGAAGGTGCCCTCGGCGCGCGCGGACGCGTCGTCGAACGGATCGAAGTGCTGTTCGCGGGTGATCACCACGTCGACCGGCATCACCTTGCGGGCAATCGGCGGCAGGTCGTCGCGCGGCATCACCTGGCGCAGCGCGATGTCGGTGCCACGGGCGTCAGAGCGGAACAGCGTCAGCTCGGTACGCGGGTTGAGCGCGCGGTACACCTCGGTCAGTGCGCACCAATAGTCCTCGGAGGTCAACTGCTGGTGGATGTGCGCGGCGGGCGCGTCGAAGACGACGGTGTCCTCCATCCGCCGTCCCATGGCCACTTACGGTACGCGTCGGGTCAGACGTTCTCGGTGATCCACACCGTGGTGAAGCGCTGTTCGGCGATGATCAGATCGACCAGGCCGTTGCCGATGAAGTTTTCGATTTTCCCGCCGACGAGCGGCACGCGCACCTCCACGGTGACTTTCAGCTCCAGCCGGGACCCGCCCGTGCCGCTGGGCGACAACACCGCCGTCCCGGTCAGCGAGACCGGGGCTCCGGGAATGGAGCCGGTGACGCTCGCAGTGGCGCGTCCGTCCTGCACCCCGGTCCACCTCTCCTCACGCTGGATGGACAAGTCGCCACGGTGGAACTGCGCCACCACGCCGGGCAACCGGTCGGCGCGCAGGACCTGGGTGGTGGTGACGTCGACGCTGCCGTCGTCGCCGACGGACAGCCCGTCGAGCGTCGCGTGGTCGGCGCCGGAGTCCGCCAGCCGCGCCAGCCAGTACCGTTCGTCGCGCAGCGCGCGGTGGACCTCTTCGACGGTCCCCTGGTAGTCGGCGGCCAAGTCGAATGAGCGCGGCATAGCTGGCCAGGCTACCGTTACCGCCCGTGGCCGGTCAGGAACTCGCGGGCGCAGACATCCAAGCCGACGTCGCGCTGGCCCCGCTGACCACGCTGCGGATCGGGCCCGTCGCGCGTCGGCTGATCACCGCGAGCAGCACCGAACAGCTCCTCGCCGCACTGCGCGCCCCCGTAAGCCGTGATGCGCTGATCCTCGCCGGGGGCTCGAACGTGGTGCTGGCCGACGACATGGACGACCTCACCGTGGTCCGCGTGGCCAACAGCGAGATCACCGTGACCGACGGCATCGTGCGCGCGGAGGCGGGAGCGAACTGGGACGACGTGGTGGTCACCGCGCTGGCGCACGGCCTCGGCGGTCTGGAGTGCCTGTCGGGTATCCCCGGTTCGGCAGGGGCGACACCGGTCCAGAACGTGGGCGCCTACGGGTCCGAGGTCGCCGACACCATCAGTCGGGTCCGGCTGTTCGACCGCCGCACCGGCCGCGACGACTGGGTGACGTCGGAGGCCATGGCGTTCGGATACCGCACCAGCGTGCTGAAGCACTCCCGCCACGCCGTCGTGCTCGAGGTGGAGTTCGCACTCGACGTCGAGGGACGCAGCGTGCCGCTGCGCTACGGCGAACTGGCCCGGGCGCTCCACGTGGAGCCGGGCGGCCACGCCGATCCGGTTGCGGTGCGCGAAACGGTGCTGGCGCTGCGCCGCGGTAAGGGCATGGTGCTCGACGAACCCGACCGCGACACCTGGAGCGTCGGATCCTTCTTCACCAACCCGGTGGTCACGACGGCGGACTACGAACGCCTCGCCGCGGCGGTGGACGGCCCGGTGCCCAGCTACCCCGCGGCGGACGGGCTGAAGCTCGCCGCCGGCTGGCTGGTGGAGCATGCGGGCTTCGGGAAGGGCTACCCCGGTGACGGCGCCCCGGCCCGGCTCTCGACCAAACATGCGCTCGCTGTGACCAATCGGGGGCATGCCACCACCGAAGACGTCATCGCGCTGGCCAGGACGGTGCGAGAAGGTGTGCGCAACACCTTCGGGATCGAACTCACACCCGAACCTACGCTGGTCGGCTGCGCTGTCTAAAGCGTGTCGAACAACGGTGGTGTGTGTTCGGCGCCGCCCTTCTCGGGCGTCGGTGGACACGGGGGTGTTGGCCAGAGCCGGCTCGTCGGCGGGCATTGGGTGCCCGGCCTGCTGCTTGGGGGTCCGGGGATCGATGAAGGTCGTCGTGATGGGCGTGGCCCCAGCGGGCCAGATTGCCAGCCGCGTTGGTGTCGCTGCCCGATCGGCCAGCGTCATCGCGCTGTCGACGACGCCGCATTCGGGACATAGGCGGGTCGAAGGATACCAGCGGTCGGCCTCGAGGAGCTGCCCGTCGCGCCACGCCTGCTTGTAGCGCAGCATCCGGGCGAATTGCGACCAGCCGGCATCGGAGATGGCGCGGGCCATTGCGGTGATTGGCCAGCATGCCAGCCACGTTGAGGTTCTCGATGACGATCCGGTCGTGGGTCTTGACCAGCTCGCCCGATACCTGGTGCAGGAAATGGCGGCGCACATTGGCGACACGATGGTGTCTTGCGTGACAACGACTTGGCTAACCGGCGCTGCTGCTTGATGCCGGTGGCCAGCGCCTTGGGCGCGTCATCAGTGCGGGCAGCCTCGGCGCCGTCTGCGGTGGCGGCCACCACAAACGCCGATAGCCCCGGTCCACACCGACCCAGCCGCCGGCATCGTCGGGTCGGGCCGGGTGCAGGCGGGCGGGGTGCAGGCGGGCGGGGTGCAGGTCGGCGGGGCCTGTTGTGGTCCGGCTATCCGGATCGCGGCGGGTTTGCCGTTGGGGTGTTTGTTGCGCAGCCGAAACGACGCAACAGCCCCGGTCTTCTTGAACCGGGGAAATCCGACTCGCTTGCCTTTGCGCTTGCCCGATCGCGCGTCCGACCACGCTTGGAGACCTTCGCCGAGGTCGACGGCGGCTTCTTCAAACACACCGTCGCGGCCTCGACCGCCACTACGAAACCACGCTCAGAAACCACGATCACCGCCCACGAAGGCTTCCTCTACCTCAACCAATTCCTCCACCCCAACCAAACCGCCCTACAACTCCGCAGACTCAACCGCAACCAGTTGTTCGACACGCTTTAGCGAAGCTTAAGCGGCGCAGCCGTGAATCTTGAGTCAAGTACGTGGTTGGAGTCGCGAAGAGTTCAGGCGGCGAGCTGAGCCTGCTGGGTGAGTTCGTCGAAAGCGGTTTGGTATGCACGAGTTGCGTTGCGCAACTTGGACGTTCGTGGTGGACTGGGGTCGGTGACCTGGGCGAGCCCGGTGCGTAGCAGGTGGTCGTGGGCGTGGGTGAATAGCAGCGCGTGCTGCAGGCCGGTGTCAGTCACGGTGTAGCGGCGGGTGCGGGGGACGCGTTCGATGAGTCCGTGGGCGCGTAGGCGCCGCAGGTCGTAGGTCATCTGGCCGGCGGTGATGTCCTCGGCGGTCTTGCCGAGCAGGGGCGCGATCAAGGTGCGCAGGTCACGGTTGGTGAACCCGTGGACCAGGAGCCGGTGGACGAGCAAGGCCTGCAGCAGGGCGTGCACCCTGGCGTCGCCGAAGCGCAGTCCGGGGATTCGGGTGTTCTGACAGGTGACGACGGGGGCGGTGAGATCGGTGAACGCCTGGGCGCCCCGGATCGGGTCGTGGCTGATGGTTTGGACGCCGAGCAGGCGCCGGTTGGCGGAAAAGCCGATCTGCCGCAGTTCGGGCAGGCTGGTCAGCCGTTTGGTGACCCGGAAATCGTGGGGGTCGTTGATCGTGGTCTCGGTGCGCAGCGCCCTCCCTTGTTTGTAGTACTGCTTGACCTTGGTGTTCTTGTAGTCCACGTGCAGCGACGGGGTTACCCCGTTGGTGATCACCCGGGTGCGGAACCGTCCCGGGGTCTTGGCGCGGCCCTTGGCGATGACGCGGCGGTCGAAGATCAGCCCGACGTGGTCGGGGCGGCCGATGTCGAGGTTGTCGTGCAGAACCTGCTCAAAGAAGATCCGCCCCGACACCGGGCGGTCGAGCATCTGGGTCAGCGAGAACTCGGCCTGCAGGATGGACAGCTCGTAGCGGTAGCCGGCCGCCTCGTCCTCGCTGGTGAACGGGTTGGGCAGGATCGTCAGCCATTTGCGCAGCAGCGCGTCGATCCGCTCGGGTCCGAGGCTGTCGCAGATCGCCTGCAGCCGGTCTACGTCATCGACGGCGGCGAACCCGTTATCCAGGGCCTCGAATCCGATCCCGGCCTTGGCGGCCTGGCGTTTGGCCCACTCGTTGCCGTTGATGCACAGCTTGGCGGTGTAGGGGAAGTACGTGCCGAACTTGATGAAGAACGGGCCGAAATCCTCATCGACGCAATAGAAATAGAAGTAGTTGATGAACGCTGTGGAGCGCACCAGCCAGGCATAGGGTTCCCCGGTGGCGGGGTTGTAGCGGCGCTGGGTGCGCCACACCAGCGCCTTCTCCTGCGCCCGGCCCACGAACAACACCCCCTCGGTGCCGGCGAACGCGGCCAGGAACTGCTGGGCGACGTCGTCTTTGCGTTCCTTGCCGAAGGACACCAACTCCAGCCCGCGCGCGGCGATGAAGCCGTGGATGTCGGCGACGAACGCCTTGGTCATCGGATCCATCAATGCCGTCGACGCGTAGTGGTGGCCGCGGTGGCCGACGAAGAAGCCCTGCACCCCGGCGCCATAGGCCAACCGCGGCACCCGCACGTTGAGATACATGCGGTCGATCGACTCCACCTCGAAGATCGTGTGATCGGACAAGACATCGCCGGCACAGCGCGCTACGGTCATCATTGGGCTCCGGTTCGGACGGGCGGCCAGCAGGCCTACCAACCGCGCTATGCGGTTCATACACCCGATCGACACGTTTCGACCAGGGTCTTCATCCCGTCCGGACCGAAGCCCCCAGCGACACCAGCAGCAGCATGCCCGTCGGGATGGGGCGAAGCCCGGCTAGGTATGTTGGGTACACGTGACCGACGCCGACAAGCTGCCGCCCGTGAATCGGCGGCGCGCCCTGACCGCTCTGGCGGTCGGACTCGTCGCGCCCGGTGCGCTGGCCGCGTGTAGCCGGTCGATCAGCAACCCCGGCGAGCCGGCGCAGGCGCCGGCGTCGGCGTCCGTGGCGTTCGAACCGGCCACCTCCGCCACCGACGTCTCGCCCACTGATCCCGTGCGGGTGGAGGTCAGCGGCGGCTGGTTCCAGCGGGTGGCGCTGAAGAACGCCGAGGGCAAGGTCGTCGCCGGTGCGCTGAACCAGGACCGCAACGTCTTCACCGTGAGTGAGCCACTCGGCTACGGCGTGACCTACAGTTGGTCCGGCTCGGCGGTCGGGGAGGACGGTAGGGCCGTTCCCGTCAAGGGTGAGTTCACCACGCTCGACCCGGCCATCCAGGTCAACGGCCGCTTCCAGCTGGCCGACGGGCAGACCGTCGGTGTCGCGGCCCCCGTCATCCTGCAGTTCGACGCCTCGATCGGCGAGGAGGACCGGGCGACGGTCGAGAAGGCGCTGTCGGT
Organism: Mycolicibacterium doricum; assembly: GCF_010728155.1. NCBI lineage: Bacteria > Bacillati > Actinomycetota > Actinomycetes > Mycobacteriales > Mycobacteriaceae > Mycobacterium > Mycolicibacterium doricum. Next base: position 345,844 of record NZ_AP022605.1, read on the forward strand.
GGCCACCAACCCGCCCACCGAGGGCAGCTGGGCGTGGCTGCCCGACGAGGCCGCCGGATCACGACTGCACTGGCGCAGCAGGGAGTACTTCGAGCCCGGGACCACCGTGCGGGTGGACGCCAGGTTCTACGGGGTGAAGTTCGGTGCCGACGCCTACGGCGCAGCCGACTCCTCGCTCGACTTCACCATCGGCCGCAGGCAGGTGGTCAAGGCCGAGGCGTCGTCGCACCGCCTTCGAGTGGAGGACGCTTCCGGCGCGACGATGATGGACATCCCGTGCAGCTACGGGGAGGGCGACCTGGATCGCAACGTCACGCGCAGTGGCATTCACGTCGTCACCGAGAAGTACGAGGACTTCTACATGAGCAACCCGGCCGCCGGTTACTACAACCTGCGCGAGCGGTGGTCGGTGCGAATCTCCAACAACGGCGAGTTCATCCACGCCAACCCGGCGAGCCTCGGCGCGCAGGGCAGCAGCAACGTCACCAACGGCTGCATCAACCTGTCGCTCGAGGATGCCGAGCAGTACTTCCACAGCGCAATGTACGGCGACCCGGTGGAGGTTACCGGCACGCGCATCCAGTTGTCCTACGCCGACGGCGACATCTGGGACTGGGCCATGCCGTGGGAGGAGTGGAAGTCGATGTCGGCGCTGTCGGAGCAGAACAGGCCGCAGCTGCCGAGCACCGTTCCGGCCACCCCGTCGGGCGCGCCGCAGCCGGTGAACGGCCGCCCCGGGGGCTAGTTACGCCACACCGCTTCTCGCCGAGATCGACGAAATGGCGGGACCCACTCGCGCTTTGTCGCCCGTTTGTTCGTTTGGGCGCAAGAAATCAGCGGCGGTTGAAGCGAGAGCCGCTGGCGCCGCTGACCTGATCCCGCGGCCGCACCACGATCAGGTCCAGGTCGACATGCGACGGGCGCGACGCCACGAACCCGATCACGTCGGCGATGTCCTCGGCGACGAGCGGAGTTACCCCGTCGTACACCTTCGCGGCACGTTGCTCGTCGCCTTCGAACCGGTTGAGCGAGAAGTCGGTCTTCACCATGCCAGGCGCCACTTCGGTGAGCCGCACGGGCTTTCCGAGCAGCTCGCTACGCAGCGTGCGGTGCAGGACCCCCTGTGCGTGTTTGGCCGAGGTGTATCCGCCGCCGTTGTCGTAGATCTCCACCGCGGCGATCGAGGTGACGGTGACGATGAGCCCGTCGCCGGAGTCGATCAGTTTCGGCAGCAACGCGCGCGTCACCAGCAGGGTGCCGAGCACGTTGGACTCCCACATCCAGCGCCAGTGGGCGATGTCGGCATCGGCGACGGGTTCCAGTCCGCGGGCGCCACCGGCGTTGTTGACCAGCACGTCGACGCGGTCCAACGCACCGGCGAGGGCCGCCACCGCCTCCTCGGAAGTGACGTCCGCCACAATCGCAGAACCGCCGATCTCCTCGGCGAGGGCCTTGATGGGCGCCTCCCTGCGCGCCACGCAGACCACGTGAAACCCTTGCCGGGCAAGCGTTCTCGAGGTCGCTTCGCCGATCCCGGCGCTGGCGCCGGTAACCACCGCGACCCGTTGTCCGCCTCGAGACGTCGTCATCTGTCCAACTCTAGTCAGCAATGCAGGGGCGCTTCGTGCGTTCCGTGGTCGCGTCTTCGACGCGCGGCAGTGTTGTTGTCGCCGCACGCTCGGCGCTGCCGGGTCGAGACATCCGGCTCACCACGTTCGGCAACCGGGTGGAAGGAGGCGGCGTCGCGACGGCCCGCCGATGACAGAGGTGTAGACATGAGTGTGTGCGCCTAGCAACGGACCAGCTCGGTAGGCCGCCCCTGCGTGTGGCCGTGTTGTCGGTGCACACGTCGCCGCTTGCGCAGCCCGGCACCGGCGATGCCGGCGGGATGAACGTGTACGTGCTGCAGAGCGCGTTGCACATGGCGCGCCGCGGCGTCGAGGTGGAGATCTTCACTCGCGCCACGACATCGGCCGATCCACCCGTCGTGCGGGTGGCGCCCGGGGTGCTCGTGCGCAACGTCGTGGCCGGTCCGTTCGAAGGTCTCGACAAATACGACCTGCCCACCCAGCTGTGCGCGTTCACCGCCGGGGTGTTGCGCGCCGAAGCCACCCATGAACCCGGTTACTACGACATCGTGCACTCGCACTACTGGCTGTCCGGGCAGGTCGGCTGGCTGGCGCGCGACCGCTGGGCGGTGCCGCTGGTGCACACCGCCCACACTCTCGCGGCGGTGAAGAACGCCGCCCTCGCCGAGGGCGACTCACCCGAGCCACCGCTGCGCGCGGTGGGTGAGCAGCAGGTGGTCGACGAGGCCGACCGCTTGATCGTCAACACCGAACTCGAAGGCCGACAACTGGTTTCGCTGCACAACGCCGACCGCTCACGCATCGACGTCGTGCACCCCGGCGTCGACCTCGAGACATTCACACCCGGTGACCGCACCGCCGCCCGGGCCGCTCTCGGACTGGACCCGCGGGAGACCGTCGTCGCGTTCGTCGGGCGGATCCAACCACTCAAGGCGCCGGACATCCTGCTGCGCGCGGCGGCGAAGCTGCCCGACGTGCGGGTGCTGGTGGCGGGCGGACCGTCGGGCTCAGGTCTGATTCCGCGCCAGGGCGCGGGCGAGCTGGCCGCTCCCGACACCCTGGTTGCCCTCGCCGACGAACTGGGTATCTCGCAGCGCGTGACGTTTCTGCCCCCGCAGTCGCGCGAGGATCTCGTTCGGGTCTACCGCGCCGCCGATCTCATTGCCGTGCCGAGTTACTCGGAGTCCTTCGGGCTGGTCGCCGTCGAAGCGCAGGCCTGCGGGACCCCGGTGGTGGCGGCCGCCGTCGGCGGGCTGCCGGTGGCGGTGCGCGACGGGGTGACCGGTGCGCTGGTCGACGGTCACGACGTCGGCGACTGGGCGCACGCCATCGACTCGCTACTGTCCCGCGGCCCGGCCGGCATGCGGCAGGCCGCGGTAGCGCATGCGGCCACGTTCTCCTGGGCCCACACCGTCGACGACCTGCTCGCCAGCTACGGCCGGGCGATCGCCGACTACCGCGACCGGCATCCCCGCGACGACGAAACGCTGTCACGCCGCACCGCGCGCCGATTCTCGAGACGACGGGGGGTACCGGTGTGAGTGACGAGCCGGTCGTGCGAAGAACAACAGACGACGGTCCGCTGGGGCAGCGGACAGACAGCTCCGTGCAGCAGACGATCGTGGAGACCCTCGACGAACACGGCCTCGCCTACACCTTCCACGCGGGCGCCCACGGGGGACTGCCCGGGATCATCGTCGAACTGCCCGGCGAACGACGCCTCAAGACCAACACGATCCTGTCGATCGGCGAGCACTCGGTGCGGATCGAGGCGTTCGTCTGCCGCAAACCCGACGAGAACCACGAGGGCGTCTACCGGTTCCTGCTCAAGCGCAACCGGCGGCTCTACGGTGTGGCCTACACCCTCGACAACGTCGGCGACATCTACCTCGTCGGGCGCATGGCGCTGCACTCGGTGACCGCCGACGAGGTCGACCGCATCCTCGGCCAGGTGCTCGAAGCCGTCGACGCCGACTTCAACACCCTGCTCGAGCTCGGCTTCAAATCGTCGATCCAGCGTGAATGGGAATGGCGGGTCTCGCGCGGCGAGTCGCTGAAGAACCTGCGCGCCTTCGAGCACCTGATCGACGACGACTGAGCGCCCAGGTGTAACCACTGCTCCCGTGAGAAGATTCACCCCATGGGAGATTCCACGCTGATCCTGCTTCGTCACGGCGAAAGTGAATGGAACGCGAAGAACCTGTTCACCGGGTGGGTCGACGTCGACCTGACCGACAAGGGACGGGCCGAGGCCGCCCGCGCCGGTGAGCTGATGGCCGACCTGGACCGGCTGCCCGATGTGCTCTACACGTCGCTGCTGCGCCGGGCCATCACCACGGCGAACATCGCGCTCGACGAGGCGGACCGGCACTGGATCCCCGTGCACCGCGACTGGCGTCTCAACGAGCGGCACTACGGGGCGCTGCAGGGCCTGAACAAGGCCGAGACCAAAGAGAAGTACGGCGAAGAGCAGTTCATGGCGTGGCGGCGCAGCTACGACACCCCGCCGCCCCCGATCGAGGCGGGCAGCCAGTACAGCCAGGACCGCGACCCCCGCTACGCCGACATCGACGGCGGACCGCTCACCGAATGCCTGGCCGACGTGGTGGCCCGCTTCGTGCCGTACTTCGAGCAGACGATCGTGCCGGATCTGCGCGAGGGCAAGACGGTGTTGATTGCGGCGCACGGCAACTCGCTGCGCGCGCTGGTCAAGTATCTCGACGGCATGTCCGACCAGGACGTGGTCGGGCTGAATATCCCGACCGGCATTCCGCTGCGTTACGACCTGGACTCCGATCTGAAGCCGACCGTGGTCGGCGGCACGTACCTCGACCCGGAGGCCGCGGCGGCCGGCGCGGCGGCGGTCGCCTCGCAGGGGGCGAAGTAAGGGCCCCGAACGCACCGCACTGCGCGAACACCCGGTGAACTGCGGCCGAACTCCTGCGATTCGCGGTGTGACTTGTCGCGAATTGGCCGCACGCTGCTGGGATGACGTTCACCGCGTGCGTACGATTTCGGCGTGAGTGTGGCATCCGCACTGCTGATGACGGCAGTCGTGGCGTTACTCACGCTGCTGGTGGGTGTCGGAGTGGGCGTCGCGCTCACCCCTCGGGTGGCGGAGCGCCGTCAGCGGCGGGCTACCGAGGCGGCGGGGATCACCGTGGCGCAGATGCTGGCCCACATCGTTTCGTCGTCGCCGGTCGGCATCGTCGTCGTCGACAAGTTCCGTGACGTGGTCTACAGCAATACGCGCGCCGAAGAGCTGGGCTTGATCCGGGACCGTCTGCTCGACGAGCGGGCGTGGGAAGCCGCGCAGCACACGCTGAGCACCGGTGAGGATGTGCAGGTCGACCTGTCCCCGCGCAAGGTGGCGCACCCCCGCCGGTCGGGTCTGTCGGTGCGCGGCGCGGTGCGGTTGCTGACCAGGGCGGATCACCGTTTCGCAGTGGTCTACGTCGACGACCACTCCGAATACGCCCGGATGGAAGCCACCAGGCGCGACTTCGTGGCCAACGTCAGCCACGAACTCAAGACCCCGGTCGGGGCCATGGGCCTGCTCGCCGAAGCGCTGTTGGCCTCCGCCGACGACCCCGAGACCGTGCGGCACTTCGCGGAGAAGATGGTCGACGAAGCGCATCGCCTCGCCGACATGATCGGCGAGCTGATCGAGCTGTCCCGGTTGCAGGGCGGCGAGCGGTTACCCGACCTCGGCGTCGTCGACGTCGACGCCGTGGTGTCCGAGGCGCTGTCGCGCCACAAAGTGGCCGCCGACAACGCCGACATCGCGATCACCACCGATGCGCCAACCGGCTTCCAGGTGCTGGGCGACCAGCCACTGCTCGTGGCCGCGCTGGCGAACCTGCTGTCCAACGCGATCGCCTATTCGCCCCGGGGAACCCCGGTCTCGGTGAGCCGGCGGCGCCGCGGGGACAACATCGAGATCTCGGTCACCGACCGCGGAATCGGCATCGACAAAGACGACCAGGAGCGAGTCTTCGAACGCTTCTTCCGCGTCGACAAGGCCCGGTCGCGCGCGACCGGCGGCACCGGTCTGGGGCTGGCGATCGTCAAACACGTCGCCGCCAATCACAACGGAGCCATCCGGCTGTGGAGTCAGCCGGGCACCGGATCGACGTTCACCCTGTCCATTCCGGCATACCAAAGTTCTGTAGAACCGGACGATGAACCGAGCCAATAGGAGGGCGCGAAACCCATGACCAGTGTGTTGATCGTGGAGGACGAGGAGTCCTTGGCTGATCCCCTGGCCTTCCTGCTGCGCAAAGAGGGCTTCGAGACCACCGTCGTAGCCGACGGACCCTCGGCGCTGGCCGAGTTCGACCGTGCCGGCGCCGACATCGTGCTGCTGGACTTGATGCTGCCCGGGATGAGCGGGACCGACGTCTGCAAGCAACTGCGGGCCCGTTCGAGCGTGCCGGTGATCATGGTGACTGCCCGCGACAGCGAGATCGACAAGGTCGTCGGGCTGGAACTCGGCGCCGACGACTATGTCACCAAACCCTATTCGGCCCGCGAACTGATCGCGCGGATCCGCGCGGTACTGCGCCGCGGCGCGGACGTCGACGACCCCGGCATCCCCGACGGGGTGATCGAGGCCGGACCCGTGCGAATGGACGTCGAGCGTCACGTCGTCAGCGTCAACGGTCAGGCCGTCACACTGCCGCTCAAGGAGTTCGAGCTCCTCGAGTACCTGATGCGCAACAGCGGGCGGGTGCTGACCCGAGGTCAGCTCATCGACCGGGTGTGGGGTGCCGACTACGTCGGCGACACCAAGACCCTCGACGTCCATGTCAAGCGCCTCCGTTCCAAGATCGAGGCGGATCCGGCCAACCCGGTGCACCTGGTCACGGTGCGGGGCCTGGGATACAAGCTCGAGGGCTGAACGCACCTGTCCCGCCCGACCACGGCCGTCCGGCGGCACAGCGGGGGAAGAACATGCGGCTGCCGAACCCGAGGCCACCCCGTGAGGCCGCCCATGATCTCGAGTACCTCGACGGTGTTCACCCCGGCGAGGACCGAGGGGTCACGCCGGCCGATCTCGAACACCCCGGCGCGGCTCGCGTCGCCGGATGGACCGCGATCAGTCCCAGGCCGCTGCGCCGCCGGCAGGTGGCCGCCAGTTCCGCGTACGCCTTCTCGCCGAGCAATTCGGTCAGCTCGGGGCCGTAGGACTGGTACACCTGGCGGGCGCCCACGTGGGCCGCCGGGTCGCCGGTGCAGTACCAGTGCAGGTCGGCGCCGCCCTCACCCCAGCCGCGCCGGTCGTACTCGGTGATCGTGGTCTTGAGGATCTCCGAACCGTCCGGCCGGGTCACCCAGTCCTGCGTCCGTCGGATCGGCAACTGCCAGCAGACATCCGGTTTCATCGTCAGCGGTTCGATGCCCAGCTTCAGCGCCTTGGTGTGCAGTGCGCAGCCGACCCCGGCCGGGAAGCCCGGCCGGTTGAGGAAGATGCACGCCCCCTTGTACTTCCGGGTCCGCAGGTTGGGCTTGTCGTCGTAGGAGTCCATCTCTAGGTAGCCCTTCTTGCCCAGGCCCTTGTCGCGGAACTGCCAGTCGTCGGCGGTCAGCTGCTCGACGGCCGCGTCGAGGCGGGCACGGTCGTCGTCGTCGGACAGGAAGGCCCCGTGCGAACAGCACCCGTCATCCGGCCGGCCCTCGACGGTTCCCCGGCAGGCGGGGGTGCCGAAGACACACGTCCACCGCGACAGCAGCCACGTCATGTCCGCGGCGATCAGGTGCTCGGGATTGTCGGGGTCGTAGAACTCGACCCACTCGCGGGCGAAGTCGAGCTCCACCTCACCGGGATGGGCTGGTATCACAGGTCGAACGCTACCCGCCTCCCGCGGGGCGCCGCGGCATGGAAGAGGGGGTGTCGGCGCACGGTCGTGCAGAGGCGACGGTCTAGGTTGGAAGCGTGCGACTGGGCGTGCTCGACGTGGGCAGCAACACCGTCCATCTGCTTGTGGTGGATGCGCGACGGGGCGGCCACCCGACCCCGATGAGCTCCACCAAGGCGCCGCTGCGGCTGGCCGAGGCGATCGACGACTCCGGCAAGTTGACCCGCAAGGGGGCTGACCGACTCGTCGACACCGTCGACGAATTCGCCAAGATCGCCACCAGTTCCGGCTGTGCGGAGCTGATGGCGTTCGCCACCTCCGCGGTGCGCGACGCCACCAACTCCGAGGACGTGCTGGCGCGAGTGCTGGCCGAGACCGGTGTGCGGCTGCGGGTGCTCAGCGGGGTCTACGAGTCGCGGCTGACCTTCCTGGCCGTGCGGCGCTGGTACGGCTGGAGTGCGGGACGGATCATCAACATCGACATCGGTGGTGGCTCGCTGGAACTGTCCAACGGCGTCGACGAGGAGCCCGAGGTGGCGCTGTCGCTGCCGCTGGGAGCGGGACGGCTGACCCGCGAATGGCTGCCGGACGATCCGCCCGGCCGGCGCCGCGTGGCGATGCTGCGCGACTGGCTGGCCAACGAGCTTTCGGACGCGAGCGCCGAACTGCTGGAGGCGGGCTGCCCCGACCTGGCCGTCGCGACGTCCAAGACGTTTCGTAGCCTGGCGCGGCTTACCGGGGCGGCGGCCTCGGGGGCCGGGCCACGGGTCAAACGGACCCTGACGGCGACCGGGTTGCGGCAGCTCATAGGTTTCATCTCTAGGATGACCGCGGCCGACCGAGCGGAATTGGAAGGGGTGAGTGCCGAGCGCGCGCCACAGATCGTGGCCGGAGCGTTGGTGGCTGAGGCGAGCATGCGGGCGCTGGGAATCGAGTCCGTGGACATCTGTCCGTGGGCATTGCGGGAGGGTTTGATTCTGCGGAGACTCGACAGCGAGGCCGACGGGAGCCAGTTCGGTCTGACCCGGGTGGGCGGTGTCGACGATCTCCCCGCGGCGAAGACGCCCGTGCGGGATGCTGGACGGACGGCGCTCAGCCCAACCGCCACCAAGGGCAACACACGATGACAGAACCAGATAACAGCAGCACCCGGCCGATCTCGGTCGCCGAGTTGCTCGCGAAGAACGGCACCATCGGCGCGCCTCCGGTCGGGGGCAGGCGCCGGCGCCGCCGCGGCAACGCCGACGCGGTGACGGTCGCCGAGCTGACCGGTGAGATACCGGTCATCACCGATCGGTCCCCGGACACCCATGAGGAGTCGGCGCGCGACGAGCGCACCGAGGAGACCACCCGGATCCCGGTCAACGGCGCCGGGCACCAGACGGTCACCGAGCCTGCGCCCGAGGTCGTCGAGGGCGTCACCGAGACGGCCGACGAACTGGTCGAGACCCCCGAACCGCAGACCCCCGAACCACAGACCCCCGAACCGCAGACCCAGGAGCTCGAAACCGAGGAGCCCGACGACGCCGACGTTGTCGAGGACATCCCCCTCGAGCGCGATGCGCCCGTCGGCGCCGAGGACATGAGCCCCGATCCGGACCTCGACGAACCGGCGCTCGAACGCGCCGACATCGACGACGACGAGTTGCCGTCGTATCTGCGTTCGTCGGCGGGCCTGCTGTTCGGCGGCGGCACCGTCGCCGACGACCTCGCCCGCCGCGGCAAGGACGCCGACACCGCCGCGATCGACGGGCTCGACGAGCGGGACCTCCGTGAAGACCTCTCCGACGACGCTCGTGACGAGGCTCATGACGATGTGCGTGACGACGTCGAGTCCGACGGTCGCCTGGCGGCGTTCCTGCGCGGTGCGTGGATCGTTGGCCAGTGCATCATCGCCGTCGCGTTCGGCGCGGGCCTGTTCATCGCCTTCGACCAGCTCTGGAAGTGGAACAACATCGTGGCGCTGGTGCTGTCGGTGCTGGTGATCCTCGGGCTGGTGGTCGGAGTACGCGTGGTCCGCAGGACCGAGGACATCGCCAGCACACTGATCGCCGTGGCAGTCGGCGCACTGGTCACCTTGGGGCCGCTGGCGTTGCTGCAGTCCGGCTAGTCGCCCTGTGCGCCCCGCGATAAAAGTCGGTCTGTCGACGGCCTCGGTCTATCCGCTGAGGACCGAGGCCGCCTTCGAGTACGCATCCCGCCTGGGTTATGACGGCGTCGAGCTGATGGTGTGGGCCGAAGCCGTCAGCCAGGACGTCGACGCCGTCGCCAAGCTGTCCGAGCGCTACGGGGTGCCCGTGCTGTCCGTGCACGCGCCCTGTCTGCTGATCTCGCAACGGGTGTGGGGCGCCAACCCGATCCCCAAACTGGACCGCAGCGTCCGCGCCGCCGAACAGTTGGGCGCCCAGACCGTCGTCGTGCATCCGCCGTTCCGCTGGCAGCGCCGCTACGCCGAGGGCTTCAGCGAACAGGTCGCCGAACTGGAGGCCGGTAGCGCCGTGATGGTCGCGGTGGAGAACATGTTCCCCTTCCGCGCCGACCGCTTCTTCGGCACCGGGCAGACGTCCGTCGAGCGGATGCGTAAGCGCGGCGGCCGGCCGGGACCCGGCATTTCGGCGTTCGCGCCGTCCTACGACCCGCTCGACGGCGATCACGCGCACTACACGCTCGACCTGTCGCACACCGCGACAGCGGGCACCGACGCCATCGAGATGGCACGGCGGATGGGGAACGGCCTGGTGCACCTGCATCTCGCCGACGGCAGCGGCGCCTCGGCCGACGAGCACCTGGTGCCCGGCCGGGGCACTCAGCCGACCGCCGAGGTGTGCCAGATGCTGGCCAACGGCGACTTCAGCGGGCATGTGATTCTCGAGGTAACCACGTCCGGGGCGCGTACCGCCAACGAGCGCGAAGCGTTGCTGCGCGAATCACTGCAGTTTGCCCGGGCGCACCTGCTGCGCTGACCCGCGGCGCCGACCGAGGAGGAATCCCCATGTCCGGTTCGACCCTGTTCACCGACGCGATGGTGCTCGCCGCCCTCGGCGACGGCGTGTACAGCGGCGAGCTCAACGAACACTGGACGATCGGCCCGAAGGTGCACGGCGGCGCCATGTTGGCGCTGTGCGCGAACGCCGCCCGCATCGAGCATGCCGGGGAGGTGGAGCCGATCGCGGTGTCGGCCAATTTTCTGTGGGCACCGGACCCAGGGCAGCTGCAGCTGGTCACCACGGTGCGCAAGCGTGGGCGCCGGGTCAGCCTGATCGACGTGGAACTCAACCAGGGGCACCGCACGGCCGTGCGCGCGGCGATCACTCTCGGCGAACCAGAGTGCGACGTCGCGCCGCTGCTGTCGGTGAACCCGGTCGTTGCGTTGATGACGCCGGAGCCGCCGCCCTCCCTGCAGCACATCCGACCCGGACACCTGGCCGACGTGCACCTCGCGCACGGCTGTGACATCCGGCCCTCGCTCACCACGATGGGTCCACGCTCGGATGGGGGACCACCCGTCACCGAGTACTGGGTGCGGCCGCGTGACACCGCTCCGGACGTCCTGTTCGCGTTCCTGTGCGGCGATGTGTCGGCTCCGGTGACGTTCGCGGTCAACCGGTTCGGGTGGGCTCCCACCGTGCAGCTGACGGCGTATCTGAGGGCCCGCCCGGCCGACGGCTGGCTGCGCGTCATCTGCACCACCACCCAGATTGGCCAGGAGTGGTTCGACGAGGACCACGTCGTCGTGGACTGCGAGGGCCGCATCGTCGTGCAGAGCCGGCAGTTGGCGATGGTGCCCGCCGCGCAGTGAAGCCGCGGATGACGGTGCGCGAGCCGGACATGCGATGCTTTGGCCATGGCCAGAATCGCGATCATCGGTGGCGGGAGTATGGGTGAGGCGCTGCTGTCCGGGCTGCTCCGGGCGGGCAGGCAGGTCAAGGATCTGGTGGTCGCCGAGAAGGATCCCGACCGCGCGAAGTTCCTCGCCGACGAGCACTCGGTGCTGGTGACGTCCATCGTCGAGGCCGCCGACAACGCCAAATACGTCATCGTCGCGGTGAAGCCGGCCGACGTCGAGCACGTCATCGACGACATCGCCGAAGCCGCCGCCAACGCCGAGACCGACACCGCCGAACAGGTCTTCGTGACCGTCGCAGCCGGCGTGCCGACCTCGTACTACGAGAACAAGCTGCCCGCGGGCGCCCCGGTGATCCGCGCGATGCCCAATGCGCCGGTTGTCGTCGGTGGGGGAGTCAGCGCACTGGCGGCCGGGCGGTTCGCGACCCCCGAGCACCTCAGAGAGGTGACGGCGATCTTCGACTCCGTCGGCGGGGTGCTGACCGTGCCGGAGTCGCAACTCGACGCGGTCACCGCGGTGTCGGGGTCCGGACCCGCGTACTTCTTCCTGATGGTCGAGGCGTTGGTCGACGCCGCGGTGGCCAGTGGGCTCTCGCGCACGGTGGCCACCGATCTGGTGGTGCAGACGATGGCAGGTTCGGCCGCGATGCTGCTCGAGCGCCTCGACGAGGCCCAGCCGGTGGGCGATGCGGCCATGGGAACGGCGATGGACACCACGGCGGCGCAACTTCGCGCTACGGTTACCTCACCGGCCGGTACCACCGCCGCTGGGCTGCGAGAACTTGAACGCGGTGGTTTGCGGTCGGCGGTGGCCAATGCGGTGGAGGCCGCGAAGACCCGCTCCGAGCAGCTCGGAATTACCTGAGAGTAGTTTCCGATCTCCGACGGATTGGCCCACACCCGTCGCAGTAACCCCATCCGCCACGCTATTCTCCTGGTGTATGCACGGGTCGGTGCCAACGGTGGGGAAGCCGCTGGGACTGCCCGCGCCTGATGGATTGGGTTGCGATGACGTCTATGAACGGGCCATCGGCACGTGATTCGGCTGGCGGTAAGCGGGACAGCGGTGCCGACGGCCAACAGCCACGGGCTCAATTCCTCACGGTCGCCGAAGTGGCGAGTCTGATGAGGGTCAGCAAGATGACGGTGTATCGCCTGGTGCACAACGGAGAGCTGCCCGCCGTACGGGTGGGCCGGTCGTTCCGGGTGCATGCCAAAGCCGTCCACGACATGTTGGAGAGTTCGTACTTCGACGCGGGCTGACAGCCACCGGGCGGACCGACCGGCACCGACGTTTTCGTTCACCTGCGCCCCTTGGGTAAGGTGTCGGGGTTGGACGTCAATCACCGACGTCGGGCCGATCGTCGGGTCGGGCCCGAGTCGGACCGAGGAAAACGTAGGTAGCGGAGTTCATGGGTTCAGTCATCAAGAAGCGTCGTAAGCGCATGTCGAAGAAGAAGCACCGCAAGCTGCTTCGTCGGACCCGGGTGCAGCGCAGAAAACTCGGTAAGTAGCCTCTCGGCCGTCGCCCCGGTGACTCTCAGCCGCAGCGACTAGGCTGACGTGGTGGATTCGGGAACCTCAGGCGACGTCGGTTCGTACCCGAAGGTGGTGCTCGTCACCGGGGCGTGCCGGTTCCTCGGGGGTTATCTGGTAGCGCGGTTGGCGCAGAACCCCTTCATCAACCAGGTGATCGCCGTCGACGCGGTGGCCCCGAGCAAGGACCTCCTGCGGCGGATGGGCCGGGCCGAATTCGTCCGTGCAGACATCCGAAATCCCTTCATCGCCAAGGTTATCCGCAACGGCGACGTCGACACGGTGGTACATGCCGCGGCCGCGTCCTACGCCCCGCGCGCCGGCGGTCGGGCCGCGTTGAAAGAGCTCAACGTCATGGGTGCGATCCAGCTCTTCGCGGCCTGCCAGAAAGCGCCCTCGGTACGCCGGGTGATCCTCAAGTCGACCTCGGAGGTGTACGGCTCGAGCCCGCGTGATCCGGTGATGTTCACCGAGAACACCGATGCGCGCCGGCCACCGGGTGAGGGCTTCGGCCGCGACAGCATCGACATCGAGGGCTACGCGCGCGGTCTCGGCAGGCGCCGGCCCGGCATCGGCGTGACCATCCTGCGGCTGGCCAACATGATCGGGCCGGCGATGGACACCGCCCTGTCCCGGTATCTGGCCGGACCGGTGGTCCCCACAGTGCTCGGGCAGGACCCGCGCCTGCAGCTGCTGCACGAGCAGGACGCCCTGGGCGCGTTGGAGCGGGCGACGATCGCAGGAAAGCCCGGCACGTTCAACATCGGCGCGGCCGGGATCATCATGATGAGCCAGGCGATTCGGCGTTCCGGGCGAGTCGCGCTGCCAGTGCCGCGGTCGGCTCTTTGGCTCGTCGACTCATTGCGGCGGGCGACCCGATACACTGAGCTCGATCGGGAGCAGCTGAACTATCTGAGCTACGGCCGGGTCATGGATACCACGCGCATGCGTGAGGTCCTCGGATATCACCCGAAGTGGACGACGGTGGAGGCTTTCGACGACTACGTACGGGGTCGTGGATTGACGCCCATCGTCGATCCACGATGGGTACGGTCGATGGAGGGCTGCGCCGTGGCGGTGGCGCAGCGGTGGGGACGTTAGAGAAAATTGACGGATCGTGGGGTGGAGAATACGTGTCTGGCGATTCGAAAGCCAAAGTGATTTCACTTTATGGGACGTCCGGGCGGAACGCGGCGAGGCGGGCGGCGCAGCGCGCCGACAGCGCCCGTCGACACCCTTCCCTTCTCACCGATCCCGGTAACCCGGCCTCGTCCGAGCAGATCGCCGCGGTGGTGCGCGAGATCGACCAGCACCGCCCGGGCGGTGTCGGCGGTGCCCCGGTGGAGGAGACCCCCACCGAACTCGCCAAGCGCATCGCGGCGGTCGCCGACTTCGTCCGCAAACGGATGTCCGGTGACTACACCGTCGACGAGTTCGGATTCGACTCCCACCTCAACAGCAACGTCTTCCTGCCGATTCTGCGGGTGCTGTTCAACTCGTGGTTCCGGGTCGAGGTAAGCGGTATCGAGAACCTGCCCGCCGAGGGCGCCGCGCTGGTCGTGGCCAACCATGCCGGCGTCCTGCCGTTCGACGGGTTGATGGCGTCGGTGGCGGTGAAGGACAAGCACCCCGCCCATCGTGACCTTCGGCTGCTGGCTGCCGACCTGGTGTTCGACCTGCCGATGGTCGGGCAGGCCGCCCGCAAGGCCGGCCACACGATGGCGTGCACCGCGGATGCGCACCGCCTGCTGGCAGCCGGGGAGCTGACCGCGGTGTTTCCCGAGGGCTACAAAGGGTTGGGCAAACACTTCAAGGACCGCTACAAGCTGCAGCGGTTCGGCCGGGGCGGCTTCGTCTCGGCGGCGCTGCGCACCAAGGCGCCGATCGTCCCGTGCTCGATCGTCGGGTCGGAGGAGATCTACCCGATGCTCGCCGACGTCAAGCTGCTGGCGCGCCTGCTCGGCCTCCCGTACTTCCCGGTGACCCCACTGTTGCCGGCGGCCGGACCGCTCGGGCTGGTGCCGCTGCCGTCGAAGTGGCACATCCAGTTCGGTGAGCCTATCTCGACCGAGGGATACGACGAGTCCGCCGCCGACGACCCGATGATCACCTTCGACCTCACCGACCAGGTGCGCGAGACAATTCAGCAAACGCTCTACCAGTTGCTCGCCGGTCGAAGGAACACGTTCTTCGGCTGAGCCTTTCGGCTGGCTACGTGGCGTTCTGCCCGGAGACCATCTTCGCGATCGCCGCGTCGCGGCGGGCCTTGACGGTCGCGCTTATCTCGTCGACCTCGCTGTCGTGGGCGGCCTCGCCGATGACGGTGACGACGCTGGTCAGCACCGGTTCGCCCGCCTCGTCGCTGACCTCGCCGCGGACCTCGGTGACGACGGTGCCGTGCGCCTCGATCACCGACTCCAGGTAGGAGTCGAAGAACAGTTTGTCGCCGGCGACGATCGGCCGGTGGAACGTGATCTTCTGGTCGCGGTGCAGCATCCGCTCCATGTTGATCGGCACGTCGAACTGGTTGAAGATTTCGGCCTGCACCTTGCGCCCGGCCACGGCGAGGAACGTCAGCGAGGCAATCAGCCCATCGTAGCCGGACTGCTTGGCGACCTCTTCGTCGTGGTGGGCCGGGTGGTCGTCTTTCACGGCGCGGGCGAACTCGCGGATCTTCTCCCGGTCCACCTGGAAGTAGTCCGGATACCGGTAGTGGGTGCCGATGATCCCTTCAGCGATGGCCATGCTTGGCTCACTCCCCGCGTCGACGTGCTTGGCGGCGCGAGCCTATCAGCGCCACCGGGTGGGGCCGTCCTGGCGCCGCGACACCACAGCCGCCAGCGCACCGCCCAGCGCGCCGAGCGCCACCGCCGACGGCACGCCGATCCGCGCCGCTTTGCGGGCGGTGCGGAAGTCGCGGATCTCCCAGCCCCGCTCGCGGGCGAGACTGCGCAGCGCGGCGTCCGGATTGATCGCCACGGCCGTACCGACAAGACTCAGCATCGGCACGTCGTTGTAGCTGTCGGAATACGCGGTGCAGCGACGCAGGTTGAGGCCCTCGCGGATGGCGAGCGAGCGCACCGCGTGCGCCTTGCCGGTGCCGTGCAGGATGTCGCCGACCAGCCGTCCGGTGAACACGCCGTCCACGGACTCGGCCACCGTGCCGAGCGCGCCGGTCAGGCCGAGCCTGCGGGCGATGGTCGCGGCGAGTTCGTAGGGCGTCGCGGTGACCAGCCAGACCTGCTGGCCGGCGTCGAGGTGCATCTGCGTCAGCGCACGGGTGCCGGGCCAGATCTTGGACGCGATGATTTCGTCGTAGATCTCCTCGCCGACCTCCATCAGTTCCGCCGTCGACCGGCCTTCGATGAACGACAGCGCCCTGCTCCGCCCGGCCGCCACGTCATCGCTGTTCTCCCGGCCGGTCAGCTGGAACTTCGCCTGCGCGTAGACGAAGCCGAGCACGTCGCCGTAGGTGAAGTACTTGCGCGCGGCCAGGCCGCGGGCGAAGTGCACGAGCGAGGAACCGTGCACGAGCGTGTTGTCCACGTCGAAGAACGCCGCGGCGGTCAGATCAGGTGGCGGTGCTGGCGGCGCGGGGACGGGATCGGTCGCCAGGTCGGTCACTGCGGCAGCCGCGCTGGCGTCCCCGGCGATCTGTTGCCGCGCGGCGTGCGTACCCCCGGTTTCGGACACGCCCCAACCCTAGGACACCGGCCCCGGATACTGGGGTGGTGGAGTACGACAGCGCGGGCGGTGCGGCGGGGCATTTGGTCGAGTTGCTGACGCGGGCCGGCTGTGGTGTGTGTGAACAGGCGGCCGGCCGGCTCGCCGAACTGGCCGGCGAATTCGGGTTCGGGTTGACCGTCACCGACGTCGACGCCGCAGCCGCCGGCGGGAACACCGCTTTGCGGGGCGAGTACGGCGACCGGTTGCCGGTGGTGCTGCTCGACGGCGCCGAACACAGCTACTGGGAGGTCGACGAACCGCGGCTGATCGCCGATCTGGGGTCCTGACCGATCCCCGCGGCGACACTCGGGTGACCAATCTGACTAGGTGAAATTTGGTCGGCACGCTCGTGAACGATTACCGTGGATGACGTGGTGATGAAGCCATGAGCGTGCTGCTGTTCGGGGTTTCGCACCGCAGTGCCCCGGTGTCGGTCCTCGAGCAGCTGAGCACCGACGAGTCCGACCAGGCCAAGATCGTCGACCAGGTGTTGCAGTCGTCGCTGGTGACAGAGGCGATGGTGCTGTCCACCTGCAACCGCGTCGAGGTCTACGCCGTCGTCGACGCCTTCCACGGCGGGCTGTCGGTGATCGGGCAAGTGCTCGCCGAACACTGCGGCATGTCGCTCAACGCTCTGACCAAGTACGCCTACGTGCGCTACGCCGAGGCCGCCGTCGAGCACCTGTTCGCCGTCGCCAGCGGCCTGGACTCCGCGGTGATCGGTGAGCAGCAGGTGCTCGGGCAGGTCCGCCGGGCGTACACCTCCGCCGAGGCGAACCACACGGTCGGGCGCACGCTACACGAACTGTCGCAACGCGCGCTGTCGGTCGGCAAGCGTGTGCATTCCGAGACGGGGATCGACGCCGCGGGCGCCTCGGTGGTCTCGGTGGCCCTCGACATCGCCGAAACCAAACTCGGATCCCTGGCCGGCCGTACCGCCGTCGTCGTCGGCGCCGGATCCATGGGCGCGCTGTCGGCCAAGCACCTGGTCCGCGCCGGCGTCGAACGGGTGCACGTGGTCAACCGGTCGCTGCCGCGGGCCCGCCGCCTCGCGCAGAACCTGCTCGATCAGGGTGTCACCGCCGACGCGCTCACCCTCGACGACATCGCCCACGCGCTGGCCGACGCCGACGTGGTGGTCTCCTCGACCGGTGCGGTGCGACCGGTGGTGTCGCTGGCCGACGCCCATCGTGGGCTCACCGGCCGTCCGGAGCACCGTCAGCTGGTGATCTGTGACCTGGGGATGCCGCGCGACGTCGAACCGGCGATCGCCGGCTTGCCCGGCGTCAACGTCATCGACATGGAGCGCATCCAGCGCGAGCCCTCGGCCCGCGCCGCGGCGGCCGACGCCCACGCCGCCCGCTCGATCGTCGCCGCCGAGGTCGCGAACTACCTCGCCGGCCAGCGTATGGCGGAGGTCACCCCGACCGTCACCGCGTTGCGGCAGCGCGCCGCCGACGTGGTGGAGGCAGAGTTGCTGCGCCTGGACAATCGGTTGCCGGGACTCGACGCCGCCCACCGCGACGAGGTTGCCAAGACGGTCCGCCGGGTCGTCGACAAACTCCTCCACGCACCGACCGTGCGCGTCAAACAGCTGGCCAGCGCCCCCGGTGGCGACAGCTACGCCGAAGCGCTGCGTGAGCTCTTCGAGCTCGACCAGCAGGCGGTCGATGCGGTCGCCGCCGGCGAGTTGCCCTTGCTCCCGATCGACCTCGACAAGTCCGAGTGACGCTTGAGCGACGCCGACACGCCCATCCGGATCGGCACCCGGGCCAGCCTGCTGGCGAGGACGCAGGCGGGCACCATCCGGGACGCGTTGATCGCCAAGGGCCACCCCGCCGAACTCGTCTTCATCTCCACCGAGGGTGACCGCAACCAAGGGCCGATCGCCGACATCGGCGTCGGGGTGTTCACCGCAGCTTTGCGCGAGGCGATCGCCGACGGCCGGGTCGACGCCGCCGTGCACTCGTACAAGGATTTGCCGACAGCCGTCGACGAACGGTTCACCATCCCCGCGATCCCCCGCCGTGAGGACCCGCGCGACGCCCTGGTGGCCCGTGACCGACTGGTGCTCGGGGAGTTGCCGGCCGGGTCCACCGTCGGCACCTCGAGCCCGCGGCGGGCCGCGCAGCTTAGAGCACTGGGCCTCGGTTTGGAAATCCGCCCCCTAAGAGGCAACCTAGATACCAGGTTGAACAGGGTCGGCAACGGTGAGCTCGACGGCATCGTGGTCGCCCGGGCGGGTCTGGCCCGCATCGGACGGCTGGGTGATGTCACCGAGACTCTCGAGCCGGTGCAGATGTTGCCAGCGCCGGCTCAGGGTGCCCTCGCGGTCGAGTGCCGCGCAGGCGACACCGGACTGATCGCGCTACTGGCGGAGTTGGACGACGCCGACACGCGCGCGGCAGTCACCGCTGAACGGGTCCTGCTCGCCGAACTGGAGGCGGGTTGCTCCGCACCGGTGGGCGCGATCGCCGAGGTGGTCGAGTCTATCGATGAGGACGGCCGCGTCTTCGAAGAGGTGTCGCTTCGCGCATGCGTGGCGGCGCTGGACGGATCCGACGTGATCCGTGCGTCTGGCATCGGAACTCCCGGCCGGGCCGCAGACCTCGGGGTCTCGGTCGCCGCGGAACTGTTCGAACTGGGTGCGCGAGAGCTCATTGCGGATCACCACTGAGCTGTAGAGCGGAGTGAGCAGACAGATGACTCGGCAGGAGAGCGGGCGCGGGCGCAAGATGAAGCCGGGCCGCATCACCTTCGTGGGCTCGGGCCCAGGCGACCCCGGCCTGCTGACCACACGGGCGCACAGTGTGCTCGTCAACGCCGCGCTGGTCTTCACCGACCCCGACGTGCCCGAAGCGGTGCTGTCCCTGGTGGGTGCGCACCTGCCGCCACCGTCGGGCCCGGAACCGGCCGGACCAGCCGACGGCGCCGACGAGCAGGCGGGTTGGACCATCCCCGGTGGTCCGGACATCCGGCCCGCGCTGGGCGACCCGGCCGAGGTGGCCAAGACCCTGGCCGGCGAGGCCAAGAACGGCGTGGACGTGGTCCGGCTGGTGGCGGGTGACCCGCTGTCGGTCGACGCCGTCATCGCCGAGGTGAACGCGCTGGCGAAGAGCCACGCCAACTTCGAGATCGTGCCCGGCCTGCCCGACACCACCACGGTGCCGACGTACGCAGGTCTGCCGCTGGGCTCTACCCACACCGTTGCCGACGTGCGCGGCGACGTGGACTGGGCGGCGATCGCCGCGGCCCCCGGTCCGCTGATCCTGCACGGGACCGCCTCGCACCTGCCCGATGCGGCGCGCACGCTGATCGAGTACGGCCTGGCCGAGACCACCCCCGTGGTGGTGACCGCCAACGGCACCACCTGCCAGCAGCGTTCTGTCGAGTCGACGCTGTCCGGCTTGATCGACAAGGCCGTGCTGACCGGACCGGACGCCACCGGCGGGCCCGCGGCGCCGCTGGCCGGACCGCTGATCGTGACGCTCGGCCGCACTGTCGCCAACCGGGCCCGGCTCAACTGGTGGGAGAGCCGCGCGCTGTACGGCTGGACCGTGCTGGTGCCGCGGACCAAGGACCAGGCGGGCGAGATGAGCGAGCAGCTCGTCGGCCACGGTGCGCTGCCGGTCGAGGTGCCGACCATCGCCGTCGAACCGCCCCGCAGCCCCGCGCAGATGGAGCGGGCGGTCAAGGGTCTGGTCGACGGTCGCTTCCAGTGGGTGGTGTTCACCTCCACCAACGCGGTGCGCGCGGTCTGGGAGAAGTTCAGCGAGTTCGGGCTCGACGCCCGCGCATTCTCCGGGGTGAAGATCGCCTGCGTCGGTCAGGCGACGGCAGAGCGGGTCCGCGCATTCGGCATCAACCCCGAGCTGGTCCCGACGGGCGAGCAGTCGTCGCTGGGTCTGCTCGACGAGTTCCCGCCCTACGACGACATCTTCGATCCGGTGAACCGGGTACTGCTGCCGCGGGCCGACATCGCCACCGAGACGCTGGCCGAGGGGCTGCGCGAACGCGGGTGGGAGATCGAGGACGTCACCGCGTACCGGACGGTGCGCGCCGCGCCGCCGCCGGCCTCGACCCGCGAGATGATCAAGACGGGTGGCTTCGACGCGGTGTGCTTCACGTCGAGTTCGACGGTGCGCAACCTCGTCGGCATCGCCGGTAAGCCGCACGCCCGCACGATCGTTGCCTGCATCGGGCCGAAGACCGCGGAGACCGCCGCCGAGTTCGGTCTGCGCGTCGACGTGCAGCCCGAAGTGGCCGCTGTGGGTCCGCTCGTGGAGGCGCTCGCCGAGCACGCGGCCCGGCTGCGCGCCGAGGGGGCGCTGCCGCCGCCGCGCAAGAAGAGCCGCCGCCGCTAAGGGTAGGCTGGCTTTGCAATGGCCTTCCCAAGACACCGTCCGCGACGGCTGCGCTCGACGCCCGCGATGCGCCGCCTGGTGGCGCAGACCACCCTGGAGCCAAGGCATCTCGTACTGCCGATGTTCGTCGCCGACGGCATCGACGAACCCCGCGAGATCGCCTCGATGCCCGGCGTGTGCCAGCACACCCGTGACTCGCTGCGGCGGGCCGCCGCCGACGCGGTGTCGGCCGGGGTCGGCGGGTTGATGCTGTTCGGGGTGCCGAAGAACGAGGACAAGGACGCCTACGGCAGCGCCGGCACCGATCCCGACGGCATCCTCAACGTCGCGCTGCGCGACCTGGACGCCGACCTCGGCGACGCGACGGTGCTGATGGCTGACACCTGCCTCGACGAGTTCACCGATCACGGCCACTGCGGGGTGGTGGACGAGCGTGGCCGGGTCGACAACGACACGACCAATCGCCGTTACGTCGAGCTTGCTGTGAGCCAGGCGGATTCGGGGGCGCACGTGGTGGGGCCGAGCGGCATGATGGACGGTCAGGTGGCCGCCATCCGCGACGGCCTCGACGCCGCGGGCCACACTGACACCGCGATCCTGGCGTATGCGGCGAAGTTCGCGTCGGGATTCTACGGGCCGTTCCGCGACGCCGTCGACTCCAGCCTGCAGGGTGACCGCCGCACCTACCAGCAGGAGCCGGGCAATGCCCGCGAGGCGCTGCACGAAGTGCGACTCGACCTCGACGAGGGCGCCGACATGGTGATGGTGAAACCCGCCATGGCTTACCTCGACGTGCTGCGCGCCGCCGCCGACATCTCGCCCGTCCCGGTGGCCGCCTACCAGGTCTCCGGTGAGTACTCGATGATCAGCGCCGCCGCCGCCAATGGCTGGATCGACGGTCCTACCGTCGCGCTGGAGACGCTGACCGGCATCCGCCGCGCAGGTGCGAACATCGTGTTGACCTACTGGGCGGCCGACGTGGCGGGCTGGCTGACATGACGGGAGAATCGACCCGCCCGGCCGGGCCGAAGCCGGCTCGCCCGGCCGATGTGGACACCGGCTTCTGGCTCTGGGCGGCCGCGCTGCCGCTGCTGGTGATCGGGTACCTGATCGACAACCTGATGGCGCCGGTGGCGGGTGCGCCGCTGTTTCTCAAAGGCATCGCGGTGATGATCGTCGTCGCGGTCGCCGCGGTCGTGCTGACGTTCCTCATCCTGCTGCGGCAGGGCTACCGCTGGACCCGCACGCTGCTGACCGCGGGCGGTTTCGGATCCATGGCCTACACCGTCACGAACCTGTTCACCGTCGAGCGGGAGTCACCGGTCGCGGCGTTCGGCTACGCGGTCACCGCGATCATCGGTTCGGTGCTCATCGCCGGCGGCATCTTCCTGCTGCACCGCAAAGACTCCAACGCCTTCTTCATGCGTTGACCGCGCTAGGCTGACCCGACCATGACCGCTTCGCCAACACCGGCGCGGCCGCGCGTCGTCGACATCGCGTTCTGGACACTGGTCGGCGGAGCCGTCCTGCTCATCGTCGGCGGGATGCTCGCCGCCACCGTCAGCTTCGAGACCGCGCGCTCGGCGATCGACCCCGAGGTCAGCGACGAGTCGTTGCTTAGCTACCTGGCCGTGCAGCGCGGTGTCGGCGTCGGTTCGGTGTTGGCCGGTGCGGTGCTGGCGTTCGTCGCCGGCCGGGCCCGGCGCGGCGATCCACGGTTCCGCCGCGCGACGGTCGCGCTCGCGCTCGCGATCGCCGTCGTGCTCATCATGCTCGCCGCGGGTGCCGGGGTGGCGAACCTCGTGACGCTGCTGGCGCTGGTGCCGATCACGGTCGGCACCGTACTGCTGACGCGCCGCAGTGCTGCCGGCTGGTTCGAGCAAGCCGGCCGCCGATGACCGGCGCGTCGAACGAGCGGTTGTTCTACGAGCCCGGCGCCAGCTGGGCGTGGTTGCTCGCCGGGCCCGCCGCGGGCGGGGGGATGCTCGCAATCCAGATTTCCGCCGGATACGGGTGGCAGCCGTTGCTGCCGGCACTGTTGCTGGTGCTGGTTTCTGGCTTCCTGACCGTCCAGGTGAAGGCAGCGCGGATTCACACCTCGGTCGAGCTGACACCGGAGGCCCTGCGGCAGGGCGCCGAAATCACCAAGGTCTCCGAAATCGTCACGGTGTATCCGCCGACGAGCGGGTCCGAGATGCAGAATTGGCAGTCGGCGAGGGCGCTCGGCGAGCTGACGGGCGTTCCCCGTGGGCGCACGGGCATCGGGCTCAAGCTGTCCGGCAACCGTACGGCGCAGGCCTGGGCGCGCCGGCATGCGACCCTGCGGGAGGAGCTGGCCGGGCTCGTCGAGGAACGGGTGCCGTGAACGCGCGACGCCGAGCGTTGCTGGAAATGGTGTTGGCCGTTGCCGCGGCGGTCGGATGCGTGGCGAGCTGGGTGGCGGCGCGCAGGCCGGCGATGGCCGCGCCGATCACGCCGGGAGAACCCGAGACCGCGGTGACGGTGTACTCGGCGCCGCTGCTCGTGCTCGCCCTGCTCCTTGCGACGGTCGCGGGTGTGCTGATCGTCGTCGGGGTGGCGCGGCTGCGGCGCGACGGTACTGCGCCTCGGTAGAGACGCTTCTTTTTCGCAGATCACACATTCGGGCAGTCGTAAGCCCATGAGTAGCGACAAGGAACGCCAGACCGGCGCGGAGAAGAAGGCGTCTCAGAAGGTGGCTGACGACCCCGACGCCAAGATTACCGAGAAACCGGACGTCACCGACAAGCCCGGGCGGGTTCCCAGCCCGGGTGACGCGCTCGCTGATCCGTACCTCTCGCTCATCCGTACCTGCGACGAGGACCACCGGCGGGCGTCGACCCGACCACTACACCCTGTAGTTGACGCGGTGGACCCGGCTGGGACACTGGTGGTCATGGGTGCTCACCACACCGCCACCGAGCATTCGGCGCGGCTGTTCGCCGACGCGTGCGCCGTCATCCCCGGTGGGGTCAACTCCCCGGTCCGGGCGTTCAACGCCGTGGGGGGAACACCGCGCTTCATCACCTCCGCCGACGGCTACTGGCTGACCGACGCAGACGACAACCGCTACGTCGACCTCGTCTGCTCCTGGGGTCCGATGATCCTCGGCCACGCCCACCCCGCGGTCGTCGAGGCCGTGCAGCGCGTCGCCGCCGACGGCCTGTCCTTCGGTGCCCCAACCCCGTCGGAAACCGAACTGGCCGCCGAGATCGTCTCCCGCGTCGCGCCCGTCGATCGCCTGCGGATGGTCAACTCCGGCACCGAGGCCACGATGAGCGCGATCCGGTTGGCCCGCGGTTTCACCGGCCGCCCCAAGATCGTCAAGTTCTCCGGCTGCTACCACGGCCACAGCGACGCGCTGCTCGCCGACGCCGGATCCGGGGTCGCCACGCTGGGGCTGCCGTCGTCGCCCGGTGTGACCGGCGCGGCGACCGCGGACACCATCGTGCTGCCGTACAACAGCGTCGACGCCGTCGGGGAGGTCTTCGCGGAGGCCGGGGATCAGATCGCCGCGGTCATCACCGAGGCCAGCCCGGGGAACATGGGCGCGGTCCCGCCGGAGCCCGGGTTCAACGCGGCCCTGCGCCGCATCACCGCCGACCACGGCGCCCTGCTGATCCTGGACGAGGTCATGACCGGGTTCCGGGTCAGCCGGTCGGGGTGGTACGGCGTCGATCCGGTCGACGGCGACCTGTTCACCTTCGGCAAGGTCATGGGCGGCGGCCTGCCCGCCGCGGCGTTCGGCGGCCGTGCCGAGGTGATGGAACGGCTGGCGCCGCTGGGCCCGGTCTACCAGGCCGGCACCCTGTCGGGGAACCCGGTCGCGATGGCCGCCGGCCTGGCGACGCTGCGCACCGCCGACGACGCGGTGTACGCCGCACTCGACGCCAACGCCGACCGGTTGGCCAGCCTGCTCACCCGAGCGCTGACCGATGCCGGAGTCACCCACCGCGTGCAGCGGGGCGGCAACATGCTGTCGGTGTTCTTCACCGCCGAGCAGGTCACCGACTTCACCACCGCTCGCGCCACCGAGACCTGGCGGTTCCCTCCGTTCTTCCACTCCCTGCTCGAGGCCGGCGTCTACCCGCCGCCCAGCGCATTCGAGGCCTGGTTCGTCTCGGCGGCGCTCGACGACGAGGCGTTCGACCGCATCGCCGCCGCCCTGACCGGTGCGGCCCGCGCCGCTGCGGAAGCGACGAAGCCGGCATGACCGGGATACCGCCTTCGGCCGGCGAGGCCGCATCGAAGACCGTCGTCCACGTGATGCGGCACGGCGAGGTGCACAACCCGGACGGCATCCTCTACGGCCGGCTGCCGGACTACCACCTGTCCGACCGTGGCCGCGCCCAGGCCGAAGCCGTCGCCACCTGGCTCGCCGACCGCGACATCGTCTACGTGGTCGCCTCGCCGCTGGAACGCGCCCAGGAGACCGCAGGCCCGATCGCGGCGGCGCACGGGCTGTCGATCGACACCGACGACGAGCTGATCGAGTCGCTCAACGTCTTCCAGGGAAAGCGGGTCTCGCCCGGTGACGGCGCGCTGCGCAACCCGGTGAACTGGCGGCATCTGCGCAACCCGCGTACCCCGTCGTGGGGTGAGCCGTACAGCGACATCGCCGCGAGGATGACAGCCGCGATGAACCGGGCACGCGCGAAGGCCACCGGCCACGAGGCGGTGTGTGTCAGCCACCAGTTGCCGGTGGAGACGCTGCGCCGCGCGATGACCGGCGCACCGCTGCACCACTTCCCCACCCGGCGCCTGTGCAACCTCGCCTCGGTCACCTCGTTCTACTTCCACGGCGACGCCTACGTCGGGTGGGGTTACGCGGAGCTGTCCGGACAGTGAGGCGATGGTGGATCGTGCTGGCGAGCGTGGCGGTGGTCGCGCTGGCCGGCTGCTCCACCGGTGACGACGCCGTCGCCCAGGGCGGCACCTTCGAGTTCGTGGCGCCCGGTGGCAGGACCGACATCTTCTACGACCCGCCCGCCGACCGCGGTGGGCCCGGCCCGCTGTCGGGTCCGAATCTGCTCGACCCGGCCGATACGCTGTCGCTCGACGACTTCGCGGGCAAGGTCGTCGTCATCAACGTGTGGGGTCAGTGGTGCGCCCCGTGCCGGACCGAGATCGGCGAGCTGCAGCAGGTCTACGACGCCACCCGCGCCATGGGCGTCGCATTCCTGGGCATCGACGTGCGTGACAACAATCGCGACGCCGCCGTCGACTTCGTCCGCGACCGCGGAATCACGTTTCCCTCCATCTACGACCCGGCGATGCGCACGATGATCGCGTTCGGCGGCAAGTACCCGACCACGGTCATCCCGTCGACCGTCGTGTTGGACCGCGAGCACCGGGTCGCCGCGGTGTTCCTGCGTGAGCTGCTCGCCGAGGACCTGCAGCCGGTGGTCGAACGCCTCGCGTCCGAACCGGCACCCGAACAGGAGCAGCAGCCGTGACCGGGTTCGCCGAGATCGCCGCGGCCGGGCCGGTGGCGCTGGCGCTGGCGGTCTGCGTGCTGGCCGGTCTGGTGTCGTTCGCGTCGCCGTGCGTGGTGCCGCTGGTGCCCGGCTACCTGTCGTATCTCGCCGCGGTGGTGGGCGTCGACGACCACGTTCGCCCAAACGAACAAACGGGCGCAAAAGTGCGAGACGGGGCCGCCATTTCGTCGATCTCGGCGGTGCGGACGCGACGGCTCAAGGTCGCTGGCGCCGCCGCGCTGTTCGTCGCCGGCTTCACCGCGGTGTTCCTGCTGGGCACCGTGGCGGTGCTGGGCATGACGACCACGCTGATCACCAATCAACTCCTGCTGCAACGCATCGGCGGCGTCGTCACGATCATCATGGGGCTGGTGTTCGTCGGGCTGATCCCCACTCTGCAACGTCAAGCGCGCTTCACCCCGCGGCAGTTGTCCACCGTCGCGGGTGCGCCGCTGCTGGGCGCGGTATTCGCGCTGGGTTGGACGCCGTGCCTCGGCCCGACGCTGACCGGGGTCATCACCGTCGCGTCGGCGACCGACGGCGCGAGCGTCGCCCGCGGTGTCGCGCTGGTCATCGCCTACTGCCTGGGCCTCGGCATCCCGTTCGTGCTTTTGGCGTTCGGGTCGGCGCGCGCGGTGCAGGGGCTGGGCTGGCTGCGCCGGCACACCCGCACGATCCAGGTGTTCGGGGGCGTGTTGTTGCTGATCGTGGGCACTGCGCTGGTCACCGGACTCTGGAACGACTTCGTCGCCTGGGTGCGCGATGCGTTCGTCAGCGATGTCAGGTTGCCGATCTGATGCGGCGAATGCTCGCCTACGCGCGCAACACCTGGCGGACCCTCACCTCCATGGGTACCGCGCTGGTGCTGCTGTTCCTGCTCGCGCTGGCCGCCATCCCGGGCGCCCTGCTGCCGCAGCGCAGCCTCAACGAGGCGAAGGTCGCCGAGTACATCGCCGATCGCCCCGCCCTTGGTCCGTGGCTGGACCGCCTCCAGGCTTTCGACGTGTTCTCGAGTTTCTGGTTCACGGCGATCTACGTGCTGCTGTTCATCTCACTCGTCGGCTGCCTGACACCGCGCCTCGTCGAACACGCGAAGAGCCTGCGCGCGGTTCCGGTGCCGGCGCCGCGAAACCTGGGCCGGCTACCCAAACACCACACCGCCGAGGTCACCGGCGAGCCGCAGCAGGTGGCGGCCTCGATGAGCGAGGAGCTCAGGGGCTGGCGGAAGGTCATCCGCACCGAGGGGGAGGCGGCCGGGATATCGGCGGAGAAGGGCTATCTGCGGGAGTTCGGCAACATCGTCTTCCACTTCTCGCTGCTGGGCCTGCTCGTCGCGATCGCCGCGGGCAAGCTGTTCGGCTACGAGGGCAACGTCATCGTCATCGCCGACGGCGGCCCCGGCTTCTGTTCGGCCTCACCCGCTGCGTTCGACTCGTTCCGCGCGGGCAACACCGTCGACGGCACCTCGCTGTACCCGATCTGCCTGAAGGTCAACGAGTTCCAGGCCGACTACCTCGACAGCGGTCAGGCCACGTCGTTCTCGGCGGACATCGAATACCAGGCCGGCGATGATCTGACGACGGGCACATGGCGGCCCTACGAGCTGAAGGTCAACGAGCCGCTGCGCGTCGGCGGTGACCGGGTGTACCTGCAGGGCCACGGTTACGCACCGACCTTCACCGTCACGTTCCCCGACGGGCAGACCCGGACCCAGACGCTGCAGTGGCGGCCCGACGACCAGATCACCTTCCTGTCCTCGGGGGTGATGCGGTTCGACCCGCCAGCGGGCACCTACCCCGACGCCGACGAACGCCGCAAGAACCAGATCGCGATCCAGGGCTTGTTCGCGCCGACGCAACTGCTGCACGGGAGCCTGCTGTCGTCGAGTTTTCCCGCGATGCGCGATCCCGGCGTCGCGATCGACGTCTACCGCGGTGACACCGGGCTCGACTCCGGCCGGCCGCAGAACATCTTCTCCCTCGACGAGCGGCTGGTCGGTCAGGGCCGGCTCACCCGCGAAGCCAGGGTGAACCTCAGCGTCGGCGGCGAAACCCGCCTCGACGACGGCACCGTCGTCCGTTTCGACGGCGCTGCGCCGTTCGTGAACGTGCAGGTCTCGCACGACCCGGCGCAAATGTGGGTGCTGGTGTTCGCGATGAGCATGATGGCGGGTCTACTGGTGTCGTTGATCGTGCGTCGCCGCCGGGTCTGGGTTCGGATCACGCCGGCGCATCCGGGTACCGTTGGCGTCGAATTCGGCGGGTTGGCCCGTACCGACAACTCCGGGTGGGGCGAGGAGTTCGAGCGGTTGACGGTGCGGCTGTTGGCCGGCCACCCCGACGCTGGTCACACCGACACGCAAGCCGACGCCGTGTCAGGAGCCGAAGCCGTGTCAGGAGAGAGAGTCACATGAACAGTCCCGACATCGACCTCGGTCTGGCCCGGTTTTCCGATTGGGCGTTCACCTCATCGGTCCTGGTCCTGGTGGGGGCGATGCTGCTGCTCGCCGTCGAACTGGCCTACAGCCGCAGCCGCGGGGTCGCCAACCGTGAGCTGATCGGCGCCGGAGCCGCCCCGGCGGCGACATCGGGTCTAGCCGCCCCGGCGGCGACATCGGGTCGCACCATCGGCGCCGACAGCGCGGGCCCGGGCGTCGTCGCCGACGTCCCCAAGCGTCCGCTCGGCGAGCGGATCGGTTCGTCGGGCGTGGCGCTGGTCTACGTGGGCACCGGGTTGCTGCTGGCCTGCATCGTGCTGCGCGGCCTGTCCACCTCACGGGTCCCGTGGGGCAACATGTACGAGTTCATCAACCTGACGTCGTTCTGCGGGCTGGTCGCCGCCGCGGTGGTGCTGCGCCGGCCCCAGTACCGCGCGCTGTGGGTGTTCGTCCTGGTGCCGGTCCTGATCCTGCTGACGGTGTCGGGTCGGTGGCTCTACTCGCACGCCGCGCCGGTCATGCCGGCGTTGCAGTCGTACTGGCTGCCTATCCACGTGTCGGTGGTCAGTCTCGGCTCCGGGGTGTTCCTCGTGGGCGGCGTCGCCAGCATTCTGTTCCTGGTCAAGATGTCGCGGTTCGGCCAGCCCGAGAACGACGGGATGGTGTCGCGGGTGGTGCAGCGGCTGCCCGACGCGCAGACCCTCGACCGGATCGCATACCGCACGACGATCTTCGCGTTCCCCGTCTTCGGGTTCGGCGTGATCTTCGGTGCCATCTGGGCCGAGGAGGCGTGGGGCCGCTACTGGGGCTGGGACCCCAAGGAGACGGTGTCGTTCATCGCCTGGGTGGTCTACGCCGCCTACCTGCACGCCCGCTCGACCGCGGGATGGCGCGACCGCAAGGCCGCGTGGATCAATGTGGCCGGGTTCACCGCGATGGTGTTCAACCTGTTCTTCATCAACCTCGTCACCGTCGGCCTGCACTCCTACGCCGGGGTCGGCTGATGGGTGACCACTCGGCGGGTGGGTTCCGGGCTCAGCAGCGGTTCCGCGACCCGGCGGCCGTCGAGCCGCAGGTGCCGCCGGAGTGGTCGGCCCCCACCCCGCCGGATGGCATCCCCGTCGTCGACCCGGCCGCCGTGGCCCCCACCCGGCCGGTCGCCGAACCCCCGCGACCGGTCTCGCATCCGGTGTCGCAACCGCTGCCCGTACCGCCGACGCCGTACCTGGATCTGTCGACGGTGGCGCTGCTGGGCCGGCCCAAACAGGCGCCCTCGCACGGGTGGCGCAAGTGGCTGTACCTGGCGACGTTCCAACTGGTCAACATCGGTGAGAGCCGGGAGGCCGCACAGCAGGACAGCCTCGTCGCACGGGTGAAGCAACCGCTGGCCGGCTGCTATCGCATCGCAGTGCTCTCGCTGAAGGGCGGCGTCGGGAAGACCACGATCACCGCCACCCTGGGCGCCACTTTCGCCTCGATCCGCGGGGACCGCGTGGTGGCCGTCGACGCCAACCCCGACCGGGGGACGTTGAGCCAGAAGGTGCCGTTGGAGACGACGGCGACGGTGCGTCACCTGCTCCGCGACGCCGAGGGTATCGAGCGCTACAGCGACGTTCGCGCCTACACCTCACAGGGGTCGAGCCGGCTCGAGGTGCTCGCCTCGGAGACCGACCCGGCGGTGTCGGAGGCTTTCAGCTCCGACGACTACACCCGCACACTCGAGGTGCTCGAACGGTTCTACAGCCTGGTCCTCACCGACTGCGGGACCGGTCTGATGCACTCGGCGATGACGTCGGTGCTTGCGCACGCCGACGTGCTGGTGGTGATCAGTTCCGGCTCGGTCGACGGGGCGCGCAGCGCCTCAGCCACCCTGGACTGGCTCGACGCGCATGGCCACCAGGCGTTGGTGGCCAACGCGATCGCCGTCATCAACGCGGTGCGGCCGCGGTCGGGCAAGGTCGATCTGCAGAAGGTCTCCGACCACTTCTCGCGGCGGTGCCGCGCGGTGCAGGTGGTGCCGTTCGATCCGCATCTGGAAGAGGGCGCGGAGATCAGCCTGGACCGCCTCAAGCCCGCGACGCGGCAGGCGCTGCTGGAACTGGCGGGTGTGGTGGCCGACGGATTCGCCGGCGCCGTCCGCCGCGACGACGACCGCGGGTAGCGCCGCCCGACGCGGGGCTACTGCCGCGGGTTGTTGTCGTCCTGGCCGAGGCGCCGGAGAAAATCCGGGTCGTCGTCGGGCCCGATCACACGCCGCTGCGGCCGGGTCGCGCTGACCCGCATGAGACGCCAGCCGATGTAGACCGAGCCGGCCAGAACCAGTATCAGGAGCAAATACGCCACTCAAACCTCCTGCCATCGAATATACGCGCGTCGGTACGCTCGGGTGCGTGTCAGAAGGTCGGCAGGGTCCACGTCTCGTTGCCGATGTGCTCGTCTACGTCGCAGCCCGCTTGTTACTGGTGGCGGCGCTCGCGGCGGCGATCTTGGGTGTCGGCCATCTGCTCGGTTTGCGGGAGTTCCCGTTGGTCATCGCGGTCCTGTTCGCCCTCGTGATCGCGCTGCCCCTGGGTATCTGGCTGTTCGCGCCGCTGCGGCAGCGGGCGACCGCGAGCATCGCCGCGTTCGACGCGCAGCGGCGCAAGGACCGAGAACAGCTGCAGGCTCGTCTGCGCGGCGAAGACCCGCCCGGTGACGCCGAGGCATGACGCCACACGCTCGGGCGCAGGCCGGGGCGGTCCGGCTCGGGTTCCATATCTCCAACACCTACGACATCTCCAACACCTACGACATCTCCAACACCTACGACATCTCCAACACCTATGACACCGCCGACGGCCTCGACCGGTTGCTCGACGACCTCGCTGAGCCGTCGCCGGCATAACCGGGTGAGCAGCTGGGTAGCTGTCTGATCATGACCAATGCCAAGGGCCTTTACGAGCAGTGGATCACCCGGTTGTGGGCCGCAGAGCCCGTCGCCTGACCGGGAGGTGCACGGCCCGCCGAGCTCCAAGCGATCATCGACCAGACCCACGAGATGCTCTCGGACCTGACGTTCGAGATCGAGCTGGGGCCGTTCGTCGAAGGCGACATGGTGGCCGGGCGCTGGCTGGGCAGCGGCGCCAGCGAGCAGGTCCCTGTGCGGTTCACCGGCAACGACATCCTCCGCATCGCCGACGGTAAGTTCGCCGGATACTGGACCGGCACGTCGGCGAGTTGACCTGCGGGGACAACGTCATCGGCTGCCAAACCCGGCTATCGGGAATCCTGCAAGCGTCGTGACGCCTCAACCGAAGGCGAGCGCGAGCGCGACGGCCACCGCCCAGACCAGCATGGCGAGCCCGGTGTCGCGGAGCACCGGGATCAGCTCGTTGCCGCCGAGCCCACCGCGCACCGGACGGGCGGCCCGCACCGCCAGCGGCAGTGCCACCAGCCCGACCGCACACCAGGGCGTGGCGAGCATAAGCACAAGCGTGAGCACCAGCGCGGTGCTCAGCAGCGCCTGATACAGCAGCCGGGTGCGGGCGTCGCCGAGACGCACGGCCAGGGTGATCTTGCCCGATTCTCGGTCGGTCGGGATGTCCCGGAGGTTGTTGGCGACCAGCACCGCCGACGACAGTGCACCCATCGCGACGGCGAGCGCGAGCCCGACCCAGTCGGCGCGCAGCGCCTGGGTGTACTGGGTGCCCAGCACGGCGACCAGCCCGAAGAAGACGAACACCGCAATCTCACCGAGCCCGATGTAGCCGTAGGGCTTCGAGCCGCCGGTGTAGAGCCACGCGCCCGCGATGCACACGGCGCCGACGGCGATCAGCCACGGTGCGCTGGCCACCGCGAGGACCAGTCCGGCCACCGCGCCGACGGCCAGGCTGGCGATCGCCGCGGTGAGCACCGCACGCGGCGACGCCAGCTTGGATCCGACGAGGCGCAGCGGACCGGCCCGTACGTCGTCGGTGCCGCGGATGCCGTCGGAGTAGTCGTTGGCGTAGTTGACCCCCACGATCAGCGCGACGGCAACGACGAACGCCAGCAGCGCCTTCCACCACACCGCGCCGTCCAACCACGCGGCGCCCCCGGTGCCTGCGATCACCGGTGCGATTGCGTTGGGCAACGTGCGGGGGCGAGCGCCCTCGACCCATTCGGCGAACCCTGCCACGAGCGCAATCGTCGCACGTCTGGTGGCGACGGCCCCGTCGTCACCCCGTGGGAGATGGGCATGGACGACAATGGACCGATGCTGGGAGTGATCGGTGGTAGCGGCTTCTACTCGTTCTTCGGCCCGGACGCGCGCAGCGTCATGCTCGACACCCCCTACGGTGCCCCCAGCGCAGCGATCACGGTCGGCACGGTGGGCGAGCACGAGGTCGCGTTCCTGCCCCGGCACGGCGTCGATCACCAGTTCAGCCCGCACACCGTGCCGTACCGGGCCAACATGTGGGCGCTGCGGGCGTTGGGCGTGCGGCGGATCTTCGGCCCGTGCGCGGTGGGCAGCCTCACCCCGGATCTCGGCCCGGGCTCGATGGTGGTGCCCGATCAGCTCGTGGACCGCACAAGCGGGCGGGACGACACCTACTTCGACTCCGGCGGCATCCACGTCGGTTTCGCCGATCCGTACTGCCCCACGCTGCGTGCGGCGGCCGCCGGGCTGCCCGGCGTCGTCGACGGCGGCACCATGGTGGTGATCCAGGGGCCGCGGTTCTCCACCCGCGCGGAGAGCAAGTGGTTTGCAAGCCAGGGTTTCACCTTGGTCAACATGACCGGCTATCCCGAGGCGGTGCTCGCCAGGGAACTTGAGATGTGTTATGCCGCAATCGCGTTGGTGACCGATCTGGACGCGGGTATCGGCAGCGGGGAAGGGGTGAAGGCGGTCGACGTGTTCGCCGAGTTCCAGCGCAACCTCGTACCGTTCAAGAAGGTCGTGCACGAGGCGATCGATCAGGTGGCCGTCGAACGGACCTGTGAGCACTGCCTGCCGCACGAAGGCGCGACACTGCCGATCGAGTTGCCGTGAGGGTGTTACTCACCGGTGCCGCCGGATTCGTCGGTTCACGCGTGCGCGTCGCGCTGGAATCGGCAGGTCACGACGTCGTCGCCGTCGACGTGATGCTGCCCGCCGCACACGGAGGATCGGCGCGACTGCCCGACGACACCCACCGGGTCGACGTCCGTGACTCCGCTGCTCTTACCCCGCTACTCGACGGCATCGACGTCGTCTGTCACCAGGCGGCCGTGGTGGGCGCCGGGGTCAACGCGGCCGACGCACCGTCTTACGGCAGCCATAACGACTATGGGACCAGCGTCCTGCTCGCCGAGATGTTCGCCGCCGGCGTTCAGAAACTGGTGCTGGCGTCATCGATGGTGGTGTACGGGCAGGGCCGTTTCGAGTGCGCCGCACACGGCTCCGTCGACCCGTCGCCGCGTACCCGTGCCGATCTGGACGCCGGTGTGTTCGAGCACCGCTGCGGTCTCTGCGGGGAGGAACTGCAGTGGCGACTGGTCGGCGAAGAGGAGCCGCTGCGTCCCCGGAGTCTGTATGCGGCAAGCAAAGTCGCGCAGGAGCACTATGCGCTGGCATGGGCGGAAGCGACCGGTGGATCGGTGGTGGCCCTGCGGTACCACAACGTCTACGGCCCCCACATGCCCCGGGATACCCCGTACAGCGGGGTGGCGGCGATCTTCCGCTCCGCGCTGCAGAACGGGGATGTGCCGAGGGTCTTCGAGGACGGCGGTCAGATGCGCGACTTCGTGCACGTCGACGACGTCGCGGCGGCGAACCTCGCCGCGGTCGAGTCGTGTCTGCCGGCATTCGAGGCGTTCAACGTCTGCTCCGGCCGGCCGATCTCGATCATCGAGGTCGCCACCGAACTCTGCGGGATCCGCGGGTCGGCACCGCCGTTGGTCACCGGGCAGTACCGCAGCGGCGACGTGCGCCACATCGTCGCCTCACCGCAGCGGGCGGCCGAACGGCTGGGCTTCCGGGCTGCGGTGGATCCGCGGGACGGTCTGCGAGAGTTTGCGTTCGCACCGTTGCGGGCGTGACATGCGCCGCTGGGCGTGTACTTCGGCCAGTGACCGCCCCGCGGCTGCCGAACAACCCTGGGACGGCGTGCAAATGGGCGAACACTGATGATCACCAACTTGCAACGGTGATACTGGCAGGGTGAAACCCGCGATATGTGAACAGTTCGGCATCGACTTTCCGCTTTTCGCGTTCAGCCACTGTCGCGATGTCGTCGCCGCCGTGACCAACGCCGGCGGCTTCGGGGTGCTCGGCGCGACGGCGTACACGCCGGAACAGTTGGACCGGGAACTCAGCTGGATCGACGAGCAGGTGGGCGCGAAGCCGTACGGCGCCGACATCATCGTGCCGGCCACGTTCGAGGGCAAGGGTGAGCACCTCTCGCGCGACGACCTCGGCGGACGAATCCCGGCCGAGTACCGCGAGTTCGTCACCCGACTGCTCGCCGACCACGACATCGAACTCGACGGGGCGCCGCGCCTCGGCGGGTCGGGACTGTCCGGGGACACCGGTCGGGAACTGCTCGACGTCGCGATGAGCCATCCGATCAAGCTGATCGCCAACGCCCTCGGGGTGCCGCCGGACTACATGATCGAGGCGGGCCGCGAACGCGGTGTGCCGATCGCCGCCCTCGTCGGCGCCCGTGAGCACGCCGTCAAACAGGTCGCCGCCGGTGTCGACCTGATCGTCGCGCAGGGCACCGAGGCCGGGGGGCACTGCGGTGAGGTGACGACGCTCGTGCTGATCCCCGAAGTGATAGAAGCCATCGAGTCCGCCGGGACCAAGGTGCCGGTGCTCGCCGCCGGCGGCATCGTGACCGGACGGCAGATGGCCGCGGCGGTGGCGATGGGCGCCGACGGGGCGTGGACCGGCTCGGTGTGGCTGACCACCGAAGAGGCCGAGACCGCACCGCACACGGTGGAGAAGATGCTGGCCGCGACCTCGCGGGACACGGTACGGTCGGCGGGC
This sequence comes from Mycolicibacterium doricum, assembly GCF_010728155.1. Lineage (NCBI taxonomy): Bacteria > Bacillati > Actinomycetota > Actinomycetes > Mycobacteriales > Mycobacteriaceae > Mycobacterium > Mycolicibacterium doricum. The sequence goes on from NZ_AP022605.1 coordinate 381,683, forward strand.
CGGACCGGTAAACCCGCCCGGCAGCTGGTGTCGGACTGGACGCAGGCCTGGGCGCCGCGCGGTGAGCGCCGGCCGCTCCCGCTGCCGCTGCAGAACATGCTCGCCGAACCGCTGCTGCGCCGCATCGACGTGCTGGCCGCGCAGGGGCACCCGGGCGCCCAGCAGTTGGCGACCTACTTCGTGGGACAGGGCGTCGGGTTGATGAACAAGGTCAAACCGGCGCGCGAGGTGGTCCGCGAGTTCATCGAGGACTATCTGGCCGCCGCGGAACGGCTGGGCAATTCGCTGCCGGACTGACGCCTTCGGTCAGCCCGAGGTGTCCAACGCCAGCGGTAGCCGCACCTCGAAGCGGGCGCCGGTGTCGAGGTTGTGCGCCGACAGCGTCCCGCGATGTGCCTGCACCAGGCCCGCGGCGATGGCCAACCCGAGGCCCGAACCGCTGGGCAGCGACGAGTCCTCGCGCGGCACACGGTGATTCGAGCCCCGGTAGGCGACGTCGAACACCCGAGGCAGGTCGGCCTCGTCGATCCCGACCCCGGTGTCGTCGACACGCGCCCATGCCACGTTCTCGTCGGAGCCGAGCGCCAACTGCACGCGGCCGCCCTCCGGCGTGTGCGCGATCGCGTTGGCGACCAGGTTCGACAGCACCCGCACCAGTGCGCGGTCGCTGCCCAGCACCCGCACGGGTTCGTCGGGCAGTTCGGCGCGCAGCTGGACCCCCGCGCGTTCGGCGGCGATCCGGTGGGCCGCCAGCACGTCGTCGACCACCTCGTCGAGAGCGACGCGGTCGAAGGCCGGCTGCACCGCCCCGGCGTTGATCTTGCTCACCTCGAAGAGGTCGTCGACCATCTCCGAAAGCCGGATGGACTCCTGTTCGATGTGCTTGGCGTGCGCGCGCACCTCGTCGCCGCCGACCAGACCGTCGGCGATGGCTTCGGACACCGCGCGAATCCCGGCCAACGGCGTGCGCAGGTCGTGGCTGACGAACGCGACCAGCTGCCGCCGCGACATCTCGGCGGCCCGCTCGGAATCGCGGATCTCCTGTTCCCACACCGTGCGGCGGGCCTGGTAGCGGCCGAGCATCACCGCACCGGGGATGGTCACCACAGCGACCACCACGAGCACGACGGCGATCGGCTCGAAGGTCTCGGTGACCATGAAGCCGCTGGCGCCCAGCACCCCGGTGAAGGTCGCGAGGACGGGGATCAGCACGAGCACGACCATGCTGACCGCCAGCGACCACGTACGAGCCAGCCGGATGATCAGCGCGCCGGCCAGCACCACGGGAATCGAGCAGGCCAGCGCCCAGGCGCCGATCTCCCAGACGTCAGTCGACGGCACCGGTGTCCAGGCCTTCGCGTGGGCGTGCCGCGCCGCTCCACATGTATCCGCGGCCCCATACCGTCTGCACCCGGTGGTGGTCGGCGAGCTTCGAACGCAACCGCTTGACGTGCACGGTGACCGTGGACAGATCGCCGAAATCCCAACGCCACACCTGCTTGAGCAGCTCTTCACGGGTGAAAACGGTGTCGGTGTGGCTGATGAAGAACAGCAGCAAGTCGAATTCGCGGTTGGTGAGGCTGACCGGCTGACCGTCGACGGTGACCGACCGGGCGGCCGCCGAGATCGTCAGGGCGCCGACTTTCAGCTCGACCGGTGTCAACCCGACCGGCGCCGGTGAACGGCGCAGCACCGAACGCACCCGCAGCGCCAGTTCCCGAGGGCTGAACGGTTTGGTCAAGTAGTCGTCGGCACCGGCTTCCAGGCCGGCGATGCGGTCGTCCTCTTCGCCGAGCGCGGTCAGGAGGATCACCGGGACGGTGTTGTCCCCACGCTGGCGCAGGGTGCGGCAGAGCGTCAGCCCGTCGGGTCCGGGCATCATCACGTCGAGCACGGCGACGTCGAACCGCTCGGTGCCCAGCAAGCGCAGCGCCTCGCTGCCGTCGCTGGCGATGGCCACTTCCAGGCCGTCGTGTTCGAGATACCGGCGCACGACGTCCCGCACGACGGAGTCGTCGTCGGCGATCAGGACGCGTGTCACCCCCCGAGGGTAGCCGTCGGTGGCCGCTACCTGCGCTGATGTCAGAGAATTGTCACTGTTGTCCAGCTGGGGTGCCGGCGGGGATGGTTAGCCTCGTGCCTATGCCCGAGTGTCCTGTGACGGTGGTGCTGCCGTGCCTGGACGAAGCGGCGTCGCTGCCGGCGGTGCTGGCCGCGCTTCCCGACGGCTACCGCGCTCTGGTGGTGGACAACAACAGCACGGACGGGACCGGGGAGGTGGCGCGGCAGCACGGCGCCGAGGTGGTGCACGAGGCACGCCCCGGATACGGCTCCGCGGTCCATGCCGGTGTGGTCGCGGCGCCCACCCCCGTGGTTGCTGTGCTCGACGCCGACGGATCGCTCGACCCGCGCGAATTGCCCGCTCTGGTGGCCGAGCTCGACCGCGGCACGCACCTGGTGGTCGGCCGGCGCCGGGCGGCGCCGGGCTTGCGCTGGCCGTGGCATGCCCGCCTGGGGACGGCTGCGGTGTGCTGGCGGTTGCGGCAGCGCCACGGTCTGCCGGTCCATGACATCGCACCGATGCGGGTGGCCCGCCGCGACGATCTGCTCGCGCTCGGTGTGCAGGATCGCCGTTCCGGGTATCCACTGGAACTCCTGGTCCGCGCCGCCGCCGCGGGCTGGCGCGTCGTCGAAGTTGACGTAACCTACGGTCCGCGCACCGGCGGAAGGTCGAAGGTCAGCGGCTCGTTGCGCGGCAGTGCGGTGGCCGCGCTCGACTTCTGGCGGGTGATCGAGTGACGCAGTTGCCGGTGACGGTTCTCGTGGTCGCCAAGGCCCCGGTGCCTGGGTTGGCGAAGACGCGGCTGGCGGTCACCGTCGGGTTGGAGATGGCCGCGGTGATCGCTGCGGCGGCGCTGCTCGACACCCTCGACGCGGTTTTGGCCGCGCCGGTGCAGGCGCGGGTGGTCGCGCTGACCGGCGACATCGACGCGGCGCAGCACAACAGCGGGGTGCTGCGCGCAAAACTCTCCGGGTTCACCGTCGTCGACCAACGCGGTGACTCGTTCGCCGAACGGCTGGTGCACGCACACGCCGATGCGGCGGCGGCGGTGGGGGACCGCCCGATCCTGCAGATCGGCATGGACACCCCCCAGGTCACCGCCGACCTGCTGGGCCGGTGCGCACAGACGCTGCTCGGTGCCGACGCGGTGCTGGGGCCGGCGCGCGACGGCGGCTGGTGGCTGCTAGGGGTTCGGACCGCGGGGATGGCCGACTGTCTGCGCGAGGTGCCGATGTCGCGGGGGGACACCGGCGCGTTGACGCGGAAGCGGTTGCAGGACAGGGGGATCGATGTGGTGATGGTCGACGAGGTCGCCGATGTGGACACCGCCGCGGACGTCGGACCGGTCCGGCGGTGCTGCCCGCCCGGTGGGCGGTTTCCGTTCGCGACGGCAGCGGCAGGGCTGTGACCGATGCTCGGTAACCTCTACGACCGCGCGCTCGACGGTGAACGGTGCTGGATCCGCGGCGGTGACGGAGAGGTGAAGACACTTCCGGTGCGAAGTTGGCTCGGCGGACGTCACGCCGACCGGCTCTTCGACCGGGCAGTCGTGCTGTTGTGCGAGGGTCCGACGATCGATTTGGGCTGCGGCCCCGGGCGTCTGGTCGCCGATCTGGTTCGTCGCGGCATCCCCGCGCTGGGCGTCGACCAGTCCGCCACCGCCGTCGAGTTGGCGCGGCGCAACGGAGCGCCGGCGTTGCGCCGCGACGTGTTCGGGGCGTTACCAGGTATCGGGAGATGGCAGACCGCACTGTTGGCCGACGGCAACATCGGCCTCGGCGGAGACCCGGGGCGGGTGCTGCGGCGCGCGGCCGAACTGCTGCGGCCCGGCGGCCGATGCGTCGTGGAGTTCGACGCCGAAACCCACGGGCTGCAGGACCGTCTCGTGCGTCTGGAGTCCTCCAACACGGTGGGCCCGTGGTTCAGGTGGGCTTCGGTGGGGGTGGATTGCGCGGCCGCGCTCGCCGAAGAAGCGGGGTTGGCGATGACGGGTCTGTATCCCGCCGGCCGTCGGGTGCTCGCGACGTTGGCGACGTCGTGACGGACCGTCGGGACCTTCCCGACCGGACTGCGTACACCGCGGCGCTGAGCGCGAACGTCGCGGCGACCAGCAGCAGCCAGCGGCCGAGGAACGGTCACCAGTTGGTCAGGATGAGGTGGTTGATCAGCAGCGCGCCGAGCACGTTGAGCGAAAGCCACCACCGCTGCGCGCGCACCGGGAGCAGTGCCCCGGCCGCGACCAGCCACATCGTGAAGGGCAGCCAGATCCGTTCGGTCTCGGCCTTGCTGAGCATGCTCAGATCGGCGAGGAGGATCGACGCCAGGGCTCCCAGCATCAACAGGTGCAGACCGGAGCGGGCACGGATGGCCGCGACGTCGAAGACCCGGCCCAGCCCCGCGACGCTGCCCAATCCGATCGCGCAGACGACGGAGGCGAAGTTCGCCCAGCCCCAGTACTGGAACGGCCGGTCGGCGGCGATGCCCTGCCAGTAGCGTTCCTGCACCAGCTGGTATCCGTCGAACCACCAGAACCCGGCGATGACGAACAGCACGACGATCACCAGGGCCGCGCCGACCGCGGGCAGCAGCGCGCGTCGGGCCGCGCGCCAGTCGGGCGAACAGATCAGTACCGCGACCGCGGGCAGCGCCATCAGCACCAAGCCGTAGTTGAGGAAGATCGCCCATCCCAGCAGCACGCCCGCACCGACGGCGAAGAGTTCGGGGCGGCGGCCGACGCCGCGCACCGCCAACGCCAGCAGCGCGATACCCCAGGCAGCGACACCGGCGAAGTACCCGTCGGCCGACACCGCCACCCAGATCGCGGTCGGCGCGACGGCGAGGAACGGCGCGGCGAGGCGCGCGGTGTGCTCGTCGGCCAGTGCGCGCACCGCCACGAGGATCGCCGCCGCCACGCTGGAACCGGCGATCAGGCACAGCAGTCCAGCCCAGACGCCGCCCCCGAGGCCGATGCGGTCCATCCACACGAACGTCAGCAGGGCGCCCGGTGGGTGGCCGGACACGTGGGTGATCCACGAATCGGGTTGGTAGTCGAGGATCCGATCGGCGAAGGTGCGGACGGCCTCGGGGATGTCGGTGACGGTGGGCACCTGCCGCAGGTACTCATGGCGTGCGGTCAGCCGACCGGCGAACCCGCGTTGCCACCCGTCGACCAGCGCAAGCGAAAGCGCCCACGCCGCAGACGTCGCCCATGTCCCCGTCACGAGCGTTCGCCAGTTCAGCCGCTGCGCCAGCGACTGCCCCCAGACCACTGCGGCGACGCCCAGGAAGACGGCGGGCACGGTGCCCCATCCGACATGGGCGTTCCACCAGCCGAAGATGGGCGCGACTCCGGCGAAGTCGCGGAGTCGTTCGGGGCTCGCGTTGATCAACGGCGTGACGACACCGAGGCCGAGGTGGGGCACCACGAAGGCCGCCACCACGAGCACCAGGCCGATGGCTGCAGCGATCGTCTCCCTGCGGTGGGCACGCACCCGGCCAGCCTAGGGCGTGGAATGAACGGCTTTGTAAGCCGCGTCACCGCCGCAGCGCCTCACAGCAGGTCATGGCCGTCGGTGAACTAAGCGTGACGCGCTGTCAAAGACGCGTTACGTCTACGACACATCCGGTCGCCAAGCTGAGGGGCACCTTCAGTGCCGTCGTCCGCCACTGCCACTCACCGTCCCAAGAGGAGCGACGACTCATGTCCTATGTGGATCCAGCGCAGTTCGTCACGAAGATGATCGACGCCGGGGAGGCCAAGGCCTTCATGTCGACGCGCGACACCGTGATCCGCGCCTACATGGCCGGGGCGATCCTCGCGCTGGCCGCGGCGTTCGCGGTCACCGTCACCGTGCAGACAGGTAACGCGCTCGTCGGCGCCCTGCTGTTCCCGGTCGGGTTCTGCCTGCTGTACCTGCTCGGGTTCGATTTGCTGACCGGTGTTTTCACGCTCGTCCCGCTCGCCCTTCTCGACAAGCGGCGAGGTGTGACCATGCGGGGGCTGCTGCGCAACTGGGGACTGGTGTTCGTCGGCAACTTCGCCGGCGCGCTCACCGTCGCCTTCATGATGGCGATCATCTTCACCTACGGATTCTCGGTCGATCCGAACGAGGTCGGTCAGAGGCTGGGCGAGATCGGCCAAAGCCGCACCGTCGGGTACGCCCAGTACGGAGCCGCAGGCATGCTCACGTTGTTCATCCGGGGTGTGCTGTGCAACTGGATGGTGTCCACCGGTGTGGTGGCGGCGATGATGTCGACCTCGGTGTCGGGCAAGGTGATCGGGATGTGGATGCCGATCATCGTGTTCTTCTACATGGGGTTCGAGCACTCGGTGGTCAACATGTTCCTGTTCCCGTCCGGTCTGATGCTCGGCGGTGACTTCTCGGTCATGGACTACCTGCTGTGGAACGAGATCCCCACGGTCATCGGCAATCTCGTCGGCGGCCTGGCCTTCGTCGGGTTGACGCTCTACGCCACCCACGCTCGCACCGGCTCAGAATGGAACCGGCCGGCCGAACCCGAGCAGTTCACGCTCCCGGTGGAGGCTCGGACATGACGCGGGACGAGATCACCGCCGACATCGTGGCGGCACGGCTGGCGAAACAGTTGACCTGGCAACAACTCGCCGACGCCATCGACCGGCCGGTGATGTGGACCATCGCCGCCCTGCTCGGCCAGCATCCGATTCCGGCCGACAGCGGCACGGTGCTCGTCGACGTGCTCGGTCTGGACCAGGCCGCCGTTCCGGTGCTGGCGGCGTCCCCCGTGCGCGGTGGCCTCGCGACCGCGGTGCCGACTGATCCGACCATCTACCGTTTCTACGAAGTGCTCCAGGTGTACGGCGGTGCCATCAAGGAACTCATCCACGAGGAGTTCGGCGACGGCATCATGAGCGCGATCAACTTCAGCATCGACGTGCAGCGCAAACCGCATTCCGCCGGTGACCGCGTGGTCGTCACACTCGACGGCAAGTTCCTGCCCTACGACTGGACGGCCGCCGAAGGCTGATCGAGCTTCGAGCGTTCGGGACCTTGGTCCTTCGACTCGCGGACCAGCGCCTCGCTCCGCGGGGCGGCCACCTCGGCTAACCTGTGCCGGAACCGCACAGGGAGGTGTCGAGATGTCCTCGTCGGAAAGACCTCATGGAATCGTCGTGGGTGCCGACGGGTCGGCGGCCGGCAACGTCGCCGTGGACTGGGCGGCGCGCAGCGCCGTCCGTCGGGGGGTGCCGCTCACACTCGTCCACGTCATCGCGCCCAAGGACGTCCGGATGTGGATCGAGGTGCCGGCTCCGCAGGAGTACCTGCGCTGGCAGGCCGAACGCAGTACGCGGGTGATGGACGAGGCCATGGCGATCGCCGAGCGGGCCGCCGGCAACCGGAAGCTCACCGTGGTCAAACAGGTCATCCCAGGCGACGCGAAGGCCACGCTGATCGACATGTCGAAGGACGCCGGCCTGGTCGTGGTCGGTAGCCGCCGCCTCGGCGCCCTGGGCAGGCGGCTACTCGGTTCGGTGAGCACTGCCGTGGTGCACCATGCCCACTGTCCGGTCGCGGTGATCCACGATGAGGATCCGCTGATGGACCACCCGGACCAGGCGCCGGTCGTGGTCGGCGTCGACGGCTCCGCCGCCTCCGACAATGCGATCGCGATCGCCTTCGACGAGGCATCCCGACGCGGTGTCGATCTGGTCGCCGTGCACGCCTGGAACGATGTCGACTACGAGTTCCCGGACATCAAGTGGGTTGACTACACCGAACGCGGCGAGCGCATCATCGGCGAGTGTCTTGCCGGCTACTGCGAGACCTATCCCGACGTCTCGGTGCACAAGGTGCTCGTGCGTGACCGCCCGGCGCACCAGCTGCTACAGCAGGCAGAAGCGGCGCAGTTGCTCGTCGTCGGGAGCCGCGGCCGGGGCGGTTTCGAGGGCATGCTACTCGGCTCGGTCAGCTCCGAGGTGGTGCAATCCGCCCGCATGCCGGTGATCGTCGCCCGCGGCGGTTGATCAGCGCGCGCTTGCTGAATTGCGCGCTCAGCGCGCGTTAGCTGAATTGCGCGCTCAGCGCGCGGCGGTCCACCTTGCCGATCCCCCTGCGCGGCACCTCCTCCACCACGTGCACCTCACGCGGTGCCGCGGTGGCGTCCAAGTCGGCCGCGACGTGCACCCGTAACTCATCCGCCGTCGGCGCCGACGCACCCGGTGCGAGGACGATCGCGGCCACCACCCGCTGCCCCAACCGCTCGTCGGCCACCCCGAAGACCGCGCAGTCGACGACCGCCGGGTGGCGCGACAGCACCGCCTCGACGAGAGGGGGCATCACGGTAAGTCCCCCGGTGCTGATCGCGTCGTCGACACGGCCCAACACCCGCAGCACCCCGCGCTCCAGCGCACCGACGTCGTTGGTGCGGAACCAGCCCGGCTTGGCGAAGGGGTCCGGCGACACGGGGTTGCGGTAACCCTTGGCCAGCGTCGCCCCGCCGAGCAGGACCCGGGACCCCTCGAGACGCACCTGCACCCCGTCCAGCGGCACCCCGTCGTAGACGCATCCGCCGGCGGTTTCACTCATACCGTACGTCCGGACCACCGAAACCCCGGCCGCAGCGGCCTGCTCGTCCAGGCCTGCGGGCATCGGCCCCCCGCCGACCAGCACCGCGTCGAACGTGGTGAGCGCTGTGGTGGCCGCCGGATCGCGCAGCGCCTTGTCCAGCTGGACGCTCACCAGCGACACGTATCGCCGTCCCGTACCCATACCCGCCGCCGCCGACACCAGATCCGACGGCTCGAAACTCGCCGGCATGGCTACCGGCCGCTCACCGGCAACGACACTGCGCACCAGGACCTGCAGCCCGGCGATGTGATGGGCGGGAAGGGCGAGCAGCCACCGACCCGGCCCACCCAGCCGGGCATGGGTGGCGTGCGCGCTAGCGGTCAACGCCGCGGCGGACAGCATTGCGCCCTTCGGGGTGCCGGTGGTGCCCGAGGTCGGCACCACCACGGCGACGTCGTCGTCGATCGGCGCACCGGCCAGCAGCGCCTCGCTCAGCAGCGCGCGGTGGCCGGTCTCGTCGGCCGGGATGGGCAGCAACGCCGGGCCCCGGCCGTTCAGCACGTCCTCGATGACCGGGAGCACCTCGAGCGCCGCAGCGCCGGACGGAACGGCGAGGGCCCGCAGGACGGCTATGCGCCCTCCCCGGATTCTCGGTCGTCGAGCGGCCAGCTGCCTGCGGCGAGCCGCTCGCGCACCCGGTCGGTCTCCGCCGGGGCGGGCATGTCTGCGGTGATCCAGGCGAGGATGCTGGCGAGGAAGTTGGGCACGTGCGTCACTTTCCCGGGCATGCCGAAGAGCTTCGCCCGCAGGCAGTCGATGGTAACTCCGGCCGACGGGGTTGGCGACGGCGGGCGGTGATTTGGACCCTGGTTCCGGCCTGGCCGCGACGCCAAGCCGGCCGTCGGCCGCACCGGTGCGCTGACACCGTCAGCCGCGGGTGTCGCGGCGCAGCGGATGGTCGTCGGGCACCTGCACGAAGATCAGCGTGACGCCGTCGGGATCGGTCACGTGCATCTCGTGCAGTCCCCACGGCTCCTGGCGGGCCTGCCTGGCGATCTCGACGCCGCGGCCGCGCAACTCGTCCTGCACGGCGTGGAGGTCGCGTACCTGCAGCCACAGGGTGCCGCCGGCGTCGGGGCCGCCATGAGCGGCAAGTTCGATCAGTGATTGACCGGCGTAGAACACGGTGCCTGCGCCGTACTCGCGGGCGATGGCGAGCCCGAGTCCGTCACGGTAGAAGCGCAGCGACCGTTCATAGTCCGCCGGCCGGAACAGCATCCGGCTGGCCAGGATCTCCATAGGCCCTGTCTATCACTGCGACGGTCACCGGCCGGTCAGGCCTCCGGCTGCAGCCCCTGGCGTTTGACGACGGCGTTGAACCACGTCGGCGCCAGCGAGTCGAGCGCCCGAGCGGTGACCGCCATCCGTGGCGTGATGCGCACCGGGCGGTTACGCGCCGCGTCGATCATCCAATCGGCCGCTTCGGTTGCGGTCAGCCCCGGCACACCGTCATAGGCCCGAGTCGGCGCGATCATCGGTGTCTTGACCAGTGGGTAGTACAGCGTGGTGGAGTGCACACCTTTGGTGGACCACTCGGTCTCGATGACGCGGCTCACCGCCGACAGCGCCGCTTTGGAGGCGTTGTAGACGGCGAACAGCGGGGAGGCCTCACTGAACACGCCCCAGGTCGCCACATTCACGATGTGGCCGTCGCCGCGCTCGATCATGCCCGGCGCGAGTCCGCGGATCAAGCGCAGCGGTGAGTAGTAGTTCAGCGTCATCGTGCGTTCCACGTCGTGCCAGCGGTCCAGCGATTCCGCCAGCGGGCGGCGAATCGACTTGCCGGCGTTGTTGACCAGGATGTCGACGCCGCCGAGTTGTGCCTCCACGTCGGTCACCAGCGCGTCGACGGCATCCAAGTCGGACAGATCGCACGCCCGCGCTGTGGCATCGCCGCCGGCAGTGGTGATCCGTTCGACGAGCGCGTCGAGCAGATCCTGCCGGCGCGCGACCACCACCACCCTGGCACCGCATCGGGCGAACTTCTCGGCCGCGGCCTCACCGATCCCCGAGGAGGCACCCGTCAGCACGATGCGCTTGCCGGCGAGTTCGACAGAGGCGCGCGGTTGCAGGAACTGCTCGGCCCGCGAGGGCCGCATACCGGCCAACAGCAGGCTGTCGGACAAGCGGCGCAACGGGTTCTTGCTCACCGGAGAAGTCTAGGCGGCCGGCACGACCACCTCGGGGTGCATGCGGCCATGCCGGCGCGCGTGTCGAGACAGACCGCGCGTGTCGAGACAGACCCCGCGTGTCGAGACAGACCCCGCGTGTCGAGACAGACACAGAAAGCGGCTATCGAGGTCGGTGAGGTAGTCGGTGAGGTAGTGGTGTGTCCTAGCGGGAGAGGGGGATTGTGACGGTGACGGTCAGCCCGCCCGTCCCATGGGCAATCGCTTCCACGTCGCCGTGATGGCTCTGGACGACTGAACGTGTGATCGACAGGCCAAGTCCGGCGCCTCGGCCCGCCGCTCCATGCTTGGGGTCGGTGAGACGTTCGGAGGTGGCGAGACGGCGAAACGGCTCGAAAAGACCATCGACGTCCTCGGGTGCAATGACCGGTCCGGTGTTCTCGACGATCAGGCGCGCCGACGACCCGCTTGCGCCGACGGTGACTTGCAACCAGCCGTGCTCGGGGAGGTTGTAGCGCACCGCGTTGTCGATGAGGTTGTGAGCGATACGTTCGAGCAGCGTCGGATCGCCGGTCACGCTTACCGGATCAAGCTGTGAGGTGATCTTGACGCCGAAACGCTCGGCGAGCGGTGATGCGGTGTCGATGGCCCGCCGAACGATGTCAGCGAGGTCAACGCCTGGCCTCAAGTCCAGCTGGTGCTGGCTGCTGGCCAGCACCAGCAACCCATCGATGAGTCGCTCGTTGCGAGCATTGACTCCCAACAGGGTCGCCCCGAGTTGCCGAGTGGATTCAGGTGTGTCCGGATCGTCGAGCGCGACTTCGATCAGGGTGCGGTTGATCGCCAGCGGTGTACGCAACTCATGGGAGGCGTTGGCGACGAACCGCCGTTGACCGTCGAAGGCACGATCGAGTCGCTCCAGCATCGCGTCGAACGTGTCGGCGAGATCCTTGATCTCGTCGAAGGGACCGTCCAGTGCGATGCGCTCATGCAGGCTGCGGTCTGCCACGCGGCGAGCGGTTGCGGTGATCTGTTGCAGGGGACGCAGCGCCCTTCCTGCCAGCAGCCAGCCCAGGCCGGCGGCCGCGATGCCCACGGCGACGAGGGTGACCACGGAACGCACCAGCAAATTTCGCAGGGTTTCGGTGCGTTCCTGGGCAGCCTGCTCGGTCACCGCGGCAAAGATCCGGTCGGCGATCGGATGGCTGCCTTGCCCCCGATCGTCAAGGAACCGGCTGACCGCCTCCTGCACTCCCGCACCGGGCGGATCTTGCAGTGACTGCTGCACGTTGAAGTACATGAGCGCGACCAGGATCACGCCGCAGAGGAAGAACGCGCCCGCGTAGAGCACCGTCAGACGCAGTCGAATTGTTGATCTTGGTCTGCTGTTCATGGGATGCGGTAGCCCACACCCGGTTCGGTTTCGATCACCGGAGGTTCTCCCAACTTCCGCCGCAGCATCATGATCGTGTAGCGGACCACTCCGGTGAATGGATCGATGTGCTCGTCCCACGCTTTCTCCAGGAGTTGCTCTGCAGACACGATCCCTCCCTCGGCGCGCAGGAGTTCGGCCAGCACAGCGAACTCCTTGGGTGACAGCGGCACGGGGCGATGGTCGCGTTCCACAGTCCGGCGATGAGGGTCCAGCCGAATCCCGCTCCGCTCCAGTACCGGGGGCACCGCCGGCCGGGAACGCCGCGCCAATGCCTGCACCCGGGCGGTCAGTTCCGCGAAGGCAAAGGGCTTGGTGAGGTAGTCGTCGGCACCGAGGCCCAACCCGTTGACTCGATCAGCGATGGCGGTGGCAGCGGTGAGCATCAAAATCCGTGTCGCCGCGCCGCTTTCGACCAGCGATGTGCACACCGAGTCCCCAGAGACCACCGGTAAGTCGCGATCCAACACGATCACGTCGTAATCGTTGACAGTGGCACGCTCCAGCGCCGACGCGCCGTCATAAACCACATCCACGGCCATAGCGTGGCGGCGCAGCCCCGAGGCGATCGCATCGGCCAACAACGTTTCGTCTTCCACCACCAGAACGCGCATGACGACATACTGCCTGTTCGACGCGTTGGCGCAGTGTGAGAGCGCCGCCGCAGTGAGAGGCGCGCCGAGCTTGGATTAGCTCGACGCGCTCCCATTTCACCGACGGTTTAGATGAGACCCGGCCCGGGAAGACCGAAGCCTGCCCCGGGGAGCAAGCCCAGGCCAGAAGCCGGACCACCGAAGCCGCCCAACCCGGGCCCGGGAAGTACCCCAATCCCGGGGGCGCCGACACCGGGCCCTGGCAGAATACCTGGGCCAGGCGCACCGAACCCCGCACCGGGAAGCAGTCCCAGACCCGACGCGGGTCCGCCGAAGCCGCCCAGGCCGGGGCCAGGCAGGATTCCCGGCCCGGGTGCACCCCAATCCGGCCCAGGATCAGCCCCCGCCACACCGGCGGTGGCTGCGAAAGGCAGCATCGACAGCGCAGCGGCACCGATCGCGACTCCGATTGCGCGGCGTGCCATAACACGTACCTTTGTCACTTCGTTGCCTCCTCAATTCCCGTAGGAGCACAATCACTCCTACTCAGGCGATGGTAGCGACGAGGGCGTTTGGGCGGTGTGAGGTCAAAGAACGCCGGATTCCTACCGGGGAAACGACGTCAACCAAGCGCGACGGCGCGAAGTCACTCCAGGCGACACCGACACCACCGACACCTGCGGTCACCGGGCTTACTCCACGGGTGTTCCGCGCCGTCGCCGGGCCCGGCGCATGCGGCCGGCAACCCCCTAGCGCCAACCAAACGGCTGAGGGTGTGGACTGGGGAATCGCCCGCCCAACCGGCGGTACCGATACCCACGAAGGGGACAGCACCGTGGAACGTTCGTCAGTTCTCAAACCCGCCATGACGCTCGTCGCGACTTTTGGCGTCGCCCTCATGGGGCCGACTAGCGGTGTAGCCGGCGCCAAACCTCTCGATCCGGTCATCAACACCACGTGCACCTATGACCAGATCGTCGCGGCCCTCCGCATCGAGGCACCAGATCTGGCAAGCGCCTTGGATGCCCATCCCGAGGCCCAAACCAAACTGCGTGAGTTCGTTGCACTCTCGCCGGAGCAACGTCGAGCACGTGTCGACCAGCGCCTCAATGCCCATCCGGAGTGGCGCACCACCCTGGAACAGAAACGCGCCACACCTCAGGGGCAGGAGAAAGAACAAATGCTCCTGCGGATCGCCGATACCTGCCACAACTACGCGTGAGTGACGTGTCGTGCTCCGGTGATTGCATCGGGCCGCCTCACAGTTCGGTGTATGGCCTCGACGAGAACCAACCGTTGAACACCGGCCAGGCTCGCGAACTGGCTACGGCACCACTCGCTGCGGCGGCCGAGCTCGACGGGTTCCGCTGCTTCGAAGGATCCATGCGGCAACTCCCGGGTCTTACCTACCGGGACAGTTCACCCGTACTGGTCACGATCACCAGCACCCAACTTCCGGACGGCACCATCGAAGGCCGATCCATCCGCATGTCCGGGCCTCACTGGGACGACGAGATCGACAGCCAGACGGCACGAACCATCGCCCGGGCGCTACTGGATGCTGCTGACGACCTCGATCGGCTACGGCAGCACTGAGACCAATTCAGGTGGTCAGTTTGATCACATCACCAACTAGCCATGCCTGGGCTGTTACGCGCAGGGCCCATGGAGATACCGGTCCCAATACCGCCCGTGATCGACGGCACCGCCCGCAGGCTGTCCTTCACCTCACCACCAGGGGGTGCCATCGGCGAACCCTCGGCCGAGCGGCGCACGTCGGAGGACCCAGCGTTAGCGACACCTCTGTTGCTGGTGCGGACGCCGCCTTCGGGCGCCGGGTTGGCGTCGAACACCGGATTCGGCTTACCGCCGATGTCGATCACGTCGGCATGGGCGGTGCCCGCGCCGAACACGAGGACCGCCCCTGCCAGCGCGAGCGCACCCGCCACGGCGACCGCCGATCTCTTGGGCCGACCTGCGAAAGCATCGTCACGTCGCACTTCGGCTTCCCCTTTTTTCCGCGGGATCCTCATCCCTGACCTCGAATGCCGTCTTGCGAACCATATCAGCGAATGGTCGTCGTGCAGGGCTGTCGCACCAGACAGGGGAAGCGTTACAGCGCATACGGAAACGGCCTGACGTTCGGCGGTGGATCAGCCAAAATCGGCCTGCCACAGGGCGTTTGGACCGCCGAATCCAATCGCCGCACCGCGTGCCGTCAGAAGTAGCGCGGGAACGCCGACCAGTCCGGGTCGCGCTTCTCCAGGAACGCGTCGCGGCCCTCGACAGCCTCGTCGGTCATGTACGCCAGCCTCGTCGCCTCGCCGGCGAACACCTGCTGACCGACCAACCCGTCGTCGACGAGGTTGAACGAGAACTTCAGCATCCGCACCGCCTGCGGGGACTTGCCGTTGATCTCGGCCGCCCACTGCAGCGCCTCGGATTCCAGGTCGGCGTGGTCGACGACGGCATTGACCGCGCCCATGGCGAGCATCTGCTCGGCGTCGTAGGCGCGGCCGAGGAAGAAGATCTCCCTGGCGAATTTCTGGCCTGTCTGGCGGGCGAGGTACGCGCTGCCGAATCCACCGTCGAAGCTGCCGACGTCGGCGTCGGTCTGCTTGAACCGGGCGTGTTGACGGCTGGCGAGCGTGAGGTCGCAGGTGACATGCAGGCTGTGCCCACCGCCGGCCGCCCACCCGTTCACCAGGCAGATCACCACCTTCGGCATGAACCGGATCAGCCGCTGCACCTCGAGGATGTGCAACCGGCCCGCCCGTGCCGGGTCGACCGACTCGGCGGTTTCCCCAGCGGCGTACTGATAGCCGGTGCGCCCGCGGATGCGCTGGTCGCCCCCGGAGCAGAACGCCCAGCCGCCGTCCTTGGCGGACGGGCCGTTGCCGGTGAGCAGCACCACCCCCACGTCCGACGACATCCGAGCATGGTCGAGCACCCCGTACAGTTCGTCGACGGTATGCGGACGGAAGGCGTTGCGCACCTCGGGCCGGTTGAAGGCGACCCGAACCGTCGGCTGCGGGGCACCGTCGACGACGTGGCGGTGATAGGTGATGTCGGTCAGGTCGAACCCGGGCACCGGCTGCCAGACCGACGGGTCGAACGGGTTGTCGCTCATGTCAGGAACCTACGTGATGGTCTTCGAACCGTGATGGTGTGTGAACGTAGTGGGCGCTCGATTTCTCGATTTCTGTCGCCTTGCGCGAATTCCCGGGTCGCTTGGCTACGATGCGGCAATGGCGACCGCCGACCTCGTTCTGACGGGGACCGTGCTCACCGTCAACGACGCACAACCCGCCGCCGAAGCGCTCGCCGTCGCCGGCGGGCGCATCGTCGCGGTGGGAGACCGCTCCGGGATCGAGCGGTGGATCGGCCCGGACACCGAGGTCGTCGACGTCGGTGCGGGCTGCGTGCTGCCCGGCCTGGTGGAGGCGCACGGGCATCCGCTGATGGAGGCCGTCGCCCTCTCTGGTCGAATGGTCGACATCCGTCCGGTGACGATGACTTCCGCCGACGAGGTCGTCGCCGCGGTGCGCACCGAAGTGGCCGGGCGCGGACGGCAGGGTTCTTACCTCAACGGCTGGGACCCGTTGCTCCAGAAGGGCCTTCCGGACCCGACGCTGACCTGGCTGGACGGTCTCGCACCGGACAGTCCGCTCGTGATCGTCCACAACTCAGGCCACAAGGCGTTCTTCAACAGCGTCGCGGCCGAACGGGCCGGTCTGCACCGCGACATCCCGGATCCGAAGGGTGCGCGCTTCGGCCGCGACCCCAACGGCGAACTCGACGGCACCGCCGAGGAGACCGCCGCGGTGTTCCCGCTACTCGCCGGGGTGATCGCGCCGAGTGACTACCCGTCGAAGCTGGTGGCCGAATGCGCGCGGTTGAACCGCGCGGGCCTCACCACGTGTTCGGACATGGCGTTCGATCCGGTGTTCCGCCCCATCCTCGACCAGCTGCGCGATGAACTGACTATCCGGTTGCGCGCGTACGAGGTCTCCAACCCGCAGATGACCACTGACGCGCATCCGGGCGACGGCGACGACATGGTGCGCCAGGTCGGCATCAAGATCTGGGTCGACGGGTCACCCTGGATCGGCAACATCGACCTGACCTTCCCCTACCTCGACACCGCGGCCACCCGAACGATCGGGGTGGTGCCGGGCTCGTGCGGGCACGCCAACTACACCCGCGAGCAACTGCGCGAGATCGTCGGCGCCTACTTCCCGCTGGGCTGGCAGATGGCTTGCCATGTTCAAGGCGACGCGGGGGTCGACACGATCCTCGACGTCTACGAGGAGGTGCTCGAGGCTCATCCCCGAACCGATCACCGCCTGCGCCTAGAACACGTCGGCGCGATCACCGACGAACAGTTGAAGCGAGCGCACGCCCTCGGTGTGACTTGCAGCATCTTCGTCGACCAGATCCACTACTGGGGCGACGTCATCGTGGACGGGCTTTTCGGCCCGGAACGCGGGAACCGGTGGATGCCGTGCGGATCGGCCGTCGCGACCGGCATGCGGATCTCGCTGCACAACGATCCACCGGTCACCCCGGAGGAGCCGCTGCGCAACATCAGCGTCGCGGTGACCCGCAGGGCGCCGAGCGGACGGGTCCTCGGGCCTGAGCAACGGTTGACCGTCGACCAGGCGATCCGCGCCCAGACCCTCGACGCCGCGTGGCAGTTGTTCGCCGACGACGTGATCGGTTCGATCGAGCTGGGCAAGTACGGCGATCTGGTGGTGCTGTCGGCCGATCCGCGCAGTGTGCCGCCGGAGGACATCGCCGAACTCGACGTCCTGGCCACCTATCTGGCGGGCCGCCGTGTCTACGCCGAACAACTCTGACAACTGCCAGTGTCGTATGAAACCGGCGAGACTGGCGGCGTGCACCCCACCCTCGACGACCTCTTGGACCGCCTGCACGTCGTCGCCCTGCCCATGCGGGTGCGTTTCCGGGGCATCATGGTCCGTGAACTGGCGTTGATCGAGGGGCCGGCCGGGTGGGGGGAGTTCGGGCCGTTCATCGAATACGCACCGCCGGAGGCGTCGACGTGGCTGGCGGCCGCGATGGAGGCGGCTTACGCGGCGCCGCCCGCGGTTCGGCGCGACCGGATCCCGATCAACGCGACGGTGCCCGCGGTGAGCGCCGCGCACGTGCCCGAGGTGCTGGCGCGCTTCGCGGGCGCGCGGACGGCCAAGGTCAAGGTCGCCGAACCGGGGCAGACGCTGGCCGACGACGTCGACCGGGTCAACGCCGTGCGGGCCACGGTGCCGACGGTGCGCGTGGACGCCAACGGCGGCTGGACCGTCGAAGAGGCGGTGGCCGCGGCGGCGGCGTTGACCGCCGACGGACCGCTCGAGTACCTCGAACAGCCGTGCCGGACAGTGCCGGAACTCGCCGAATTACGCTCGCGCATCGACGTTCCCGTCGCGGCGGACGAGAGCATCCGTAAAGCCAACGATCCCTTGCATGTGGTCAGGGCGCAGGCGGCCGACGTCGCGGTGCTCAAGGTGGCACCGCTGGGCGGGGTGCGCCCACTGCTCGACATCGCCGCGCAGATCGAGATCCCGATCGTGGTGTCGAGCGCACTGGACTCGGCGGTCGGTATCTCACACGGTTTACGTGCGGCGGCCGCGCTGCCCCGGCTCCAGTACGCCTGCGGACTGGGGACCGGCGGGCTGTTCGTCGAGGACGTCGCCGCGCCGTTGATTCCCGTGGACGGTCACCTCCCGGTGGCGGTGGTGGTACCGGACCCGGACCGCCTGACGGCGTTGGCCGCAGGACCCGAGCGCCGGCAGTGGTGGATCGACCGCGTCGCCGAATGCCTGCAGGTACTCGAACCTTGACAACATGTTATTCCGTGGGGTGTGGGACCCGGCGCTGCAGGCCGTCCGCACGGGTAACGGCCGCCGGACGATGTCTGCATAGGATCGCCGCCTGGGCATACCAGAGGTGGAACCGACCGCCGGCTCGCCGATGCTGGAACTCGGCGCACGACTGCTGCGCCCCGGCCGGTGCGCTACCTGGTTCGTCACCTCGTGCCGCGCATCGACCCGCCGCTGCTGCGCCTGTCCGGCGGCCGGGTGGTCGCTACGAGGGCACGTTCGTCGGCGAGGAGGTCACCGGCGCCGAGCGTGACCGGCTGTGGGAGCTGGCGAAGAACTGGATCCCCAGCTACACCGACTACGAGAAGTCGACCCAGGGACGCACCATCCCGATCCTCGCGTTCACCGAGATCGCCCTCCAGTAGCGTCGGTCGCGTGAATCTCGCATACGACGATCGCGGCACCGGCATCCCGGTGCTGTTCATCGCCGGTCGCGGCGGCGCCGGACGCACCTGGCATCTGCACCAGGCGCCGGAGTTCGTGCGCAATGGCTACCGGGCCATCACCTTCGACAACCGCGGGGTCGGCGCCACCGAGAACGCCGAGGGCTTCGGCGTCGAGCAGATGATTGCCGATACCGCCGCGCTGATCGAGAAGCTCGATGCGGCACCGGTCCGGATCGTGGCGGTGTCCATGGGGTCCTTCATCGCCCAGGAACTCATGCTGGCACGCCCGGAGCTGGTCCGGTCCGCGGTGTTGATGGCCACCCGCGGCCGCCACGACCGCGCCCGCAACTTCTTTTTCGAAGCCGAGCGTGAACTGGTCGACGCCGGCGTCACCCTGCCGCCGCGATACGACGCCAAAGTTCGTGTACTGGAGAACTTTTCATCGAAGACGATCAACGACGACCGCATGATCGGCGACTGGATCGAGATGTTCACCATGTGGCCGACCAAGTACACGCCGGGGCTGCGGACACAGGGGTCGGTGGGGCCGAAGGACAACCGCCTGCCGGCCTATCGCAGCATCCGGATCCCCACGCTGGTGATCGGTTTCGCCGACGACGTGCTGCTGCCCCCGCATCTGGGCAAAGAGGTCGCCGACGCGATGCCGCACGGCCGCTACCTGGAGATCCCCGACGCCGGCCACCTCGGCTTCCTCGAGAGGCCGCAGGAAGTCAACGCCGCGGCGCTGAAATTCTTCGCCGATATCCTGTAGCGATGAACCCCTCGACGGCACAGGCCCGGGTCGTCGTCGACGAACTCGTTCGCGGCGGCGTGCACGACGTCGTGCTGTGCCCGGGGTCGCGTAACGCGCCGCTGGCCTTCGCCCTGGCCGATGCCGACCGCGCGGGACGGCTGCGTCTGCACGTCCGCATCGACGAACGCACCGCCGGCTTCCTGGCGATCGGGCTGGCGGTCGCCGACCAGGCGCCGGTGTGCGTGGCGATGACGTCGGGCACCGCGGTCGCGAACCTGGGCCCCGCCGTCGTCGAGGCAAACTACGCCCGGGTCCCGCTGATCGTGCTGAGCGCCAACCGGCCCTACGAACTGCTGGGCACCGGCGCCAACCAGACTTTCGAGCAGCTCGGCTACTTCGGCAACCAGGTCCGCGCGAACATCAGTCTCGGCCTCGCCCCAGAATTCAGCTCGGGCGGTCCGGGCGATATGACTTCCCTCAACGCGCAGTGGCGTTCGGCGACGTGCCGGGTCGTCGTGGCGGCCACGGGCTCGCGCAGCGCCAACGCCGGTCCGGTGCAGTTCGACATCCCGTTGCGCGAACCGCTGGTGCCGACGTTCGACGACGACGGCTGCTGCCCGCCCGGCCGCCCCGACGGGAAGCCGTGGACCCACACCCCACCCGTGACGTTCGACCAGCCGCTCGACATCGACGTCACGTCCGACACCGTGGTGATCGCCGGGCACGGCGCGGGTGTGCATCCGAATCTCGCCGAGCTGCCCACCGTTGCCGAGCCGACCGCGCCAACGGCGGCCAACCCGCTGCATCCGATGGCGTTGCGGCTGCTGCGGCCCAAGCAGGTCATCATGCTCGGCCGCCCGACGCTGCACCGGCCGGTCTCCGCGCTGCTCGCCGACCCCTCGGTGCCGGTGTACGCGCTGACCACGGGTCCGCGCTGGCCCGACGTCAGCGGTAACTCGCAGGCCACGGGCACCCGCGCGGTCACCAGCGGGACCCCGGATCCGGCCTGGTTGCGGCGCTGCGCGGAGGTCAACCGGCACGCCGTCACCGCGGTGCGCGAACAACTCGCCGCCCACCCGCTGACCACCGGCCTGCATGTCGCCGCCGCGGTGGCCGCCGCGGTCCGGCCGGGCGATCAACTGGTGCTGGGCGCGAGCAACCCGGTGCGTGACGCCGCGCTGGTCGGGTTCACCCCCAGTGGTGTGCGGGTGCGCTCCAACCGCGGGGTCGCCGGCATCGACGGCACCGTGTCGACGGCCATCGGCGCCGCGCTGGCCCACGACCGCACCGGTGGCCGCACGATCGCGCTGATGGGCGATCTGACCTTCGTGCACGACAGTTCCGGTCTGCTGATCGGGCCGACCGAGCCGACCCCCCGCGACCTGACGATCGTGGTGTCCAACGACAACGGTGGCGGCATCTTCGAGTTGCTCGAACAGGGCGACCCGCGGTTCAGCGACGTGTCGTCGCGGGTGTTCGGCACCCCGCACGACGTCGACGTCGGCGCGCTGTGCCGCGCTTACCACGTCGACAATCGCCAGATCGAGGCCGACCAGCTCGCCGACGCGCTCGACGAACCGCACGAGGGGCTGCGGGTGCTGGAGGTGAAAGCCGACAGGTCGTCGCTGCGCGCGCTGCACGCCTCGATCAAGGCCGCGTTGTGAAGCTGCCCGAAGCGTTGGCGACCGTCCAGCGCATGGTCGTCCCGCACCTCTACGGGGACGAGGACCAGACGCGGGCCGAACGCGTCATCCGGCGGGTCCGCATCGGGGTCGTACTGGCCGCGGGCCTGGTCACGCTGCAGTCGGTGCTGATGGTCGTCGGCGCCTGGCGTAACGACCGTCAGATCGAACGGCACCTGGGTGTCGCCGAGGCGACGGTGCTCAGCGCGGGCCCCCGCCGGTCCACCATCGAGTTCGTCACGCCGGACCGCGTCACCTATCGTCCCGAGCTCGGCGTGCTTTACCCGTCGGAGTTGGAGACGGGAATGCGCATCTATGTCGAATACGACCGCAACAACCCGGACCTGGTGCGGGTCCGCGACCGCGACGCGTCGCTGGCGATCATCCCGGCCGGTTCCATCGCGGTGGTCGGCTGGCTCGTCGCCGGAGGCGCGCTGATCGGTCTGGCGGTACTGCAGAAACGACTGGCCCGGGAGCCGCAGCCGGTCTGAGGCGTTTGGCCGTTCCCCCGCCGGGTATCGCCCCGCGCGACGGAGGGAGCGGGACATGTCGATTCTGGAGGCCGCCAAGGACCGGGCCACCAACTTGGCCGCAGGCGTGGTCAGCTTGGTCGGCGACAAGACGCCGGCCGACGCGAGCAACGGCCAGTCGGTGACGATCAACGCCGACGTCGTCGAGGTCGAGGAGTTGTGGCGTGACGCGCGACGCCTGTCGATCGTCCTCGGCGAACTCGGCGACGTCGAGTACACCGAACCCGACCGGTACCGATGGAAACTGCACGCAGGGCCGGTGGAGACCACGTGGGAATCCCGGATCCACAGCACGGACGGCGGATTGCGGTTCACCGGTGACGACGGCAACGAGATCCTGGTCAGCTTCCGGCCCGCGCCGAAGCACCTCGGCTCCGAGGTGACCTTGAAGACCAAGACCCCGGCGCCCGACCTGCTCTCCGGGGCGCTGGCGTTCAAGCTGCTCTACCGCTGCCGGGCGCTACTGCAGACCGGCGAGGTGCCCACCATCGGCAAAAACCCCAGTGCGCGGCCGTCCGCGCGGTAAGGAAGGTCACTCATGCGCGCACTGTGCTGGAACGGTGTCAACAACCTGTCCGTCGAGACCGTCGACGACCCGGAGATCCTCAACCCCCACGACGTCATCCTCGAGGTCACGCTGACCACGACGTGCGGATCGGAT
This sequence comes from Mycolicibacterium doricum, assembly GCF_010728155.1. NCBI lineage: Bacteria > Bacillati > Actinomycetota > Actinomycetes > Mycobacteriales > Mycobacteriaceae > Mycobacterium > Mycolicibacterium doricum. The sequence goes on from NZ_AP022605.1 coordinate 404,420, forward strand.
CTGCACTTCATCGACGGTTACCTGCCCGGGATGCGGGAGGGTGACGTGTTCGGTCACGAGTTCATGGGCAGGATCGTCGAAGTCGGCCGCGAGGTCGGCGACGTCAAGATCGGCGACCGTGTCGTCGTCCCGTCGTTCATCGGCTGCGACCGGTGCTGGTACTGCGAGCACGACCTGTACTCGTGTTGCGACACCACCAATCCCAATGCCGAACTGCAGCAACCGCTTCTGGGTTACCCGTCCGGCGGGATCTACGGTTACACCCACCCCTTCGGCGGCTACGCCGGCTCGCACGCCCAGTTCGTTCGGGTGCCGTTCGGCGACACGAACTGTTTCCCCATCCCCGGCGACGTCACCGACGAACAGGCCCTGTTCCTGTCCGACGCCGCCCCGACCGGGTTCATGGGTGCCGATTTCTGCGACATCAGCGGCGGCGACACCGTCGCGGTCTGGGGCGCCGGGGGAGTGGGCTTGATGGCGGCCAAGAGTGCTTTGCTCCTGGGGGCCGAGCGCGCCATCGTCATCGACCGCATTCCTGAACGGCTGGCGCTGGCCCGTGAGTTCGGGCTGGAGACGATCGATTACAGCGCGGCGGACAGCGTGCAGGAGTCGCTGCGCGAGATGACCGGCGGCCGCGGACCCGACGCGTGTATCGACGCGGTCGGCATGGAGGGACACAGCACCGGCCTGCAACAGGCCTACGACCGGGCCAAGCAGCTGCTGCGTCTGGAGACCGACCGCGCGAGCGCTCTGCGGCAGGCGGTCCTGGCCTGCCGCAAGGGCGGCGTGGTGTCGGTGCTGGGTGTCTACGGTGTGACCGACAAGTTCCCGATGGGCGTGGTGACCAACAAGGCGCTTACGATCAAATCCGCTCAGCAACACGGTCAGCGGTACATGCCGCGACTGTTCGACTACGTCGGGCAGGGCGACCTCGACCCGGCGAAGCTGATCACCCACGACCTCCCGCTCGAAGAGGGGGTGCGCGCCTACGACATGTTCAAGAACAAGCAGGACAACTGCATCCGGGTGGCGCTGCGTCCCTAGGCCGGCCTAGCCCACACCCGCACAAGACAGCACACCGCACAAGACAGCACACCCGCACAAGACAGACGGTAGCGCGCCTGCTCTTCGTGTCGCGTATTCCGGGACGCAACCTCCGCGACAGTTTTCGCTGCGACTCTCAGGTGGTGCGCGTTGCGATCGTCGCCGAGTCCTTCCTGCCCAACGTCAACGGCGTCACCAACTCGGTGCTGCGGGTGCTGGAGCATCTGCGCCGCACCGGACACGAGGTGATCGTCATCGCCCCGGACGCCCCGCACGGTGAACCTCCGGCCGAGCGGGTGCACGACGGGGTCAGGGTGCACCGGGTGCCGTCGCGGATGTTCCCGAAGGTGACCTCCCTGCCGCTGGGTGTGCCGCGGCCCCGCATGGTAGGGGTCCTGCGCGGATTCGACCCCGACGTCGTGCACCTGGCATCCCCGGCGCTGCTCGGCTATGGCGGTCTCCATGCCGCCCGCCATCTCGGTATCCCGACGGTCGCAGTGTTCCAGACCGACGTCGCCGGTTTCGCACAGAGCTACGGCATCGGTGCGATGTCGCGCGCCGCGTGGGCGTGGACCCGGCATCTGCACAGCCGCGCCGATCGCACGCTGGCGCCGTCGACCTCGGCGATGGAGAACCTCGAGGCGCACGGCGTCCCCCGGGTGTACCGCTGGGCGCGCGGTGTCGACATCACCGGTTTCGCACCGTCGGCGCGGGACGAGGGGTTGCGCCGACGTTGGTCGCCACCGGGCAAGCCGATCGTCGGGTTCGTCGGGCGCTTGGCACCGGAGAAGCATGTCGAACGGTTGGCGGCACTGAGCGCGCGCGACGACCTGCAAGTGGTCGTCGTCGGCGACGGTGTCGACCGGCCGAAGCTCGAGTCGTCCCTGCCCACCGCTGTGTTCACCGGGGCGCTCTACGGTGACGAGCTGGCCTCGGCGTACGCCAGCATGGACGTCTTCGTCCATCCCGGTGAGCACGAGACGTTCTGTCAGGCGGTGCAGGAGGCGATGGCCTCCGGTCTGCCGGTGATCGCCCCGAACGCCGGAGGACCGCGCGATCTGGTCGCGCCGTACCGCACCGGCCTGCTGCTCGACGTCACCGACTTCGAGGACAGGCTCAGTGAGTCCGTCGATCACCTGATCGCCGAGCGCCGGCGGTACTCGCCGGCAGCGCGGCGCAGCGTGCTCCACCGCACCTGGCCGGCGATCTGCGATGAATTGCTCGCCCATTACGAGGACGTGGTGGGGCAACGCCGGCTGCGCGCGGCTTGACGCCTAACAAGGGCAGCGGCGCACCCTCCTTCCCGATGGCAGCAGATTCACAGGTAGCGTCGGCGTGGTGAGCCGGGCGACGTTGGACAAGAACCCCCACGAAGTCGCGTCGATGTTCGACGCGGTGGCGCGCCGCTACGACCTGACGAACACGGTGCTCTCATTCGGGCAGGACCGGTTCTGGCGTCGCGAGACCTGTTCGGCTTTGGGCATCGGCCCGGGCGACAAGGTGCTCGACGTCGCGGCCGGCACGGCCGTGTCGACGGTCGAACTCGCCGCCTCCGGCGCTTGGTGTGTGGCCGCCGACTTCTCGGTGGGCATGCTGTCGGCGGGCCGCCGGCGCGACGTCCCGAAGGTCGCCGCCGATGCGACCAGGCTGCCGTTCGCGGACGAGTCGTTCGACGCGGTGACCATCAGCTTCGGTCTGCGTAACGTGGTCGACCACGTCGCGGGGCTCAAAGAGATGGCGCGGGTGACGCGGCCGGGTGGACGGCTCGTGGTGTGCGAGTTCTCCACCCCGACCAACGGCGTCTTCTCCACGCTCTACAAGGAGTACCTGATGAAGGCGCTGCCGCGGATGGCGCGTGCGGTGGCCTCCAATCCCGATGCCTACGTCTATCTGGCCGAGTCGATCCGCGCCTGGCCGGACCAGGTGGGTCTCGCGAAGCGCATCGAGGATGCGGGGTGGTCGCAGGTGCGCTGGCGCAACCTGACCGGCGGCATCGTGGCACTGCACGCCGCGGTCAAACCGCCGCGCCCCCGAACATCCGGATGACGAAACAGACCGCCGCGGTGCCGATCACGGCGAACACGTCGAGCGCGAACAGCAGCGGCGGTTGGGTGTTCACGCGTCCTGCCTGTCACGGGGGTCAGTAGGCGCGGCGCAGCCGCATTCCCAGCGGCCGTCCGTCCGGATCGAGCACGATCCGGTACGCGGGTATGGTCAACCACCGGTGGGGTGCCGGCGGTCGCGTTCGATCGTGTCCGAACACGTGCGGGCGCAGCCTCCCGGGTGGTCGTGGCCCCCGACATCCGCTGGCATGCCATGTGTCGAGGGCCGTCGCCCGCGCGCGCACGGTGGCGGCCGCCCGCGCCGGGTCGAGTAAGTCGTCGTCCGCCGCGAGGGCGAGGTGTTCGCGCATCAGGTCGACTCGCAGCCCGCGCGCGAACTTTCGGGCTCCGTCGCCCAACCCGCCGGGGTCGTCCGGCGCGCGGGGGTCGCGCTCGTCGTCGATGATCGCGGCCGCCAGTTCCGAGTCATGCGTCCAGGAGCGGTTGTTGAGGTTGTTGCTGCCCACCACTGCCCAGACGTCGTCGACGATGCACACCTTGGCGTGGACGTAGATCGGCCTGCCTTCGTCGTTCTCGATGTCGAAGATCTGGACGCGCGAACCTCCCGCGGCCCGCACCATCGCCATGGCTTCCAGCTGACCCAGCCCGGCCGCCCGCGTGGCCACCTTCTGGTCGACGCGGCGCGGCACCACGGCGATCAGATGCAGATCCGGTGAACGTCGCAGCGCCGCGGCGAAGAGGCGCGCCACGTCGGCCGACCACAGGTACTGGTCCTCGAGATAGATCAGTCGGCGGGCTCGCCGCAACGCCTTGGCGTAGCCACGGGCGACGCTGCGTTCACCGAGCGGGGCGAACGGATGCGGCGGCCGGCGGCGCGGATAGGTCCGCAGGAACTGCACTGCACAGTGACCGGCATCCGGTGGGTCCGGCGCGGGTTCCGGAAGCGGTGATGCGGTGCGCGGTGAGCCGTTGATCCGGTCGCCGAGGACGTGCCACGGCAACCGGGTCGTCGGCGCGGGATCGTCCCACCGTTCTCGGATCGCATCCTCGACCTCCCGCACAGCTGGTCCGCGCAACTCGACCTGGATGTCGTGGCGGGCGGGGGTGGCGCCGTACAACTCGTCGGACGAAGCGGCCTGCGGGTCACCTTGATGGCCGGCGTCGTCGCGGCTGCCGCGGTCGAAGTCGATCCCGCCGACGAACGCCAGGTCGTCGCCGGGGCGACCGGCGTAGCGGATCGCGACAGCCTTCTGATGGTGGCTGCCCAGGGCCCGGACCCGTTGGTCGAGAAGCACTTCGACGCCTGCGGCAGCCATCTCCGCGGCGAAGTTCCGGTTCTGCTCGAGGTGGTAGCCGAAGGTGCCCCGATGCGCACGCCACAACAGGCCGCGGACCAGCGCACCGCGCCCAGATGCGGCGGCGAGCGCCTCGCCGATCGTCGGCCCGCCGTCGGCGAGCAACTCCTCGGAGTCGGCACGCCACCCGGCGAACAGGATCACGTCGCCCGGCCCGGCGGCGGCGACCGCCTCGGCGAGTGCGGCGAAATAGGTGCGCCCGTGCACCAGCGGGCGGACGGCGTTGTTCGCCGTCCAGGGACGCAGCCGGGTGACATCGTTGCCCCGTTCACCCGCGGTGAGGAACCACGCGTCGACGGCGGTACGCTGCTGTGGCTCCAGGCCCAGGCTCGCGTCCAGTTTCGGCAGCATCTCCTCGGCGTTCGGAGCCGCCACCACCTCGACGCCGGGCAGGTCGTCGCCGTCGAGAAGCCGCCGCGATTGCAGGCGGTCCTGGCGCAGCGCGATCACCGCCACCCGCCCCGGATGGCGGCGGGCGAAATCGGCGAACAGGTCCGGATCCGGTCCGGCGTCGTCGCCGATGAGGATCCAGCGCAGCTGCGGTTGCCGCTCGGCCAGACGATCGAGGGCGGCGCGCTTGGGTGCCAGGCTGTGGCCGACGAGCCAGCCGGGGGCGAGGTCGCCTCCCGCGGGCAACGCCGTGCCGCCCGGGTAGCCGTTGCGGTTCAGCGCCTCGGTGACCAAGGGTGCGGAGACGTCCGGCGCGGCGGTCAGGTAAAACACCTGGGGTTCGAGGTCTGAGTGCGCGAGGTGCCGCAGGAGATGCGGCATGCCCAGCACTGACCGGCGATCGCCAGGGCTGCGGTTGAACAGCGCGCCCACTCTGCCCAGCTGTCGGCGCACATGCGTGATCGGCAGCACCCCGTCCACGTCGCACACCACGCCGAACTCGGGCTCGACGGGTGGGCTCGGCATCCCTGAATTGTGCCCGACTGCCCAGGTATGACGTGCCAAAGCGCAGAATCGATCGGTCATCGGTTCGGACACCATGCGCGGCAACGGATTCAGGACCGTGCCGCCCGTAGTCGGAGCGCTGTACATCCGCGCACTGCCAGTCGGCGGGCCGGCTCGACCGGCCACCGTACCGACGCGTGATCAGCTGAACGGTTTGCGCGCATCCAGTCCGCGCGAGGCCAGACCGCCCGCACGCCACACGTGGGCAATCCAGTCGGCGTCCTCGTCGGTGACCAGGTTGCCCATGACGCGGACCGCGATGCGCATCAGCGTCGTCGACCGCATCGCCACCGGGCCGGTCACCGGCAGGAACCTCGGCAGGGTGAGCAGCAACGCCAACCTGCGCGCGACGGAGAAGCCGCGGGCGTAGTGCGCGCCCAGCACGGTGGGCCACGCCTGCGACAAGTCACCGGAGCCGAGCAGGTCGGCGGCCAGCCGGCCGGTCTCGAGCCCATAGTCGATGCCCTCACCGTTGAGCGGATTCACACACGCGGCCGCGTCGCCGATCAGCATCCAGTTCGGGCCGGCGACACCCGAGACCGCGCCACCCATGGGCAGCAGTGCGGACAGCGGGGCGCGTGGTTCCCCCTCGAAACCCCATTCCTCCCGCCGCAACGCCGTGTAATACGACATCAGCGGGCGCAAGGCCGCATCGGCGGGCCGTTTTGCGGTCGCCAGGGCACCGACGCCGATGTTCACTTCGCCGTTGCCCAGCGGGAAGACCCAGCCGTAGCCGGGCAGCACCTTGCCCTCGGGTGAGCGCAACTCGAGGTGCGAGGTGATCCACTGTTCGTGGCTCCGGGGGCTGGGGAGGTATCCGCGCACGGCGACGCCGTAGACGGTCTGCTGATGCCAGCGACGGCCGAGCGCGCGGCCGAGCGTCGAACGCGCGCCGTCGGCGACGATCAACGTTCCCACGCCGACCTCGTCGCCCGAGTCGAGTGTCAGCGTGTCGACGTGTCCGGACGAATCATGGCTGACGTCAACAGCTTTGGTGCCCAGCATCATCCTTGCGCCGTCGTCGGCGGCGACGCAGCGGATGCGGTCGTCAAGTTCGGTTCGGGGCACCGCACTGCCCGTGGACGGGAACGACGGCCCCGGCCAGGCGACTTCCACGGCGGCGCCGAATCCCGACATGCGCAGCCCTCGGTGGCGGATGCGGGTGTCCAGCCAGGGGCCGAGGCCGAGGCGTTCGAGCTCGGCGACCGCTCGCGGAGTGAGCCCGTCACCGCAGGCCTTGTCGCGCGGGAAGCGGGCGGAGTCGATCACGAGCACGTCGCGGCCGGCGCGGGCCGCCCACGCCGCGGCCGACGAACCCGCCGGTCCGGCGCCGACCACCACCACATCCGCCTGGGTCTTCATTGTCACAGTATGTTGGCAGGGTGAGGACACCGGCGACTGTGGTGGCGGGCGTGGATTTCGGCGACGCGGCCTTCGCGGCTGAAGTCCGCGCCGGAGTCACCCGCATCGAGGATCTGATGTCGACGGAGCTGGGCAAGGCGGACGAGCTGATGGCCGAGGCGGTCCAGCATCTCTTCCAGGCCGGTGGCAAGCGGTTCCGTCCGCTGTTCACGGTGCTCTCGGCTCAGCTCGGACCCGATCCCAACGCCTGGCAGGTGACGGTGGCTGGTGCGGTGATCGAGCTGGTGCATCTGGCGACGCTGTACCACGACGACGTCATGGACGAGGCGGAGGTGCGGCGCGGGGCGCCGAGCGTCAACGCCCGCTGGAGCAACAACATCGCGATCCTCGCCGGTGACTATCTGTTCGCCACGGCGTCGAGGCTGGTTTCGCGGCTCGGACCGGAGGCGGTGCGCATCATCGCCGACACGTTCGCCCAGCTGGTCACCGGCCAGATGCGTGAGACGCGTGGCGCGGTCGAGGGCGTCGACGACATCGAGCACTACCTCAAGGTGGTCTACGAGAAGACGGCGTGCCTGATCGCCGCGTCCGGCCGGTTCGGCGCCACGTTCTCCGGTGCCGGCGAGTCCCAGATCGAGCGGTTGGCGCGCCTCGGCGGCATCGTCGGCACCGTGTTCCAGATCTCCGACGACATCATCGACATCGACAGCGATCCGGACGAGTCGGGCAAGGTTCCGGGCACCGACCTACGTGAGGGTGTTCACACTCTGCCGGTTCTCTACGCGTTGCGGGAGTCCGGCCCCGAGGCCGACCGGCTGCACGAACTGCTCGCCCGGCCCGTCGACAACGACGACGATCTGGCCGAAGCCCTGCGGCTGCTGCGCCGCTCACCAGGCATGGAGCTGGCCAAGGCGACCGTGACACGCTACGCGCAGCAGGCCCGCGACGAATTGGCGGCGCTGCCGGACGTGCCGGGACGCCAGGCGCTGGCCTCGTTGGTCGACTACACGGTCACCCGGCACGGCTAAAAGTCGTCGGAACCCAGACGGCGGTATGCAGCGTTGGATCAGCGAAGACTTCACCAGGAGACTTCGCGAGGAGGTAGCTGATGACGTGGAATCCGCACGCGAACAGGTTCAAGACGTTCCTGTTGTTGGTGGGGATGTCTGCGCTGATCGTTTTCGTCGGTTCGCTGTTCGGCCGGTCGATCATGGCGCTGGCGGTGCTGTTCGCCGTCGGCATGAACATCTACGTGTACTTCAACAGCGACAAGCTGGCCCTCAAGGCGATGCATGCCCAGCCGGTCAGCGAATTGCAGGCGCCGGTGATGTACCGCATCGTGCGAGAGTTGGCCAACGCCGCACACCAGCCGATGCCTCGGCTGTACATCTCCGACACCGCGAACCCGAATGCGTTCGCTACCGGACGTAACCCGCGCAACTCCGCGGTGTGCTGCACGACGGGCATTCTTCAAATCCTCAACGAACGCGAACTGCGCGCGGTGCTCGGCCACGAGCTGTCGCATGTGTACAACCGCGACATCCTGATCTCGTGCGTGGCCGGGGCGATGGCGTCGGTGATCACCGCGCTGGCCAACATCGCATTGTTCGCCGGGATGTTCGGCGGCAACCGCGAGGGAACGAACCCATTTGCCTTGCTTTTGGTTTCGTTCCTCGGCCCGATCGCGGCGACGGTGGTGCGGCTGGCGGTCTCGCGGTCGCGGGAGTACCAGGCCGACCAGTCCGGCGCCGAGCTGACCGGCGACCCGCTGGCGCTGGCGTCGGCGCTCCGCAAGATCTCGGGCGGGGTGGAAGCGGCGCCGCTGCCACCGCATCCGCAGTTGGCCGACCAGGCGCACCTGATGATCGCGAGCCCGTTCCGGTCGGGGGAGAAGATCGGCAAGCTCTTCTCGACGCACCCGCCGATCGCCGACCGGATCCGCCGGCTCGAGGGGATGGCGGGGCGAGGTCCGGGCCTCTACTGACCCCTCCGGCGCCGAGTGGGAGCCGTAATGGGCGAACGGCTGCGGCACACAGGCAGCCGCGAAAGCACGAAACGAATCCCACCCCCGACGCGATGATCAGTTCATGCACCAGCAGTCAGCCCATGCGCGCGGTCGCACCGACACATATGGTGTGGGCGTGCTCAGCAGAATCCTGGCAGGAACCGCGACGGTCGTCGGCGCCGCGGTGATGACCGCAGGCCTCGCCGCCGCCCAGCCCCCCGCGCCCGGCCCGCCACCGGCGCCCAACGTCAACGCGTGGCCGCCCGTGAGCCCCGCGGAGTTTACCGCGATGAACGGCACCTGGTACACGTTCGGCGCGCCGGGTGGGCTGACCTGCGTCATCCAGCGCGGCGGCGCCTACGGCTGCAGCGGCGCGATCCCCGCTGCACCCGGCGGTGCGAACCTGGTGAGCGGCGGCATCGGCGGCGTCCCGACGTTCGCCAACGCGGCGGCGCCGTTCTCCGACGCCGTCGAGACGGTCAAGCCGTTGCCGCCCAACACGCGCATCAGCTTCCAGACCGTCAGCTGCGGCACCGACGGCACGATGACCACGTGCGTGGACGCCCACAACGGCGCCGGCTTCGTCATCAGCCCCGCGGCCAGCTTCGTCCTGCAGCCGAGCAACCCGCTGCTGCTGCCCCGCGAAGGTGACAACCCTTACTTCAACTGACGTCTAGAAGCCCGAGCCGTGCACCTCATGGCCGGGCTTCTCGGCGATCAGGCCGCGGTAGGCCTGCTCCACCGTCGACCCGTGGTTGATCACGCCGTCGACCTCTCGGGCGATCGGCATGTTCAGTCCGTACTCGTCGGCGAACTCCATGATCACCTTGGAGGCCTTCACCCCCTCGGCGACCTGGTTCATCGCCGCGATGATCTCCTCGATCGACTTACCCGCGCCGAGCTGCTCACCGACGTGACGGTTGCGGCTGCGCTGGCTGGTGCACGTGACGATCAAGTCGCCCATCCCGGCCAGACCCGCGAAGGTGTCGCGATGCCCGCCCATGGCCTCGCCGAGTTTCGACATCTCGCGGACCGCACGGGCGATCACCATGGCGCGGGTGTTCTCGCCGATGCCAAGTGAATAACCCATGCCGACCGCGATCGCGTAGACGTTCTTGAGGGCGCCGGCCATCTCGACACCCACCACATCGTCGGTGGTGTAGGTGCGAAAACGCTTGGTGCGAAACAACCCCGCCAGGTGTGCGCAAAGGTGCGGATCGGGCATCGCCAGCACCGCCGCCGCGGCGTATCCATCGGCGACCTCGCGGGCGATGTTGGGGCCGGCCAGGATTCCCGCCGGGTGGCCGGGCAGCACCTCGTCGATTATCTGGCTCATCCGCATGTTGGTGCCCTGCTCGAGCCCCTTGACCAACGACACCACCGGAACCCACGGCCGCAGTTCGGCGGCGAGTTCCCCGAGCACGCCGCGGAACCCGTGCGACGGCACCCCCATGACGACGACGTCGGCGCTGTTGGCCGCCTCGGCGAAGTCGGTCGTCGCGCGCAACGTCTCGCTGAGGAGGCAGTCGTCGCCGAGGTAGCGGGGGTTTCGGTGGTTGGCGTTGATGTCCTTGGCGGTGTCTTCCGAGCGCACCCACTGGATCGTGGGTGCGCGCCGTGAGCAGATCGATGCGACGGTGGTGCCCCAGGCTCCACCTCCGAGGACGACGACCTTGGGCTGTCGTTTCTCGTGCGCCATGGCGATCAGCGTAGGACCGGTGCCCCGCTCAGGGGGGTGATTCGAGTGGTGCAGCAACCGCGTCGCGCACCGGGCGATGATGAGGTCCGGTCGGCCCCCCTGGGGGTGTGGTGACGGTTTCGCCGTCGTGGTGTGCCGCAACACCACCGAATCACCGCGACGACGGCAAGACCGTCGGCCCCGACACCATCGCGGAGTTGCTCAGCGGTAGTTGACGAACTGCAGTGCCACGTCGAGGTCGGCCTGCTTGAGCAGTGCGATGACGGTCTGCAGGTCGTCACGCTTCTTGCTGCTCACCCGGATCTCGTCGCCCTGGATCTGGGCCTTGACGCCCTTGGGGCCCTCGTCCCGGATGATCTTGGTGATCTTCTTGGCCTGCTCGCTGGTGATGCCCTCTTTGATGGTGCCGGACACCTTGTAGGTCTTGCCGCTGGGCTGCGGGTCACCGGCGTCGAAGGCCTTCATCGAGATGTCCCTGCGGATGAGTTTCTCCTTGAAGACGTCGACGGCGGCCTTCACGCGTTCCTCGGTGGAGCTGACGATCTCGATGGCCTCGTCGCCCTTCCAGGCGATCGTGGTGTCGGTGCCCCGGAAGTCGAAGCGGGTGCTCAACTCCTTGGCTGCCTGGTTCAACGCGTTGTCGACCTCCTGGCGATCGACCTTGCTCACGACGTCGAAGCTGGAATCCGCCATGGACTCGCTCCCTCCTGGCTTGTTCGGACGTTTTCGTCTTCGGCCCATCCTCGTTGTACCCTGCTAGTCGCACCAAATCCGAGAGGACGGTGCGACCACCCGGCAGGTTGCCCGAGCGGCCAATGGGAGCGGACTGTAAATCCGTCGGCTTACGCCTACGCAGGTTCGAATCCTGCACCTGCCACACTGGTCAGGCCCCCTTTCGAGGGGGCCTGATTGCGTGTGGCCGCTACAGGGAGTCGATCACCCTCCGGGCGATCACCCTCACGGGCGTGTTGCTGTCCTGTGAGAGCCGGACCATCAACTCGAAAGCGCGCACCGCGTCGATCGAGAATTCCTTCATCAGAATGCCTTTGGCCTGTCCGATCTCATCGCGACTGGCTATGGCAGATCGGTATTGCCGGTGCTTGTTGGCGGCCATGATCGCAATGGCGGCGTGGGTGGCGAGCAGCGCACCGAGCGCCTCGCCCTCGCTGTCGATGGCGTGCGGTGAGCGGCTGAGGAGGTTCAGAGCGCCCGAGGGACCTCGCTGGACGAACAGTTGGAATGACACCAGGCTACGAACACCCGCCGCGACCGCGGCTGAGCTGAAGGCCGGCCACCTCGGATCCTGCTCCAGGTCGGGGCTCCGGATCGCCGTGTGGTCCTCTGCGGCCTCCAGGCACGGCCCCTGTTCGGTTCGCATCTGGAGTTCGTCGAGGTCACTCACGATTGCATCGGTGGGTGCCACAGACCGGAACCGGCCGCCGTCGATCAGCAACACGTCGGCGTAGTCGACGCCGTCGATCAGCTCGACCGCGGCAGCGGTCACCCTGCCCAGGGTCTGGTCGAGGTCCGCTTCGTCGACGAAGTTCTCCGTCAGCTCTCGCATCGACGCGATGAGCGCCGGTTGATGCCCGCTTTCGGTGGCCATAGGGCCTCTTCCCGGACGCGATCGACCGCGGTGCAACGCCCTTGGAGCCATCCTATGCCCGACAGTCAGCTCCGCCGCCATCGCCGAGAGGACAAAAGCTTGTCTACTTGCCGCCCGCCGGCAGGTAGACAAGCAATCGTGACGTCGCATCCCCCGGCCGACGCACCTGGACTCGATTCCGCTCGCCGGCGCCGCAGATCGTCGCCGAGTCCTTGTCCAATAAACCAAGTTCCCGACCGCTCAGGAATCGGGGTTTCCCCTACGTTGCCCGTCCGAGTGCAGGATTCGGGTGCCGACCTTGCCGCTCAACCGTTGTGGCTCCAGTCCGGCCTGCGCACACGTGCGCGACACGAGACCGGGTTCACATCCGTCGAACACGCCGTAGAGCACCTCGTCTGCCGGCACGGCGACCGTCAGGGCCCAGGTGGATGTCGGTCCCCTCGGCGCGCATCTGCGCCGTGACCGACTCTATGCGGGCGACGAAGGCGTCGATCAGCTCCTCGCCCACAGCGGCACTGCGCCACGCCCACAACCACCTTGTGGGGGCGGAGCGCCACTGCATGACGAACACTGGGAAGGGCTGGTCTCGGCCCACCCCCGGGCGGTCTTGCGTAGCCGCGTGCGCGATGGTTCCCAACTCGCTCCCACCGGCTCATCGTACCGTCGCATCGGAACGTATGTTCGATGCGACGGCGCGAATGGGATGGCGGACCGACGCTGTGCGCACAACGATCACTTGTGATGAGACACAAGCAATGCTTGTAGGTGTCCCCGGGGTGGTGGATAGCGTCCCCCATGTGTTGATAATGCGCCGCGAGTGGGACGCCACATGACCGCGGGCGATCCCACCGTGGCGCTGATACAAGCTGCGGCGCAACGTGATGCCGACACCTTCGCGGCAAGGATGGCCGACTCGTCGCTAGAGGCGGCTATAGACATTTGGCTTCGCCGCGTAGCCCGCCGCAAGGTCAGCCCCACCGTACGCAATCGACTGGTCCGCGCCGTTGAGCGCGGCGACGCGACCGAAACCAAGGACGTTCAACTGACCCGCGCCGCGCTGCTGCGCAAAGCGGGCCTAGACGAGCGGCCAGCCGCCGCCGCGGCAATTGCCGCCGGCGCGACCTACACCGAGGTCGGTGCCGTCCTGGGAATGACTCAGCAGGGAGCCAGCGCCCGAATCCGCCCCTACCTAGTGCGCGACGACCGCGAGGTCCAAACGTGACCGGGCCGGCGCCGAGCATTGATCGCCATATCGTCATCGTCGCCGCGGATGGTTCGTTCACCGCGGCGGGAGACCGGCTCACCGGCGCTGTCGATACCGCCGACAAACTCGAGAAGCTCATCGAGTGGGTGCATCAGCGAGGAGGGCTCCAGCCCGTACCTGGTGAAGGATAGCCTGAGCCGGCCCGCGTATGGGTGGTTGGGGCCGCATGCGACCTACTGGCGGGAACGCCTGTCGCCCAGGCTGCCGACGACAACGAAGCCGAACGCATCGGGCAAGTGCTCGCCCCGCTGGTCACGCGCGGGTGGGAACTGCGCGGCAGACCGACCTCAGCGCTCCTGCTCACCCGTGGCCAGTGCGCGCAGCGGATCCGCGTGGAAGTCCTCGCCGAGCGCCAACCCTGGCTCGCCGCCGGACATGCGGCGGTGGTCGGGAATCCGGCAGAACTCGGCCGCCGGGTTACGCGCGTGGTATGCCGCAGTGGGAACCCTGCCGGCCCGCAGCGGCGCAGCCTCGGCAGCAGTCCTCCACGACCACATCATGCGTGCCCGGACAGGCCGTCGCGGCGCTGTCGTGTCGACCCCCGGCGTCATGCCAGCCTGGGTGCAGCCCGACATGCGGATCCAACCAACCTGGTGTGCCTCCGCGGACGAGGCGGAGCGTGAGTTCGAGCGCTCAGACGAACTGGTGTGTCTAACACAGCTGTGCCCGCAACTGGCCTCAGCTGGAATGCTGACCCTCGGCTACGGCCAGCCACAGGTGCTTGACGGCTAGGCCGCGGCCGAATCCAAGCGGCCATTCGGCCTGTGGGGTGCGACTCTGCCTGCCGCCGAAGAGTCCAACCTTCCCGCGATGCTGCCGCTGCCGCACCCCCAGATGCGGCCCGACCAGCCCGCCCAGGCGTGGCTGACCACCGAGGACCTCGACGGTCTGGCTAAAGACACCCGTGACGGCGGCGCCGGCCTGAGCGCCGGGCAGCTCGCCATTGACGAGGCGACCGTCTGGCCGCAGCAGGGCCGGGTCCTAGAAGCGTGGGCGACGCGGCTGAGGGAGGCCCGAGAGACTTTCCGTGACGATTCGGTACTGCAGTCTCTGGTCGACATCGCCGCCGACTACCTCACTGCGCTGGCCGCCCCGGACACCTGGCGGGAGGACGCCTGGCGCACCACTTCCAGCCCGCGTGGCCGCGGCGATCGCCGCCCACATCCGGTTCCGCGGCCGGCGGGCAGCGATGCGGCTGTCCCGTAAATACCGCAGCTGGCCGGTCTGGGCGCACGACGCCGCCATGATCTACACCCCGGCACGTCGGACAAGTCGCCGAACTGGCCTACACCCACCACATCGGATACCAGCTCACCCCGAATACACAGAAGCCGAAGGGGAATGTCGTGACTGCTGTGGTTGAGGGTTCGGTGGGTGTGGTGTCGCGTTCGGTCTCGGAGGCGCTGCAGGGCCGACGACGGCAGTCGGAGATCGGCATGATCAGCCCAGTTGAGTTCGAAGACCGCCACAATCAGACGGCACAAGCCGCCTGCCCCGTGTCCACCATCCGGGGTCAACCTCAGGCGGCGCTGAATCGGTGGTGTTTGTCGGTGACGGGCAGCATGATGGGTTGCGTGGCCGCAGACGGTGGATTGGTGTAGGTCGAGGGGATGCTTGGCTGTGAGTGTCGATACGAGCGTCCGGCCGCTGTGGGCGAGAACCGGGTACAAGTTCTTTCCCTACGCAGCGCGACAGGCTGATCAGTGGTGGGTGCTGAGGTTTAACGTCGGCTTCCCAGAACACGATATGTACAGGATCTTCATCGGAACTCTTCTGATTACTGACGGGGCATAGCGTCCAATCCTCCTATAGAGATCAGAACGAAACCTGGGGTACTTCATCGGTAGTTTGTTGAGGTAGTCGTGCGCAGGCTGTCGCCGACGTAGTGGGGGGTCCATGCACGCTCTTCGTCCACTGGCCGGGTCTTCCTTCCATCTCCTGATCGCGTTCGCAGGATGTAGGGCGCATCAAGGCGCGGCCGGCGGGTGGACGGAGATCAACAGCATTTCGAGAAACTCCGTCAGTTTCGCCGTGAGATAGTCCATCAGGGGCTGGTCAGCACGAAACGCCCACCACGTAATGGCTCCTTGCCAGTAGGCGGCAAGCGCGAATCCGATCCCGGCAGGCGCCTGTGGGATGGAAGCGAAGCGCTCGTCCAAAGCCGCCGTCAACTCAGATTCCCACTCGACGCCGTGCCGGCGCAGAGTGGGATCGCGGACGTCCTCACGAAGAAGCAAAAGCCCGTGTCCGTACGCATCGATGTCCTCGTACTGCCGGGAGAGACCGACCAACATAGCGATCGCACCACTTGGCGTGCAAGGCGTGCTCGAGGCGAGTTCCTTGGTCATTGCATGCAGTCGGCACCACGCATGCAATAACGTGCGTTGCGTCAACGTGTCCTTGTTCGTAAAGCGCTGCACGAGGGTCGCCGAGGCCAAGCCGCTGCGATCGGCCAGCGCTGCGAACGTCAGGCCACCGACACCCGACTGTTGCACGATTGCGAGCGCAGCCTCGAGCACCTGCTCATCCGTCTGTGTCTTGAATCGGGCCATTCCGCTATCATAACCGAATGATCGTTTATAAAGCCCAGGTAACCGTAGTCGTTGTCTTGGTCACGACACCGAACTCCAACTAAGGAGCATCGTGACGAGGTTCTTCTTCGACACATCGACGACCCTCAATGGCTGGATTGCCGACGGCCACAACTCGCTGGACTGGCTGTTCGCTGTTCCTGGCGCGGGCAACCTTCCACCCGAGCTACAGCCGCAGCCCGCTGCCGTCCTTGTCGAGGGATCGACGACGTATGAATGGATGCTGAAGCAGTTCGACATCCTCGCAAAGCCCGAGAATTGGCGCGACTTCCACGGCGACCGTCCCACTTTTGTCTTCACCACACGAGATCTCCCAAAACCCGAGGGTGCGGATGTGCGTTTCGTCCGTGGCCTCATCGCCGACGCAATGCCGGCGATCCGCGACGCGGCGGGCAACGGTGACGTCTGGGTAGTTGGAGGTGGAGAGCTCGCCGCGCAGTTCATCGATGCCGGAGCCCTCGACGAGCTCGCCCTCTCGATAGCGCCTGTCGCACTCGATGGGGGAGCACCGCTGCTGCCCCGCCGCATCGAGTCCGACCGGCTGCATCTCGTGTCTGCAGCGGCTTACGGTCAGTTCGCGCGAATCGTCTATCAAATCACTCATTAGGGCAACGGTAATGAGATCGCCTGATGTGCACCGAGGCTCGAGGATGGGGACACCGCTCTTTATCGCGGCCGCAATATATCTCGCAGCCATCGGCTTGGCATTATTGCTCGTGCCGGCACAGTTCGGCGTCGGTGCCGTGCCCGATGACGCCACACCGGAGTTACTCGCATTGCTTCGACTGATGGGGGGCCCGTTTCTTGGGGTCGCCGTCTTGGACTGGTTGTCCCGCAACGCCGAACCCTCCGGCATGCGAAATATCGTGGTGCTCGCCAATGTCATCGGTTTCGGCACAGTTGCCGCAAATGACGTATGGGGGGTTATCAGCGGTGACGCACGCGACCTCGCTAAGGTGTTCCTCATCGTGCATCTGGCGTTCACCGTCGCTTTCATCGTCGAGTTCGCATGGGTCCGATCGTCCCGACGGAGACAAGGCTGAGATGTATCGGCCGACCCAACAAGCTTGATTCGTCCGGACCTTCGGGCCGGACGCCTCTGAATCTTTGCGCGGCACTGGATCGGCATGTACCCCTGACGCGGGGTCCGCTCGACACCCAGGGGCCGGAAAGGTCGATGTGTAGGGCTGTGACCTTGGTATTGATCTGTGGCCGGCTGTCTGCTGTTGCGGTGTGACCTCTGGGCTTGGGTTCGGGGTTACGAAGCCAACGATCCGAACCCAACGTCACACCCGTGCGTGCCGCGCTGGAGAAGATGCGCGACGCGGAAAGTGAATTGGATCGCGACGATGCGCACCGCATGATCCATGCGGCCGTCGTGGCGTTGGCCCGAAACCGCTAACTCGACATGGCCTTGGAACCGATTCTGCTCAAGTCGCAGCTGCCGATGGCGATGAACATGCGTGAAGAGTCCCGCCGCCACGGCACCGACGACGGAATCGACCGGCCGGTGTTTGCGTTCCTTGGCTCGGCGGAGCTCGATTCGTCATGGAACTGTTCAGAAGTCGTAATATGTTGTGCTGCCAAGTCTCCCATCGCGTCCAAGCGCGTCCTGAGGCTGTAGTCTAGTACGGATCGACTGGGGCTTGATCATCGCGGCGGGCACCGATGCGGGAGGCGGCCGTCTGTTGTTCCGGGGTAATCGGGGCTAACGCTGTTGTCGCGGCCAGTCCGAAGACCGGCATATTGCCGTAGAAGGTCTCGATGTCGCCCACCGCCAGCCGGTAGGTCTCGTGGAAGATACCGACCGACCCGTTGTCGCGGACACGCCGATTGAACGCACGCCAGGCCGGAAGGTGGTTTGCCTCCGGATCCCGGGCATAGCGCTCGAGGTCCTCAAAGGAGTTCCAGTACTGCACCAGCAGAATCGTCCGGCCCGAAATGTAGGCACGTGGCCGGGCCAACAGCCCCCTTGACGGATCCCTGGCCAACTCCACAATCATCCGCGGCATCGCGATAAATACCGGAAGCCATGCCCGGACCCGCCACAGCCGGTTGATCCGTATACCGATCAGGAACACCACGACACCGTCGCGGTCACGCAGGTCCGCCGTCCGGCGGCCCGGCACAATCTTCGCCATCATCCGCCTCCCTTATGTGAACACCGTTCACATATCCTGCGTGTGCATGCGAATATTGTCAACATCCCTGGCAAGCTCTTCGCCGTGAAGTCCGACGGCTACCACCACGGCGCCTTGCACGAAGCGATTCTCGATGCAGCAGTGACCGAGGCCACCAAGAGCGGATCGCAGGCAATCGGTGTGCGTGCGTTGGCCAAGGCCGTGGGCGTGTCCCCCTCGGCGATCTACCGGCACGTGCCGAGCATCGACGCCCTACTTGCCGAAGTTTCCCAAGTGGCTCGACAGCACCTCGCGGCACGAATGATCGAGCGGCGCGAGAACGTGCCCAAGCACGGCACTCCACTAGATCGAGCATTCGCGCGGTTTCGGGCCGTGGGCCAAGCCTATGTCGAGTTTGCGCTGAGCGATCCGCATCTTTTCGACACGGCATTCACACCGACAACGCTGACACTTCCGAAGCCGGATGGCCCGTCAGCATGGCAGGTGGTGGTCGATGGGGTGCAGGAACTTGTTGACGCCGGCGCCCTCGGATCGGCTGCCGCCCCGGACGCGGTACTAATCGCCTGGTCAAGCGTGCACGGAATCGCGTCGATCTTGCGACGCGGGTTGCTAATGGACACAGTTATCACGGATCACGCGATCGATGTTGTCCTCGACGGTGTGAGGCGCTCGATCGAGGCGCTATAAATGGCTTGGGGTTGACCTTGGGCTGACCCATGACGGTGGACGCCTGACTGGTGGACTGCTGGTCCCGCGGGACGGATGTCCCTATGTCGGGCAAGTGCAGGAAGTACACCCCAACCAGCTTGTGTCACCGGCATTTTCGTGTCAGAGTCGGAACGGGTGCTGGAGCTGGCGTGAACTTTCAATTGATGATGACACCGCGATGGCTTGAGAGCAGCGCCGACAGACGTTTCCGCCAGGTCTGCAGCTGCTCGGGGCTCAGTCTCGTCCACTCGGTGATCTCGCCGACGATCCGCAAAGGCGCGTTACTGCGGTAGGACCGAGTGGGGTTACCGGGGAACTTTTTGTCGGTCACATTGGGGTCATTCTCGAAGGCACCGGTGGGCTCCACCTGATACACCCTCGGAACGGCGCCACCTCCTGCGAGTTCTGCAGCGATCTCCGCGGCGAGTCCGGCTCCGTCGACAAGAGCGGTGAAGTAAATATGGTTCATCACTATCTCGGGGTGATAGTTCGACGGGCGGCCCGCGATGAGGAAGTCACCGACACCCAGGTCCGCGATCGTGCCATGGAAGAACGGGCCTTCATCAAGCGATTTGGACACCAAAATCCCTTCTGCCGTAATGGTGGAACGGGCAAGTGTGCAGCACAACCGGGGCCTTGCCACAAGCCCCCAACCTCGGCATATTATGGAGAAGGATGGGGAGTACAGCTTCGGATCTTGCGTAGCGACGTCATACCGCATTACGTGTGTCGCCGGTCACTGAGGCTGCAGACGACGTGTCACGGTCGTTACCGATATTGCGGGGGCCCTGCACAGCATCTCGCGTGGGCCCAGGATCAGAATGCTCACCCCGCGCAGATCCAGGAAAACCGGATCAGGACACTTCACCTGGAAGTCCACAGCGGTGACCACGGCGGCGAGCAGCAGGTGAGCAGCAGGAGCCAGTCTGCGCAGGTGCGCACCCAGCGAACCACCAACTAGGGGGACAACCGTCGACCCGTGCGCCTCAACCAAGCCCGGGCACCACGCCCGCCGCACCGACGTCGACGACCTCGGTGTCGGGGCCGATCCAGGATCTCGACGTCGCAGCGAGGCCCCACGGCGACGATGCGCCCGTCGGCAACGGCGAGCCCTTCGGCGGTGGGGTGGGCGTCGTTGACAGTGAGCATGGTCGCGGTAAGGACGAGGTCGGCGGTCGCCATAGCGGCATATTAGCGACCCTGCTGACCTGTGACCTGCGGTTCCGAGCGCATGAGAATTCCGGATACTTTTTTTCTGTCGCCGGTGTCGATTAGGTGCGCCGCCGTTCGACGTCAGTACGAGGGCACGATGAGAAGCCCTTCACCCACTTCGAGAAGGAGAGAAGCAATGGCGCGTTACATGCTGATCATGCGGGTCGGGCCGGAGGCCGAGAAGGCCATGACCGAGCAGGAGATCGACTTCGATCAGATTATCGAATCGATGGGGCGCTTCAACGAAGAACTGATCAAGGCGGGTGTGCTGCTGGCCGGTGAGGGCCTCACCGGTCCGGAGGACGGCTTCGTCGTCGACTTCGACTCCGATCCGCCGGTGGTGACCGATGGCCCGTACACCGAGGCGAAGGAGCTGTTCAACGGCTTCTGGATCCTCGACGTCGCCTCGAAGGAGGAGGCGAAGCAGTGGGCGAAAAAGGTGCCGCTGGGCCCCGGCGTGAAGCTCGAGGTGCGGCGGGTCTCGGAGACCGAGGAGTTCCCCCAGGAGAATCCGTGGGTCCAGAAGGAGATCCGGTGGAAGGCCGAACTCGCCGAGAAGATCGCCGCGCAGGCAAGGGCCGACGCCGACCGGCTGGGCTAGGAGTCGTCACCGACCTGCAATTGCGCACTTGTGTGATTGTGATCGGCACGCCCGACGAGGAGTGGGGCGAGGCGGTGACGGCCGGTGGTGGTGGCCGACGTAGTTGGTCACAATGAACCCGTGGCCCCCGGCATCCAGCAGACCGTCGACGCGGTGTGGCGGATGGAGGCCGCCAGGATCGTCGCCACACTGACCCGCATCGTCGGCGACGTCGGGACGGCCGAGGAGTTCGCCGCCGACGCCCTCGTCGACGCGCTCATGCAGTGGCCGTCGTCCGGTGTGCCGAACAACCCCGGCGCCTGGCTGACCACCGTCGCTAAACGCAAGGCGATCGACCATTGGCGGCGCCAGGACAACCTCAGCGCCAAGTACATCGAACTGGCGCGCGACCTCGAAACCCACCTCGACGAACCCGCGTGGGACCCCGACCGCATCGACGACGACGTGTTGCGGCTCATCTTCATCGCCGCGCACCCGGTGCTGGCGCGGGAGAACCAGATCGCGCTGACGCTGCGTACCGTCGGCGGGTTGACCACCGAGGAGATCGCCCGAGCCTTCTTCGCCTCGCGCGCCTCCGTGGCACAACGGATCGTCCGGGCCAAGAAGACCCTCGCCGAGGCCCGCGTCCCTTTCGAGGTGCCGCCCCGCGAGCAGTACCCGCAGCGCCTGTCGGCGGTGTTGAGCGTCATCTACCTCATCTACAACGAGGGGTACTCGGCGTCGTCGGGGCAGCGTTGGATCCGCGACGAACTGTGCCGGGAGGCGTTGCGCCTTGGCCGCATCCTCGCCGCGCTAGTGCCCGACGAACCCGAGGCACACGGCCTCGTGGCGCTGATGGAAATGCAGACGTCGCGGTTCGCGGCACGCACCGACGACGCAGGCCGGCCGATCCTGCTCGAAGACCAGGACCGCACGAAGTGGGACCGCGCCCAAATCGGGCGCGGCGTCGCGGCGCTGCGCAGGGCGGTGACGGCCATCGACCGGCGCGGTGCAGGGTGGGGCCCGTATGCGCTGCAGGCCGCGCTCGCCGAATGCCATGCGACCGCCCCGTCGACCACCGAGACCGACTGGCGGCGCATCGTGACCATCTACGACGGGCTGCGGCAGATCGCACCGTCGCCGGTCGTCGAACTCAACCGCGCCGTGGCCGTCGCGATGGCTGACGGCCCCGCCACCGGACTTGAAGTCGTCGACGGGATCACCGGGCTCGCCGACTCCTATCTGGTGCCCAGCGTGCGCGGCGAACTGCTGGCCCGCCTGGGCCGTATCGAGGAGGCCGCGGCGCAGTTCGAGCGGGCCGCCGCACTCGCCGACAACGAGCGCGAACGAGACGTGCTGATGCACAAAGCATGTCGCATGCGTCAGGCATGACGTGGCCCGATGGTCGGGATGAGTTTGGGAGCGGCGCTTTTCGACGTCTCGGAGCGATTTTCCGACTCGAGTAGGAAGACGGTGGACGGGCGCGGCGTCCTCAGCGGCGACAAACGATCTGTGAGCTGCCGCCAGGCGCGCCTCTTAGCGATTAGCCTGTGTCCGAATACTTTCCATCCTCCATGGTAGGTTGTCCGGACGCGTTCTCCCAATTACGACGGTCGGCTGTTTTGACTTCCGATCGGCCGATCGACGGGGGGTGTGAGCACACCGATCACTTCGGCGTGGTCGTCGACATGGAGCTCGTGTTTCTCCAGCGGGGGAGTAGAGATGGACTTCTACCTCGTCAAGCCCTGATACCGAGCGTGAGGGTGAGGTCACCCCCGACGGATACAGCGGAGGTGACCTACACCCGCCACCTGCCGGAAGCTGTCATCGTTGAAACCGCCGACCGCCAGCACACCGCCCGGCTCTACCCAGTAGCGGACGCGCCTGGCACCTGGCGGCAGGTCGAGTCCGACCAGGCGCCGGTGAGGCCGGGCGAGCTGCACAGCGGTGGCGGTGTCCGGCAGTGGGCACCGGCCGCCACGGCGCGGAGCGCTGAAATGCGGCATATGAAAGACAGAGTGTGACAGCGCAAGTGATTGCCGGAGGTATAGTATGACGGTGATTGACAACGCAATCCATACCTACCGCGCAAGCGGTAGCGTCAACCGCGAAATCAGTTGCAGCGCAATACTGAACGCCGCATGGTAGGGGAGAAGTTGCTCGGCACGGCACCGCGTCAGCGGTGCAAGTAGCGAAATACGAACCGCAACAACGCGACTCGGAGGCAACCGAGTAAGCGGTTGGCGCACAGGCGGCTCGTGGGCGGGCTTGCCCGCTCGATCATGGGGGCCGGCGCAGCCGGCCGGCAAAGACAGACGGGTCGGAGAGGTCTGGGAGGTACCACTCGGCCAGACATCTCGACGAATGAGCGTCGACAGCGAGCATGCCCACATGGTAAAGCGCGTCGGGCCTGGATGAATTGGGGTACTCCCTACCCCTTCCGGGGAACGTCCGATTGGTGAGCGCTACGTCCGCCCAAGATCAGCGATTTGCGGCGGACTACACCGCCGATTCCGGGGGCGAACCTGGTGCAGGTGGTGTGCCGGGAGGAGACCGAGGGGTCAGGGCTCGTCGTCGGAACTCCATGCTTCTCGCCGGCGAGCCAGCGCGACGCGCCCCCGAACGCCGAGCTTGCGGTAGACGCGGCCCAGATTGGCCTCGACGGTCTTGATGCTGATGAACAGCGTCGCGGCGATGTCGCGATTGCTCATCCCCGACGCGGCCAGTTCGGCGACCCGCCGCTCTGACGGTGTGAGGCTCTGATCCCGGCGGGGACGCACATTGACGCGCGCCAGTTCGTCGCGTGCGCGCTGGGCCCACAGCGCGGTGCCGATGTCCTCGAAAGTCTGCAGCGCTTCGCGCAGTGTCGCCGACGCCGCTTCCTTGCGTCGCTGTCTGCGCTGCAGCTGCCCGAGAAGCAGTGCGGTGCGGGCCCGTTCGAACGGCATCGGCACCCGATCATGGTGCGCCATCGCCTCGGTTACCGCGGCGATCGCACCGTCGACGTCGCCGCGCGCGGCCAGCTCCATACCGCGGCCACGCCCCGCGACGGCCGACATCCACGGGCGGTGCAGGCGTCGTCCTTCGTGCGCGAGTCTCTCGATGAGCGGGCGTGCATCGTCGTTTCGGCCCACCGCCACCAACGCCTCGATGGCATCCGGGACGAAGAAGGATCCGACGATCTCGTTGCCGGGGGTGGCGAGGTACTCATCGATCAGCGGCTCCAGCACGGTAAGTGCCTGTGGGTAATTGCCCAGAGACACCTCGAGGAAGATCAGCACACCGCGGGGCCACCACGTCGTCCGCCTCATCCCGCTGCGGTGCGCCATCTCCAGCGCCGTCTCGGAATCCGCGCGGGCGGCGCGCACCCGGCCCGCGTAGGCGCTGACGATCCCACGCACGCCCAGCGCCACCAGCCGCGAGTTGTCGCCACCGACCTGTTCGGCGCGTTCGACGGCGTCGTCGGCGTAGGTTTCGGCCTCGTCGAGACGTCCGCGCCACAACTCGACCAGCGTGCCGCTCACTGACAGCGCGAGCAGGTCGCGGTCGGCGCCGCGGTCCAGGCTCCGGCGCCGCAGACCCTCGAGCGTGTCGGACGCCTCGTCGAGCTGACCAGTCCACGAGTTGATCAGGGCGGCCACGGCGCGGGCCCGAAAAGGCAGCGGCACATCGGCTTCGGGTTCCTCGTAGTCGAGAGCGCGCTGCAGGTCCTGCTCGTCGAGCCCCAATCCGAAGATGAAGCGGGTGAACAACCGAACGGTAAGGGAGTGGCCGATCAGCTGATGCTGACCGGTCTGTTCGGCGATCTCGACCGCGCGGTCGGTATTGCGCAGTGCCGCTTCGTGATCGTTGTCATTCGTCTGCGCCATGCCGAGCGTGAGGAGGCAGTGCACCTGCAGGGTGGGGTCGGACTCGCTGTCGGCGAGCGCTTCGTCGAGCATCTCGATACCACGTTGGTACTCGTTGTGGTCGATGACGATTCCGGCGAGGTGCATCGAGGCAATCGCCCGCAACGGACCGTGCGGCATGCGGGGCAGCGTGGCGGTCAGTAGTTCCTCGGCGCGCGCGCTGTCACCCGCGGTGAAGTAGTGGGCGGCGGCCTGCAGGCGGCGCAGATCGGTGTCCCCGCCGAGACGCATGGCGAAGTCGAGGAGTTCGGCCGCCGCTGCCGGGGCGCCGCGGGCCCGCGCCGCGTTGGCGGCCGCGTCCAGTGCGGCAAGCGTGTCGTCGTCCTGGCTGGTCGCTGCGAGCGCGAGGTGACGGGCCTTCTGTTCCGGTTGGGAGATCACGCCCGCCAGTCGCCTGTGCATGTGTCGGCGACGGGCTGGCCCTGCCTCGGAGTAGACACCGCGCGCCAGCAGAGGGTGCGTGAAACGGATCGTCACGCCGTCGATCTCGATCAGACCCTCGTTCTCGGCGGTTTCGAGGAGCTCGAGCACCTCCTCGCGGTCCTTCTCGGTGGCGCTCGCCACGAGGTCCACGGTCGGAGTGGCGACGCAGGCGGCGGCGAGCAGGACGTCACGCACCACCTCGTCGACGCCTCGGATGCGTCGGCGCACGACGTCGGCCAGTGACGCAGGCAGGGCAGGCTCGCCCGCGGCGGTCTGCTCAGTGATGGCGCGGGCCAGTTCGAGCGCGTAGAGCGGGTTTCCGCCTGACGTCTCCGCGATTCGGACGAGGGTGGGGCGCGGGAACGAGCGGCCGAGCCGCTCTGTGAGCATCGCGTGCAGGCCGCCGAGGGTGAGCGGCGCCACCCGGTGGCGTCGCAGCCGATCCGGATTGCCGAGTCGCAGCCACTCAGTGTGGTGGTGCCCCGGCTCCTCGGTGCGTTCGGTGAACAGCAGCCCGAGCGGGCAGGTGAGGCGCCGTGCTACGAAGCCGAGCACATCCCGGCTGCACACGTCGAGCCACTGCACGTCGTCGACGGCCAGGATCAGCGGTGTATCGCTGCAGAGGATCTCGAGAGTGTTCAGGACGGCTGCGGCGGCCACCCGGTGGTCGGTGCCGGGCCCGTCCACGTCGCCGCGCAGCATCAGCCGGTCCAGCGCCAGCCGCTGCACCTCGGGAAGGTCCTTGGTGACCTCGGTGTCGACGTCCTCGAGAAGCTCGGCGACCACGGCGTAGGCCAGTGACGTCTCGGCCTGACCCGCGCGGGCAGACAAGACCTGGTATCCAAGCCGGTGGGCTTCCTCGAGGGCGCTCAGCCACAGCCGGGTCTTGCCGATCCCGGCCTCGCCCTGTAGGAGCAGTCCGGATGGGCCATCGGTGACCGCAGCCAGGAACTCGGCGACGGCCGACCGACCGGCCGGCGTGTTCCGCGCCGGGTCCATCGCATCATGATCGCAAACAGCAAAGCAAATACGAAACCGACCCTCGGTAGAGAACGTCGCAGTCTGTACGGTCAGAGGGATATCAGCGATGTTGTCCTTGCAACCGCAACAGCACCACGCGCAAACTAGCGGTTGCGTCAGTAACCCGCCGTGGGGCGATTCAGTTCGCAGGCCGCAGTTCGTCGGAGAGCCCAGCGTTTATGCGACGGCAGTTCTCCGCCATGGCAGCGATCTGGGGCTGGCTCAGCGGTTCCAGGTAATGCGTGCGGACAGTGCTGCCGTAGACGGTCATCGCCTTGTCCAGCAGGCAGCGGCCTTCGTCGGTGATGGCGGCCAGGACGTAACGGCCGTCGCGGTCGCTGGACGCGCGGTGCGCCAGGTTTCGCGCCTCGAGCCGGTCGACGCGGCGGCTCACCCGGCTTGGCGTGGACACCAGGGTCTGCGCCAGCGTGCCCATGCGCACCGACCCGGTGGCCGACTTCGCGAGTTCATGCAGCAGCCGGACGTCTTCGAGGGTGAGCCGACAGGCCTCGTTGAGCTCCTGGTTCAGCTTCGCCTGCAGCCGCAGCGCAGCGTCCAAGTAGTTCTGCCACGACTTCAGCTCGGCGATGTCGAGACCTGGCATGTCACTCGGGGTTCGTCCCGTCCCTGTCACTTGCAAGCTTCCCCCGGTGCCGGCGCGACGGTCTCCCCCGTCCGCGCGGTGATCGATACTGGTTTGTCGGTCCGCGACCTGCTGTAACACGTCTTCTCCCCTCCGTGGCCCCTCGGACCGACTGCCCCGCCCCCCTCGGCAGTTCGTTGCCGCCAAGTGTCGGGTGCAGGGATGGGCCGAGGAATCGGGGGTTTCCCTACCCTTCACCCAATTTGCCATAACTGCAGCTTCTCGCGACTCGACGGCGGTGTGCACTGGACAACAGGGGGCGCGACACCATTCGGGCGCTACCAGCTGCGGAAGCTGGTCGGCGGGGGCGCGATGGCGAAGGGCTCGGCGGGCGCTGTGCGCTGGCCCGCGTGCCGACGCGCGAAATGCATGGTGCCACAAGCTAATCTTCGGGCATGGCCAAGTTGAGAACCGGGAGCGGATTTGCCGATGTGGTGGTGACCGCGGTGGCCTCCACCACGGCGCTGGCGCCGGACGCCGAGGACACCTGGCAGCAGCTGCTGGCCGGACACAGTGGTATCCGCCCGCTGGATTCTTGGTTCGTCGACGAACTGGACTCGCCGGTGCGCATCGGCGGTCAGCTGCGGGAGGATTTCGACGCCCACCTCAACCGCGTCGAACTACGCCGGTTGTCCTACATGCAGCAGATGTCCACGGTGCTGGGCCGCCGGCTGTGGGAGGCCGCGGGTACGCCGGACATCGACGAACGGCGGTTGATGGTGTCGATCGGGCTCGCGCTGGGCTCGACCGAGGAGATCCCGGCGCAGTACGACACCTGGCGGCAGAAGGGTATGCGCGCGGTGTCGCCGCTGGCCGTGCAGATGTATATGCCCAATGCCCCGGCCGCCGCCGTCGGGCTGGAACGGCAGGCCAAGGGCGGCATCATTTCTCCGGTGATGGCCGACGCGTCGGGGGCGGCCGCCATCGCGCAGGCATGGCGCCAGATCGTCCTCGGTGAGGTGGAGATGGCCATCTGCGGCGGCGTGGAGACGCGGATCGAGGCGGTCCCGGTCGGTGCGTTCACCGCCTTGGGCATGCTGTCGGTCAACAACGACAACCCCGCCGGCGCCTGCCGACCGTTCGACAAGGACCGCGACGGCATGGTGTTCGGTGAAGGCGGGGCACTGTTGCTCATTGAGACCGAGGAGCACGCCAAGGCCCGCGGCGCCACCATCCTCGCCCGTATCCTGGGCGCGGCCATGACGTCGGACGGCTACGACGTCGTCGAACCGGACCCGAGTGGCGTGCCCGCCGGTGACGCGATCAGGCATGCGGTCGATCTGGCCGGTCTGGAGCCCTCCGACATCGGATTCGTCAACGCCCACGCCGCCGGCACGGCGTTCGGCGACGTGGCAGAGGAGCGCGCCATCCGGCATGCGCTGGGCGAGCACCGGCCGGCGGTGTACGCGCCCAAGGCGGCGCTGGGTCACTCACTGGGCGCCACCGGGGCCGTCGAGGCGGTGCTCACCGTCCAGTCGTTGCGTGACGGGGTCGTGCCGCCGACGCTCAACGTGCAGCACCTCGACGCCGACATCGACCTGGACGTCGTCACCGGCGAGCCGCGTCGCGGTGACTACCGGTATGCGGTCAGCGACTCGTTTGGCCTCGGTGGACACAACGTCGCGCTGGTGTTCGGCGCCTACTGACTCCGAACCGGCCTCCGAACCGGCGTGATCCCGGACTTCGACCCGACGCCCGGTGTGTTCACGGAGATGACATGGGAACTGGGCGACGAAGTCGATCCGGGGCGATGTCAGCTCACGCTGACGGCCGCTACTTGACCAGCGTGAACTGCTCGACGTAGCTGACGTTGCGGTTGAAGAAGTCCGCGCAGCCGAGCAGGTACTTCATGTACCGCTCGTAGACCTCTTCGCTGGTCGCCGCGATCGCCTCTTCGCGGTGCTGCTCGAGGCTGTCGGCCCAGGTGGTCAGCGTCCGGACGTAGCTGGCTGTCAGGTCGTCCCGGTCGGCGACGGAAAACCCGGCGGCGGTCGAAAATTCGACGACGTCCTCGTCGCACGGGACCGAGCCGCCGGGGAAGATCTCCTTGGCGATGAATCGCATGAACCGCAGATCGCTCATGGTGATCGGCACGCCGAGATCGGGCCAGCGCTTGAGCGGGTGGCCCATGATCGTCTGCAGCACCATGCGCCCGTCGTCGGGCATGATGCGGTGGCACAGGTCGAAGAACGCCTTGTAGCGCTCCTTCGGGAACGCCTCGAACGCCTCGATGCTGACGATGCGGTCGACGGGCTGTTCGAACTCCTCCCAGCCGCGCAGCATGACCTGGCGCGACCGGGAGGTGTCGATTCCGTCGAGGACCTGCTGACCCAGTGACTGCTGGTTCTTGCTCAGGGTGAGGCCGATGACGTTGACGTCGTGGCGCTCGACCGCGCGCTTCATCATCGCGCCCCAGCCGCAGCCGACGTCGAGCAGCGTCATCCCGGGGTGCAGGTCGAGCTTGTCGAGGGCCAGGTCGATCTTGGCCAGCTGCGCCTCTTCGAGCGTCATGTCGTCGCGCTCGAAGTAGGCGGAGCTGTACGTCCGCGTCCGATCTTGCCAGAGTCCGAAGAAGTCGTTGGAGATGTCGTAGTGGGCCTGAACGTCTTCGTAGGCCACCTTCATCGTCTTTGTCGAAGTGCCTGCTGAGCCCACCGACCCGCTGTCCGTCATTTGCGTCGTCCTCCGCTTTCCCGAAAATGGATCTTGCACTGTTTGCGCAGATTGCCCTGGCGTTAAGCGGGCGCCTTCTCGAGGGTGAACTGCGCGACGTCGGTGTAGCCCTGGCGGAACAGGTCGGCGCAGCCGTCGAGGTACTTGAGGAAGCGCTCGTAGATCACCTCGTCGGTGATCTCGATGGCCTCGTCCTTGTGCGCCTCGAGGTTGCGCGCCCAGGTGTCCAGGGTCTTGACATAGTGGGGCTGCAGGTGCTGCGCGCGGGTCACGGTGTAGCCGGCCTTGACGGCGTGCTCCTTGACCATCGATGCCAGCGGTAGACGGCCGCCGGGGTAGATCTCGTCCATGATGAACTTGATGAACCGCACGCGCGACATCGTGAGCGGCAGGTTCTTGGCTTTGATCTCTTCATCCTCGGGAATGATGATGGTGTGCAGCATCTGCACACCGTCCTCGGGGAGCCAGTCGAAGGTTTTCTTGAAGTAGTCGTCGTACTTGTTGAAGCCGAAGTGCTCGAACGCGCCGATGGACACGATCCGGTCGACCCGGCCGTCGAAGTCCTCCCACGGCTGCAGCCGGACCTCCATCTTGCGGTGGCTCTTCGAGTTGGCGAACCAGTGCTCCTCGATGTGGCGCTTCTGATTCTCGGAGAGCGTGAGGCCGACGACGTTGACGTCGTACTTCTCCACCGCCCGCATGATCGTGGCGCCCCAGCCGCAGCCGATGTCCAGCAGCGTCATGCCCGGCTCGAGGCGGAGTTTGCCCAGTGACAGGTCGATCTTGGCCAGCTGGGCCTGTTCGAGCGTGTAGTCGTCCTTCTCGAAGTAGGCGCAGCTGTAGACCTGATTGGGGTCCTGCCACAGCTTGAAGAATTCGTTGGAGATGTCGTAGTGAAACTGGACCTCGCCCTTGTCGGAGCCGCGGGTCTGCGAAGCCGACTTCGACAGCCACTTGGACTCTGCCTTGGGTGACTCTGCCTTGGGTGACTCTGCCTTGGGTGCTGCGCTCGATGAATCTGCCACTGTCCGTCCTGGTGAAGTTGCTCTGTTCGGGGCTCAAACACTCCGGTGCCTGCTGCTCGACACGGTGCCGAGACTACGCCTGCCGTCCTGGCGCGGACGCGGTATGTCGTCACTATGGCGGTCGCGTGTTGGGAACGCCAATCGTGAGGAGAACCGGCAGGTTCGCCCAATGTGGGGAGCTCTCGGTGAGCTGCCGGCGTGCCCTTGCAGGGCAATCACTCACTGCGGGGTTCTCACTGCGAGGGCGACCTCAGCAAGGGGTGCGGGTAATCCGGGCCGCGATTCTGGAAGTCGAGGATGGCGGGGTTGAGCACGGTGCCGCCGCGGATCTCGATCGCGCGAGAGATCGTGGCGCTGTCACCCCACGCGTCCGGCCCGGCGAGGACGGTGTCGAGGTGCGGCAGCAGGGCCTCGCTGATCTCCCAGGTCGCCGAGTTCCACAGATAGGAGGGGCTGTGGTCGACAGCGTAGTACAGCAGCCCGTTGCCCATCTCGACGGTGGGTTCGCGGAATGTGGTGGGCTCTGACCAGCTGAAGCCCATGCCGACGTCGCAGGAGACGTCGATGAGCAGGCTGCCGGGTGTGAACGCGGGCAGGTCGTCGGCGGTGAGGAAGATCAGCGGCGCGGCCGGGTTCTGCAGGACGCAGTTGGCGACGATGTCGTGGCCGGCGAGGAACTCGGCGATGGGAACGTCGCCGTTCTCCGGGGTGTCGGCCCACGTGCGGCCGTTGTCGTCCTGCCCCATCTGGACGATCTGCGTGCCGGGGATGGGGGAGCCGACGGCGGCGACCTCGCGGGTGGTCAGCACCCGCACGTCGTCGACGCCGTGGGCGTTGAGTGCGGTGACCGCACCCCGGGCGGTGGCGCCGAAGCCGATGACCGCGGCCCGCAGCCGTCGCCCGTAGCTGCCGGTGATGCCGGCGAGCTGCATGGCGTGCAGGACGGAGCAGTAGCCGGCGAGTTCGTTGTTCTTGTGGAAGACGTGAAGGCCGAAGCCGCCGTCGGCCTGCCAGTGATTCATCGCCTCGAACGCGATCAGCGTGAGGCGGCGGTCGATGG
Organism: Mycolicibacterium doricum; assembly: GCF_010728155.1. Classification (NCBI taxonomy): domain Bacteria; kingdom Bacillati; phylum Actinomycetota; class Actinomycetes; order Mycobacteriales; family Mycobacteriaceae; genus Mycobacterium; species Mycolicibacterium doricum. Next base: position 435,756 of record NZ_AP022605.1, read on the forward strand.
CGACCTGGGTCAGCGCCGTGTCCTGGACGCAGTGCGGCCAACCCCAGACGATCTGCCCTTCGGGCATCTCCGCGAGATCCTCGGCCTGCACCTTGGGCAGCAGGATGACTCCGCACTCGTCGATCAGTTGCGCGCGCGTACGGATACCGCCGACCCATTCGGCCAGCGCGTGGTCGGTGGCACCGAAGTCGGTTCCGTAACCGGTCTCGAGGAAGATCCGGTGGCGGAGGTGGGGAGCGATTCTGCTCAGATGTGCCGGGTGGACCGGCAGGCGGCGTTCATCAGGCTTTCGTGAGTGCGCCAGGACGCCAAGCGAAAGATGTTGTGTGTCAGTGCTTCTTGTCATTGAAGAGGGCGTCGGCGGACGAGCGCTTGTCGGAGACCTTGGCGTGCTTGTCGGCGCGCTTCTCCTTGAGGCTCTTGCCGGACTTCTTGCTCATGCTCGATCTGGGTGATTTGTCAGACATTGCCGGCCTTTGAACTGGGGGCCTGAGTGGTCCCGATGTACCGAACCATACCCGGCTTCGACGATCAGCGGGAAGACGACTGTCGACCCGGATGTGGTGCAGGGTGTAGCGTCGAAGGAGTTGGGAGCCCAGCCAGTCCGGACCGGGTCAGCCGTCCGCTGCTGATCGCACCGAGCAACCGCTCACGTCGGCTGTGCCGGAATCAACCGTGAGTCGGGACCACCTTTGGCTTTTTCATCTGACGTTTCGTCGCAACGTGTTTCACGTGTCCCGAGTTTCGGTGTGCTCAGTACGTACGCGCCGACTCCGTGTGGGGTCGCGGCGTTCAGCGGACCGTTCTGTGAGGGGCTGAGTGAACTCGGCGCGGACGTCGGCGTGGTGCGGATCGCCGACGGGGAGCCGTCGACGGATCCTCGGGTGGTCGGCGAGGTCTCCGGCGGGCAGGTGCAGCGGTGTGCGGAGCTGATGAACCGGTACGACGTGGCGTTCGTGCAGTACCAGTACGGCTTGTACGGCGGCCCGGCCGGCGGCGAGGTGCTCGACGTCCTCGACGAGCTGCGCGTGCCGTCGATCGTCTTGGCACACACGATCCCGAAAGATCCGACCGCCGAGCAGCAGCGGGTGCTGGAGGCGATCGTCGCGAAGGCCAACCATGTCGTCGTGATCTCCGACGCCGCGCACAGCCGGCTGCGCACGGGGTACCGGGTGGATTCGATGAAGATCAGCTCGATCCCGCACGGAGTCACGCTGCCGCGCGGCGCCGGGCCCAAACGCGCGGGACGGCCCACTCTGCTGACGTGGGGGCTGATCGGCCCGGGTAAGGGCGTCGAGCGGGTCATCGATGTGATGCCCTCGCTCAGCGATGTCCCGGGGCGGCCACAGTATCTCGTTGTCGGACAGACGGATCCGCGCATCTCCGCCGAGGAGGGCGAGGCCTACCGGCGGTCCTGCATCGAGCGCGCGCAGCGGCTCGGGGTGGCGGACTCGGTGCGCTTCGACGACTGCTACCGCAGCCAGACGGCGTTGACGGCGATGGCCCGGTCGGCGGCCGCGGTGGTGCTGCCCTACGACTCGACCGACCAGGCGGCCTCAGGTGTGCTGGCCCAGGCGGTCGCCAGTGGCCGGCCGGTCGTGGCGACCGCTTTCCCGCATGCCGTCGAACTGCTGGGCACCGGCGCGGGAATCGTCGTCGACCATGAGGATCCGGCCGCTCTGACGACGGCGCTGCGCCGGGTGCTCACCCAGCCTCGGCTCGCCGGCGCGTTGGCCGGCGAGGGCCGCCGCCTGGCGCCGACAATGGCGTGGTCTGTGGTCAGCGCGACGTACCTGCGGCTCGCGCAGAAGGTGATCACCGGGCATCCGGCGCTGGTCTACTAATCAGGATGCGGCGACCGCAGACTCCGACAGGGCGTAACGTGGCGCGTACCGGCAGCTCGGCTGCGACGAGGCGGCGGGCAAAGCCTGATTGACTGCTCCGTGCGTCGGGGTACTCCCCGGCATGGTGATATGTGCCGGCATGGTCGTATGTGCGCGAAGAGCCGCGATGGTGCTTGCGGCGACACTGTCCCTGGTGGTCGCCTGCGCCGATGACTCCGAATCGCAGGGTCAGCCCCCTGCCGCGGGCGTCGAGGAGATCGCCGGCGGGCTCGCCGTACCCTGGGGCATCGCGTTCCTGCCCGACGGCAGCGCGTTGATCGCCGAACGCAATACCGGTGCGGTCCAGCACCTTCTGCAGCCGGGCGTCGTCAACGAGGTCGGTCGGGTGGCCGACGTGGCAGCCCGCGGTGAAGGGGGATTGCTCGGGCTGGCCACATCGGGACAGACCGTCTTCGCCTACCTCACCACCGGCCAGGACAACCGGGTGGTGCGGATGGGTTTCGACGGGTCGGCGCTCACCGGTGAGACACCGGTCCTCACGGGCATACCGGCAGGGTCCATTCACGACGGCGGGCGCATCGCCTTCGGGCCGGACGGCAAGCTCTACGTGGCGACCGGTGAGGCCGGCCGACCGCAGCTCGCCCAGGACCGGTCCTCGCTCGGCGGCAAGATCCTGCGGGTCAATCCCGACGGATCGGTCCCGCCGGACAATCCCGACCCGGCCTCACCGGTGTGGTCCTACGGACACCGCAACATCCAGGGCCTGGCCTGGGATACGGCGGGTCGGCTGTGGGCTTCGGAGTACGGGGCGAACACCTGGGACGAGTTGAACCTGATCGAGCCAGGCGGCAACTACGGGTGGCCGACGGTCGAAGGCCGTGCCGGGCGCGAGGGCCTGATCGACCCGGTGATGCAGTGGTCGACCGGCGAGGCGTCGCCGTCGGGGCTGGCGTACTACGGCGGGTCGCTGTGGATGGCGGCGCTGCGCGGGGAGCGGCTGTTCCAGATCCCGGTGGGCGCCGAGGGCGTACCAGGCCAATCGACGTCGCGGTTCGTCGGCCAGTTCGGGCGGTTGCGCACGGTCGTCGCCGCGCCCAACGGGACGCTGTGGTTCACCACGAGCAACCGCGACGGGCGCGGGGATCCGCGCGACGGGGACGACCGGATTCTGCAGTTCCGGCCCTGAATCACGCCTCGCCGTCGGGCCCGCGGCGCCGTTGCGCGTCGACGACACCCTTGAGCTCGTGGAAGGCGCTGACGCGCGCGGTGACCGCGTCGGTGGCTTCCGACGGCAGCGCGGTGGCGTCATCGTCCCGGAGTAGGGCTTCCAGCCGGCCGCGGACATCGTCGCGGTGCTGGGCTATGCGGAGCTCGTCGCGTTGCCGCTGCAGCATCTGGTCGATCTGTTTGGTCTGCGCCGCGCAGTCTTCGAGGGCCTGCACACGTGCGGCCACCGACTGTTCCAATCTGGCTAGGGCGCTGCGTGATTCGTGCAGCTGTCGCATGTCCCCGGGGGTCGACGTCGTGATGGCGGCCAGCTCCGATGCGGTGGCGCGCAGTGCGGTGATCTTGTCGAGGGTGTCGGCGATCATGGCGATGTCGGGGGAGAAGTCCAGGTCGCCGAGCCAGCCCTCGGTGGCGGCTTCGGATGTCGTGATGCGCCCGACGGCGGCGTCGGCCCGGTCCATCAGCTCGACACCGTGCGCGCCGAACGAGTCGACACGTTGTCGCCGCCGGCTGCGCTCCTGTTCAACCCGCCGTATCGCACGCTCTCGGACGGCGACGAACGCCGTGACCCACAGCGCCAACGGAGTGAGTGGCCACAGATCCCCGGCGGTGAACGCCAAGACGACGGCCAGCGAGATGGCGAAGACCGCGAGCCCGGCCAGCCCGCGGGTCGCCTCCGTGGAGATGCGCCGGACGTGGGGCCGGCCGGCGGTCACCAGCACCACGGCCGCGGTGACCAGGACCGCCAGCACGGCGGCAAACAGGAGGGCGCGGATCATGCTGATCTTCCGCCGCGGGGAAAGGGTCGACGGTCACTGGGTCGGTGGTTCGAGAAGTCGATGAGTCCATCTTAGCGACGGCCGGTGGATCATCGATTCCGTCGACGTCAGTCTTCGAGCGCGCGGCCGACGATCAGGGGGTCCGGTTCACCGACGACGTCGTGGTCTTTGTCGTCGTAGTCGAACTTCGACAGGAAGAACCTCATGGCGTTGATGCGCCCACGCTTCTTGTCGTTGGTGTTGACGACGATCCATGGTGCATGGTCGGTGTCGGTGGCCACGAACATCTCCTCCTTGGCGCGGGTGTAGTCATCCCATCGCCGGGCCGCTTCGATGTCCATGTCGGAGAACTTCCAGTGCCGCAGCGGGTCGACGAGCCGGATCGCGAAGCGAGTGCGCTGCTCGGCCGGTGACACCGAGAACCAGAACTTGGTGAGATGCAGGCCGTCGTCGACGAGCATCTTCTCGAACACGGGGGCCTGGCGCATGAACACCGCCTGCTGCTCTTCGGTGGCGAAGCCCATCACCTTCTCGACACCGGCACGGTTGTACCAGGACCGGTCGAACAGCACAATCTCACCGCCGGTCGGCAGGCGCCGCACGTAGCGCTGGAAATACCACTGAGACTTCTCCTGGTCGGTCGGCTTCTCGAGGGCGACGGTGCGGGCGTAGCGCGGATTGAGGTGCTCCATGAAGCGCTGAATCGTGCCGCCCTTGCCCGCGGCGTCACGGCCCTCGAAAAGGATGACGTGACGGGCGCCGGTGCGCTTGCTCCACCGCTGCAGCTTGAGCAGCTCGATCTGCAGTTTGCGCTTCAGATACTCATACTCGGCGCGCGGCATCCGTTCGTCGTAGGGGTAGCGCTCGCGCCAGGTCTGGATCGCGTTGCCGTCGCGGTCGAGCAGGACGGGGTCGTCGTCGTCATCGTCGCGAACGGTGTAGCCGTGATCGGGTGTGGACAGAACCTCGAGGTCGATTCCGGTGTCGGTCACGGCGCCGGGGTTAGTCGAGTGGCGGCGATGCCGAGGGTTGCGGCAGCGCGGAACTTCATGCCCGTGGTGTGATCGGCGCGTGGCGCATGTGCGTGGTGCGGCCGTTGTGGAGTACTTCGGCGGGTCGCCGTCGAGGTGCTGTGCGGTGACCGGGGATAAGAAGCGACAGGCGGTCTCGCGGCCGGTGAATTCGACGACCATGAACTGTTTGAGCGCGTCATCTTTCCACGGTAGGACGGCTGGCCCTCGGACGGGCGTTTCCCGAGGTGAGCGGCTTGCAACGTGATGGGCATCGGTGGATTCGAAGTGGGCGATCAAGACGCTCGCGTCGATGATGATCACTCGGGCCAGTCCTCGCGCAGACCGCGGAGATGGTCGGAACCGAACACCCCGGTCAGCGCGCCTCCGGTCTCCGCAATCGCTTCTCGACGGGCACGTGACATTTCAATATCCTTGTGCACCAGCGTATTTCGTCCGGCCAGGATCAGTCGGCGCAGCAGTGCTCCGGGCCTGCCCGACAGCTCGGGCCAGGCACGGCGCCACATCGAGCGCGCGGCTGATGTCCTCGGTCTCGGTGATCGCGTGGCGCCGGTGACCTGTCGGCATGGTCAAAAGTGTAGGACTGAGCGCGATGTGTCACACCGCCGCGACGTCTCCGCATTACGCCGCGAAAATCACCGGAGTCGGGGGTGTTGGTGGTGTTGGAGAATCGGAACACTATGGAAGCGGCTGCTGGAGCTAGCGATGCTGGTCGACCCAGGAATTCTGCGCGCGTTTGCCGGTCAGGTGGATATCGTGGCGGCGGATGTCGGCGCGACGGAGGTGGGCGGAAGAACGTTTTCCGCCGGCGATGTGCTGCCCGGGTCGACGATGCAGGCAGCGGTGCGGGAGCACTTCAGTCAGATGGCGACGACGCTGTCGCAGAACGTGACGAAGACGGCGACACCAGTGCGCGGCGCGAGTGACCCGTTCGAAGTGGCGACGACGCCCTGGCCGGCCAGTTCTGCAGCCACACGCGTTTCGGCTCATTCCCTGGCGTGCGGGCGGTTCCGGCGCTAGACATGACGGGTGGGAAAACCGAACACGTGGAGCCTTGATGAGCTCCGCGGCGCACTCGAGCACTGCTACGCCGCCTTCGAAGCGCTGTGCGCCGACTTGGGCGATCACGAGTGGCAGACGCAGTCGCTGTGCCCGGACTGGACGGTCCGCGGCGTTGTCGATCATGTCAGCGGCATCGAGGCGGTCATGGCGGGGTGGTTGCCCGACGATGCCGCGGCGCTGCCGCCGTTCGAGCGGGTCGGCGGATTCCTCGCCGACGAGACGCCGTACGTCGAGAAGGTCCGCGGTGTCTACGAGCTTCGGCGCCGCGATCTGGCGGCGCTGACCGACGCGGACCTCGCCCGCCCGTCGTGGACGCCCGTCGGCCCCGGCACCTACGGCCGGTTCCTCGCGATCCGGGTGTTCGACCTGTGGGTGCACGAACGCGACATCACCACCCCGCTCGGCCGGGCGAGCGACGACACCGGTGTTGCCGCGCAGATCGCGCTGGCCGAGGTCGAGAACTCGATCGGCTACATCGTCGGCAAGAAGGTCGGCCTGCCCGACGGCAAGAGCCTCACCTTCGACCTCACCGGCCCGCTCACCCGGAAAATCCACGTCGCCGTCGACGGCCGAGCGGCGCAGGTCGACCACCTCGACAACCCCGACGTCACCGTGACGACCGACTCCACCACGTTCATCCAGCTGGCATGCGGACGCATCGACCCGCAGGCCCAGATCGACTCCGGCGCGGTCAGCTGGACCGGCGACGACACACTCGGCGACAGCGCCGCCCGCAATCTGAGGTTCACGATGTGACGAATCGCCCCGCGGGTTGTGCATCTCCCCCCGCGTCCTCACTGGCGGCGACCCGCTGGTAGCAATCTCGGCCCAAAGCGGTCACCTTGGCCTCGATCGCGGTCTGCAGCAGCAACCGCGCACCAGCCGCGCCACCTCCTGGGACCAACCGGTTCTACCGAACCACGCAACCACTTCGATCCGCGATCGGGCGCATTCCGTACCCGCTGCGCCGGTACAACTTTCCGATTCCGCCCTGCGGGCTACACCCGTCGGCGCTTCCGAGAGCGATACCGATCGACGGGCTCGTCATTCCCGCCGACCACCGCGGTCACCACCTCGTGCGTCTGGTTTGCGCTGGCACTACGCGTTCTTCGGCGACGACGGGTGACGTCGAGTCGTGGCGCGTCGGCGAGCGGGTCGACGTGCTGACCGCGCTAGTCCTGAACGAGGGCTACACCGTCAATTGGGGCTTCGACGTCGATCAGCATTGGCGATCGCCGTGAGCTCTGCCGGTCGACCCGCGGGTCAGCGCCTCCCAACCGCAACGGCATCTGGTGCCGATGCGCGTGACAGCACCGCGAGCCACGCCGACGTTACGCCGATAACCAACCACATCAGGGCCTGATTGACCAGCGAATAGAGCCGGAAGTCGGCGAGCACGTCAGCGGGAAAGCCGTCGATCGCCAGGTCGTCAGGTCCGACCAGCGGTCCGGGGACTTCGTCATACCCGGGCATCACGGCCATCGTGCACAGCATCACTGCGGCATAGCCGCCGACCGCAAGAGCGCCAGCGGGCCATATGCCCCATCGGCGCGACCACGTCAGCGCAGCGGCCACTGCAAGGCACGCTGCCACGACGGAGGTCACCGCGATCGTCAGCAACGACGAACTCCGTTCTGCGACGGTATCGTCCAACCCGACAGCGGGCGGGTTCGCCGGATACTTCAGAGTCGGCATCAACGCTATGGCCACGAACATACCCGCGGAGAGCAGCAGCGCCAGACCGGCCGGGTGAGGCGCGAAGCCGCGGCGGTCCAGCACCGTGCGAAGCGTGGTGTACCCGACCGCGAAGAGGACACCCATGACGATGCCGAAAACGACGACGCCCACCGTAGCGCCGACGTTCTCTTGGACCGCCCGGGTGAACAGCTCCCGTTCGTGCTCGCCGCCGGGCGATTGCGCCTCGACGTGCTGGCGCGCACGCTCGTAATCCACTGCGGCACCGATCAACGGCTCGATCATCACACGGCTGAAGGCGAACGACACGACCCCCGCGACCGCGCCGGGAATGAGGTATCGAACTGCAGCGCTCAGTGGCATGGGAAGCCCAGAAGATGGCGGGCATCGTGTAGGAACTCGTGGATGTGGGTGTCGGCACCGAACACCGAGACTGCTCCCTGGTCGTATCCGACGAAGTAGTAGGCGATCAGCGCGAGCATCGTGATCGCGGTCAGTCGAGCGGGGGTGGCCAGAACCGCTGCCGTCGCCCGAAGGTCGACGTGGGGGACGGCGCGGACGGCTTTGGCATTGCTCATGGGGAACTCCTCAGTGGTCGTGGTCGTGGTCGTGGTCATGGTCATGGTCATGTGCGACGGGTAGCGCGTGGTCGCCCGCGTCGGTCAGCACCGGCGCGGTCAGCAGTTGGTGGCGGTCGACCAGCTTCTCGAGGGTGGCGACCCAGTGCTCGTAGTACTGCCACTGCCCACGTCCGGATTCCGGGGTGCTCTCCCATTCCCCGATCGTCGCGATCAGCGTTTCCTGGAATTCACTCCACGGGTAGTGACGAAACTCGGACAACGCGAGCGCCAACCCAAAAGCCCTGCGCTGCCATTCGTGATCGAACTGCGGTGCCGCCTCATCGGTGGTGCAGGTCGCGTGCAGCCTCATGACGGCTGCCCGGCCAGCGCCACACCGATCATCGCCTCGGTAGTCACCAGGTCCATCAGCATCTCGTCGGTGAAATCCTCGGTGCCCTCTGGCCTTTCGGGGATGACGAACCACCGCGAGTGACCGCTGGAGTCCCACACCCTGATCTCAGTGTCGGCGGGCAGATCGAGGCCGACTTCGGCGAGCACCTTGCGCGGTTCACGGGCGGCACGAGCGCGGAACGTCGGGTCCTTATACCAGTAGGGCGGCAGGCCCAGCACCGGCCACGGGAAGCAGGAGCACAGCGTGCAGATCACCAGGTTGTGCACGCCGGCGGTGTTGGCTACGGCCTGCAGGTGCTCACCCTCGGCGCCCGCCATGCCGTCGGGGAAATCGAGCTCGGCGATGGCCGCGGGCGTGTCGATGACGACCTTCTCGGCGAACTCCGGGTCGGTCCAGGCTTTCACGACGATCTTCTTACCGTTGAGCGGTGTCATCTCGGTCTCGAAGTAGGCGAGCACCTTGTCGACGGTCTGCGGTGTGATCACACCCTTCTCGATCAGCAGGGACTCCAGAGCGGCCACCTTCTTGGCGCTGGCTTCCTCGCGATCCGGCGGGTAGGCGAACTGGGCGGTCATAAATCCTCCTCGATCGGTTCCAGGTAGGCCTCGAAAAGCTCGGCGTACAGCGTCAGCGGGCTGCCCTCTGCGCGTGCGCCCCAGATTTCGGCCGGCTCGAATTCGACGATGTAGATGGGCATCGGGTCACCGATGCCGTCGCCGGTGTGGCAGAAGTACGCGTAGTCACCCTCGAAGACGCGTTGCACGGTGCCGACACGCCCACGCAGGTAACCGGGCAACCGGCTGTGCGCGTCAGCCGGCACATTGGTGACGCGTACGGCCGAGCCGGCGGCGAACTTGGGATGCGCAACATCGCGGCGAGGGCTGTCGCCTTCACGCAGATAGGCGATCACCTGATCGTCGACTGCCGTCGCACCCGGACCGCCTGGCGCCGGAGGCATTTCGGCCATTCGGTCGGCCAGTTCCTCTTCTGTCACATAACCCTTGTCGATGAAGAACTGGGTGATGCCGCCCAACCATTTCTCGTAGTAGCGGAACTTGAAATAGTCGAAGGGGTTCATCGCCTCGGCGCCGGTGCGCAGGTCGGCCCACGTCCATTCGTCCTTGAAGGTCGTCGGCACCTGGTCGATGGGATAGGCCGGCAATGCCGAGCCGAGGTGGTTAGACAACCCCATCATCGCCACATGGATGCCGAAGATGCGTTTCTCCCACTCTTCGACGAAGACACGCTTTTCCAGGGTCAACGGCTCGGGCAGGCCTTCCAGGCCGCCGAGATAGTGCTGCAGCTTCATCAGGCCGGGCTTCCTTCCGTCGACGGGGTCTGCTTGCCGGCTACGGACTTCGTCGTCATCACGGTGGCCAGATACTCCGAGAGCAGTCCGAAGGACGCCCCGAGCACGCAGGCGACGGCTGCGACGAGGCCGGGGTGCGAGATGGTGGTTTTGACGATGTCGTTGCCGGTTCCGGCCACCGTCGACACGGTGGAGGCGAAGCCGACGACGACGGCGGGCGTGGTGGACAGCAGCGGCACCCACGAGGTCTGCACCATCACCGCACTGCCCACGCCCACCGCGATGGCGGTGACCAGCAGGCTGCCGCCCATCAGGTGTGCGGCATAGAGGCTGGCCGAGGCGATCACCACACCGACGAGGTTCGACGAGACCGATCGAATCCAGCCTGCGATCCCGCCGCCGACGAAGAAGAACGACGCCCAGGCCAGGAACACCACCCAAATGGGCACCGTGACGACTTCTGCGGTTAAAGCGACCGCCAGCCCACCGAGGACGCCAATACTCAATGTCAACGCTGTGCGGGAATCCATGGGCTCACCTCCTTGAAGGAACTTGTATCGTGTGAAATCAGCGTCGTGTCAGTAAGTTTCGGCAGCGTTACGCCCGAATTTCTCTGGCCGTCAGGACCGGACACGATTCGCGCAAATCCGGACCTACAACTTTGCGCCGGCGTGCAACGTCGTCGTAACAGACGGCCGCTAACTTGGCTTCACCTCGGGCGGGATGATGGAAGGGCAGCGACATGGCGTCCGACGACAACAGGTCCCAGCGGCCGGCAAAGGGGCGCAAGACGGTCGTCTTCGCGCTCTACGACAAAGTGACGCTGCAGGACGTGGCCGCGCCGCTGGAAATCTTCGCGCGCGCCAACGACTTCGGTGCGCGCTACGACGTAATCCTGGCCTCGCTGACCGGCAAAGCTGTCGAGACGACGTCCTACGTGACCCTCAACGTCGATAGGTCCTTGGACGAGGTACCGGACCGGATCGACACACTGATCGTCCCGGGCGGTGTGCCACCCGATTTCATCTTCACCCCCGGCGAACACGACATCCCAGAAGAGCAGACGCCCGACGTGGTGCCAGCGGCGTTGGAGATGGTGCGCGAACTGGCCCCGCGGGCGCGCCGGGTGTCCTCGGTCTGCACGGGCGCTTTCGTGCTTGCCAAGCTGGGATTGCTCGACGGGCGCCGCGCGACCACGCACTGGGCGCATTGTCAGGAGCTGGCTCGCGCCTATCCCCACGTCGCGGTCGACCCAGATTCTTTATTCGTTCAGGACGGACCATTCATCACCGGTGCCGGGATCAGCGCCGGCATCGACCTCGGCCTTGCGCTCGTGGAGAGCGACTACGGCCCGGACGTGGCCAGGCGCGTGGCACGGTGGATGGTGGTGTTCCTGCAGCGGCCGGGCGGTCAAGCGCAGTTCAGTGTCTGGACCGAGGCGGCGTTGCCGGTGTCGAACGGGCTTCGCGAGATTTTGGACGCCGTCGTCGCCGATCCCGGCGGTGATCACTCCCTGGCTGCGATGGCCGATCGCGCGGCGGTCAGCGAGCGGCATCTGGTGCGGATGTTCCGGACCCAGGTCGGCATGACTCCGGCACGGTTTGTCGAGCAGGCGCGACTGGAGGCAGCCAAGGTCCTGCTCGCCACCGCAGACCACAGTCAAGAAGCCGTTGCGCGACGAGCAGGATTCGGCTCCGCGGACACCATGCGCCGCACCTTCCGCCGAGCGCTCGGCGTCTCACCCAGCACGTACCGCAGTCGGTTCCGGACGACGGGCATACGGTCGACGCCCACCCCGCTCGTCTCGGCAACGTTGCATCGAGCTTCGACGCACTGACCGACCAGTCGTCGGACGTCTCAGCTGGAACTGCCCATCCAATTGCCAGGCGGCAAGGTGGTGCGGTTCGGCCGACCACGACGTACCCAGCGCTCTATCGTTACGTCCATAGGTCAAGGACCAAATACAAGCTTGCCAAGTTCGACGATTCCGGTCATGACGCCGCCTTCTTCTGGCGTTACCACCGGTTGCGTTCCGAAACCTGGAATGAGTGGGCGCGAGTCGAAGGACTTCCTCGACCGTCCTCTCGACGCGTCGGACGGCGTCCTCGACTCGCCAATCGACGTTTTGATCGCGATCTGCCCCTATGTCGTCGCGCGTCCAGTGTTTAGCTGCCGGTCCTGTCCCGCAGGCAAACAGGTGCGGAAATTCTGGGCCGCCTTCGAGTTCGCCTGAGCATCCACTTGGGGCCGCCGCGACGCGCGATTGGTACATGGGGAAGAAGCCCCCAGCACATACGCTGGTTGCGTGAGCGCGATCGACGCCTTCTTGGTGACGTGGTCCCGGGCGCGCGACACGTTCGGTTCAGGGGCGCCTCAGACGGGGGAGACGTTCGACCAGAGTGGTTACTTGCAGAATCTCGAAGCGACAGCCCATACCGCAGCTCCCGGCGTGCACTGGTCGGGCGGGGCGGCCAGTGCCTATGACGGTAAGAACTCCGCGCACGCTCAGGTGATCGGGCAGCTGGCGGGCCTGGACAAGCGGCTCGGCTCGCACGTCACGGAGTCGGCGCAGGTCGTGTCAGCGGGCCGCCGGAATCTCGACTCGATCAGATCTTGGGTGCTGGCGGTTGCGCAGTCAGTGCCGGCCGGCCCCAAACGCGCGCAGCTGTTGGTGCCGATCGTGCAGAGGGGTTTGGATCGGGTAGGTGAGGTGGTGTCAAGCTCGAATAACGAGCTGAACGCCGTCGGCGCAAAAATTCGGCAGGTCGGCAACGAGTACGCCAGGCTCGGAGTGGGTGAGAGCGACGGGAAGAAGGCGCCCGAGGAAGAGAAGGGCAAGGAAGATCGGGCTATCCAGACCGTCGACTTCAAGCGGGCACCGCCTGGACAGACAGAAGATCTCTCCAACCGCCGCCAGAATCAGATCGATGCGTTCGGCGAGGTCTTCGGCCGCGGCCCATCATCGGCGACTGACTGGCAGACCGCCGCAGCACTCGACCCACACAGCTACGATCCGGACACCGACCGCGTACCGCCGGAAATCACGGTCGTGAGGATCCGTCCGGTACCCGGTCAAGGAGTCGTTCGCGTGGGCCAGTGGATCGAGCAGCGCGACGTCATCAGCGCACCGTGGAAGCGAGACTTCGGGAACACCAGGCCTGCTGACCCGAATTTCGATCCGGCGAACACGAAGGTGACGACGTACATCGACTACGAGAACGGTCTGGTCGTGATGCGACAGAATCCGTCCGTCGAGCTCACTCCCGACGGCGGACCCGGCCAGGTCAAAGTGGGGATACCAGAAGCTGTGGTGCAGCAGACCGACGACGGTGCGGTCCGCATCAAATACGATGCCGCCAACCCTTTTGCTCCCCACATTGCGAAGGACCCACCATGGCCAATGGTGAACAATCCGTGGAGGGTCAACGGTGATCTCGTCTTCACTCCCACGGCCGACGGCGTCCGTGTCGACGGGACGTGCACCGACTACCCCTCCATGGAGGTGTATCAGGACTTCCCCGATGGTTCGTCTCGGACGGTGCTCATCGATGCGGCGATTGCCGGTAACTCGACCGGACCGATGGTGAATCTCCCACAGCACCACGAGGTCGGGGCCGGTGGCAGCGCGTTCGCACCATTCGATTCCGGAGGGTGGAATCCTGACTACGATGTACCAATCCCCTTGCCGTGGACGGAGTTCGGGACCACGACTGACCCATCACGGCTTCCGTCGATCCCGTTGCCGCCGGGCGTGACTCCAGTGTGATCAGGTAGGCGACATGACAGCACTCGCGCGACTCAATGGCCAGGACTCACGGGTCTGGTCCACGGCTACATGGTCGGCGCCGCTCACGACCCAGCTGGTCCTGGCGCTCGTCATCGTGACAACCTGGCTGCTGGGGAAGTGGTTCCCTGGTACCGGAGCAGTCGTCCTCTTCGTAGCCGGTGCCGGCGCCGCCTTCCTCCTATGCGCAGGGATCACTCTCCTGCTGGCCCGATCGTCTTCTTCACGTGCACGCGGCATCGCACTCGGCGTCGTCGGGTCGTATGCGGTTGTCCTCGTGGGTGGACTGCTCTACGGGTTATGGATCTTGGCGTGGTGACTTCACGGGTGCCGCAACCGCTCGCGTCGTCCTATGGACCCGTCACGTTCGTGGCGGCACTGGTGAACATCCTTTTCGTCGAGACTGCTGCCGTTTGGTATTTTCTGCCGTGGTTCGCCCTCGCCATCTTTGTCCTGCCGTTCGTGCTGATCGATCTCGCAATCGCGGCAGTCCTCCGGTCGCGCCCTGGAGTCGCCGGGCAAGTAGGGCGAGGGATGTTGATCGGATTGGTCGCTGCGCCAGTGGCTTTGGCAGTGTTCCTGCCGGGCTTCCTGCTTGTCCAGGCCGCTGGCCTCGTCTGATTGGCGTCGTCGCGCACCGAACGCCTCGGTTGTCCGATGCGCCGGGGCTCTTCGGGTTCCCGAACTCGATCCGGTCGCGGGCATCAACGAGGCCGAGGCGTGGATGGGCAAGCGGGTGTTCGGGAGTTTCCAGGACAGTTCGGCTAGGCACATCGCAAAGCTCGCGGGAATCCTGGCGCCGGTCGCGCCCGGCTTCGTCGTCAGCCTTGATGCCCTGGACGACTGCGGGGTACGCCCGACCGCAAGCGATGGGCCCCCTTGCATGAGGCCTGCGACCTGGTCCTTTCCGGCGATGACAAATCTGCGTCGCAGTCTCAGTCGCCGCATCATTTTCGAACGCCTTGCTGTACTTTGATAGTTCCCCGCATCCGCCACGGCCAGTTCACGCTCGACCAGCCCGGCGTAAGCGGGCAGTGCGGCGATGAGGTCGAGCTTTCCGTAGGCCTTGGCGAGATAGCTCCAGACGCGGTCGTCATTGAGGCCGAGGGTGTGCACCAGCCACCACGCGTGCGGAATGTCTCTCAGGGACAGTTGCGCGAACAGCACCGCCTGACGCGAACACGGCGACCCGCGCTCAGAGCAGTACATCCGGTCGGTGCCTGGTTCGTCTACGATGCCGATAACATGCTGTCGTCGAGGTAGACGCAGGCGCAGGTTACTGGCTGTAGTCGTCACGAGTCACCGATCCCACTCGGCCGCGGTTCGATCGCTTCTACCTACCGTCGTGGCGGATGTGCCTTTCGCTCTGTCGGTCCGTCTTCATGGCCACTTGCTGATTCGAGCGGCGTTGAATTGCGCGAGGACCGCGCTCACCTCGCGTCCATAGCCGGTCGGCTCCCAGTCATCGTCGAGGTTGTCGGTCAGTTCGTCGCTGAGCGCCGACATGATTTCTTCGGCTTCGGAACGAGTCACCGAACCGGACCGGCGTACACGTGCTAAAAGATCAGGGCTTCGCCGCGTCAGGATTTCACCGAGCATCTCAGCCTGACCGGTGCCCAGAAACCCGAAGTCGCTATCCACCTGCTCCTCCTGTCCCGGCGCTGTTGTTCGCCCAACCGGTGATTACTTTGCCTCGCTCGTGTCAGCGCCGGTCGAATCCTGAGCGGCCCTGCTCCGGTCCGGAACTACCTGCTCACTTCCGACCGGAGCTGACACGCGTTCCTCATTACGTTGAAGAAAACCGACACCTGACTAGTCACCGACAACGATGTACCGCGCCTCCCAGTTCTCATCTAGGTGGTCGGTGGCTCGTCGTTGAAAATTGAGACGATCTGCCTGGCATCCGAACGCGCCACTGACGTGGACTGCAGGACTTGCTCGAGAAGGGCAGGGCTGCGTCGCGCCAGTATTGCGTCGATAACAGCCTTGTAATCCTTGCCGAGGAGCGAAAGTGAGCATTCATGGCAGCGTCCGACGTCTCCGGCGAATCTCTACTCCGACGCTCCGTCGGCCGGCTTTTTGGCACTCCACACAGCCAATTTGCCGCCCGGTGTGCTGACAACGAGCGCGCCGTCCGGCCCGGACACGCTCCATGCTTCATAGGCTGCATCGGGCTTCACCGATAGATGAGCCCCGCCGCTGAACCTGACACTGAGGGCACCTGCCTCGTCGGCGAAGGCTTCTTCGACTGTTTGTCCCACTAGCTGATGAATAGGCTGAAACGCATCTTGGGCGTCTTCTTCAGGTGAAAGGGAGATGACGTCGTCTCCGACGACGACCGTGAACGGTGACTCGATGACGATGAAGTGGACGTCTGCCAGTTGCATCCTGACCGTGTAGTTCACCAACACCGATTGGAGTTCTTTTCCTTCTAGCTCAAGGTTTTTCACGGCCAGCCTTTCGGTATTGAATACGAGCCATCGGGGTTCCGTGGTATGTGCGTTTCCGCCCGTGTGCCTGGCTTGCCATCGAGGTTAATTGGCTGATTGTGTTCGTTTGTGAACTTCACATAGCCATTCGGGTATCGAGGGTCAGCTCCCGGTTCCATTACCCGCACAGAATTGCTGCTGCCTATCGACCCCGGCTGTTGGTAGACGGTCCCCATGCCGTTGTCTGCCGGCCTCGCCACCCCACCGGGTGGAACACCAGGCGGCGGTGGGGGCGGCGTCGCAGGCGGCTTCTGCTCCTGCTTGCCCTTGCGCCCCAGGTTCTTGATGCGCTGCATTTTCTGGCGGACCCCGGCGATGTCGTGAACTTTCTTGACACCCTTACTGACCTCAAAGTTTCACGGTCGCCCGAGTTCTCCCCTGGTGGCGGCTGAGATCACGGGTTGATCGTGATTTCCGGGTTGTCGGTAGGCGGCACCGCCGCGTGTCGTGCGCTGACGCCGGGTTCCTCGGTCCCGGGGTGGCTGCTCCTTTCTTGGGGTCGAACGGACACGGGGTCTGCGGGTCAGGGGATGGCGCGGACGCGGTTGACGGCGGCGGCGAATTCCTGCGCCCAGGGCCAGGTTTCGGGGATCCGAAGGATCAGGTTGCGGGATCGTTTGACCAGGCGGGCCGCAGCGTGCAGCAGCCGGTAGCGCAGGGTCGCCGGTTCGGCCTTGGCGAGCGGGCCGTCCAAGAGCAGCAGCCGGGTCCAGCACAGCAGGTCGATGGCCAGGGCGACCGCGGTGACCCAGGCGGTGTTGATCGCGAATGAGTGCGATGGCCAGCGGGCCAGGCCGGTGTCCTTGCCGCAGCGGATGAACCCCTCCACCCGGGCGTGCACCCGGTGGCGGGCCTCCAACCGCTGGAGTTGCCCGCCGCGGGTGTTGGTCGCGATGAGCTGGTAGCGGTAGCCGTTGATCTGCTCGAACAGCGACAACTGGCGGCCTTCTTCGATCTTCTCGCGCCGCACCAGGATGCGCATGTCGGGCGGCCAGCCGGCCAGCCGGTCGCCGTCGGCGCCCTCGCGCAGCAGCCCGGTCAGCTCGGCCACGGCCGCGTCGTCGCGGCCCGCCCGGCCGCATCCAGCGCCGGCTCCCACCGGCGGCGGGCATCTGCCCGATCGCGACCCGGGCCCGCTCGTCGAGGTCGAACCCCACCGAGTAGGCCACCGACCAGCCCGCCCGCGCGTTGCGTTTGCGCAGGTGCTTGACCACGGCGTGGCTGGAGCCCGCCCCGTCGATGGTGATCAACAGGTTGCGCCGCCCCTTGGCCGGGATCGCGGCGATCGCCGCGTCGATGATCGCGATGTGATCCGCGGCGGTGTTCGACCCGGCGTTGCCGGGCGGGCGATCGCCGCCAGCAGTTCGCCGGTGTTGTCGCACCACGCCAACAGTGGGTGAAACCCGTAGCCAACCTTGAAATTTCCCGCGGCGTGCTGCTTGTCGGAATGCGATTCAACCAGCGAGGCATCAATGCGGATCACGACCACGCCACCCAGGTCCCCATAACAGGTCCGCGACGGCGGGATCGCGCCATGGCGAGCCTCGATCAACTCCCACACCCGCTCCCGGACGGTGTTGCGCACCAGCGCAACCCCCGGCCATGCCCTGGCGGTCGATCTCGTTCAGCGACCGCCACATCGTCGGGACCGACGCCACAGCCCCGAACAGCCGTTGCTGATTCCGCAGCACCGCGGTACCGGCCAGGTTCTGCGCGCCGCCCGCGATCGACACCGCCACGTCCCGCAACACCGCGCCCCGGTCGTGGGTCACCTCCGGCCGCGACAACGCCGCGGACAACCCGCTGGTCAGGCCCAGGTTGTCGGCCAGCATCCGGGGGATCACGTTGCCCGCGTGCCCGACCACGTCGTCGCCGCGGACCTCGACTCGAACAGTTTTCGACCAATCCGTAGTAGCCTGCATCTGATAGGTGCACTCCTCGAATCGATGATCAACGCCAGCAAACGTCGATTATCGTTGAGGCAGTGCACCTTTCACGTTCACGCCACACCTCAGCACCGAATTACGTGAACTATTGAGGCTGATGTTCTTTGAGATCTTCCACGAGGCAATCGCTCCGGTGATCATCTGTGCGTACTTGGTGATCGAGTGTGCAGCCTTGGCCGTACCTGCGACCGCTCCGACACCGAAGGAGACGAACGACGCGGCAACCGCGATGGCCGCTGTAACCGCCAATTCCTTCGCCAGCTCGTCGAGGATGTCTTCGAGTTGAGTCCGTAGGTTCTCGAGGGCTGACTTGTACTGGCGGCATGACTCAGCCAGTTCGGCACATCCGTTGAGGATCGCTGATGCGGCTTCGCGCAGCTCCTCAAGGTCTCGCACGATGTACTCGACTTCAGGAGAATGCGTATCGTCGAAGGTGCGGGAGTCGACGTCCAAACCTTCGACGATCATCTCGGTTTGATGCACCGTCGCCAGGCGATCCCACGCATCCGCCGCCTTCGCGACCTTGTCGGTATCTCCATCCGGAACGGGTACGCCGACCTGCGACACCAACCCGATGGAGTCGTCCAGGAGTCCTTCGCCTGGCCCGCCCGCAGATGGTGGCGCTGTGAGCGTGCCGTCGACGCTTGCACGGTCGGCAGGCTTCGACGGCATCGGCGCTTGATTGCCGGGCGCCGAATCGTGTTCCGCGACAGCGTGGTTGTAACCCGCCTGGATCATGACGCCGCCATAGTTCTCTAGGGCCTTCACCAGATCGTTGGCGGCTCCGAGGACTTCGCTTGCGCGCTCGTCGTAGGAGGCTGCCCAGGCCGTGCCGGCATCGTCGGACCCGGCCATGGAACCCGTCTCACCAAGAAGGTTCACATTCACTGCGAACGCGTCGTATAGCTTGCCGGCTTTGTCGAATAGTCCCTTGCCGACCGCGTAGTAAGTCTCCGGATCGACGTCCTGCGTCACGTCAACATGTCCCGATTGAGCTGCGCGGCATGGGTGTAGTTGCGATGGGCGTGCTCTGCCGCTTGCCGCAATTCGGCGAGCGCTTCCCGCATCTGCGTCGCACCGGACACCCATTCGTCGTGCTGAGCGCGATGCGCGGCGGCCGCCTCTCCGGACCAGGTGGTGTGCAGGTCGGCCACTTGGCAGTCCACTCGATCAGCGATGGCTTCGGCGCGCCGCTCGAATGATTGGAGCTTGTCGACGAATGCCAGCAGTTCATCCAGTTCGACCCGGTAGCGCATCAAAGCCCCAGATCCATGTCCGTCGACTCCAACGCCGTCGCGGATGCCGCGTCTTGCTCGGCGTATCGAGCGGCGGCGTGTCCAAGGTTGCGCGAGGATTCGGCGAGCGAGTCCACCAGGGTCGTGGCACCCTCCCGCCACTCATCCCAGATAGACCAGTACGCCGACGCGGCGGCGCCGGTCCAACCGCGTGACAAGATGTCCCACGCGTGCTGCAGGCTCGCTAGCTCTTCGCGAAGCTCCTCGGCATCATTGCCGACCGCGCGCGAGATGTTGTACGCCTCGTCAACGTCTACTTCCAGGTGATCCACGGCTCCCCCGACGGCTGCGCCAATAGCTAACAGCCTATGGGCTCACCCCGCAGTCGACGTGCACGAATTCTCACGTTCGGACTTCCGCGTGAGGCTTTTGGTGCCATTTTTGACCATCGCTGCGCCGTGTCGCGTTGATACCGGTTATGAGTATTACTCGCCACCATGGAGTGCACATCCTCGCCTTTGAGTGGACCGACACCAACAAGCACTGCCTCATCGAGGTTCCGATTCGGATCGCCGCCCACATCGTCATGGCCTGGTCGCCCGCTACATCGTGCACCGCACATCGATGACAGGATCTACGTCGCCCGCTCCGCCACCGCCGGGCGGGACTCCAGTCGGTTCATGACTGCAGAAGCGCTCGACGACTATGGAATCGGGCATCGCGCCTTGCGCTTGAGCTCCAGTGTCGCCACGCCGCGGATGACGTCAGCGATCACAGCTTCGAGTTCGTTGACGCCGCGCTCGTCGTTATGCAGCGTGCCCATGCACATCCTGAATGGGTAGTTGGGGCCTTCGAGCCGAGCCTGCTCGAACGCTCCTCGTGGAGCTTCTCAAGTAACTCGGTGATGTGCTCGAGCGCCTGCTGGCGTTGATGGTCGGCATACGCGCTTGCTCCGACGGCCAACGCCATAAGAACAAGCGGCGCTGCCACCGTGAGCGCCCCCGCGGTCGCCACCCCGGCCGTACCGGCCGAGCCGGTGGTTGTGCCCACAATGGCCGCCTTCCCAGCAACCGGCACGAAGGTGGCTTGTGCAGCGATCCCGCTCGAAGTCATCAGCGAACTTGTGGACCCCGCCGGCCGCCGCTCGGGAAGCCATTGGGCTGACCAACCCTTGCTCACCTGCGCCGCCACCTTCGCCGGCACGACCATGCGATAGAGCACTTCGCCGGTCGCCGCCGCCTTCGCTGCCGCTGGCGCCGAATTCGCCGTCTCCGTGCCGAGCTGGGAAAGATTCTGCGCGAGGGGGCTCGACGCATGAAGCGCAATGCCGCCGCTGCGGACTCGTTTGGTGGTGATGGGGCGTGCTTCAAGCGTGGTGATTGGCGAGTCGGCGAGTGTTGCCAGGACTGTTCGAAGTCGACTGAGGCGCTCCGGCGTCATGGGCTTGCCCTTCCCTCGGGCGGCGCCGAGGCAACCGCTGGCGTAAACCCAATCAGCATTGCTGCACACTTGTATGTCCCGTCCGTTAACGTGCCGCTTGTGGAACTCGGGATGTACGAATCGCTGCTCACCGACAAGCTTTATGGGCAGCTGGGGCAGGCATCGGACCTTCGCCCGGCGTACGGCGCCGTCGACTCTGCCGAGCAGGCGTTGAGCATCACCCGTCACCTGGCACCGAGCATTGAACGAGCGCTGCAGGCCATCGGCAGCACTGAGGAGCGCACAACACTGGCGCGACGCATCCTCGAACTGTTGCCTGACGCCGGGGGAGAAGCGCTGCACCCGCTTGAGCCTGGCAAGCTGACCCGGCTTGAGGAAGTCGCTAGCGCAACCGCGCTCGACCACACACCGGTACTGCGGCCCGCCACGCCATTTTCGGATGCCGCACTCATGACGAACGCTCGCAACGAGCCCACGCTGGCCGCGGAGCTGCGTGCCGAACTCGTCAGCGCCGACCACGTCGATCTGCTCTGCGCTTTCGTCAAGTGGCACGGCCTTCGGCTGCTAGAACGTGAACTGACCGAGCTGCGCCGCCGTGGCGTGCCACTGCGCGTGATCACCACGACGTATCTCGGCGCGACCGACGCCCGTGCGCTGGACGCATTGGTCAACGACTTCGGCGCCGAGGTGCGCGTCAACTACGAGACCGACCGCACGCGGCTACACGCCAAGGCTTGGCTGCTGCGCCGCAACACCGGCTTCCATACCGCCTACGTCGGCTCAAGCAACCTCTCGCATGCCGCATTGGTCGATGGACTTGAGTGGAACGTGCGACTGTCGGCTGTGGCAACACCACATCTACTCGACAAGTTCCGACTGACCTTCGACTCCTACTGGGATAACAGCGAATTCGAGCTGTATGACCCAGTCGGTGACGGCACTCGGCTCCGTAATGCGTTGGACGTCGCGTCTGGCCGGCGCGAACGCGGGGGCGTCGCTGTCACGCTGTCCGGGCTAGAGGTCCATCCGAAGCCCTTCCAGGCCGAGATGCTGGAGGAACTCGAAGCGGAGCGCGTCCTCCACGGACGCCACCGAAACCTTATCGTCGCCGCAACCGGCACCGGTAAGACCGTTATGGCCGCGCTCGATTATCGCCGGCTTGCGCGCGAGGTCCACAACCGCGACTTGACATTGCTCTTCGTCGCCCATCGCAAGGAGATCCTTCAGCAGGCGCGGCGCATGTATCGAGAGGTGCTCACGGAGCCCACCTTCGGTGAACTCTTAGTCGGGGGAGACCATCCGACACAGTGGCGCCACGTCTTCGCCAGTATTCAGTCCCTGTCTGCCGACCGGCTCTCGACGATTGCACCCAACCACTTCGATGTCGTCGTGATCGATGAGTTCCACCATGCCGAAGCCGCGTCGTACCGGCGGTTGCTCGAGCATGTGGAACCCGTCGAACTACTTGGACTTACCGCCACGCCGGAACGCGCGGACGGAGTCGACGTCCGACAGTTCTTCGATGGCCGCGTGGCAGCGGAATTACGCCTGTGGGATGCCCTCGAGCAGAACCTGTTGTGCCCCTTCCATTATTTCGGCGTCTACGACGACACCGATCTTCAGACGATGGAATGGAAGCGCGGCCGATACGACCTGTCAGCGCTGAGTAACGTCTACACCGGCAACGATTCCCGCACCCGCATCGTGCTCAAGGAATTGCGGGACAAGATCGCCGATATCGGCACGATGCGCGCCCTCGGCTTCTGCGTGAGCGTCGAACATGCTCACTACATGGCCGAACGATTCGTCTCCGCCGGCATTCCCGCGCAAGCAGTGTCCGCAGACACTCCAGCGGTCGAGCGACAAGACGCTCTGACGGCACTGCGGAATCGGCACATCAACGTCATCTTCGCCGTCGACCTCTTCAACGAAGGCCTGGACATTCCGGAGGTCGATACGGTGCTCTTCCTGCGCCCGACGGAAAGCGCCACCGTATTCCTGCAGCAGCTTGGTCGTGGCCTGCGCCTTACGAGAGGGAAGACGGTCCTAACCGCGCTCGACTTCGTCGGCCATCAACGACGCGAATTCCGCTTCGATCAACGCTTCCGCGCGCTCACCGGCGCCAGCCGGAAAGAGCTGGCGCGTCAGGTCGAAAATGGGTTCCCCTTTCTGCCGTCGGGCAGCCAGATCGTCCTGGACGCCGTCGCTCAGCGACTGGTCCTCGAGAACATCCGCCAGCAGGTGGCGCCCCGATGGCCCGCGCTGGTGTTGGAGGTCCGCGCGCATCCCAACGACAATCTTGCCGACTTCCTCGACGCCTCTGGCCGCGGCTTGGAGGACGTTCTACGCACGGACCGATCGTGGACAGCACTTCGCCGTGCCGCCGGCAAGCTGACGGCTTCGGAAGGTCCGCTCGAGCATCGTCTCGTCAAGCGTGTGCGGGCGCTCGCACACCTGGATGACCGTCTTCGCCGAGACGCGTACACGGCACTCCTCGACGGCCAACAGGCTGCAGGTGTAGCCGAGCAGCGTCTTGCCGCGATGTTGTTCTACAGCCTCTTCCCCGACGGAGGGGAGTTCACCGACGCAACAGAGGGTTTGACTGCTATCGACGGCGAACCGGTTACCGACGAGATGCGTGAGGTGATTGACATAGCCTTCGGTACCGCTCACCGCACTGCCCGGCCATTGGTCGAGCTCGCCCCCGCTCTTGCCGACGTTCCACTCGCGTTGCACGCGAGCTACTCGAGGGAAGAGATACTTGCAGCGCTCGGCTGGACGGCACAGGGACGCTCACCGAGTACCATGCGCGAGGGAGTGGCCTGGTGTCCGGAGGTCAACGCCGACGCGTTCCTCATTACGCTGAAGAAGACCGACACGGACTATTCGCCGACCACGATGTATCGCGACTACGCGTTGAACCGCGAGCTCTTCCATTGGGAGTCGCAGTCCACGACATCAGCAGTTTCGCCCACTGGTCAGCGGTACCTTCAGCACCGCGAACGCGGTTCGCACATCTTGCTGTTCGTCCGGGAGAACAAGACCAACGCACTGGGGCCAACCCCGTACATCTTCCTCGGCCCTGCCGACTACGTGTCGCATGAGGGTGATCGGCCGATCGCCATCACGTGGCATCTGCGTCTTCCTATGCCCACGGAGGTTTATTTGGCGTCGCGAGCGGCGGTGGCGTAACGACGGCTGCGACTCGGATTTCGTGGGCGGATACGGAGCGTATCCCTAACCCGGATTTTTCGTGGAACGTTGCCCGTGATGGCGTGTAGATATGCGAAAGGGCCTGTCTGTAAGGGAGAATTGGACTTCTCTAGGGTTCAATGATTCCTACACGACCGCCGTCATTTCGAACTGCGGCTGCGCCCCGACAATCCGAACTCTGCCCCAGTCGCCCTCGACAAGGAGTGCCTCGCCGTCGACCGCGACGATGTCGATGTTTCCAAGGTCCTCTTCGCCGTCAGCATCGGTGTAGCGAGCGGTGGTGCGTCGCTCCCATTCGATCCGAGAAGCGCCTGCAAACGTCAGGGTTCCTAAGGCGTAGCAATATTGCTCACCGGGTTGCGGAGGGTGGTACGCGGGGCTTTCGGGAGTCAACACTGCATCCAGCTTGAAGGTGAGCTGTCCGGGCGCCTCCGCGATGCCGATGACGTAGCTGTCCTCGAGGTAGACGCCGGTCAAGCCGGGGAACTGGCTGTAGTCGATCACGATTCACCAATCCCACTCGATCGGAGTGTGGTTGCCTTCGCTTCGCCTCGTCACGGGGTTTCCGTTCGGGTCTATTCGCTGACCGGTCGCGTCCCGAAGCTCAACGTGAGGTGCTTCGCTACCGGGAGTGCGTGGACTTCCCTCCTTGATCGTCATTCGGACAATACCGTTCTCGTCGACGTACTTCGGCGGTCCACCGGGCGACTGAGTTTTAGTCCAACCTTGTGAAGTCGCATAGCCCTCCAATTCGCTTGCTTTCGGTGTCCGGCTCTTGAACAGGTCGCCCAGGTTCCGGACTGGCGGTGGCTTTCCTTCTGGCTTGCCCTTGCGGCCCAGGTTCTTGATGCGCTGCATTTTCTGGCGGACCCCGGCGATGTCGTGAACTTTCTTGACACCCTTACTGATGTTCTTCGAGATCTTCCACGAGGCAATCGCTCCGGTGATCATCTGTGCGTACTTGGTGATCGAGTGTGCAGCCTTGGCCGTACCTGCGACCGCTCCGACACCGAAGGAGACGAACGACGCGGCAACCGCGATGGCCGCTGTAACCGCCAATTCCTTCGCCAGCTCGTCGAGGATGTCTTCGAGTTGAGTCCGTAGGTCCTCGAGCGCTGACTTGTACTGGCGGCATGACTCAGCCAGTTCGGCACATCCGTTGAGGATCGCTGATGCGGCTTCGCGCAGCTCCTCAAGGTCTCGCACGATGTACTCGACTTCAGGAGAATGCGTATCGTCGAAGGTGCGGGAGTCGACGTCCAAACCTTCGACGATCATCTCGGTTTGATGCACCGTCGCCAGGCGATCCCACGCATCCGCCGCCTTCGCGACCTTGTCGGTATCTCCATCCGGAACGGGTACGCCGACCTGCGACACCAACCCGATGGAGTCGTCCAGGAGTCCTTCGCCTGGCCCGCCCGCAGATGGTGGCGCTGTGAGCGTGCCGTCGACGCTTGCACGGTCGGCAGGCTTCGACGGCATCGGCGCTTGATTGCCAGGGGCCGAATCGTGTTCCGCGACAGCGTGGTTGTAACCCGCCTGGATCATGACGCCGCCATAGTTCTCTAGGGCCTTCACCAGATCGTTGGCGGCTCCGAGGACTTCGCTTGCGCGCTCGTCGTAGGAGGCTGCCCAGGCCGTGCCGGCATCGTCGGACCCGGCCATGGAACCCGTCTCACCAAGAAGGTTCACATTCACTGCGAACGCGTCGTATAGCTTGCCGGCTTTGTCGAATAGTCCCTTGCCGACCGCGTAGTAAGTCTCCGGATCGACGTCCTGCGTCACGTCAACATGTCCCGATTGAGCTGCGCGGCATGGGTGTAGTTGCGATGGGCGTGCTCTGCCGCTTGCCGCAATTCGGCGAGCGCTTCCCGCATCTGCGTCGCACCGGACACCCATTCGTCGTGCTGAGCGCGATGCGCGGCGGCCGCCTCTCCGGACCAGGTGGTGTGCAGGTCGGCCACTTGGCAGTCCACTCGATCAGCGATGGCTTCGGCGCGCCGCTCGAATGATTGGAGCTTGTCGACGAATGCCAGCAGTTCATCCAGTTCGACCCGGTAGCGCATCAAAGCCCCAGATCCATGTCCGTCGACTCCAACGCCGTCGCGGATGCCGCGTCTTGCTCGGCGTATCGAGCGGCGGCGTGTCCAAGGTTGCGCGAGGATTCGGCGAGCGAGTCCACCAGGGTGGTGGCACCCTCCCGCCACTCATCCCAGATAGACCAGTACGCCGACGCGGCGGCGCCGGTCCAACCGCGTGACAAGATGTCCCACGCGTGCTGCAGGCTCGCTAGCTCTTCGCGAAGCTCCTCGGCATCATTGCCGACCGCGCGCGAGATGTTGTACGCCTCGTCAACGTCTACTTCCAGGTGATCCACGGCTCCCCCGACGGCTGCGCCAATAGCTAACAGCCTATGGGCTCACCCCGCAGTCGACGTGCACGAATTCTCACGTTCGGACTTCCGCGTGAGGCTTTTGGTGCCATTTTGACCATCGCCGCGCCGTGTCGCGTTGATACCGGTTACGGGTATTGCCTTCGTCTTTCCGACTCGCGAACTCGATAACCTCATGGAGGCCACCGGTGGCGACCGTCGCGCGTTGGAGCGAGCGCTCGGACTGCCGGACGGATACTTCCACACCGATGGGGTGGTACGCGTAGACGTTCCCGAACCAACCAACTTCGACTTACGAATACCCTCAGGGAATGAAGCCGGTGCCAATGATCAGAGGATGCCAGGCGGGTTCCTACCGACAGGGATGCCTGAAGCGGTGATCGATGGTGCGGACGTACCTCCTGGCGACCTGACATTACAGACCTTGATGGAAGGTGACAACAGTGAAATTCGAGAAGGCCTTCGTATCAAGATTAGACCGCTACTCGCTGGGCGTCGAAACTGAATCAGGTCTTTACTATTTGGCAATACCGGTTAGCAACCAGATGATCGATTACATGGAGTATTACAAGCTCAGCGACGAGGAGTATGAGGCGCTGCGTGGCGACTTAGACCAAGCGCGAGACTTCGCGGATTCATGTCGCCGACACGAACACGACGAGCGCCTCTTCATGCAGCCGGGGACCGACCGTGGCGTTCCACGATAAGCCGCTCTTTCGGTTTCAGAGTGCATCGATCCGTTCGGCGAGGATGACGCAGCGCAGCCGGTAGTGGGTGAGGTTACGCCATGACGTCCCGTCGCCTACTCGTCAACTTTACCCGGCGTGAAGAAGGCGCTGCGGATTCCGCCTTTGCGCTTGAGCTCCAGTGCCGCCACGCCGCGGATGACGTCAACGATCACAGCTTCGAGTTCGTTGACGCGGCGCGCGTCGTTATGCAGCGTGCGTATGGACATCCTGAATGGGTGGTTGGGGCCTTCGAGTCGAGCCTGCTCGAACGCTCCTCGTGGAGTTTCTCAAGTAACTCGGTGATGTGCTCGAGTGCCTACTGGCCTTGATGGTCGGGCCGCCTTCCCAGCAACCGGCACGAAGGTGGCTTTGCAGGGATCCCGCTGGAATTCATCCCGCAATGTGGACCCCGCCGGCTGCCGCTTTGGAAGCCATTGGGCTGACCAAAACCCTCGGTCGTGATGCGACAGAATCCGTCCGTCGAGCTCACTCCCGACGGCGGACCCGGCCAGGTCAAAGTGGGGATACCAGAAGCTGTGGTGCAGCAGACCGACGACGGTGCGGTCCGCATCAAATACGATGCCGCCAACCCTTTTGCTCCCCACATTGCGAAGGACCCACCATGGCCAATGGTGAACAATCCGTGGAGGGTCAACGGTGATCTCGTCTTCACTCCCACGGCCGACGGCGTCCGTGTCGACGGGACGTGCACCGACTACCCCTCCATGGAGGTGTATCAGGACTTCCCCGATGGTTCGTCTCGGACGGTGCTCATCGATGCGGCGATTGCCGGTAACTCGACCGGACCGATGGTGAATCTCCCACAGCACCACGAGGTCGGGGCCGGTGGCAGCGCGTTCGCACCATTCGATTCCGGAGGGTGGAATCCTGACTACGATGTACCAATCCCCCTTGCCGTGGACGGAGTTCGGGACCACGACTGACCCATCACGGCTTCCGTCGATCCCGTTGCCGCCGGGCGTGACTCCAGTGTGATCAGGTAGGCGACATGACAGCACTCGCGCGACTCAATGGCCAGGACTCACGGGTCTGGTCCACGGCTACATGGTCGGCGCCGCTCACGACCCAGCTGGTCCTGGCGCTCGTCATCGTGACAACCTGGCTGCTGGGGAAGTGGTTCCCTGGTACCGGAGCAGTCGTCCTCTTCGTAGCCGGTGCCGGCGCCGCCTTCCTCCTATGCGCAGGGATCACTCTCCTGCTGGCCCGATCGTCTTCTTCACGTGCACGCGGCATCGCACTCGGCGTCGTCGGGTCGTATGCGGTTGTCCTCGTGGGTGGACTGCTCTACGGGTTATGGATCTTGGCGTGGTGACTTCACGGGTGCCGCAACCGCTCGCGTCGTCCTATGGACCCGTCACGTTCGTGGCGGCACTGGTGAACATCCTTTTCGTCGAGACTGCTGCCGTTTGGTATTTTCTGCCGTGGTTCGCCCTCGCCATCTTTGTCCTGCCGTTCGTGCTGATCGATCTCGCAATCGCGGCAGTCCTCCGGTCGCGCCCTGGAGTCGCCGGGCAAGTAGGGCGAGGGATGTTGATCGGATTGGTCGCTGCGCCAGTGGCTTTGGCAGTGTTCCTGCCGGGCTTCCTGCTTGTCCAGGCCGCTGGCCTCGTCTGATTGGCGTCGTCGCGCACCGAACGCCTCGGTTGTCCGATGCGCCGGGGCTCTTCGGGTTCCCGAACTCGATCCGGTCGCGGGCATCAACGAGGCCGAGGCGTGGATGGGCAAGCGGGTGTTCGGGAGTTTCCAGGACAGTTCGGCTAGGCACATCGCAAAGCTCGCGGGAATCCTGGCGCCGGTCGCGCCCGGCTTCGTCGTCAGCCTTGATGCCCTGGACGACTGCGGGGTACGCCCGACCGCAAGCGATGGGCCCTTGCATGAGGCCTGCGACCTGGTCCTTTCCGGCGATGACAAATCTGCGTCGCAGTCTCAGTCGCCGCATCATTTTCGAACGCCTTGCTGTACTTTGATAGTTCCCCGCATCCGCCACGGCCAGTTCACGCTCGACCAGCCCGGCGTAAGCGGGCAGTGCGGCGATGAGGTCGAGCTTTCCGTAGGCCTTGGCGAGATAGCTCCAGACGCGGTCGTCATTGAGGCCGAGGGTGTGCACCAGCCACCACGCGTGCGGAATGTCTCAGGGACAGTTGCGCGAACAGCACCGCCTGACGCGAACACGGCGACCCGCGCTCAGAGCAGTACATCCGGTCGGTGCCTGGTTCGTCTACGATGCCGATAACATGCTGTCGTCGAGGTAGACGCAGGCGCAGGTTACTGGCTGTAGTCGTCACGAGTCACCGATCCCACTCGGCCGCGGTTCGATCGCTTCTACCTACCGTCGTGGCGGATGTGCCTTTCGCTCTGTCGGTCCGTCTTCATGGCCACTTGCTGATTCGAGCGGCGTTGAATTGCGCGAGGACCGCGCTCACCTCGCGTCCATAGCCGGTCGGCTCCCAGTCATCGTCGAGGTTGTCGGTCAGTTCGTCGCTGAGCGCCGACATGATTTCTTCGGCTTCGGAACGAGTCACCGAACCGGACCGGCGTACACGTGCTAAAAGATCAGGGCTTCGCCGCGTCAGGATTTCACCGAGCATCTCAGCCTGACCGGTGCCCAGAAACCCGAAGTCGCTATCCACCTGCTCCTCCTGTCCCGGCGCTGTTGTTCGCCCAACCGGTGATTACTTTGCCTCGCTCGTGTCAGCGCCGGTCGAATCCTGAGCGGCCCTGCTCCGGTCCGGAACTACCTGCTCACTTCCGACCGGAGCTGACACGCGTTCCTCATTACGTTGAAGAAAACCGACACCTGACTAGTCACCGACAACGATGTACCGCGCCTCCCAGTTCTCATCTAGGTGGTCGGTGGCTCGTCGTTGAAAATTGAGACGATCTGCCTGGCATCCGAACGCGCCACTGACGTGGACTGCAGGACTTGCTCGAGAAGGGCAGGGCTGCGTCGCGCCAGTATTGCGTCGATAACAGCCTTGTAATCCTTGCCGAGGAGCGAAAGTGAGCATTCATGGCAGCGTCCGACGTCTCCGGCGAATCTCTACTCCGACGCTCCGTCGGCCGGCTTTTTGGCACTCCACACAGCCAATTTGCCGCCCGGTGTGCTGACAACGAGCGCGCCGTCCGGCCCGGACACGCTCCATGCTTCATAGGCTGCATCGGGCTTCACCGATAGATGAGCCCCGCCGCTGAACCTGACACTGAGGGCACCTGCCTCGTCGGCGAAGGCTTCTTCGACTGTTTGTCCCACTAGCTGATGAATAGGCTGAAACGCATCTTGGGCGTCTTCTTCAGGTGAAAGGGAGATGACGTCGTCTCCGACGACGACCGTGAACGGTGACTCGATGACGATGAAGTGGACGTCTGCCAGTTGCATCCTGACCGTGTAGTTCACCAACACCGATTGGAGTTCTTTTCCTTCTAGCTCAAGGTTTTTCACGGCCAGCCTTTCGGTATTGAATACGAGCCATCGGGGTTCCGTGGTATGTGCGTTTCCGCCCGTGTGCCTGGCTTGCCATCGAGGTTAATTGGCTGATTGTGTTCGTTTGTGAACTTCACATAGCTGCTTGCCCTTGCGCCCGAGATGGTCGATTCCAGTGTCGTCGCGGATGCGCCCTTGTAGATCGGTGACTTTGGCCGCAACCTGCGCGGCGTACTCCTCTGTCATGTGAGTGGTGTCGGGTGGGATCACCTGATTGGTGGTCTCATCGATGGCCGCCGCCGGAGGGGTGGCGGCGTCGTCGACGATGCGCTTGATTGTCTCGGCGAGATCCTCGGCGTCCTGGTGGACAGTTTCCATCCGGCTCGCCGCAGGTGCCAAGGCTGTCAGTCACCGCGTCTGGTCGCTCGCCGTGGCCACCATCGCGGACCTGGCCGCCTGCGCGCCCTGTCCCTCCCAAGCGGACACCGTGATCAGCGAGCGATGGAAGTCAGCGGAGTGGGGGTCGTTCGTGGTGGCGTCACGCGCTGATTGGGCAGCTCGGCGATCTCGGGAGGCCGACTCCTTGAGCTCCTTGAGTTCAGCGCCATGTGATCAAGTCAGGGCGCTGAACCCGCGTTGCCGAACCCGCGGCACATCAGAGCCTCCACCAGAACCAGGGCGATTCATGCGGTCGACCGGTTATGGCAGGGCCAACGCAACCTTGTCGTGCTGGGCAACGGCCAGGTGCGCGGCCAAGGGCCGGTGCCGAAGATCGTCAAGCTCGTCCCCGTCGCTGTCCTGGGGGAGTAGCAGATCGTGCAATGAGTCTGCCGACTTCACCGCCGGCTGAGCTTCCCCGCTGGCATCGGTGATCGCACGCGCCAGTTCGGCATCCATTCGCTCGCCGTCGGCGAGTACGGCGGCGATGCGCCCTTGTAGATCGGTGACTTTGGCCGCAACCTGCGCGGCGTACTCCTCTGTCATGTGAGTGGTGTCGGGTGGGATCACCTGGTTGGTGGTCTCATCGATGGCCGCCGCCGGAGGGGTGGCGGCGTCGTCGACGATGCGCTTGATTGTCTCGGCGAGATCCTCGGCGTCCTGGTGGACAGTTTCCATCCGGCTCGCCGCGGTGCCAAGGCTGTCAGGAGCAGGAGCTGGCCAAGACCCGCGCCGTGGTGGATGTCCAGGCAAACTGCACGCGCTCTTGGAGACGCTCTCCGAAAGCGCGGATACCGATCCGAGGTGGACACCGTGACTGATCAGGCCGTCACGGAGTTGGCGCCGCAGCTGGGCATACGAGCTGCCTGCGAAGCTGTCGGGGCGTCGCAGGCCAGCTACTACCGGCGCCACCGGCAAAGCCCGCCACCGGCGCGGCCAGAGCCCATCCCGCACCGTCAGCGGCGGCAACCGCGGGCGCTGAGTGCCGCCGAACAGCAGGCCATCCTCGATGTGCTGCACAGCGACCGGTTCGCCGACCTCGCACCGGCTGAGGTGTGGGCCACCCTGCTCGATGAAGGTGTCTACCTGGGCTCGCAGTCGACGTTCTACCGGCTGTTGCGCCAAGCCGGCGAGGTGCGTGAGCGCCGCGCCCAGGCAGCACATCCGGCGAAGGTGAAACCCGAACTGGTGGCCAGCACCCCCAATGCGGTGTGGTCGTGGGACATCACGAAGTTACGTGGCCCAGCGAAGTGGACCGACTACTACCTGTACGTGATCTTGGACATCTTCTCCCGCTATGTCGTTGGCTGGATGGTCGCCAGCCGCGAATCGGCGGCGCTGGCCGAGGTGCTGATCCGCCAGACCTGCGCCAAGCAAGGGATCAACCGTGACCAGTTGACGATCCACGCCGACCGCGGCAGTTCCATGACCAGCAAGCCAGTGACGTTCTTGCTGGCCGATCTCGGTGTCACCCAGTCACATTCGCGACCACACGTATCCAACGACAACCCGTTCAGCGAGGCCCAGTTCAAGACGTTGAAGTACCGGCCCGACTTCCCCGGCCGGTTCGGCTCGATCGAGGAAGCTCGATTGCACTGCCAAGTCTTCTTCGGTTGGTATAACGATGAACATCGCCACAGCGGGCTGGGCCTGCATACCGCCGCTGACGTTCACTACGGGCTGGCCGAGGCAGTCCGCGACAAGCGTGCCGGCGTACTCGACGCCGCCTACGCCGAACACCCGGAACGGTTCGTCCGCAAACCGCCCGAACCGCCGAAGATCCCCGAAATCTCGTGGATCAACCCACCCGACCATCCAGAGGAGGACGCTCAGTAAATACCGCGCAACGGTGCCTCATTCAGGTTGACAGGTTCCGCTCAGCGCTGGTCTTCGGCTCGAAACTCACAGCCTCGACCAGCTCTTCGAGAGACGCATCACGCCGCGCGGCAAACTTCGTGAGATACTGCCATCTCAAAGACGCGTCGCGCGGACCGAATTTGTTCGGCGCATCGAGCGGTGCAATCATGCAGTTTGTGCTGCCCTCGAGGAACTGCGCATTGACCTGCCAGCCTTGCGCGTCAACTCTGGTTTGCTCAGGTTGTGCCCGGTGGCGCTCCAGGCCTTGCTTCCTGTGTCGTAGTAGATACCGCCGTTGTGCCTCGCTTCCCCTATGTATCCATCGCCCTCGCCGGCCCACTTGCCGAGTACCACGCGGTCGGCATATCCCGCGTACCGATCGGACTGGGCATACGGTGCGTGGAGAGGTCTGCCAATTCGCGGGCAAACTCTTCTCGACTGCCCGTTCACAAAGAGATCATGGAGGCTTAATGCCACATGCGGAGCGCGGTCGTCAACGACGTCGATCGTCCACCACTCGTCATCATGTCTGAGGTAGAAGGAATGGTCATCTGATGTGAACCCAATCGCGCTGCCGTCTCCGCCCGGAGGCACCGAGAGGTTCGCCATGCCGATTCCGCTCGACCATGTAGTCCACTTATTTGACAGGCGTGGGAATCTGCCAACCCATCCACCCATTCTCTTCGGCTAGCTCCGGAGAGTCTGTTACGCACGAAAAATCTGCCGGCTACCCAGCGAGTGAACTCAGCGAAGCTGCCAGCCGACGCATCGGCCGATCTCTTCCAACGCCTCGGCTGATAGTTCGGGATGTCGCTGACCGAATCTACCGATGATGTCGTTGACGCCTTCGGCCAAGGTCATCGTTCCCCAATCAATGGGCATCGCAACCGCTTCCCGAACTAGTTCGATGACTCGGTCGGCGATGACGTTTCCCTCGTCCGCTCCGTAGTGATCGATGAGCTTTTGCCGGTCCACCCGGGGTATCGCGGATTCGCTGATACCGATGACGACCGCTTCGTTGATCGTGTCTGCGTTCATTCTGGCGAGGATCCTATCGTTGGAATACGGTGGTTTCGATGCCGGTGTCGGGGTCTATGACGATGATCTGTGTGACGTTGGGATTTTCCATGAGGCGCGGTAGCTCAACATTTTCCCAAACATTGCCTGGGCGGAGATTTGAGCCGATCACCGCATGAACCTCGCCAGAAGCGTTTTCAGCGTACATTTGCGAGACGGCGGACCACCAGCGCTCGGCATGAACGTCATTCGGGCTCCACTTCGGCGGTTGTATACCATTTTGCTCTAGTAGGCTTTCTAAAGTCGTTGCACCGCTTCCGTGAGCGATTAGATCTGCCCCACCGTTTCCGCCAGCAGTAATTGGCCCTATGCCAGTGCCGTCGACGCTTCTGCCGGACCAGAAGAATGCCCCGTCCGATGGTGTTGTCAGTCGCGATGGCTCTGGAAGAGGGTAGGGGCCCGTGTCGACGAATTGCCCGAAGTCAGGTAGCGCATCGCTGAGCGTCGGTTGATCGCCGATGGTGGGTAGGTGTTGCTCCGCCCCCCCGAGCGGAGTCGAATGTTCGACTGTGCCTGTTGCACTCGGCGTATGGATGACATCGTCGGGGATTGCCGCTCCGACACCGCGGGCCGCGAGGGCGGCTTCCCCGCCGAGAACGGCGCCGGGCGCGGTGATGGCCGTTCCGCCGGCCACCTCACCCAGGTAGTGCTCGGGGTACTTCGTCAGATGCTCGACTTCCTCGGTGAAGGAGTCGACGGGGTTGGTGGCTCGCTCCCAGGTGCCCTTGGCCATGTCGGTCCAGGCGCCTTTGAGCTCCTCCCATCCATTGGCTCCGACGAGGTCTTTGATGCCTTCTTCGGTCTTGAACCAGCCGTCGGCGAAACCGTCGGCGAAGCTGGGCGGTGGTTCCGGTCCGCGCTCGGGCGGCTTGGCTGCAGGCAGCGGTTTCTGCGCTGCGGCGACGATCGCATCCAGTCGCTGCTCGATCTGCTGCGGCGGAACACCGTCGCGCAGCATCGTGTGTCCGGCAAGCTGTTTGAACTGCTGGACCTTCGTGGGGTCCAGCGGCGGCGGCCCGGCGGCGGGGCTGCCTCCGGCCTCACCCGGCTTTGGTGATGCTGGCTCATCGCCGGATTTCCCGGTGAGCTGATCCAGCGCGTTGTCGAGACTGTCCGGTGCTGATTGACGCCGCTCGCCGTTTTGGGGGAGCAGTAGGTCTTCGAGTGACCCTGCCGACTTAACCGCCGGCGCGGCGGTACCGCCGGCGGCGGTGATCGCCCCTGCCAGTTCGGCGTCCAATCGCTCACCGTCGGCGAGTGCGGCGGTGATGCGCCCCTGTAGATCGGTGACCTTGGCGGCGACCTCTGCGGCGTACTCCTCCGTCATGTGACTGGTGTCGGGCGGGATCACCTGGTTGGTGGTCTCGTCGATGGCCACCGCCGGCGGGGCGGCGTCGTCGTCGAGGATGCGCTTGATCGTCTCGGCGAGATCCTCGGCGTCTTGGTGGACAAGGTCCATCCGGTTCGCCGCGGTGCCGAGACTGTCGGCCGCCGCGTCGTGGTCGCTCGCCGTGGCCACCATCGCGGACCTGGCTGCTTGCGCGCCCCGTCCCTCCCAGGTGGACACCGTGATCAGCGAGCGATAGAAGTCAGCGGAGTCGGTGTGATTCGCGGCCGCGTCACGCGCTGATTGGGCCAGGTCGGCGATCTCGGGAGGCCAATCCTTGAGCTCCTTGAGGTTCAGCCGCCATGGAATCAACTCAGGGCGCTCAACCCGCGTCGTCGATTCGCTCCGCGCTGTCCGCGTCAGTGCGCGCATACGCGTCCGCTGCCTCGCGGTGTCCTCGCGCGTGTCTGACGAAATGCTCATCGAACTTCGCGCCGTCGGCTTCCCAGGCCGCCAGCATCCCCGGCAACGCGGCGGCCGCGGACCCCGACCCGAGAGCGGCTTTGCTCGCTCGGGACTGTGCTGCCTGATGCGCTGTCCGAAATCCGCCGGCGTGACCCTCGAGTTTGTCTGCGGTCATACGTAGCTCCGTTGGGTCGGTCTTCAGCGGCTGCTGCGGATGCGACACCGCGCCCCCTTTTCTCTGTTAGCCGCACACTAACACCGCTACGGTGCTCACCGATGCGGCAAATTCGGGCAGGGGATTCCGTAGGGTTAAGGCAAGGCGCGCGGAGGAGCGAGCGGCCGCTGACATATGTGTGTAGATTTGTGTGTATGGCCCGGCTCAACGTGTACGTCCCCGATGAATTGGCGGAGCGGGCCAGAGAGCGCGGATTGAATGTTTCGGCGCTGACTCAAGCCGCGATTCGCGCAGAACTAGAAGATGCTGCGACGGACGCGTGGCTTGAGAGCTTGGATGCCAGGAGCACCAGTGCGCGGCATGACGACGTGTTGGCTGCCATCGACGCCGCCCGCGACGAACTTGGAACATGAGCGCGTCATCCGCGCCGCGGGAGCAGGTGGTCATCGACGCGAGTGCCATGGTGGATCTCCTCGCTCGCGCAGGTGATCGGTACTCGGCGGTGCGAGCGCGACTGGCGCGGACGGTGATGCATGCACCGGCGCACTTCGATGCCGAGGTGCTGTCGGCACTTGGGCGACTGCAGCGCGGCGGTGCGCTCACCGTCGTGCAGGTGGACGCAGCACTGGACGAACTCCGGCGGGCACCGGTGACTCGGCACTGTCTCACGCCCCTGGTCGTCGGAGCGTGGGCGCGCCGCGACACGCTCCGACTGGCCGATGCGCTCTACGTCGAGCTGGCAGATACCGCCGGTCTGATGTTGCTGACCACGGACCAAAGGCTGGCACGTGCTTGGCCTTCGGCTGACGCAATCATCTGAGTGCCGACGGCCCGGGGACCATGCGCGGGAGATGCTCGCCGAGTCGCCAACCCAGCCGTGTGCGCCACTGAGACATCACGGCGGTCGTCGTCGTGTCACCATCGGAACATGGCCGACGACATCCAGTCCGAGCGTGAATTCAACGAACGCAACATCGCGGAGTTTCGTCGCAACGGCGGCAAGGTGGGTGGGCCGTTCGAGGGTTTCCCGCTGCTCATCATGACCACCACGGGCGCCAGGTCCGGTGCCCAGCGCGAGAAGCTGGTCGGCTACTTCGACATCGACGGCAGGATCTACGTCGTCGGCTCCGCCGCGGGGCGCGACTCCAGCCCCGCATGGGTGTTCAACCTGCGCGCGCATCCGGATATCACGGTTGAGATCGGGAACGAGCCGCCCCACCGGCGCACTGCCCATGAACTTCCGCGTGACGAACGCGACCGCATCTTCGAGATCGTCAAGGAGCGCGCCCCCGGCTTCGCCGAGTACGAGAAACGGACGCACCGTGTCATTCCGGTCTTCGAGCTACGCGCGGTCTGATCTGGGACGGCGCGCAAAGCCATGGTGGTCTCACCCGTAGACGGGAAGCCGGCCGCATGAGCATCACGCCCGATGAGCAGCCCCTACTCAAGAGCTCCGAGCGCAGCACCTATCGAGCGCTGATCGACCAGCTCGAGCCCAATGATCTCGTCGTGCCGGGTCAGCGCGTCACCGACCATCTCAAGGATCACGAGGTCGACTTCGTCGTGGCCATCGAGGGCGCCGGCATCGTGTGCATCGAGGTCAAGGGCGGCGAGGTCTGGCACGACGGCGACGGCTGGCGCCAGGTCCGCGGCGGCCGCGAGTTCGCCATCGAACCCGTGCGCCAGGCCCGCGAAGCCTGTTACGCGCTGCGCGACTTCATCGAGAAGGACCCGCGCTGCACGCAGGGCCGGCTGCGCTGGGACCACGTCGTCGTCCTGCCCAACACGGAGCTGCCCGACGACTTCGGCTTACCGGACTGTCCGCGTTGGAAAGTCATCGATCGCAGCGACATCGGCGGATTGGCGCGGCGACTCAACGTGCCGTAGCGGTGCGAGGCCTGACAATTACAGACCTTGATGGAGGGGCTCAGTTACGTCCATGGCGCAACTGCCCTCGAGGTCGACGTTGGTCCAGGCCGGGCAACTGTCCGAATCGGCCACTGTGCCGGACGCTCGTTAGTGCCGTCTATGACGCCATGGACGCGCTTTTTCACGCGCGACTTCGGTGCGCAAGGCGACGGCTTAGCCCATGTCGACAGGCTCGGCAAAATCGACGGTGAATACCTTGGTTTGATGCCCGACGGCGTGCCAGCGACATTCGAGCAGCGTTCACTGCCGATTTGCAATCTGACTCAGCCCTACCACCAGTACTTGTTGTCCAGTGAGTTGCCGACGGGATGGAGGGTCGAGGTCTCCGAAGTTGCGCCGGCTTTCGCGCGAGAAGCGGGTGGGATTCAGGTGCTCGTGCTTGATACGTTAGAAAGGCCTGTCACCGTGAGCACACTCAAGGAGGTAGGACTCCTTCGATGAACCCGCTCAGCCCTTACCGCGAACTGATGAGCTGGGCGAATCGAGCCGGATATTCGGTGACGCCCACAGATCAGACGAATGCAACCGTGTTCTGGTCAGATCCAGGTGGTGAGATCCGATACTACTGCCGCAACGAATACGGCCAGCGCGTGAGCTTGACTCGAGTAACTCGCGAAGGCCCCGAGGAGCTTGTCCTGATAGCTGCGACGAACGAAGTCCTGCAGCGATACCTGATCGGACGGTTCGGGAATGTCATTCGAGACGAACTTGGGCTGGACGTCTTGCGCGCACCATGGACAGTTGATCAAGTGGCAGAGGGGTACGCAGTCACCGACATGGGCGACGATGGCTGCCGTGCTCTCTTGAGGGACGGCTCAGTTGTCGCCAAGGCACCAGAAGCCACGTTGAGCCTCCTTACGCTGGTCCCGCTGTCCCACTACATGCGATTGAGCATTGCTGACTTGATGGACTCATTCCTCGACCCACATGGGGCGCCACTGCTCGAAAACGGGCATTATGCATAGCGGGTCCGCCGTGACCGCGGGCGTTTGGCGTCGTCTGTATGACGACCGTCGCGGACGTCCTGGCGAAAGGAACCCATGGAGTTCGAGGCGACATTCCTCTCACGAGAACACCGCAACTTCCGAGTCGAGACGACACGCTGGGGCTGGTGGTCCTCGAGGTGCGCCGGGCCAACGGGCCGGGCTGGGCGCTGCCCGGCACCTTCCTGCACGAGGGGGAGCGGCTCGCCGACGCCGTCGACCGGTCGTTGCGCGTCAAGGCCAACGTCCGGGGTCTGCGACCCCGCCAGCTTCAGGTGTTCGACGACCCGGCCCGCGACGACCGCGGTTGGGTGTTGTCCGTCGCGCACGTGCAGGTGGTGCGGATCGACCAACTCGACTCCCGCTTCCCGGAGGCGACGCGGCTGGTTCCGGTAGCCCGCGCCGGCCGGCTGCCGTACGACCACGCCGACATCATCGTGCGGGCCGTCGAGCACATCCGGTCCCGTTACGCCGACCAGCCCGACCCCGACGGGCTGTTGGGGGAGGAGTTCACGCTGCGGGAGCTGCGCTCGGCGCACGAAGCGGTGGCTGGAGCACCGTTGCAGCGGGACAGCTTTCGTCGGGCGATGGAACCCAAGCTCGACGCCACGGGCGTGACGACGAGCGGCTCGCGGGGTCGCCCAGCCGAGTTGTTCCGTCGCGCTCAGGCGTGAGTACGGCGCGGCGTGGCCAGTCGGGCGGCAATCTGTCGGAGGTATTGCCTACTCTCGCGGTCATGGATTTCACCGCGGTCACCGCCCTGCGCGACCGGCATCCGGCATGGCGGCTGCTCCGCGCCGGCAACGCGGCGCTGATCCTGTCCTTTCTCGGCGAATTCTTCGTCGAGGGCAACCGTGGGGCGTGCGCGGCGAGCCAGGTCGCGGACGCCTTGGACGACCATCTGTATGCGCTCAACGCCGAGAACGCCGAGCCGCAGTTCCCCAAGGATCCGCGCTCCTACCTCGAGGACTGGGCAGCCACGGAGGCCGGCTATCTGCGGCGGTTCTACCCGCCGGGTGACGACGAAGTGCACTACGAAGTCACGCCGGCGTTCGAAAAGGCCTACTCCTGGGTGCTCAGCCTTCCGGGCCGATCATTCGTCGGCACCGAGTCCCGCCTGCATACCGTTGTCGCGCTGCTGCGCCAGATCGTGCACGGAACAGAAGTCCACGCCGAGGTTCGCTTGGCCGAACTGCATCGTCGCCGCGACGAGATCGACGCCGAGATCGCCGCCGTCGAGGCCGGCGACGTGGCCATGCTCGACGCCACCGGGGTGCGGGATCGCTATCAACAATTGTCGACGACCGCGCGTGAGCTGCTGTCGGACTTCCGTGAAGTCGAAGAGAACTTCCGGCTGCTGGACCGCTCCGCGCGAGAGAAGATCGCAGCATGGGAGGGCTCGAAGGGCGAACTGCTCGCCGAGTTGGTCGGCAGCCGCTCGGAGATCACCGGCTCCGACCAGGGGCGGAGCTTTCAGTCGTTCTACGAGTTTCTGCTCTCCGAGCAGCGTCAGGCAGAGCTTGCCGATCTGCTCGCCAGGGTCGCGGGCCTCGACGCCATCAAGGTCGACCACCGGATCCGCGACATCCATCACGACTGGTCGGAGGCGGCCGACCGCGCGCAGCGCACCGTGCGGCAGATCTCCGAACAGCTGCGCCGCTTCCTCGACGACCAGGTGTGGCTGGAGAATCGCCGTGTCCTCGACTTGGTTCGCGCGGTGGAGGCCGTCGCCCTCGAGGTGCGCGAGAAGCCCCCGGCCTTCGGGCTGGAGGTCGACGAACCCGGCATCGACATCGCGCTGCCGTTCGAGCGGCCGCTGTACCAGCCTCCGGTGGCGGTCCAGGTCGAGAGTCACGTCGCGCAAGCCACCGAAACCGTCGATGCCGACCTGCTGTTCACCCAGACCTACATCGATCAGGTACGTCTGGCCGAGACCATCCGCGCCGTCCTGCCCGAGAACTCCTCGGCACTGCTGTCCGATGTCGTCGCGTTACATCCGATCGAGCAGGGGGCCGCCGAGATCGTCGGCTACCTCGCGCTCAACGACGAGGAGTTGACGATCGACTTAGACGACACCGACGAGACCGTCCTGGAGTATCCCGATGCCGGCGACCCGGACATCATCAAGCGGGCCAGACTACCGAAGGTGACGGTTCGACGCCGATGAGCAACGAACGCGCTGTCGCCGCCGCCATCATCCGGCTGATGCAAGGCGTCGTCTACCGCACCTCCGACGAGGACACCTGGCTGACACTGGAACGCGCCGGTGCCGGCGTTCGAGACCACTTCGCCACCATCGGCATCGACGTGGTGGTCGACGACGCCGAGGGATACGCCTACCTGCGCTCCCGGCCATCCGAAGACGGCGAGGAGGCATTGCCGCGGCTGGTGCGCCGGCGGGCCCTGACGTACAACGTCAGCCTGCTGCTGGTCCTGCTGCGTAAGCGGCTCGTCGAATTCGAGACCAGCGGTGGCGAGGGCCGACTGGTGCTGAGCACCGACCAGATCGTGGAGATGCTGCGGCTGTTCCAGCACGAGTCCACCAACGACGCACGCGTGGTCGACCAGGCAGAGACGACCGTCAAGAAAGCCGCCGAACTAGGCTTTCTGCGCCAATTGCGTGGTCAGCGCGACCATTGGGAGGTGCGGCGCATCCTCAAGGCCTACGTCGATGCGCAGACCCTGTCGGACTTCGCGAGCAAACTGCGCGAGTATGCCGGGACGGCGGCCCCAGATGACTGAAATACTCTCTGCTGCAGTCGAACCCCGCGGGGCGGGGTATCGGCTGCAGTACGCGGAGGTCTACAACTGGGGCACCTTCGACGGCCAGGCGTGGCGGTTCACCCCCGGAACGGAGACCTCGCTGCTGACCGGTGACATCGGTTCGGGCAAGTCGACCATCGTCGACGCGCTGACCACATTGCTGGTGCCGTCGCACAAGGCCGCGTACAACAAAGCCGCCGGCGCCGACGCCAAGGAGCGCACGCTGCGTTCCTACGTCGAAGGGCAC
Source organism: Mycolicibacterium doricum (assembly GCF_010728155.1). Classification (NCBI taxonomy): domain Bacteria; kingdom Bacillati; phylum Actinomycetota; class Actinomycetes; order Mycobacteriales; family Mycobacteriaceae; genus Mycobacterium; species Mycolicibacterium doricum. The sequence continues at coordinate 477,605 of NZ_AP022605.1, forward strand.
TACAAGTCGGAACGCAACGAGACCACCGGGAAGTCGCGACCCAAGGGACTGCGTGAGGACAAACGCACCTACTCGGTGATCCTGGGCGTCTTCTGTAACCACGGTCACGACGAGACGGTCGCCTTGGCCCAGGTGTTCCAGCAGCGGGAAAGCACCGGGCAGCCGTATAGGTTCTTCGTGACGGCTCCCAAGGAACTGTCGGTGGCGACGGACTTCGCCGATTTCGGGTCAGACCTGCGCGAGCTACGCAAGAGGCTGCGAGGCAGCGGTGCGGAGATCTTCGACGAGTTCCCCAAGTACGCGACCGCGTTGCGCCGTCTCCTGGGCATCCGATCGGAGCAGGCGCTGGAGCTTTTCCACCAAACCGTATCCATGAAATCGGTAGGCAATCTCAATGATTTCGTGCGCGACCACATGCTCGAGCCGAGCGATTCGACCGACCGCGTCCGCGACATCATCGGGCATTTCGACGATCTGACCAGAGCGCACGACGCCGTCAAACGCGCGCGCGAGCAACTCGAAGCCCTCGAACCCGTCGTCGAGACCGCAGCGAAGTACGATGCCGCCCTCGCCGAGCGCGGCGAGCTGGAACGGCAACGGGCGGCGGTTCGGCTCTTCATCGCCGAAGCACGCTCCAAGCTCCTGGGCATCGAGATCGCCGGGCTCCAGGCGGACGGCGCGGCCCTGTGGCATCAGCGCGATGCCGCCGAAGCCGAGCAGCGAAAGCTCAGCCACGAGCGCGAATCCCTGATCGAGGAGCGCGCGAAAGCGGGCGGGGATCGGATCGGCGAGTTGGAGCGGCTCGCCACCGAGGCCCGATCCCAGGCCGACGCGCGTCGTCAAACCAGGACGTTGTTCGACAAGGCCGTCAGCGATGCCGGGTTGAAACCGGTGGCGGACCGGGAAGCGTTCGTCGCGCTGGCGTCGCTGGCCGCCGCCGAACGCTCCCGATTGGCCGCCGAGAAGAAGGACCTCGACGCCGTCACCGTCGACGCGATCGGCCGGGAACGAGAGTGCCGGCGCAGGTGCGACGCCGTCGTGGAGGAGATCGCGAGCCTGGAGCAACGCACCGACAACCTGCCGCACGAGCAGGTCGCGGTGCGCGCGGAGTTGTGCGCGGCGCTCGGGCTGACGCCGGACGAGCTGCCCTACGCCGGTGAACTGCTCGACGTGGACGACGAGCATGGCGAATGGCGAGGAGCCGCGGAACGGCTGCTGCGCGGGTTCGCGCTGTCGTTGCTGGTGCCGCAGCGACACTACGAGGCGGTCGCCGGATGGGTGAACCAGCGCACACTCACCGTCGCCGGCCGAGGGGCGAAGCTGGTCTACGAACGGGTTCCCCAACACCGCGTGCGGCTGCAGCCGACGGGGCACGACGGACTGCTACTCGCTGACTGCATCGAGGTCCGTGAGGGCCCGTTCGATGAATATCTGCGCACCGAGCTGCTCAAGCGCGCTGACTACCGTTGCGCGACAAGTCTCGGGCAGTTCCGCAGCGAGCGGCGGGCCGTCACCCGCGAAGGTCAGGTACGTTCCGGGGACCGGCACGAGAAGGATGACCGGCATCGCGTCGACGACCCCCGCCGCTGGGTGCTTGGTTGGGTCAACGAACGCAAGATCGCCGCGCTGCGTGCCGAACTCGACGACCTGAAGAACGAACGCGAGCAGGCTGCCGCGGCGGCGACCAGGCTCGGCGAGCAGCGGGACGGGCTGCAGCTTCGGATGGACGCGTTGCTGCGCGTGGAGGGGTTCCGGTCGTGGACCGACCTGGACGTCGACGACGCCCAATTGCGGGCCGAAGCCTATGACGCCGAACGCCTCCGATTGCAGGCGGGATCATCGCGGCTGGAGGAGATCACCCGGGCACTGGACCGAAATTCCCAGGACGCCGCTGCTGTCGCGGAATTGATCACCGAACTTACCGGGGCTCTCGCCACCACCCAGGCTGCCATGCAACGCGCGCAACAGGACCGCGCACGCGACGCCGACTTCGTCGGCACCCACACGGGCGAACGACTGGAAACGTTGCGCGCGTCCTACCCGGCACTGCGTCAACGTCTCGCGAGTAACCCGCCCGCACGCGCCGCCGACTGTGCCGAGGCTGAGTCGATGCTCTCGACCGACCTGCACCGGCGCATCGAACGGCTGTCGGGTCAGCTCAACGGTTACGGGCTGAATCTAGGCCAGTACATGCTCGAGGTACTCCGCCGTTGGCCCGAGCTGCATGCGGACATGGACGCCAACGTCGAGGCGCGCGGCGACTTCCTGGCCTTCCGCGACCGCGTCGCCACCGACGATCTGCCGCGCTTCGAAAGCGAATTCAAGGACCAACTCAACAAGAACGCCATCCAGGAGCTGGCAGGGTTCAACAACTGGCTCAACCGGCAGGCCGCCGCCATCGATGAACGTATCGACCGGATCAACCGCGCACTGGGCGCCGTCCCGTACAACCCGGGGCGCTTCATCCGCTTGGAGAAGGAACCGACTACCAATCAGGATGTCGCTCAGTTCCGTTCGGACCTGCGCAACCTGACCAACGACATGCTGGCCGCCGACGGCGACCAATATTCCGAGCAGCGCTTTGTCGACGTGAAGCGGATCATCGAGCGTTTCCGTGGCCGGGACGGCTATGCGGAGTCGGACAGGAATTGGACTCGTCGGGTCACCGACGTACGCAACTGGTTCGTGTTCTCGGCGTCTGAACGTGACGTCGACACCGATGTCGAGTGGGAGCACTACAGCGATTCCGACGGCAAGTCCGGCGGGCAGAAAGAGAAGCTCGCCTACACGATCCTGGCGGCATCCCTGGCCTACCAGTTCGGACTTGAATGGGGTGCCGAGAAGTCGCGGGACTTCCGATTCGCCGTCATCGACGAGGCGTTCGGGCGCGGATCCGATATCTCGACGCGGTACGCGCTGGACCTTTTCGCGATGCTGGGCCTGCAACTACTGATCGTCACACCGTTGCAGAAGGTGCACGTCATCGAGCCGTACGTGAAGTCTATCGGCATCGTCGACAACCCGACCGGTACGTATTCGCGGCTGCAGACCATGACGATCGAGGAATACCGGAGGCGGCGTGACGGACATCGGTCGTGAGCCGCGGATGGACCACCCCTGAGGACATCGCCGGCAAGGTCAGGCGCCGATGGCACGACGGTTCGCTGTTGTGTGCGTACGCCACCGATGACCCGTTCACCGCGATCGAAGTGTCGCTGCGCGGTCCCGGCTCGGCGCAGATCGGCGACGACATCGCGACGGTTCGCGAGTGGGTGACGGCCTTGGACCGGGGGCGCCGCGACGACACGCGGTACGCATTGGAATGGAAACTGGTGGGCGGCAGGCACTTGGGCCGCAACCGGTTACCGGCCCGCGCGGTCATCTCGACACCGGATCAGGCTTGGACGTTGCTGGGTGTGACGGCGGTGGTCCGCCGCTTCGACGAGCTACTGGAGTCGGCTCAGCGGCATCCGCGGATTCGCGACTGGATCGTGGCGCATCCCCACCGGGCGCTGGAACTGTCCGCAGAGCTGCCGCGGCTGATCGCCGCCTACGAGTGGCTCGACGGTCACCGCCGGTCACAGCGCTATCTGCGCGAGATCAGCGCACCCGGGGTGGACACGAAGTTCGTCGAGCGGCACCGTTCGGATCTGGCCGGCATGCTCGGGGTTTCCGCCTCGGCCCACGGTTTCCTGGTCGACCTGGGCCTGCGGCTCAAGCCCACGTTGGTTCGGCTGCGGCCGGCCGCGTCGTTGGGTTTGCCTGCCCCGCTCACCGAGCTGGCGGTTCGTTCCGAGGAGTTGGCGCGGCTCGACGTTCAACCGCGGGTCGCGGTGATCATCGAGAACGAGGTAACTTATCTGAGCGCCGAAATTCCCGCCGACGGCGTGGTGATCTGGGGCAAGGGCTTCGAGGTCGGCAGCGTGGGTCGGTTGCCCTGGCTGGTTGGCGTCGATGCGGTGTATTGGGGAGACATCGACACCCATGGATTCGCGATACTCGATCGGCTGCGGGCATGGCTGCCGGAGGTTGTGTCTGTGCTGATGGACCGCGCCACTCTGATGGCCCATCGCGACCGCTGGGTGAGCGAAGGCCGTCCGGCGACGTCCGCCCTGACGCGCCTGACACCCGACGAGCACGACCTCTACCGGGACCTGGTGGAGGACAGCCTCGGCGAGCGGGTCCGGCTCGAACAGGAACGTATCGACTGGGATTGGGCCAACGAGCAGCTGCGATCCGTCACCCGCGGATAGGCGACCGGGGCGCTCCGGGGGGAGCGTCAGCTCGCGGCCGGTGGATCACGTTGGCTGCTCAAGGTCAACGGCGATGTCCCTACGGCTACGTCGTCGGCTTGCCCGCGATCGGTTCGACGGTCAACGTCATCGGCTTGCCTTCTCGCACGATCTCGACGGGCGTACCCTTGCCGATCTGGAGTTGGCGCACCGCCACGACGAACCCGTCGAGGTCACCGACCTCACGGTCACCGATCTTGACGATGACGTCGCCGTCCTTGATCCCGGCACGCTCCGCCGGCTCACCCTGCTTCACCTCGGTCACTTTCGCCCCGGCCGCGCCGGTATCGCTGACCGACTGCGCGGTCAAACCCAAGGTGGGATGGGCTATCGCACCGTCACGCATCAGCGTCTCGACGACATGCTTCACCTCGTTGACCGGAATCGCGAAGCCCAGACCGCTGGCGCTGTCGGAGAGCGACTTGCCCGCCGCGTTGATCCCGATCACCTGGGCATTCATGTTGATCAGCGGGCCACCGGAGTTGCCGTGGTTGATCGCCGCGTCGGTCTGTACCGCGGAGATGACGATGTCCTCACCCGAACGCTCCGCCGAGAGCCGCACCGCGCGGTTCAGTGCGCTGACGATGCCCACCGTGTCGGTGCTGCGCAGACCCAGCGGCGCACCCACGGCGATCACCTGCTGGCCCACCCGCAGGCGACTCGAGTCACCCAGCCGCGCGACCGTCAGGTCGTCGACATTGTTGACCTTCAGCACCGCCAGATCCGTCACCGGGTCGCGCCCGACGACGTGCGCAGGCACGGCCTTGCCGTCGTTGAAGATCACCGACAGCTTCCACTTGTTCGTATCACTGGCGGCCTCTTCAACGACGTGGTTGTTGGTGACGATGTAGCCGCGGCCGTCGACGACGACACCGGAGCCCTGCGCCGCGGACTGCTCGCTGATGGCCTCGATGGTGACCACGGAGTCGGCGACCGCGCGAGCCACGGTGGTGAACCGGCCCTCGGGCTCATCGTCGCGGGCGGTGTTCGACACGTTCACCTTCGGAGTCGAGAACGCCTCGATGATCGACGCCGTCTTGCTGCCCATCCACCCGCCGGCCAGCCCGACCACCAGCGCCAGAACACCGAGCAGGGCGAGCGCGGGGCGCGACACCTTTCCGCTGAACAGCACGTCGACCAATCCGAGCTTGGGACCGGACGCGGCGGGCTCAGGTGCAGCGGCCGCGGGCGGCGGCGTTTCCGGTTCGGCCTGCGGCGGCCACGGCTCGGCGGCGTCGGCGTCGGCGTGGGCCTTGGGGTGTCCGAACACCTCGTCGAGGACGGGGCCGGGGGACTGGTCCGTCGGCGTGTATTCGCCCTGGTGATGACGGCGGTCAGGCGCCGCGAACGCTCCCGGTACGCCATCGGGCCGGCCGAACGCCCGCTGGGTCACCGGATCGACCGCCGAAGGGCCGTCACCAGACCTTTCACCCATTGGCTGGTCTCGCTCGCTCACGCGCGCTCACTTCCTCCATCGACGTCTCGGTAGTTGCCACCCTCCATCATGCCGTCAACCACCGGCCGCCTGGAGCTCAGTTTGGTTCGCCGCAGGTGCGAGGCCGCCGCTCAGCACGGTGACGACGACGCTGTCTACGGCCCTGTCACGACGAGTGGATACTGACCAGGTGACTCGCGAACCGCGTCGTAGATGGCTTCCCGACAACGGGCTTCTGCTGGCATGTCTCGGGCTGTTCGCCGTGTTCTTGGTCGCCATGATCTTCTCCGGGGCCGCCGCCTACAACCAGGAGCAACACGACCACGGCTCCCAGCACACCATTTCGGTCGTCGCGTACCTGACCACCGGCCATTTCCTGGAGGCCACCTTCGAGAACTGGGAGTCGGAGTTCCTGCAGATGGGGATGTACGTCGTCTTGACGGCATTCCTGTATCAGCGGGGTTCCTCGGAATCCAAGCCCATCAGCCAGAAGGCGCCTCAGGATGCCGACCCGCGTCACGCGAAGATCACCGCCACCACGCCCTGGCCGGTTCGGCGGGACGGATGGACACTCAAAGTCTACGAAAACTCTTTGGCGATAGCGTTCTTCGTACTGTTCTTCGCGTCGTGCACGTTGCATGCGGTGGGCGGCGTCGCCGCATTCAACGAAGAACAGGCCCAGCACGGACAACCGGCGATCTCGCTCTGGCGGTACCTCACGACCTCGCAGTTCTGGTTCGAGTCGATGCAGAACTGGCAGAGCGAGTTCATCGCCGTCGCCGCGATCGTGGGTCTGTCCGTGTTCCTGCGCCAGCGGGGTTCGGCCGAGTCCAAACCCGTCGAGGATCCGCACCGCGAAACCAGTGCCTGAGTTACCGGTGAGCGTCACGTGGCGACAACGGTCGGCAGGTGGCGTCGGACGTCGTCGCCCTCGCCCGCCAGCTGGGGCGTGCCGGCTAACCCAGCTCGGCGAGTCGCGGCACCACCGGTGCGACGCCGTCGATCCATTTCGCCGGGGACCCGCCCGGCGCCATGACGATCGCGGTATGTACCCCGAGCTTCGCGTAATCGGCCATGGCGCGAAGGAACTCATCCGTCGACCCGGGTTCAGGCCGTGGATCGTGCGGCATGATCGTGACGCGGATGTCATCGACGTTGCGCCCGACATCGTCGCAGTGCCGCCGCAGCACCTCAAGTTTGTGGGCGACTTCCTCTGGCGAGCCGAACAGGTTGCACGCGTCGCCGTACTGTGCGACCAGCCGCAGGGTCTTGCGTTCACCGCTGCCGCCGATCAGCACCTTCGGCCGGTTGATCGGCTGTGGTGAACAAAGCGTCTCCGCCAACTGGTAGTGCTTGCCCTGGAATGGTCCGTTGTTGGCGGGGTCCCACATCTGCGCGCAGATCTGCAGCGTCTCCTCGAGACGCTCGAAGCGTTCGGCGAGAGGGGGATACGGTACACCGAGCGCGCGGTGCTCGCGCTCATACCATGCGGCGCCGATCCCCAGCCACGCCCGTCCACCCGACAACACATCCACCGTCGTCACGGTCTTGGCCAGCAGGCCCGGATGCCGATACGTCACGCCGGTGACCAGCAGGCCGAGGTCGATGGTCGATGTATGCGCGGCCATGAACCCCAGGGAGGTGTAGCCCTCCAGCATGTTGGCTTCGGCCGGCAGGCCGGTGGGCTCGATCTGGAAGAAGTGGTCCATGAACGACAGCCACGTCGCCCCGGAGGCTTCCGCCGCCTCGCCCACGCGGGCGAGCTCACCGGCGATGGCGGGGGTTCCGCCGTCGATGTCGAAGATGGGTAGGTGAAATCCGAGTTCCATGACTTCGGACAACCAGTGGGACCGGCGGGGCATTCCCGCTACCGGCGACCGACTTCGGGTAGACCCCGTCACGGAGACCCGGCAGCGCGGGGTACCCCTCGTGTCGTGCGGTGCAACCGGGCGCGTCAGCCGTGGTTGACGAGCGGGCTGATGACGTCGCGGGCGAACTGCGCGGCGTTCACCCCAGGGCTGCCGTCGGGATAGCTGACCGTCGCGAGCAGGTTCGCGCCCGCGTCGACGAAGTTGTCGTCGGCTCGGTCCTGATGGGTGGAGGAGGTGACGAGGATGATTCCGGAGGTGCCGGCTTCCTCGGCGAGAGGAACCGAGAAGCGGGCGTTCTGGACGGTGCTGGTCGCCTTGTCCTCCACGATGATCCGGTGCGCGGGGAAGCCGAGGAGGGTCAGCATGCGCCGCATCGCCGCGGCCTCGGTGACCCCATTGCGGGGGTTGCCACCGGTGACGATGATCGGTGACTGTGGGAAAAACTGCGCGACCGTCAGCCCGCTGATGACGCGGCGGCGCAGAATCGGCCGCATCATGCCGTTCGGTTCGAGTCCGTAACCGAGGATGACGATGGCCGGCTTCGAGAAGTCCTTGACCGCCGCGGTTGGTTGCGCGTGGGCGACGGGCGGGCAGACGTCGGCGACGATGCCGGCCACCGCGAGGGCGATGGCCGCCACGGCGGTTCTCCAGGTTCTCCGCATGCGCTCTCCCGACTCCTGCGGCCAACGGGGTTGGTGCTGCTGACGGTGTGATCGTGATCTGCGTCGCCGGTGTTACGCAAGGGCCCGGGGACGGTGCGCCTTTCCGGTGACACGCCCGTCAGCCGCGCGGTCCGCGCTCTCGACCACCACCTCGTTCCTGACGCCGGACACCGTCACGCTCGCGCAGTGTCCGTAATCGTCACCGTGTTCGACACCCCCTCACGTTGGTCAGGCTGTCGTCACAGGCGACTCGTTTCTCTCCCTCGACTCCGGTTGCGCGGCAGCCTGATACGGGTCGTAAACCGACTGCGTACAGGCCGCGGAGATGATGGTGATATTCATCACGATAGGTTAGAATTGTGCTGAAAACCACAGTCATGTTCGCCGCCACAACGAAACACTTCGCCGCCACGACGAAACACAATGAAAGGTCACCCATGGACGCGCTCGACAACGGTTCGCTGAGACCAGTGCGGCCCGCGGCCACACGCCGTGCCAAGCGGACCGATCACCACACCCTTCAGTCGATCGTGCTGGCAGTGCTCTTCGTCGGCGGCATCGTCGGCGTGGCGGGCGCACTGATCCAGGGTCAGAACACCGCCGCCTTCTTGATCGGGCTCTTCGTCAGCGCCGTCATCCTGGGCGCCCTGTCCTAGGTGCGTTCGGCGGGGTGCCGCCTGACGAAGCGTGGCATCGGTCTCTGATGTGCTCACCGTCGAGCGGCGCTTAGACCATCTCCCGCCGGGTGAGCCACCGCAAGACCTGCCAGCCGACGAACACCGGCAGCCAGCACGTCAGCACGCGGTACAGCAATACCGCGGGCACCGCCACCGCGGCCGCCACCCCGAACGCCGCCAGCCCGCCGATCAGCGCCGCCTCCACCGCGCCGACCCCACCCGGGGTGGGTGCCGCCGACGCGAGCGTGCCGCCCACCATCGTCACCACGGTCACGGTGACGAACGAGGTGTCGCCGCCGAACGCTTCGATGCTCGCCCAGAGCGCGAACGCCGCCCCCAATGTGGTTGCCGCGCAGCCCAGCACGACGAGCGCCAGGCGCTGCGGTTCGGCGGCCAGGTCCCGGAGGTCGCCCAGCACCTCGAGCAGCCTCGGCCGCACGGTCGTGAGCGCCCACCGCCGCAGCTGGGGCACCACCACGACGGCGGTCCCCACTGCCAGCAGCACTGCGGCGATCACGTACAGCACGATCCGCGACGGCACGAACTGCCGGAGGTTCGCCGACGCACCGGCCACCGCGCTGAACAGGATCAGCAGCGTGATGTGCGTGACCACCTGCACCGACTGTTGCAACGCGACCGCAGTCGTGGCCCGCACCGCGCCGAGGCCGGCCTTCTGCAGGAATCGCGTGCTCAGCGCCAGCCCGCCCACCCCGGCCGGGGTGGTGGTCGCCGCGAACGTGTTGGCGATCTGCATCAATACCAGACGCCGGAAGGTCACCAGCCCGTCGGCGCACGCCCACAGCGCCGCCGCGGCGCCGAGGTACTTCAGCGTCGACACCGCCAACCCGAGCAGGGCCCACCACATGTTGACGTTGCGCAGCTCGTTGGAGAACGTGGGCACGGCGGTGAGGAACGGGTAGGCGACATAGACCAGCGCGCCGATCAGCACCAGCTGGATGATCTGGTTGCGGGTGAACCGGGTGATGTTCTCGGTGCTGATGCTGTCGGTGCCGGTCTGACGCATCACCTCTTCGCGGGTCGCCGTCGCGACGGACCGCGCATCTGACAGCTGCTTCCAGAACCGTTCGCCCACTGCATGTTTGGTCAGACGGCGCGATGCGACGAGAACAGCATCCGCACCGAGCACCTCGATCGCCGCGGCGACCGCCGATTCGGTGTCGTGCAGCTCAGCGGTGGTCAACAGCAGCTGTGCGACATCGGTCTGCAGCTGCGCGTCCGTGGCACCGTACTCGGCGTACCCGAACCCCCCGAACTGCACCGCGCCGCCGTCGACGGTGATCTCCGCGGCCCGCAGATCACCGTGGGAGATCGTCCGGGTGTGCAGTCGGCGCAACGCCTCCCACACGTTCTGCAACGGGGTGTCCTCGTCGATCGGCGCACCGTGGACCGCGTCGTGCGCGTAGAGCGCCCAGTTGCGCGCCAGCGTCGCCACCGCCACCGACGAGGTGTTGGCCAGTCCGGCCTGGCCGATCGCGATCGCCATCAGCGCCCGGTGCTCGACGGCGCGACGCAAGGAGGTCTGCCACGGGGCCGTCTCAGACGACCGAAGCCGTAGCTTGCGCCATACCTGCCGCAGCGCGCCGCCGCTGCGCTGATTCGGCCCGTACATGTGCACCGTCGCGTGGCCCTGGCCCACGGTGTCGGCGGTCATCACCAGCGGGCCTCGGCCGGCCGGCCGCACCACCGTCAGCGCCGTCACGTCGAATCCGCGCCGTGCCAACGCCCGTACGGCGTCGACCAGCGGCACCTCCAGCGCGGGCGTTCCGACCACCAGCACGACCAGCGCCCCGACGAACCAGCCGACCGCGAGCCCGAGCAGTGAGCGGGCCGGGACGACCGCGCTGACCACCAGATGGATCGGCACGAAGGCCAGCAGCAGCGCCCACCACCAGTGCCGCCACCGTGCCGGCACCCACGGGCCCGACACGGTCAGCACCGCGGCGAGCATCGCGATCCACCGCGGGTCGTCGAGGATCTGCGACAGCAGCGTGTCGAGCCGGTCGGACAGGTCGAAATGCCATCGCGGCGCGGCGATCCCGTTGCCGGTGATCGACAACGAGAGCACCGCGATCAGCCCGGCAGCGGCGAACGCGCCGAGTAACCGCCACTGCCGCACGATGATCAGCCCGACCAGGATGACGAACGGCAGCGCCAGGATCGAGATGCCGTAGGCCAGATAGACCAGGTTGGACTGTGTCGGGGTGAGTACCCCGACGATCTCGGAGATCGACCGCTCGAGCGCGCTCCACTCGTAACGGGTGATGAACGAACTGGTGATCACGACGGTCAACAGCACCGTCGCAAACGCCAGGCGCAGGATGTCGTTGGTGCGTCGAGTCAGCGGCAGCAGCAGGCTGCCCGATACGGCGATCTCGCGCCCGTCGACTCGCATAGTCAGTCCGCGGCGCCGACCCCCAGGCGTCCGAGCACCCGGCCGACGAGGCCGACGCGTACCTGTCCGGTCGGTGGGCGGCGGACTGCGTAAGGCCACGGTTGATTGCGCTCCGGGATCGATTCGGTCCTGACGTGTTTGAGCTGCTGCCGCAGGTCTGCGCGCAGCTCGTGCAGTTCGGGGTCGCCCCAACGGTTGACGGCTTCGGTCGGGTCGTCGGTGAGGTCGTAGAGCTCCCACTGGTCGTCGAGCGGGCCGGCGCGGTACACCTCGCCGCCGAGACCGTTGGCTGCGAGGTGACGCACGCCCGGTTCGGTCCAGGTGGCCGGATCGTCGAAGCTGCGCACCAGCTTCCACAGCCGTCCGTCGACCTGCGTCACCAGTCCTTCGAAGTTGGACGCCACATGGGCGGGAACCCGAATGCGCAGCGGGCCGGGGGGATTGACGGTGCGCTTCAGTTTGCGCCCCAAACCGGATGCGCCGCTGTCGCCTTCGAGTATGTTGTCGCGGGTCATGAGGTACACCGCACGGTCCTCGTCGGGTCCGGCCCCGTCGACCACGGGCATCAGGTCCCGGCCGGGCAGGGGGTGCACCTCGGTGAACGCCTCGGCGAGCACGGCAGCCGTCGCGGCGACGTCCACACCGGCGACGCCCAGCAGCGTCGGCACCAGGTCGACATGCGAGGTGGGCGCGGTGACCGTGCGGGCCTCGGTGGCCTGCGAACCCGTCCTGGCGATGACGAATGGCACCCGGGTGGCCTCGTCGTAGAGGTTGAACCATTTCTGGTGCAGGCCGCCGTGCGCGCCGAGCAGGTCGCCGTGGTCGGCGGTGCGGACCAGCACCGCTTCTTGCGAACCCTCGACGACGGCGCGGCGCACCCGGTCGAGCGGACCGTCGACCTCGGCGTGCAGGCGGTAGTACAGGTCGCGATACTGCTGGGCGTTGCGCTGGTAGGTGCCCTCCATGACCGCGGCCGGACCGTAGCCGGAGTAGTAGGCCTCGCGGAACGCAATCTGGGCGGCCGGTTTGGTCGACAGGTCCTCGTCGGCGGTGGGCGCCGCGGGCACGTGCGGCGGGTCGAGCGGAGAGGGCTTCACGGGGCTGCGCCGCACCCACTGCGGGAACAGCACGATGTCGTGCGGGTTGACGAAGCTGGCCACCAGCAGGAACGGCCGCAGCGCGTCAGCGTCGCCGGCGCGGCGGCGCGCGTAGCGGTCCTCCAGCCACCCCACCACCCGGGCGGCGATCAGCGGGTCGCGACGAAAGCCACTGTTGGACAAGGCCGCTCCGTGCGGTTCGGGCCCGATCCAGCCGGAGAACCCGTACGGCCCCAGCGGATCGGCGTCGAGGTAGCGCCGCACCGCAGCCGGGTCCACCACACCCTCGTCGTCGTTGGTGTCCAGCGGCAGCCCGGTGGCGGGGTCGGTGAGGTCGGCGTGGGAGATGTGCCACTTGCCGTCGTAGTGGGTGTCGTAGCCGGCGGCGCGCAACCAGTTGCCCAGCGTCGGCACCTCACCCTGGCGCAGCCAGCGCATCCGCGAGTCGTCGTACGTCTTGCCGATGCCGTCGGTCTGGGTGACGCCGTGCAGATCGGGGTACTGCCCGGTGAAGATGGTCGGGCGGCTGGGCACGCACGCCAGCGATCCGGTGTAGTGGCGGGCGAAGCTGACACCGTGCTCGTCGAACCACCTGCGGCCGGGCAGCGCGTGGCTGCGCCACGCCAGCACCTCGGGTGCCTCGTACGGCGGTACGGCCCGCTCCTCGTCGGTCATCAGGATGACGATGTCGGGCCTGGGCTCAGACATGTGTGGTCTCCGATCGCGTTGCCAGGCCAGCGAGCATGGTGTTGGACAATTGCGCCATCAGCAGACCGACCAGCCGGCCGGCGAGGGCGCGTACCCGGCCGGGTCCGAGGTCCACGCTGGTGGTCAGGGTGACGGTGGTGGCGCCGGGCCGCTCGGGCCGCACCGTCCACCGATTGTTGAGGCGGCGCATCCAGCGGGGGACACCGGCGATGTCGTAGGCCAGCGTGGTGGGGGCGTCGAATTCGGTGATCGTCTCCACCAGGGTGACGCGGCGGATCTGGACGCGGCGGGTGGTGCCGACGGGCCCGTCGGGATCGGTGCTCAGCACGCAGGAGTGGTCGACGGCCGACATCCAGTCACCGATCGCCCCGAAATCGGCGAGCACGTCCCACACCCTCTGCGGGTCGGCGCGCACCGTCCGCCGACGACTGATCTGGGCGACCACAGGGCCACCCTACGGTGCCGGGCGCGCCGTGGTCAGCAGTAACGGGCGAGTCGCTCTCTCAGTGTGAGCCTGCCAGCCGGCCGGTGAGGCGCCGGTGGCGTTCGGCGCTGTTGTCATCGAGGCCGACGATCGTGACGTTCTTACCCTTGGCCGCGTACTTGGTGGTGATCGAGTCGAGCGTCGCGACCGTCGAGGCATCCCAGATGTGGGCGCCGGACATGTCGATGACCACGTTGGCCGGATCGCCGGCGTAGTCGAACTGGTAGACCATGTCGTTGCTCGATGCGAAGAACAACTCGCCGCTCACCGCGTACACCTGGGTGTCCTCGTCGGGCCGGTCCACCTTGACGACGTCGGTGAGGTGGGCGACGCGCCGGGCGAACAGAACCATCGCGGTCAGCGTGCCGACGGCCACACCGTAGGCGAGGTTGTCGGTGCCGACGGTGACGGCGACGGTCACGAGCATCACCGTGGTCTCGCTCTTGGGCATGCGCGCCAGCGTCTTCGGCGCGATGCTGTGCCAGTCGAACGTGCCGACCGACACCATGACCATCACGGCGACCAACGCGGCCATCGGGATCTGCCCGACGATGTCGCCGAGCCCGACGACCAGCGCCAGCACGAAGGCGCCGGCGAGGAAAGTGGAGATCCGGGTGCGCGCCCCACAGGACTTCACGTTGATCATCGTCTGCCCGATCATCGCGCAGCCACCCATGCCGCCGAAGAAGCCGGTGACGATGTTGGCCGCGCCCTGTCCGAGTGATTCACGGGTCTTGTCGGAGTGGGTGTCGGTGATGTCGTCGACGAGCTTGGCGGTCATCAGCGATTCCATCAGGCCGACGATCGCCATGGTGAGCGCGTACGGGGCGATGACGCCGAGCGTTTCGAGGGTGTACGGGACGTCGGGCAGCAGGAAGGCCGGCAGCGTGCTGGGCAGCTCCCCCTCGTCGCCGACGGTGGGCACCGACCAGCCGAAGACCAGGCAGGCGCCGGTGAGCAACACGATCGCCACCAGCGGCGCCGGGATGGCGGTCGTGATCCTGGGCAGCAGCACGATCATCGCGATGCCGACCACGACCATCGGATAGACCAGCCACGGCACCCCGAGCAGATGCGGCAGCTGGGCGACGAAGATCAGGATGGCCAGCGCGTTGACGAATCCGACCATGACGCTGCGCGGGACGAAGCGCATGAGCCGGGCGACACCGAGGCCGCCGAGCACCAGCTGGAGGATTCCGGCCAGGATGACGGCGGCGATCAGGTAGTCCAGACCGTGGCTGTGCACCAGCGGGGCGACGACGAGCGCGACCGCGCCGGTGGCCGCCGAGATCATCGCGGGCCGGCCGCCGAGGATGGCGACGGTGACGGCCATGGTGAACGAGGCGAACAGTCCGACCTGCGGATCGACGCCGGCGATGATCGAGAACGAGATGGCCTCGGGGATCAGGGCCAGCGCGACGACCAGTCCGGCGAGGACCTCGGTGCGGAGGCGTCTGGGTGAGCGCAGTGCGGCGAGTACCGACTGTTCTTCCTGCGGTGTGGTGCGCAAAGCCGCCCACTCCCTTCATTCATGGGATTTGAGGCCATGGGATTTGAGGCGCAACGCTGCGCGAACCCCCGGAACCCTACTCAGGTCTGATCTCGGCGCGGACCGCGCAACCGCTCCGCCAGACCCGACGCCCGCACCACGCGCCGCTCGATCGCCGCGCGCACCGCCGCCTCGGAACCGACCACCCGCACCTTGGTCTTCGCCCGGGTGACGGCGGTGTAGAACAGCTCGCGGGTCAGCAGCCGTGACTCTTCGTCGGGGAGCAGCACGGTGACCTCCTTGGCCTGGCTGCCCTGGCTCTTGTGGATCGTCATGGCATGCACGGTGTCGACGTCGGCGAGCCGGCTGGTGGAGAACTCGACCGGTCCGGCGCCCGAACCCACGACGGCGGCCAGCCCGTCGTCCCGCATGACCGTCACGCCGGTGTCACCGTTGTAGAGCTTCAGCCCGTAGTCGTTCGCGGTGACCAGCAGCGGCCGCCCGGCGTACCAGTCTGACCAGATCGGCTCCCCCGTCGCATCGGTGAGCCAGCGCTCCACCTGCCGGTTCCACTGGCGGACGCCGTACGGTCCACGCCGGTGCGCACATAGCAGGCGGTGGTCGTCGAGCGTGGCCAACGCTGCCCGCGCGTCTCCGAGGATCGCCGCCTCGCGTAGCCGCAACGCGTGCGGCACGAGCACTGTGCGCAGCCGCTCAGCCGGGTTGTCGGTGTCGAGCCATTCGATGTCGGGGCCGCCGTCGCGCAGCAGGCCGATCACGTCGCCGGTGCGGCCGTCGCGGATCGCCGAAGCCAGCGCACCGATCGGCGCGCCGAAGCGGTGTGAGGTGACCAGCCGGGCGATCCGCGCGTCGTCGCGCGCTCCCAGCCCGTCGACCAGGTCGGCGAGCACCGCCCCGGCCTCGACCGAGGCCAACTGGTCGGCGTCGCCGACGAGCAGCAACCGGCTGTCGGGCCGCACGGCCTCGAGCAACCGGGCCATCAGCGTCAGCGACACCATCGACGTCTCGTCGACGACGATCACGTCGTGCGGCAGCCGGTTCCCCCGGTGGTGGCGGAACCGCGACGCGTTGTCCCGGCGCCGCTGCAACAGCCGGTGCAGCGTCGAGGCGGTCAGTTCGGGCAGCCGGTCGCGGTCTACGGCGTCGAGCTCGGCGATCTGCAGGTGCACGGCTTCGAGCAGACGGGCCGCGGCCTTACCGGTCGGGGCGGCCAGCGCGACGCGCAGCGGTGGCCGGTTCCGCAGCGAGGCCTGCTCGGCGAGCAGCGCCAGCAAGCGCGCCACCGTTGTCGTCTTGCCGGTTCCCGGGCCGCCGGTCAGCACGGTAAGCGACTGCGAGAGCGCGATTTCGGCCGCGACACGCTGCTCGGGAAAGTCCGCGACGGGGAACAGGCGGTCGAGGCCGGGCCCGTCACCGGACGGCGAGGATTCCAGCAGCGCCAGCACGTCGTCGCACACCTGTTGTTCCTCGCGCCAGTAGCGGTCGAGGTAGAGCAGATCACCCGAGGACCCGGCGTGGAGCCTCAGCACCGGAGGCGTGCCGGTCAGCGGGCTCGCGCGCACGGCCGCGAGCCATGACTCTGGGGCGGGCCAGGGTAACGCGGGCAGGCCAACCTGGGTCGCGACGGAGCCGAGGTCCACGCACACGGACCCGTTGCGCAGGGCGCGGACCGCGAACGCGACGGCCAGCGCCACGGATTCTTCTGTGTCGCCGGCCATCTCGGTGAGCCGCCGGGCAACGTGCACGTCGGCGGGTTCGAACACCTGCGCGTCGGTGAACTCACCGAGCAGCCCGGTCACCGCGAGGGTGCCGACGCTCATGAGTCGCCGGCACCGCGCAGCCGCACCATGCGGGTGGTCGAGCTCTCGTCGAGTTCGACCAGATCTGCGTGTGACCGCAGGAAGTCGCTGAACGACCGGTAACCGAGCGACTTCTCGTTGAACGACGGATCCATCCGCTTCATCTGCGCTTTGACCGCCGAGTTGTGCAACCAGTCGGCGTCGTCCTTCTCCAGGCCGATCCGCAACGCGCGCATCAGCAGCGCGGTGGCGGCGTCCGCGGGATCGGGCTCGGGCTCGGGCTCCAACTCGGGCTCGGACTCGTCGGACTTTTCCGGCTTGCGGCGGCGGGTGCGTTTGGCCGGCTCGGCCTTGTCGCTGTCGGCGGCCTCCACAGGCGTGGGGACGGGGACGCCGGGCAGCGCGTCGTAGGTGACGAACTCGTCGCAGGCGGCGGCCAGCGACCGGCTCGACGCGCCAGCCACCCCGATCCCGACCACGTAGCGGCCGAGCCGTTTGCAGCGCTGCGCGAGTGCGATGTAGTCGGAGTCGCCGCCGACGATCACGACGTGGGTCAGGTCGGGCAGCCGGAACATGTCCTCGACCGCGTCGACGGCCAGTCGGATATCGGCGCCGTTCTTGCCGTAGGCGGCGGCCGGGAACAACTGCACGAGATCGACGGCGCGCGCCACCAGCTGGCCGCGGTAGTTCGCGTTGACGTCGGAGGACCAGTCCGCGTACGCGCGGGTGAGCACGAGGGTGCCGAACGAGGACGCGAAGTCGATCACCGCGCCGATGTCGACGGTGGCACGCTGCAGCTTCTCGGCGAAGTCGTCGGCGTCCTTGGTCTTGTCCCGGTGGTACGAGCTGCGGCCGTTGACCTGGTCGTAGCGCGAGATGACGATGTTGTCGAAGTCGAGGTAGACAGCGACGCGTGTGGCTCCCGGTTCCGTCACCCGTTCAGTGTGGCCTATCGGATTCCCGACGTCAGGCGGCCTGCGGCATCGTGCAGTGGGGATCGCAGATGTCGAGGACTCGGCGCACCGTCGGGTTGCTCACCAGCGTCCACGCCACCTCGGCGCGCGCGCAGCGCTCGCCGATGGTGCACAGCACGGAGAACCCGGTGGTGGACAGGAAGTCGACCCCGGTCATGTCGAGCGTGAGCCGACGCGAGTTCGCACCGCGACGCAGCACGTAGTCCTCCAAGTCAGCGGCGTTCGCCGCGTCGACGGATCCGGCGACGGTGATGCGGGCCTCGAACGGGGCGAGCCACTCGGTGGTGAACGTCAAATTGTCGATAGAAGGCATGGGATCTAGCTCCGAAACTGCGCCATCGGCGCTTATGAGAAGGGCGCGTTATGAGAAAAATGTGGCGGACGGCGTCTGCGGGGGGGCGGTTCCAACGATCCGGTCTGCCACCTGCCGCGGCTGGTTGATCAACCTTCGTTCACCCTACGTGGCGTACCCCCGGTTGCCGCAACCCGCAGGCCGATTCTCACCAAACCGTCAGTGTTCTTTGATGCGGCGTTCTTTGATGCGGCCGCCGAACCGGCGTCGAGCAGGTCCGACAGCGCGACGACGAGAGGAGCGGGGGGCCGCCAACTGAACACACCGGCCGGATCACCGTCGACCTGCGGCGTCGACGCCCCGCACATTCCGCGCACGAACAGGTACAGCACGCCGCCGAGATGTTCTTCCGGGTCGTACCCCGGCACTCGCCAGCGCAGGAAACGATGCACCACAACGCAGTACAGCAGCGCCTGCAGCGGATAGTCCGAGTGCAACATCGCCTCGGCCATGCGGGCGCGGCCGTAATGGGCGGCGGTGAGCGGTGAATCCGGTTGGCCGAGCCAGTTCGTCTTGTAGTCGACCACCAGATAGCGGCCGTCCACCCGCAGCACCGCGTCGATCGACCCGGTCAGGTACCCCTTGAGCGACTGGCCGCCCAGGGCGCGGTCGGTGAGCCGGGCACCGTACGGGGCCAGCACGTCGTCGGCCTGAAGGTGCCTCCCGAGCAGGCGGCCCACGTCGGCCAGCGTGATCGCCGGCGCACCCGCGCGCACGTCCCCGCGGGCCAGCGGCAACTCGAACTCCAACTCGCACAGGCGGTCCCGCAATCCGATCTGCCGAAGCGTCACGTTCGGTGCGAGCGCGCCGAGCGGGGTGTCGTGCATCGGCAGCAGCGCCTCGGCCAGCACCTCGGGAGCGACGTCGACCGGCCACCACACCCTGTGTTCACGGACCCTGCGCTCCAGTTCGGCGCGGAGATCGGTGGCGAACGGGTCGGCGTGCTCGAGCACCGCATGCACCAGTGACCCGAACTTCGCGCCCGTCGGCAGCTCCGCCATCGGCGAGGACACCGCGGCGGCCTCGTCGTCGGGCTTCCAGATCGGCACCCCGGCGGTTTCGTCGTCGAGTTCGACCACCTCGGGTTCACTGGTCACACCGCTGCCCCCGGTCTCTTCGGCGGCCCGCAGTAGCCCCGAGTACGACGTGCGCCGCCACGCGGTGTCGATGCCACGGTGGAAGTGCCGAACCTGGAGCCCCGTCGGCTGCACGTGCGGATGGGGTGCTGCGGGTCCGGCGATCTGGGAGTCCTCGAGCGCCGGCCCGCCGAGATCGGCCCACGCGCGCAGCGCCGTCCTGGCGTCCCCGTCGTCGATTCTCGGCGGATCGCAGCGGTCCGGCACGGTCGTGTCGCCGGGCCTGCGCCCCCGCAGCAGCCGCGACAGCCCGCCGTTGGGTTCGTCCCACGACGGCGCCCACCACGCGACCACCTGGGACTGCGCCCGCGTCAGCGCGACGTAGGTCAGACGCACGTCGTCGCTTGCGGCCTCGCTGCGGCCGAGACGTTCCACCTGTGCGTGGTCGGGGCTGTCGTCGCCGCCGATGTGCAGACAGCGGGTGCGGCCGTCGTGGAACAGCACGCAGTCGCGCGTCTGGATGTTGCGGTTGAACGCGAACGGCAGGTACACCACCGGGTACTGCAGGCCCTTGCTGACCCACACGGTCATGATCTGCACGGCCGCGGCATCGTTGTCGAGGCGGCGGTTGCGTTCCACGGCACCGCTGCGCTCCTCGCGCTGCGTGCGCAGCCAGTCCCGCAGCGCAGGCAGGCCGAAGTGTTCGCGGTGCGCGACGTCGTGCAGCACCTGCGTCAGGTGGGCGAGGTCGGTCATGTGCCGCGCACCGTCGCGCCAGGACAGCACCCGCCGTCCCATCCCGGTCATGTTCGCCGCTTCGAAGATCGCGGCGACACCACGCTCACGGGCGTGGTCGGCCCACGCGCGCAGCCGTTCGGCGATCTCGTCGGTCAACGGGTCGCCCTGTGCGGCGAGTTCTTCGGCGGTGCGGCCGAAGAACATCGTGGTGGCCGCGGCGCGCACCAGCCCGGAGCGGTGCGGCTGGTCGAACGCCTCCAGCAGGCACAGCCAGTCGTCACCGGCGGGGGAGTTGAATACGTCGGAGTCCCCGGTGTAGACGGCCGGGATGCCGGCCACCGACAGCGCGTCGAAGCAGGCGCGGGCGTCCTTGTGGGTCTCGACGATCACCGCGACGTCCTTGGCCTCGATCGGCTGGTCGCAGAACGTCGCTCCGCTGGCGAGCAGGTGGCCGATGTCGGCGGCCAGGTCCGCGCTGATGTGTGGTCGCAGCTTGTCCATCGGGATCGCCTTGTCGGCACGGGTGCCGAAGGTGTCACGCGAGACGATGCGCAGACGGAAGGGATCGTTGTGCGGCGCACCCTGGAGTCGACGCCCCTGGTGCCGGGCCTCGACGGGCCGTACGACGATCTCGGGGTCGCCGAGTTCGGCGTCGCGCAGCACGGCCTGCAGCCGGTCGACGAGGCCGCCGTCACTGCGCCAGTTGGTGCCCAGGGTCTGGCGGTGCCCGGCCGTGCTCGCCGCGTGCAGATACGTGACGATGTCGCCGCCACGGAACGCGTAGATCGCCTGTTTGGGGTCGCCGATCAGGATCAGCGTCGAGCGGCCGGTGAACGCCCGGTCCATCACCTGCCACTGCACCGGATCGGTGTCCTGGAACTCGTCGACCATGACGATCGACCAGCGGCGGTGCATGCGGGTGCGGGCCGGGGAGTCCGCGTCGGCGAGCGCGTTGGCCAACCTGGACAGCAGATCGTCGTAATGCAGGACGCCCGAGCGGCGTTTGCGTCTCTCGAGTTCGGCACACACGGCTTCCGCGAACTCGACGCGCACCGCGGCCACCGTTTCTGGTGGCGGTTTGCGCGGTCGCAGCTCGGCGCCGGGGTTGCGGATGACTTCACCGGCGAGTGCCAACGCCTGCCCGCGGGTCAGGACCGGATCGTCGCGCTGCTGGCCGAAGTGGGCGAGGTACAGGTCGTCGACGATCTCGGCGGTCAGCTCGTCGAGACTCTCCACCAGCTGCCCGCCGGTATCCGTATCACCAGCCACCCCAAGTGATTTCAGGACCAGCTGACAGAACTGGTGGGTGGTCGCGATCGTGGCGGCGTCGAAACCGGCCAACGCGTCCCGCAGCCGTAGCCTGCGGAGGTGCCGTTCCTCGTCAGGGGCGTCGATGAGGTGGGCGACGAGTTCGTTGTCCCCGACGGTCGACGGATCGTCGAAGGCCACCAGCGCGTCGCGCATCTGGCCGCGCACCCGCTCCCGCAGTTCCTGGCTGGCCGCCCGGCCGAACGTCACCAGCAGCATCTGGTCGAGCGTCGCGACGCCCTCGGCGACGTAGCGCGTCACCAGCCCGGCGAGCGCGAACGTCTTCCCGGTGCCCGCGCTGGCCTCGAGCACCGTCGTGGTGCGTGGTGCGGGAAGCGGGCCGAGCAGGTCGAAATCCAGCGAGGAGCGGAGCGGATCGCGCATCTGGCCCCGCATCAGTCCTTCTCGGCTTCGAGCATCGGCAGCCACAGGCGGCAGGCGTACCCGTCGAGGCCGGCCGCGACCAACGTGTCCAGCGGGGCGTGCGGTCCCCACACCCGCACGTTGGCCGGTTCGGCGTCCTCACCCGGGTAGCGGCCGGATCTCCAGCGGAACCCCGCCTCCCGCCGCGGTTCTCCGCGGTGGTGACGCGCCTCGGCCCATGCGTACGAGGTCTTCGGTGGCAGCGGGATCGGCTCGCGGCGCCCCGCGTCGTACATGCTCACCAGATCCCGCAGCACACCGGTCGCGTCGTCCGGTGCGCCGAGCAGCCGGACCCGCGGGGTGGTGCCTCGTTTGGCGCGACCGATGCAGACCGCCGCCCAGTCGGTGCCCGGGCGTTGAGCGGCCAACGCGGTCAACTGGATCCACGACGCCAACAGGTGGCGGCCGTCGAGCTTTGAGTACGTGACGGTGACCGTCCGGTCGCGGTACACCTTGGGCACCGTGCCGGTGACGCGGCGGCCACCGCCGAGGTGGATGTCGACGTCGTACGCCTGTGGTGGCGGCCCGCGGTGCCGCTGTGCGGCGGTGGCGAGCGCGGCGGCCTGGTCGCGCAGCTCCTGCGCCTTGCGCCAGCCCAGCCGGCCGGGCGGCAGTGAACCCCGGCGCCACTCGGCCTGTTGCGCCTGTTCGGGATTGAGGCCGCGGAGCATGTCGTCGAGCATGCGTTCACCGACCTGCCATTCGGCCAGCGCGTCGATCTCGACCGGCATCGCGTCCTCGACGGCGTCGACGTCCCACGGCAGCGTGACGTCCAATGCGCGGAAGAACCCCTTGACCGGATCCTTGAAGAAGCCGGTCAGGTCGTCGAGGGCGACGTCGTGCTCCGGTGGCGGCGGTAGGGGCCGGCTGAGCAGGCCGGGGCGCTCCGCGCGGTCACCG
Organism: Mycolicibacterium doricum; assembly: GCF_010728155.1. Taxonomy (NCBI): domain Bacteria; kingdom Bacillati; phylum Actinomycetota; class Actinomycetes; order Mycobacteriales; family Mycobacteriaceae; genus Mycobacterium; species Mycolicibacterium doricum. The sequence goes on from NZ_AP022605.1 coordinate 500,324, forward strand.
GCCGCGACCGTCGCGGCGGTCAGCGCCGTCGAGTCGAACGTGAACGGCTGGCCGGGCACTCCGAGCGCGCCCGGGGTGACGTTGCGAACGTCGAAGGGCTGCAACGGGTGTTCCACGACGATGTGGTCGCGGACCGGGCTCTCGGTGGTGATGTCGAGCGCGTCGAGCAGTTCGACAAGAGGCACCGCCGGCGGCCTGCGCTGCCCGGAGCACTCGTCGGCGCCGGTGTAGGTGACGACCAGTTTCTCCGTCGCCGCGCCGATCGCGTCGAGCAGCAGCTGGCGGTCCTCCGAGCGGACGTCGCGTTCGCCGGTCATCGGGTCGCGGGCCAGCGCGTCGTCCCCGTCGACCACACCGAGCCGCGGGAACACGCCGTCGTCGAGACCGACCAGGCACACCACCCGGTGCGGGACCGAACGCATCGGCACCATGGTGCACACCGTCAGCGTGCCGGTGCGGAAGTTCGCGCGGGTGGGGCGCCCGGCGAGGTGGCTGTCGAGCAGCGCCTTGACGTCGGGCAGGCGCAGCAGGGTGCCGCTTCGCGGCCCGGCCTGGGTCAGCACGTCGGCGAACTCGCGTTCCAGTTGGCTGGTCTGCCAGGTGTCGTCGTCGGGGACGGCGGTCAACCGGTTGATGCCGGTGCGCAGCGCGTCGAGCCATCCGTCCAGAGGCTTTGTGCCGCTGAGGGTGTCGACGCAGGCCTGTAGGCGGTAAACGTATTCGGCGAGGCGGCCGGCGAGCTGGACCCGGTCGCTGCCGACGTCGTCGAGGGGCAGGGTGGTGTCGAGCCAGGCGTGTGCGTCGTCGGACATCGCCACACCGGCGAGGACCCGGTCGAGACCGAAACGCCAGGTGTTCTGCACGAAGTCGACGCCGTAGGGATGGCGGTGTGCACGGTCGAAGCCCCACCGGATGTTGGCCTCGCGCACCCAGTCGCCGATCGCGTCGAGGTCGTCGTCGCTGAAGTCGAAACATGCCCGGATGGGGGGTGCCTCGGCGAGGTTGAGCACCTCGGTGGCGGTGGCGCGACCGCCGGCGAGGTCGAGCAGTTGGCCGGCGACGCCGAGCAGCGGGTTGGTCTGCGTGAGCGCCCGGTCGGCCAGTTTGACCCGCAGCCGGTGCGCCGGATGGGCGCCGTGGACCACGTCGCCGAGCCCGAATCCGGCGACGATCAGCGGCGCGTAGTGCTCGATGTCCGGGCACATGACGAGGATGTCGCGGGGTTCGAGCGTCGGGTCGTCGAGGAGCAGACCGAGCAGCACCTCACGCAGGACGTCGATCTGGCGGGCGGCGCCGTGGCAACTGTGCACCTGTACGGAGCGGTCGTGGTGGGGCAGCCGGCGGTCCGCGGGGCGGACCGCGTTGGCGGCGATGTCGGACTGCAGCCAGCCGAGCAGGGTTTCGGGATGGCCGGTGTCGCCGAGATGGTCGTCGGTCTGCGGGTCGCCGGGCAGGCTGCGCTGCAGTTCGCGCAGATCGCGGCCGAGGGTGGCCAGCAGCGGGTGGCCGACCACGCGGTGGGTGGTGTCGTCACGGCGGCGGACGGGGCCGCGGTGGGTCTGCAGCGATGCCCACAGGTCGGCGCTGGCGTGCGGCAGCCACAGGTGCAGGTCGTGATGGCTGGCGAGCGCCTCGAGCAGCTCCACTTCGGTGGAGGGCAGGCGGGTGTGGCCGAACAGCGACAGGCGTTCGGGCAGGTCGGTGGGGGACTCACCAAGCCGCGCAATAGTTTTAGCGTGCCGGATGTGCGGGGGGTCGGCGGGCATGTGAGCGACGAGCGCGCGCCACAGGTGCGGTTGCCAGTGCAGGTCGTCGTCGAGGTCTGCGGTGTTGCCGTCAAGCCAGTCGACGAGGAGCTGTGGGCGTTGGCGGGCGTAGGAGGCGAACAGGCCGGCCAGGCGGCGGGCGACGGCGTAGCGGCGGCTCTGCCGGAGCTCTTTCTCCTCGCCGTGTTGAAAGTGGCCGAGGTGGGTGGCGAGCGTGGTGCACCACGGCTGGTCGAGGCTGTCATCGATGACCTCGATCAGCGGCCAGACCAGGGTGTCGGCGGCCCACGGGTCGGCGTCGTCGGGGCCGGTGGATCCGCCCATGATCTGAGCGATGAGCGAGCGCGGATTGCCGAAGGTGATGCCTGCACAAACCCCGTCGTGGCCCGAACCGCGACCCAGGATGTGCGACAGCCGCTGGCTCAGCCACCGCTCGACACCTTTGGCTCCGACGATGACGAGGTCCTCGGCGAACGGGTCGGCCGGCGGAGTCCGCAGCAGCGCACCGAGTCCGTCGGCCAGCAGATCGGTGCGCTGTGCCCGGTGCAGATGGAATGGCATCGACTCAAACGATAGATCGCGGGTCCGACTGATCGTGGGCGAGCCGCGCTTGAGCCGCCGATCTGGTGGGCACCCACTCGCCACTCCAGGTGCGATGAGCACGGGACATGAGCGCCGCTCGGGCGCGAAACCGGACGATGTGGAGGCTGCGCCACGGATGTGCGCGAATATGCAACCACCCCAACCGCTGCACCAGTTCTTCACTCTCGAGCTGCTGCACGGCTGAGTACCGCTCGAGGCGGCCGTCGGGCTCGAAGCTGATTCCCACCTTCGCGAACTCCCAGCCGACGGCGATGCGCGTCGACCAGTGCCTGTCCTCGAGCTGAATGCTGGTACCGGGTCTGGGAAGACCGGAGTCCATCAGCAATAGTCGGATCACTGTCTCCTCCCGCGATCGGGCACCGCCGTCCATCAGCTCGACGGCCTCGCGGGCCGCCGGAATCCCGCGACTCGCCGGGTAGCGGGCGGCCAACGCCTGGACGTCCGCGGCCGTCACACCGGTCACGGCCGAGAGGGCGTCGAGCACGCTGACGGCTTCCACCCGGGGCAGGCGGCGACCGACATCGAAAGCGGTGCGGGCGGGCGAGGTGACCAGGAGTTGGGCTCCACGGGTGCAGATCTCGTCTGCGGCGATGCGTTCGTCGTGGATCTCGACACCGTGTATGGGTCTGCGATGCCTGCAGATCACCTCGATGTCATGGTCTTGCAGGGCCCAGCGGACCCCGTGCCAGTAGGCGGCGGCCCGCCCGGCGACGATGCCCTTCCGTCCTGTCCACAGGAACGCCGACTCGGTCCTTGCGTCAGGTGTGTGGGGAGCTCCTTTGGGCAGGTAGATGTTCGGGTGGATGGCGGTGTAGTGCCACCGCAACGCTGCCCGTGTCAGCCGCCCGGCCGCGATCTCCTCGGAACCCACGATCGGGTACATGCCGCGATGATGACCCGCCTCACCGACAAGCCGGCCGGCTCTGGGTATGGGTCACCGCGTCGATGCTGTGCTGGTTACCGTCAACAGGGCTGTTGTCCCGACGGCGCGGGCGGGTGATCAACGACCCTGGTGTCGGTAACGGTCGTAGGGCGCGCACGACGGCACCGACCCTAGAGCCAGTCGCGGCGTTTGAACGTGACGTAGAGGATCGCGACGAGCAGGACGATGAGCACCGAACTCGTGACGAATCCGGTCACCGTCTCGATGCCCGGATAGATGACGTTCTGCCCGTAGAAGCCGGTGATCGCGGTCGGCACGGCGATGATCGCCGCCCAGCCGGTCAGTTTCTTCATCACCATGTTGAGCCGCGCATCCTGCAGCGACAGGTTCGTCTCGAAGACTGTGGTGATCATGTCGCGCAGCGACTCGGTCCACTCCGACGCGCGCAGCACGTGGTCGTAGAGGTCGGCATACCGCGGGTCGAGTTCGGCTGACATCCTCGCGTCCAGGCGCCGGTGCTGGATCGAGTTGACCACCTCACGCATCGGCAGCACCACCCGCCGCAGGTGCACGAGATCTTTGCGCAACTGGAACGTCATGCGCTGCAGCCCACCCCGCGGCATCGAGTCGGAGAACAACGCGTCCTCGATCTCCTCGATGGCGTCGTCGAGATACTGCACCGCGCTGAAGTGGCCGTCGACCACCGTGTCGAGCAGGCCGTGCACGAGCGCGCCGACGCCGAACTCCTGTCCGCCCAGTTCGTCGAACCGCTCCGACACCGCGTCGATGTCGAAGTCCGGCGACAACCGCACCGTGATCAGCCCCTGCGGCAGCACGAACCCGGAGATGCGGTGGATCGCCAACGCAGAGTCGGTGTCGCTCTGCGCCTCGTGGGTGTCGACGCTGTAGACGGTGAAGAAGGTGTGCGTCGAATACACGGTGACCTTGGTGCGCTCCGATTCGGCGACGGCATCCTCGACGGCCCACTCGTTGAGGCCCAGTTCGTGGGCGAGGTCCTTGAGGATGGCGTGGTCGGAGGCGTACACGTCGGTCCATAGAAGAGTGCCCGTTTCGGCGAGGTAGTCGGAGATCTTCGAGAACTCGAAATCGTCCTGCGGCTCACCGTTCCGCCACACCCGCCCCTGGACGTCACTCACCGGGACATCTTGTCAGCCAACCTGGTGTGATGGCTGTCACTCCAGGCGTACCCTGTGGGCCTACTTCTCTGATGGGGCGTCGCAGTCAGCCGCCCATCAACATGCGCCACTGGTCGAGGTCGCGGGCGCGGTAGACGTAGTTCGACCGCTTGACGTTCGACAGGGCGTCGCTGGGCTCCGCGGAGTACCAGTGGCCGGGGAACACCGTCGGGTCGCCCGGCAACTGGGCCAGCGCTTGCAGGCTGCGGAACATGTCGTCGGCGTTGCCGCCCGGGAAGTCGGTGCGGCCGCAGCCCTCGAGGAACAGCGTGTCCCCGGCGACGAGCCGACCGTCGAGCAGGAAGCACTGGCTGCCCGGCGTGTGGCCGGGGGTGTGTAGCAGTTCGATGTCGATGCCGCCGACGCTGACGATGTCGCCGTGGTCGTGGGCGGTCAGGTCGCTGCGGGCGATGCCGGTGACCTGGGAAACCCAGTCGGCCTCGTGGCTGTTCACGTGCACCGGCACGCTGACCCGCTCGAGCAGTTCGGCCAGCCCCTTGAGCTGGAAGCCCATCATCGAGCCGCCGACGTGGTCGGGGTGGTGGTGGGTCGCCAGCACGCCAGACAGATGCAGCCCGTCGGCCTCCAGCGCGTCGACCAGATCGCCGGCGGCGTAGGCCGGATCGACGACGACGCAGTCGCCGGTCTCCCGGTCGCCGATGAGGTAGGCGAAGTTGCGCATCTGTGTGGCGATCATGTCGCCGGCGGCGAAGTCGCGGCCCGCGAGCAGCTGGCGGAAGTAGAGACGTTCTGAATTCGGCACGCCGGACAGCCTAAAGCGGCTGGTGGAGAAACCGCACGTGCGCGGGGTGTTCAACGGCACACCCGAAAAAGGTGCAGCCCATCTACGCGTTTCCATAGCGTGCGAAGTGTGTAACTCGCCCGATTCACCCTCGGAGCGCCGCTGCACGACCCCACCGATGAAAGGACCATCCGATGACCGTCACCCCGCAGGTTTCCGCCGGCGAAGGACTCGGCCCGGAGCAGGGGCAGATCATCACCGCGACGCTGCCGCTCGTCGGCGCGCGCATCGACGAAATCACGACCGTCTTCTACAGCCGGATGTTCGCCGCCCGCCCCGAGTTGCTGCGCAACCTGTTCAACCGGGGCAACCAGGCCCAGGGCGCTCAGCAGCGGGCCCTGGCGGCGTCCATCGCGACCTACGCGACGCACCTCGTCGACCCGAACCTGCCGAATCCGGCCGAACTGATCTCGCGCATCGGGCACAAGCATGCCTCGCTGGGCATCACCGCCGACCAGTACGAGATCGTGCACGAGCATCTGTTCGCCGCGATCATCGAAGTGTTGGGCGCCGACACCGTGACGCCGGAGGTCGCCGACGCTTGGGACGCCGTCTACTGGATGATGGCGCGCACCCTGATCGGGCTGGAGCGCGGCCTATACGCCGAGGCCGGCGTCGCCGACGGGGACGTCTACCGCCGCGCGCGGGTCGTCGCGCGCACCGACGATCCGTCCGGCGCCGTCCTGCTGACTGTGTGCTCGACGGGCCAGCCGTTCCCCACATTCCGGCCCGGCCAGTACGTCTCGGTGGGGGTTACGCTGCCCGACGGGGCGCGCCAACTGCGCCAGTACAGCCTGATCAACACCCCGCACGACGGCGAGCTGACATTCGCGGTACGCCCGCTCGGGGAGGTGTCGAACTGGGTGCGCGCCAACGTGCACCGCGGGGACCTCCTCGACGTCACCGTGCCCTTCGGCGACCTACCCGACCCCGAGACCCACCACCGGCCGCTGGTTCTGGTGTCCGCGGGTATCGGGATTACCCCGATGGTGGGCATCCTCGAACACCTCGCTGCCGTCGCGCCCGAGACCACCGTGAAGGTGTGGCATGCCGACCGCTCGGCCGCGACGCACCCGCTTAAGGACCGTCAGCAGGAACTGGTCGCCGCACTGCCAGACGCCACGCTCGACGTCTGGTACGAGGAGGCCGACGGGGTGGCCCACCACGGGCTGCTCGACGCGAGTGCGGCGAAGCTGCCCGCCGACGCCGAGGTGTACCTGTGCGGCGGCAACGGCTTCGTGCAGGCGGTCCGGGCTCAGCTGCAGGAGCGCGGCGTACCGGCGGGCCGGCTGCACTGCGAGCTGTTCTCGCCGAACGACTGGCTGCTGTCGTAAAGGGCTGTCGTAAAGGGCTGTCGTAAAGGGAATGTAGACGGGCCCGCGTACGGTTGCATTGACCAGCGGTTTGGCTCCCGCGCGGGCCAGACTGTACTCTCTTCAATGCCCACGGCACGGCCTTGCCCGAGTCGAGGGTCAGGCCCCCTTAGCTCAGTCGGCAGAGCGTTTCCATGGTAAGGAAAAGGTCAACGGTTCGATTCCGTTAGGGGGCTCGGCGACCGCCGAGTGGTAGGCGCCTGGAATGGCGGTGTAGCTCAGCTGGTTAGAGCGCACGACTCATAATCGTGAGGTCGGGGGATCGAGCCCCCCCACCGCTACAGAGCACGAGAAACGACACGAGATCTGAAAGAGGGCAGCTGACGTGGCCTCCAGTACCGACGTCCGGCCGAAAATCACCTTGGCCTGTGAGGTGTGCAAGCACCGCAACTACATCACGAAGAAGAACCGCCGCAACGACCCCGACCGGCTGGAACTGAAGAAGTTCTGCCCGAACTGCGGTGTGCACCGTGCGCACAAGGAGTCGCGCTGATCGGTCGCCCGGTGGCTGAGACCACGGTGACTAGATAGGTTCAACACTCGTGTCTTTCTTGGACAAGTTCGTCGGGACGCATTACCGCCACCCCGACCACTACGTCGTGGGCCGGGAGAAGATCCGCGAGTACGCCGTGGCCGTCAAGAACGACGACGCCGCCTTCTTCGAAGAGAAGGCGGCCGCCGAACTCGGCTACGACGCCCTGCTGGCGCCACTGACATTCATCTCGGTCTTCGGTTACCAGGCCCAGTACGCGATGTTCGAGGCCAACAACATCGCCATCAGCGACGCCCAGATCGTCCAGGTCGATCAAGCGTTGAAGTTCGTCCGCCCGATCAAGGCCGGCGACACGCTGTACTGCGACGTCTACATCGACTCGATTCGCAAGGCGCACGGCACCGACATCATCACCACCAGGAACGTCATCACCAATGACAACGGTGAGGTCGTACAGGAGTGCTACACCACCCTCGCGGGGCGTAGCGACGAAGACGGAAAGAGTGGCTTCAGCAATGGCACTGCGTGAGTTCGATTCGATCAAGGTCGGCGATCAGCTCCCGGAGAAGGTGATCACCCTCACCCGCCAGGACCTGGTGAACTACGCCGGCGTCTCCGGTGACCTCAACCCCATCCACTGGGACGACGAGATCGCCAAGCAGGTCGGACTCGACACCGCCATCGCCCACGGCATGCTCACGATGGGACTCGGCGGCGGTTACATCACCTCCTGGGTGGGCGACCCGGCCGCGGTCAAGGAGTACAACGTGCGCTTCACCGCCGTCGTGCCGGTGCCCAACGACGGCAAGGGCGCCGAGATCGTCTTCAGCGGTCGCGTGAAATCGGCTGACCCGGAGACCAAGTCGGTGACCATCGCGCTGGCGGCCACCGCAGGCGGCAAGAAGATCTTCGGCCGGGCCGTCGCGGTCGCGACGCTGGCGTAGGCGAGGGGCGCATCTCATGGCACTCAAAACCGACATCCGCGGCATGGTCTGGAAGTATCCGGACACCTTCGTGGTGGGCCGCGAGCAGATCCGCCAGTACGCGAAATCGGTGAAGGCCACCGATCCGGCTACCCTCGACGAGGACGCCGCCGCCGAAATGGGTCACGAGGCGCTGATCGCGCCGCCCACCTTCATGTCGATCTTCGCGGTCATGATCCAGAACCACTTCTTCCAGAACGTCGACGTGGGCCTGGAGACCATGCAGATCGTCCAGGTCGACCAGAAGTTCCTCTTCCACCGGCCGATCGTGGCCGGCGACGCGCTGACCGGCACCATGCACGTCGAGACCGTGGACGAGCGGTTCGGCGCCGACATCGTCACCACCCGAAACGTGCTCACCGACCCGACCGGCGCGGTGGTCATGGAGTCGTTCACCACGCTGATGGGTCACGAGGGCGACAACTCGATCTCGGTGAGGTGGGACCCGCAGACGGGTCAGGTCGTGCGCACGGCCGCCGGCGAGTAGTCGCTGGGCAGCGGATTAGGAAGTCCGACGGGCTGCGCGCTAAACTCGGTGACCGGGGTTTTCCCATTACAGCGCGCTTCCGACTGAACGTCTGGAAGCGCGCGAATTGTGTGAGCCCCGTACGCGGTGACGACAGCGCCAGCAATGTCGTCCCCGAAGGGGCGTAGCTCAACTGGCAGAGCAGCGGTCTCCAAAACCGCAGGTTGCAGGTTCAAGTCCTGTCGCCCCTGCCAACTGAATACTGGACAAGCGTGGACACTGGATGGTGATGACCCAGACCATCACGAGAACGAAGAGTCCACACGAACCTGAGACGAAAGGCATGCGGTGAGCGACGAGCGCGACAGTGCCGGCTCCGCAGGCACCGGCAACGACGCAGAGACCGACGGCGTCGACGACACCCGCGGTCACACCGCTGTGGTGACCCGGCCGCTGCGCCCCACCGGCAAACGGACCCGGCGCGCGGCCGCCGACACGGACACCGAATCGGATGCCACCGAGCTCACCGAGAGTTCGGGCACCGAGAACGGCTCGGGCACCGGCACCAAGAAAAAGACCGCGAAGAAGGAGCCGGGTCGTTACCCGAACCCGTTCCTGTTCGTCGTCAACTACATCAGGCAGGTCGTCGCCGAGCTGCGCAAGGTCATCTGGCCGAACCGCAAGCAGATGGTCAGCTACACCAGCGTGGTGCTCGTCTTCCTCGCGTTCATGGTGACGCTGATCGCCGGGTTCGACTATGGCATGGCCCGACTGGTCGGACTGGTGTTCGGCGATTAGCCGAGGATCGACCAGTAACAAGAGAGGACTACAACCGTGACGAGCTTCGAGGGCGATACGCCTTCGGCCGAGGGCGTCGACCTGGTCGATACCGATGAGACCGACATGACGACCGATACTGCGAACACTGACCCCGCGAACGAGGATGCCGACGTCGCGGGCGGCGAGGTGAGTGAAGAGGCGGCCACCGACGACGTGCCCGCAGAGACCGCCGCGGAAGCCCCGGCGGAAGACGAGGATCCGGCCGTCGCGCTGAAGAAGGAACTGCGCCGGCAGCCCGGCGACTGGTACGTGATCCACTCCTACGCCGGCTACGAGAACAAGGTGAAGGCCAACCTCGAGACCCGCGTGCAGAACCTGGATGTGGGGGATTACATCTTCCAGGTCGAGGTGCCGACCGAAGAGGTCACCGAGATCAAGAACGGCCAGCGCAAGCAGGTCAACCGCAAGGTGCTGCCGGGCTACATCCTGGTCCGGATGGAACTCAACGACGAGTCGTGGGGCGCGGTGCGCAACACCCCGGGTGTCACCGGGTTCGTCGGCGCGACCTCGCGGCCGTCGCCGCTGAGCCTCGACGACGTGGTGAAGTTCCTGCTGCCGCCCGCCGCGGCGAAGAAGCCGGGCAAGGCCGGCTCGACGGCTGCCGGTGCGGCTTCGAGTGAGGCGACGCTGGAGCGTCCGGAGATCCTGGTCGACTTCGAGGTCGGCGAGTCGGTCACCGTCATGGACGGTCCGTTCGCGACGCTGCCGGCCTCGATCAGCGAGGTCAACGCCGAACAGCAGAAGCTCAAGGTGCTGGTGTCGATCTTCGGTCGTGAGACACCCGTCGAGCTGACCTTCCAACAGGTCTCCAAGATCTAAACGCAAGCCCCGAAAAAGAAGAGGAACACACACAGCATGGCCCCGAAGAAGAAGGTCACCGGGCTGATCAAGCTGCAGATCCAGGCCGGGCAGGCCAACCCCGCCCCGCCCGTGGGTCCGGCGCTCGGTCAGCACGGCGTCAACATCATGGAGTTCTGCAAGGCGTACAACGCCGCGACCGAGTCGCAGCGCGGCAACGTGATTCCGGTGGAGATCACCGTCTACGAGGACCGCAGCTTCACCTTTGCGCTCAAGACGCCGCCGGCAGCCAAGCTGCTGCTCAAGGCCGCCGGGGTGCCGAAGGGTTCCGGTGAGCCGCACAAGACCAAGGTCGCCAAGGTGACGTGGGATCAGGTGCGTGAGATCGCCGAGACCAAGAAGGCGGACCTGAACGCCAACGACATCGATCAGGCCGCCAAGATCATCGCCGGCACCGCCCGGTCGATGGGCATCACGGTCGAGTAGATCCGTTTTGTCCGTCGAGATTGCACCGAGGGTCGCGGATTTCGATCCTGCACAACCGTGAGCGCAATCTCGACAACGGTCATCGGTGGGAGGGCCAGCTCCGGCCCGCACCACGACTCAGCAACTAGGAGAATCCAATGAGCAAGAACAGCAAGGCATACCGCGAAGCCGCCGAGAAGGTCGACAAGACCAAGCTCTACACGCCGCTGGAGGCTGCGAAGCTGGCCAAGGAGACGTCGTCGAAGAAGCAGGACGCCACCGTCGAGGTCGCGATCCGGCTGGGTGTGGACCCGCGTAAGGCCGACCAGATGGTGCGCGGCACCGTCAACCTGCCGCACGGCACCGGTAAGACCGCGCGCGTCGCGGTGTTCGCCGTGGGCGACAAGGCCGAGCAGGCGAAGGCGGCCGGCGCCGACATCGTCGGCAGCGACGACCTGATCGAGCAGATCCAGGGCGGCATGCTGGACTTCGACGCGGCGATCGCGACGCCGGACCAGATGGCCAAGGTCGGGCGCATCGCCCGCATCCTCGGCCCGCGTGGCCTGATGCCGAACCCGAAGACCGGCACGGTGACCGCGGATGTCGCCAAGGCCGTGGCCGACATCAAGGGCGGCAAGATCAACTTCCGGGTGGACAAGCAGGCCAACCTGCACCTGGTGATCGGGAAGGCCTCGTTCGACGAGACGAAGCTGGTCGAGAACTACGGCGCCGCGCTGGACGAGATCATGCGGGCCAAGCCCTCGGCGTCGAAGGGCCGTTACCTGAAGAAGATCGTCGTGTCGACGACGACGGGCCCGGGCATCCCCGTCGACCCGCAGGTGACCCGCAACTTCGCGGAGGCGTGAGACCAAGCGGTGTTGCGGACTTGCCCGCTAGGATGACCCACGGGAGATTCTGGAGGGGGGGTCGATGGGTCGCCGCATCGCAGTCTTCGGCACCGGTTATCTCGGTGCCACCCATGCCGCTTGCATGGCCCAGCTAGGGCACGAGGTGCTCGGTGTCGATATCGACGAGGGGAAGCTGGCCAAGCTGGCCGCCGGTGAGCTCCCGTTCTTCGAGCCCGGGCTACCGGAGGTCTTGCGGGCGAACGTCGACGCGGGACGGTTGCGGTTCACCACCTCCTACGAGGAGGCCACCGAGTTCGCTGATGTCCATTTCATCGCTGTCGGCACCCCGCAGAAGCACGGCGAGCTCGCTGCTGACCTGCGCTACGTCGACGGGGTGGTCGAGTCGCTGGCCCCGCTGCTCACCCGCCCGGCGGTGATCTTCGGGAAGTCCACGGTGCCTGCGGGTACGGCGGCCCGATTGGGCACCCGGCTGCGGGAGCTGGCGCCCGCCGGTGAGCAGGCCGAACTCGCGTGGAATCCGGAATTCCTGAGGGAGGGGTTCGCGGTCGAGGACACGCTGCACCCAGACCGGATCGTGCTGGGCGTGGATCGCGACCGTCCGGGTAACGCGGAGGCTTGCGCGCGTGAGGTTTACGCGCCGTTGCTCGCGGAGAGCATCCCGTTCATGGTCACCGATTTGGCGACGGCCGAGTTGGTCAAGACGTCGGCGAATGCGTTTCTGGCCACGAAGATCTCGTTCATCAACGCCATCGCCGAGGTGTGCGAGGCCACCGGCGCGGACGTGTCGGTGCTGGCCGACGCAATCGGGTACGACGCCCGGATCGGGCGGCGGTTCCTCAACGCCGGCATCGGCTTCGGTGGCGGTTGTCTGCCGAAGGACATTCGCGCGTTCATCGCGATGGCCGGTGAGTTGGGGGCCGGCCAGGCGTTCGCGCTGCTGCGCGAGGTGGACAGCATCAACATGCGGCGGCGCAACAAGGTGGTGGAGTTGGCCCGGGAGGCTTCGGGCGGCTCCTTCATCGGGACGCGGGTGGCGGTGCTGGGCGCGGCGTTCAAACCGGATTCCGACGACGTCCGGGATTCACCGGCGTTGAACATCGCCGGGCAGATGCAGCTCCAAGGCGCGGCGGTGAGCGTGTACGACCCCGAGGCGATGCAGAACGCGCGGCAGTTGTTCCCGACACTGCAGTACGCGTCGAGCATTCAAGAGGCATGTGCGGGCGCCGACATGACGATGATCCTGACCGAGTGGAAGCAGTTCGTGGCCATGGATCCCGACGAACTCGGCGGCCTCGTGCGACGACGCGCCATCATCGACGGCCGCAATTGCCTCAGCCCGCAGTTGTGGCGCGACGCCGGCTGGACATACCGGGGGATCGGTCGGCCGTAAGGGTGCGATGACCGTGCCGTCGACCCGTAGGTGACCTATCCCCGCGAATCCCCGCGAATTTCCGCGAGTCCCCGCGAACAGACACAAATGTCCCCGCACACCCGGCGTGTCGGGGACATTTCCGTCTGCTCGGCAAGTTGCCCGCTGGCCGACGGTGTCACATCAGGCACATTTGTCACACATCGGCGCGGGTGGTCGGTCGTGTCAGTTGCCGCCGGTACGGTCAGCGCAGAGCTTTGCATGCACCAGCCTGTCGGGAGGCCCAGTGACCGTCACCATCGACGCCGCCGAGACGTCGGCAGCCGACTTGTCCGCCTACCTGCCGTTGCTCGCGCGGTTGCGCAATGGCGCACGGCTGCAACCGGATTGGTCCGCGCTGGTGGACGACGCCGTTCAGGTCTGGGCACGGCCGGGATTCGACACCTTCCTTGCGCTACCGCGGTTGCGGTTCGAACCGTTCGACTATCAGCTGCAGGCCGCGCGGACCGTGCTGCGGCGGATGCGTGGACGAGGCATCCTGGCCGATGAGGTGGGCCTCGGCAAGACGATCGAGGCCGGGTTGGTGCTGTCCGAGCTACGCATGCGCGGGCTCGCCGACCGTGTGCTGGTGGTCGTTCCGGCGGGGCTTGTCGACCAATGGCGCGACGAGCTCGAACGGAAGTTCGGGTTGCCGACCGCAATCGCCCGATCAGGTTCGGCACCCGGGCGTGAAACCGGGATAGACCGGCCGGTCCTTATCGCCTCGCTTGCCGCCGCTCGGCGCGATCCGTTGCTGGGCCGGCTGACCGGCACCGACTGGGACCTGGTGATCTTCGACGAGGCGCACCGGCTCCGTAGCCCTCGAAGCGCGTCGGGCAGGCTCGCACGCAGGCTTCGCGCCCGCTATCTGCTGATGCTGACCGCAACGCCGGTGGAGAACAAGTTGTCGGACCTGTACCAGCTGGTCAGTCTCGTCGCGCCCGGACTGTTCGGCACACCTGCGCAGTTCCGCGCCAAACATGGTGCCGCGTCGGTGGAGTCGAAACCGCGCAACCTCGAGGAGCTGCAGGCACGCACGCGGGAGGTGATGGTGCGGCATCGCCGCAGCGAGGTCGCCGTGATGCTGCCGCCGCGCCTCGCCGAGACCACTTTGGTGGCGCCCGGCATCGACGAGGCCGGTCTCTATGCCGACATCGTCCGGCGAGTCAGGGCTGCGGCGACCGACTCCGGACGCACCCGGTTGGCCCTGCGCGGCCTGACTCGGCTGGCCGGCTCCAGCCCCGCGGCCGCCGCGCCGACGCTGGCGAAACTCGGCTGGGACGACCTCGCCGAACGCGCCCGAGCCATCCCGGAACCGGACAAGGTTCGGGTGCTGGTCGAACTCCTTCGGCGCCACGTCACCGCAGGGGAGAAGGTCTTGGTATTCACCGGGTTTCGGCAGACACTGGATGTGCTCGCCGGAGCGGTCGAGCGCGCCGGGCTGTCGGCGGCGGTGTATCACGGCAGCCTCACCCGCGCGCAGAAGGAGGCGGCGATCGGACAGTTCCGCGCTGACACGCCGGTCCTGCTCTCGACAGAGTCGGCGGGTGAGGGTCGTAACCTCCAGTTCTGCCACGTGATGGTGAACTTCGACCTGCCATGGAACCCGATGCAGATCGAGCAACGGCTGGGCCGGCTTCACCGGGTCGGCCAGGAACAAGACGTGACGCTGACCAACCTGGTCTGCCGGGGGACCATCGAACAACGGGTCATGCACGTGCTGGAGGCAAAGATCAATCTGTTCGAACTGGTCGTCGGTGAACTTGACATGATCCTCGGGCGGGTCGACGACGACTTCGATTTCGAGACCGAGGTTTTCGACGCGTTCGTCGACGCCGTCGACGACGACGAGTTCGAGCGACGGCTCGACGCCTTGGGCAACGCGCTCGCCGAGGCCAGACGCGGCTATCTGAAAAGTAGGGAAGGCGTCGACGTTCTCGTGGGGGAGCCATCGTGACGAGCGCCGATGTCGGGCTGGGCTTTTGGCTGCGGTATGTCGAGGCGAGCGGCGGGCTCACCGAATTCGTCGGTGACACGACGATGGTGATGCTCCCGTCGGCGCTGCAGACCGCGCTGGAGCTGCCGGAGGAGCTGCACGTCACCGCCGATCCCGACGTCGCTCGCGAGGACGGTGCGACGTTGCTCTCGGCCGGGCATCCCGCGCTGAGCCGGTGCGCCGACGAGGTGCTCGCTGTGGGTGACGTCGGCGCGCTGACTGTTCCGGTGGCCGCCACGCCGCCACCCCCGGCCGAGCAACTGCAGGCGGCGGCGCGCGATCAGTTCACCGTCGAGCACGGACGCATCGACGCCAACGGTGCACCGACACGATCGGTGCGCGCCATACTGCGCGTCGGGGCGCTGGTCGACTACACGCTGTCAAGCGACGACCACTACCAGGAATGCGCCGAATGCTGGGTGGACGTGCCATCGCAACGCCGGCTCGACACCCAGGTCAGCACGAAGCTTGCCGGCTTGTCAGCGGTGCCGAAAGACGACGCACCGCTGCCTGAGGACTTGAGCGCGGCGATTCGGTATGCGGACCGGGTCATCGAGCAGTGCGCCGAGCGGCGGCGATCCGAACTGGGTGACGACATCGGCAAGGCGCGCGACGCGGAGCTCGACCGCGTCGAGGCCTACTATCGGGATGCGCTCGCGACCCTGGAGCGTCGGCGCGAGCAAGCACCTGCCGACCGCCGGGAGCTGCTGGACGCACGCGCCGAAAGTGTACGGAGCGAGCGTGCCCGGCGGATCGAGGAGACTCGGCAGAAATACCGAGCCAGCCAGGAGATCCGACCCTATCGGCTGCACATCTACGAGATACCGGTATGGCGGTTGCCGGTCGACGTTCGTCGCGGCGACCGACGTTACCCGCTGATGATCGATTGGCTGATTCCGCTCGCCCGGTTCGCCGACATCGCGTGTCCACACTGCGGTGCCGATGAACGACTCGTCGCCACCAAGACGAGGCTCGGCTGCACCGCATGCGTTCCCCGGCCCACGGTTCGGCTCGTACCTGAGCCCGCCAGACCGTCGGCAAAGCCGGCTGCGAAGGCCCAACAGGTTGTCACACCACCGCCTACGCCACCGCCTACACCGAGGCCGCACCGGCCGGTGGTGCGCCCCGATCCCGGGCCGAGGTCAGCCAACCCCGACAAAGTCGGCGACAAACTCACCCGATACGTGTGGGACGCGGTGGTTCGCCGCGACCGGCGGCTCGCGCGGCACTGTGCGCCCAATTCACCGGCGGCGGCGGCGATCCGGCTGTACGGCCCGTCGGGTGCGGCCTGGGCCATCGGGCTCCCGCCGACCGAGGACATGGTCGCCGTCGCCGCGCAGACGACAACGTCATCGTCGGGCGTGCACCATGCGTCCATGGGTTACGTGGAGACCGCCGCGGGGAAGCGGTTCCCCTTCCTGCTTCGCTGGCAAGCGGAAGGGGGCGCTGGACAGATCGACGAGGTCCTGCCCTACGACTGGCCCTTCGAGTCGGCGTACTTGCGCCGATGGGTGAACGGACCTGGCCGCGCGGGTGTGCAGGCGCCGCCGCCACCCCGAGTCCCGCTCGGCCCGGTCGGCGAATCGCTGTGGCGGAACGCGATTCCCCTATTCGGCCTGCCCACGGTGCTGCGTTGCCTCGCGGCGCTGTGGCGGTTGCCCGACGAGGAAGGGTTTGTCGACGTGCACGGCCCGGCGGTGCTCGCCGCGGGCATCGAACGACTGGTGTGCCGGCGTGCGAACCTCACAACGGGCCGTTTCGCTGACGTCGCGGTGGCTTACGGCGTCGAGGAAGCCGCGGTGCGGGCCGCCGACGCCGACCTGCAGAAGTGCCTACAACTTGGGCCGCAGAGGTGGTGGTAGCCCTCCGGCTGCACCGCTTACCCGAGGCCGAGCGCGGCGCGGAGCCGGTCGGGGTCCATACCGGCCGTGCCCGGGACGACGGCGGGAAACGTGTCGAGGAGTCTGATGAGGTCGGCGCGGCGGGTGGGGTCGTCGGCGGCTTGCCGCGGGGTGTGGCCGTCGAGCGCGGGAAGGGGCTGGTCGAGCCACGTGGTTTCGTAGTCGCGGACGAACTCGTCGAGAAACGCGGCCAGCTCGGGGTCGTCGGGATCGATTGCGTCGTCGTTTGCAGCGGGCAGCTGCTTGGCCAGCTCCGCGACGTCGCGGGCGTTGCGCAGGGGCCGGCGCGAGTCGTCGAGCACCTCCATCGCGGGGTCGCAGCGTGCCAGTGTCGCCAGCACCCGATCCATTCGCTTCTCGCTGTTGGTCTCGACCCGCAGCTCGTCGCCGTCGAGGGTCAGCACCGCCCGGATGCGCGGCATGCCGTCGGTGGTGACGTGTTCGAACCACCGCGTCGCATCCTCTTCGTCGTCGCGGTGGTAGATGTCGTCCAAGGCGGCCTCCATCTCGGCTGGGTCGCCGACGCGCACGGTGGCCTCGCAGATCGCCAATGGGTCGCCCTCGGTGTTGGCCAGCGCCGGCGGTGCGAACCGTCGGCTCAGATGCCCTACCAGCGTCACCGGGTCGGGTTCGGTGTCGAGAAGGTCGATCAACCGGTCGCGTTGGTGCAGTTCGACCGGTTCTATCCCGCCGAAGAAGTTCATGGTGTCCCCGGTGGGCAGCGGGTGTGCGCAGATCAGCTGCCCGACCTTGAGTTGGCGGCTGGCCGCCCGCTCGTGCACCTCATGGGTGTCGCCGGTGCGCAGGTCGCGCACCGTGACGCTGTGGCCACTGTGCACCTGCTCCACCTCGAACACCGACCGCCCTGCCAGCTGCCATTGCTCGGCCAGCAACCGCTCGTCGTCGGGCAGCAGCGAACCGCGCACATCGAGGAACTCCGCGAACGCGCCGCCCTCGAACAGCACCGCGTCCATCACCAACGGATCCGCCAGCGCCTCGAACAGTGCGTCGGGATCCAGGTGGCCGTAGCGGAACCGTTCGTCGCCCGCTGCGGCCAGCTCGTCGTGCCAGCCGTCCAGCAGCGCGTACTGCGCGGCTTTCGTGTACAGCCAGCCCGTCCGCTCGGGCAGGGGCAACTCCTCGCGCCGGAGATGACACTTTTTGTACTTGCGGCCGGACCCGCACCAGCACGGCTCGTTGCGGCCGAGGTCTCGGCGCTGCTGCACCCGATGCTGCTCCAGCAGCTCCACGAGCGGATGGTCCGGGGCGGCCCCGGCGCGGCGCAGCAGCGACAGCCCCCGCTCGGCGTCGCCGCGATCGGAGGCGATGCGGGCCAGATCGAACAGCGGCAGCGGCCAGTCCGGATCCATCGACTCGGCCGCGAGCAGCTCGCGCTCGGCCTGCTCGATGTCGTCGAGCCGCTCGAGCGCCACTGCGCGTAGCCACCGACACGCCACCTTGGCCGCGCGCGGCACCTTCGGCTCCAGCACCTCCGCCAACAAGCCCAGTCCGGAGGCTCCGGCGCGCCCGGTGCCGACCGTCTCGGCCACCAGCAGCTCGGCCAGCAGCGGGTCGGCGAGCGCGGCCCCGAGCTCGCCGACCAGATCGGAGAGGTCTTGGGCCGCCGGCTTTTCCGCGGGTTCGGGGGTCGTCGCGTCCGCGCCGGCAGCGGCGAGCGCCACCTCCGGCAGTGCGTCCTCGTCGGCCGCCTCCATCGTGAGCCGCGACATCTGCCCGTAGATGTGGACGAGCATATAGAGCGCGAACGCGTCGTCGGGGTCGAGGCCGTGTCGCTCGGCCAGCCGCGCGCATCCGCGGTCGAGACGCCAGCGCTCGAAGTCGAATCCGCTGGGTGCGAGCCACTCGCCCTCGCTCGCCAGGCCGGCGTCGTCGGCGATCTCGCACAGCGGCGGCAGCGGCTGGGTGAACAGCGCCGGGTCCTCGGCGCACGCCGTCCATACCGGCACGTCGAAGTGCTGCGGCTCTTCGCCGTCGACCATCGCGGCCAGCCGCTGGCCCACCGCGGCAGCTGCGGGCGCGGGGATGCCGGGGCGGGTCACCCGTTCGACTACGAGGCCCTGCTCGGTCAGGCGCACCCCCACCAGGTCGCCCTCGGCGACGCCCAGTGCCGCCAGCGTGCCGGGCGCCAGCAGCAGCGCGCCGAGCGGGTCGATCGCCTCCTCCGCAATGCCACGTTGTTCGAGCAGATCGTCGTCGAAGCCGGCCAGCACGACGTGCGCCGCCGACCCGTCGGTGAACTGCCGGTACGGCTCGTGCTCACACAGCGTTGTGATCGGGTCCAGGTCCGGCGTCACGGTGAGGAGGTCGTGGGCCAGTTCGTCGGCGTCGAGCCGGTGCGTGAACACTCGCCCGGCGAGGATTGCCGGCAGCCACACCCATCGG
This sequence comes from Mycolicibacterium doricum, assembly GCF_010728155.1. Classification (NCBI taxonomy): domain Bacteria; kingdom Bacillati; phylum Actinomycetota; class Actinomycetes; order Mycobacteriales; family Mycobacteriaceae; genus Mycobacterium; species Mycolicibacterium doricum. The sequence continues at coordinate 519,569 of NZ_AP022605.1, forward strand.
TCGTCGACTAGTTTCCGTGCCGGACAAGCAATTTCATCGAGAAGGCGGTCCAGCAAGGTGTCCGGATCGGCCACGCCGATGTCGCGCAGCCGTTGTGCGATGTCGTCCTCGTGCAACGGGCCGTGCTCGCCCAGAATCTGTTCAAGGGTTCGCTCCCAGTCCACCGTGTCCACCACGGCGACCACACTATGTCCCGGCGGGGTGAGCGGGAAGTCTCTCGCTCGAGCCCGGCGCGGAGCCAGATAAGTTGCGCGGAGCCAGATAAGTTAGCTGTGCTAACGTCGTTTAACAGCGGGCGCAGGGTGGCGCCCCGTCTGGTTTCCCGTGATTGCCCTGATCTGATCGAGGATTTGTGATGCCTACCGATACCCGTGGCGAGCGGCCCGTGCGCCCCGTCGCCGAGCTTGTCGCCGACCTGTACGCCGCTGACCAGCAGTTCGCCGCCGCGGCACCCGACGAAGCGGTGTCCGCTGCGATCGAAAACCCTGCCTTGGGCCTGCCGCAGGTGGTGCAGGCCGTGTTCGACGGTTATGCCGATCGCCCCGCTCTCGGGCAGCGCGCCGTCGACTTTGTGACCGACGCCACGGGCCGGACATCGATCCACCTGCTGCCCCGGTTCGACACCATCAGCTACGGCGGGCTGTCCCGGCGCGTCGGCGCCGTTCACGGTGCACTCGCCGACACGGTCAGCCCGGGCGACCGTGTCGCCATTGTCGGCTTCGCCAGTGTCGACTACACCACCGTCGACATCGCGCTGATCATGCTCGGTGCAGTGTCGGTGCCGCTTCAGACCAGCGCGCCGGCCGCTCAACTTCTCCCCATCGTCGCCGAGACCGAACCCACCGTCGTCGCCTCCAGCATCGACTTCCTCGCTGACGCGGTCGAGTTGATCCGCACCGGCCACCGGCCGTCGCGCCTCGTGGTATTCGACTACCGGCCCGAGGCCGACGACCACCGCGAGGCCCTCGACGCCGCCAGGGCCGGATTGCCCGAAGACTTCCCCGTCGAGACGCTCGTCGACGTGATCGACCGCGGGACGTCGCTTCCGGCGGTGCAGCCGGTGAGCTCCGACAGCGACGAGGCGCTGTCGCTGCTGATCTACACCTCCGGAAGCACCGGAACACCGAAGGGCGCCATGTATCCCGAGCGGATGGTGGCCAATTCGTGGCGCCAGTCCGCCCGCGGCGGCTGGGGCGACGGGGCTGTCTATCCGTCCATCACGCTCAACTTCCTGCCGATGAGCCACATGATGGGTCGCGGCCTGCTCTACGGCACGCTCGGGGCCGGCGGGACCGCATACTTCGCCGCCAAGAGCGATCTTTCGACATTCCTGGCGGATCTCGCGCTGGTCCGGCCCACCCAGCTGACCTTCGTCCCACGCATCTGGGACATGATCTTCGACGAGGTCCGCAGCGAGATCGACCGCCGCGGCGCCGAGGAGGCCGACGTGCTGGCCGAGCTGCGGCAGAGTCTGCTCGGCGGACGCTACATCATGGCGATGACCGGCTCGGCGCCCATCTCCCCGGAGATGAAGACGTTCGTCGAGACCCTGCTCGACATGCACCTGATCGACGGCTATGCCTCCACCGAAGCGGGCCTGGTGTTCATCGACGGGCAGGTGAAACGGCCGCCGGTGATCGACTACAAGCTCGCCGACGTCCCCGAGCTCGGCTATTTCAACAGCGACCGGCCGCATCCGCGGGGCGAGCTGCTGGTCAAGTCGCACACCCTGTTCCCCGGCTACTACAAGCGCCCCGAGGTCACCGCCGAGATGTTCGACGAGGACGGCTACTACCGCACCGGGGACATCGTCGCCGAGACCGGACCCGACCAGCTGGCCTATCTCGACCGGCGCAACAACGTGCTCAAGCTCTCGCAGGGCGAGTTCGTCGCGGCGTCCAAGCTCGAAGCGATCTTCGGTGACAGCCCGGTGATCCGGCAGATTTACGTGTACGGCAACAGTGCCCGCCCCTACCTGCTCGCCGTCGTCGTGCCGACCGACGAGGCACTGGCCCACCCGGACGTGAAAGCCCTTGTAGCCGAATCGCTGCACGATGTGGCCAAGGCGGCCGCGTTGCAGTCCTACGAAATCCCCCGCGACTTCATCGTCGAGACCGCACCGTTCACCCTGGAGAACGGCCTGCTCACCGGCATTCGCAAACTCGCACGGCCAAAGCTCAAGGAGCGCTACGGCGATCAGCTCGAGCGGCTCTACACCGAACTGGCCGAGGGGCAGGCCGGCGAGCTTCACGCCCTGCGTCACCGCGGTGCCGACGCTCCGGTGCTGCAGACCGTCAGCCGGGCCGCGGGCGCGCTGCTCGGCGCCGCCGCGGGTGACCTGCAGCCCGATGTGCACTTCACCGACCTCGGTGGTGATTCGCTGTCGGCGTTGACGTTCGCCAACCTGCTGCGTGAGATCTTCGACGTCGACGTGCCCGTCGGGGTGATCGTCAGCCCGGCCACCGACCTGCAGGCCGTCGCCGCCTACATCGAGGCCGAGCGGCGGCCCGGTGCCAAGCGTCCGACCTTCGCGTCGGTGCACGGCCGCGACGCCACCGAGGTCCACGCCGGCGACCTCGCACTGGACAAGTTCATCGACGCGCAGACCCTCGCGAACGCGCCGTCCCTGCCGGGTGCGAGCACGCAGGTCCGCACGGTGCTGTTGACCGGGGCGACCGGATTCCTCGGCCGCTACCTGGCTTTGGAGTGGCTCGAGCGGATGGACCTGGTCGACGGCAAGCTGATCTGCCTGGTGCGCGCCAAGGACGACGCCGCCGCGCGCGCACGGCTGGACAAGACGTTCGACTCGGGCGACCCCGAACTGCTGCGGCACTACCGCGACCTGGCCACCGATCACCTCGAGGTCATCGCCGGCGACAAGGGCGAGGCCGATCTGGGCCTCGACCGACAGACCTGGCAGCGATTGGCCGACACCGTCGACCTGATCGTCGATCCCGCGGCACTGGTCAACCACGTCCTGCCCTACCGAGAGCTGTTCGGGCCCAACGCCCTCGGCACCGCGGAGTTGATCCGCATCGCGCTCACCACCAAGCAGAAGCCGTTGGTGTACGTGTCGACCATCGGCGTCGGCGCGGGCGTCGAGCCGGCTGAGTTCACCGAGGACGCCGACATCCGCGAGATCAGCGCGACCCGCAGGGTCGACGACGACTACGCCAACGGCTATGCGAACAGCAAGTGGGCCGGGGAGGTGCTGCTGCGCGAGGCCCACGATCTATGCGGCCTGCCGGTCTCGGTGTTCCGCTGCGACATGATCCTGGCCGACACCACCTACGCGGGCCAGCTCAACCTGCCCGACATGTTCACCCGGTTGATCCTCAGCCTCGTCGCCACCGGCACCGCGCCCGCGTCGTTCTACGAGCTCGACGCCGACGGCAACCGGCAACGCGCCCACTACGACGGCCTGCCCGTCGAGTTCATCGCCGAGTCGATCTCCACGCTCGGTGAGCGGGTCGTCGACGGGTTCGAGACCTATCACGTGATGAACCCGTACGACGACGGCATCGGGCAGGACGAGTTCGTCGACTGGCTGATCGAGGCCGGGTACCCGATCGAGCGGGTCGGCGACTATGACCAGTGGCTGGCACGGTTCGAGACCGCGATCCGCGCACTGCCCGAACGGCAGCGCCAGGCCTCGTTGCTACCGCTGCTGCACAACTACCGCCACCCGAGCCGGCCGCTGCGCGGCGCCATGGCCCCGACCGACCGTTTCCGCGCCGCGGTGCAGGAAGCGAAAATTGGCCCCAGCAAAGACATTCCACACGTGAGGCGGGAGGTCATCGTCAAGTACGTCACCGACCTTCAGCTGCTCGGCCTGCTCTGAGCCGGTCGCTCGCTCGCCGACTGAACCTGCCGAGAGCAACGACCGTACTTCGGGCGCCGCAGAACGATTAGGGCCGGTGCGGATCCGGAGTGAATTCTCTAGGTCAGGTGTTGTTCAAGCTGATGTGGACGAACCGGATGTTTGGATCTCGCTCATCGACAATGAGTGTGCGGTAGACCGATCTGCCTTCGGCGTTTTCGTAGCGGTCTTGGGCCTTTAACACAGTGGGGGAGCCTGCCAGGCTGGGGCCGGCAAGCAGCTCGTCGAATGGCGGATACGCCCTTATGAGCGGCTTGTCGAAATGGGAGTCAGCGAGCAACGTCGTCAATCCGCCGGGATCGGTCCGAAGCGCCAGCTGGTATCTGGTGTCGAGCGCACTGTCCACGCGTGCCTGTAGCACCTCGGCATTCGGCGGCAACTCGAGACCGCCGAAGGCCGAAGCTTCTCTGATCAGGTCGGGGCTTGTCGACGTCTCGTTGCGTGCGCCCACCGCTTGGCCCACTGGATCGTCATGCTTCGAGCAGGAACCCACTATCAATAGGAGAAGCATCGCGACACCAGGCAGCAGTGAGCGCCTCGCTCGGATCATCCTGCGACTCTCCCGGGGACGTATTCACTGTGGCCGTACCGTCCGGGATCGGACCGTGTACCGTCGCGATTGTCGGGGGCACTCGGCAAGTCGAGCGGCGTGTTTGACGGTAGTGCACCCTCGTAGTGGTGCACACTCCCCGATCCGGAAATGTTGTATTCCTTTGCAAGCCCGGCGGTGTGGAGAGCGCCCATTCTTTCGTCGCTGATCGTTACGCCTTCCGTTCCAGTTGTATCGGTCGAATACGTGCGTCTGGTAGTCGACGGTCACGGTGGGCTCCCCTCCCGGTTCCGTAGGGGGATGCACCGTAACGACGCCGGTTACCGACTGCTGTATGCCGCCCATGGCGTAGAACCAGTCCTTGCTGTCTTCGGGTCCGATGTACGGTCCATTCCAGTCGGACTGGAACTGAACTGGCGTCCCATAGTTGCCGGTAGCGGCCGCCTCGGCCGCAATCCGTTCGACCTCGCTGTTCGCGATCTCGTTCGTCATCTGTTGGGTCTTCGGAACATCGCGCATGATCTCGTCAGGATTTACGGTGAAGTCCTCGCCCGAGTTCTCGAGATAGTGCCGCAGATTTCGTGCTGCTTGTGTCCATCCTTGCGCCTCGGCCGCGTCGGCAGCTTTCTCGGCGACCTCCTCGAATAGGATGTCATCGCCGCGGCTGTACCACGGCTGTGAACCGTGGGGCGCTTGTCCGCTATCGGTAGGTGGCGGCGGCTTCGGTCCCGGGATGTTCGGCGTGTGAGCCTCGCCATCCGTAGTGGGTCCTTGCTTGAAGTCGACGGCATGGACGGTCCCGTCGTTGCGCGTGGTCCATTCCGCCGGAATCATGCCGTCGAGAGCGGCGGCTCCGGCTTGCAGCTTTGCGCCGATCTGGGCGTCCTCGGAGGCCAGGATGCCGGCCCACTTCGCGATGTCGGCGTGATGTTCTTCGGCTCTGGCCTTGCGCTCCGCATACGCGTGCAGCTCGCGGCTGGTGTACCGGCGCAGGTCGGTGACCGTCAAATCATCGCCGACCTTGAAGTCATCAGCTTCCGCCTCAGAGATCGTATCCAGGGCCCGTTGTCGCACCTGGTACAGGTTTCCTGCGCCGAGATCAGCTGCCCTCGCCATCTCCCGCTTGTGGCCGCCCGCCCGGTAGACCACTGCTCGGTCGGCGTAGCCAGCCTCCTGTGCGGTATCGGCAGCATCCCCGGTCCATTCCGCGCCGCCGGGGGCGGACAGCTGCTGCGAATGACTGTCGGCTGTGATCTCGATTTTCTCCGCGGCGGCCCGATATGCCGCCGCCGAGGAGGACAGGTCATTGATGGCGTCAATCCAGCCTTCGATCTCTGAGCGCGTGGGGACACCGGCACCAGGGCCCGACGCTGCGCCGGATGTCATGGGAGTCCGGAGTAACCCGCTCACACCGACACCTTCACAACGTCGGCGGCCGCGCCTTCGTCAGTGACGCGGTAGCTGCCCGCCGCCACCCCGATCGATTTCCCATGATTCGCTAGGCGGTTCCCGTATGCCTGGTTGAAGGCCGCGATAGCTGCAGACATGGCCGCGGCGCCAACCCTGGAAGCCCTCGAGCCAACGGCTGCGGATGAGTCGGCAGACGCTACGTGACGTCCTCGTCCAATCAATTCCGCGGATGCGGCGCGTAACCCATCTGGGCTTGCAGAAAAAGGATCTGGCACGTGTTACCCCGGGTCGCGTTGGTGACTACAGGAACGTGACTACAGGAACATTGTAGGGTCCAATGCTCGCCCACGGGCACGCGCGGGTTCGGCGTTCTGCGCCTCGTACAACTGTTGTGCAGCTGCCGCACCGAGTGACCGTGCGTCGCGGTGTTCGTCGCGGGGGACGCGGCCACCGAGCCAAGCCCAGATGTCACTGGTGCGCGGCAGCTGCCTTCGGGAGGCCGGCGACGGCGTAGACCTCGATCCGGCGGCGCGGTCGGCGTCCGCTCCGCAAGGATTCCGTCGTGTTCGTGCTAATCGACTTTCCCGTGACCGGGGTGGGCGCGGTAATCCATCGATTGTTTCGGCCGCAGTGGCAAGCGTTTGCCGGTGTGGTAAGCCGCCAGATAGAGCATCGCGAAAACGCCTACGGTGGCAATTGCCGCTAGGCCGAACTGAATATGCTGTCCGCGCGCGATTCCATAGCCCCAACTGGCGTCGCCGTAGCCAGTGGCAACGGCAAGAAACACCAGGAATGCTATCCCGATGAGGGCAACCCAGGCCTCGCCTTCAACCGTCGCAAATGCATACAGGTTGCCCGATGAGATAACTAGCACGGGTATGAGGACCCACCACATTTTCGTCGCGGAAAGGAGTCCGCTGTATGCATCCGGAGCGGGATCGTGCTCTGCCTCCATCGAGGCACTCGCGTGCGTCTTGACGGATCGATCATGGGCGTCAGGTTGGCTGTCTTGGACCGTGAGCGCGTATATCTTGCCGCCGATCTTGATGTAGGGCGTGTACGCATACGCAGCCACGGTCATCGCGCCCAAGTAAAAGCCGGCCATCCCCAATCCCTTTTCCCAATCCGGGTAGAAGGCGAGACCCGTCGCGACAGCCCCTACGCAGGCGCAGCCCCAGCAAAGTCATCGCCGGCTTCGCCGACCATCGCGACGCCGTCGCCCCCCACGCATTGCGGCGTCCTTGACGCACTATGCAGTTGCGCGAAGCCGATTCCCTGCAAGGCTGCGTGCCCCCTTGAACGTCTTGGCGATGCACAAAGGCTTTCGCGAATTCACTGCCGAGATTGGCGCGGATTGGCACGGCGGCGCCGGGTTGGAGGAGTCAGCGGCCGGTCAACTCGTCCATCGTGAACTCCACATTTGTCGGCTCGGTCACACGGACGCTGTCTCCATCGAGCGCCGTAACTCGTCGATAGATTCCGCCGTCGAGGCGATAGGCCAGGAATCGGTCATCAGCCGGTGCATCCGGATCGACGATCCAGTAGTTCTCGATGCCGGCCTTGGCGTACTCGTACAACTTCATGACGTGGTCTGTCCCACGTGAGCCTGGCGATACGACCTCGACGACGAGCACCACATCCGCCGCCGGGACCCGGGCAGCGCGCCCCTCGAACAGATGCTCTGCAACCACGACGATGTCAGGGTCCCGCACACTCGGCGGGAACGACGCACTGGTTATCACTTCTATCTCGGGAACCGCCTCGAGTCCATCCGGCAGGTGATCTTCGAGAAGGCGGGTGAGCCTTCTGGAAATGCGCTGATGCCATAGCTGCGGACGCGGCGACATGATGAGGGTCCCCTCGCTGAGTTCCCACCGTCGCGTCGGGTCGAGTTCCAGCGCATCCCACTGTTCGAGGCTCAGCAGACCACGGGGCAAGTCTGCAAGATCCGACACCGCGCCTCCTTCCGGCTTGGAACTCGAATACGTGAAGATTACGCGCAACGGCGGTCACGTCATAGTCTGGTGAATCCCACCGACAACAACTTGCGGGCGATGGCCCAGCGGTTCGCATCCTGCGACTCTCCCGGGGACGTATTCGCTGTGGCCGTACCGTCCGGGATTCGGACCGAGTACCGTCGCGATCGTCGGGGGCACTCGGCAAGTCGAGCGGCGCGTTCGACGGCAGCGCACCCTCGTAGTGGGTGCACACTCGCCATCTTGTCATTCCGCCTTGGCGGTGCCGCTGTAGGCCAGGCGATTTGCCGGCTGTCCGGTCAGCGCGGTGATGATGTCGAAGTCTTTGTCGACGTGCAGGACTGTCAACCCGGCAAGCTCGGCGGTGGCCGCGATGACGAGGTCGGGAATTGATGGACCGCGGTGCTGACCCCGATCGGCCAGCAGAATCAGCACTTCCAACGCGCGGTCCTCTATCTTCGGCGTCAAATACTCGACTGGCATTGCCGCCAAGGGCGGCTCGCGGAACTCACGGCGGGCGACATCACCGGATTGCGCCGAATAGCCAATTTCCAGGCGAGTCAAAGTGCTGATGTGGATCATTCCCCGCTCAATGCGGTTCGCCCAGAGGTCCCGATCCGGACTCTGTGCAAGCCGGACGAGGGCGGACTTGTCGATCAGCCACTCCTGTTCGGTCACCGACCCCAAGCCTCGCGCATGAGCTCCTCATCAGCGAGGCCAGCCGCAACCTGTCCGAGCCGGCGAAGGTCATCACTGGTGACCCGAACGCGCATCGTCCGGGCATCCTGAGCAAGGCGGCGGCGGATGTACTCGACGCGCGACAAGCCCAACTCAGCCGCTCGCGCATCCAGGCCGGCCAGCACGTCGTCTGGAATGTTCCGGATCAAGACGTCACTCATACGCCTATGATAGCGCCTGATATCACCGGCCTGACGACATCCTTCACGCTCGCCTGGTACGGGAGCGATCAGAGCGCCTCGGCGCCTCACCGGTGCGGATTTGCCATCCTCACGAACCCAGCCTGGCGCTGGTAGCCTGCCGTCAATTGCTGGCGCATAGGGGGGGAGGCGTGGCCGTCGGGTGTCGGGAAAGCTGCATGTGTCGCGCAAAGTCCGTGCACGCCTGACGGGGTTCGCGGTCGGCGCGCTGCTTTTCGCCGTCTTCATGCTCGTGGTGCGAGCCCGGCCACTGTCGAATGTCTTCGCCCTGGTGATAGCCGTCGGATCGCCGTACGCCCCGTTCGTCGCCCTGGCCGGCTTGGGGCTGTCCCTGCTGGCCGGCCGAAAACTCCTGTCGATCGTCGCGGTGTTGGTTGTCGCGGCGGCATTCGTCGTGCAGTTGCCGCTGCAGCTCGGAAGGCCTGCGGATGGTGGTGAATACGCGGCGGTCCGGATATTGTCGTCGAACCTGCGCAAGGGGGAAGCGGACGCGTCGTCGTTCGTCGATCTGGCCAAGCAGAACGCGGATGTGATCACCGTGTCGGAGCTGACGCCGGGGGAGGTCGACCGCTTTTCACAAGCGGGAATCGGCGACGACTTTCCCTATCGGGTGCTCATCCCGGCGTCGGGCGCCGGGGGAATCGGCCTGTGGAGCAGGTTTGCGCTCACTGCGGTATCGCCACGCGAGCGACCCCGCAACGTGGCGATCACCGCGGCGCGGCTGCAGATTCCCAGCGTCGATGTCGACCCGCTGGTGGCCAGTGTGCATGTCATGTCGCCGGTGGCGAACGAGACGGACACCGTCGACCAATGGCAGAGCGGTATCGCGGCGACGAAGTCGGTGTTGGACGATTTCGCCGACATCGCCGGGCGGGGCGCAGTGGTCGTCGCAGGCGACTTCAACAGCACACCGGACATGCGGCAGTTCCGTGATCTGCTGACCGACGGTTACCGCGACGCGGCGGACCAGACCGGGGCGGGGTTCGTGCCGACGTTTCCGGCCAATAGGTCACTGCCACCGGTGTTGGCCATCGACCACGTGCTGACCCGGGGCGCGACCGCCGCGTCGCTGCGCACGGAAACGGTCGCCGGCTCCGACCATCTCGCGCTGCTGACAACCGTGCACATCCCGAAACAAGGCGCCTGACCCGCCCTTCCTTCCGCGAGCAGACACAAATGTCCCCGCACACCCGGCGTGTCGGGGACATATGTGTCTGCTCGGCAGCAAAAGGTCACTGGTGGACGGCGGCTTCCCTGGAGATGCCGGCGGCGGCGTAGACCTCGAGTTCGTCGAGTGTCTCGTGGGCGAGAAGTTCTGCGACGATGTTGTCCAGTTTGTCGCGGTTCTCGCGCAGCAGCCGGCGTGCTTCGCCGTAGCAGTCGTCGATGATGCGGCGGACCTCGTCGTCGACGGCGCCCAGCATGGAATCCGAGACGCCGGCCATGTGCGGGTCGCCCTCTTTCGGGAGGACCGAGACGGGCCCGATGGCATCCGACATGCCCCACCGGCCGACCATCGCCCGCGCGATGTTGGTGCAGTTCTCGAGGTCGTTCTCGGAACCGGTGGTGACCACACCGAAGACCTCCTCTTCGGCTGCCATGCCGCCGAGGGCTCCCACGATGCGGCCACGGAGGTAGTCGGCGCCGTAGCCGTAGCGGTCGTCCTCGGGGGTGGACAGCGTGACACCCAACGCGTGACCGCGCGGGATGATCGACACCTTGCGCACGGGATCGGCGCCGGGTTGCAGCACGCCGAGTAACGCATGGCCGGCCTCGTGGTAGGCGGTGCGGCGGCGCTCCTCGGGCGGCAACACCACATTGCGGGCGGTGCCGAGTTGCACCTTCTCCAGCGCGTCGGTCAAATCGCGGTGGGTGACGTGGGTCTGGCCGCGCCGAGCCGCCGCCAGGGCCGCCTCGTTGACGAGGTTGGCCAGATCCGCGCCGGTCATGCCCGGGGTGGACGCGGCGAGCCGTTCCAGATCCACGTCGTCAGCCAGCGGGACGCTTCGGGTGTGGACCCGCAGAATGTCGGCGCGGCCCTTGCGGTCGGGCGGATTGACCGTGATGGTGCGGTCGAACCGGCCGGGCCGCAGCAGCGCGGGATCGAGGACGTCGGGGCGGTTGGTGGCGGCGAGTACGACGACGCCCTCGGAGCCGGAGAACCCGTCCATCTCGGTGAGGATCTGGTTGAGGGTCTGTTCGCGTTCGTCGTGGCCGCCGACCGCCAGCGCGCTGCTGCGCGACCGGCCGATGGTGTCGATCTCGTCGATGAAGATGATCGCCGGGGCAACCTTACGGGCCTCTTCGAACAATTCGCGTACCCGCGATGCCCCGACCCCGACGATCATCTCGATGAACTCCGAGCCGCTGGCGGAGAAGAACGGCACGTTCGCTTCCCCCGCGGTCGCGCGGGCCAGCAGGGTCTTGCCGGTGCCCGGAGGGCCGCTGAGCAGCACACCCTTCGGCGCGCGGGCGCCCAGCCTGCGGTACTTGTCGGGGTCGCGCAGATAGTCGACGACGTCGTTGATCTCGCCTTCGACTTCGTCGATGCCGGCGACGTCGTCGAACGTCACGCGCACCGACTCGGGATCCACGGGCTTGCGCTTACCGGCGCCGACACCGCCGAACATGCCGCCCATCGCGCTCTGGCTACGCCGAAACAGCCAATACCAGAAGGCGAACAACAGCAGGATCGGCGCGACGGAGATCAGCAGGTTCACCAGGATGCCGCGGTCCTGGGTCAGCGGGGTCGCCGACACGGTGGCGCCGCCCTGCTGAAGCTGGGCCAGCAGGTCGTCCTGGGCAAACGTGGGCCGCTCGGTGGTGAACCGCTGATAAGTGCGTGCCTCCGGTGCGGATGCATTCTCGCCCGGTATGGGTTTGGGCTCACGCAGCGTGCCCTCGATGGTGTGGCCTCGAGAGAACACCTCTGCCACATTGTGCTGCTGAACCTGCGCGGTGAACTCGGTGTAGGGCACCTTGGTCGGTCCGTCAAGACCGTCCTGGATCGACAGCAGGATGAACACCACCAGATAGCCCAGTGCCAGGTAGCCCACCACCCGCCACCACTTCGGCTTGGGTCCGCGCCCGTCGTCAGGCGCGGGTAGCCCTTCAGCGCGCCAGGGTTTGGCCAGCCCGTCTGACGGTGGTGCGGACGGCGGCGTGCCGCTGCCGCTCGACGGCGCGCGGTCGTCTGCTGTCATGGCGTCGTGTTACCCACCACTGGATCGAAGGAACATCATCGGGCCGACCAAGTAGAAGGTCATCGTAGTCGAGAATTCCACGCTGTCGCGTTGGCGCCGGAACGCCGAGGTGCTGCCGGCGGCAAGGGCTTTGGTCCTGGTAGGACGAACCGCCGCACGGCTTTTCGGCGCGCCGGGCCCATGCCGAGCCGACCCGGTCTCGTGCACGGTAGAGCATCGATAGTAGCCCCGGGGAGTCTCTCGATGAATCCGTCTACACCAACGACAGCCTGACGAAGCGATGCACACCAACACCGTGGCCTGCCCCAGTTGCGCGTTCTGCAACGCCGTAACCGACTCTGCGAGCGCATCGCCTCGCTGTGCGCGGTGCCGATGTTGGCTGCCGTGGATCGTCGCAGCCGACGACCGGGACTTTGCCGGCATAGTGAAGAACTGCCCAGTGCCGGTCTTGGTGGACATGCGGGTCCGCGATAGCTCAACGCGCGGCCCCGCCAACTCGGCTCCGATTCAGTTGGCCATCGAGCGCGCCGGTGCGCTCAAGCTGGTCGAACTCGAGGTCGACCCAGGTCACATGCTGGCTCAGCGGTTCGACGACGGCTCCGGGCCGCGACTGCTGGTGATGAACGGCGGAACCGTGCTGGCACAGCATTGCGGGGCGTCCTCGATCGCGACGCTGCGCCGCTGGCTCGATGATGCCGTCTGAGGGCTGCAACGCCCGACCATTGCCAGCCTGGGGCTGGCTTTTCCGCTGTCCACCGGTACGACGGGAGTGGATATGACCACCGACTACGACACGCCACGTCGCACGGTCGTCGACGACGACGAGGGCATGTTGCCCGAACTCCGCGAACGGGGTGCTGAACTGCAGCTCGGCGAACTCGACGTCGACGAAGACGAGCTTGCCGAATCGTTCGAGTTGCCGGGCGCCGATCTGTCAGGTGAGGAACTCTCGGTCCATGTGGTGCCCATGCAGCCAGACGAGTTCTGGTGCAAGAGGTGTTTTCTCGTATATCACCGGAGCCGACTGGCCAGTTCACTCGACGGGACGCCGGTCTGCCGCGACTGCGCCGAATAACCGGCCGAACCACCACGGCACCCGGCATCGTCTTCCCAGCGGCCAGGTGGCGTCCGCGACCGTGACCCGCGCGATACGATGCGCTGTGCTTTGTTCGCGAAGGTGCTGCCCAAGAGAAGCGCCGATCCATGTCTGACGGGGGACGCCCAGATCCTCTGGCGCGGCTCGACGCCACGGCTGAGGCAGTCGCCGCGCTGCGGGATATTTTCGCCGCCGAAGAACCGCTGGACGACGTGCTGGCACGGGTGGCGGGCACCGCGGCCAGAGCGATTCCGGACGCCGACGCCGTCAGTATCACTGTGCTCACCGGCGACTCGCCGCGGACTGCGGCCTACACCGACGAGCGGATCCTGGAGCTGGACCGCAGCCAGTACGAATCCGGGCGCGGACCGTGTATCGAGTCGGCGCGGCATCAACGACCGGTACACGTCGAGATCGGCGACGGCACCACACCGTGGCCGGAGTTCGCCGAAGCGGCCAGGCGCAGCGGCATTCGGGCGTCGCTGTCGGTGCCGCTGTTGGTCGGCGACGACCAGCCGGAGATCGTCGGTTCACTGAACGTGTACAGCTACACCGCCCCGGCGTTCGACCCCTTCGACGAAGGCCTGATGCGTCTGTACACGGCCTCCGCGGGCCAGGCGATCACCAATGCGCGTCGTTGGCAACAAAGCCGCGACACCATCGCCCACCTGGAGCGTGCCCTGACCTCGCGCGCGGTGATCGACCAGGCCAAGGGGGCCTTGATGGCGGTCCATGGCTGCACCGCCGAGCAGGCGTTCGGGCGGTTGGTCGAGGAATCTCAGCGGCGAAATATCAAGGTGCACGACATCGCCCGCGAACTGATGGCCTCGTTGACCACGAACCGTCGGTGACGACGCGCCGACTTCTCGACCCGACAGGTCAGTTCGGCAGGCTCGGTTTCGGCCCGGCGGCACGGCGTGTCGGTGGGCTGTGCTGCCATACTGGATCCACTGTCAACTCACGCGGCGTCCCCAGCGCCGGAACCCGCGACGGCAGCGACATGACAAACGAGGTGACCCGAAGGCCGATGGACCCGGTCAGGTTGCAGGTGCAGCGTTTCCCCGGCAACGCCAGCGTGGTCCATGTCGGCGGCCCGTTGTTATCCGACACCACCGCGCCGATGCGGCATGTGCTCGACGCTGAACTGCTCCGCGGGCCGGAGTCGTTGGCAGTCAACCTCGCTGGAGTAACCGATATCGACAGTGCCGGAATCGACGCTCTCACAGCGGCGGCGACTCAGGCCGGGGAGAGTGATATCGGTTTCTGCCTCGTCGGTGCCCACCGGGGTCCTGTCGCGTCCGCGCTGAGTGCGGCCAGACTCACTGAGTTGTTCGAAATCGTGCCAACCCTTGATGACATCGCCACGCCGATTCCGCGCCCATGGCCTGATAGCCCGCTGTTGTGATGGTATGGCGCCGGTTGCCCGGCCGTGGGTGACCTCACCCCGTCAGGACGACGGGCCCGGGCTCGGCACGGACCGCGCCCGGGCGCTCGCCGTGGTGGTGTGGCTTCCGCTCATCGCTGCCCGCTGCGGCTCAGAGCCCATTGCAGTTCACCGATGGTCGGCTGTACGAGGACCTCGCCGCCGACGTAGACGACCGGGTTGTAGACGCGTCCGCCCGTCATCCACGCCAGCCGGGATCTCGCCTCGGGGTGCGCATCCAGATCCACGTATTCGTAAGGGATGCCGTTTCGGTCGAGGTAGCGCCGGACCATCTGGGTCAGTCCACACCAGCGCCTGCCGTAGACCACGACGGGCACCACCGGCGGCGCTGAGAGACGACCGTACGGGGACAGCGTGGAAAACATCGACATGGCCGGTGACCTCCTTTCACGCCGTCAGCCTGGGCGCCTTGTTCTGGGCTGCGGCGTCAACCGCATCGAGCAGCTCGTAGACGTCGGGAATGTGGTGCAGGTAGGGCGAGACGTGGCTGTAGCTGATCTGCCCCTGCGGGTCGATCACATACAGCGCCCGCTCGGAGAACCCGTCGTCGTCCCGCCAGACCTGGTAGCGGCGCGCCACTTCACCTTTGGGGTTGAAGTCCGACAGCAGCGGGATGGACAGCCCGCGCACCGCCGCCCACGCGCCGTGGCTGTAGATGCTGTCGACCGAGATGGCGAGCACCTGCGCGTCGCGGGAGGCGAACTCGTCGCTCTCTTGTTCGTAGAGGTCGAGTTGCTGGCTGCATCCGGGGCTCCAGTCCAGCGGATAGAACACCAGGACCACCGGGCGACCACGGAAGTCGCTCAGATTCACCATGTTTCCCGACGCATCCGGCAACGCGAAGTCCGGCGCCGGGGTGCCGACCGGCAGCGGTGAATTGAGCGCCTGCCCTTCCATCGCCGGTGCCGCCTGCCACAGGTCGGCGATGTCGCGGGTGGTCACACCGGCGGCCGGCGCGTGGTCGCGCTCGAGGCTGCGCCACACCTCCATGACGATGCCGTGCAGGACAGACAGTGCCTCCTTCTGGGCCCCCTCGGGAATCTCGGACGCCAACTGGACGAACTGCTGCTCAAGATCGTGTAACGCGCGGGGAAACTCTTTGCCGCCCATGCTCATCACTCCTTGCGAAGCCAGCTATGACGAACTGATTCGACCTAGCACTCCCGCGTCGAGAGTGCCAACGGCGTACATTACGACGACTGCGCGCGTCCGCCGATTCCCTGCCATGGTCGTGATGTACGTCACAAACGGATGATCATGCTGACCGGCTCGCTCCCAGCCGCCATTGCGCGTCGAGCACGCGGAGATAGATCTCTTCGTAACGCAACGCCAGTTTCTCGGCGGTGAAGTGGTCTTTGACATGTCGTCGACACGCCGCTGGGTCGAGCAGGTGCGTCCGTTGGATCGCGCCGGCGAGCGCGCCCGGGTCGTCGCAAATGAAGCCCGTCACGCCGTCGGCGACGATCTCGGGGACGGCGCCACACCGTAAAGCGACCACGGGGGTACCACACGCCATGGCCTCGATCATCACCATGCCGAACGGCTCCTCCCATTGCGAAGGGAACACCAGGCATCGGGCACGTGCCAGCAGGCTGCGCTTGGCCCGTGCGTCGGCCTGTCCGAACAGGGAGTCGTTGTCGCTCAGCTGCGGTTGCACCGACGTGGTGAAGTAGGACTTCTCCGCAGGCTCGGAGCACTTGCCCGCCAGCACGAGCGGGATGCCGGCGTCGTGGGCCGCCCGCAACGCTAGGTGCGGCGCCTTCTCGGGAGCGAAGCGCCCGAGGAACAGTGCGTAGTCATCCTTGCTCTCCTGAAACGGCCAGTCGTCGAGTCGAATCGCGTTGTGCACCATTCCGACCCAGTTGAGGCCCGGTGCGAGGACGCGCTGGCGCTCGCTGATGGCCACCAACTTCACGTCGTCGCCCAGGTCACGGTAATACCCGTGCAGGTCGGCATGGACCGGCCCGTGCACCGTGACCACGGTCGGCAGGCCAAGCCCACGGTAGATCGGAGCATTGAGGGCGCCCGAGAGGGTGTGGTCATGCACGATGTCCACGGCGCCCTCAGCGGCCAGGCGCTCCACAGCGCGACGGACCTTCGCCGCGTGGGCGGCCTCCGGCATGGGGTTGCCGAGCAACTCGGGAATCGCCCGGTCCCACACCGGCAGGAACTGCGCCGAGGTCCCATGCTGCCCTGCGCCTATCAGCGTGACGTCGTGGCCACGGTCGATCAGCCCGTCAACCAGATCGGCCATGACCGCTTCCACACCGCCGTAGGCGCGAGGCGGCACGGCGAAGTACGGTGGTGCAACGACGACCACCCGCAATCGCCGCACGGCACTCACTGTGATTCCCCGCTCCCCGAGGTGGGCGCCGCCGACTCGACCTCGCCGGTGTCGGGCAGCGGTCGCACCGCGGTGGCCTCCGGGCCGCTGCGCCCGTCGCGACAGGTGTAGGTCACCAGCTGCCCGGCCCAGACCCGCCGCAGGCCAGGCATCTGAATGCTGCTGTAGTCGAGGAACACCTCGGCGCGCCCGTCGTCAGGCTCGATGAAGCCGTAGCCCTTCTCCATGTTGAACCAGCTGACCCGGCCCGATTGCCAGCTAGTAGGCATGGGAATGCCGGGAGGGTGACGCACCGTCAGCTAGTGCAGTGAGCCGCACAGGATCGCGACGGCGTTCCGGGTCGGCGCACCCGTGAGGCCGGCCGCGCCAGCTGGCGTCCAGCAACGGACCCCACGTCTCGCGCACGATCCGCACCGCGGTAGCGTCCACATCCTTGCCGGGATGGCCTTGCGCGACGGCGACGAGCGCGTCGGCCAGGCTCAGCGGAGCGACATTGTGTCCTTTGGCCGTCTGCACCAGAGACACGAACGCCTGGTCCAGAGTGCCCCCACACAGGGCGACGATCACGCCCTCAGCGCAGTCGAGTATCCGCGCGCCGGCTCGGCGCGGATCGTTGTGGGGTGCGCCTCGAATCGCCATGGGTCTCCTCGGGTCAAATCAAACTGCCGTGTGCGCCACGGCTTGGCAAGATGTCACCAGTTTGGCTCTCGCGTTGCTTGGTCGCGTCCTCCCGGAAGGGCCAAAAGTGAAGCCGGGCCTCGTCCTGTCGGGTGAAACCTCCACGCGGCGTCGCCGCCCGGTCTACTGGCGGGGTGGGCTTTGAGGCGCGCCGGTGGCCAGTGCACCCGTGGCCGGGGATGGCTCAGTGGCGCCGGCGGCCTCCAGGAAGCGCCATGCCCGGGTGGCGGCTTGCAGATTGAATCGGGTGTCGACGTCGTGCAGGTCGTATCCGGTGAGCTCGGCGATACGGGTGAGGCGGTAGCGCAACGTGCTGCGATGGATATGTAGCACCGCTGCGGTGTCGTCGTAGTTGCCGCCGCACTCCAGGTAGTGGCTCAGGCTCTGCACGAGGGTGGATTTCTTGTTCTCGTCGTACTGCAGCAGAACGCCCAGCCACTCCGCCACGTAGTCCTCGACGGCCCCGGCGCCGTGGGCGGCGTCGATGAGTCGGTAGAACCCGAGTTCGTCGTAGCCCGATGCGCCGGCCGGTTCTGGGCAGCGCAGCCGAATGTTGAGCATGCGTCGTGCCCTGGCGAACGACTCGGGAAGCCCGGCAGGCGTCACCGATGCCGACCCGATCCCGATGACGGCTGCGGAACTGTCGAGGCGTTCGCTGATGGCTCTGTGCAGGCACTCGGATTGCGGCCGCCCGTCGACGATCAGCACCACCGCGCCTTCGGTGCTGCCGTGCAGGCACTTCAGCCGCAGATCCGAAGCGGCCTGCAAGGCGGCGGCGGTCAACGCGCGCTCGGAGGCGTGGGGGTGCTGCACGAGTAGCACGTAGTGGGTGCCCCGCAGGTCATGGCCGAGCGCCGCGGCCCGCGCGTAGGCGGCCGATTCCTCCGCCCCGGCAAGCAGGTCGTCGACGAGCTCGCGGCGCAGTCTCTGCTCGGTCTCGACGAGGTCGAGCCGATGGCGCAGTTCGATACCGAGAATGGTGGCGGCGTAGTCCAGGGCCCAGATCGCGTCGTCGCCGGCCTGCCGGGCCGGGTCGACGAGCGACAACACCCCCAGGATGCGGCCGCGCGACCTCATCAGATTCGCCACTCGGTCCTTGACCCGCAGCGCTCCGCTGTGGGTCCCGAGCAGGTGAAGCAACTGTTCCTGCCGGCTCGGATCCGGCGCCGGATACGGTTGCGGCCGTCCGGGGCCCGCCCACGCGCGCAGATGCCCGAAGCTGTCCTCGGCGCAGACCGCAAGTCCGGTCGCCTGGTGGAGGGCCTCGGCAATGCCTTGCTCGTCCCCGCCTGCGGCGAGGGCCTGAGCCAGCGCATGTTGCATGGCTGTGCGGGCCTGCAGGCGGTCCACGAC
Source organism: Mycolicibacterium doricum (assembly GCF_010728155.1). Taxonomy (NCBI): domain Bacteria; kingdom Bacillati; phylum Actinomycetota; class Actinomycetes; order Mycobacteriales; family Mycobacteriaceae; genus Mycobacterium; species Mycolicibacterium doricum. The sequence continues at coordinate 538,441 of NZ_AP022605.1, forward strand.
GTCCTGCAGCCGGGCATTGGTTTGTTCCAGCCGCTCGAAGACGGCGGGTTCGGCAGGGCGAGGTTCCTGTTGGGCCACGCTGGTGGCTGGGTGTGTTTCAGTTCTCATGGGCAACCCATCGGCGAAGGCGGCCGGGGCCAGCACCGGAGGATTCACCGGCCGAATCTTCGGATCGGCCGATTGTTGTCCTGCTGGCTGCCTGCCGCGGGGTGACTGGTCGGAAGGTGATCACCGGCAGTTGCCCTGCGGTCAGACGGTGCACGATCGCGCTTCGGGGTGCTTTGCAGCGCGCACCCTGGACAGCCCGGACGCGTCGCTGAGCGGCGGACCTAGCTTGGCCGACAACCCGGCGTGGCGCCGGTTAAGGGCTGGCCCACAACCCGGTAAAGGGCTGCGCCACAACCTCGTCGACCGTACGGTCGTTCCGCTGATGCGGCTCCATGTTCAACCGCTGGACAGGGTCGACAACATTATGCACGTCCGTCCGGATGCTGCGCCACCTGTCTGTTCGCTGCTCAGCGGCGAAACAGCGACAGCACCACCCACAGCAGCACGTTGAGCACCAGCGAAACGACCAGCATGGACGTGACGGGGATGTAGATCCGCGCGTCACCGCTACGGATCCGGAGATCGCCGGGCAAGTTGCCCAGCCACGACAGCGTCCCCGTCCACGCGAGCACCCCGAATGCCAGCAACAGCAACCCACCACCCACCAGCCACGGCCCCCACTCCCTGGACACCAGATCCGCTCCTTTCGCATCTTCGACCGGTGACTTCCATTCTCCGGTGGCCCGAGGCTCTCCGGTGGCCCGAGGCTCGCCGGTGGCCCGAGGCGCGGCGGCAGCTCCACGGCGGTACTTCTCGGGGCAGGTTTACCCGCGGGGAGGGCAGATTTAGGAGTATGAGCGTGCCGGCTCATCGGGACTTGGCCAGGCGGATGGCCGAACTGGCCCGGGAGGTGGCTGCGCCGACCAAGATCGACGTCGTGCTCAAACGGGTCACCGCGACGGTGATGGAGCTCATTTCCGGCGCTGATGCGGCGGGCGTGCTGTTGATCAAAGGCGGAAAGTTCGAGTCACACGCCATCACCTCCGAGTTGCCCCACCAACTCGACGTGTTGCAGGAGCAGCTTCAAGAGGGGCCGTGCTTCGAGGCGGCGGTCAATGAGCCGGTGGTGCGCACTGATGACTTCCGGACGGAAACCCGGTGGCCCCGGTACAGCAAGGCTGTCGCGGACATGGGCGTGCACAGCGGGTTGGCATTCAAGCTCTACACCACTTCCAAGACTGCCGGCGCATTGGACGTGTTCTCTTATCGGCCGCATGCTTTCGACGCCGAGGACGAGGCTGTCGGCTCGGTGCTGGCGGCGCATGCTGCCGCTGCGATCGTGGCCAGCCGCCGGGAAAAGGATCTGCAGGCTGCGATCATCTCCCGAGACGTCATCGGTCAGGCGAAGGGCATCATCATGGAGCGCTTCCACATCGACGCGGATAGCGCTTTCGAACCGCTACGTCAGCTGTCGCAAAGCACTCAGATCCGACTGGTAGAGATCGCCCGGCGCATCGTGGACAGCAGCCAAGACAACACTAGCGAAGACAACAGCAGCCAGGGAAAGGGCCAGTAGCCGACTTGTGCTCTCAGGACGAGCGGCGACGGAGTTTTTCGCCCCCTCAGAGGCACGCGCTGCGGTAGCCGCCCACGCCAGACTGGGTACACGGGGTCGGCACGGCGCGGCTGCGCTGGTGGATTCCCTTGTCAGAGAATGCGTTGTCACAGAATGCGTTGTAGCAGAATGGAAATGTCACTTCACAGGAGGGGCCGTGACTCTTATGCTCGATCCGTTTCAGGACTTCAACCGTGTCACCCAACGGGTGGGCACGGCGACACGTCCGGCGGTGGTTCCGATGGACGCCTGGCGCGAAGAGGACCGCTACGTCGTCGAGTTCGACGTGCCCGGGATCAAACCGGAGTCGCTGGATCTCGACATCGACCACGACGTGCTCACCCTGCGCGCCGAGCGCACCGACGACGACTCGGGTAAGCAGTGGCTGACCACCGAACGCCCGCACGGCGTGTTCAGCCGCCAGCTGATGCTGGGCAAGAACCTCGACACCACCAAGATCGAAGCCACCTACACCGACGGGGTGCTGCGCCTGGTGATCCCGCTGGCCGATCAGGCCAAACCGCACCGGGTGCAGGTCCGCGCCGGCAAGCAGGCCGTCAACGCCTAGCAGGAGGGAGTCCGGCAATGGTTGACGATTCGGTCCGATCCACCGTGGAGGCCTCCGGCGTGCGTGCCGGCGCCAGACAGGTGATCGCCACGTTCGACACCTACGCCGCTGCCGAGCAAGCAGTCGATCGGCTCTCCGATCGCCGGTTCGAAGTGGACCGGGTGGCCATCGTGGGCCGGGACCTGCAGTTGGTCGAACAGGTTCTGGGGCGGATGAACTACGGCTGGGCCGCGCTGCGGGGTGCGGTGCCCGGCGCGCTGGTGGGTGCGCTGATCGGCTGGGTTTTCGGCGTTCTGTCCTGGGTCGAGCCGCTGGTCGCCGGGCTGCTGTTGGGCTTTTACGGACTGATTTTCGGGGCACTCGTGGGGGCGCTGGTCGGGCTGGTGGAGCACGCCATGCAGCGCGGCCGCCGCGATTTCCACGCCGTGAGTGGCCTGGTTCCCCGGTACTACGACGTGATGGCCGACGTGGAGGTCGCCGACCAGGCCGCACGGTTACTCGACGATGAACAACGGAACGGGAGTTGACGATGGCAACAGCAGTGGGTATCGACCTGGGCACCACCAACTCGGTGATCGCCGCCTGGCAGGGCGGTGAGCCGGTGGTGATCGCCAACGCCGAGGGTGCGCGGACCACCCCGTCGGTGGTGGCGTTCACCGAGAGTGGCGAACGGTTGGTGGGTCAGTTGGCCCGCCGCCAAGCGATCATGAATCCCAAAGGCACCATCTACTCGGCGAAACGGTTCATCGGCCGCCGCTTGAACGAGATCTCCGAGGAGGCCAAGGCGGTCAGCTTCGACGTCGTCGCCGACGAGAACGGCGCGGCCCGCTTCGAGGTGCGCGGCAAGAAATACGCGCCGGAGGAGATCAGCGCGCAGGTGCTGCGCAAGCTCGTCGACGACGCCGGCAAGTTCCTCGGCGAGCGGGTCAAGGAAGCCGTCATCACCGTTCCGGCGTACTTCAACGACGCCCAGCGCAACGCCACCAAGGACGCCGGGCGCATCGCCGGGCTCGACGTGCTGCGCATCATCAACGAGCCCACCGCCGCCGCGCTGGCCTACGGCCTGGACAAGAAGACCCACGAAACCGTGCTGGTCTTCGATCTGGGCGGGGGGACCTTCGACGTGAGCCTGCTCGACGTCGGCGACGGTGTGGTGGAAGTGCGGTCCACCGCCGGCGATTCGCACCTCGGCGGCGACGACTTCGACCGTCGCATCGTCGACTACCTGGCCGACGATTTCCAGCGCGAGCAGAACATCGATCTGCGTAAGGATCCGCAGGCGCTGCAGCGGCTGTTCGAGGCGGCCGAGAAAGCCAAGGTCGAGCTGTCCTCGGTGACGCAGACCCAGATCAACCTGCCGTTCATCACCGCCGACGCCGGCGGTCCCAAGCACCTGACGACCACGATCATGCGCTCGAAGTTCGAAGACCTCACCGCCGACTTGGTCGAACGCTGCATGGGCCCGGTCAAGCAGGCCATGGGGGACGCGAAGGTGACCGCCAACGACATCGACGAGGTCATCCTGGTCGGCGGCTCCACCCGGATCCCGGCGGTGCAGGCCCTGGTGCGCCGGCTCACCGGCGGCAAGGACCCCAACATGAGCGTCAACCCCGACGAGGTGGTCGCCCTCGGCGCGGCCGTGCAGGCCGGGGTCCTCAAAGGTGAGGTCTCCGACGTCCTGCTGCTCGACGTCACGCCGCTGTCGCTGGGGGTGGAGACCCGCGGCGGTGTGATGACCAGGATCATCGAGCGCAACACCACCATCCCGGCTCGCCGCAGCGAGGTGTTCACCACCGCCGAAGACAACCAGCCCTCGGTGGAGGTGGTGGTGCTGCAGGGTGAGCGTGAACTGGCCCGCGACAACCGGGTATTGGGGCGGTTCAGCCTGCAGAACATCCGGCCTGCCCCGCGGGGTGAACCGCAGGTCGAGGTGACCTTCGACATCGACGCCAATGGCATCCTCAACGTCACCGCGCGGGACAAGGACACCGGCTCGGAGCAGACCATCACCATCAGCGGCCAGTCCAACCTCGACCAAGGCGAGGTGGAGCGCATGGTGGCCGAGGCCGAAACGCACCGCCGCGAGGACGAGCAGCTGCGCAGGGTCGTCGAGGCGCGCAACGAACTCGACTCGGTGGCCTACCAGGTGGAGCGGCGGCTGAACGAGCTGGGCGACGGGGCGCCGCCGCACGAGCGGGCCCGCGCCGAGATGCTGATCGCCGACGCGCGCCAAGCGGTCAAAGAGGACGCACCGATGGAGCGGGTGCAGTCGCTGACCTCTGAACTGCAGCAGGTGCTCTACGGGCTGGCGCCCGCACCGGGCGGCGCCGGCAACGGCCAGCCCGGCGGCCAGCCGGCCGGCGCCGGCGGTGAGGACGTCATCGACGCCGAGTTCGACCGGAGTTAGGCCATGAGCAGTCCGGCAGAACCGCAGTCGCCGACCGCTGACCGGCCGGCCGGCGACGCTGCCCTTAATGACGCCGCCCTCGACGAAGCCGGCGAGCCGCAAGCCGCCGAGCCGCAAGAAGGTGCGCAGGAGTCGCAGTGGGCAGCTGAAAGGGCCAAGCTGGAGGACCGTTGGCGGCGGGCGCTGGCTGACTTGGACAACCTGCGTAAGCGGTATGCGCGTGAGCTGGAACGCGAACGCGACTCCGAACGGTCCAAGGTGGCCGGCGCCTGGCTGCCCGTCGTCGACGACCTGGAGCGCGCCATCGCCCATGCGGGTGACCAGAGCGAGGCCGTCGTGGCCGGCGTGCGGGCCATCCTCGACCAGGCCGTGCAGGTGCTGGAGCGGTTGGGCTACGCACGCGACACCGAAGCCGGTATCCCGTTCGATCCGCAACGCCACGAGGTGGTCGGCGTGGTGGAGCGCAGCGACAGCGCGCCCGGCACGGTGCTCGAGGTGGTGCGGCCCGGGTACGGGCAGGGCGCGCGACAGCTTCGGCCGGCGTCCGTGGTGGTCAGCCGTGGCAGGGAGTGAGCCGCGGTGGCACGTGACTTCTACGACGTCCTGGGAATTCCGCGGGACGCGACCACCGAGCAGGTTCAGCAGGCCTACCGCAAGCTGGCCCGCAAGTACCACCCGGATGTGAACAAGGATCCCGGCGCCGAGGACCGGTTCAAGGAGGTCAACGAGGCCTACCACGTCCTCTCGGACCCCGAGACCCGCAAACGTTACGACCGCTTCGGTGAGGACTTCCGGCACATACCCGAGGATTACGACGAGCGGGCGGGTGCTGCGGCGGGCGGTTTCGGCGGGTTCGGCGGACCCACCGGCACCCGCATCCGCTACGGGCCGGGCGGCGGCGACGGCGGCGGGATCAACTTCGACGATCTGTTCGGCGACTTCTTCGGCGGCGCAGGCGGGTTCGGGCCGATTCCGGGCGCGGACCAGCAGGCTGAGCTGGAGCTGACCGTCGAGGACGCCTACCGAGGCGGGAAACGGCAGATCAACGTCGGCGGCCGTAGCTACACGGTCAACATCCCGGCCGGTGTCACCGACGGGCAACGCATCCGGCTCGCCGGGCAGGGCGGCAAGGGCAGCGGCGACGCGCCGCGCGGCGACCTGTACCTGGTGGTGCGCGTCAAGCCGGACCCCCGGTTTCGGCTCGACGGGCGCGACATCACCGTCGACCTTCCGGTCACGCCGTGGGAAGCGGTGCTGGGCGCCACCGTCGCGGTCCGGACGCCGGGCGGGGAGGCGAAAGTGAAGGTGCCGCCCGGCTCGTCGACGGGGCGGCGGCTGCGGCTGCGCGGCGAGGGAATGCCCAACCGCCGCGGCACCCCCGGCGACCTCTATGCGGAGATCAAGGTGATGGTGCCGCCCAAACCCACTGCCCGAGAACGCCAGCTGTTCGAACAATTGGCGGCCGAGTCCACCTTCGACCCGAGGACCACGACGTGAACCCATCGGCTGCGACCCCCCGCTCGGCCCTGGCCCGACGCCACGAGCTGCGCCTGGACACCTTCGCCACCCGCAGCGGCCTGCACCCCGACACGGTGCGGCGTTTCGTGGCGCTCGGGCTGATCCCGTGCCAACCGGATGCTCACGGGGACCTGTGGTTCGCCCCGTCAGCGCTGCTCACCGTCGCCCGCATCCAGCGCCTGCGGGCCGGCCTGGGACTGAACTACGCCGCGATCGGGCTGGTGCTCGATCTGCTGGACCGCATTGACGAACTGGAAGCCGCCGCCTACGGCACAAGGAGGACACCGCGATGGACGCAAGCGATCTGACCCAGAAATCCCAGGAGGCCCTGCAGGACGCGCAGAGCATCGCCACCCGGCTGCGCCATACCGAGGTCGACGGTGAGCACCTGCTGCTCGCGTTGATCGAGCAGCCCGACGGTCTGGTGCCGCGGTTACTGAGCCAGGCCGGCGCCGACGTGGACGCGTTGCGCGCCGACCTGCACACCGAACTGGACCGCCGGCCGAAGGTGAGCGGCCCCGGCGCCGCGCCGGGCCAGGTGATGGTCACCGCCCGATTGGCCGGTCTGCTGGACGCCGCTTCCCGGGAAGCGCAGCGGCTCAAGGATTCCTACGTCTCGGTCGAGCACCTGGTGATGGCGTTGGCCGACGAGGGGTCCAGCAGCGCCGCCGGACGTGTCCTTGCCCGCCACGGCGTCACCAAGGACTCCTTCCTCGCCGCGCTGACCAAGGTGCGGGGTAATCAGCGGGTCACCTCGGCCACCCCGGAAGCCGCCTACGAGGCGCTGGAGAAGTACGGGCGCGACCTGGTCGCCGAGGGCCGGGCCGGCAAGCTGGATCCGGTGATCGGGCGCGACGCCGAGATCCGGCGGGTGATCCAGATCCTGAGTCGCAAAACCAAGAACAATCCGGTGCTCATCGGCGATCCCGGTGTCGGCAAGACCGCGATCGTCGAGGGCCTGGCCCAACGAATCGTGCGGGGCGACGTGCCCGAAGGCCTGCGCGACAAGACGATCTTCTCGCTCGACATGGGGTCACTCGTCGCCGGCGCCAAGTACCGCGGCGAGTTCGAGGAGCGGCTGCAGGCCGTGCTGTCGGAGGTGAAGGCCGGCGAGGGCCGGATCCTGTTGTTCGTCGACGAGCTGCACACCGTGGTCGGCGCCGGCGCGGCCGAAGGCTCCCTCGATGCCGGCAACATGCTCAAACCCATGCTGGCGCGCGGTGAGCTGCACATGATCGGCGCCACCACACTCGACGAGTACCGCAAACACATCGAGAACGACGCCGCGCTGGAACGCCGATTCCAGACCGTGCTGGTCGACGAACCCGACGTGGAGGACACCATCTCGATCCTGCGCGGGCTGCGTGAACGTCTCGAGGTCTTTCACGGCGTGAAGGTCCAGGACGGGGCGCTGGTGGCCGCGGCGAGCCTGTCGCACCGCTACATCACCGACCGGTTCCTGCCCGACAAGGCGATCGACCTGGTGGACGAGGCGTGTGCCCGCCTGCGCACCGAAATCGACTCGATGCCGGCGGAACTCGACGAGATCACCCGCCGCGTCACCCGCCTGGAGATCGAAGAAGCGGCGCTGGCCAAGGAGACCGACGCGGCCAGCAAGTCGCGCCTGGACGAACTGCGCAAGGAGCTCGCCGACCTGCGGGCGGACGCCGATGCCCGCCACGCGCAGTGGGAGGCCGAACGCCAAGCCATCCGGCGTGTGCAGGAGCTGCGCGGACAACTCGAACAGCTGCGCCACCAGGCCGAAGAGGCCGAACGCAACTACGACCTCAACCGTGCCGCCGAGCTGCGCTACGGCCAGATCACCGAGTTGGAACGCAAACTGCAGGCGGCCGAAGAGCAACTGAAGTCCAAGCAGGGCAAGCTCCCGTTGCTGCGGGAAGTCGTCACCGAAGATGAGATCGCCGAGATCGTCGCCGCGTGGACCGGTATCCCGGTGGCCAGGCTGCAGGAAGGCGAACGCGAGAAGCTGCTGCGGCTCGACGAGATCCTGCATGAGCGGGTGGTGGGTCAAGACGAGGCGGTGCAACTGGTCGCCGACGCCGTCATCCGGGCCCGCTCCGGCATCCGCGACCCCCGCCGGCCGATCGGCTCGTTCATCTTCCTGGGGCCGACCGGCGTCGGAAAGACCGAACTGGCGAAGACGTTGGCGGCCGCGCTGTTCGACAGCGAAGACAACATGGTGCGCCTGGACATGAGCGAGTATCAGGAGCGGCACACGGTCAGCCGGTTGGTCGGCGCACCACCGGGATACGTCGGTTACGAGGAGGGCGGTCAGCTCACCGAGGCGGTACGCCGCAAGCCCTATTCGGTGGTGCTGCTGGACGAGATCGAGAAAGCCCATGCCGATGTCTTCAACACCCTGCTGCAGGTGCTCGACGACGGGCGGCTGACCGACGCGCAGGGCCGCCAGGTGGATTTCCGCAACACGGTGGTCATCATGACCTCCAACATCGGCTCGCATTATCTGTTCGACGGGGTGACCCCGGACGGGGAGATCAAGCCCGACGTCCGGGAGCGGGTGCTGGCCGAACTGCGCGGGCACTTCCGGCCCGAGTTCCTCAACCGGATCGACGACATCGTGTTGTTCACCCCGCTGTCGATGCCGCAGATCGAACGGATCGTGGAGCTGCAACTCGGGGAGCTGCAGTCGCGGCTGGCCGAGCGGCAGATCGACTTCGACATCACCGCCGAGGCTCGTCGGCTGATCGGGGAGCACGGCTACGACCCGGTGTACGGTGCGCGACCGCTGCGCCGCTACATCGCGCACGAAGTCGAAACCAGAATCGGACGGGCCTTGCTGCGCGGCGACATCGCCGCCGGCGGGCGGATCCAGGTCACCGTCGAGAACGGCGAGCTGGCAGTCAGCTATTCGGCCCCGGCATTCGCGGCCTGACCCATGTCACTCCAGAGAACAATCCAGAAGAACAACAAGGAGAGCAATACGATGACCCTGCCCGTGCGACGTTCGAGCAGCCAGACCGACAGGTGGCGCCCGTTCCGCGAACTCGACGACCTCTATTCGGAATTGGACCGGCTCATGCAGTCTGCACTGGGCGCCACACCCGATGGGGCGGTGATGCCGTCGGCCGACGTGGTCGAAACCAAGGACGGCTACGAAGTGGAGATCGAACTCCCGGGTGTGCGCCGCGAAGACATCGACGTCGAGCTGATCGGCAATGAATTGGCCGTCACCGGCGAATTCAAGGAACGCACCCGCGAAGGGCTGTTCCGGCGGCGTACGCGGCGGGTCGGCAGTTTCGACTACCGCGTCACCCTTCCCGGCGAGATCCGTGACAGCGACGTCACCGCGTCACTGGCCCACGGCGTGTTGACCGTCAACGTACCCAAAGCGCGCTCGCAGTCGACCAAGATCAAAGTCATCGACTCCGGCGCCGAGACAAGCTGAGCGCACCGGCTCGAGACCGTCAGAGCGCCTGCATCTGCCTGGTGGCGGGTAGGCCGACCGGCTTATGTTTGGCGACTTGGCAGTGCTCGATGACATCGAGGAGGGCATTACCGCAAAACCAGCGGCGTTTGCCTTGATAACCACATTGGCACTGTGCTCGGTTTCCAAGCCAGGAAACCACCAGGAACGCCTGCGGACCGTTCATCACGCCAGGGTAGCGACAGCAAATGGTCCGCGGGGTGAGAATCGGCATCTTCGTTTGCTCGGCTTACGCGGGTCGCCGTGGTGATCTGACGTCTTGCAGCAGGCGCGCGAAGTTGACATGGCCACTACAGGCTGCGAAGCTTCCCTCGCTGAATGTCGTGCAAGGACAAATAGGGGGGCAATGCCGACTATGGCGACACGTTTTCGTGGATCGGCTAATCGGCTGCAGCTAGGCACCGCAGCCCGTTCAGCCGGTACCGTCGCTGCCTCAACGGGCCGCGGCTAGAGATCTGCCCTTGTCGACACGTCCGGTCCGGCTATGCCAATCGAAGCTTCATGTGAATGCGGGTCATCATTGAGTCCACATATTCGCGCGTTGGTCGCTGATGCCTGAAACAAGCGGCGGCGGCGACGCGCTAGACGATTCTTCGGGACTGGACGAGCCAGAGGCGCGGCCGAAGATGCTGCAACGTCTTCGGCGCCGTCACGTGGCTTTCGCCGGGCTCGTTGTCTTGATCCTGGTGGTCGGTTTCGGCGGCTGGCTCGCCCTACGAGCCTTCGACGCGAAATCCAACCTTGAGGCGGCGCGAGATAGCGCCCAACTGGCAAAAGATGCGCTACTGGACGGGGACACCGACGGTGCCGCCCAACATGCTGATGACGCACGTTCTCATGCGCAACAAGCGCGTGACGCGACTCATTCAGTGCCGTGGGGGATTGCTTCGGCAGTTCCGTGGTTGGGTGATCCCTTCACCACTGGTCAGGAAATATCGGACGTCGTGCTTGGTCTGGCAGCTGACGTGCTGCAGCCAGCAGCAACGGTCGGCGCCGTACTTTCACCCGATCAGCTGATGCAAGGAAACCGTGTCGACGTTCAAGCGCTCCGTGAGCGCGAGTCCGAGCTGACCGCTCTCGCCGGGACCGCCACCGCACTCGAAGAGGATGCGGAAGCCATAGCGGACCCCAAGTACGTATCACTCCTGGCCGACGCTCGGTCACAACTGCAGGAACAAACCGCCAACGTCGCTGCGTTGCTGGACAACACGGCGTTGGCCGCCCGTCTCGCGCCCTCGATGATGGGAGCCGACGGCCCCCGTACATACTTCATGGCGTTCCAGACGAATGCCGAGGCGCGCGGCACCGGAGGGTTACTCGGGGGCTTCGGCCTGCTCAGATTCGACAACGGCACCGCAACGGTTGACACGTTGGCATCAAACCGAGAACTGACTGGAGCCTCGGCCTCGGTGGATCTCGGCCCTGAGTTCACGGAGATGTACGGATTCACCAACCCGATGACGGACTTTCGTAACAGCAACCTGAGTTCTCACTTCCCCTACGCTGCCCAGATTTGGAAGTCGATGTGGGCAGAGCAGACCGGAATGAACGTCGACGGGGTGATTGCCCTCGACCCGGTGGCGCTGAGCTATGTGCTCGGCGCAGTAGGCTCCGTGAGGATGCCTGACGGCGAAGTGATCACCAAAGACAACGTCGTCGAACTCACCGAATCCACCGCCTACAGCCGTTTCCCGACGGATCAGACAGCGCGCAAAACGTATCTTCAGGACATCGCCAGCGAAGTGGTCCGAAAAATCACCGGACGGGTGGAATCGCCGCAAGAGTTGCTCGACGCCTTGGGGCAGGCAGCGGGCGAACGCAGGATCGCGGTGTGGAGTTCGGTGCCAGCCGAAGAACAGTTGCTCGAACAGACTCCGTTAGCGCATGTGGTTCCCGACGATCCTGCACCGTACGCCGAGGTGGTCATCAACAATCTCGGCGGTAACAAGCTCGACTACTACTTGAGAAGGCAAATCGAGTATGTCGCCGATGGCTGTAACGCTGAGACCAGGAACTCCACGGTGACGGTACGGCTGGCGAATGAAGCGCCCGAAACCGGACTGCCGGATTACGTCGCCGCAGCGCCCGGAATTCGCCCGGATATTCCGCTCGACGTTCCGAAGGGCGCGATGGTCACTTCGGTTCGTCTGCTGGCGACGAAGGGTGCGACGTTGGTCAGCGCTTTGGTGGAGGGCCAACAGGTACCCGTGTTCAGCGGGACGGAACGTGGCCACCCGACCTTCGAAGTGCAGCTTGGCATACCGCCCGGTCAATCCGGCTCGCTGAGCTTCCGGCTTTCGGAACCGACGTCAGCGGGCGCAGCGCGAGTGCCGGTGCAACCACTGATCGACACCGTCGAACCCAAGGTATCGGTGCCCGAATGTTCGGAATAAGCCGACTGCCGGGGAGGATTAGGCGATGATCCCCCCAGGGGCTTCGGCGGTTTAAGCCGTCCGCAGTTTGAGGACTGCGGGAATCAGGTTCGCTATCTGTCGGCCGACCATGGCGTGGAAATCCGGGCTCTGCCCGATGGGGTCGGGAACGTCGGGGATGTCGTGTGCTGCCAGTCGCGGACGCAGCGCTGCAAGGTTCTCGACGGTTGTTGCTCCGCAGTCGTTCACGAGCCGCGCGACCTCATGGAGAGTGAAGGTCCTGTGTAATTGCCTGGGGGCCAGCTCCAGCACGGCGTCGCGGTGAGCTCTCGTCATGGTGACGACGAGATCGGCTTCTGCTATGAGTCTGCGCGTGACCTTCCGAGCTGCGAATTGAGATGAATCGCCGCGCAGGCTCTCGAGTACGGCGGCTGCGTCGGGGTGCATCGGGTGCCCGACGACTGCACGAGTGCCGGCGCTCGATGCGCGGAAATCTTCGATCGGCGGTTGAGCGCTGTGCATCGTGGCGAGCCGTTCAGCCGTTGGCGACCGACAGATGTTCCCTGTGCACACGAAGAGGACGTGCAGAGCGCCTCCTAGCCTTGTTGCATGGATGGGATGTCCGTGAGCCAGTGCTGCCCGCTGTCGAACCTATACCTCGGCTTGCGCGTTCGACAGATGGTGTTCGGACGCGTCTTTGCCGGTAGGTTCAACGAACTATCACTGGCTGTCAGGTGCCGTTCTTGTGGTGTTACGACCGTGTGGCCAGCGGTTCGGCCGCGATGATGGTAAGCCGCCATCTCCGTAGTAGCTGTAACTGTACGACGAACCACCACGCGCCGGTGTCAACGTGAGTACGGCACCAAGTGGTCGGGCACCTACATCTTGAAGGTTTCCCACCGCGTGCATCAAATGCTCACGTTTTGTCTGCCCGAACCTCGCCATGATCAGCACTCCGTCGGCATTGGCCGCCAGAATTGCGGCGTCGGTCACCGCCAAGAGGGGGGACGAATCCACGATCACATAGTCGAAAAGAGAACGAAGTTCGTCCAAGACTTTCTTGGCTGCCATCGAACCGAGCAGCTCGCTGGGGTTGGGCGGGATTGGCCCCGACGTGAGGCAGGCGAGCCTGTCGAACCGAGTCTTTTGTATCGCCTCATCGAGGGATACACTCCCGGCCAGCACCGTACTGAACCCTACGGACCCGACTAGATCCAAGTAGGTGTTCAGCCTTGGGCGTCGCAGGTCTCCATCGACAATGACAACGTCGTGTTGATCCTCCGCCAAAGCCAACGCAAGATTTACTGCAGTAGTCGATTTGCCTTCATTAGGCATCGAACTGGTGACGACGATGACCCGGGGCGGGTCGTCGACCGCAAGGAACTTCAGGTTGGTCCGGAGTTTCCGGAATGCTTCGGCGATTCCTGAGTTGTCGGTCTCGAACGAAATCGCCGGTTCCTTGCGGCGCTCCTTGTCGAGCGGGATGCTTCCCACAACCCCGACGCCCGCGACCTCCTCGAGAGTCTCTCGATCCTTAACGGTGTTGTCGAGCATATCGCGGAGAACCGCAAGACCAACGCCCAACAGTACCCCGAGCGCAAGGCCGATGGCGATATTGCGAGCGGTTTTCGGAACCACCGGTGCGTCTGGAATTGACGCCTGCTGCTCGACGACGACTCGTGCATCTGGCTCCAACCCGCCGGGCGGGGTTTCCAATTCACGCACCATAACGACGAATTCATCTGACAGGGCGTTGGCGATGTCACGGGCACGTACCGGCGATTCGTCAGTCACCGTGACCTCTATCAGCACCGTATCGGGTTTCGACGTCGCCTTGACGTTTCCCTGCAGCTCAGCGGCGGTCATGTCTAGGCCGAGCTTGTCGACAGTGCGTTGCGCGAGAGTCTCGCCCATAACGAGCTCGGTATAAGAGACAACGCGTTGTTGGGAATAGAGATTGCCTTGGTACATCTCGGTTACTGAGTCGCCCGATGAGGTGGCGACAAAAAGTCTCGTCGATGCCTCGTAGAGCGGGGTGGTAAGCAGGTTGACCGCGACGGCTGCCAATACAGCGACGACAATAGTCGCCGCGATGAGGATCCACCGCGCACGCAGCACTTTCAAAAGCTCTTGGATCGTCATCATCGCCCCCTGATCGCTGAGTGTCTACTGCTGCACGGCGTCTACTGCTCCACGCTTACCCTGTTCAGGCAGCAAATCGTCGCCGAAGTCTACCTTTACTGGCTCTTCGCAGTTGAGGGTGTAGAGGTGGTCGGCGCGTCGTTACCGGGGTAGGGGTCGAGGTCTTCCGATGATGGGAGTTCTCACACCGCCCAGCTGGAAGACCTCGACGTGCCTGACGCTACCTTCGCGTGCCCTGATCTGACGACGTTCTGCCGCCTCGATGAGCTCGGGCTGCAGGTGACCGGACAACGCGTGGCACCCGATCGGGCGTTTCTGGCGTGCCGGATCACCGACGACGACTCGTGGTGTCGCCGTTGCGGCGAGCAAGGCGTCCCGCGTGACAGCGTCACCCGCGAGCTTGCGCACGAACCGTTCGGGTGGCGGCCCACGACCTTGCTGGTCACTGTGCGCCGCTACCGGTGTGCCGGCTGCGCGCATGTGTGGCGCCAAGACACCAGCAAGGCCGCCGAACCGCGGGCCAAGCTGTCTCGGCGCGCTGTGCAGTGGGCGCTGGAAGCCCTTGTCTGCCAGCACTTGAGCGTGGCGCGGGTCGCTGAAGCACTGGCGGTGTCGTGGAACACCGCCAATAACGCGGTGCTGGCCGAAGGCCAGCGGGTACTCATCGCCGATCCGGCCCGCTTCGACGGTGTGCGGGTGATCGGCGTCGACGAGCACGTGTGGCGTCACACCCGTCGCGGCGACAAGTACGTCACCGTCATCATCGACCTGACCCCAGTGCGTGACGGCTCCGGCCCGGCACGGCTGCTCGACATGGTCGAAGGGCGGTCCAAGAAAGCGTTCCAACAATGGCTGGCTGAGCGGCCACAAGAATGGCGTGACCGAGTGGAAGTCGTTGCCATGGACGGATTTTCCGGGTTCAAGACCGCCACCGCTGAAGAGCTGCCCGAGGCAGCCACGGTGATGGACCCCTTCCATGTGGTCCGGATGGCCGGCAACGCCCTCGATGAATGCCGGCGCCGTGTCCAGCTGGCCACCTGTGGGCACCGGGGCCGCAAGACCGACCCGCTCTATGCGTGCCGGCGCACCCTGCAGACCGGGGCCGATCTGCTCACCGACAAACAGAAGGCCCGGCTCGACGCCGTGTTCGCCGTCGACGCTCATGCCGAGGTCGAGGCCACCTGGACGATGTATCAGCGCACCGTGGCCGCCTACCGACACCCCGACCGCAAGACCGGCCGCACCATGATGGCCGCGCTGATCACCACGCTGAGCACCGGCGTCCCCCAAGCCCTGCAGGAGGTGATCACCCTCGGACGCACACTCAAAAAGCGGGCCGCCGACGTCTTGGCCTACTTCGACCGGCCCGGCACCTCCAACGGGCCCACCGAAGCGATCAACGGCCGTCTCGAGCACCTCCGCGGATCGGCCCTCGGATTCCGCAACCTCACCAACTACATCGCCAGATCACTGCTGGAAACCGGCGGATTCAAACCCCAACTACACCGTCATTCATGAAGAGCCCCTTTACTGATTTCGCCGCAGCGACCCGAGCCGAGCAAGTGGCTGCGACTGCAGTACCGCACTATGCCTCTGTGAAAAAAATAAGCTTTGGACACTATGGTTCCAATTCGGCACCATCGTTCTCGCCCCACGCGGTAGGCCGCTTGCGCCCACACCCCCGCAGCGACGATCTCATCAACCCCCCAATTCGACTCAGCCCCTGAACATAGCCTACGGGTCAGCAACGAGCCGTCGCGGCCAAACGGGCGTAGGCACGAGCAGGAACGCCGTCCCGGGTCCTCGCTGATCACCCAGCCCGTACTCGTCACTTCGAGAGACGCTCAACAGCCGTCGAAACCGTAATGGCTGCGGAGGGGGATGAATCGTTCTGACTCCGCCCGGTCCCGGCCACGCAGCACCCGCACCACCGCGGGCTTGAGGTTGTCGTAGCGGATCGTGCCGGCACCGCGCCGAAACTCTCGAAGGCAAGCACGTCTCCTTCCAGGAACGCTTCTTGGGCCTGGGTGGCAAAAGCCACATGGAAGCCTTACCGAGTGCGACAGGCGCATCACGAACATCCACACCTTGATCAACACCCCGGCGATGGTGGCGTAAAACTCGCCGAAGTCGACCTCGGCCTCAGCGCCGGGGCGTGGGTCTGGGGCACGATCACCTCAACCCGGTCCAAACCCAGCTCGCGCTAGCGGTGTGAATCGCCCTGGTTCTTATCGGGGCTGCGCCCGTCGATCGGAAGTGTCGGTGATGCCTACGATAACGCCTTGGCCGAGACGACCATCGGGCTCTGCAAGACCGAATGCATCCGCGCCGATTCACCGTTCCGGCGGGGCCCGCTGCGCAACCTGAGCGACGTCGAACTCGTCACCGCCGACTACGTCAGCTGGTACAACCAGCAGCGCCTCATGCACCGCCTCGGACGCACCCCACCCGCCGAAGCAGAAGCCGAATACTACGATCAATCGGACGCCAGCCAACCGGCCGGCTCACAGAATCCCGAGGGTGCATGAAACCCAGGATGGTTCAGCGGCCGCCAAGGGACAACTCGGGCGACTGTGAAATTCTGAGGCTAGCTCTCTAGTAGACGTCAACGCACCAGACGAAACGAACCGAGCTCCAACGAATTTCATGTGTGACCGAGAGTCACGACGTACGGCAGGTGGTCTTTTCAGGCAGCCCTTCAGTCAGCGTGAAGGCTTCTGCCATAGAGCCCAAAGATCACATGTCAGCAACTCCTCATCCGAGTACTCAGCCAGTTCGCCGGCGGGGCGCAAAGTTGCGAGTTCTGGAACCAACCAATCAGGACTCATGATGTTCTGCAATACAACGCCGGAACAGCGCTCGCGAAATAGTCTCTCCCATTGTTCGTTTCGCCAAGCATTGCAGTATGCGTTCGGCTTGACGGAGCCCCGATGCGCTGGACGTAGGTGCGCCCACGGCGCGAGGTCACCATGGTGCGGCAGAAAGGAGCGCGGGTCGTGCGCGCCGCTGTCGCTTGTGTACATATGTGTGCTGATACAAAAGACGCCGCCCGGTCTCAGAACGCGGATGACCTCGTCGAGGCACTTCTCGGGGTCGTTGACATGCTCGAATACCGAAAACGAATAAACGAAGTCGAAAGAAGCATCGGGCCATGGCATCGCATGCGCATCACCTTGTACCACGTTAAGGCGGCATCGCACCCGACCGATGTGCTTCTCCAGCTCATTCCAGTAGGACCGGTCGATTCCGGCAACTTTTCGAAGCACAGTCTTTAGTGTCCGTTTCGGGCCGTTGCGGCGGAACACGCGGAAGTAGGCAGCTAGATCGAAGCCTTGAACGATAAGGTCATAGTCGAGAGCTGTCACTGTGTTATGGCGACTGAAGTACTTCAATCTCAACAATTGCTGGCCCGCGCCAACTTCTAACATCGCCACGCCCTCAAGCGACAGTCCGAAGTGCTCGGAGGCTGCTCTCTCCATATCTTCGCATGTTTCCACTACGTTAGCGACATTGCCCGCGACGTCGGATGTTTTATGTCGGTACACACGCCAGAATTCTGACAGTGTGCCCACGCTTCCGCTGTTCAACGAGGCATAAGATTTCAGCGTGCCGTCAGACGGGTGCGGCGAGCCCATTGGGTACCTTTCTGAGCGAGGCGACACAACATGAAGATTGCAGCATCTGCCTGAGCAGAGGATGCAGAGTACCGCCAAACCTACACCAATCTAGGGCTTCGCGTAGACGCGAAGACCGAATTGCGCGGGCCCCTAGACTAGGTCAACTGTGGATCCTGACGGGCGAACAGTTGGGCGCCCACGCACGTCACGCTGTGAGCACCGTAACCCGCGAAAACCGTCCTACTCAGAGATCTCACGGCCGGCAACAGAGCTGGTGCGCAACCGGGTCCGGGAGCGGGTGTGGGAGTTGATCGAGGCTCGCATGGCGCGGTCCCGCCCTCGCGGACCTGTTATGGGGACCTGGGTGGTGTGGTGGTCATCCGCATTGACGCCTCGCTGGTTGCCTCGCACAGCGACAAGCAGCACGCTGCGGGCAACTTCAAGGGTGGCTACGGGTTTCCCCGCTGACCGCGTGGTGCGACAATACCGGTGAACTGCTGGCGGTGATCGCCCGCCCGGGTAACGCCCGGGTCGAACACCGCGACCCATCACATCGTGATCATCGACGCGGCGGCCGCGCCGCGGTGGCGGCGCAACCTGCTGGTCACCATCGAGGGGGCGGGTTCCAGCCACGCGGTGGTCGAGCACCTGGAGAAGCTGAACACCCGCCCGGTCTGGTCGGTGGGCTGCTCGGTGGGGTTCGACCTCGACGAGCGGGCCTCGGTCGCGATCGGGCAGATGCCCGCCGCCGGGTGGGAGGCGGCGCTGGATGCGGCCGGGCAACGCCCGCGACGACGCGGCCGTGGCCGAGCTGACCGGGCTGCTGCGCGAGGGCGCCGACGGCCGGCTGGCCGGCTGGCCGCCCGACATGCGCGTCCTCGTGCGGCGGGAGAAGATCGAAGAAGGCCGCCAGCTGTCACTGTTCGAGCAGCTCAACGGCTACCGCTACCAGCTGATCGTGACCAACACCCGCGGTGGACAGGCCCAGCGGCTGGAGGCCCGCCACCGGGTGCATGCACCGGTTGGAGGGGTTCATCGGCTGCGGCAAGGACACCGGCCTGGCCCGCTGGCCCTCGCACTCGTTCGCGATCAACACCGCCTGGGTCACCGCGGTCGCCCTGGCCATCGACCTGCTGTGCTGGACGCTTTAGGTGGGCGTCGCGAATTCGCTCGCTTCGCTTCCGGTGTTCGGTGCAGGCCATTGCGTCCCCTTTAGGAGAACGGGCAATTCCCAACATCGGAGCAACTCAACATCAAACGAGCGCACCGCGAAAAATCCTCTCCCTACACCGCAAGTACACACGTGTGGTCCACAACTACACACGTGTGGTCGACGGCCGAACTCTGGGTTATGTTTACGGGCATGGGTCCGCGATCCCACCTCCGTGCGCGAACCTAGGCATAACGAAGCGGCCGGGACGAGCGTGGTGCCGACAAGCCTCAGCGCAGTCAAAGCCGTCGACTCTATGGAAGGCAGTGCACCACGCACCGTGTCTCAGACTGGAGAAGCACCTGTGCGGGCGAAACCGCAAGAACAGCGAATTAGCATGCGCGGGGGCACTCGGGGCACTTTGGCACAAGGCTGCGCGAAATTAGCTCGCCGCCGAGCGATCTCCTTCAACTCACATAGTGATCTGCCAGTCGAAGTAGCTCAGCGTAACTTCCCCGTCGCGCCGTTACGCGTCGTGCGTATTGGGTCCCGCTAAACGGAGGGAAAAAGATGCCGCGCATCAGCACTAAGCTCGTCGCGCCTGTCAGAGGGCTAGCAACTGGAAGCTCCTTTCAGGCATTGGTGGTGTTCGCCCTGAAGGCTGCCGGCGGTCTTTCTGGATACCTGTTATTCGCACTGATAGCCCGTCAGTCCGGCGTGGAACAGTTCGGTATGTTCAGCGTACTTTTCAGTGCGGCCATGATGGCCGGCATGGCAGGTTCGATGGGCCAGCAAGTCTTCCTCGTCAAGGAGATCCCGAAGGCACAGCACGCCGAAGACTCGCGTTTGGAGATGCGAACCTATGCTTTCTCGTTTGTATCGACAGTGATTGGGTCGGCAATCGCCGGGATCGCATTTTATGCGGGCGCCACGATTTTTTATCCTGACGCCGCAGCCTCGGTCGCTATAGGGGGCGCGCTGCTATCAATCACCTTCGCCGTTTCACAAACGACCCTAGGCGCCCTGAGGATACAGAATCGGGTGGTCTTGGCGGTCGCAAGTCGCGACGTGATTTGGCGCATTGCTACAGCAATCGTTATCGCCTGCGTCCCCTGGTTGATGCCAACACACGCTGTAGACGCCGGTTCAGCCCTGGTTGTAATGGGGGCAACGCTTCTCGTCATCGTCCTGTGGCATGCCATTATTCTCTCGCGGAAATTCAAGGTAAGGATATCTACTCGCGGGATCCTATCCCGACAATGGCTGCAATTGACGGCTGGCCTGACACTGGTTGCCGTCATTTCGAGCGCCGACCTCTATATCTTTTCCATTGCACTAGGAGTATTAGTTCCTCCGGCGGAGGTCGGTCCATTCTTCGCGGCGATGAAAACCGTTGAGGTCATCAATCTACTTCTTATGTCGGTCGCTCTAGTGATGGGCCCACACATAGCCCGTGCTATCGCAGCCAAGGACTTACGACGTGCTCAAGCAGAATGCAATACAGCAATCGTGGTTCAAGGTCTACCTTCTGTGTTCGCCTGCATCGCAGTTATCTACTTCGCGCAACAGCTTCTGGGATTATTCGATCCTATATTCGCGCAGCATGCCGATGTTCTGTACATTTTGACCGCGGGCGTATTAATCAACGCCCTCGCTGGCCCAACAGTACTCATGCTACAGCTCGTAGATTTACACTGGCGTCAGGTCGTGCTGCAGGGCGGCAGCCTCCTGGCTGCACTTACCTTACTTCCGGTCGCAGTAGACCACGCTGGTCTTGTAGGTGCAGCATACTGTTACACGCTATCGAAGTTGGCGTGGAATTTCGCCGCTGTCTTGTCATGCCGCAAACACGCAGGGATTGATCCGTCCTGCTTCGGCGTGTTCGGATTCGGCGCCTTGAATTGTAGAGAGAGTTTACGCGAACTTTGCAACCGGTTAGCGAGAATTGTGAATGATAAGCACAAAATTTGAAACGAACACTGAACCGTCTACTTCGATCAAGGTGTACCGACTCACGGATGGCAACCGTCCAACGATACATCGCTTCTACGACACGTCACCGGTCAGCCCATCGGGTCGCTACATCGCTCTCACAGAATTTCCATATGACGACCGACTTCCGGTCCCAGGCGACCAAGCACGCGTTTTCGTGCTTGACCTCGAGACCGCCGAAGAGGTGTATTCCACCCTCACGTCGGCGTGGGATACCCAGGTAGGCGCACACGCGCAATGGGGTGACACCGACGATGCACTCTACTTCAACCGTTTAGACTCCGCAGACTGGAGTCCATATGGCGTTAAAGTCGACTTCATCGCACGTCGAGAGGATCGGCTCGATACCACCGTGTACATGGTTTCCCCGGACGGCAGCGCGGCACTGAGCCCATGTCTCCGACGAATCGGGATCACGCAGCCAGGCTATGGCGTAGTCGTGCCGACCGATCGAATCAAAACTAACCGTGGCGCATCCGCAGAGGATGGACTCTACTCGACCGATACAGCATCTGGCCGCTCTCGGCTATTGATCAGCTTCGCCGATTTGATTAGCCAGGCAGGCATCCGGCAGGGGCAGAGCCATTCATCCGGTGCTTTTTACGGCTTTCACACGAAATGGAACCCACAGGGCGACAGGGTGATGTTCATAGTGCGGTTCGCACCCGATTCCGCACGAGTCGGAAAGACCGAGAACTATCTCTTCACCCTCGCCCCTGATGGACGGGACGTGGCGTTAGCGCTCGGGCCTGATGAGTGGGAAGGTGGTCATCACCCCAACTGGTGCCCCGACGGGCGGTCAATAGTAATGAACCTCATCTTCCCACGTCCCGCAGGGTGGCGGATGAGCTCGTCGACTCTTGCGGGCCGAATAGCACGCCGGCTGGGATTTCGCTACTTTCCCCGAGCTCGCCGACTGTCCTTCGTGAGGATTGATCACCGCGGCAGAGAGACTCGTATCCTTGCCCCCTCCAGCGTCGGATCCGGGCATCCCACCGTCGATCCTTCCGGAAAGCTCCTCATAACGGACGCATACCCGAGCGAAGAAGTCGCATTCGAGGACGGCACAGTCCCTATCCGTGCCATCGATATTGCCGCCGATGTAGAAACATGCCTGCTCCGCGTCAACACGCGACCGCAATTCGTGGGTCGCAATAATGAGTATCGGATCGACCCTCACCCCGCTTGGGATCGGAGCGGCAAGATAATAACCTTCAACGGATCGAAGGACGGGTGTCGGTCGGTGTTCCTCGCAGATCTAAGCCCCTTCATCGACAACCTCCAATCGGACTCGTGAACCGCCCGACGTCGTTCCTCAGCGTAAAAACGCAGTTCGAGAACGCTGGTGACGCACTCATAAACCGCGAGTTGGTGCGGATCTGCTCCCGATTCTCGGACGTCGTTGTCGACACGAGTCGGTGCCCTGACGCCTTTCTAGCATCGATGCACCTCGAAGAATATTCTCCGCATGTCAAAAAAGCGCGGTCCGCGTCGCTATTCTTCACACTTGTACTCCAACGTGTCCTCAGAAGACCCGGTTACTACTTCCTGATTCCTGGAGGCTATGTCGGCGAGAAACACGGTATACAACTACTTAGCTTGATAGCGAACACCGCCATTCTCGCTGGCATGAAGCTCCTCGGCGTGCGCGTGTGCCACGTGGGAGTGTCGTACGAACGACTCGGTTCCCGGCACGCACGAATACTGGCGTTGAGATCTCGCCTCATGCACTGTCTCCTCGCCAGGGATGCCAGTAGCCGCGCATATGCAGAGTCTTTGGGAATCAGGATCGATGGCCTCATACCTGACCTCGCGTTCGGCGCAGTTAGTTACCGATGCGACATCTCGGGCAACGAAGGTGTGGCACTGTCTTTTCGCGTCGACCAAATGGATTCGCAACGTTCAGACGCCGAACTTCTTATTCGACATCTCGACGAGATCCTGCCAAAGTCGGCTGATTTCAAGTTCATTGCGCAGGTTCAACGGGATGCACCCTTCATGCATGAGCTCGCTATGCGCAAGTATCCATCAGGAAGGTCTTCGTCATTCCGCGCTACTTTCTCCGACGCTGACGAAGCGTTGGACGCATACGCAGGCTGCAAGTACGTTTTGTCCAACCGCCTTCACGTACTTTTATTTGGCATGATTGCTGGGTGTGAGCCCATCCCATGCGTCGACGAGACGGTGAATCGGAAGGTAGTTGGCATCTTTGATCTATTAGGCATTCGGCCTGTTCGAAGTACGGATATCCCTGAAGGTTTGGGACGTAGCCTCTCTCAAGCAGGCAATCTAGGAAGCGTGCAAATTTCTTCAATCGTGGCGTCACAGGAGAGAGCTCTGCACAAGGCTTTCTCGGCCGTCTTCTGCAACAACGTATCGGAGGCTGTATGACCGGAGATGCTGACGTGATTCTTCCCTTGTTCTCAGTGGTTGTTCCTTGCTTCAATAGATCAGCCGAAGTGAAACATACCCTGCACTCGATACGTGCGCAGACCATCGAAGAAAGCTTCGAGTGCATAGTCGTCGATGACGGTTCGACCGATGCGCAACAGTTGTGGGACACGGTGAAGTCCCTAGATGACTCTCGCTTCCGGTATGTTCGCCAATCCAACCAGGGCGGCGGTGCCGCGCGAAATACCGGCATCAAGCTAGCTCGAGGGCGCTACATTGCCTTCCTGGATTCAGACGACGTTTTTCTTCCTCAGAAACTCGAGCGCGTTCGAAGTTTCCTGGAAGAAACCGGATGTGAAGCCGCGTACTCCCTCGCCTATGTCGATCGCGGTGTTCCGGGAAGCCTATGGCTCAAGCCCGACCGAGGCATACGCTCCAACGAGGATATGGGTGAGTATCTCTTCGTCTCCAACCAAGTTGTACAGACATCGACGATCGTAGTAACGACGGAGGTTGCGAGGAGAGTCATGTTTGATCCGACTCTGCGCAAAGGTCAGGATCTCGACTTCTGCGTACGTGCGCATGCAGCGAATGTGCGCTTCACCATGATTGATGAGCCACTTATTATCTGGCGTGACGCTACGGAGATCGGGCGAACCTCACGGCATTCCGGCGCCTCCGGGCTCCTTGTCTGGCTGGACAAAAATCAGTCGCTACTCACTCGAAAAGCCTTTCTTGGGTACCGCGCGACTGTCGTAGCAGTGTTCCGTCCTAAATGGCAGTTTCCAGTCGTCGCTCGAGACTTGATTCTCGGCATGTTGATCGCGAGGGTTCCGATCCGAGTGACTTTGCGCCAATCACTTCGCTTTGCTCTACCGCGATCGGTATACCGACGACTGGTCGACCTTGTCGTCAGGCTTCGCGGCAGGGCCCTCGACGACCACTCCGTTTCACCGATCCTGAACAGACGGTCGGCGCAGTCTTGTTGAGTCACGGCGCGGCGGATTCGGCGAGTCTGCTTGTCGACCTGGATCTTTCACGTAATTGGCAGTCGATGGGTGTCGTGAATGTGAAAGGTGCGCTGCCTCAAGGATAATCATGGTTTCCATGCCGTAGCTATCCGAGAAGGGAGCGCACCTGACAGATGCACGATAACAGTGATTGGTCGAAGAGTCTGCGTGTGGAGGTGCGCGGCGGCGATGTGGTCGGGCATGCCGGGAACGTGATTCCGCGGATGCTCGCCGACGCGACCGGACTTACCGAGGCGTTGTCGGCGGCGGTGTCGCGGCCGGAGGTGACCCACGACCGGGGCGCGGTGTGGCGCGACGTGGCGGTCGCGATCGCCGGCGGCGCGGAGAACCTGGCCGGGTCCGCGGTGCTGCGGGATCAGGGGCGACTGTTCGGGCCGGTCGCGTCGATCCCGACGATGTGGCGGTCGCTGAACGAACTCGACCACGCGGCGCTGGCGCGGATCGCGACGGCGCGCAACAAGACCCGGAACGGGTGTGGAGCTGATCGCGGCACGGCACGGCCGGATCCCGCCCGCGCACCTGCTACGGGGATCTGGGGCCGGTGATCGTGATCCGCATCGACGCCACCCTGGTCACCGCGCACTCGGACAAGGAGTGCGCGGCCGGGAACTTCAAGGGTGGCTACGGTTTCCACCCGTTGACGGCGTGGTGTGACAACACCGGGGAACTGCTGGCGATCATCGCGCGGAAGGGAAACGCCGGGTCGAACACCGCCGAAGACCACGTCGCGATCATCGACGCCGCGGTCGCGGCAATCCCGGCGCGGTGGCGGCCCAACCTGCTGGTCACCATCGACGGCGCCGGGTCCAGCCACGCCGTCATCGAGCACCTCACCGCGCTGAACAACCGGCCGGGCTGGTCGGTGGCCTATTCGGTCGGGTTCGATCTGGACGAGCGGGCCCGCACCGCGATCGGCCACACCCCCGAGGATGTGTGCTCACCGGCGCTCGACCCGGCCGGCGATCCGCGCGAGGACGCTCAGGTGGCCGAGCTGACCGGGCTGCTGCGGGACTCCGCCGGCGGGGACCGGTTGGATGGCTGGCCCACCGACATGCGGATCCTGGTGCGGCGGGAGAAGATCGAGCACGGCACCCAACTGTCGCTGTTCGAACAACTCAACGGATACCGCTACCAGGTGACTGCCACGGCCACCCGCGGCGGGCAGGTGCAGCGGTTGCAGGCCCGCCACCGGGTGCACGCCCGCGTCGAGGGGTTCATCCGCAACGGCAAGGCGACCGGTCTCGCCAGGTGGCCGTCGGCGTCATTCGCCATCAACACCGCCTGGGTCACCGCCGCCGCCATCGTGATCGACCTGCTGTGCTGGACCCGGCTGCTGCTCCTCGACGGGCCGCTGGTCAAGGCCGAGCCGCACACGCTGCGTTACCGGCTACTGCACGCCGCCGCCCGGCTCGTCTCCCACTCCCGCAAACTGATCCTGCGGATCCCCGAAACCTGGCCCTGGGCGCAGGAATTCGCCGACGCGTTCAACCGCGTCCTGGCCATCCCCTGACGCACCGCGCCGTTGTCACGACGACCCCAAAGTGACGACCCCAAAGTAAGGAGCGAACCACCCACCGGGACCGTGGAACCCGGCGCCACCGCACGACACGCGGCGCCGAGACATACCCGGAACCATGAAATCAAGATCAAGACGGCCGGTCAGCAACCGCCACCGTCCAACCCGGCCTACCGTGAAATTCTGAGGTCGATTGCCGCGTTCATTGAGGTTGACCCCTGATGGTGGACACGGGGTCAGGCGGCTTGTGCCGTCTGATTGTGGCGGTCCTCGAACTCGACTGGGCTGATCATGCCGATCTTCGAGTGCCGTCGTCGGCGGTTGTAGACCCGTTCGATCCAGTCGCCGACCGCCAGCCTAGCAGCAGCCTTGGTCGGCCAGGTGTAGCGGTTGTAGAACTCTGATTTCATTGTGCTCCAGAAAGATTCGGCCTGAGCGTTGTCCCAACACACCCCGGTCCGGCCGACCTATTGGGCGATGTCGTGAGCGCGGGCGAACCGGGCGAGCTGCCCGGAGGTGTACTGGGTGCCGCGATCGGCATGGAAGATGACCTGCCCTGGTAAGTGCCCGCGCATGGTGACCGCCATTGACAGCGCGGACTCCACCAGATCGGTGCGCAGGTGATCCTCCACCGCCCAGCCCAGGACCCGCCGCGAGCACCCGTCGCGGACCGCGCACAGAACAGCCAGCCCTCATCGGCGGCCAGGTAGGTGATGTCCGACGTCCAGACCTTGTCGAGCTCACCGCGGTCGAATCGGCGATCCACCAGGTCCTTGGGTCGATGCGCGTCCAGGTCGACGACCGTGGTGACCGGGGTGAACTGCCGCGGGGGTGATCCCGGCGATCTGCTGGCGCGGCGCATCGAGGCCGCCACCGTCTTGCGTGAGATCACTTCTCCGTCGTCGCGCAGATCGGCCAGGATCCGCGGTGAGCCGTACACCTGATCGGAGGCGTCGTGGAACCCCTTGACCTTCGCGTCGATGACCTCACGGCGCTGCTGGGCCGGCGAGGGCCCCGCCACCTGCGCCGCGCGCCACTTGTAGAAGCCCGACCGCGACACCTCCAACAGTGCAGTCATGCCGATCACCGTGAACTCGGCCTTCTCCGCCTCGATCAGCCGGTACATCTCTACCGGTTCTGTTCGGAGGCGAAGAAGGCCGCGGCTTTTTTCAAAAACGCCCTGTCCAAACGTAATTCAGCATTCTCCTTGCGCAAGCGGTGCAGCTCTGCGCGTTCATCGTCATCGAGCACCTCGGGATTATCGGCTGCCAAGCGCGCTTTGGCCGCCGCGACCCACCGGCCGAGCAATTGTTCTCCAACGCCGATCTTCGCGGCGACGTGCGCGATCGGGCGTCCGGTATCGACGACCAGACGCACGGCCTGCTCGCGACACTCCGGGGTGTACTTCTTGCGGTTTCCCGACACGGGAACATCCTCCCCCGCAGGACCAGCAGTCCCGCGATCAGATGTCCACCTTCAGGGGTCAACCCCATCATGGGACCGTTTGAGGTGGTTTGCACCGTCATGGGACCACCTGGTTTGCCGGTATGGCTTTTCGCAGTTGAGGGTGTAGAGGTGGTCGACAAGTCGCTGCGGGGGTAGGGGTGGAGGTCTTCCGATGCCCAGGACTCCCGACATGGAGTCCGGGTCCCGGTCGGTATTTTTGTGGTTTGATCTGCGAGTTTCCGGCTGTGTCGTGTCGTGGTCCCGGGCCTCGTGCGAAATAATGGATAGCTGTTGCTGGCGATCTGGGGTTGGTGGACGATGGCCGTGATGACCGCGCAGCCGCCGCTTCCGCTGACGCCGCGGAATGCCCGCCCGGTCGGCGCGGCTGCGGCGATCGTCGAGGACGACGCCGGTGTGCCGATGCTCGTGGTTGTACCAGTTGGTGAAGGTGTTCATGAATCGCCTTGCCCCACTGACTGACCCGAAGCGTTCAGGAAATTGCGGCCCGTACTTCAATGTCTTGAACAGCGACTCCGAGTACGGGTTGTCGTTGGACCCGTGGCCGCGAATGCGACCGGATGACCTCCAGATCGGCGAGCAGCGCGGCGACGGTCTTGCTGGTCATCGACGTTCCCCGGTCGGCGTGCACGATCTGCGGTACACCATGCCCCGTGAAGATCTGCTCCATCAGTTCCTTGGCCAGCACCCCGGATTCGTGGGCATGAACATCGACACCGACGATGTAGCGGGAGTAGATGTCGATCATCACGTAGGCATCGAAGTAGGTGCCCTTCACCGGCCCAGCGAGTTTGGTGATGTCCCAGCTGTACACCTGCCACGGAGCGGTCGCGACCAGCTCCGGGCACACCTTGGCCGGGTGCCGCGCCAGCCGGCGGCGTTCAGCGACTTGCTTGTTCTCGCGTAGTACCCGGTACATCGTGGACACCGAACACAGGTAGGTGCCCTCGTCGAGCAGCTGGGCGTAGATCTGCAACGGCGCGAGATCGACGAACCGGTCGCTGGTGAGCACCTCAAGGACCCGCCGCCGTTCCAGCTCGGTCAGCTTGTTGACCGGATCGGGCGCTGGTTGGGCCGCCACCGCGGGAGTGGGCGCGGTAGCGGCGGTGCGCCGCCGGTGCGCCGTCGAACGCACCATCCCGGTCAACCCCGCTGCCCGTCTCGTGGGCACACCGCCGGCGATCAGCAACACGTAGGTTTCGGTCATCGCTTCTTGCGCTGCTCGTCGGAATCCGCTCTCTCGGAGAGAGTCTCCAAGAGAGCGTGCGCTTTTCCCATGATGTCCAGGGCGGCTTCGGTGGTGCTCAACCGCTTGCTCATTCGGGCGTTCTCCCGCCGCAGCCGAGCCATCTCGGCCTGCTCGGCGGTGAGTCTGCCGACCTTTTCACCGGGCTTCTTGCCTGCCAGCACCCCGGCGTCGCGCTGCTTGCGCCACGCGCAGATCAACGACGAATACCAACCCCTCACGCCGCAAATAGGCACCGCCGTCGCCGTGCTCGCACGCCTGCTCGTAGCCCTGCAAATGGGCCAGCTTCTCGGACGCTGTGAACACGCGACGCCGCCGCGGCCCGTCAGCTCTCGGGTGAGTCGGATCCATCCGTTCATTGTCGTTCACCGGGATAATCGTGGAGCTCGTCATGATGTGCCGATCCATATCTCGCCCTGCGTCAGGCCGATTTGCTATGAACCACTGGACTCAACTCACCCTGACACGCAGAGCCCACCGGGGCCACCCGGCGGGTTAGCCGCGTTCACGAAAAGAAGCGCAGAGCACCCTAATGAGGAGAAGGAGTGGTTCAACTAGATAGCGGTGAGCGAGCCGTCTCGGCTGGTTGACAAGCCTCCAGACCCACTCGAGTCCGAATCGTCCAAGCCACCTCGGGGCGAGGCGTGTGGTGCCGGCAAGGTAATCGATCGCGCCACCTACGGTGGCGTATGTGGCGTCCGGTAGCTGGGCTAGGTGAGATAGGAGAAAGAGTTCTTGACGAGGCATGCCGAGGCCGACGAGCACAAGGTCGGGGTCAAAATCGATAATTCGAGTTAAGGCTATGTCGCTCGACACGTAGCCGTCGACACCTGAGACTGTCCATTGGGGGAGCATGGCGCGCAGACTTTCGACCGCTCGCGCATTCGATTCGACACTGGCTCCATATACAAATAGCCTTCGGGCTACGTTTAGCTGTGGTAGTGCTCCTATCCAATCTGTCGACCCAATGCGGTAGTTGGATGTTAACTTTCTTCCCGCGCTAAGCGCGGCGAGCCAGCGCACGGGTGTTCCGTCTACGACAATCCAGTCCGCCCGTCGATACAGCTCGCGAAACGCTTCATCAGTGTCGTGAAAGTAAGCACTGTGCAGATTGTGGTTGAGGAGAAGTCGCTTACCATCGGCTCTTGCTGCCGCGGTAGCGACCTCTGACGCGGTGAGCGGTGTCACCGCGATCCTCAGAAAGCGGATCTCTACGCGCTCTTGAGGCTTTGTGCCACACGCGAATTCTCCGTCCGCGCTCATAGCTACCGGCTGCTCATGCTGACGAAGCTCCTGGGGGGCGCTTCGCCGCGATCCCGGTCGGAGATGGCGCTCCCTACACTGTATTTGTGCACAGCCTCCTCCTTCAGAATCAGTTAGGCACCGGTTGGTGCATACAAACCTTGTCAGGCCCCACGCAGAACCGCGAGGCCAACCCGTTTGGACGTCCCGAAGATGACTCTGTCCGCACCCGACTCTAGCTCGTTTCAGCGGTATTGGTACAACTCCCAACGGCTGTCTGGCTCTGGCGGAAACTGCAGTTAGTGTACTGCCGCGTAGTGGTTCAACTTGCCGTGGCACATCAATAGGCTCAGGCCGAGTGCCTATCGGACAGTTCTGTTCGCTATGACACTCGGACGTTTCACGGGCCGCGCCTCGATGCGGAGAGCCGGTATGGTCGAATCCACGGGGCGACTGCAATCGCGCGCCAGTCCGTCGATAGTCTGTCTCAAACCCCAGTTGCAGCGTTGCTGCCGTCTTCCCCTCGAGGAGTCTTCAGATTGTCCACTGTGACAGGTCGTTCTCGGGGAGCGTCTTCAGATGAGCGGCCAATGAACGGTCGTTCCTTCCGGCTGGTGTTCTACTACGTGTACGTAGCGTGCATCATTGGTGCCAACGCGTCGATCTTGATCCCACGGACGGCCATGGGCCATGTCGAAAGCAACCGACTTTTCTCTGTGAG
The DNA here is from genome assembly GCF_010728155.1 of Mycolicibacterium doricum. Classification (NCBI taxonomy): domain Bacteria; kingdom Bacillati; phylum Actinomycetota; class Actinomycetes; order Mycobacteriales; family Mycobacteriaceae; genus Mycobacterium; species Mycolicibacterium doricum. The sequence goes on from NZ_AP022605.1 coordinate 568,947, forward strand.
TTGGGTGGCGCTCCACATACTTTCTCTGTTGGTTCTCTTGTCGCTGCTGAGACGGCAAGATTCCCGCAACCTGATGTTCGTCGTGTTGGTAGGTACTTTCATCCTCGTCTCTGCGATCTGGTCGGTGGCGCCGACATACACCCTCCTGTACGGCAGCATGATGGTTGGGAACGTCTTGGTGGCACACCTGATGGCGAGTGAACTCTCCTTAGAGGAAATAGTTTCCTTCCTCGCACGCGTCTTATTTGTCACGAGCTTGTTAGGCGTCATCGCTTACTTCCTGAAGTTTGGACCGGTCTATTACTTTGATGTCCATCAGCGTCCCAATATCTTCGGTGGGCAGCCCTTTCGGGGCTTCACTGCGCACAAAATATTGGCGGGGCTTTACGCTTCGCTCGGTGTGGTAGCTATTCTAGCGACAATGCGTGGCGTGGCGAGAGTCGCATGTATGTCCGTACTCGCGCTCTGCGTCGCATTGACGAGTTCGGTGATCGGCATCGTCTTGTTCCTGCTGGCGACTCCCGTTTATGTCGCTGTCAGGTATGCCTTCGCTAGACGAGTCGGGAAAACAGGAATGCTCGTCGGCGGCGGCGCGGCCGCTTTTATTGTGCTATCTGCGGCGGTGATGTACTGGCAACAGTTGCTCGGCGTGTTGGCGCGCGACAGCACGCTCACAGGGCGCACGACGCTGTGGAATATTGGCATCGATGCGTGGCTTGAACGACCATTGCTGGGATGGGGATTCAACGCTTATCTAGAGTCGTCATTCTCCGGATCGGCGACCCGCCTGTTCAATCCATATGGAGAGTGGGATATTCCCCATTTCCATCAGTCATTCATCCAAACGGCGGTAGATTTGGGTGCCGTCGGGGCGGCAGTTCTCGTGGGGCTGCTCATGTATACGCTCATTGCGTCTTATCGGTACGGCGTGACCGTCAATACGTCGGTAGGTGCCTTCAGTTTTGCCGTTACAATTCTGATGATTATTGCTGCGATGGCGATGTTCATTTTCTTCAACTATAACCATTTCGGTACCTTCCTTCTAATGCTCTTGTTCTTTTCCCTTAGGCGCGTCAATCGACTACGTAGAGAAGGCGACGTTAGTGGTGCGCCGTCGTATGTCCTGAAACCTCACGGCTCGAGTCGAACGGCCAGGAGAAAGCGTCGCATCGGGTCGGCAGCTTGACATAGTTGAGTCGCCTACCTCAATTTTTTCGCGCGACCCGAAGATTGGAGGGGGACCTTGCCTTGTGTAGTCCACCGGCGCAGACCCTCACCGCGGTCATACCAGGGGCCTCCTCGTCCTTCGTGTTCGTCGTTGGGTGTGACGTATCCGATGCCGGCGTGCAGTCGGACCGAATTCCAGAACTCGCGGGTGACGGCCAGTTCGGCGCGCAGGGTGGCGGGGTCCTCGATGGCGAGCAGGTGCGGGAACTCGGCTTTGAGGTGCCCGTTGAAGCTCTCGATCCAGGCCTGATCGGTCGGCGTTGCGGGCCGCCCGAAGTGCTGGGCGATCGCGCACAGCGCCATGAACTCCCGGGTGGAGCCCGACGTCATCTGCGGGCCGTTATCGGACACCGCAAGCAGGATCGGCCGAGGCTCGTCGTCGGCAGCAATGTCGACGAGCCCGTCTTGGCGTCGCTCGATGGCTTCCAGCAGTCCCTCGGCGTCGAGTGCGTCGGTGAACCCGACCTCTACCTGGGTGGAGGTTTCCTCGACGGAGACGACCTCGGTGATCCACTTGCGCGAGACGAGGTCCTGGATGATCAGCACCGCCATCCCCGCCCTGGTGAAATGGGTCGTGTCGTAGATCCAGATCGAGTTGGGCTTGTAGTCCACCCAGTCCGGAAACGGTTTGCGCTGCGAGCGGCCCGGTCTGGGCAGCGGCCGGAAATGCTTGTCCGCCAGGAACAGAACACGGCGCACACTCGACGGCGACACCCACACCGGGTGCAGGATAGGAGCCGCGGTGGGCCAGCTTACGATGGCTGCGGTCGGTCTCGCCCCACTCGTCGAACAGGGCCAGGATCTCGGCAGCTTCGGCGTCGAGCAGCCCATGCATCGGCGTCTACTCCAAGAAGGCGAAGCTCACAGTGGTCACTTCAGCCTCACTCCTCACGCCTGGTTTGTTGCTCAGCGACACGCCGTCGGGCACGATCACAGACCATGGCCGCCCCGCCCGCATCGACGAAAACCTCACTACAGCAACGGCTGACCGCCCGCGCCCACCAACGATGGCCCCAAACTCGACGGCGTCGACGTGCGCTTTCGCGGTGCGTTCGCTTATGGCACCGGACGCCTGCCCGACGGCGAGACCATGCCGCTGATGCGGCGGCGCTTCGGCGGATCCGCCGCACGCTGGGGGTTCGCCCATGTACCTGGCCAGCAAGGACGGTACCAGGATTCTGTTCTATCCACCGGCCAGTTCGCTGGCACACCGGAGGACGCGCTCGACACCGCCTGCGGTCTCTATCTCGGCGATCCGACCGCCTGGACCTGACCCCCGACGGACTTACGGGCGAGACGGCTTAGCTCTTGAGGAAGCCCATGTCCTTCTTGCTTGACCCGATTACAGGTTCGGGATCGGACTCGAGCGTTTTCGACAGGAGTTCGCCGTAGATGTCGCGGAAGTCGGTCGTGATCTTGAGGTTTCCGTCATCAAGATCTGTGAGGCTCGGCTCGTCGCCGTAGAACCCACCGCGCACATTTCTGCCTGCTATGAAAACCGGGCCGGCTGTGCCGTGGTCCGTCCCGTCGGAAGCATTGGCCTCAACCCGTCGGCCAAACTCTGAGTACGCGATGACGACGACATTCTTCCCGTACCGGTCGTCGCGCATTCTCTTCACGAAGCGTGCGACGGCCTTATCCAGAATACCAATCAGCCGACGATGATCGTCGCGCTGTTCGGAATGCGTATCAAACCCACCGAGGGATACGCTGTAGACCCTCGTCGGCAGGCCTTCTGAAATGCACTGCGCGACGGCGTTGAGTTGGACGTCGAGGCCATTGCTGCCTTCGCCCGTCTCGCTGACCGGCGCACCGTCGTCGGTGTCCGCGAACAATGGTGACAGTGTGTCGGCGACGGTGGGCACCGCGCGGTAGGAATCCCGAACCAGCGCCATCGCCGGGGTGTCATCGGGATCTCTCCTTCCGAGCGCCCTAATGAACTTGGCAGAGTTCTTCGGCGGAATTACTTGCGGCGAGAAGGCCGCGGCGCTACTCTTCTCTCCCACAGTGAGTCTCGGCAGCACCGTACCGATGTTCAGTGCGCGCAATGGGTCGCCGTCACCCGCGTCGAGCCAACGGCCGATCCAGCCGGTGGTGACGGCGTTGTCGATGGACCCGCTCTGCCAGATGTCCATGGAGCGAAAGTGGCTCCGGTCCGGCTCCGGATAACCGACCCCACGGATGATCGCCAGCGACTTGGACTTGAACATCTCGGCCATGCCGGTCATCTCGGGATTGAGGCCGTAATCCTCGTCCAGCGAGACCAACTCGTCCGGCGAGTATGCAAGTTCCGGGCGGGCGTCGTGATAGGCATCGTCGGTCAGCGGAACCAGTGTGTTGATGCCGTCGTTTCCGCCGTACAGGGTGACCAAGACGAGGATGCCGCTGCCATGAGGCAGGGGGTCCGCCCTGGCGGCTTGCAGCAGTTCTGGCCACGTGAAGCTCGTCGTCGCGGTGAGCACGCCTGCGGCGCCGACGCCCGCGCAGCCGGCTAAGAAGCTCCTGCGACTGAAGTTGGCCAATGGGACTCCTTAAGTTAAGACACCAAGTACTCGGGCGTATTGGCCGCGGAGGCAACCAGTGCGGGGGCATTCGCACGCAGCGGCTTCAACGCTTCGGCGGTGCCGTTCGACCACGCCCCGATACCGAGGAGATATCCGACAGCATCGAGTCGATCGCTGGCTGACGCATTCTCAACGACGCTGATGTCGCCGTCTCGAACTACTTCGGCGGCGGAACGCAATCTGATGCCGGCCGCCGCGGCGGACAACCAACTTTGCCCCCCGGCCCACCCGCCGACGCTCGGTGGATAGAAGGGTAGCTGCCCCAACGACTTCAGAGTCTTGGTGGCCCTCTTCACCCGTTTCGAATCATCGATCGGCGCGTTCAACGCGCGGTGCAGCCCGATAAGCCACTCCACCGGACCGATGACCACCGTAGTGTCGCGGTCGAAGAATGCAGGATCGGTCAGTACCGCCTTGGTGAGCGTCCGCAGGTTGCGGTCAGGACCGTACGCAGCCATCAGGCGCTTCAGCGTCGCGCTCTTCGGCTTCGAGTCGGACGCCAGTTGTTGCCACAGCCTGCCGGCGATGAAACGCGGGGAGTTCGGGTGAGAAAGCACTGCGTCACAGAACTTGACCGTGTCGAGACTCCCCTTCGTGCCCAGGACCGTCTTTAATTTGACGTCTTGTCGTTCAGCCACCAGAGCCGTGGTGCCGTCATCATCGACCGTCCAACCCGTGAGGGCACGTGCGCCCTCACGAACGTCCTTCTCCGAATACCCGTTACCGTGCCCTAACGCGAACAGTTCTAAAAATTCGCGGGCGAGATTTTCGTTTGGCGATCCCACGCGGTTCGTCTGCCCGTCCAGCCACCGCACCATGGCGCCGTCGGTCAACATCGCGAGCGCCAAGTCGCGGAAGTCGCCGAGGCACAGCGACCGAATCTTCTCGTTCTGAGCCGCCATGAACGCTGGATATCGGACTTTGTCGAGCGACGTAGCAAAGTGGTTGTGCCACAACAAGGTCAGCTTTTCGACGAGAGGCTGCTCGACGCTGACCAGCCGCTGCAGCCACCAACCCATGAGGTCCGTACGGCGTTCTGCGATGTCCTTGTTGTAGGCCTTGCGGATCGCTGTCGTGGTCTTCTTTTCGGGCTTGGCTGCCTTGATCTCAAGATCTGGAAGGGGAGTGGCAGCCCAACCGGGATCTTTACTTGCGTCGATGCTCAGCGCCTCGTCGATGTAGGTTGCGAGGTCTTTGGTCTTCAGAACCGTGTCGACAGCCGCACCGGTCGTGCCAAAGCCGCTGCGGCGCAGGACTCGTGCTGCATCGATCCACTCGGTCGATTGTGTAGACACCGGCGATTCTCCTCCCACGCACGAACGCGCCCTTTGTAAGGGTAGAGCTCATTGCTTCCCTGATCCAACGAGCCACCCCGGACACAGTCCACCATTCTCGCCGGCGATCAAACGACCATCAGCTACCCTGTCCGCAGGCACTCGTAGAGGGGATTGAATGAAATATCGCATTGCTGTCGGCGCGGTCGTATTTGCAACGTCACTGGCGCTCAGCGCTCCGCCGGCCATCGCGGCGCCGACAACGTGGGAAATGCCGGACGTCCGTGGGATGAACCTCGACGCAGCGGCGGAGGCCTTCAATGCGGCGACAGAAGGCAGTGGACTGGTGCTCACGCCCGTGAATCGATCCGGACCTGGGGAGGTCATCAATCTGACCAACTGGACCGTCTGCTCGCAGTCACCGAAGGCGGACGGGAAGCTGACGGCGAAGTCGAAGCCAGCCGTCGGCGTCAACCGCCCGAACAACTGCTGACCGCAGCACCACAGCGAAAAGTTACCCCGCCACGGCGAGAGTGGCGGGGCGACTTCGCCAGTAAGCCCTACGCCGCGGCAGCGCCCGGCTTCAGGTAGGTCACCAGGCTCACGTCGAGCGCCTCGTCGACGAAGTAGTACTGGCAGCCGGTCAGGTACTTCATGTAGCGGTTGTAGTTCTCCTCGCCCGCGGCGGCGATCGCCTCGTCCTTGTGATTCTCCAGCCGAGCCGCCCAGATGCCCAAGGTCTTGATGTAGTGGTTGCGCAGCGACAGCGTCTCGGGCACCACGAAACCGGCTTTCTCGCCGCGCTCGACCATCATCTCGGTGCTCGGCAGCCGCCCGCCCGGAAAGATCTCGTCCATGATGAACTTCGCGAAACGCGCGAGTTCGAAGGTGATCTTCTTGCCGCGGGCCTGCAGATTATCCGGGTGGTACGCGCAGCTGCTCTGGATCGTCATGCGGCCGTCGTCGGGCATGATCTCGAAGCACGTCTTGAAGAAGTCGTCGTAGCGCTCGAAACCGAAGTGCTCGAACGCCTCGATCGACACGATCCGGTCGACGGGGGAGTGGAACTGCTCCCAGCCCTCCAGCCGCACATCGAAGGTGCGCCCGGTCTCCACCTGCGACAGCAGCTGATTGCAGTAGGCCTGCTGGTTCCTGCTCAGCGTCAGCCCGATGACGTTGACGTCGTATTTCTCCATGGCCCGCTGCAGGGTCAGCCCCCACCCGCATCCCACCTCCAGCAGCGTCATCCCCGGCTTGAGGTCCAGGCGGTCCAGGTGCTGGTCGACGTTGGCGACCTGCGCTTCGGACAGCGTGACATTCGGCCCCGTGAAGTACGCGCAGCTGTACTTCCGCGTCGAATCCTGGAAGAGCCCGAAGAAATCGTCCGACAGGTCGTAGTGCGCCTGGATCTCCTCGAAGTGCGGCCGCAACTCCTCGGCACCGGTTGTCTTGTCAGACATAGTCCGCAGTTCGCCTTCCTCGCGACACGTCAAATCGTCGTTCTCCCATTGTTTCGTTGCCCGCACCCTACCCGCCGCCGGGTGGCCTCAAGGCCACCGCGGCACGTGTCGGTCAACCCGGCCGCCGGCTGTTTGACGCCCGCGAAAGTTCGGAGCTTTGCTGCCCGCTGCGGCTACTTCACCAGGGTGAACTGGTTGACGTCGGTGTAGCCCGTGCGGAACGCGTCGGCGCACCCGGTCAGGTAGTGCATGTAGCGGTCATAGACCTCCTGGGACTGCACCTTGATGGCCTCGTCCTTATTGGCCTCCAGCGCCGCCGCCCAGTGGTCGAGCGTCTTGGCGTAGTGCGGCTGCAGCGACTGCTCGCGCGTCAACGTGAACCCAGCCTTGCCGGCGTGCTCGCCCACCAGTTCGATCGTCGGCAGGTAACCACCGGGAAAGATCTCGGTGAGGATGAACTTGATGAACCGCGCGACCGAGAACGTCAGCGGCAGGCCCTTGTCGATCATCTGCGGGATGGTCAGCGCCGTGATGGTGTGCAGCAGCATCACCCCGTCGTCCGGCAGCACCCGGTAGGCGGTGGTGAAGAAGTCGTCCCAACGGTCGCGGCCGAAGTGCTCGAACGCGCCGATCGACACGATCCGGTCGACGGGCTGGTCGAAGTCCTCCCAACCCTGCAGCAGCACCTGCTTGCTGCGCGGGCTGTCCGACGCGGCGAACACCCTCTCGACATGGGCGTGCTGATTCTTGCTCAGCGTCAGTCCCATGACGTTGACGTCGTACTTCTCCACCGCCCGCATCATGGTGTAGCCCCAGCCGCAGCCGACGTCGAGCAGCGTCATCCCGGGCTGCAGGCCCAGCTTGCCCAACGCGAGGTCGACCTTGGCCCGCTGGGCCTCCTCCAGCGTCATGTCGTCGCGCTCGAAGTACGCGCAGCTGTACATCTGCGACGGGTCGAGGAACAGCCGGAAGAAGTCGTCGGACAGGTCGTAATGGGCCTGGACGTCTTCGAAATGCGGCTTCAGCTTGCCCGATCGTGCCATGGTGATGCCCTTCCCGGCGAGTGAGGCTCGCGTCGGCGTCACCGGTCGACTGCCCACATCGGCCCACCTGCACTCGACTGGGGATGCTAGCCGATCAGGCGCCACAGCCCAATTACGAAAATCTTTCCCCGGGTCAGGGCCGTTCGGCGAACGTGGTCTTGAGTTCTCCGACGACGTCGTCCCACAGCGGCTCGGGCAACTCGTGACCCATCCCGTCGTACAGCACCAGCCGGGCGTTCGGGATCGCCTTGGCGATCGCCTTGCCGCCCGACGGTCGCATCAGCTTGTCGGCCTTGCCGTGGATCACGACCGTCGGCGCCGTGGTCTGCTTGTTGTAGTGGCGCAGGCTGCCGCTGCCGGTGATCGCGTTGAACTGCCGCGCGATGCCCTGCGGGTAATACGACCGCTCGTAGAACGCGACCGCGTCGGCGCGCAGCGCCTCGTCGCTCAACGGATAGCCGGGGCTGCCGATGATCTTGCTGACGCGGATCGAGTTCTCGATGATCACCTCGCGCGGGGCGTCCGGCGACGGGCCCCTGATGACCGCCAGCAGCTGACGCGGCCCCGGCGGCGGCAGCAACGGCTGGTTGTTCGACGAGAAAATCACCCCCAGGGTCTTCGTGCGCTCGGCGTGGCGCGCCGCGACAATCTGCGCGATCATCCCGCCCATCGAACCGCCCACGATGTGCGCCTTGTCGACACCGAGATGGTCGAGCACCGCGACGGCGTCGTCGGCCATGTCCTCCAGCGTGTACACCGCCGGGCTCTTGAGGCCCAGCAGCGAGCGCACCATGTTGCCGACCTGCGAGCCCAAGGTGTGCTGCCCGTCCAGATGGGTGGACAGCCCGACGTCGCGGTTGTCGAAGCGGATCACCCGCAGCCCCTGGTCGACGAGCTTGCGGCAGAAGCCTTCGCGCCAGAACGTCAGCTGCGCGCCGAGGCCCATGATGAGCAGCACGGCCGGGTCGCTGGGATCACCCATGTCCTCGTAGTGGATCTGCAGCTCACCGGGGCCATTTCCCCGGTCGCTGCGCTCCTGCCCTCCGACGGAGGCCTTGCCTTCCCGGACCTGCACCCTAGACCTCCAGCTCTTCGTCTTCGTCGGCGTGTTCCTTGTATTCGTGTTCCTTGTGCTCACGGCTGATGTCGACCATGAAGTTCGCGAAATACCCGGTCAGCTGCGGGTCACTCATCATCTGCCACTTCGGCGCCAGCAGCTTCATGTACCGCTCGACGTAGAGGAACTGCTTGCCGATCAGCACCAGCTCGCGGGGCAACTTCACGTCGTAGGCGTCGGCCAGCGCCGAGAGCTGCCTGCCGATCTGGGCGTAGCTCATGTCGCCCAGCGTCGACATGGTCAGCGGGGTGGTGAACTTCTCCAGGTCCCTGGCGGCCTCGGCCTCCGGCTTGACCGTGCCGACCGCGCCCATCATCACCACGATCTTGCCCGCCGCGGCGTGGTCCTTGGTCACCAGCAGCGCGTACACCAGCTCGCGCAGCAGCCAGCGGGTGCGCGGGTCGATGCGGCCCATGATGCCGAAGTCGAAGAACACGATCTTGCCGTCGTCGTCGACGTAGAGGTTGCCGGCGTGCAGGTCACCGTGGAACAACCCGTGCCGCAGCCCCCCTTCGAACAGGCTGAACAGCAGCGCCTTGACCAGCTCGGTGCCGTCGAAGCCCTTCTTGCGGAGCGCGGCGGCGTCGTCGATGCGCACGCCCGACACCCGCTCCATGGTGAGCACCTTCTCGCTCGTCAAGTCCCAGTACACCTGCGGCACCCGGATGTTGCGGCCCAGCGGCGAGGCGTGCATGTGCGACACCCACGCATCCATCGACTGCGCCTCGAGGCGGAAGTCGAGCTCCTCGGCGAGGTTGTCGGCGAAGTCGGCCACCACGTCCTGGGCCGAGAGGCGCTGACCGAGCTTGGCGAACTCGACGATGCGGGCGCCGCGCTTGAGGATCTGCAGATCGGCGGCGACGCGGCGGCGGATGCCCGGGCGCTGGATCTTGACGACGACCTCTTCACCGCTGTGCAGGGTCGCGTAGTGCACCTGCGCGATGGACGCCGAGGCGAACGGCTTGTCGTCGAAGGACTTGTAGAGGCTCTCCGGATCGTCGCCGAGCTCGTCTTTGAACAGTTGGTGAACAGCTTTGGGGTCGGCCGGCGGCACCCGGTCGAGGAGGCTGCGGAACTCCCGGGACAGCGATTCGCCGAACGCACCCGGACTCGACGCGATGATCTGCCCGAACTTGACGTAGGTGGGTCCGAGATCGGCGAAGGTCTGCGGGACCTGTTTGACGACCTTCTGCGCCAGGTTGCCGCGTCCGCCGAGCGTGGTCAGGACGCGGGCGCCGGTGCGGGTGACCTGCCACCCCGTCACGCCGATGCGGGCGGCTTCGAGCGGTAGCGGCACCCGGTCCAGCCTGGGCACCTCTCGGTGCTGGGTCTTTCGCGTGGCACTCATGGTTTCCAGTGTGGCAAAGTGCACGGGGCGGCGAGAAAAGGTGTGCCCCGCGTCACAATCCCTCGGAGACGACGGTGGTGGTGTGCGGTGCGTAGGCGTCGGGGCGGGCCGCGAAGGCGCACAACCCGACCGCGATCAGGACCAGCGCGCCGACGGCCGCGGCCTTCGTTCGGTGCTCCACCTGGAACACCCCATGCTGCAGGTCTTTGCGCGCCTGGCGGAAGGCTTCCTTGCTCGCGCGCCGCAAGGGCGTTTCGACGAAGTGGTGACAGGCGACGGCGAGACCGAACGCGAACGCCAGCACGCAGATGTCGAAGTACGGGCCGCGGTCCATCAGCGCCGCGAGGATGACGATCACCGGCCAGTGCACCAGGAACAACGCGTAGGACAGGTCGCCGACGTAGGTGCTCACCCGGTTGTCGAGCAGCGGCTGGAACCGCGGTTCACCCCCGACCCCGGCCGCGAGGACCAGCGCGGCGCCGGCAACCGGCAGCAGCGCCCACGGCGCCGGGAAGCCCGCGGCGGGCACGACGAACACGCTGGCGCCGACCAGCAGCAGGCCCGCCCAGGACAGCAGCGGCTTCACGGCGGGCGGAACCCTGGCGAGCTGCGCGGCCGCCATGGCAAGCAGCGCGCCGACGCCGAGTTCCCATAGGCGGGCGAAGGTGTCGAGGTAGGCGAGGGCGGGATCGCTCGCCGTTTGGTACAGCGCCCAGCCGAAGGAGGCGACGGTGAGGACGGCCGCCGTGGTGATGTGGGCCTTCCGGGCGGCGAGCACGCCGACCGCCAGGAGCAGCAGCGGCCAGACAAGCCAGAACTGTTCGGCGACCGACAGGGCCCAGAAGTGCGCGACCGGTGACGCGCCGGTGCCGTCGACCGCGAAGCGCCAGTTCGCCACCCCGAAGAACGCGAACACGGCGTCGGTGCCGGTGGCCCGCGCTTGGGCCGGCGTGAGAACGAGCGCCGAGGCGACGTAGGTGGCCAGCAGGACGACGGCCGCGACCGGCACGATGCGGCGCAGCCGGTTCCAGTAGAACGACGTCAGTGTGGCGGGCGTGTCGGAGGTCAGCAGGCTGGTGGTGACCAGGAAGCCGGAGACCACGAAGAAGACGTCGATGCCGACGAACCCTGACCGCGGCCAGTCCCAGAGGTGATGGGCGAACACCGCGAGCACCGCGACCATCCGGAGTCCCTGGATGTCGAGGCGCTGGTTCGCGCGCTCAGCGCGGCGCCGCCGCCGCCGCGCGGCATCGCGGTACCGGTCCACGATCGTCGCCATGAAACCCCCCTGAACGATTGCCGCAAAGCGTGGCCGCAGATCACAGGGCGACTTTGACCGCCGGAAAGATCATCGCAGAGCCGAGACGGTTATGCATCTGCGGTGTGACGTGCGGTAGCTGTTCATGCACAGCTGGGGAAAGGTTCACCGCCGTGTCGGAGAAACCCACCAGGTTGAGGGGTAGCCCGGGTTCCCCCGGGTGGCCGGTGTCCCGGCTCTCCGAAGAAAGATCAGGTGTCGAGATGACGAAGCGTGTAGCAGGAACCGTCGGCGCAGCGACCTTGCTGATCGCCGGCACCATCGGGTTGGCTGCCCCGGCGGCAGCGGCATCGTCGTGGGAGATGCCGGACGTCGAAGGGATGATCCTCCAGGAAGCCTGGGACGAGATCGTGTCGACGACCGACGGGGCTGTGGTTCCCGATACCGCCGCCGCCGACGGGACGCCCTATGAGCAAATCAACCTGACGAACTGGGTGGTGTGCGAGCAGTCGCCGTCAGAAGGCGACGAGTTCTCCGCCGAGGAGCCGCCGGAACTCGAGGTCGCGCGCCTCAACGGCTGCTAGCGACGCCCGATCGGGTGTTGCACCGCTCGAGTCGGTTCCATTCAGTCTTGATCAGCCACATGGCGGCGAACTCCTCGTGCCGCTGCAGGCCCAGCCGAATGCACAGCAGGTGGCTGGCGCTCTGCAGTGAATCGCCCTGGAAATGCTGGAGGCTCCTGACCTTGGAAACGAGGATGGAGTCATGCCGAAGGAACAGTCGCCTGGGAAGCCGACGACACGTAGATACAGCTCGGAGGAGAAGGCCGCCGCGGTTCGGATGGTGCGGGCGTTGCGGACCGAGTTGGGTACCGAGCAGGGAACCGTGCAACGGGTAGCCCGCCAGCTGGGCTACGGTGTCGAGTCGGTACGGATGTGGGTGCGCCAGGCAGATATCGATGAAGGATTAGCTCCAGGGGTATCGACCGCAGAGTCGGCCCGGGTCAAGGAACTCGAGCAAGAGAACCGAGAACTCAAGCGTGCCAACGAGATTCTGAAGCGGGCAGCGAGTTTCTTCGGGGCCCCAGCCCCTCATACCGTCTAACTAACAGCCCAAGTGAATCGTCTGGTCGGGGCGGCCGCTTTCGTCCACGGTGACGTCTATCCGCTCGCCACGGCCTAGATGCACGCGCACAGTCCTCGGCCCGACCCATTCGATCCCTTCGAGCCTGTTGCTGTCGAGGTTGACGCAGCCAAGATCTTTCCCGCGCGACAACAGTCCGTTCTGGGTACGAACACTCAACTCCCGCGTGGGGTCGATAATGTTCTGGCCCTCGTAAACGATCACTTCCATGCTGCCGTCAGGTGAGGGGTGACGCGACAGCTCGTCAGGGTTCTCGCCAAAGGCCATGGCGAGGTATGCCAGGCCGACCACAACAACGCCCGCCATCACGAACAGGACCATGCCGACGGGCTTGAGCACCCGATGCCGGATGCCCACCCCCCACGCGATCGCAAGCGAGGCACAGCCGGCTGTACCGAAGATGAATGGATGGTGCAGCCAAGGGCGCAACTGGTAGTAGTCGTTCACCAACAGCCCGGCAACCGCTAGCACCCACAGCAGCACACCGAGCACTGCCACAACAACCGCAGCTGTACGGAACCGATAGCTCACGGTATCGCTCGCCAAGTTCTGCCTCACATCCTCATCGGTTTCCCTGGTAACTGGATATCACGCTCAGTGAAGGCCACTGTTCCGTTGGTCGGTGAGCCATCGCGCCGCTGATTGGTGGGCCGCTGCTCCGGTGTGGGGCGAGCCGCGTGCGTCTTGGGCTTGGGGTAGTGCCGGTGGGACGGGCCAGCTGGTGGTCCGCCCCACCGGCGGCTGGTCAGCCGGGCAGGCCGAAGTGCTTGCGCATTGATTCGTCGCAGGTCAGCACGGTGGCATGGGCGTTGGTGGTGATGCGATCGATAATCGCGTCGGCGAGGATCTTCTCCTCCATGCGGTCGTGCCACTGGCCGGGCGGCAGCTGGGTGCAGTAGATCGTCGATGCCGTCTTATGCCGTCGATCGATCAAGGTGTGCAGCTGCTGAATCTGCTGGCGGCTCGGCGTGGTGAGGAACCAGTCATCGATGATCAACAACTCCACCTTGACCAGGGTGTCCAGGCAGCGTTTGCGCCCCCGGTGCGTTCGGCGATGGTGAGCCGGTCGAACAGTTCACCGGCCGGCAAGTACAGCACACTGCGGTATTGCTGGCAGGCCTTGTTGCCCAGCGCGCAGGCTACATAGGTCTTCCCGGCGCCGGTCGGGCCCTGCAGGATGACGTCCTGACGGTTTTGCAGGTAGTTGCCGACGGCGAGGCGGGCGATCAGCTCGGCATCCACGTTGCGGCCGGGCATGGCTTTGATGTCAGCGATGTCGGCGGCGGGTTGGGCCAGTGCTGCGTGTCGGCGCAGTCGGTGCAGCTTGCTGTTGCGGCGGCGTTCGTATTCCCAGTCGACGGCCATCTTGACCATCTCCGGGCCGGTGGGCGGTTGCGCACCGGTGACGGCGGCGAGGTTCTCGAAGTACTCGGCCATGCCTGACAGGCGCATCGCCTTGAGCCTGTCCAAGGTCTGCACGTCGATCATGATTGGCCCCGCCCTGGCCGTAGTAGTCGGCGCCGCGCACGAAGCCGGCGTCACCGAGGGACGCCACCGGTGGTGGATCGGCAGGTTCCCACGTGGCCCATAGCTTCTGATCAGCGTGTAGGACGGTGCCGGTGTCGCGCCCAGCGCCCGGCCACAGGTGTCTTCGAGCCGAGCCGCACCGCCTTGGCGTTTGGCCAATGCCATCACCCCCAAACACGACCGGTAGGACTGCTCGACGATCGTGCGGGAGGCCAGGATCGTCTGGATCGACGCCATGGTGTTCGGGCCGATGGTTGCCGCCCACTGCTCGAAGCGGGCCGGGCTCCAGTCGGCCAGTCGGTGTCGATGCCCGGCAGGCATGTGCTCGGCCACGGTGGCATACCGGCCGCGAACACCTTTGAACCGGACATGGCAGGCCACGCGTTCGGTGCCGACGAAGACCTCCACGGTGCCTGAGGTCAGGCGCACATCCAGACTCTGCCCGATCAGCGTCGATGGCACTGAGTAGAAATTGCGGTCCACTTGAATGTGATAGTTCGGTCCTGCCTTGGCTTTTCGTAGATCCGCTAACTCGAACCGCACCGGCGGCAAGGGATGCAGCAGTGGCTGCTCGTCTCGTAGGAATACGATCTGCCTGGAGTCCTCCCGCTTCTGAAATGGCCGCGCATTGATCGCCTCGACCACATCGAAGAGGGCCTCGTTCAACTCGGCCAGGCCCACGAACCTGCGATCACGCAGCACCGCGGCGACCTGGTTGGCGACGAACCGCACGCTGCCTTCCACGACCGGCTTGTCGCGCGGCCGCTTGACCCTGGCCGGGATGATCGCGGTGCCGTAATGCTCGGCCAGCCCGGCATAAGCCGGGTTCAGCGCCGGTTCGTAGCGGTCGGCCCGCGATACGCCGGTGCGAAGGTTGTCCGGGACCAGCAGTCGGGCCGTGCCGCCAAAAGCCTCGAATGCGTGCACATGCGCATCGATCCACGACACCAGCGTCATATCGGTGAACGCCTCCACATACGTGAAAGCCGAAAACGACAGCGCGGCCACGAACAGCCACGCCTCGGTCGCCGCACCGGTCAGCGGGTCGGCGAAGCTCATCGCATCACCGGCCCAGTCGACCTCGATGGATTCGCCCGGGTGCGCACGATGCGCATCGATGCCCCCGTCGCGGCCACCCAGCGGCGGTACTGTTCGTTGAAGAACGAGTACCGATACGGCACTCCACCGCTGGCCCGGCACGCCGCGACGTACTCATTCCACAACAGCAACAGCGTCACCGACGGGCGCCCGAGTTCGCGGTGCACATGCTCGAAATCCGGCGCCACACGGTCTGAGTCCGGCCTGATCGGTGCGGGCAACAACCGGTGGCGGACCTCGTCAGCAGCGAGGTCCGCCACCTCCCAAGCCCACGCCGGCCGCAGTTGCGGCTGCGAACACCGACGCCACGGTGTTGCGCGAGCAGCCCAGCACATCGGCGATACCGCGCTGACTCACCCCTTCTGCACGTAGCCGCAGGATCTGTTTGTAGTCGACCATCGAAGGCGACCCCTTTCGTCACGTCCGCGTCCCAATGACGCGGACCGACGAACGGTCGCACCCACAACATCAGCGGCACCACGGCTCATCCGCCACCGGCATAGTGGCTCACCCCGCAACGGAACGATGGCTCACCCAACCCCGGAACAATGGCCCTAACCAGCCGTAATATCCAGTAACTCACCGTCTTCGCATTCAGCAAGTCGCATGCTCGGCGTTCACAGGACGCAACCCCGAACGCGCGGCAACGCAGACCGATGACCGATTGATGTCCGTGTTCGTCGGAATGGTCAGTATCCCCCTGCCGTCGTGCCGTATCCACCCGGTTGTCCGGGGTCGTAGCCTCCTCGCGGATGGGGGATCGGCACTGGACCGGGTGCATTGCCCGCAACCGGAACGCTGCCGCTGGAATCACCTGTGGGGCCACCCACTGGGATTTCATTGCTCCAAATCACGCCTTGTCCATCGGGGCGGATCACGACCGTCTCGCCATTGCGCACCGCCTGCTCGACCATGCCGGCGAGCTGCTCAGGAGAGGCATCTGGATTGGCGGCCGCGATTCGACGCCCGACCTCGTTATTCCATAAGTCCATCGCCTCGTTGGAGGCGTTGTTGTCAGGGAGTCGCTCGTGCGCTGTCGTGAATTGGCCCGTCCACTCTTCCCCGAACCGCTGGGTCATCAGGGCGTTCCAGTAGGCGTGTCGAAAGGCGTCGTTGTGGTTGTTGACCTCGTTACCGCTGGGTGGAGCAAACCGCGAGTTGGCCTCGGCCCGCGCGGCCTCCTTGATCTGCTGCATGTCGCGCTGCCCCAATAATCCGAGATCGTCGAGCATCCGCGCCTCGCCGGCGGTGACGCTTTGCGCATCTGTGAAAATGCTCGCCGGCCATGGCGGCTCCCAGTCGACCATGCCATCGGGATCTTCTGTCACCTGATACCGCTCGAGGATCCCTCCAGGGTCGGTTTCCGATCTCCATCTTCTGGTGATTGCTTGAAGTCGACTGCCTGGATTACGTCGGGCTCCTCGGGATATGGGGCGTGGTCGGGTGCCTCTGGTGGGAACGTGAAGCCATGCACGCCAGCGGTGGCGCTGGTGATCTTGGTGGCGACTTGTTGGTCAAGTTCGGCCAAACCGGCAGCGGCGGCGCGGATCTCGGCAGTGAGCGCATTCGCCTGAGGCTGTAGGGCCATCGCTTGCGCGACCGGCCTTCCCCGCACGTAAGCATTCACTGTGAGGTCTTCGCGTACCTCGAATCCCGCCGCGCGCGCGTCATCAACGGCACTGAGGACCCGCTGCTTGGCGGCGGTCAGGTCGCTTGCTCCGGCACGGGCAACCGTAGCCGCGTCCCGCAACCGCCAGGCCGCCCCGCGCATCTGCATAAGATCGCCGTCGGCTCGATCCACCGCGGCATCGCGCGCTTGCCCCTCCCACCCAGAGGCTGCGAGTTGCTCGCGAACCCCGGTGAAAGTCTGCAGCCACGCATCGGCGACGGTGGTCCAGTGTTCCGCGGCTTCGTGTAGGTGGGTGACATCCCAGGCTTCGATCTGCGACAGGGTCGGCACAGATGAGGCCACTGCCAAGGCCACCTACGCCTCCAGGGCCTGTCCGGCGATGTGCAGATCCTCTGCCGCGCTCGCGTCCCGGTCGTTGTAGACGGTGCCGGCGGAAGCGAGCTTCGAGGCCGTCGCGTGTACCCGTGCCACAGCCATAGACGTGATCACGGCAGCGTCCGAGTGAACCCGCACTCACCGCAGCGCTGGTGGCCTGAACCGCCGACCCGATACCGGCAGGTGCGGCCAAGCCGACGAGCTGACCAGCCATCGAATCGCTCTCAGCGGCGAGCACACCAAGCTCGTCGGTGTTGACCCCCAGCAAACCCATAGCGAGCATTCTAGAGGTTGAATTCGTGGTCGCCTGCGGCACCTGCGCGGCGTATGGACGGATCCCATGACAACGTGCGGCCTCGGTGCGCGCCGCAGCAGCGCTAGGCGAACGCATCGGGGTATGAGCTCCGGTAGTAATCGACGACGGTATCCACGGCCGCGTCGGCGCTTATGTCGCCGGCGCCGACGCGCAAGCAGAGATCCCGAACCCATTCCACGACTGGAGGGCCAACCGATAGTCCGATGATTGCATTGAACCGTCCCCGGTTTTCGGCGCACATGCCGAACCGCGTGCGCCTGGTGCTCAGGCGTATCGCGTACTTCAGCAGTGCCTTGTGCAGGCGCTTGCGCTTCTTCACGGGCGTGTCGGTACCCGAGGGCGCCAGGAGCTTTTCGACCTGGGCCGCCAGCACCGGGCTGGCGAGCAGCACCGCCTCACGGATCCCATCGCCCGACCACAGCCGCGCGATGGCGTCGAGGTCACCACACTCGACGGGATCATCGGGATAGTCGGCGACCTTCCCCAGCGAACACCGCACGACCACGGTGTCGGATAATGCCGCCGAGTCCGGGTGAGGATGTTGCCCGGGTATTGCGGTCATTCACGCACATTCATGACAAAGCGAAATCGAAATCAAGGCGGGGACCTTGCCTGCGTCATCGATGTACGGGTCCCGAAGGCGCCTCAGCCTTGAAAGAACTCCTGAACAAAATCACCAGACTGAGCACGATGGTTACCGACGCGACGTAGCTATAGGGGCGGTCCATGAATGGAATGCTCAGAATAATGGCGCAATCGATCGCCAATACGATTTTGGGTCCATGTCATACCCACGTCCCACGACGGGTCAAAAACACGAGCAGCACGCAATACGCCAGTAACGCCAGGATCCACCAGTAGTCACCCATATCCTCGAACATGGCTCCGTCCTACCTGTACTCGTCGTCCCACCTGTACTCGTCGCAGTGCGCAAGTTCTTGATCGACTCCTATTTGCAATGCTTGCCTTTCGATCCCTGTGGGCGCGCGTATTGCGTATCCAAGTCGAAATCGTCGCGCTTGCCCTGCATGGCGTTTGCGAGGTGTCCATCGGCCAGATCGGCCGCATGCCGGATCTTGTCCACGCTGTGCTGCCCTATGAGGGCGACGTCCTCCACCAACTTGCGGTGGGCCGGTGACAGCGACGACACGTTCGGCGGCGGCACCACACGGCTGTTGGCGGCGTCGACGATGATGCCGTACTGCCCGAGTGTCGACCTCAGCCGCGCAAGGTGGGCCTTGATCTGCCGAACCTCATCAGCCGCAATCGTGGCGGCCTTGCTGACCGTCGCCACAGCCTGACCGTGCTGATCAATACCAACTGCCAGCACCTGCGTACGCGCCTGCGCGGCATCGGCGCCGGCACCTTGCCAGCTGTCGAACGCCGATAAACCCTTCAACCGCGAACTGGCCTGCTCGGCTGCCCCCGCGCGATCTGCGAGCGCCGCACTGACTGCACTGATCGACTCGGGACTCCACTGATCGATATCCGATATTGACAAGCCCACCGAATAATCGCCCTTATCACATGTTCTCGGCGGCTTGACGCACCGAATCCGCGCCCGACTCGTCGACCAAACCGTACTGATTTGCCGCCGCGGTGAAGTTGTTTCCGTGCTCGATGAGAATCTCGGCCAGAGTATTCGTCGCCTCTTGCCATTCGGCTGCCATCGACGCCAACGCATCGGCCGACTTGCCCACCCAACCGGACTGAGCCGAAGCAATGTGGGTGTCGCTGTCAGAGAGAGCGGACTTCACGGTCGTGGCGATGTCACCGACCTCGACGGCCGACCGGTGAACCTCCGACGGGTTTACCCTCAGCTCACCCATGCATCACCCTCCAGCGCCCGTACACCCTGTCGGCGTCCTTCGATTCGTTCACCTTACCCGCGGCAAACGCACCCGACCGGCACCAACCATCGGGCTCGCGGCTCAACGGCTGCGAGTGGGCCGCTCAGGCGAAGCTGCGCTCGATCTCGTCGCGGCTGAGCTTCGGATCTGACCCGAGGACATACGTCGGCACGGTGTGCGGGACGGTGGTGCCGCCCTTGACCCGAGCGTGCGCCTGCTGGAATTCGGGCGCCGGTCCGGCCGCGGCGTGCAGGCCGTTGATCACACCCCACACCGCGGCGCGCCGGGCGGTGCGCTCGACGATGTTGGGGTCGCTGTGCTGGATCAGCTGCTTGGCCCACTTCGGCATGGTGTCGCGGATCGCCCAGTCGAGGATGCTGTGCGGCAGCGCGACGTTCGGGCCGGTGGCCATCGCCGTGCCGTGGGTGACCGCGAGCCTGGGCAGGTACGACTTGAGGCACTCGGCGGTGTCGGCCTTGGTGGCGGGCAGGTCGGTACCGCCGAGCGCGTGACCGATGCGGACGAACTCGCCGTAGTAGCGGTCGATCTCTCTGCCGCTCAACGGGTTGGGGTGGTAAAGCTCGTGCGCGGTCGCGATACCCCACACGACGGTGGCGTAGTTCCAGCGCAGCCAGTCGGGATCATCGGCGTCATAGCGCAGCCCGTCGGGGCGCACCCCCTTGACGGTGTGGTGCATGGACCTGACGGTGGTGGCCAGCCGCTCGGCGGTGTCCGTCGACCCGTAGGCCGTGCCGATGAAGAACGCCACCGAATGCCCGAGCCGCGCCATCGCGCCGGCGGGGTCGAGGCGGCCGGTGGCGGTGCCGCTCTCGTCGCGCTCGACCAGGCGGGAATGGTGCATGCCCATCCAGAAGATGCTCGGGTCCAGGCGCTCCATGTACGCCGCGCACTGCAGGCCGAAGATCAGCGCCTCCATATGCGAATGAACCCGCCACACAGCGCTTTTCGGGCCGAACCAGCCCGGGTCGCCGGCCGGGGTTGCGAACTCCATGCCGCGGAAGTAGTTGCGCCGCATACCGCCGTAGTCGATGCGTCCGCGCAACCACTCGGTGAGGATCTCGTGCGGCATGTCCACGGTGGCCTCCGGGTCCGGTGTGGCGACGGCTGTATCCACCGTACCGCTTGGCGACCGGCGCGCCGAACGCCGCGCGCTGTTGATCGACGCGGCGTTGCGGCTGTTCGACCGCTGATTCCCTGTGCCGAGCAGACGCAAATGTGCTGCAAAACCCGCAATTCGGGTACATTTGCGTCTGCTCGCGGGGAAAAGGCGCCCGTTACACCGTTGTCGGCCGCCAGCGCCGGACGAAGTCCGTCTCAGGCCACCCTTCGTTGGCGGCCATCAACTCGTACATCGTCGCTTGGTCGATCGACTCGCGGATGATGTCGGCGTGCCCGGCGTGACGCGTCAACTCCTCGACGAGGTGCAGCGCCACCCAGCGCACCGACCAGTGGTCGACGTCCTTCGGGAACCACGGCACCTCGTGCGGCACCGGGACCGGGGTGTCGAGGTCGGCCCCGCCGAACACCCGCAACGTCTCGGCGTTCTGTACGCGCAGAGCATCGAGCAGTTCCTCGAGCGTCTCGTCGTCCCGCATGACGTACTGGTCCTGGTAGTCGCGCATCTGCTCCTCGACCGGCCGCGGGTCCGGCGGCGGGAACTCCGGCGCGCTGGCCGCCCGCTGCGTCCACCCCTGCTGCACACCGGCGGCGTGTTTGACCAACCCGCCGATCGACAGTGCGCTGACCGACGGCGCCGAACGGGCCTGCTCGTCGGTCAACCCATAGGCGACGGAGAAGAACGCGTTCTGGTTGAACGCGAGGAATTCGACCAGACTCTGGCGTTCGTCGGCGGCGGGCGGGGGCATACCGGGCATCAGCGGTTCTCCTTCGAGGTGGTGTGAACGTTTACCACATGGTTCGTCGGCCACAATCGCCGTCAGGCCGTGATGCCGAGCCGGTCGGTGAGCACCAAAAACGTACTGGCAAAGGGGTTTTCGGCGGTGTCGGCGCGCACTTTCGCCCAGTCGACGCACTCCCGCACGGCCCGCGCGGCGGGCAGCAGCGCCGAATAGTCACACTGGTGCTCGTTGAGCGAGTTGAGCTTCTCGGTCATGACGTGGGTGGGCGGCAGCACCCGCATCCGGATTGCCAGCACGTCGAGTTCGTTGGCGGCGGCCACGTCCTGCGCCGTCACCGGTGTGCCGTTGAGCGCGTGCAGCACGTCGATCACGAAGTCCTCACCCACGCACGCCTTGAACAGCCAGTCTTCCGGGGTGCGCTCGATACGGAACCCGGCTTTCTCCAGCGTCAGCGCCGCGGACTCGGCGTCCTCCTCGGCGACGACGAAGTCCACGTCGTGCACCGGTTCGGGACCCCCGTACGCCCACAGCGCATAGCTGCCGGCCAGCGCGAAGTCGGGGCCGTGCGCGCGCAGCGCGGAGGCCGAGCGGCGCAGCGCATCGCGCAGCGCGTCGTTACGGGCGGACATCGGCCTCCTTTCACACGTGTCGGTACGTCGTCGGGGCGGGTACCCGTTACCCCATGCGGGTCGCGACATTCAACATTCTGCACGGGCGCAGCATGCACGACGGCGACGTCAACCTCGACCGGTTGGCCGAGTCCATCGGCGAGCTCGACGCGGACATCCTCGCGCTGCAGGAGGTGGACCTCGACCAACCGCGCTCCGGCCAGGCCGACCTGACCGCCGTCGCGGCCGAGGCGATGCGTGCGGTCAGCCACCGGTTCGTCGCCGCGATCTCCGGGACGCCGGGGGCGACCTGGATGGCCGCGACCGGCCGCGAGCAGCCCGGGACCGCGGCCTACGGCATCGCGCTGCTGTCCCGTTTCCCGGCCGAGACCTGGCAGGTGGTGCGGTTACCCCGGATCCCGGTGCGCTTTCCGATGTACCTGCCCGGACCGAACCGCGTGCAGGTCGTCAACGAGGAACCCCGCGCCGCGATGGTCGGCAGCTTCGGCACCCCGCTGGGACCGCTAACCGTCGCCAACACCCACCTGTCCTTCGTGCCCGGCTGGAACCGCGTGCAGCTGCGCCACCTCGTACGGGACCTGCGTGGGTTTGGCGGGCCGCGGATGCTCGTCGGCGACCTGAACATGAGCCCGCCGACCCCGGCCCGGTGGGCGCGGATGCGCCCGCTCGGCGAGGCGCTGACGTTCCCCGCCGACGCGCCCGACCGCCAACTCGACCACGTGCTCACCGACGATTCGCGGTTACGCGTCGAACACTGTGAGGCGGTGAGCCTGCCGATCTCCGATCACCGCGCGCTCGTCGTCGACATCACCCGCGACTGATGACCGACCCGGGCGCCGCGGCGCTCGCGGTTGCCCGACGAGCGCACCGGGTACGCCACCGGCATGACCGCTCCGTCCGAACCCCAGCCCGACCAGACACCCAACCCCGGCACGCCGAGCGAAACCCCCGAACGACTCACCCCCGCCGAGACGCCCGAGCGGCTGACACCCGACGAGGCCCCCGAGCGGCTCTCGCCCGAATAGCGCGTTTTGGCTGATCGCGGCTTCGTCCGCTATTCTTTGTCTCGTTCCACCGAAGACCGTCGGTCACCGATGAGCGCTTGCGCGAAGAGCACGTAGCGAGAGCAACTCGGTTGAAGGTCCCGGATCAGTCCGGGCGGCCCACGCAGGAGGACGAGGCACGTGATCTGTTTGCGCCCCGACCTGTCTGCGTCGGGGCGTTCGTCGTTTCGGCCTTTCCTTCGCTTCGGTGGTGCATCCGATTTCCACCATTCCCAACACCGACCACAGGGAGGTCTGCATGGCCAAGGCTGACAAGGCCACGGCGGTTGCCGACATCGCCGAGCAGTTCAAGGAGGCGACGGCCACCGTCGTCACCGAGTACCGCGGCCTCACGGTGGCCAACCTCGCGCAGCTGCGTCGATCGCTCGGGGAGTCCGCCACCTACACCGTCGCAAAGAACACGCTGGTCAAGCGCGCCGCCGCCGAAGCCGGCATCGACGGCCTCGACGAGCTGTTCACCGGCCCCACCGCGATCGCGTTCGTCAAGGGTGAGCCGGTCGACGCCGCCAAGGCGATCAAGACCTTCGCCAAGGACCACAAGGCGCTCGTCATCAAGGGCGGCTACATGGAGGGCCGCGCGCTCTCCTTGGACGAGGTCAACCGGATCGCCGACCTGGAGTCGCGCGAAGTGCTGCTCGCCAAGCTGGCCGGCGCGATGAAGGGCAACCTCGCCAAGGCCGCCGGGCTGTTCAACGCCCCCGCTTCGCAGGTCGCCCGCCTCGCCGCGGCGCTGCAGGAGAAGAAGTCCGCTGAGGAAGCTGCGTAGAAGCTTCATCACCACCCCGCAAGCAGAAGAAAACTAGGAAGGACCAAATCATGGCCAAGCTGTCCACTGACGAATTGCTCGACGCGTTCAAGGAAATGACGCTGCTGGAGCTCTCCGAGTTCGTCAAGCAGTTCGAGGAGACCTTCGAGGTCACCGCCGCCGCGCCGGTCGCGGTCGCCGCTGCCGGCCCCGCCGGTGGCGCCCCCGCCGAGGCTGCCGAAGAGCAGTCGGAGTTCGACGTCATCCTCGAGAGCGCCGGCGAGAAGAAGATCGGCGTCATCAAGGTGGTCCGCGAGATCGTCTCCGGCCTGGGCCTCAAGGAGGCCAAGGACCTGGTCGACAGCGCGCCGAAGCCGATCCTGGAGAAGGCTGCCAAGGACGCCGCCGACGCCGCCAAGGCCAAGCTCGAAGCCGCCGGCGCGACGGTCACCGTCAAGTAGTCCACGACTACACGCAACCGCCCGGGATCTACCGATCCCGGGCGGTTGCGTCGTATTGGCCACCCTGCCGCCGGGTTCGGCACAGACGCCAAAGCTCCACGCGGTGTGCGATACAGTGACACAAGCCACAGGGCAGGCAGAGGTGGCAAAAGCACTCTGGGAAGGACCGCGCGTGGGCATTGGCATTGAGGTCGAGGGGCTGACCAAGTCCTTCGGGTCGGCGCGAATCTGGGAAGACGTCACCCTTGAGGTGCCCCCCGGCGAGGTCAGCGTGCTGCTTGGCCCGTCCGGCACCGGCAAATCGGTGTTCCTGAAGTCGCTGATCGGGCTGCTTCGTCCCGAGCGCGGCAAGATCATCGTCGACGGCACCAACATCATCGAGTGCTCGGCCAAAGAGCTCTACGAGATCCGCACCCTGTTCGGTGTCATGTTCCAGGACGGTGCGCTGTTCGGCTCGATGAGCCTGTACGACAACACCGCTTTCCCTTTGCGTGAGCACACCAAGAAGAAGGAAAGCGAGATCCGCAAGATCGTCATGGAGAAGTTGGAACTCGTCGGCCTCGGCGGCGACGAGAACAAGTTCCCCGGCGAGATCTCCGGCGGTATGCGCAAGCGTGCCGGCCTGGCCCGGTCGCTGGTGCTGGATCCGCAGATCATCCTCTGCGACGAGCCCGACTCCGGTCTGGATCCCGTGCGTACCGCGTACCTCTCGCAGCTGTTGATCGACATCAACGCCCAAATCGACTGCACGATCCTGATCGTGACGCACAACATCAACATCGCCCGTACGGTCCCCGACAACATGGGGATGCTGTTCCGCAAGCACCTGGTCATGTTCGGGCCGCGCGAGGTGCTGCTGACCTCCGATGAGCCGGTGGTGCGCCAATTCCTCAATGGCCGTCGTATCGGGCCGATCGGTATGTCGGAGGAGAAGGACGAGTCGACGATGGCCGAAGAGCAGGCCATGGTCGATGCCGGTCACCACGATGGTGGTGTCGAGGAGATCGAGGGTGTGCCGCCGCAGATCCAGGCAACCCCGGGTATGCCCGAGCGTCGTGCGGTCGCGCGACGCCAGGCCCGCGTCCGCGAGATCCTGCACACCCTGCCGCCCGCGGCGCAGCAGGCGATCCGCGAAGACCTCGAGAACACGAGCGGCTACCAGAGCGCCGACTATCCGGACGAGTCGACGACCCATCAGCGCCACCACGAGGAGGACGCGCCTACGGCGTCGATCCCCGTGGGACGCGAAGTCTGACCCCCGTCGATCCTGAGATTTCCACAGACAAGATCACGTTATCTCTTGACGGACACCGTTTGACGGGCCAGTCTGTTGGGCAGCATGTATGCACCGATTGAGGACGCCAGCCAGCGCCTGACCGGTCGTGTCGTACGGCCGATGTATGGCTGCCGAGGACGCTGATTGAGAATTAGGCGGACGTGCGCTATTGTTGGACGTTGCGCTGGCTGCGTCCTGCCCACCTCACCTGCACCCGACACCGTGGTCCTAGCCTGAGCCCGAACTCTGCTCAGTGATCTAGGCGTGTGCCGCTTCGGAGAGACCGGACAGGCTGCTATGCCAGCCGAACCGACGCAGATACGCGGCGCAAGGTCCGGTTCCCCGGCCCCCACAGTCGCTTGAGGTGCTGGAAGGATGCATCTTGGCAGTCTCTAGCCAGAGCAAGTCAGCAAAAACTATCACCAATAACTCCGTTCCCGGAGCACCAAATCGCATCTCCTTCGCCAAGCTTCGCGAGCCTCTCGAGGTTCCGGGGCTGCTCGACGTGCAGACGGAATCGTTCGACTGGCTGATCGGCGCCGACAGCTGGCGCCAGCGGGCCGTCGCCCGCGGCGACGTGAACCCGACCGGTGGCCTCGAAGAGGTGCTGACCGAGCTCTCACCGATCGAGGACTTCTCCGGCTCGATGTCGCTGTCCTTCTCCGATCCGCGCTTCGACGAGGTCAAGGCACCCGTCGACGAGTGCAAAGACAAGGACATGACGTACGCGGCCCCGCTGTTCGTCACCGCCGAGTTCATCAACAACAACACCGGTGAGATCAAGAGCCAGACGGTCTTCATGGGTGACTTCCCGATGATGACCGAGAAGGGCACCTTCATCATCAACGGCACCGAGCGGGTCGTGGTGAGCCAGCTGGTCCGCTCGCCGGGTGTGTACTTCGACGAGAGCATCGACAAGTCCACCGAGAAGACGCTGCACAGCGTCAAGGTGATCCCCGGCCGCGGTGCATGGCTGGAGTTCGACGTCGACAAGCGCGACACCGTCGGCGTCCGCATCGACCGCAAGCGCCGTCAGCCGGTCACCGTGCTGCTCAAGGCCCTGGGCTGGACCAGCGAGCAGATCGCCGAGCGGTTCGGCTTCAGCGAGATCATGATGAGCACGCTGGAGAAGGACAACACCGCAGGCACCGACGAGGCGCTGCTCGACATCTACCGGAAACTGCGTCCGGGCGAGCCGCCGACCAAGGAGTCCGCGCAGACCCTGCTGGAGAACCTGTTCTTCAAGGAGAAGCGCTACGACCTGGCCCGCGTCGGCCGCTACAAGGTGAACAAGAAGCTCGGCCTCAACACCGGCCAGCCGATCACCAGCTCGACGCTGACCGAAGAGGACGTCGTCGCCACCATCGAGTACCTGGTGCGCCTGCACCAGGGCGACACGGTGATGACGGTTCCCGGGGGAGTCGAGGTCCCTGTCGAAGTAGACGACATCGACCACTTCGGCAACCGTCGTCTGCGCACCGTGGGCGAGCTGATCCAGAACCAGATCCGGGTCGGCCTCTCGCGGATGGAACGTGTCGTCCGCGAGCGGATGACCACCCAGGACGTCGAGGCGATCACGCCGCAGACCCTGATCAACATCCGGCCCGTCGTGGCGGCGATCAAGGAGTTCTTCGGCACGTCGCAGCTGTCGCAGTTCATGGACCAGAACAACCCGCTGTCGGGTCTGACCCATAAGCGCCGGCTGTCGGCGCTGGGCCCCGGCGGTCTGTCCCGTGAGCGCGCCGGCCTCGAGGTCCGCGACGTGCACTCCAGCCACTACGGCCGCATGTGCCCGATCGAGACCCCTGAGGGTCCCAACATCGGCCTGATCGGTTCGCTGTCGGTGTACGCGCGGGTCAACCCGTTCGGCTTCATCGAGACGCCGTACCGCAAGGTCGTCAACGGTGTGGTCACCGACCAGATCGACTACCTCACCGCCGACGAGGAGGACCGCCACGTCGTGGCGCAGGCCAACTCGCCGATCGACGACGACGGCCGGTTCGTCGAGAACCGCATCCTGGTCCGCCGCAAGGGCGGCGAAGTCGAGTTCGTCTCCGCGAACGACGTGGACTACATGGACGTCTCGCCGCGCCAGATGGTGTCGGTCGCGACGGCGATGATCCCGTTCCTCGAGCACGACGACGCCAACCGTGCCCTCATGGGTGCCAACATGCAGCGCCAGGCGGTTCCGCTGGTCCGCAGCGAGGCCCCGCTGGTCGGCACCGGGATGGAGCTGCGCGCCGCGATCGACGCCGGCGACGTCGTCGTCAGCGAGAAGGCGGGCGTGGTCGAAGAGGTCAGCGCCGACTACATCACCGTGATGGCCGACGACGGCACCCGGCACACCTACCGGATGCGCAAGTTCGCCCGCTCCAACCACGGCACCTGTGCCAACCAGCGTCCGATCGTGGACGCCGGCCAGCGGGTCGAGGCGGGTCAGGTGGTCGCCGACGGCCCCTGCACCGAGAACGGTGAAATGGCCCTGGGCAAGAACCTGCTGGTGGCGATCATGCCGTGGGAGGGTCACAACTACGAGGACGCGATCATCCTCTCCAACCGCCTGGTCGAAGAGGACGTGCTCACCTCGATCCACATCGAAGAGCACGAAATCGATGCCCGCGACACCAAACTGGGCGCCGAGGAGATCACCCGGGACATCCCGAACGTCTCCGACGAGGTGCTCGCTGACCTCGACGAGCGCGGCATCGTCCGCATCGGCGCCGAGGTCCGCGACGGCGACATCCTGGTCGGCAAGGTCACCCCGAAGGGCGAGACCGAGCTGACCCCGGAGGAGCGGCTGCTCCGCGCGATCTTCGGCGAGAAGGCGCGCGAGGTCCGCGACACGTCGCTCAAGGTGCCGCACGGTGAGTCCGGCAAGGTCATCGGCATCCGGGTGTTCTCCCGCGAGGACGACGACGAGCTACCCGCCGGCGTCAACGAGCTGGTCCGGGTGTACGTCGCCCAGAAACGCAAGATCTCCGACGGCGACAAGCTCGCCGGACGCCACGGCAACAAGGGCGTCATCGGCAAGATCCTGCCCATCGAGGACATGCCGTTCCTGCCGGACGGCACGCCCGTGGACATCATCCTCAACACCCACGGTGTGCCGCGCCGGATGAACATCGGCCAGATCCTGGAGACGCACCTCGGGTGGGTGGCCAAGGCCGGCTGGAACATCCAGCTGGCGAACGGCGGGGCTTCCACAGCTTCGACAGTGCCCGACTGGGCCGAGAAGCTCCCCGAGGAGCTGTACTCGGCGCCGTCGGACAGCATCGTCGCCACCCCGGTGTTCGACGGTGCCCGCGAAAACGAGCTGTCGGGGCTGCTCGGCTCCACGCTGCCCAACCGCGACGGCGACGTCATGGTCAACGAGGACGGCAAGGCCGAGTTGTTCGACGGACGCAGTGGCGAACCGTTCCCCTACCCGGTGACGGTCGGCTACATGTACATCCTGAAACTGCACCACCTGGTGGACGACAAGATCCACGCCCGCTCGACCGGTCCGTACTCGATGATCACCCAGCAGCCGCTGGGCGGTAAGGCGCAGTTCGGTGGTCAGCGGTTCGGCGAGATGGAGTGCTGGGCCATGCAGGCCTACGGCGCCGCCTACACGCTGCAGGAGTTGCTGACCATCAAGTCCGACGACACCGTCGGTCGCGTCAAGGTGTACGAGGCCATCGTCAAGGGCGAGAACATCCCCGAACCGGGCATCCCGGAGTCGTTCAAGGTGCTTCTCAAGGAACTGCAGTCGCTGTGCCTCAACGTCGAGGTGTTGTCTTCTGACGGTGCCGCGATCGAGATGCGGGACAGTGACGACGAGGACCTGGAGCGTGCCGCTGCCAACCTCGGGATCAACCTGTCCCGCAACGAATCCGCATCCGTCGAGGACTTGGCGTGATCGCGGCGGAGCCGCGGCGCTGACCGGCTGCGCAGTCAGCAGCCACCAGATAGTCACTAATCCCGAAAGGGGAAAGGGAGTTACGTGCTAGACGTCAACTTCTTCGATGAGCTCCGGATCGGCCTCGCCACCGCCGACGACATTCGTCAGTGGTCCTACGGCGAGGTCAAGAAGCCGGAGACCATCAACTACCGCACGCTCAAGCCGGAGAAGGATGGCCTGTTCTGCGAGAAGATCTTCGGACCGACTCGCGACTGGGAGTGCTACTGCGGCAAGTACAAGCGCGTCCGCTTCAAGGGCATCATCTGTGAGCGCTGCGGCGTCGAGGTGACCCGCGCCAAGGTGCGCCGTGAGCGGATGGGCCACATCGAGCTGGCCGCACCCGTCACGCATATCTGGTACTTCAAGGGTGTCCCGTCGCGCTTGGGCTACCTGCTCGACCTGGCCCCGAAGGATCTCGAGAAGATCATCTACTTCGCGGCCTACGTCATCACCGACGTCAACGACGAGATGCGCCACAACGAGCTCTCGACGCTGGAGGCCGAGATGGTCGTCGAGCGCAAGGCCGTCGAGGATCAGCGCGACGCCGACCTGGAGGCCCGGGCCCAGAAGCTCGAAGCCGACCTGGCCGAGCTCGAGGCCGAAGGCGCCAAGAGCGACGTGCGCCGCAAGGTGCGCGACGGCGGCGAGCGGGAGATGC
The DNA here is from genome assembly GCF_010728155.1 of Mycolicibacterium doricum. Classification (NCBI taxonomy): domain Bacteria; kingdom Bacillati; phylum Actinomycetota; class Actinomycetes; order Mycobacteriales; family Mycobacteriaceae; genus Mycobacterium; species Mycolicibacterium doricum. The sequence goes on from NZ_AP022605.1 coordinate 598,830, forward strand.
GCCAGCTCCGCGACCGGGCCCAGCGTGAGCTGGACCGGCTCGACGAGATCTGGACAACCTTCACCAAGCTGGCCCCCAAGCAGCTCATCGTCGACGAGGTGCTCTACCGCGAACTCGTCGACCGCTACGGCGAGTACTTCACCGGCGCCATGGGCGCGGAGTCGATCAAGAAGCTCATCGAGAACTTCGACATCGAGGCCGAGGCCGAGAACCTGCGCGAGACCATCCGCAGTGGCAAGGGTCAGAAGAAGCTCCGCGCGCTCAAGCGGCTCAAGGTCGTCGCGGCGTTCCAGAGCAACGCCAACTCGCCCATGGGCATGGTGCTCGACGCCGTTCCGGTGATCCCGCCGGAACTGCGCCCGATGGTTCAGCTCGACGGTGGCCGGTTCGCCACCTCCGACCTCAACGACCTGTACCGCCGCGTCATCAACCGCAACAACCGGTTGAAGCGACTGATCGACCTCGGCGCGCCCGAGATCATCGTCAACAACGAGAAGCGCATGCTCCAGGAGTCGGTGGACGCGCTGTTCGACAACGGCCGTCGCGGCCGGCCCGTCACCGGGCCCGGCAACCGTCCGCTGAAGTCGCTGAGCGACCTGCTCAAGGGCAAGCAGGGCCGGTTCCGTCAGAACCTGCTCGGTAAGCGCGTCGACTACTCGGGCCGCTCCGTCATCGTCGTCGGCCCGCAGCTCAAGCTGCACCAGTGCGGTCTGCCGAAACTGATGGCGCTCGAGCTGTTCAAGCCGTTCGTGATGAAGCGACTGGTCGACCTGAACCACGCGCAGAACATCAAGAGCGCCAAGCGCATGGTCGAGCGTCAGCGTCCGCAGGTGTGGGACGTCCTCGAAGAGGTCATCTCCGAGCACCCGGTGCTGCTGAACCGCGCACCAACGCTGCACCGCCTCGGTATCCAGGCCTTCGAGCCCCAGCTGGTGGAGGGCAAGGCCATCCAGCTGCACCCGCTGGTCTGTGAGGCGTTCAACGCCGACTTCGACGGCGACCAGATGGCCGTGCACCTTCCGCTGAGCGCGGAGGCGCAGGCCGAGGCCCGCATCCTGATGCTGTCCTCGAACAACATCCTGTCGCCCGCGTCGGGTAAGCCGCTGGCCATGCCGCGTCTGGACATGGTCACCGGGCTCTACTTCCTGACGACGATGATCGAGGGCGACAAGGGCGAGTACCGGGCCCCGTCCACCGATCAGCCGGAGTCGGGCGTGTACAGCTCGCCCGCCGAGGCGATCATGGCGATGGACCGCGGTGCGTTGAGCGTGCGCGCGAAGATCAAGGTGCGGCTGACCCAGCTGCGGCCGCCGGCCGCCCTGGAGGCCCAGCTGTTCCCCAGCGACGGGGAATCGGCGGGCGGGTGGCGCCCGGGCGACGCCTGGACCGCCGAAACCACGCTCGGTCGGGTGATGTTCAACGAGCTGCTGCCGATCTCGTATCCGTTCATCAACGAGCAGATGCACAAGAAGGTGCAGGCCCGGATCATCAACGACCTGGCCGAGCGCTTCCCGATGATCGTCGTCGCGCAGACCGTGGACAAGCTCAAGGACGCCGGCTTCTACTGGGCCACCCGTTCGGGTGTCACCGTGTCGATGGCTGATGTGTTGGTTCCACCGCAGAAGCAGGAGATCCTCGACCGGTACGAGAAGGAAGCCGACGGGATCGAGCGCAAGTACCAGCGTGGCGCCCTCAACCACAAGGAGCGCAACGACTCGCTGGTCAAGATCTGGCAGGACGCCACCGAAGAGGTCGGTAAGGCCTTGGAGGAGCACTACCCATCGGACAACCCGATCATCACGATCGTGAAGTCGGGCGCCACGGGTAACTTCACCCAGACCAGGACGCTGGCCGGCATGAAGGGTCTGGTGACCAACCCGAAGGGTGAGTTCATCCCGCGGCCGATCAAGTCCTCGTTCCGCGAGGGCCTGACGGTGCTGGAGTACTTCATCAACACCCACGGCGCCCGTAAGGGTTTGGCGGACACCGCTCTTCGCACCGCCGACTCGGGTTACCTGACCCGTCGTCTGGTCGACGTCAGCCAGGACGTCATCGTCCGCGAGCACGACTGCGAGACCGAGCGTGGCATCAACGTCACGCTGGCCGAGCGGGCTGCCACGCTCGATGGTGGGGCGGCGCTGATCCGCGATCCGCACGTCGAGACCTCGGCGTTCGCCCGCACCCTGGCCACCGACGCGGTGGACGCCGACGGCAACGTCGTCATCCAGCGTGGGCACGACCTGGGCGACCCGGCCATCGACAAGCTGTTGGCGTCCGGTATCGACCACGTCAAGGTGCGTTCGGTGCTGACCTGTGCGTCGGCCTCCGGCGTGTGCGCCATGTGCTACGGCCGTTCGATGGCGACCGGCAAGCTGGTCGACATCGGCGAGGCCGTAGGCATCGTGGCCGCGCAGTCCATCGGCGAGCCAGGCACCCAGCTGACCATGCGCACCTTCCACCAGGGTGGTGTGGGTGAGGACATCACCGGTGGTCTGCCCCGCGTGCAGGAGCTGTTCGAGGCCCGCGTGCCGCGTAACAAGGCGCCGATCGCCGACGTCTCCGGCCGGGTGCAGCTCGAGGAGGGTGAGCGCTTCTACAAGATCACCATCGTCCCGGACGACGGTGGCGAGGAAGTGGTCTACGACAAGCTCTCCAAGCGTCAGCGGCTGCGCGTGATCAAGCACGAGGACGGCACCGAAGGCGTGCTGTCCGACGGCGATCACGTCGAGGTCGGCGACCAGCTCATGGAGGGTTCGGCCGATCCGCACGAGGTCCTGCGGGTGCAGGGTCCGCGTGAGGTGCAGATCCACCTGGTCCACGAGGTCCAGGAGGTCTACCGGGCCCAGGGTGTGTCGATCCACGACAAGCACATCGAGGTCATCGTCCGGCAGATGCTGCGTCGCGTCACGATCATCGATTCGGGTGCGACGGAGTTCCTGCCCGGCTCGCTGACCGAGCGTGCGGAGTTCGAGTCGGAGAACCGTCGCGTCGTCGCGGAAGGTGGCGAGCCCGCCGCCGGCCGCCCGGTGCTGATGGGTATCACGAAGGCGTCGCTGGCCACCGATTCGTGGCTGTCGGCGGCGTCGTTCCAGGAGACCACCCGCGTGCTGACCGATGCGGCGATCAACTGCCGCAGCGACAAGCTGCAGGGTCTGAAGGAGAACGTGATCATCGGCAAGCTGATCCCGGCCGGTACCGGTATCAACCGCTACCGCAACATCCAGGTGCAGCCCACCGAAGAGGCGCGGGCCGCGGCGTACACGATCCCGTCGTACGAGGATCAGTACTACAGCCCCGACTTCGGCCAGGCGACCGGCGCTGCGGTGCCGCTGGACGACTACGGGTACAGCGACTACCGCTAACTGTTCTCTGCGCGAGCAGACGCAAATGTCCCCACACGCCCGGCGTGTCGGGGACATTTGCGTCTGGTGGGCGGGTTATCCCCAGGCGCGGCCGTTACGCAGTGGGCGTAGGCGCGCTGCGACGCCAGCATGGTGGCGTGTTCATCGACGAGATTTTCGCGGCGCACGGAGGAGTCGCCACTGCCCGAGCGCTGAGTGCAGTCATGTCGCGCAAGACTTTGGCGGCTCAGCTGCGGGCGGGCGCGATCGTCCGCGTGTGGCACGGCGTCTACTCGCTCGGGCCGCCCGACACTCTGACCAAATTGGCGGCCCTGGACGTCCTGGTGGGCCGCCCTGTCGTCGCGTGCCTGCACACCGCGGCCGACCTTCACGGCTTTCGCACCGAGGCTTCCGGCCCTGTGCACATCCTCGACCCCGGCATCCGCATGCGTCCCACGGTCGGTCTGATGGTGCATCAACGCGTCGGCGCCCCGCTGCAACGTGTGGCGGCCGGTCGACTGGTGACGACACCGGCGTGGACGGCGGTCGAGATTGCCCGGACGCTGAGCCGGCCCCGTGCGCTTGCCACGCTCGACGCCGCACTGCATGTCCAGGCGTGTGGGCCCGCCGACGTCGCGCGGGCCGTTGACGAGCAGAAGGGCCGTCGCGGCATCGTCAACGTGCGTGCCCTGCTCACTCATATCGACAGTCGCGCCGAATCCCCCATGGAAAGTGAGGCACGGCTGGTGTTCATCGACGGTGGGCTACCGAAGCCGGAACTGCAGTACGAGATCGTCGACCGCTGCGGCCAGCTGTGGCGGGCCGACTTCGCCTGGCCGGAAGCCAGGGTTCTCGCCGAGTACGACTCCATGGAGTGGCATGCGAATGCTGTCGCGCTGCGCCACGACCGCATGAAAACCGCGCGGTTGCAGGAGTGTGGGTGGACCGTCATTCCGCTCGTCGTCGACGACGTGCGCCGATATCCACTCGATCTGGTCGCGCGAATCGCCGCATACCTCGAGCGCGCGGATATGGCCGGGTGAGGTGTCGGCTCCGACCGCGAGCAGACACATATGTCCCCACGCGCCCGGCGTGTCGGGGACATTTGCGTCTGCTCGCCGAGCTGGTGGTGGGGGCACGGCGAGCTGGTGAGGGACACAAAAGTGCGCCCTAGACTCGACGGCGTGCTCATCGGTTCACACGTCCGCAACGACGACCCCCTGGCCGCTGCCGAAGCCGACGGCGCCGACGTGGTGCAGTTCTTCCTCGGCGACCCGCAGAGCTGGAAGAAACCCAAGCCCCGCGAGGACGCCGAAGCGCTGAAGGCCTCCAGCATTCCGCGCTATGTCCACGCGCCGTACCTGATCAACGTGGCGTCGGCCAACAACCGCGTGCGCATCCCGTCGCGCAAGATCCTGCAGGACACCTGCGATGCGGCGGCCGAGGTGGGCGCCACCGCCGTGATCGTGCACGGCGGGCACGCCGACGACCAGGACATGGAGGCCGGTTTCCAGCGGTGGGTCAAGGCGCTCGACCGGCTCGAGACGACGGTGCCCGTCTACCTGGAGAACACCGCCGGTGGTGTGCACGCCATGGCACGCCACTTCGACACCATCGGCCGGCTGTGGGACCACATCGGCGACCACGGCATCGGTTTCTGCCTCGACACCTGCCACGCGTGGGCGGCCGGCGAGGCGCTGGTGGACGCGGTGTCGCGGATCAAGCGCATCACCGGCCGAATCGACCTCGTGCACTGCAACGACTCCCGCGATGCGGCGGGTTCGGGTGCCGACCGGCACGCCAACGTCGGCACTGGTCAGATCGACCCTCAGCTGCTCGTCGCGGTGGTGCAGGCCGCCGACGCGCCGGTCATCTGCGAGACGTCCGACGACGGCCGCAAGGACGACATCGCGTTCCTGCGCGAACACGTCTGAGCGGGTCACAGATCGATCGCAAACGGACGTCGAACGGCGGGTTGCCAAGTGGTTAACTAGGCTGAGTCGGGCCAGCACCGACTTCGAAAGGCCGATGTGTCCGCGGTTGACCAGTCGTCGATTGCGCTGACGCCACCTGACGTGATGTCGGGGAGGCGTCGGCTGACCTTGGTGCGCTGGGCGGCGATCGCACTATGGGCCGTGGTCGTGGTGTACCGCACGGCCACCGACGGTTTCGCGTTCAACCGCGAACTCGTGCTGCTCTATATCGCCACCGGACTGATGGCCGCCAGCATCGGTCGCGGCCGCCGGATGCTCTTCGTGATCCGCGACTGGCTGCCGTTCGCGCTGGTCCTGCTGGCCTACGACCTGAGCCGCGGTGCGGCCACGCTGATCGGCCGGCCCACCCTGTGGCACTGGCAGGCCGACGCCGACCGCTGGCTCTTCTTCGGGGCGATGCCGACCGTGTGGCTGCAGGAACGGCTCAAACAGCCGACTCCGCCGTGGTGGGAGATCGGCATCAGCAGCGTCTACATGTCGTTCTTCGTCCTGCCGTACGCGATCGCCGGCGTGCTGTGGCTGCGCAACCGCGAGGAGTGGAAGGCGTTCGTGCGGTTGTTCGTCGGCCTGAACGTGGCCGCGCTGATGGTCTACGCGTTGTTCCCCGCCGCGCCGCCGTGGGCGGCGGCCCGGTGTAGTGCTGCCGATGTGGAGGGCGGCCCGTCCGGTCCGCGGTGCATGTTCCGGTCTGCCCGCGGGGTGCCCGACGGCGGGGTGCTCGGCTCGATGCAGTTCAGTCAGGACGGCGCGAACCAGTGGATCGAGCGGATCGTCGGGCGCGGGTGGGGCAAGTTGAACCTGCACTCGGCGACGGCGTTGCTCGACGCCGGACAGGCGAGCGTGAACCTGGTGGCGGCCATCCCGTCGCTGCACGCCGGGATGACCGCGGCGATGGCGGCGTTCCTGTGGCACCGCGTGCACCGCGGATGGCGCCCGGTGCTGGTCGCCTACGTACTCGTGATGGCGTTCACGCTGGTGTACACCGCCGAGCACTACGTCGTCGACATCCTGCTGGGGTGGGCGTTCGCCGCGGTCGCGGTCTTCGCGGTGAACCGCTACGAGGCGGTCGCCCAACAGTCGCCCAACAACGGAACGCTTAGTATGGTGCAGTGGTTGCTCGGCTCCTGGCGCTGATCGGCGTGTTGCTGGTCGCGGCCGGATGTGTCGCAGCGGGTTCGGCTCAACCGCAGGGTTTCTCCGTCGGAAGCACCGTGCACACGATGGGGTTCGCCGGGCTGGACCGCGCCTACAGTCTCTACATTCCTGACGGCGTGGCATCGCCTGCACCGTTGGTGGTGATGCTGCACGGTGGCTTCGGCAGCGCCGCGCAGGCCGAAAGAGCCTATGGCTGGAATCAACTGGCGGACAGCGCGAAGTTCGTCGTCGCCTATCCCGACGGCATCACCCACGCCTGGAACGCCAACGGCGGGTGCTGTGGGCTTCCCGCCAGGCAGGGCATCGACGACGTCGGGTTCATCACAGCGGTCGTCAACGACATCAGTGCCAACATCAGCGTCGATGCCGAACGCGTCTTCGCCACCGGCATCAGCAACGGCGGGATGATGTCGTACGCGTTGGCGTGCAATACGGCTGTGTTCGCGGCCATCGGTCCGGACGCAGCCACGCAACTCGACCCGTGCCCCGCTCCTCGGCCCACGTCGGTGATCCACATCCACGGCACGGACGACCAGCTGATCCGCTATGACGGCCAGCCGGGGGCGGGGGTGGCGCGCATCGACGGCCCGGCCGTTGCGGATCTCAACGCGTTCTGGCGCAACGTCGACCACTGCGCAACGCCCGAGACCACGGCGGACGGGCCGGTCACGACGTCGATCGCCTCCTGTCCGGACGGCCGCGGTGTCACACTGGTCACCGTCGACGGCGGTGGACACGAGTGGCCGCCGTTCGCCACGGGGACGATCTGGGAGTTCTTCGCGGCCCACTGACGACCATTCCCCGCGAGCGTTGTAGAGAATCGTGCCACGTCTCCGGGCTAGCGCAGTATTACGACTCTTGTGCGGCTGTCTGGTGAGGTGTAACACTGCAGGTATGCCGGACACGCACGTCGTCACCAACCAGGTCCCACCGCTCGTGGACCACAACCCGGCGGCCTCGCCGGTGCTCACCGAGGCGCTGATCCGCGAGGGCGGGGAGTGGGGCCTCGGCGAGGTCACCGAGCTGGGCGCACTCTCCGGCAGCGCGCAGGCGCAGCGGTGGGGTGAGCTCGCCGACCGCAACCGGCCCGTCCTGCACACCCACGACCGCGTCGGCCACCGCATCGACGAAGTGGAGTACGACCCCGCCTACCACGAGTTGATGCGCACCGCGATCGGCCACGGGCTGCACGCCGCGCCGTGGGCCGACGACCGCGCCGGGGCACATGTCGTGCGCGCCGCCAAGACGTCGGTGTGGACGCCGGAACCCGGGCACATCTGCCCGATCTCGATGACCTATGCCGTCGTGCCCGCGCTGCGGTTCAACCCCGACCTGGCGGCCGTCTACGAACCGCTGCTGACCAGCCGGGTGTACGACCCCGAGCTCAAGGTGCCCGCCACGAAGGCCGGCATCACCGCGGGGATGTCGATGACGGAAAAGCAGGGCGGCTCCGACGTGCGCGCCGGCACCACACAGGCAGTGCCGAACGGCGACGGCAGCTACTCGCTGACCGGTCACAAGTGGTTCACCTCGGCGCCGATGTGCGACATCTTCCTGGTGCTCGCCCAGGCGCCCGGTGGCCTGTCGTGCTTCTTGCTGCCGCGCATCCTGCCCGACGGCGCGCGGAACCGAATGTTGCTGCAGCGCCTCAAGGACAAGCTCGGCAACCACGCCAACGCCTCTTCGGAAGTGGAGTACGACGGTGCCACCGCCTGGCTGGTCGGCGAGGAGGGCCGCGGCGTGCCGACCATCATCGAGATGGTCAACCTGACCCGGCTGGACTGCACGCTGGGATCGGCGACCAGCATGCGCAGCGGGCTCACCCGGGCCATCCACCACGCGCAGCACCGCAAGGCCTTCGGCGAGTACCTGATCGACCAGCCGCTGATGCGCAACGTCTTGGCCGACCTGGCCGTCGAGGGCGAGGCCGCCACGATGGTCGCGATGCGGATGGCCGGCGCCACCGACCGCGCCGTGCGCGGCGACTCCCGCGAAGCGCTGCTGCGCCGGATCGGCCTGGCGTCGGCGAAGTACTGGGTGTGCAAACGCGCCACCCCGCATGCGGCCGAGGCGATGGAATGCCTGGGCGGCAACGGCTATGTCGAGGACTCGGGGATGCCGCGGCTGTACCGCGAGGCGCCGCTGATGGGCATCTGGGAGGGTTCGGGCAACGTCAGCGCGCTCGATACGTTGCGCGCCATGATGACTCGCCCGGACAGTGTCGAGGTGCTGTTCGACGAACTTGCGCAGGTCTCCGGTGCAGACCCGCGCCTCGGCGTGCACGTCGACGGGCTCAAGCAGGCGCTGGGCGACGTCGAGACCATCCAGTACCGGGCTCGCAAGGTCGCCGAGGACATCTGCCTGGCACTGCAGGGGGCGCTGCTGGTGCGCCATGGACATCCGGCGGTGGCCGAGGCGTTCCTGGCGACGCGGTTGGACCGCCGGTGGGGCGGGGCGTTCGGCACGCTGCCGGCCGGGCTGGACCTCGACCCGATCCTCGAGCGCGCGCTGGTCGCGGTGTGACGGGTTTCCGGCGCCAATGCAGTTCTGGCGGACCGAGGTGATCCGGTGACGCACGCGATCCGGCCGGTCGACTTCGACGACCTCAAGACCATGACGTACGAGGTCACCGGCCGGGTGGCCCGGATCACCTTCAACCGGCCCGAGAAGGGCAACGCGATTGTCGCCGACACCCCGCTGGAACTGTCCGCGCTCGTCGAACGGGCCGACCTCGACCCCGACGTGCACGTGATCCTGCTGTCCGGAAGGGGCGAGGGATTCTGCGCCGGATTCGACCTGAGCGCCTACGCCGAAGGGTCGTCGTCGGCCGGGGGCGGCAGCCCGTACCGCGACACCGTGCTGTCGGGCAGGACGCAGGCGATCAACCATCTGCCCGACCGACCGTGGGACCCGATGGTCGACTACCAGATGATGAGCCGCTTCGTGCGCGGGTTCTCCAGCCTGCTGCACTGCGACAAGCCGACGGTGGTGAAGATCCACGGCTACTGCGTGGCCGGTGGCACCGACATCGCCCTGCACGCCGACCAGGTGATCGCCGCCGCCGACGCGAAGATCGGCTATCCGCCCACCCGCGTGTGGGGGGTTCCGGCGGCGGGCATGTGGGCCCACCGGCTCGGCGATCAGCGCGCCAAGCGCCTTCTGCTGACCGGGGACTGCCTCACCGGCAGGCAGGCCGCCGAATGGGGTCTGGCCGTGGAGGCGCCCGAACCCGAGGACCTCGACGAACGCACCGAACGCCTCGTCGAGCGCATCGCCGCCGTTCCGGTCAACCAGCTGATCATGGTCAAACTCGCGATGAACTCCGCGCTGCTGCAGCAGGGTGTGGCGACCAGCCGGATGGTGAGCACGGTGTTCGACGGCATCGCCCGGCATACCCCGGAAGGTCACGCGTTCGTCGCACAGTCACGCGAACATGGCTTCCGGGAGGCGGTGCGGCAGCGCGACGAGCCGTTCGGCGACCACGGCCGACGAGCCTCCGGGGTGTAGCCGTGCGGTTGACGGCGCGTTCGGTGGTGTTGTCGGTACTGCTGGGCGCACATCCGGCCTGGGCGACCGCGAGCGAACTGTTCAGTCTCACCGCTGATTTCGGCATCCGGGAACCGACCGTGCGGGTGGCGCTGACGCGCATGGTGGGCGCCGGTGACCTGGTGCGCTCCGCCGACGGCTACCGGCTCTCCGAGCGGCTGCTTTCCCGGCAGCGCCGCCAGGACGAGGCGATCAACCCGCGGCTGCGCCCGTGGGACGGCACCTGGACCATGCTGGTGATCACCAGTGTCGGCACCGACGCCCGCACCCGTGCCGCCCTGCGAAACGCGCTGCAGGACAAGCGTTTCGCCGAACTGCGCGAAGGGGTGTGGTTGCGCCCGGACAACCTCGACGCGGGGTTGCCCGACGACGTCGCCGACCGCGCACGGGTCCTGCACGCGCGCGACGACGACCCGCACGGGCTGGCCGCCCACCTCTGGGACCTGACCGGCTGGGCCGACCGCGGCCGCCGACTCCTCGACGACATGGAGGCGGCGCGCGACATCCCGGCACGGTTCGTCACCGCCGCGGCGATCGTCCGGCACCTGCTCACCGACCCGGTGCTCCCCGCCGAACTGCTGCCCGAAAGGTGGCCCGGCGACGAACTGCGCACGGCCTACACCGGTTTCGCCGCCGAACTCGTCGAGCGGCGCGATGCCCGACTGAGCGATGCCCGACTCAGCGATGCTCAACTGATGGAGGCGACATGACAGGACCCGTCCGCGTCGAGCGCACCGGCACGGTGACCACCGTGATCATCGACCGGCCCGACGCCCGCAACGCCGTCAACCGCCCCACCGCCGAGGCGCTCCACGAGGCCTTCGACGACTTCGACCGCGACGACTCGGCATCGGTGGCCGTCCTGTGGGGTGACCACGGCACCTTCTGCGCCGGCGCCGACCTCAAGGCGTTCGGCACCCCCGACGCCAACGCCGTACACCGCAGCGGGCCGGGGCCGATGGGGCCGACACGCATGGTGCTGTCCAAACCGGTGATCGCCGCGATCAGTGGTTACGCCGTCGCGGGCGGACTCGAACTCGCGCTGTGGTGCGATCTGCGGGTCGTCGAGCAGGACGCGGTGCTCGGGGTGTTCTGCCGTCGCTGGGGCGTGCCGTTGATCGACGGCGGCACCGTGCGGCTGCCCCGACTGATCGGGCAGAGCCGGGCGATGGACCTGATCCTCACCGGCCGAGCCGTCGACGCCGCCGAAGCCCACGCGATCGGCCTGGCCAACCGTGTGGTGCCGAAAGGCCGGGCGCGCCAGCAGGCCGAGGAGTTGGCGGCCGAGATCGCCCGCTTCCCGCAGCAGTGCTTGCGCAGCGACCGGCTCGCGGCGCTGGGCCAGTGGGGGCTGCCCGAGGCCGAGGCGATCGATCAGGAGTTCGCCAGCATCTCGCGGGTCAAACACGAGGCGCTCGAGGGTGCGGGGCGCTTCGCCGCCGGAGCGGGTCGACACGGGGCGAGTGCCTGATCGGGTGCGCTGTTGACCGTCGCGGTGATGACCGCGACGCTGGTGGGCAGGTAACCCGAACTTTCCGCCGACATGTGAGGACGAACCAATGGTCGCCGACATCGCACTGCCACGCCTGGCCAAGATCGGCGCCGGCGCGATCACCGAGCTGGGATCGGTGGTCGCGCAGCTCGGTATCCGCAGGCCGGTGCTGGTCACCGACCGGTACCTGGACGAGACCGGTCAGGCCGAACGGCTGGTCAAGATCCTGCAGGCCGAGGGCGCCGATACCGCCGTGTTCTCCGGCGCGGTGCCCGATCCGACCGCCTCGTCGCTGACCGCCGGCCTCGACGTCGTCCGGGGACACGACGCCGACGGTGTCATCGGCTTCGGCGGCGGCAGCCCGATGGACACCGCCAAGGCGTTGGCGGTGCTGTCGGCCAACGGGGGATCGATCAGCGAGTACAGGGCGCCCGGCAGCTACGCCGGTCCCGCGCTGCCGGTTGTCGCCGTCCCCACCACCGCCGGAAGCGGTTCGGACTCGACGCAGTTCACCGTCATCACCGACGACGAGACCGACGAGAAGATGCTGTGCCCCGGCCTGTCGTTCCTGCCGATCGCGATCGTGGTGGACTTCGAGCTGACGCTGTCCATGCCGCCCCGGCTCACCGCCGACACGGGCGTCGACGCGCTCACCCATGCCATCGAGGCGTATGTGAGCCGGCGCGCCAGCCCGTTCTCCGATGCGCTCGCGTTGGCGGCCATGACGGCGATCTCGCGTCATCTGCGCCGCGCCTACGCCGACGGTGCCGACCGGGAGGCCCGCGAATCGATGATGCTGGCGGCGACGCAGGCCGGGATGGCGTTCTCGAACTCGAGCGTGGCCCTGGTGCACGGGATGAGCCGGCCGATCGGCGGACACTTCCACGTCGCCCACGGGCTGTCCAACGCCATGCTGCTGCCCGCGGTCACGAAATTCTCCGTCGACGCGGCGGTCGACAGGTACGCCGACTGCGCCAAGGCGATGGGGGTGGTCGACGACACCACCGCCAGTCGCGCGGCGGCCGACGCTCTGGTGGACGAGCTGACGCAGCTGTGCGCCGACGTGGAGGTGCCGACACCGGGTTCCTACGGGATCGACCGGGCGCAGTGGGAGGACCGGTTGGTCACCATGGCCGACCAGGCGTTGGCGTCCGGGTCGCCGGCCAACAATCCGCGCGTCCCGACGCACGGCGAGATCGTGACCCTGTACCGCGAGATCTTCGAACGCCCCTGACTCGGCGAGGCGTCAGCCCTTGGTGATCGTGTTGTTGGAGCCGAGGTCTTCGATGTTCGGATCGCCGTCGGCGTAGGTGATCGTGTTGTTCAACCCGACGACCGAGATCTCCTTGTCGACCCGGTCGAAGGTGATCGTGTTGTCGGTGCCGCCGATGTTGACGTTCGCGCACGTCCCGGTCACCGTGATCGTGTTGTTGGAGCCGCCGACGTTGAGCGACTTGCCGTCGGCGCAGTCCACCTCGGCGGTGGTCCCGACCGAGCCGTAGTTGATCGTGTTGCCGATTTCCACCTGCGCGCCCGACGAGCCCGCCGTCGCGGTCGGGGTATTGGTGTCGTCGCTTTCCGCACCGCAACCGGCGAGTGTGAATGCGGCCGCCGCGGCGAGGGCCGCGAACGCGGTACGGACCGGGGGATGGGCCGGCACCACGGCGGCTTCGGCCGTCAGGCAGCGGGTTACCGCGATAGATCGCACCGTCGCATCCCTTCGTCGCGCTCACCTGATGGAAGCAGCGTACGTGGCCCGGCAAGGCCGCGGGGCCTTCTGCGGGTTCGGCGACTGGGGCGTGGTGCGCTCCGGTGGCTGAACCCGCCGGCCGCTGGGTGCCGTGGGTGGCAATGCGTCGGCCTGTCCGCGCAGCACGGCGCGGTCCCCGGACCCGGACCGCGACTACGAACGCCGCTTCGCCGGCGTGGGTGCTGACCTGCGCTGAGCGCCGGTCAGGGCACTGCGCGTCCCGGGTGCGACGACTTTTGGAGCGACGGGGCCATCCTGGTATTGTGGGGGATCGTGCCTGGCCGTCGAGGCGCATGCGACGGGGTGACAACCAGACAGCATGCCCACATGCCGGGCAAATTCGCATGTCTACCACGCAGCGGAATCGCTTCGAGGGGCGCGCGTGCGACACGCCCGGACGCGGGGGACGCGGCCGGGCCGTAACAGCAGTACAGAGACTTGAGTAGCACCGAAGAAGCAGTACAGACAAGCACCACAGACGAGAAGCACCAACGTCAAGCAACGTCAAGCAACACAGTTCAAGAGCAACACAGTTCAAGAGCAACACAGTTCAAGAGCAACACAGTTCAAGAAACACAGGAAGCCGGTACATGCCAACCATCAACCAGCTGGTCCGCAAGGGTCGCCGCGACAAGATCGCCAAGGTGAAGACCGCGGCCCTCAAGGGCAGCCCGCAGCGCCGTGGCGTGTGCACCCGCGTGTACACCACCACCCCGAAGAAGCCGAACTCGGCGCTTCGCAAGGTCGCGCGCGTGAAGCTGACCAGCCAGGTCGAGGTCACCGCATACATCCCCGGTGAGGGCCACAACCTGCAGGAGCACTCGATGGTGCTGGTGCGCGGTGGTCGTGTGAAAGACCTCCCCGGTGTGCGTTACAAGATCATCCGCGGTTCGCTCGACACCCAGGGTGTGAAGAACCGCAAGCAGGCGCGCAGCCGCTACGGCGCCAAGAAGGAGAAGAGCTGATGCCGCGCAAGGGCCCCGCACCCAAGCGTCCGCTGGTCAACGATCCGGTCTACGGGTCGCAGCTGGTCACCCAGTTGGTCAACAAAGTGCTGCTGGACGGGAAGAAATCGCTGGCCGAACGCATTGTCTATGGTGCGCTCGAACAGGCCCGCGACAAGACGGGCACCGATCCGGTGGTCACCCTCAAGCGCGCTCTCGACAACGTCAAGCCCGCCCTGGAGGTGCGCAGCCGCCGCGTCGGTGGCGCCACCTATCAGGTGCCGGTCGAGGTTCGCCCCGACCGTTCCGTGACGCTCGCCCTGCGGTGGCTGGTGAGCTTCTCGAAGGCGCGTCGGGAGAAGACCATGGTCGAGCGGCTGGCCAACGAGATCCTCGATGCCAGCAATGGCCTGGGTGCCGCGGTCAAACGGCGCGAGGACACCCACAAGATGGCCGAGGCCAACCGCGCCTTCGCGCACTACCGCTGGTGATCACCGCGCCGGCGGCAGAGTAGCGGGCGGCGCGTGCGGTAGCGGCTGACAACAGCAATCGAGCAAGCGAGAGTGGGAAGACTTCTGTGGCACAGAAGGACGTGTTGACCGACCTGAACAAGGTCCGCAACATCGGCATCATGGCGCACATCGACGCCGGTAAGACAACGACGACCGAGCGCATCCTCTACTACACCGGTATCAGCTACAAGATCGGTGAGGTCCACGATGGCGCCGCCACCATGGACTGGATGGAGCAGGAGCAGGAGCGGGGGATCACCATCACCTCCGCGGCCACGACGTGCTTCTGGAACGACAACCAGATCAACCTGATCGACACCCCCGGGCACGTCGACTTCACCGTCGAGGTGGAGCGCAGCCTGCGGGTGCTCGACGGCGCCGTCGCCGTCTTCGACGGCAAGGAAGGCGTGGAGCCGCAGTCCGAGCAGGTCTGGCGCCAGGCCGACAAGTACAACGTCCCGCGTATCTGCTTCGTCAACAAGATGGACAAGCTGGGCGCGGACTTCTACTTCTCCGTGCGCACCATGGAGGAGCGCCTGGGCGCCAACGTCATCCCGATCCAGCTGCCGATCGGCTCCGAAGGCGACTTCGCCGGCGTCGTCGACCTGGTCGAGATGAAGGCCAAGGTATGGAGCGCCGAGGCCAAGCTCGGGGAGAAGTACGACGTCCTGGAACTGTCGAGCCTCCCCTCGGACCTGCAGGAGCGTGCCGAGGAGTACCGGCTGAAGCTGATCGAGGCCGCCGCCGAGACCGACGAGGCGCTGCTGGAGAAATACCTGGGCGGCGAGGAACTCACCGTCGAGGAGATCAAGGGTGCGCTGCGCAAGCTGACGATCAGCTCCGAGGCCTACCTGGTGCTGTGCGGTAGCGCGTTTAAGAACAAGGGCGTGCAGCCGATGCTGGACGCGGTCATCGACTACCTGCCCTCCCCGCTGGACGTCCCGCCTGCCGAAGGCCACCCGCCCGGCAAGGAGGACGAGGTGATCACGCGTAACCCGTCGGTCGACGAGCCGTTCTCGGCGCTGGCGTTCAAGGTCGCCACGCACCCGTTCTTCGGCAAGCTGACCTACGTCCGGGTGTACTCCGGCACCGTCGAGTCCGGCAGCCAGGTCATCAACGCCACCAAGGGCAAGAAGGAGCGGCTGGGCAAGCTGTTCCAGATGCACTCCAACAAGGAGAACCCGGTGGAGCGGGCCTCGGCCGGCCACATCTACGCCGTGATCGGGCTCAAGGACACCACCACCGGTGACACCCTGAGCGATCCGAACCAGCAGATCGTGCTCGAGTCGATGACCTTCCCCGACCCGGTGATCGAGGTGGCCATCGAGCCCAAGACCAAGAGCGACCAGGAGAAGCTCGGCACGGCGATCCAGAAGCTCGCCGAAGAGGACCCGACGTTCAAGGTGCACCAGGACGACGAGACCGGCCAGACCGTCATCGGCGGCATGGGCGAGCTGCACCTCGACATCCTGGTGGACCGGATGCGCCGGGAGTTCAAGGTCGAGGCCAACGTCGGCAAGCCGCAGGTCGCCTACCGCGAGACCATCCGCCGTCCGGTGGAGAAGGTCGAGTTCACCCACAAGAAGCAGACGGGTGGCTCGGGCCAGTTCGCGAAGGTCATCATCAACCTCGAGCCGTTCCACGGCGAGGACGGTGCCACCTACGAGTTCGAGAACAAGGTCACCGGTGGCCGCATCCCGCGCGAGTACATCCCGTCGGTGGATGCCGGTGCGCAGGACGCCATGCAGTACGGCGTGCTCGCCGGCTACCCGCTGGTGAACATCAAGGTCACCCTGCTCGACGGCGCCTACCACGAGGTGGACTCGTCGGAGATGGCGTTCAAGGTCGCCGGTTCGCAGGCCTTGAAGAAGGCGGCGCAGGCGGCTCAGCCGGTGATCCTGGAGCCGATCATGGCCGTCGAGGTGACCACACCCGAGGACTACATGGGTGAAGTGATCGGCGATTTGAACTCCCGCCGTGGTCAGATCCAGGCCATGGAGGAGCGGGCCGGTGCGCGCGTCGTCAGGGCGCAAGTGCCGTTGTCGGAGATGTTCGGCTACGTCGGCGACCTTCGGTCGAAGACCCAGGGCCGGGCGAACTACTCCATGGTGTTCGACTCGTACGCCGAGGTTCCGGCGAATGTGTCGAAGGAGATCATCGCGAAGGCGACGGGTCAGTAGAGCTCCGACGGCCGCTTGCGGCCGAGGCGCGCCACTGAGCCGAAGCCGAGCAATGAGCATCGCGAAGGCGACGGGCCAGTAGCCTGACCGGGGCCTTCGGGCCGCACAACTGAACAAACCATCCTTGCTCTACATACCTGCAGTAACAGAGCACCAACAAGTCCAGGAGGACACAGAAGTGGCGAAGGCGAAGTTCGAGCGGACGAAGCCGCACGTCAACATCGGGACCATCGGTCACGTTGACCACGGCAAGACCACGCTGACCGCAGCAATCACCAAGGTTCTGCACGACAAGTACCCCGAGTTGAACGAGTCGCGCGCATTCGACCAGATCGACAATGCGCCTGAGGAGCGTCAGCGCGGCATCACGATCAACATCTCCCACGTGGAGTACCAGACCGAGAAGCGTCACTACGCGCACGTCGACGCCCCCGGTCACGCTGACTACATCAAGAACATGATCACCGGTGCCGCCCAGATGGACGGCGCGATCCTGGTGGTCGCCGCCACCGACGGCCCGATGCCGCAGACCCGTGAGCACGTGCTGCTGGCCCGCCAGGTCGGCGTCCCCTACATCCTGGTGGCGCTGAACAAGGCCGACGCGGTCGACGACGAGGAGCTCATCGAGCTCGTCGAGATGGAGGTCCGCGAACTGCTGGCCGCCCAGGACTTCGACGAGGACGCCCCGGTGGTGCGTGTCTCGGCGCTCAAGGCGCTCGAGGGCGACGAGAAATGGGTCAAGTCCGTCGAGGAGCTCATGGACGCGGTCGACGAGTCGATCCCGGACCCGGTGCGCGACACCGACCGTCCGTTCCTGATGCCCGTCGAGGACGTCTTCACGATCACCGGCCGCGGCACCGTGGTCACCGGTCGTGTGGAGCGCGGCGTGGTCAACGTGAACGAGGAAGTCGAGATCGTCGGCATCCGCCCCGGCACCACCAAGACCACGGTCACCGGTGTCGAGATGTTCCGCAAGCTGCTCGACCAGGGTCAGGCCGGCGACAACGTCGGTCTGCTGCTGCGCGGTATCAAGCGTGAGGACGTCGAGCGCGGCCAGGTCGTGGTCAAGCCCGGCACCACCACCCCGCACACCGAGTTCGACGGCCAGGTCTACATCCTGTCCAAGGACGAGGGTGGCCGCCACACGCCGTTCTTCAACAACTACCGTCCGCAGTTCTACTTCCGGACCACCGACGTGACCGGCGTGGTGACCCTGCCCGAGGGCACCGAGATGGTGATGCCCGGTGACAACACCGACATCTCCGTCAAGCTGATCCAGCCCGTCGCCATGGACGAGGGCCTGCGGTTCGCCATCCGTGAGGGTGGCCGCACCGTCGGCGCCGG
The DNA here is from genome assembly GCF_010728155.1 of Mycolicibacterium doricum. Lineage (NCBI taxonomy): Bacteria > Bacillati > Actinomycetota > Actinomycetes > Mycobacteriales > Mycobacteriaceae > Mycobacterium > Mycolicibacterium doricum. The sequence goes on from NZ_AP022605.1 coordinate 617,088, forward strand.
CCGCGTGACGAAGATCCACAAGTAAGACCAGTACGCCGAAGCGGCGCTCACCTGTTTGGTGGGCGCCGCTTCGCGTTGTCTGCGGGGCGCGCCCAAACGAACAAATGGGCGCGGAAGTACGAGTGGATGTCGCCATTTCGTCGATCTCGGCGTACGGGCGCGATCACCGACGCCGAGTGCACCGCGAAACCTCAGCAGATCATCGAAGCCCCGTAGTCAGGGCCCGGGAACCACCAGCACCGGACGGTGCGCCGCGCGCAACGTCGCCCGGGCGACGCTGCCGAGCAGCACCTGGCACATCGCGGACTGGCCGCGCGAACCCACCACGATCGCCGACGCCCTACGGTGCGCGGCCAAGCCGGTCAACGCGTCGGCGACGAGGTGCTCCCCGGCACCCGCCGGTGCGTCGACGTGTTCGGCCGCCAAGCCTTCGGGCGGCGTCTCGGTGATGCCCTGCCCGACGGACACCACGACGATCTCGCGGTCGGGGAAAAGGTGTTGGGCGGCCGCCAGCGCGGTGCGGGCCCCACCGGATCCGTCCCACCCGACGACCACGGGCCCTTCGGTCAGCGCGTCGTACTCCTGGGTCAGCATGGGTGCCGGCGCCACTAGCGTCGGCCGTGAGGCGTAGTGCACGGCCATGTCCGACACACTGCCCATCAGAGCCTGCGCACCGCCGAGCCCGCGTGAACCGACCAGGACCAGATCGGCCGAGACCTGCTCGGCCAGCTGCGCGAGCACCAAACCCTCACCGCCCCAGGACCTCTTCACCAGCGGTTCGGCGTCCAGGCCGGCGGCCCGGGCGAGGGTGGTGCCGGCCGCCGCGATGCGCTGGGCCTCGCGTTCACCCTCCAGCTCCGTGCGCTCGACCAGTTCGCTGGCGCTACCCACGACGGCTCGCAGGCGTCGGCGCAGCGGCTCGCTGGCGAACGGTGGCGTCCACAGCTGCGCCACCCAGGCGTGCGCCCGAGGCAGCAGGCGTCCGCCCACCTCGATCGCCGCGGTGGCGGCGGGTGAACCGTCGTATCCGATCAGCACGCCGAGCGGCATGGGGAACCTCCCTTGATTCCGACCGATCGTATGCGCCACGGGCCCAGCCGTCACGCAAGGTTGCCGGAACGCGTTGCAGTTCCGCTGTCGGCCTTTCGCAGTGGCGATCGAAAGCAGCGCCGGTCAGCGCAGTTGACGGCCCGCTGGCCGGTGGAGCCGGGTTGGCGTCGCTGTCGAACCTCATCGGAGCGGGCGCTGCCCTGAGTCAGCCGAATCACAGGGTGGCGTACCGATGCGGCGACCCATCGTGTACAACCACCAGGTGAGCACTTCAGGAGGCATCGTCATCGTCGGCGGCGGTCTCGCAGCGGCCCGCACGGCCGAGCAGCTGCGGCGTTCGAATTATCCGGGACCGGTCACCATCGTCAGCGAGGAGGACCACCTGCCGTACGACCGGCCGCCCCTGTCGAAGGAAGTGCTGCGCAGTGAGACCGACGACGTCACGCTCAAGCCTGCGGAGTTCTACCGGGAGAAGGACATCACCGTGCTGCTCGGCACCGGTGCGGCCACCGTCGACACCGCAGGCCGAAAGATCACGCTGACCGACGGCCGCGAGATCGGCTACGACGAACTGGTGATCGCGACCGGACTCGTGCCCAAGCGGATTCCGTCCTTCCCCGACCTCACCGGCATCCACGTCCTGCGCAACTTCGACCAGAGCTTGAAGCTACGGCAAGAGGCCGGATCCGCGCGGCGGGCGGTGGTGATCGGCGCTGGGTTCATCGGCTGCGAGGTCGCGGCGAGCCTGCGCAAACTCGGCGTCGAGGTGGTCCTGGTCGAACCGCAGCCTGCTCCGCTGGCGTCGGTGCTCGGCCGGCAGATCGGTGGACTCGTCGCCCGGCTCCACCGCGCCGAAGGCGTCGACGTGCGCTGCGGTGTCGGTGTCGCCGAGGTCAAGGGGCAGGACGTCGACGGGCAACAGAAGGTGCGGTCGGTGGTGCTGTCCGACGGCACCGAGGTCCAGGCCGACATCGTGGTGGTCGGCATCGGCTCCCGCCCAGCCACCGACTGGCTCGAGGGCAGCGGTATCGCGCTGGACAACGGTGTGGTGTGTGACGCCGAGGGACGCTCGAGCGCACCGCACGTCTGGGCCATCGGCGACGTGGCGTCGTGGCGCGACACCGTCGGGAACCAAGTGCGCGTGGAACACTGGAGCAACGTCGCCGACCAGGCGCGGGTGCTGGTGCCCGCGATGCTCGGCCAGGGGGTCCCCGGCGTCGTCTCGGTGCCGTACTTCTGGAGCGACCAGTACGACGTGAAGATCCAGTGCCTCGGCAAGCCGGAGGCCGACGACACCGTGCACATCGTCGAGGACGACGGCCGCAAGTTCCTGGCGTACTACGAACGCGACGGCGTGGTGGCCGGCGTGGTCGGCGGTGGCATGCCCGCCAAGGTCATGAAGACCCGTAGCAAGATCGCCAACAGCGCGCCGATCGCCGAGGTTCTCGGCTGAGTCCCCAAATATCAGAACTGGCCGAGATATCAGAACTGGCCGAGGTAGAAGCGGGCGCCCTGGTCGTCGACGCATTCGGCCATCAACCCGTAGGGCTGGCGGTGCGGTTGCTGCAAAACCGAACCGCCAGCCTCCCGGACCCGTCGCACCGCATCGTCGACATCGGCCACGGTCCACATCGGCACGGTCGCCGAGCGCGCGCTGCCGCCCGCCACCCCGGCCATGGGATGGCTCTCGTTCACCTGCCAGCCGTCGGCGATGCGACCCGGGTCGAAGGTCCAGGACAGCACCCGGCCGTAGAACTCCCGGAACAGTGCGGAGTCGCCCACCTCGTAGGTGATGTAGGACAGGGCACCTGGTCCGGTGCCGTTGAGCGCGGGGCGCGGCGTCGGCCGTGACGGCGTGAACACCGCGAACCGGTTGCCCAGCGGATCGGTGGCGTCCTGTGTCGTCCCGAAGTCGTGTCCGGTTGTCTCGCCCAGGGTTCCGCCCGCGGCGACGATCGACTGCCGTGCGCGGTCGAGGTCGTCAACGGCGTAGCAGCAGAACAGCGTGGCGGGTCCGTCGCCGGCGAAGATCCCGGTGGGCAGGGCGGTGTTGGTGACCTCGTGGGTGGCCGCATCGTAGGTCCAGCCCAGGACGTGGCCGTAGAACGCGGCGGCCCGCTCGGTGTCGCGGGTCCACAGCGACACGTAACCGACGTCGCCGTGCCGGATCGGTGTGCCGGCACCGGTGACGGGGCCCGACAACATCCAGCGGTGCCCGAACGGGTCGATGATCGCCGCGGTGCGTGACCCGTGGGCGTCGTACGGTTCGCGCTGGACGTGGGCGCCGTGGTCGTGGGCCCGCCGCAACGCCGCGTCGGTGTCGGCCACCTGAAGCAGCAGGCTGACCGAGACATGTTCGGGGGCAGGCGCTTTCAGTCCGAGTTCGGGGAACTCGTCGGCCAGGTACAGCACGCCGCCGGACAGGGTGAGTTCGGCGTGGCCGATGCGGCCGTCGTCCATCATCATCGGTTCACCGGCCGGCGTCGCGCCCAGTGCGTCGACGTACCAGTCGATGGCCGCGCGCGCGTCTGCGACGGCAAGGTACGGCAGCGCCGCGGGGCGCGCAACCACGGCGGCCAGTGCGGTATCGGTTCGGCTCATCTCGACTCCTTCGGTGTGATCGGGTTCGGTGTGATCGGGCAACCTGAGCGCCGACTGCAGGCGAGCGCGCAACCGTGCAGCGAACGCCGGGTCGGGAGGGACCGGAAGGTCGTCACCGTGCAGCACCCACAGCGGATCCGTGTGGTCGTTCACGGCCTGCCTCCTTCCGGGTAGTGCGAGCGAAATGCGCGACGGGCCCGCGTCAGCAGCGCCTCGGTGGCGTGCACTGTCCGGCCGATGAGCTCGGCGCATTCGGGGACCGAACAGCCGTCGAGGTAGCGCAGCGCGAGCACGGTCCGGTGGTGTTCGGGCAGTTGTGCCAGCACGCTTTCGGCGACGATCCGGTCCAGTTCGGCGTCCCAGCCGTCGACGGGCTCACCGGGTTCGGGCAGGTCGGCGACCGCAACGGCGTGCCGGTGGGATCCACGGCGGTAGTGGTCGGCCAGTTTGTGTCGGGCCACCCCGATCAGCCACGGCACGCTGATCGGCACGGATGCGCCCCGCCGGGCAGCGTCCATCGCCGCCAGGAAGGTCTCTGACGTCAGGTCCTCGGCGGTTCCGCGGTCCGGACAGCGCCTGACGAAGTAGCCGTACACCGTCGGCAGGGCGTCGTCGTAGAGCGCCAGCAGAGCCCGCGAAGCGTCTTCACCATCCGGTTCGGCGCTCACACCCATATCGTCGCCGTTGCGGCCCGAACTCCGACGCCGATATTGCTAATGCACGGCGCGCAGACCGTCGCGTACGGTGTCGAAGGCGTCGCCGAGCGCCTGGGCCAGCGACACCGCCTCGTCGGCCAGCCACTGCTCGTAGGCCGACAGCGCCACCCCGAGCATCGTCCACGCCACCGTCTGCGGCACGAGGTCTTGGGCCTTGACCCCGGTCCGGGCGGCCACGAACTGCGCGATCACGGCCCGCCACCCGGCATACATCGTCATCGAATAGGCCTGCAGCGCGTCGGTTTCCAGGATGACACGCATGCGCTGGCGGTGTCTGGTCGTCTCCTCGGGGCCGAAGTGGTTGAACGCCAGCAGGGCGCCCCGCAGCGCCTCGTCGACGGGAACGGTGGGGTCGAGGTCGTCGAACAGGTGCCGCATGTGATCGAGGTGTGCGTCGAAGTGCCCCCACGGGATCGCGCTCTTGGACGAGTAGTAGCGGAACAGCGTGCGGCGGGCGATACCTGCGGCGGCGGCCACGTCGTCGACGCTGACCTCGTCGAAACCGCGGGCGGCGAACAGTTCGAGAGCGACGTCGGTGATGTGGTCGCGGGTGGTGGAGCGACGCCGGCCCACGCGAGGCGCGGAATCCTGACGCATGAGAACCCACCCCTTCCGTTCTGGCACTCGATGCAATATCCTAAGCGACCTGGGTCACACTCAGTGACCCTACGCGACGAAAGGCAGTGGTCATGGAGCCCAATCAGCACGTCATCGAAGGCGCCGCCGGAGCCGCCCAGGCAGCGACATCGGACGCGGCGACATCGGACGCGGCGACATCGGAGAATGAACTGGTCACCGAGACGCTGGTCGAAGAGGTCTCGATCGACGGGATGTGCGGGGTCTACTGACCGTGGCGGCGCCTGTTGCGTTCGACCCGGATCTGCGCTGGCGGCTGCACCACCAGGTGGCGGTGCGGCCCGAACCGTTCGGGGCGCTGCTGTACCACTTCGGGACGCGCAAGCTGTCCTTCCTGAAGAACACCACGATCGTCGACGTGGTGAACTCCCTGGCTGATCATCGCGACGCCCGCTCTGCTTGCCGCGCAGCGGGTATCGACGACCGGCAACAGGCGCCGTACCTGCACGCCCTCGGCGTACTCGTCCAATCCAAGATGCTTGTCTGCGAGGAGGAACCCGCATCATGACTTCCGTCGTTCCGGCGCCCGCGCCGGGCGGGGCGCCCGTGCCGCGCTTGGTCGAGCAGTTCGAGCACGGCCTGGACGCGCCGATCTGTCTGACGTGGGAACTCACCTACGCCTGCAACCTGGCGTGCGTGCACTGCCTGTCCTCGTCGGGCAAGCGCGATCCACGCGAACTGTCCACGCAGCAGTGCAAGGACATCATTGACGAGCTCGAACGCATGCAGGTGTTCTATGTCAACATCGGTGGCGGCGAACCCACTGTGCGCCCGGACTTCTGGGAGCTGGTCGACTACGCGACCGCCCACCACGTCGGGGTGAAGTTCTCCACCAACGGCGTGCGCATCACCGGAGAGGTGGCGGCCAAACTCGCCGCCAGTGATTACGTCGACGTGCAGATCTCGCTAGACGGCGCGACCGCTGAGATCAACGACGCGGTCCGCGGCCCCGGATCCTTCGCGATGGCCGAGCGCGCCCTGGAAAACCTCGCCGCCGCGGGGTTCACCGACGCCAAGATCTCCGTCGTCGTGACCCGGCACAACGTCGGACAACTCGACGACTTCGCTGCGTTGGCGAGCCGTTACGGCGCCACCCTGCGCATCACGCGGCTGCGCCCCTCCGGCCGCGGCGCCGACGTGTGGGACGACCTGCACCCCACCGCCGAGCAGCAGGTCGAGCTCTACGACTGGCTCGTCGCCAAGGGTGAGCGGGTGCTGACCGGCGATTCGTTCTTCCACCTCTCGGGGCTCGGGGAGCCGGGGGCGCTGGCCGGGCTCAACCTGTGCGGTGCCGGACGCGTGGTTTGCCTGATCGACCCGGTGGGCGACGTGTACGCCTGCCCGTTCGCCATCCATGACAAGTTCCTCGCCGGGAACATCCTGTCGGACAACGGCTTCAAGAGCGTGTGGCAGAATTCTGCACTGTTCCGCGAACTGCGCGAGCCGCAGTCGGCGGGAGCCTGCAGTGGCTGCGGGCACTACGACGCCTGCCGCGGCGGCTGCATGGCCGCCAAGTTCTTCACCGGCCTCCCGCTCGACGGGCCCGACCCCGAATGCGTGCAGGGTTACGGCGCGCCCGCCCTGGAACTCGATCGGGTCAAGCCCAAGCCCAGCGGCGACCACTCCCGGGGGACCGGGCAGCAGGGCCCGATCCCCTTGAAACTGCTGACCAAGCCGCCCGCTCGGCTGTGTGACGAAAGTCCGGTGTAGACGTGGCCCGCGACAAGTGGTTCGAAACCGTCGCCATCGCCCAGCAGCGGGCGAAGAAGCGGCTGCCCAAATCCGTGTACTCCTCGCTGATCTCCGCCAGCGAGAAGGGACTGACGGTCTCCGACAACGTGGAGTCCTTCTCCGAACTCGGCTTCGCCCCGCATGTCGTCGGTGCCCCCGAGAAGCGTGACCTGTCGACAACCGTGATGGGACAAGAGCTTTCGATGCCGGTCATGATCTCGCCGACCGGCGTGCAGGCCGTCGACCCCGACGGCGAGGTCGCGGTCGCCCGCGCGGCGGCGGCCCGCGGCACCGCGATGGGATTGTCCTCGTTCGCGAGCAAGCCCATCGAAGAGGTGGTCGCTGCCAACCCGAAGGTTTTCTTCCAGATCTACTGGCTGGGCGGCCGCGAGACGATCCTGGAGAGGGTGCAGCGGGCCAAGGAGGCCGGTGCGGTGGGGTTGATTGTCACAACCGACTGGAGCTTCTCGCACGGCCGGGACTGGGGCAGCCCGAAGATCCCCGAACAGATGAACCTCAGGACGATGTTCAGAATGTCGCCGGAGGTGATCACCAAGCCGCGCTGGCTGTGGGGTTTCGGCAAGACGCTCAGCCCGCCCGACCTGCGGGTCCCCAACCAGGCCCGCCGCGGTGAACCGGGACCGGCGTTCTTCCAGGTCTACGGCGAGTGGATGAACACGCCGCCGCCGACCTGGGAGGACATCGCGTGGTTGCGCGAGCGGTGGGACGGCCCCTTCATGCTCAAGGGCATTGTGCGGGTGGACGACGCCCGACGCGCTGTCGACGCCGGTGTTTCGGCCATCTCGGTGTCCAATCACGGCGGCAACAACCTCGACGGCACTCCGGCCACCATCCGATGCCTGCCCGCGGTGGCCGATGCGGTCGGCGACCAGGTCGAGGTCCTGCTCGACGGTGGTATCCGCCGCGGCAGCGATGTCGTCAAGGCACTGGCGCTTGGCGCCCGCGCGGTGATGATCGGCCGGGCCTACCTGTGGGGTCTGGCCGCCAACGGCCAGGCCGGCGTCGAGAACGTCCTCGACATCCTCCGAGGCGGCATCGACTCCGCGCTCATGGGACTCGGACGCGCCTCGATCCACGACCTGGGGCCCGACGACATCCTCGTGCCCGACGGCTTCACCCGCGCGCTCGGCGTGCCGACCGCCGACCAGACGTGATCGGCAACAACCACTTGCTGTGACGCACGGGGCATACGGTGCTTCCGGGATGAAATCAATCGAATTCGCTGCACAACGACCGGTGCACGCCAGGTGAATGCGGCTTACGATCGCGGGGTGGCGTTTCCCAGCGAGCTTGGGAACTCGACGTCGAGGCAGCTGCGCAGCATGTCTGCGGCGTTGATCGTTCCGGTAGGCTCCACCGAGCAGCATGGACCTCACCTTCCGCTGGACACCGACACCCGCATCGCCACGGCGGTGGCCCGAGAGGTGGCGGCCACGCTGGGGCCGTACTGGTCTCTGGCACCTGCCGTCGGTTACGGCGCCAGCGGTGAACACGAGAGCTTCCCCGGCACCATCTCCATCGGCACCGCCGCGCTACGCCTGCTGCTGGTCGAGTTCGGCAGGTCGGCCACCAACTGGGCATCTCGGGTGGTGTTCGTCAACGGCCACGGCGGCAACACCGAGGCCCTCGCCGGTGCAACCGCGCTGCTGCGATACGAGGAGCGCGACGTCGCCTGGTGTCCGTGCCTCACCGAAGATGCAGACGCGCACGCCGGCCATACCGAAACGTCTGTACTGCTGCACATCTCGCCCGACGACGTGCACGCCGACCACTGGCAGCGCGGCAACACCACAGCACTGCGCGACCTGATGCCGCAACTGCGTCAGGGTGGCGTCGCGGCGGTCAGCGAGGTCGGTGTGCTCGGCGACCCCACGACGGCCACCGGGGTCGACGGCGCCGAGTTGTTCGGCCGGATGGTCCGGCACTGCGCCGACCGGATCACGCGCTGGGTGCCCGACCACCACGGGATGCTGCGATGACCGGGCCCCGGCTGCCCGACGGGTTTGCCGTGCAGGTGGACCGGCGGGTCAGGGTGCTCGCTGAGGGCGCGGCGCTGCTGGGCGGTTCACCCACCCGGCTGCTGCGGCTGGCGCCTGCCGCCCAGACGATGCTCAGCGGCGGCCGGCTCGAGGTGCGCGACGCCAAGAGCGCCCAGTTGGCGCGCACACTCCTCGATGCCACCGTCGCGCACCCGCGCCCCGCGAGCGGACCCTCACACCGTGACGTCACGGTCGTGGTCCCGGTGCGCGACAACCTATTCGGTTTGCGGCGCCTTCTCGGTTCGTTGCGTGGTCTGCGCGTCATCGTCGTCGACGACGGATCTGCGGTGCCAATCGAGCCCTGTGACATGGCCGGTGCGCACTGCGATGTGCAGCTGATCCGGCACGACCGCAGCAAGGGGCCGGCGGCCGCCCGCAACGCCGGCGCCGCGGCATGCCGCACCGACTTCGTCGCGTTCCTCGACTCCGACGTACTTCCGCGCCGGGGGTGGCTCGAGGCGTTGCTGGGACACTTCTGTGATCCGGCGGTGGCGTTGGTGGCGCCGCGCATCGTGGGTCTGCGCATCGCCGACAACCCGGTGGCCAAGTACGAGGCGGTGCGCTCGTCGCTCGATCTCGGGCGCCGGGAGGCACCGGTGGTGCCGTACGGGCCGGTGGCCTACGTGCCGAGCGCCGCGATCATCTGCCGGAGGCGGATGCTCGACGCGGTGGGCGGGTTCGACGAGACCCTGCACTCAGGCGAGGACGTCGACCTGTGCTGGCGGCTCGTGGAGGCGGGAGCCCGGTTGCGCTACGAGCCGATCGCCCTGGTGGCCCACGACCACCGGACCGAGCTGGGGGAGTGGTTCCGCCGCAAGGCGTTCTACGGGACGTCGGCGGCGCCGCTGGCGGAGCGGCATCCGGGCAAGACGGCGCCGCTGGTGATCTCGGGGTGGACGCTGGTGGTCTGGGTGCTGATGGCAATGGGCAGCGGTATCGGCTACCTGTTGTCGGTGCTCGCCGCGGGTCTGACCGCCCGGCGGGTGGCCAATTCACTGCGCTCGGTCGAGACCGAACCGCGGCAGGTGGCCGCGATCGCCGCGCACGGACTGTGGTCGGCGGCGCTGCAACTGGCATCGGCGATCTGCCGGCACTATTGGCCGATCGCCCTGCTCGCCGCCGTGGTGTCGCGACGCTGCCGGCAGGTGGTGCTGATCGCCGCGGTGCTCGACGGTGTCGTCGACTGGGCGGCGCGGCGCGGCACCGTCGAGGACACCGAACAGGTCGGACTGCTGACCTATGTGCTGCTGCGCCGGCTCGACGACATCGCCTACGGGCTCGGACTGTGGACCGGGGTGGTGCACCAACGGCACCTCGGTGCGCTGAAACCGCAGATCCGAACGTAAAGGCTGCCTTGCCCACACCCACGCCTCATCCCCGTGACGTGCTGATCGTCGGCGCGGGAAGCGCCGGATCGGTGTTGGCCGAACGTCTTTCTGCCGACCCGCAGTGCCACGTCACCGTGGTGGAGGCCGGGCCCGCCCCGTCCGACCCACGCGTGGCGCAGCAGATTAGCGACGGTCTGCGGCTGCCCATCGGCACCGCCAGCTCGGTGGTCCGGCACTACCTGACCACCCTCACCGACGCACCGGTCCGTCGCACGCAGATCGCGCGGGGCGCGGTCGTCGGCGGATCGGGTGCGGTCAACGGCGGGTACTTCTGCCGCGGGCTGCCTGCTGACTTCGACGGGTGGGGGGTCCCGGGCTGGACCTGGCGCGACGTGCTGCCGCACTTCCGGGCGATCGAGACCGACCTGGACTTCGGCGGACCGCTGCACGGCGACCGCGGGCCGATCACGGTCCGCCGGGTTCGCGACTTCGACCGCTGCACCGCGTCTTTCGTCGAGGCCACCCGTCACGCCGGCTTCCGGTGGGTGGAGGATCTGAGCGGACTGGACGCGGACGTCCCCGCCGACGGTGTGGGTGCGGTGCCGCTGAACCTCGACAGCGGAACCCGCGTCGGCCCCGGCGGGGCGTTCCTGCAGCCGGCCCTCGAACGCGGCAACCTCGACCTGCTGCCCGACACCCGGGTCACCCGCGTCCAGATCGTGCGGGGCCGCGCGGTGGCCGTCGAATGCACGGGCCCGTTCGGCGCGCAAACCGTGCCGGCGGACCGCATCGTGCTCTGCGCCGGCGCGATCTCCAGCGCGCAGCTGTTGATGCTCTCCGGTGTCGGACCTGCAGACACCCTATGCGCCTTGGGTATTCACGTGTGGTCCGATGTGCCCGTCGGTGCGTCGACATCCGATCATCCGGAATGGGTGATCCCGCTGCGGTGCACACCGACGCACGGCCTGCCGCCACTGGAGGCGGTGCTCACCACCGACTCGGGTCTGGAGATCCGGCCCTACACAACGGGTTTCGCAGCGATGGTGCACGGCGCCGGCCATGATTCGGCCGACCGTCCGCAGCTCGGCGTCGCGTTGATGCGACCGCGGTCGCGGGGCCGCGTCACCCTCGTGTCAGCCGATCCGTTGGTTCCCCCGATGATCGAGCACCGTTACGACAGCGAGCCCGACGACGTGGCTGATCTCGCCGCAGGGGCCGCGGCCGCGCACGAAATTCTTGACGGCACAGTGCATTCGGGCGAAGCTTCGTGGTCGACATCGCAGCATTTGGCTGGGACGGCGCCGATGGGTGGCGACGGCGATCCGCGGGCTGTGCTCGACGCACAGTGCCGGGTCCGCGGGGTCGACGGGCTGTGGGTGGTCGACGGTGCCGTCATGCCGGCCATCACCAGCCGGGGCCCGCATGCGACGATCGCGATGATCGGGCACCGGGCCGCGGAGTTCATCGCAGGCTGAGCGGTGCCAGCGCCTCGGCCAGCCGGGTGGCGGCCGCCACACCGTCGACCACCGGGACACCAAGCCGACGCGACAGCGGGTCGGCGAAGCGGGCCATCGCCGCGCAGCCGAGCACGATGGAGCGGCTTTGGTCCACTCGCAAGGCGTGCTTGCACAGTTCGGCGATCGGGTCGACGGTGGCCGGGTCGGCGTCGATGCGCAGCACCGGGATGTCGCAGGCGTACACGCCCAGACACGCGGAGGGGGTGTACGCCGTGGCGAGTTGCCAGGCGCGCGGGACGGTCGCCGACATCGACGTCACCACCGAGAAGCTGCCGGCGAGCAGGGCGGCCGCATGCATGGCCGCCTGGGCGATGCCGAGCACCGGCGCGTCGAGCAGCGCCCGTGCCCGGTCGAGGCCCGGATCGCCGAAGCACGCGATCACGTACGCGTCCGGGCGGTCGCGCACCCGAGCGCGAGCCTGGCCGAGGACCTCGAGGAGAGGCGGGACGCAACGGCGTTCGTCGTCGTCGTTCTCGATGCTGGCCGGCCCCGCCGTCGGGTTCACCGCCTCGACGACCGTGGTCGGATGCGCTGCCGCCGTCGCGCCTGCGGCGATGGCCGCCGTCATCGACGCCGTCGTGTTCGGGTTCACCAGGAGCAGCCGCACGGCAGCCAGGTTAGCGGCGGCGCATTTCGGTCGACAGCGCGGTCAGCATGGCCCATGCCGGAGGGATCCGAGGACCGCGAGGATTCCGGGTCGCCGGCCGGTACTGTCAGGGGCGTGCAGCCCGGACCGGTTCGCCGCCGGCTGGCGGCGCTCGTGCTGGTGCTCGTTCTCGCGACCGGATGCACGTCCACGGCGCCGTCGGACCGGCCCGATCCCGCGCCGCGTGCCGATCCCTCGCTGGTCCGCACCGCCTCGGGTGCGCTGCGCGGCACCGTCGCCGACGACCATCGGTTGTTCGCCGGCATCCCCTACGCCGCGCCGCCCGTCGGCAGGCTGCGCTGGCGCCCGCCCGAGCCAGCACCCGCCTGGGACGGCGAACGGCAGGCCACCCGTTCCGGTCCGCGCTGCCTGCAGGACCCGGGCGGTGACCTTGAGCTCGGCAGGCAGACCGACGAGGACTGCCTGAGGCTCAACGTGTGGACGCCGCCGGCGTCGGACGAGAAGCGGCCGGTGATGGTGTGGATCCATGGTGGCGCGTTCGTCAACGGCAGCGGCGGGATCTACGACGCCCGTCGGCTGGCCGCCCGCGGCGAGATCGTCGTCGTCACCGTCAACTACCGGCTCGGCACGATGGGGTTCCTGGCGCACCCCGCGTTGGGCTCGGCAGGCGACGTCGGCAACTACGGACTGGCCGATCAGCAGGCCGCACTGCGATGGGTACGCGACAATATCGCCGAATTCGGCGGCGACCCCGCGAGGGTGACCGTGGCCGGCGAGTCGGCCGGCGGCATGTCGGTGTGCGATCACCTCGTCGCACCCGGTTCCCAGGGCCTGTTCGCCGCCGCGATCATCCAGAGCGCCCCCTGCCAGGCCCAGGCGCCGCTACCCGTGGCCGAACAACGCAGCCTCGACTACGCCGCCGGCGTGGGCTGCCCGGACCCGGGCACCGCCGCCGACTGCCTGCGCGCGCTGCCCGCCGACACACTGCGCAAACCGGTCTGGTTCGTCGAGATCGGCGCGGACCGGCTGACCGGACCGGTCACCGGCACCACGGCGCTGCCGGTCGACCCCGTCCGAGCCATCGCCGACGGGACAGCGGCGCCGGTGCCGGTGCTCATCGGCACCAACCGCGACGAGTTCACGTTGTTCGTCGCGATGCGCTACCTGCGCGACGACTACCGGTACACCCCCGAGCAGTACCCCGGCCTGCTGGCCGACACGTTCGGGCCGGACGCCGCGCAGGTGGCCGCGCGCTACCCGATCGACCGCTTCGGCCCCGACTCCCGCGCAAGCGTCCCGCTCGCCTACGCGGCAACGGTCACCGACGCCGAGTTCGCGTGTGTCGCCGACCGCATGGCCACAGAACTCCGCGGCGCGGCACCCGTCTACGCCTACGAGTTCAACGACCGGCAGGCGCCCGCCCCCGAACCGCTGCAGACGCTGCCGTTCCCCGTCGGCGCCGGCCATTCACTCGAATTGCGTTACCTTTTCGACGTCGGCGGGGCGCCGCCCCTGTCGCCGCGGCAACAGGCGCTGTCGGAGGCGATGATCGACTATTGGAGCGCCTTCGTCGCCACCGGTACCCCGTCGGCCCCCGGCGCTCCCCCGTGGCCACAGTTCGGCGACGGCTCCTATCTCTCGCTGCGGCCCGACGGCAGCAGGGTGACCACGGCGTTCGCGCAGGAACACCAGTGCGCCTTCTGGGCCGACCTGGAAGACTGAGAGGGCTCCCGCCCGCTGGTCGGCAAAGGTTGTCCAGGGATTTGGACGAGGCCACGATCGTCAGGCATACTGTTCGGGTTGCCTTGAGCCGGGACGGTGCCTGTTCGGACCGCCCCGCGGGGGCATCCGACCGGCGCCCGTACGGGCGCATCGGTCCCACCTCTCGAGTGTGACGGAGATTTCCGCCGCATCTGAGCGCGCGTAGGGCGACACACCCGACCGCGGGGACCGGTGGACCACAGACAGGTAAACAGCGGCGGCGACAGCCGACACCAGGTCGCGCTGGGCTTTCCCGGCGCGGGCAACAAGCAGGAGTGAGGTAGGAACGCGTGGCGGGACAAAAGATCCGCATCAGGCTCAAGGCCTACGACCACGAGGCCATCGACGCCTCGGCGCGCAAGATCGTGGAGACGGTCACCCGCACCGGTGCCAGCGTGGTGGGCCCCGTGCCGCTGCCGACCGAGAAGAACGTGTACTGCGTCATCCGCTCACCGCACAAGTACAAGGACTCGCGTGAGCACTTCGAGATGCGTACCCACAAGCGGCTGATCGACATCCTCGACCCGACGCCGAAGACCGTCGACGCGCTCATGCGCATCGACCTCCCGGCCAGCGTCGACGTGAACATCCAGTAGGAGACCCGAGAAATGGCACGCTCAAGCAGTTCGGCCGCACCGCGGCGCGGCATTCTGGGCACCAAGCTGGGCATGACGCAGGTGTTCGACGAGAACAACAAGGTCGTGCCGGTGACGGTCGTCAAGGCCGGCCCCAACGTCGTGACGCGCATCCGCACCCCGGAGCGCGACGGTTACAGCGCGGTGCAGATCGCCTACGGCGAGATCAGCCCCCGCAAGGTCAACAAGCCGGTGACCGGTCAGTTCGCCGCCGCCGGCGTCAACCCGCGGCGCCACCTCGCCGAGCTCCGGCTCGACGACGAGTCGGCGGCCGCTGACTACGAGGTCGGCCAGGAGCTCACTGCGGAAGTCTTCGCCGAAGGCGCCTACGTGGACGTCACCGGCACCAGCAAGGGCAAGGGCTTCGCCGGCACCATGAAGCGCCACGGTTTCAAGGGCCAGGGGGCCGCGCACGGCGCCCAGGCCGTGCACCGCCGGCCCGGTTCGATCGGTGGCTGCGCCACCCCGGGCCGCGTGTTCAAGGGCACCCGCATGTCGGGCCGCATGGGCAACGACCGGGTGACCACGCAGAACCTGGTCGTGCACAAGGTGGACGCAGAGAAGGGCGTGCTGCTCATCAAGGGCGCCATCCCCGGACGCAACGGTGGACTGGTGATGGTCCGCAGCGCAATCAAGCGAGGCGAGAAGTAAATGGCAACCACAATTGAGGTCAAGACGCCGGCCGGGACCACCGACGGCTCCATCGAGCTGCCCGCTGAGCTGTTCGACGTCGAGGCCAACATCGCGCTGATGCACCAGGTGGTGACCGCGCAGCTGGCCGCCAAGCGGCAGGGCACGCACTCGACCAAAACCCGCGGTGAGGTCTCCGGCGGCGGAAAGAAGCCGTACCGGCAGAAGGGCACCGGCCGCGCGCGTCAGGGTTCGATCCGGGCGCCGCAGTTCACCGGTGGTGGCACCGTCCACGGCCCAAAGCCGCGCGACTACAGCCAGCGCACCCCGAAGAAGATGATCGCCGCCGCCCTGCGCGGGGCGCTGTCGGACCGGGCGCGCAACGGTCGCATCCACGCGGTCACCGAACTCGTGGGGGGGCAGACCCCGTCGACCAAGAGCGCCAAGGCGTTCGTGTCGTCGCTGCTGTCCGACCGCGCCGCCGAGAACAGCAAGGTCCTGATCGTCATCGGCCGCACCGACGAGACGGGCCAGCGCAGCGTGCGCAACCTTCCCGGCGTGCACGTGATCTCACCGGATCAGCTCAACACCTACGACGTGCTCAAGGCCGACGACGTGATCTTCAGCGTCGAGGCGCTCAACGTCTACATCGACGCGCAGACAGCACGCACTGAAAAGGAAGGTGCTTCGGCCTGATGGCAACCGTGACAGATCCCCGCGACATCATCCTGGCGCCGGTCATCTCCGAGAAGTCCTACGGGCTGATCGAGGACAACGTCTACACGTTCGTCGTGCACCCGGACTCCAACAAGACCCAGATCAAGATCGCCGTCGAGAAGATCTTCAAGGTCAAGGTCGACTCGGTGAACACGGCGAACCGGCAGGGCAAGCGCAAGCGCACCCGCGCCGGCTTCGGCCAGCGCAAGAGCACCAAGCGCGCCATCGTGACGCTGGCCGCGGGAAGCAAGCCGATCGACCTGTTCGGAGCACCGGCCTGAGCCGGGCGAGAAGCTAGAGAGACTTAAAAGAAATGGCAATTCGCAAGTACAAGCCGACGACCCCGGGTCGCCGCGGTGCCAGCGTCTCCGATTTCGCCGAGATCACTCGCTCGACCCCGGAGAAGTCGCTGGTCCGCCCGCTGCACGGTAAGGGCGGACGCAACGCACACGGTCGGATCACCACCCGGCACAAGGGCGGTGGCCACAAGCGTGCCTACCGCGTCATCGACTTCCGTCGCCACGACAAGGACGGCGTCGACGCGAAGGTCGCCCACATCGAGTACGACCCGAACCGCACCGCGAACATCGCGCTGCTGCACTACCTGGACGGCGAGAAGCGCTACATCATCGCGCCGTACGGGCTGAAGCAGGGCGCGATCGTGGAGTCCGGCGCCAACGCCGACATCAAGCCGGGCAACAACCTGCCGCTGCGCAACATCCCCGCCGGCACCGTGATCCACGCGGTGGAGCTGCGGCCCGGTGGCGGCGCGAAGCTGGCCCGCTCGGCCGGTGTCAGCATCCAGTTGCTGGGCAAGGAAGGCGCCTACGCGTCGCTGCGGATGCCGTCCGGCGAGATCCGTCGCGTCGACGTGCGCTGCCGCGCCACCGTCGGTGAGGTCGGCAACGCCGAGCAGGCCAACATCAACTGGGGCAAGGCCGGCCGGATGCGGTGGAAGGGCAAGCGCCCGACCGTCCGCGGTGTCGTGATGAACCCGGTCGACCACCCGCACGGCGGTGGTGAGGGCAAGACCTCCGGTGGTCGCCACCCGGTCAGCCCGTGGGGCAAGCCGGAGGGCCGCACCCGCAAGCCGAACAAGCCGAGCGACAAGCTCATCGTCCGACGCCGGCGCACCGGCAAGAAGCGCTAGGCCGGGGAAGGAACCAAAGCAATGCCACGCAGCCTGAAGAAGGGTCCGTTCGTCGACGACCATCTTCTCAAGAAGGTCGACGTCCAGAACGACAAGAACACCAAACAGGTCATCAAGACCTGGTCGCGTCGGTCGACCATCATCCCCGACTTCATCGGGCACACCTTCGCGGTCCACGACGGCCGCAAGCACGTGCCGGTGTTCGTCACCGAGGCGATGGTCGGGCACAAGCTGGGCGAGTTCGCCCCCACCCGCACCTTCAAGGGTCACATCAAGGATGACCGGAAGAGCAAGAGGCGATGAGTACAGCAACGACGAATCCGTCTACGTACCCCAATGCGACGGCGATCGCCCGCTATGTGGGCATCTCGGCGAGCAAGGCCCGCCGCGTCATCGACCTGGTCCGCGGCAAGCGCGTCGAGGAGGCCCTCGACATCCTGCGGTGGGCGCCTCAGCAGGCCAGTGAGCCGGTCGCCAAGGTGATCGCGAGTGCTGCGGCCAACGCGCAGAATAACGAGGGTCTCGACCCGTCGACGCTCGTGGTCGCCGCCATCTACGCCGACGAGGGCCCGACCGCCAAGCGTATCCGGCCGCGCGCCCAGGGGCGTGCGTTCCGGATCCGCAAGCGGACCAGCCACATCACCGTGGTCGTCGAGAGCCGCCCGAGCCGTGAGGGCCGCCGCGGCGATGCCGCCGGTGGCGCACGCGCACGTCGCGCGCAGGCCAGCAAGGCCGCCGCGGCGAAGAAGGCCCCGGCGAAAGCCGTAACGACCACTGAAGCTTCCGAAGAAGCGAAGGGAGGCTCGCAGTAGTGGGCCAGAAGATCAACCCGCACGGCTTCCGCCTCGGCATCACCACCGACTGGAAGTCGCGGTGGTACGCAGACAAGCAGTACAAGGACTACGTCAAGGAAGACGTGGCGATCCGGCGGCTGTTGGCCACCGGTCTGGAACGCGCCGGCATCGCCGACGTGGAGATCGAGAGGACTCGCGACAGAGTTCGCGTCGACATCCACACCGCGCGTCCGGGCATCGTCATCGGCCGCCGCGGTACCGAGGCCGACCGCATCCGCGCCGACCTGGAGAAGCTCACCAAGAAGCAGGTGCAGCTCAACATCCTCGAGGTGAAGAACCCCGAGTCGGTGGCTCAGCTCGTCGCCCAGGGTGTCGCCGAGCAGCTCTCCAACCGGGTGGCGTTCCGCCGCGCGATGCGTAAGGCGATCCAGTCCGCCATGCGTCAGCCCAACGTCAAGGGCATCCGGGTCCAGTGCTCGGGCCGTCTCGGCGGCGCCGAGATGAGCCGCTCGGAGTTCTACCGCGAAGGCCGCGTCCCGCTGCACACGCTGCGCGCCGACATCGACTACGGCCTCTACGAGGCCAAGACCACCTTCGGCCGCATCGGGGTGAAGGTGTGGATCTACAAGGGCGACATCGTCGGCGGTAAGCGTGAGCTGACCGCCGCGGCGCCCGCGGGTTCCGACCGCCCGCGCCGTGAGCGTCCGTCGGGCAGCCGCCCGCGTCGCAGCGGTGCGTCGGGTACCACGGCGACGAGCACCGACGCCGGGCGTGCCGCATCCGGTGCGGCCCCGGTCGGCAGCGTCGCGGCCAACGCCGAGGCGCCTGCCGCTGCGGATGCGGTTGCCGCCGAATCGACTACTGAGAATTCAGGGAGCTGAGCATGCTGATCCCTCGTAAAGTCAAGCACCGCAAGCAGCATCACCCCCGACAGCGCGGCATCGCCAGCGGTGGCACGACGGTGAGCTTCGGTGACTATGGCATCCAGGCGCTCGAGCACGCCTACATCACCAACCGGCAGATCGAGTCCGCTCGTATCGCCATCAACCGGCACATCAAGCGTGGCGGCAAGGTGTGGATCAACATCTTCCCGGACCGCCCGCTGACCAAGAAGCCCGCCGAGACCCGCATGGGTTCCGGTAAGGGTTCACCCGAGTGGTGGGTCGCCAACGTCAAGCCCGGCCGCGTGCTCTTCGAGCTCAGCTACCCGGACGAGAAGACCGCGCGTGAAGCGCTGACCCGTGCGATCCACAAGTTGCCGATCAAGGCGCGCATCGTGACCAGAGAGGAGAACTTCTGATGGCAGTCGGAGTGGCACCTGGTGAACTGCGCGAGCTGAGCGACGACGAGCTGACCGAGCGTCTGCGCGAGTCGAAGGAAGAACTTTTCAACCTTCGCTTCCAGATGGCCACGGGCCAGCTGTCCAACAACCGCCGGCTTCGTGTCGTGCGGCAGGAGATTGCGCGCGTGTACACCGTGCTGCGCGAACGTGAACTGGGTCTGGCTTCTGGACCCGCAGGTGAGGAATCGTAATGGCAGAGACTGAAACCGACTCGGGCAAGGGGCCGGCGTACACGCCGCGCACCGAGAAGCCGCGTAACCGCCGCAAGACGGCGATCGGCTACGTGGTCAGCGACAAGATGCACAAGACCATCGTGGTCGAGTTGGAGTCCCGCAAGAGCCACCCGCTCTACGGCAAGATCATCCGGACCACCACGAAGGTCAAGGCACACGACGAGAACGGCGACGCCGGCGTCGGCGACCGGGTCTCGCTGATGGAGACCCGCCCGCTGTCGGCCACCAAGCGGTGGCGGTTGGTGGAGATCCTGGAGAAGGCCAAGTAGCCTGGAGAAGGCCAAGAGCCGACCTCTCACTGCATGCCTCGAAGACCCCGCACGCTCGGCGTGTGGGGTCTTCGTCTTTGATCCATTGGCCGTCTTTGATCCATTGGCCGTCTTTGATCCACCGGCCGCCTTTGATCAACGAGACCGGCGACACCAAGCCGGTGTAGTCTCCGGGCGACCGTTATGCACCCAACCCCGTGAGCGAGGCCGGCCATGGCATCCGCAGACAACGCCTTCAACGGCAAAATCGCCCTCGACATCCGGGATTCGGAGCCGGACTGGGGCCCCTACGCCGCGCCGACCGCACCCGAGAGTGCGCCAAACGTGTTGTATCTGGTGTGGGACGACACCGGCATCGCGACGTGGGACTGCTTCGGCGGCCTGGTGGAGATGCCGGCGATGAGCCGCATCGCCGAACGCGGTGTGCGTCTGTCGCAGTTCCACACCACCGCGCTGTGCTCGCCGACCCGCGCCTCCCTGCTCACCGGTCGCAACCCGACGACCGTCGGCATGGCCACCATCGAGGAATTCACCGACGGTTTCCCGAACTGCAACGGCCGCATCCCCTTCGACACCGCGCTGATCTCAGAGGTGCTCGCCGAGAACGGATACAACACCTACTGCGTCGGCAAGTGGCACCTGACCCCGCTCGAGGAGTCCAATCTGGCTGCCACCAAACGGCACTGGCCGCTGTCGCGCGGCTTCGAACGGTTCTACGGGTTCTTGGGTGGCGAAACCGACCAGTGGTATCCCGAACTGGTCTACGACAACCATCCGGTCGCGCCGCCGGCGAGCCCCGAGGACGGGTACCACCTGTCCAAGGACCTCGCGGACAAGACGATCGAGTTCATCCGCGACGCCAAGGTGATCGCTCCGGAAAAACCGTGGTTCTCCTACCTGTGTCCCGGCGCCGGGCACGCCCCGCACCACGTGTTCACCGAGTGGGCCGACCGTTACGCGGGCCGCTTCGACATCGGCTACGAGCAGTACCGCGATATCGTGCTGGAGAACCAGAAGCGCCTCGGGATCGTCCCGCCGGACACCGAGCTCTCGCCGATGAACCCCTACGCCGACGTCACCGGACCCAACGGGGAGCCGTGGCCCACCCAGGACACCGTTCGGCCGTGGGATTCCCTGTCCGACAGCGAGAAGCGCCTGTTCAGCCGGATGGCAGAGGTCTTCGCCGGCTTCCTCTCCTATACCGACGCGCAGATCGGCAGGATCCTCGACTACCTCGAGGAATCGGGTCAGCTCGACAACACCATGATCGTCGTGATCTCCGACAACGGAGCCAGCGGCGAAGGGGGGCCGGACGGTTCGGTCAACGAGACGAAGTTCTTCAACGGCTACATCGACACTGCCGAGGAGGGCCTCAAGGTCATCGACGAGCTCGGCGGCCCGCACACCTACAACCACTATCCGACCGGTTGGGCCATGGCGTTCAACACGCCGTACAAACTGTTCAAGCGCTACGCCTCCCACGAAGGCGGCATCGCCGACTCGGCGATCATCTCGTGGCCCGCGGGCATCGCCGCACACGGCGAAGTGCGCGACAACTACGTCAACGTCTGCGACATCACCCCGACCGTCTACGACCTGTTGGGCATCACCGCGCCCGCGTCGGTGCGCGGGGTGCCGCAGAAGCCCCTCGACGGCGTGAGTTTCAAAGTGACCCTGGACAACCCGACCGCACCCACGGGTAAGGACACCCAGTTCTATTCGATGCTCGGCACCCGCGGGATCTGGCACCGGGGCTGGTTCGCCAACACCGTGCACGCCGCGTCCCCGGCCGGTTGGTCACACTTCGACGACGATCGGTGGGAGTTGTTCCACATCGAGGCCGACCGCGCACAGGCCCATGATCTGGCGGCCGAACATCCCGAGAAGCTCGAGGAACTCAAGGCGCTGTGGTTCAGCGAGGCGGCCAAGTACAACGGGCTGCCGCTCGGTGACCTCAACATGCTCGACACCATCGGGCGCTTCCGGCCCACCCTCTCGGGCACCCGCGACGCCTACGTGTACTACCCGGGCACCGCGGACGTCGGCATGGGCGCCGTCGTGGAGATCCAGGGCCGCTCGTTCGTGGTGCTCGCCGACGTCACCGTCGACGACGACGACGCACAGGGAGTCGTGTTCAAACACGGTGGCGCACACGGCGGGCACGTGATGTTCGTGCAGGACGGCCGTCTGCACTACGTCTACAACTTCCTCGGCGAGACCGAACAGAAGCTCTCCTCGTCCGTGCCGATCACCGGGGGCAGCCACACCTTCGGCATCGCCTACACCCGGACCGGCACCGTCGAGGGCAGCCACACGCCGCTCGGTGACGCCGTCCTCTACGTCGACGACGACGAGGTCGCCACGTTGGCGGGCGTGCGGACCCATCCCGGGACGTTCGGCCTGGCCGGCGCCACGCTCGCCGTCGGGCGCAACACCGGTTCGCCGGTGTCGCGCGACTACCGGCCGCCGTTCGAGTTCACCGGCGGCACCATCGCCCAGATCTCGTTCGACGTCTCCGGCAAGCCCTACCTCGACCTGGATCGTGAGTTCGCCCGCGCCTTCGCGAGGGACTGACCCGTACGCTTCAGACATGCTGACCGAGCTGGTCGAACTGCCCGGCGGCGCCTACCGGATGGGCTCGACGCAGTTCTATCCCGAGGAAGTGCCGGTGCACACGGTGGCCGTCGCCCCCTTCGCGATCGAGCGGCATCCCGTCACCAACGCACAGTTCGCGGCGTTCGCCGACGCCACCGGCCATGTCACCGTCGCCGAACGGGAACTCGACCCCACGCTGTACCCGGGGGTGCCGCCGGCCGACCTGGTGCCCGGCGCGTTGGTGTTCCAGCCGACTCCAGGGCCCGTGGACCTGCGTGACTGGCGGCAGTGGTGGACGTGGTCGCCCGGGGCGTGCTGGCGCCGTCCGCACGGCCCGGAATCGAGTTGGCGCGACCGTCCCGACCACCCCGTCGTCCAGGTCGCCTACCCGGACGCGGCCGCCTACGCGACATGGGCCGGCCGCAGACTGCCCACCGAAGTGCAGTGGGAGTACGCCGCACGCGCCGGTGCCACCACCACCTATCCCTGGGGCGACGACGCGCAGCCCGGCGGACAGTTGATGGCCAACACCTGGCAGGGCCGGTTCCCGTACCGCAACGACGGCGCGCTCGGCTGGGTCGGCACCTCCCCGGTCGGCACCTTCCCCGCCAACAAGTTCGGCCTGGTCGACATGATCGGCAACGTCTGGGAATGGACGACCACCCGGTTCTCGGCGCACCACCGGCCCGACGGCGCCGTCGAATCATGCTGTGGCCCAGCCGATGCCGACCCCGCCCTCAACCAGACGCTCAAGGGCGGCTCCCATCTGTGCGCCCCCGAGTACTGTCACCGGTACCGGCCCGCCGCGCGGTCGCCGCAGTCACAGGACAGCGCCACCACGCACATCGGCTTTCGCTGCGTGGCCTGACACCGCCGGACACTGGACGCTGACCTGCGGCGATTTGGTTCTCCGCAGGTCCTCACCTAGAATCAAACGGTTGCCTTGGGCAGACCTCGGCCGATCGACGATGCTTGACGCTCCTCGCGCAGGCGCTCATCGCGGACCGGCCCTGCGTGCTCTTCGGTGACAGCAAGGACCGCGTACGTCAGGTCGCGTCCGGGCCCCGGCCCGGCGGTGGGCTTCGCCTGGCGTGCAGACATAACCAGGTCAGGAGATCGAGTGATTCAGCAGGAATCGCGGTTGAAGGTCGCCGACAACACGGGCGCCAAGGAGATCTTGTGCATCCGCGTGCTCGGTGGTTCATCGCGACGCTACGCAGGCATCGGTGATGTCATCGTGGCCACCGTCAAGGAAGCCATCCCCGGCGCCAACGTCAAACGCGGCGACGTCGTCAAGGCCGTCGTGGTGCGCACCGTCAAGGAGCGTCGCCGCGCCGATGGCAGCTACATCAAGTTCGACGAGAACGCCGCCGTGATCATCAAGAACGACAACGATCCGCGCGGCACCCGCATCTTCGGGCCCGTCGGCCGCGAACTGCGTGAGAAGCGCTTCATGAAGATCGTCTCGCTGGCCCCGGAGGTGTTGTAGATGAAGGTCCACAAGGGCGACACCGTGTTGGTTGTCTCCGGTAAAGACAAGGGTGCCAAGGGCAAGGTCATCCGGGCCTACCCCGCACGCAACAAGATCCTCGTCGAGGGCGTCAACCGCATCAAGAAGCACACCGCGGTCTCGAGCAACGAACGCGGCGCATCGTCGGGCGGAATCGTCACCCAGGAGGCGCCGATCCACGTGTCCAACGTGATGGTCGTCGACTCCGACGGCAACCCCACCCGCGTCGGCTACCGCTTCGACGAAGAGACCGGCAAGAAGGTGCGCATCTCGAAGCGCAACGGCAAGGACATCGGCTGACATGACCACTGCAGAGAAAACTCTTCCCCGGCTCAAGCAGCGCTACCGCGAGGAAATTCGCGAGTCGCTGCAGCAGCAGTTCGGCTACGCCAACGTGATGCAAATCCCGGGCGTGGTGAAGGTCGTCGTCAACATGGGTGTCGGTGACGCCGCCCGTGACGCGAAGTTGATCAACGGTGCGGTCAACGACCTCGCCGTGATCACCGGCCAGAAGCCGGAGATCCGCCGCGCCCGCAAGTCCATCGCCCAGTTCAAGCTGCGCGAGGGCATGCCGATCGGTGCCCGCGTGACGCTGCGTGGCGACCGCATGTGGGAGTTCCTGGACCGCCTGGTGGCGATCGCGCTGCCGCGTATCCGCGACTTCCGCGGCCTGAACCCCAAGCAGTTCGACGGCACCGGCAACTACACCTTCGGCCTGACCGAGCAGTCGATGTTCCACGAGATCGACGTGGACAGCATCGACCGCCCCCGCGGCATGGACATCACCGTCGTCACCTCGGCGACGACCGACGACGAAGGACGAGCGCTGCTGCGGGCGCTGGGCTTCCCCTTCAAGGAGAACTGAGCTAATGGCAAAGAAAGCACTGGTCAACAAGGCCAACAAGAAGCCGAAGTTCAAAGTGCGGGCCTACACCCGCTGCCAGCGCTGCGGCCGCCCGCACGCCGTCTTCCGCAAGTTCGGCCTGTGCCGAATCTGCCTTCGCGAGATGGCCCACGCCGGCGAACTGCCCGGTGTGCAGAAGTCCAGCTGGTAAGCCAGCCCAACCACTAACAAAGCAGTTGCGGAAGGCCCTGGAGCCCGAAGTCTCGGGTCTGGGAACCGCCGCGAGAAAGGTGAACCGGCTGTCATGACCATGACGGATCCGATCGCAGACTTCTTGACACGTCTGCGCAACGCCAATTCGGCGTACCACGACGAGGTGACTCTGCCGCACTCGAAGATCAAGGCGAACATCGCCGAGATCCTCAAGTCCGAGGGCTACATCTCCGATTACCGCACCGAGGACGCCCGCGTGGGCAAGTCCCTGGTGGTGCAGCTCAAGTACGGCCCGAGCCGCGAACGCAGCATCGCCGGCCTGCGCCGGGTCTCCAAGCCCGGCCTGCGGGTCTACGCAAAGTCCACCAATCTGCCTCGGGTGCTCGGCGGCCTGGGCGTGGCGATCATCTCCACGTCCTCGGGTCTGCTCACCGATCGTCAGGCAGCGCGATCCGGCGTGGGCGGCGAAGTCCTCGCCTACGTGTGGTGAGGGGGTAGGAAACATGTCGCGTATTGGAAAGCAGCCGGTTCCGGTTCCTGCCGGAGTCGATGTGACGATCGAGGGTCAGAACGTCTCGGTGAAGGGGCCCAAGGGCGCCCTGTCGCTCGCGGTCGCCGAACCGATCGTCGTCGCCCGTGATGACGAGGGCGCCATCGTGGTGACCCGGCCCAACGACGAGCGGCGCAACCGCTCGCTGCACGGGCTGTCCCGCACGCTGGTGGCCAACCTGGTCGAGGGCGTCACGCAGGGATACACCACCAAGATGGAGATCTACGGCGTCGGTTACCGCGTCGCGCTCAAGGGTTCCAACCTGGAGTTCGCGCTCGGGTACAGCCATCCCGTGGTCATCGAGCCGCCGGAGGGCATCACCTTCGCGGTCGAGACGCCCACGAAGTTCTCGGTCTCGGGTATCGACAAGCAGAAGGTCGGCCAGATCTCGGCGATCATCCGCCGCCTGCGCCGCCCCGACCCCTACAAGGGCAAGGGCGTGCGGTACGAGGGTGAGCAGATCCGCCGCAAGGTCGGAAAGACAGGTAAGTAAGCGATGGCACAGGCAACGGATACCAAGCACAAGCCGGTCGGGGCGAACATCTCCCAGACGCGCCGACGGGACCGCATCCGCCGTCACGCACGGCTGCGCAAGAAGGTCGCGGGCACCGCACAGCGGCCGCGTCTGGTGGTGAACCGCTCCTCGCGGCACATCCACGTACAGTTGGTGGACGACCTCACCGGCACGACGCTCGCCGCCGCATCCTCGATCGAGGGTGACGTGCGGGCCGTCGACGGTGACAAGAAGGCGCACAGCGTGCGTGTCGGTCAGCTGATCGCCGAGCGCGCGAAGGCGGCGGGTATCGACGAGGTGGTGTTCGACCGTGGCGGTTACAGCTACGGCGGACGTATCGCCGCGCTCGCCGACGCCGCTCGTGAAGGCGGGCTGAAGTTCTGATGACCGACGTGTTCAACACTGGAAGGACTGCATGATGGCCGAGCAGGCGAACAATGCCGGGCCGGCGACATCCGACGGCCGGGGCTCGCGGGGTGACCGCGATGGTCGTGGCCGCCGCGACGACCGTGGCGGCCGCGGGCGCGACGGTGGCGACAAGAGCAACTACCTCGAGCGTGTCGTCTCGATCAACCGTGTCTCCAAGGTGGTCAAGGGTGGACGGCGCTTCAGCTTCACCGCCCTGGTGATCGTCGGCGACGGCAACGGCATGGTCGGGGTCGGGTACGGCAAAGCCAAGGAGGTTCCGGCCGCCATCGCCAAGGGTGTCGAAGAGGCCCGTAAGGGCTTCTTCCGCGTTCCCCTGATCGGCGGGACCATCGTGCACCCGGTGCAGGGTGAGGCCGCCGCGGGTGTCGTGATGTTGCGTCCGGCGAGCCCCGGTACCGGTGTGATCGCCGGTGGAGCGGCACGCGCGGTGCTGGAATGCGCCGGCGTCCACGACATCCTGGCCAAGTCGCTGGGCAGCGACAACGCGATCAACGTGGTGCATGCCACCGTTGCCGCGCTGAAGATGATCCAGCGTCCCGAAGAAGTGGCGGCCCGACGTGGCCTGCCCCTGGAGGACGTCGCCCCCGCGCGCATGCTCAAGGCTCGCCGTGAGGCCGACGCGCTCGCCGCGTCCTCGTCACGTGAAGGGTCGGTGTGACCATGGCGGAACTGAAGATCACCCAGGTGCGCGGCACCATCGGTGCGCGCTGGAACCAGCGGGAGAGCCTGCGCACGCTCGGCTTGCGGAAGATCCGCCAGTCGGTCGTCCGGGAGGACAATGCGCAGACCCGCGGCCTCATCAAGACCGTGCATCACCTCGTCGTCGTAGAGGAGGTCTGAGACGATGACACAGCCGATCAAACTTCACGACCTGAAGCCGGCCCCCGGGTCGAAGACCGCGAAGACGCGTGTCGGCCGCGGTGAAGGTTCGAAGGGCAAGACCGCGGGCCGCGGCACCAAGGGCACCGGGGCGCGCAAGAACGTCCCCGCCGGGTTCGAGGGCGGCCAGATGCCGATCCACATGCGGCTGCCGAAGCTCAAGGGCTTCCGCAACCGCTTCCGCACCGAGTACGCCGTCATCAACGTCGGCGATCTCGGCCGGCTGTTCCCGAACGGTGGCGACATCGGCCTCGACGAGCTGGTGGCCTCCGGTGCGGTTCGCAAGAACACGCTGGTGAAGGTGCTCGGAGACGGCAAGCTGAGCGCTGCGGTCAACGTCACCGCGCACAAGTTCAGCGGCAGCGCCCGCGAGAAGATCACGGCCGCAGGCGGTTCGGCGACCGAACTGTCCTGACACGTCCGCACGGAGACCCCGCACACTTCGGTGTGTCGGGGTCTTCGTGCGCTTGTGGGTTAGGCGTGTGGCTCAGCCGATCGAATCCCTCGATCGCCATCATGCCGGGGGACGGGGTGATCCCCGAGGGGTGAATTCGTCGGGATCAGTGCGGTTTTGGGGTCGGACTTGTCGTACCCCTCTGAAACAATCGAAACTATGTTCGATGGTTCGTTGCCCGAGGTCGGCGATCTGCGTGCGCTCGGTGACGCCGAGTTGGTCGCGGCCGCCGGCGGGTGGACACGGGTCGAATCTGCCGCCGCAGCGCGCAAACTGGCCGTCATGGCCGAGGTGTTCCGCCGCCGCACCGGCCTCGACGACGCCACCGACCGCAACAACTGGTTCGTCGACCCCGAAGCAAGCGCGGTCAGCGAACTGGCCGCCGCCGGAGAACATCACCGAAAAGCTCGCGATGTTCCAGACCCACCGCGCGGTCATGCTGCGCGACCGTCTCCCCAAGGTCGCCGCCTTGTTCGAACGTGGGCTGATCAGTGATCTGCTCGTGCGCTCCATCGTCGCCCGCACCCTGTTGATCACCGATCCCGATCTCATGGCCGCCGTCGATGCCGCTCTGGCTGACCAGATCACCACATGGGGCCCCAAATCGGAGCGGAAGACCACCGCTGCCATCGACGCCCTGGTCGAGGCCCACGACCCGGGAGCGCTGCGGCACATCAAAGACGCCCCGCAGGAGCGCGGAACGGAGTTCGGTTTCATCGGGGACGCCGCCGGCTTCATGACCGTCTGGGCGCGCATGTACTCTCCCGACGGCGTCGCCCTCGAACAACGCGTCCACGACATGGCGCACTCGGTATGCGCCGAGGACCCCCGCACCATGGACGAGCGCCGCAACGACGCACTGGCCACGATCGCCACCGGCACCAGCCTGCGCTGCGAATGCGACAACCCCGACTGCCCCGGCGCACGCGACGGCCGCCCCGCCAAAGACGTCGTCATCCACGTCGTCACGGAGCAAGCCACTCTGGACCATGCCCGAGCCGCGGCGAACGCACCTGGGCCGCAGCCGGAGGCCGCCGAGCCGGAGG
The DNA here is from genome assembly GCF_010728155.1 of Mycolicibacterium doricum. Taxonomy (NCBI): domain Bacteria; kingdom Bacillati; phylum Actinomycetota; class Actinomycetes; order Mycobacteriales; family Mycobacteriaceae; genus Mycobacterium; species Mycolicibacterium doricum. The sequence continues at coordinate 645,899 of NZ_AP022605.1, forward strand.
ACGCCGTCGGGTCCGCGCCGCAACCACCTCCCGCGCCGCGGCCAGCCTGCCCGGCATCGGCGTTCGTCCTCGGTGGCGGCATGCTCGGCGCCGCCGTGCTCGGCGCCTTCCTCGACCGCGCCAGGATCAGGCCGATCACCCACCCCGGCGACGCCCCACCCGAACCGCAGCACCGACCCTCAGCGGCATTGCAGGACTTCATCCGCAGCCGTGACCTGACTTGCCGCTTCCCCAACTGCGACAGACCCGCTCACCGCTGCGACATCGACCACACCGTGCCCTACCCCGCCGGTCCGACCTGCGCGTCGAACCTCAAATGTCTGTGTCGAAAACACCACTTGCTCAAAACTTTCTGGATCGGTGAAACCGGTTGGCGCGACGAACAACTCGCCGACGGCACGGTCGTCTGGACCTCACCGACCGGCCAGACCTACGCCACCCACCCCGGCAGCACACTGCTGTTCCCGACTCTGTGCACGCCCACCGCCGAGGCGCCACTACAGCAGAGCCCGGAACCCACCAAAGACCGCGGCCTGGCCATGCCCAAACGCCGCCGCACCCGCGCCCAAAACCGCGCCCGCTACATCGAAGCGCAACGCCGACTCAACGACGACCTCGTCGCCGAACGCAACAGACCACCCCCGTTCTGACGCGCGCCGCACCACCTGCATCCACGTCTCCCGGGCCCCCCGAGCCGCGTACGCCAACAGCTCCAGCGGCGCGATCATCATCAGCATCCCCGCACGCCGGTACCCTCGGTCCTATGTTCGCCTTCTTACCCGGCATCCCCGGCGCCGACGACGTGCGCGCCCTGGTGCGACGGGTCGACACCGCTCGCCACAAGGGCATCCCCAGCGGCTGCGTGCTCGAACTCGACCTGATGTCGGTGCCGCCGGAGACCAGCGGCTTCGACCCGCTGGCGATGATCTCGGCTCGCGGGCGTCCCATGGTGCTGCGTCAGGCCGTGGCCGCCATCCACCGCGCCGCCGACGACGACCGCGTGGCCGGCCTGATCGCCCGTGTGCAGATCACCGCCGCACCCGCCGCCCCAGTCCAGGAACTGCGGGAGGCCATCGCTGCCTTCAGTGCCAAGAAGCCCTCGGTTGCCTGGGCCGAAACCTATCCCGGCACGCTGTCCTACTACCTCGCCTCGGCGTTCGGCGAAGTGTGGATGCAGCCGTCGGGCGCCGTCGGGCTCGTCGGCTTCGCCACCAGCGCGCTGTTCCTGCGCGATGCGCTCGACAAAGCCGGCATCCAGGCCCAGTTCACCGCGCGTGGCGAATACAAGTCGGCGGCAAACCTTTTCACCCAGGACAGCTACACCGAGCCGCACCGCGAAGCCGACAGCCGACTCATCGAGAGCCTCAACCAGCAGGTGCTCAGCGCCGTCGCCGCGTCACGCAAGCTCGATACCAAAGACATCGACGCCCTCGCCGACAAGGCCCCGCTGCTGCGTGACGCCGCAGTCGACAGCGGCCTGGTCGACCGCATCGGCTTCCGTGACGAGGCCTACGCGCGGATCGCGGAGCTGACCGGAGCCACGGACATCTCACCTCAGAACGTCGACACCCCCGATGCGCCGCCGCGGCTGTTCCTCTCCCGCTATGCACGTGCCACCGCACCCGGCGGGGGCCCGCCGATCCCCGGCCGCAAAGCCAAGCCCACCATCGCGGTGGTCACCCTGCACGGGCCGATCGTCAGCGGCCGTGGCGGGCCCGGCCCACTGCCGCTGGGCAATTCGAGCGCCGGCGGCGACACCATTGCTGCCGCACTGCGGGAAGCCGCCGCAGACAAGGACGTCTCGGCGATCGTGCTGCGTGTCGAGAGCCCCGGCGGTTCGGTCACCGGCTCGGAGACCATCTGGCGTGAGGTGCTGCGCGCCCGCGAGAACGGCACGCCCGTCGTCGCCTCCATGGGTGCGGTCGCCGCATCCGGCGGCTACTACGTCTCGATGGGTGCCGACGCCATCGTCGCCAACCCGGGCACCATCACCGGATCGATCGGCGTGGTCACCGGCAAGCTCGTCGCCCGCGAACTCAAAGACAGGCTCGGTGTCGGCTCGGATTCGGTGCGCACCAACGCCAACGCCGATGCGTGGTCGGCCGATTCGCCGTTCACCGACGAGCAGCAGGCCCACGTCGAGGCCGAGGCCGACCTGTTCTACACCGATTTCGTCGAACGCGTCGCCGACGGCCGTGGGCTGTCCGTGGACGACGTCTCCAAGGTGGCGCGCGGCCGCGTGTGGACCGGTGCCGACGCCAGGGAACGCGGCCTTGTCGACGAACTCGGCGGGCTGCGCACCGCCATCGACCGGGCCAAGATGCTCGCCGGCCTGGAACCCGACACCGACGTGCGCATCATCGGTTACCCGGCGTCGTCGCTGCTCGACATGCTGCGCCCCAAGCAGTCCTCGCAGCCCGCGGCGGCGTCGCTGCCCGACGCCCTCGGTGTGCTGGTCGGCCGGTCGGTGGTCAATATCATCGACCAGGCCGAGCGGTCGATGAGTGGCGTCAGCGCAGTGTGGTTCGGTGACTATAGGTTCTGAGCGCCGGGCAGGAGGGCAGCGACGCGGGGTTACTGGAGTCGGCCGCTGACGTAGACAATCTCGCCGAGCGGATCGTTGTCGTGTTCCACCGTCGGCACCCCGTGTTGGGCGAATAGGTCCGCGCGTGGGAGGCCCGTCATCTGCCACCCGAGTGACGTCAGGTACTCGACGACGTGTTTGCGGTCCCCGTGGTACACCAGCGACGGCATGTCCAGATCGAGGCCGAACTCGCGCATCTGCGCGGTGCCGGCCCTGGCCTTCTCGGCATCGAAGTTCATGATCCCCGGCACGTACTCGGTCGCCACCGTGCTGCCTGGTGCGCTCAACGCGGTGACGTTGTCGAACAACAGATCCTGGGCCTCGGGCGGTAGATAGATCAGCAGCCCTTCGGCGCACCACGCCGTCGGCGCCGTGCTGTCGAAACCCGCCGCCCGCAGCGCGGCAGGCCAGTCCTCCCGCAGGTCGATCGCGACGGTCCTTCGCTGAGCCGTGGGCTTCGCCCCGATGCCGGCCAGCGTGGACGTCTTGAACTCGATCACCGCAGGCTGGTCGACCTCGAACACCACCGTGCCGTCGGGCCACGGCAGTCGGTAGGCGCGCGAATCCAGGCCCGAGGCCAGGATCACGACCTGACGGATTCCGGCGGCGGTCGAAGCGAGGAAGTAATCGTCGAAAAACTTCGTCCGCAGGGCCATCTCGTCGACACGCGCCTGCATCTCCGCGCCTGCGGCCGGATCCATCCCGGTCAGGTCGAAGTCGCCGTCGGCAACCTTGGTGAAGAAGTCGATACCGACGGCCCGCACCAGCAAAGCGGCGTACGGGTCATCGATCAGGCCACGCGGATCCCGGCTCGCGACGGCCCTGCCCGCGGCGACCATGGTGGCCGTCGCCCCCACACTCGACGCCACGTCCCAACTGTCGCCGTCGGCGCGCGCCATGCCTACCTCATTTCCAACGTCGCCGTCAGATAGCCGGAGCCGGCGGCCACCGCGGCCATGTCCTTCGGATACTCGAACCCGTTGGCAGCGTACGCGTCAGGCGAGGTCAGCACCTCGATCTTCCAACCCCGTCCGGCCAGATAGGTGCCGGCCGGAGTGCGGTCTGCGGTGTAGAAGAGGTCCAGTAGGTCCACGTCGGAGCCCACCTGCTTGGACCATTCGCCGACCCGCTGTAGCCAGGCGTCGCCGCAACCACCGAAATCCATGTGCTCGGTGGCGATCCGGCTACCCGGTGCGGACAGCGCCATGATTGCGTCGAACAGCCGGTCCTGCGCCTCGGGCGGAAGATAGATCAACAACCCCTCGGCGATCCACGCCGTCGGCGCACTCGCGTCAAAGCCGCTGTGCCGCAATGCCTGGGCCCAGTCGTCGCGCAGGTCCACTCCGATGCTGCGCAGTTCGGCGGCGGGGGAGGCGCCGAGGGCGGCCAGGGTGCGGGTTTTGAACTCGATCACCTCCGGCTGGTCGATCTCGTAGACGACGGTCCCGGCGGGCCAGTCCAGCCGGTAGCCCCGGGTGTCGAGGCCGGACGCCAAGATCACCGCCTGACGCACACCTGCAGCACCCGCCGAGGAGAGGAAGTCGTCGAAGAACCGCGTGCGCACCGCAATCTGCTCGCAGGCGCGCCGGTTGTCGAGCATCGGGTGGCCCTCGACGTGCATCTCGCCGTCGGCGCGTCGGTTGCAGTGCTCCAGCCCCACGGCCTTGACCAACGGATCGGCGTACGGATCGAAGATCAGCGGGTCGCGCTGTTTGGACGCCAGCGCGCGTAAGGCGGCCACGCCGGTCGCCGTGGAGCCGACGCTGGACGCCAGATCCCAGGTGTCACCTTCGGTACGGGCCATGACGATGTCCTAACTCTTGGTCGCGGTCACGGCGAGCGACTGGCGTAGCGCCTCGACCTCCTCGCCGGTGGGGAACGGGCGCCCGTAGTGGGCGAACACCTCCGGTCTGCTGCGCGCCTGGACATCCCAGCCGCGCTCGCGCAGATAGTCGACGACCAGGTTGCGCTCACCGTCGTAGCAGAGGTCGGCCATGTCGAGGTCGAGGCCTTGGCGGCGCAACTCCTCGGCCATCCGCTGCGAGCTCGCGCCCATTCGCATCCCCGCGTCCGGGTGGAACTCGGTGGCCAGGCGGCTGCCCGGCGCCGACAGCGCGGTGATGTTGTCGAACAACCGGTCCTGCGCGTCCGGCGGCAGATAGATCAGTAGCCCCTCGGCGATCCACGCCGTGGGCACCTGCGGGTCGAAACCACGGTCCCGCAGTGCGCCCGGCCAATCGCCGCGCAGGTCGATCGCGACGGTGCGCAGTTCGGCCGCGGGGGAGGCGCCGAGCTCGGCCAGCGTGCGGGTCTTGAACTCGATGACCTGCGGCTGGTCGATCTCGTAGACGACCGTCCCCGTCGGCCACGGCAGCCGGTACGCGCGGGCATCGAGGCCGGAGGCGAGGATGACCGCCTGTGTCGTACCCGAGGCCAAGAAGAAGTCGTCAAAGAAGCGGGTGCGCACTGCCATGACGTCGGTCATCGCCTGCAGCGCCGCGGCGTTGTCGGCCTCCAGGGTGACCTCCCCGTCGAGCAGTTTGACGAAGTACTCCACGCCCACCGCGCGCACGAGCGCTTCGGCATACGGATCGTCGATCAGTGCGTCGGGCCCCCGGCTGGCCACCGCGCGCGCCGTGGCGACCATCGTCGCGGTCGCTCCGACGCTGGACGCCAGGTCCCAGGTGTCGTTGTCGGTACGTGCCATCGGTTGACCCCTTCTCGAGATTGCGACCCGTCGATTTCCTTAGCTGGGTTAACCAGCTTGCGCCGACTGTACGCTTCGATTGTGTAGGCAATCTGCGAGCGCGCAGCGATGCGGGCATGCCCGGTGGCAACTGTTAGTCTCGTAGACTGTTTGACGCGTGCCGTTAGCAGGCGAGATGTCTGTCCGAGACGGTGCGTGTGACTTGACCATGACGCTGGTTTGTCCAGCCCCATTTGGCACGCCGCGCTCAAGAGGTCGGCTGCGCAGGAGGAAAGAGTGCTTTCGGCTTTCATCTCGTCGCTGCGGACGGCCGACCTGAGGCGCAAGATCCTGTTCACACTGGGCGTGGTGCTGCTCTATCGGGTCGGCGCCTCGCTGCCGTCTCCGGGAGTCAACTACCCCAACGTGCAGGAGTGCATCGCGCAGGTCAGCGGCGGTGAGTCGGGACAGATCTACTCGTTGATCAACCTGTTTTCCGGGGGCGCACTGCTGCAGCTGTCGGTGTTCGCGGTGGGCGTCATGCCGTACATCACCGCGAGCATCATCGTGCAGCTGTTGACCGTGGTGATCCCGCGGTTCGAACAGCTGCGCAAAGAGGGGCAGGCCGGCCAGTCCAAGATGACGCAGTACACGCGTTATCTAGCGGTCGCGCTGGCCGTGCTGCAGTCGACCAGCATCGTCGCGCTGGCCGCCAACGGCGGTCTGCTGCAGGGCTGCGCCCTCGACATCATCAACGACCAGTCGATCTTCTCGCTGCTGGTCATCGTGCTGGTGATGACGGCAGGCGCCACGCTGGTCATGTGGATGGGTGAACTCGTCACCGAGCGCGGGATCGGCAACGGCATGTCGCTGATCATCTTCGCCAGCATCGCCGCCGCCATGCCCGGCGAGGGCAAGTCGATCCTCGACAGCCGCGGCGGCATGGTGTTCGCCGCCGTCTGCGCCGGCGCGCTGGTCATCATCATCGGTGTCGTGTTCGTCGAGCAGGGCCAGCGCCGCATCCCGGTGCAGTACGCCAAGCGCATGGTCGGCCGCCGGATGTACGGCGGCACCTCGACCTACCTGCCGCTGAAGGTCAACCAGGCCGGCGTCATCCCCGTCATCTTCGCGTCGTCATTGATCTACATCCCGCAGCTGATCACGCAGCTGATCCAGAGCGGCAGCGCCAACCCGGGCACCGGCTGGTGGGACCGTCTGGTCGCGGAGTACCTGACGGACCCGAGCAGCCCCTGGTACATCGGCATCTACTTCGCGCTGATCATCTTCTTCACCTACTTCTACGTGTCCATCACGTTCAACCCGGACGAGCGGGCCGACGAGATGAAGAAGTTCGGCGGCTTCATCCCGGGCATCCGGCCCGGTAAACCGACCGCCGACTACCTCCGCTACGTGCTGAGCCGGATCACCCTGCCGGGCTCGATCTACCTCGGCGTCATCGCCGTCATCCCGAACCTGTTCCTCACCGTCGGCAGCGGCGGTCCCGTGCAGAACCTGCCCTTCGGCGGCGTCGGTGTGCTGATCATGATCGGCGTGGGTCTGGACACCGTGAAACAGATCGAGAGCCAGCTCATGCAGCGAAACTACGAAGGGTTCCTGAAGTGAGGATCGTTCTCCTGGGACCGCCGGGCGCGGGCAAGGGCACGCAGGCGGCGAAGCTGGCCGACAAGCTCGGGGTGCCGCACATCTCGACCGGTGACCTGTTCCGCGACAACATCAAGGGCGAGACCGAACTGGGCCTGGCGGCCAAGCGGTACCTCGACGCCGGCGACCTGGTGCCGAGCACCCTCACCAACGCGCTGGTCGAGGATCGCATCGGCCAGGACGACGCCAAGGACGGCTTCATCCTCGACGGCTATCCCCGTTCGGTCGAACAGGCCGACGCGCTGGAGAAGATGCTCGAGGACCGCAACCTGTCCCTCGACGCGGTCATCGAGTTCCGCGTCTCCGAGGAGGAGCTGCTGACCCGGCTCAAGGGCCGCGGCCGCGCCGACGACACCGAAGAGGTCATCCTCAACCGGATGAAGGTGTACCGCGACGAGACCGCGCCGCTGCTCGACCGCTACCGCGACGAACTGAAGACCGTCGACGCCGTCGGCTCCGTGGACGAGGTGTTCGCCCGGGCGTTGCAGGCACTGGGCAAGTGACGTGGCCGGCCTGAGGCTGCGCAGGGACAAGGTCGTCGCGCAACGCACCCCCGCGGAGCTGGACGCGATGGCGGCCGCCGGTGCGCTCGTCGCGGCGGCGCTGAGCGCGGTGCGTGACGCGGCCGCGCCGGGAGTGAGCACCAAAGAGCTCGACGTGATCGCCGAATCCGTCATCCGCGACGGTGGCGGTATCCCGTCGTTCCTCGGCTACCACGGCTTCCCGGCGAGCATCTGCTCCTCGGTCAACGACCGTGTCGTCCACGGCATCCCGTCGGCCACCGAGATCCTGGCCTCCGGTGATCTGGTCTCCATCGACTGCGGCGCCATCCTCGACGGCTGGCACGGCGACTCGGCGATCACCTTCGGCGTCGGCCCGCTCATCCCCGTCGACGAGGCGCTCTCGGCGGCCACCCGGGAGTCCATGGAGTCGGGCATTGCCGCGATGCTGCCCGGCAATCGGCTGACCGACGTCTCGTACGCCATCGAGAAGGGCACCCGCGCCGCCGAGGCGCGGTATCAGCGCGCCTTCGGCATCGTCGACGGTTACGGCGGGCACGGCATCGGCAGGCAGATGCACATGGACCCGTTCCTGCCCAACGAGGGCGCCCCCGGACGCGGCCCGCACCTTGCCCCCGGATCGGTGCTGGCGATCGAGCCGATGCTCACCCTCGGCACGACCAAGACCAAAGTGCTCGAGGACGAGTGGACCGTCATCACCGCAGACGGTTCGCGCGCGGCACACTGGGAGCACACCGTGGCGGTCACCGAGGACGGACCCCGAATCCTCACCCTCCCTGCGGCCTGAACGGTGACCGACGGGCCCGACGAGCACGACCCGATCGCCCTGGCCCGTGCGAACTGGGAATCGGCCGGATGGGGTGAGGTCGCCGACGGGATGGTCGCCGTCACCTCCGTCATGCGGGCGCACCAGATCCTGCTGGCCCGCGTCGAGAACGCCTTACGCCCCTACGATCTGAGCTTCTCCCGATTCGAGCTGCTGCGATTGCTGGCGTTCAGCCGCTCCGGCGCGTTGCCGATCACGAAGGCCTCCGACCGGTTGCAGGTACACGTCACCAGCGTCACGCACGCCATCCGGCGGCTGGAGGCCGGCGGGCTGGTGGAGCGCATCCCGCACCCCACCGACGGTCGCACCACGCTGGTGAGGATCACCGAACTCGGCTGCTCGACCGTCGAGGACGCCACCGTGACGCTCAACAACGAGGTGTTCGCCGACATCGGGATGTCGGCCGAAGAGTCCCGCTCGCTGGCCGCCTCGATCGAGACGCTCCGTCGCCACGCCGGGGATTTCTAGGCCGGGGACGGCAGCGGGATCGTGGCGGTCACCGCCGTGCCCGCCCCCGGCCGCGACCGGATGTTGAGGCGGCCGCCGACGATCTCCGCCCGCTCGGCCATCGACAACAGCCCGTAGCCACCCATCTCGTCGCCGCCGAGCGGATGTTCGAACGTGTCGAATCCCACGCCGTCGTCGATGATCTCGAGTCGCGCGACATCGTCGGCCACCCCGAACGTCAACCTCGCCGTGGCGGCCCCGGAATGTTTGACCACGTTCTGCAGGCACTCCTGCGCGATGCGGTACAGCGCCAGTTCGATGTGATCGGGCACCCGGCGCTCGGCAAGGTCGACATCGATGTGCACCTGCGGGATGGACCGTGCCAGGCTCGCCAGCCCGCCCGCCAACCCGAGGTCGTCGAGTACCGGTGGCCGCAGACCACTGATCGCGGCGCGCGCCTCGCCCAGCGTCAGCGCCACCAGCTCACGGGCCTTGCCGAGCTGTTCGGCCACCACATGCGGATCCTCGATCCCGCGGACCGCGGCGTCGAGCCGGTAGGACAGCGTCACCAGGCGCTGAGAGATGCCGTCGTGGATGTCGCCGGCCAGCCGACGGCGCTCGATCTCCTGCGCCTCGATCACCTGCTCGACGAAGTTCTCATGCGCCCGTTCGCGCGCCACCAACTGCCGGTGCAACCGCGCCTGGTGCAGTGCGCCCGCGATGAGCCTGCCGATCACCAGCAGCAGTTCCACGTCGGGCCCGGAGAAGTCGCGCCGCTCGACGGTGTGCACGTTGAGCACCCCCACCAGACCGCCGGGGTCGGTTTGCATCGGCACCGACACCATCGAGGTGAAGTCCTTGCCGCGCAAGGACTGGAACGGCTTGTAGCGCGGGTCGGACTCCTTGTCGTGGCCGATCACCACCGGCTGACGGTGGCTGGCCACCCAGCCGGAGATACCCTGGCCCAGCGGCAGCCGGATCTTGCCGATCTGACTGTCGAACGGCGGGGTGGCGCCGGCCAGGGTCAGCGACCGGTCGGAGTCGTCGAGCACGTGGACGAAACAGACGTCGGTGCCGGTGGCCGCGGTGATCATCCGCGCGGCCGCGGCCGCGAGCGGTTCCACCCCGGGCCCGCTGGACGCCGCCTGGATCAGCTCGCGCAACAGGGCCAACTCCCGGTCGGCGGTCAGCAGCGAACGCGCACTCACCGGTAGATGCCCTCTCGCAGCGCCGTCGCCACCGCGCCGGCGCGGTCACCGACGCCCAGCTTGCGGTAGATCGACCGAAGATGGGTTTTCACCGTCTCCTCCCCGATGACCAGCTTGGCGGCGATCCCGCGGTTGGAGAGCCCGGTCACCACGAAGGAGAGGATCTCGCTCTCGCGCTGGGTGAGACCCTGGCGGGCGCCCGGCCAGAACTCGTCGCGCTGCAGCCGGGCGGCGGTGTCCACCGCTCTGGCCGCCATGCCCGGATCGATGGCGGTCTCCCCGCGATGGACCAGTTCCAGCTGACGGACCAGCTCGTCGCTGCCGATGCTCTTGAGCAGGTATCCCGACGCGCCCACCCGCAGGGCCTGGAACAGATACTGCTCGTCGTCGTACACCGACAGCATGACCACCTTTTGCTGCGGATCACGCCCGCGCAGTTGCCGGCACAGGTCCAGCCCGCTGGCACCCTGCATCCGCACGTCGCACAGCACGATGTCCGGGCGCAGCTCGGCGACGACGCCGACGGCGCGTTCGGCGCCCACCGCCTGCCCGACCACCGCGACACGGTCGTCGTAGGTCGCCAGCATGGCCTTGAGTCCCTCGATGACCATCTCGTGGTCGTCGACCAGGACGATCCGCACTGGCCCGGCCATGCGCATCACCTTAAAGGCGGGAGGGGCGCGGCCGGCCAACTTCGCCACGTCGAATCCCCCAAAAGGGGGAGGACGGCGACGTGTGGCCTGCGCCACTGTGATCAGGTGCAGACAACGGGTGAGAGAACACCGGGTGAGAGAACACCGGGTGTGGGCCGGTTCTGGTGGGAGGGCGCCCGTCCGCTCGGTGCCGACGTCACGCCGTTGGAGGCCCTGGTCTTCGACCTCGAGGCGTTGACCGACCTCGATCACGACGTGCACCGGCTGGTGTTCAACGCCGCGTTCGCCGCGCACCGGGTGCCCATCGCGTGGTCTGAGGCCCGGTACCGGCGGCTGCGGGTGCTGCGCGACGAACGCCGGCGGGTACTGGCCGAACTGCGCAACCACTGCGTCGGCCCCGAGTGCGACGTGCTGATCGAACTGCTCGCCGACGAGATCTGCTCGACGAAGGCGACGATGTTCGACGAGATGGTGCTCGACGTCGGCGCGACCCCGCGGCCCGGCCTCGACGACCTCGTCGGCGACGCCTTCGCCGCCGGCGTCCCGGTCGCGGTCGTGACCGCCGGCCGCCGCGCCTGGGTGGAGCCGCTGGTGCGCCAGCTCGTGGGGGAGGGACAGGTCGAGACGATCGTCACCCGCGACGACGTGACCACGCCCGGCGTCGACGCCTACCGCCTGGCACTGGACGAGCTCGGTGTCACCAACGACCGCGTCGTCGCGGTGACCGGCACGACGGCGGGGCTGCGCGCAGCGACTGCGGCGGGACTGGCGACCATCCTCGTCGGTCAGCACGATGCGCCGCGCGATGAGGTGGCCGCGCTGGCGGTGCGCGCCGACTACGGTGGCGCCGAACCGCTGCGGCTGAGCGCATGCGAACGGCTCTACGCCCGCTCGACGGCCCGTAGGACCGCGCCCGCGGCATAGCGGACAGTTCTCGTCAGCCCCGAAGAATCTCGATGATGGCGCTGAAGTCCTTGTCGGCGTGATCGTTGGCGAACGCGGCGTACAGCTCGGCGGCGTGGCTGCCCAACGGTGCGGAAGCACCCGTCGACGACACCGCGGCCATGGCCAAACCGAGGTCCTTGTTCATCAGCGCCGCCGCGAACCCAGGCTTGAAGTCGTTGTTGGCCGGGGAGGTCGGTACCGGTCCCGGGACAGGGCAGTTCGTGTGCACCGCCCAACAGTTGCCGGTCGCGCCGGTGATGACGTCGAACAGCGACTGCGCCGACAACCCGAGCTTCTCGGCCAGGACGAACGCCTCACCGATCGCGATCTGCTGGACGGCGAGGACCATGTTGTTGCACAGCTTGGCGGCCTGACCGGTGCCCGACGCACCGCAGTGAACCACCTTGGCCGCCATCGGTTCCAGCACCGGACGGGCACGCGCGACGGCGTCGTCGTCACCCCCGACCATGAATGCCAAGGTCCCAGCGGTGGCGCCCTTGACCCCGCCGGAAACCGGCGCGTCGATCTGGGCGCACCCCTGCTCGACGGCGGCCGCGTTGATGTGGCGTGCGTCGTCCACCGAGATGGTGGAGGTGTCGATGAACAGCGTGCCGGCTCCCGCGGCGGGGAGCACCTCGTCGTAGAGGCTCTTCACGATCGCGCCGTTGGGGAGCGAGGTGATCACCACCTCGGCGCCGGACACCGCTTCGGCGCCGCTGTCGAACGTGGCGATGCCGTGGTCCTCCGCGGCGGCGCGCATCGCGGCCACCGGATCGAAACCCCGCACGGTGTGACCCGCCTTGGCCAGGTTGGCCGCCATCGGCCCGCCCATGTTGCCCAGCCCGAAGAACGCAATCGTGCTCACTGTTGACTTCTCCCGTCGCCGCTCATGCCGACGTGCGTGCCGTGGCCGCCTCTGTTTGATTGCGGGCTCGGCCCGCGACAGCCCGTCCGATGACCACGCGCATGATCTCGTTGCTGCCCTCGAGGATCCGATGCACCCGCAGATCGCGGACGATCTTCTCCACCCCGTACTCGCGTAGATATCCGTAGCCGCCGTGCAATTGCAGCGCCTGATCGGCTACGTCGAAGCAGGCGTCGGTGACGTAACGCTTCGCCATCGCACACAACTCCACCTTGTCGGGATGGTTGTCGTCGAGTGCGCTCGCCGCCCGCCACAACAACGTACGGGACGTCTGCAGTGCGGTCGCCATATCGGCCAGGGCGAACCGGACGGTCGGCTCGTCGAGCAGGGCGGCGCCGAAGGCCTGCCGGTCGGCCAGATAGGCCGCCGCCTTCTCGTAGGCCGTCTGCGCGCCACCCAGCGAGCAGGCGGCGATGTTGAGACGCCCGCCGTTGAGTCCGTTCATCGCGATACCGAAACCACTGCCCTCCGCGCCGGTGCCACCGAGCATGTTCTCGGCCGGGACACGCGCACCGTCGAACACCACCTGCGCCGTGGGCTGGGCGTTCCAGCCCATCTTCTGTTCCTGGGCACCGAAACTGACGCCGGGCGTGTCCTTTTCGACCACGAACGCGGAGATGCCGCGCGGCCCCTCACTGCCGGTGCGGGCCATCACCACATACACGTCGGAAGTGCCCGCGCCGGAGATGAACTGCTTCACCCCGTCGAGAACGAAGTGGCCGCCCTCCCGAACGGCCCTGGTGCGCAACGCACTGGCGTCCGACCCCGCACCCGGCTCGGTGAGGCAGTAGCTGGCGATGCTGGCCATCGACGCCAGCCGCGGCACCCACGTCTTGCGCTGCTCTCCGGAGCCATAGGTGTCCACCATCCAGGCACACATGTTGTGGATCGACAGGAACGCCGCGACGGCCGGGTCGGCGGCGGACAGCTGCTCGAAGATGCGCACCGCATCGATGCGCCGCAACCCGCTGCCGCCGACGTCCTCGCGGCAGTAGATCGCCGCCATGCCCAGTTCGGCGGCCTCCCGCAGCACGTCGGTCGGGAAGTGGTGGGACTCGTCCCATTCCGCCGCGTACGGGGCCAGGCGTTTCTCGGCGAACGCGGCCGCCGTCTCGGCGATCACGCGCTCCTCGTCGTCGAGGCCAAAGTAGTCCATCAGCTTGAGTAGTCCATCAGCTCTATTTCATGGTGGGGATGACGAACTCGGCGCCATCCTTGATGCCCGACGGCCAGCGCTGCGTGACGGTCTTGGTCTTGGTGTAGAACAGGACCGAGTGCGGCCCGTGCTGGTTGAGGTCGCCGAAGCCGGAACGCTTCCACCCGCCGAAGGTGTGGTAGGACACCGGGACCGGGATCGGGACGTTGACCCCGACCATGCCGACCTGGACCTTGGCGACGAAGTCACGTGCGGTGTCGCCGTCGCGGGTGAAGATCGCCACGCCGTTGCCGTACTCGTGCTCGGTGGGCAGGCGCAGCGCCTCCTCGTAGTTGTCGGCGCGCACGATGCACAGCACCGGGCCGAAGATCTCGTCGGTGTAGATCGACATGTCCGGGGTGACGTGGTCGAACAGCGTCGGGCCGATGAAGTAGCCGCCCTCGAGGCTGTCGTCCCCGAACTGCATTTCGTCGCTGGAACGTTCGCGCCCGTCGACGACGGCCTCGGCGCCCGCCTCGACACCCTGGGTGATGTAGTCGCGGACCCGGTTGAGCGCGGCCTCGGTGACCAGCGGGCCGTAGTCGGCCTTCGGGTCGAGGCTGTGGCCGACGCGCAGGTTGTTCACCCGCTCGATCAGCCGGTTACGCAGCCGGTCGGCGGTCTCCTTGCCGACGGGCACCGCGACGCTGATGGCCATGCAGCGCTCACCCGCGCTGCCGTAGCCGGCGCCGATCAGCGCGTCGACGGCCTGGTCGAGGTCGGCGTCGGGCATCACGATCATGTGGTTCTTGGCGCCGCCGAAGCACTGGGCGCGCTTACCGTTGGCGGCCGCGCCCGCGTAGATGTACTGGGCGATGTCGGAGCTGCCGACGAAGCCGACGGCCTGGATGACCGGATGCTCGAGGATCGCGTCGACGGCTTCCTTGTCGCCGTGGACGACCTGGAACACGCCCGCGGGCAGCCCGGCCTCGATGAACAACTCCGCGAGCCGCACGGGCACCGACGGGTCGCGCTCGGAGGGCTTGAGGATGAAGGCGTTACCGCAGGCCAGCGCAGGACCGGCTTTCCACAGCGGGATCATCGCGGGGAAGTTGAACGGCGTGATGCCGGCGACGACGCCGAGCGGCTGGCGCATGGAGTACACGTCGATGCCGGTGCCCGCGCCCTCGGTGTACTCACCCTTGAGCAGGTGCGGGATGCCGATCGCGAACTCGATGACCTCGATGCCGCGCTGGATGTCGCCCTTGGAGTCGGCGACGGTCTTGCCGTGTTCCAGGCTGAGCAGCTCTGCCAACTCGTCCACGTGCTGATTGACCAGCTCGACGAAGCGCATCATGACGCGGGCGCGGCGCTGCGGGTTCCACGCCGCCCATTCCCTTTGGGCCTCCGCGGCGCCGGCCACCGCGGCGTCCACATCGGCGCGCGAACCGAGTAGGACCTGGGCCTGCACCGCTCCGGTGCTCGGGTTCATCACGTCCGCGGTTCGGCTGGACTCACCCGCGGTGCGCTTGCCGTCGATGAAGTGCTGGATCTGATTGGTCATGAAATGCCCCTCGTTCGAGATACTAGGACATCCTAGTAAGTGGTCGGGGTGATTGACAAGAGGCCGGCGGTCATCGGCGGCGCAGGCCCTCGACGTAGGCCTGACACGCGTCCCACGTCGGCAGCAGCCCCGCCTGGCGCGCCTGGTCCAGCGTGGGGGCATCGGCGTCGCGGTCGGAGACCACCAGCTCACCGTCGAAGTTCCAGTCGATGTCCAGCGCCGGATCGGTGGGTGACACCGTGTGCTCGCGGGCCGGGTCGTAGCCCGTCGAGCACAGATACATCACCGTCGAATCGTCCTGCAGCGCAAGGAAAGCATGGCCCAGTCCCTCCGCGAGGTAGATCGATCGGCGGTCCCGGCCGTCGAGCAGCACCGCATCCCAGCGGCCGAACGTCGGTGAGCCGACCCGGATGTCGACCGCCACGTCGCACACCGCACCGCGCACACAGGTGACGTACTTGGCTTGACCCGGCGGCACCGCGGCGAAGTGCAACCCGCGCAGCACGCCGGCCCGCGACACCGAACAGTTGGCCTGTCGGATGTCGAGGCGGTGGCCGGCGAATCCGGTGAATTCGCGGTCGGTGAACCACTCGAAGAACAACCCGCGCGGGTCGGCGTGCACGGTCGGGGTGATCTCCCACGCGCCGGGCACCGTCAACTCCCGCGCCGTCACTGGCCGCGCTCCGCGTACGCCGCTTCGGCGGCGTCCTTGAGCGGCCGCCACCACGCCTCGTTGTCGCGATACCACTGCACGGTCGACCGCAGCCCTTCCTCGAAGTCCAGATGCGCCGGCGACCAACCCAGTTCCGAATAGAGCGGCGACGGGTCGATGGCGTAACGCAGATCGTGGCCGGCGCGGTCGGTGACGTGGTCGAAGTCGTCGGGATCGCGGTCCATGATCCGCAGCAGCGTGCGCAGCACCGTGAGGTTGTCCCGCTCACCCTCCGCGCCGATCAGATACGTCCGGCCCACCACACCGTCGCGCAGGATCCGCCACACCGCGCTGTTGTGGTCCTCGACGTGGATCCAGTCCCGTACGTTGGCGCCGGTGCCGTAGAGCTTGGGCCGTCGCCCGGTCAGCACGTTGGTGATCTGGCGCGGGATGAACTTCTCCACGTGCTGATAGGGCCCGTAGTTGTTCGAGCAGTTCGAGATCGTCGCGCGCACACCGTAGGACCGCACCCACGCCCGCACCAGTAGATCCGCGGCCGCCTTGGTCGACGAGTACGGGCTCGACGGGTTGTACGGCGTCGACTCGGTGAAACGGCGGTCCTCGCCGAGCGCGAGATCGCCGTACACCTCGTCGGTGGAGACGTGGTGGAGCCGGGCGCCGGCCCGGCGCACTGCCTCGAGCACCGTGTAGGTGCCGACGACATTGCTCTGCACGAACGGCCCGGGATCGGCCAGCGCGTTGTCGACGTGGGTTTCGGCGGCGAAATGCACGACGGCGTCGGCCTCGGCGACGAGCCCGCCGACCAACCCGGCATCGGCCACGTCGCCTTCGACCAGCCGGATCCGGTCCGCGACCGGCGCAAGGGACTCGGGACTGCCCGCATAGGTGAGCGCGTCGAGGACCGTCACCGCATAGTCAGGATACTCACGGACGGTGGCGTGCACGAAGTTCGCGCCGATGAACCCCGCACCGCCGGTGACCAGCAACCGCATGGATCAAACCCTAGCGGGCAGCCTCCGCTCAGCCCTTCAACCCGAGGGGGCCCGCCAACTCCTTCAGCGTCGGGATCAACTTGTCCCGTCCGCCCAGCACCTGGATGGCCACGTGGTCGGCACCGCGCTCGTGGTGTTCTTCGAGGCGCGCGGCGACGGCCTCGGCGGTGCCGTGGGCGACCACCGCGTCGATCAGGTTGTCGCTACCCGGTTCGGCGACGTCTTCGTCGGTGAAGCCAAGCCGCTTCCAGTTGTTCACGTAGTTGCTCAGGCCGAGGTAGAACTGGACGGTCTCGCGGCCGATCGCGCGCGCCTCGTCGACGTCGGTGCTCAGTACCACCTTGTGCTCGGGGGCGAGGAACACCGTCGGGCCGACGAGATTGCGGGCCTGGCCGGTGTGCTCGGGGGTGGTCAGGTACGGGTGGGCGCCCGCGCTGCGCCGAGCCGCCAGTTGGAGCACCTTCGGCCCCAGCGCGGCGATCACCAGCCGACTGGTCGGCACCTTGGCCGCGTCGAGCTTGTCGATGTACTGGACCAGCACGTCGTAGGGCTTGCGGTACTCCTGGGTGGCCTCCGGGTGCCCTATCCCGATGCCGAGCAGGAACCGGCTCGGATACTTATCCTCGATGCGGTGATACGACGCGGCCACGTCCTCGGCCGGTGACGCCCACACGTTCACGATCCCGGTGGCAACCTGCAATGTCTCCGTCGCGTCCAAGATCGGCTCGACGAACTCCAGATCCGCGGCGGGGGACGCGCCGACCCACACCGCGCCGTAACCGAGCTGTTCGATCTGCGCCGCCTGCTCCGGTTTCGGGGCCCCGGGAGTCCAGACGCCGTAGCGGCCCAGGCCGGGCTTGAGTGAAACCCCTTCGGTCATGTCAGGTCCCTTCAGTCGTCTTCGAGCCGGATCACCGGTGGGCGAGCGGTCCGGCCAGTCCGGCCACCAGCTTGTCAGGCCCGGTCAGCACCTGCACGGGCACCTGGTCGGCTCCGGCGTCGAGGTGCTGGTTCGGGCGGGGCCGCGATGGCGTGGACGGTGCCGTAGCCGCGACGGTGTCCACCAACCGATTACTACCCGGTTCTGCCACGCCTGGTGGGGAGGTCGGTCTGGTCGCATTCGTCCATCGCGGTGGCGAATGGGCGGGTGGTCAGTCGGTGTGGGGTGTGCGGGTGAGAAGGACTTTGAGCGCACCGGTCTCGCCCGGGCGGCTGAACACGTCGTAGGCGAGGTCGAATTCGTCCATGCCGAAATGGTGGGTGACCATCGGCGCGGTGTCGATCTGGTGGCCCGCCACCAGGCCGATCAGGGTGGGGGTGGAGTGGGTGTCCACCAATCCCGTGGTGATCGTGAGGTTCTTGATCCAGATGTCTTCGAGATGGAGTGTCGCCGGTTTCCCGTGGACTCCGATGTTGGCCACGTGCCCGCCGGGCCGCACCAGCCCAACCGCCTGTTCGAAGGTTTCCGGCACACCGACGGCTTCCATCACCACGTCGGCGCCCAGGCCATCGGTGAGGCCGTCGATGACCGCGCGCACGTCCTGGGACGTGGAGTCCACCACGATGTCGGCCCCGACGGTGGTGGCCGCCTTGAGCCGGCTTTCGGCGATGTCGATCACCACGATGTGGCTGGGGCTGTACAGCTTCGCCGTCAGCACGGCCGCCAGACCAATGGGTCCGGCGCCCACGATCGCCACCACGTCCCCCGGCCGCACCGCGGCGCTCAGCACACCTACCTCGTAGGACGTGGGCAGGATGTCGGCGAGTAACACCATCTGCTCATCGCCGACGCCCGGCGGCACCTTGTGGGTGGAGTTGTCGGCGAACGGCACGCGGACGTACTCGGCCTGCGTGCCGTCGATGAGGTGGCCGAGAATCCATCCGCCCCCGCCGAGGCACTGGCTGTACTGCCCGTTCCGGCAGTAGCGGCAGCTGCCGCAAGCGCTGATGCACGACACCAGCACTCGGTCGCCGACAGCGAGGTTGTCGACGGCGGCGCCGATCTCGGTCACGGTGCCCACCGCCTCGTGGCCGAGGATGCGGCCGGGCTGCACCTCGGGGACGTCGCCTTTGAGGATGTGCAGATCGGTCCCGCAGATGGTGACCGCGTCGACGCGGACGATGGCGTCGGTGGCGCGTTCGATCACCGGGTCGGGCACCTGCTCCCACGAGCGCCTACCCGGGCCGTGGTAAACCATTGCATGCATTGACGGTCCTCCTTGCAGTGTGTTGGCTTCCGTTGTTGGTGTCAAAACGCCAGGCAGCAGATCTGCTGTGCTTCGGCCACCGAGTCGGCCAAGGGGCGGCCGGTGTCGACGCGGTGGGCGCCCGACCAGACGGGTGCGGTGATGCCGGCGGCGAGTTCCGGCGTGGCGTCCGACGCCGTCGCCGATCGCCGCTCGATGCGCTCCTGGGCCGCCGAAAGGCCGGTGGCGCACGCTAATTCGACCAGCACGGCGAAAGCCTCCTCGGCGCACCTGCGGGCCGCCCGACGCTGTCGCGGGTCGCGCCAGGTGCCGTCGAGGATCACCGACTCCCCGTGTGCCAGCAGCGCCGCGGCCCGGGCGAGCACCGTGTCGTAGACGAGTGCCACGTTATCCGGGGAGTACAGTCCGCTGTCCAGTGCGCCGGCGTCGCCATGAAGGGTTCCGCTGCCCTGCAGTTCGCGACGCACGTTGTCGGTCGAGATCACCTGTGCGCCGACGGAATCGCCGAGTGCTTCGGACAGCGTGGTCTTGCCGGTGCCGGGACCCCCGCCGACGAGCACCAGCCGGACCGTGGCTGCCCTGAGATGGTGGGCGGCCAGTTCCAGATGCCGCCGGGCGTCCGCCGCCGCCCCACTGCGGCCCTGAGCGACTCGGATGCAGTCCACCTTGGCGCGTACGACGGCGCGGTAGGCGATGTAGAAGTCGATCAGCGAGCGCGGCGCGGTGTCACCGGCGAGCTGCAGGTACTGGCCGAGGAAGTGGTCCGCCAGATCACGCCGGCCCAGGAACTCCAGATCCATCGCCAGGAAAGCTGCGTCGTCGATGCCGTCGACGAACCGGAGCCGGTCGTCGAATTCGAGGCAGTCCAGCGCGATGGGACCGTCGGGCGTGCAGAAGACGTCGTCTGCGATCAGGTCACCATGACCGTCGACGATGCGACGGTCGGCAATGCGCCCGGCGAACAGCGGGGCTCTGCCGTCGAGGTAACGCAAAGCCAGGCGGCGGATCTCGTCGACGGCGCCGGCGGACACCGTGTCGGCGTGGTGGTCGAGTTCGGTGAGGTTCTCACACCATCGCTCCCCGACGGCGGCGGTCGTCGCGCAGGCGTCGATCTCGGTGGACCGCTCCGCGGTGGCATGGAAGCGGGCCAGCGTACTCGCCAGCCTGGTGAGGTGGTGTTCGGTCGGCTCTCCCCGCGCCACCATGGACCTCAGCCGGTAGTCGTCGGGGTAGCGGTGCATCACCACGACCGGTTCCGGCGCATCGTGCCCGGGGCTCTGCAGATGCGCCACCCCGAGGTAACTGCCCGGCGCGAGTCGGCTGTTGAGCGCGACTTCACGGGCGCAGACCGCTTCGCGCTGCCCGGCGGTGCGGAAATCGAGGAAGTCGGTCACGACCGGCTTCTTGACCTTGTACGCCTTGTCCCCCAGCAGGACCACCACACCGGTGTGGGTCTCGTGCACCTCGGCGGCCAGATCGGCCACCTGGGCGGCCTCGGCAGCAGCGTTGTCCTCCATGGCGGTCATGGTCCAATCGTGGCTGGCCGGCGCGCGGCGGCCCAGCGGCCTTCGGCCATCCGTGCCGGGCGGAAGGTCCCGACCCGGTGGGCCCTTAGTCCTCATCGTCCCTCATCGTCCCTCATCGTCCCTCATCGTCCCTCATCGTCCCTCGTCGTCGCAGCCGGTGTCGCAGCCGGTGTCGCAGCGAGTGACGAAATACCCTTGCCGCCGCGATGCCGGTGCTGTGACCGTGGTCAAAGGCACGTCGAGAGGAGACAAGGTCGATGACCGCGACACGACCCGACATCGAAACCATCAGCGACGCGGTGCAGCTGGCGTGCCGGGCTCCGTCGGTTCACAACAGCCAGCCGTGGCGCTGGGTCGCCGACCGGTCGGGGTTGCAACTCTTCCTCGACACCGACCGGCGGCTGGCGACTGATCACTCCGGCCGGGAAGCCCTGCTGAGTTGCGGCGCCGTGCTGGATCACCTGCGGGTGGCCATGGCGGCCAGCGGCTGGATCGCGCACCTCGAGCGCTACCCCAACCCCAACAACCACCGGCACCTGGCCGCCATCGACTTCTCTCCGATGTCGTATGTGACCGGAGGTCACCGCGCCCGGGCCGAGGCGATTGCCCGGCGCCGCACCGACCGGCTGCCGTTCGGGGCACCCCCGGAGTGGGACGCGCTGGAGATCCGGCTGCGCGGGGCCATCGACGAATCGGTGGCGATGCTGGACGTCATCGCCGACGACGCTCGTTCGCGGCTCGCAGAAGCTTCCCGGCTCACCGAGTCGCTGCGCCTCTACGACTCCGGTTACCACGCCGAATTGAGTTGGTGGACAGGGTCCCTGCCGGTATCCGACGGTATTCCGCAGAGCTCGTTGGTGTCGGCCGCCGAAAGCGATCGGGTGGACATCGGCCGCCACTTCCCGGCCACCCACGGTGGTGCCGAGCGGCGCATCAACGTACCCGAGGATCGGTCCAAGGTGCTGGTGATTTCGGCGCACGACGACACCAACCGCGACGTGCTGCGCTGCGGCGAGACACTGTCGCAGCTCCTGCTGGAAGCGACGATGGCGGGGATGGCCACCTGCACGCTGACCCACCTGACCGAACTGCGGGCCAGTCGCGACATCGTCTCGGCTCTCGTCGACCGGGATCTGCCGCAGGTGCTGGTCCGGGTCGGAACGGCGCCCGCAGTCGAGGACGCCCCACCACCGACGCCCCGGCGTCGTCTGGACGAGGTGCTCGAGGTGCGGTCGTGACCGGGCGGACGCCGGTTGTCGTGGTAGGCCACGGCACATGATCTGGCCACCGCCGAGATCACAGGGCGCGAAGTGTTCACCGCAGCGGCCACGCCTCATCGGTGCACCTGTTCCTCGAGAGAGCAGCCATGGTCACCGTATTCCTCGTCGATGATCACGAAGTCGTTCGCCGTGGGCTGGTCGACCTGCTCAGCGTCGAGCCGGAACTCGAGGTGATCGGCGAAGCGGGCTCGGTGTCGGAGGCGCTGGCCCGCATCCCGGCGCTGCGTCCCCAGGTCGTCGTCCTCGACGTGCGACTGCCCGACGGCAACGGCATCGAACTTTGCCGCGAACTGCTCTCCCGGCTGCCCGACCTGCGGTGCCTGATGCTCACCTCCTTCACCTCCGACGAGGCCATGGTCGACGCGATCCTCGCCGGCGCCAGCGGATACGTGATCAAGGACATCAAGGGCATGGAACTGGCCAAGGCGATCAAGGAGGTCGGAGCGGGCCGCTCCATGCTGGACAACCGGGCAGCCGCCGCGCTCATGGGGAGGTTGCGTGGGGCCGCCGAAAAAGCCGATCCGCTGTCCGGGCTCAGCGTTCAGGAACGCGTGCTGCTGGGGCTACTCGAGGAGGGACTGACCAACAAACAGATCGCCGCACGGATGTTCCTGTCCGAGAAGACCATCAAGAACTACGTGTCCCGGCTGCTGGCGAAGCTGGGGCTGGAACGTCGCACCCAGGCGGCGGTCTTCATGTCGGGGCTCCACCGCGATCACGGGCCCGCCGACGACCGCTAGTGCAGTTCGTCGATTTCGTTTCGCGGATCTCGGCTGTCCATTCGATGATCGACGGTGCCAGGATGGCCTCATGACCGGTGCCCGGCCGAATGATCAAAGCAGCATCCGTCCGATCCGTGAAACACTGTCACAGCTGCGGCTGCGCGAGTTGCTGACCGAGGTGCAAGATCGGGTCGAGGAGATCGTGGCGGGTCGGGACCGGCTCGAGGGCCTGGTCGAGGCGATGCTCACGGTGACCTCCGGGCTTCAGCTCGACGCCACCCTGCGCACCATCGTGCACACCGCCATCGAGTTGCTCGATGCCCGCTACGGGGCACTGGGCGTCCGCGGACACGACCACGAACTGGTCGAATTCATCTACGAGGGCATCGACGAACCCACCCGAGAGGCGATCGGATCGCTGCCACAGGGGCGGGGTGTCCTCGGTCTGCTGATCGACGACCCCAAGCCGATCCGCCTGGACAACATCCACGACCACCCCGCATCCGTGGGGTTCCCCGACCATCACCCACCGATGCGCACCTTCCTGGGTGTGCCGATCAGGATCCGTGACGAAGTCTTCGGCAATCTGTATCTCACCGAGAAGGCGTCGGGTCAACCGTTCAGCGAGGACGACGAAGTGCTCGCCCAGGCGCTCGCCGCCGCAGCCGGTATCGCCATCGACAACGCCCGGCTGTTCGAGCAGTCCCGCACCCGGCAGGCGTGGATCGAAGCCACCCGCGACATCGCCACCGAGCTGCTCGACGGCGGCGATCCCGCCCGGGTGTACCGCCTGGTGGCGGAGGAGTCACTCAAACTGACCCATGCCGACGTCGCCTTCGTCGCCGTGCCCACCGACGAGGAGGCCCCGCTCAGCGAAGTCCGCGAGCTCATCATCATCGAAGCTGCCGGCGACACCCGCACCGAGCTGTCCAACACGGCTCCGATCACCGTCGCAGGTACTCGGATCGGCGGAGCGTTCCTCAATCGCGCACCCACGCTGACCGACGCCATCGACACCGTGACGGGCTTGCTCGACGGCGGCGGTCCCGCGCTGATCCTGCCCATGAGGACAGCGGAGACGGTGACGGGTGTGGCGGTGTTGCTTCGGCGCGCCGGCAGCCAGGTCTTCACCGACGAGCAGCTGCAGATGATGGCCGGCTTCGTCGATCAGGCGGCGCTGGCGTGGCAGGCCGCGGTCGCGCAGCGCCGCATTCGGGAGCTCGCCATCCTGACCGATCGCGACCGGATCGCCCGCGACCTGCACGACCACGTGATCCAGCGGCTGTTCGGGGTCGGGTTGGCGTTGCAGGGCACCATTCCCCGCTCCCGCAACCCCGATGTGAAACGCCGCCTCACCGAATGCGTGGACGACCTGCAGAACGTCATCCAGCAGATCCGCACCGCCATCTTCGACCTCCAGGGCGGCCCGCCGAGCGCCACCCGGCTGCGGCAACGGCTCGACGAAGCGATCACCCGGTTCGCCGTCGCGGAGCTGCGCACGACGGTGCAGTACGTGGGGCCACTGTCGGTGGTGGGCGCCGACCTCGCCGACCACGCCGAAGCAGTGGTGTCCGAAGCGGTCAGCAATGCCGTCCGGCATGCGCACGCCACCGAGGTGACCGTGCTGGTCACCGTGGAAGACGACCTGCGAATCGAGGTTCGGGACAACGGTGTCGGCGTTCCCGACAACCTGACCGAAAGTGGACTGGCGAACCTGCGCCGCCGCGCCGAGGAGGCCAACGGTGAGTTCACCGTCGGCCCCGCCGACGGCGGGGGCACCTGCTTGTGCTGGAGCGCCCCGCTGGCATGAGAGGTAGGCGGCGACTCAGCCGCGCGGGTCGCCCCAGCGGACCGCGGCTCCACAGGGCGTCTCCACAGGGCGTCGAGTCCAGGCACGGTCGCACTCCTATTCCCAGGGTGAGCCGTCGAGCCGGGACACCACCTCGGCCAGCGGGCGGCGCGGGGTCGGCGGCAGTGGATCGGCGTTGACCGGCGCCCAACCGACCCTGAAAAGCAGCTGGGGTAACCCGCTCTCCTCGAACACCTCTCGTCGGACGGCGTCGCGGGTGGCGGGGATCTCCAGGGGCTCGGTGACCGGGCAGGTCGCCAGCCCCAGCGCCGTCGCGGTGAGCAGCGCCAGGCTCGTCGCCTCGCCGGCGCGCAACCGCGCCAGCCCATCGTCGGCGGCGGTGCCCAATGCGAGCAGCACCGCATTGTCTTCGGCGGGGTCGGCGCCCGGCGGCTGGTCGAGTGCCGCGCCGGCGAACACGCGACCCGGCACCGGAGATTCGGCGACGGAAGCGGGCACACTGGCGGCGGGCACGCCGGAGGTCCAGGCGTGCCGTCCGCTCCAGGTGGCCAGTTCGGCGCGGTACCCGTGATCGGCGGCGTGTTGGCGCACCGCGCTCGCCACGGCGGACCGGAGCTCCGACGTGGCCTCTACGCGGCGCATCATGACCCCTGCACGGGCGGCGCGCGCACCGATCAGCGCGATGTCACCGGCGGCGACCGGCCAGGCGCTGTAGAGCCTGCGGTCGGTGCGTCGGCGGGGGATCGCGGCGGCCAGCGCGATGTCGACTTCGTGCGGTGATTGGCGGTGCATTTCGACGGCCGCCAGGTGCCACGGGTCGGCGTCGTTGGGGAAGCGGTGAATCTCCGCACGCCACCCCAATGCTGCCGACGCGATCACGCAGTGGTTGAGCGCGGCGCCACAGCTGATCAAGAGCTCCCGGGCGCCGGGATCGGTATGGGGCAGATGTAGTGTGTGATCGGCGTAAAGCTGCAAGGTGTTGTGCCCGACGCGCCAGTGCCACGGTTGCGAATTGTGGATCGACGGGGCGCGCACCGCCAATGACAGCGCGGCGCGCACCGTCTCCCTATCGGGTCCTGGTGTCGGCATGGTGGCCATCCTCTTTCGTTGCATCGCTCAGTGTCTTTTCGCTCAGTGCTTTTTCGTTCAGTGCCGGCATGAGCACCTGTGGGCATGGCCGTGAAGCGCCGTGGCGGTCTCGTTGCTGTGGGGGTGCAGTTTGCGGTAGAGCCGTGTGCTGACCCCACTTACGGCGTCATGGCTGTTCACTGGTGCCCTTTTCTGCGGACGGTCCACGCCAGGTAGTCGTCGCATCTGGCACGCAGCGCGTCGGTGGAGCCGAACAGTCCTGCGGCGGGTGCGGCGTCGGCGGGGACCGGTCGACGGTGTGGGGTCAGCGGTCATGACGCCCCTTTCCGAGAAGATGTCGAGGTTCCGTGGCTACCGAAACGTCTCCACTACACCGCGCGCGGGGGGATTGCGGATAGGGACCATCGGCCCGACCACGCCGCCGAAAGGCCCGCAGGCGGTGAGGCTCTGCGGTGGCGGACTGGTCTTCGGCGAGGACGAAGTAGTTCTCGCCGGCTGTTGCGGGCCGACGTGGAGCTGAGCGCAACGGTGTCGCACGGTCGACCGGTTGGGTCACGGCTGAACAGATTCCGGTCGACAAGGTGGTGACCGAGGTAGGGTTCTGTCACGTGAACGGGCGTGCCGAGCAACTCCATACCGCGGTCACACCGGCGAATTCGATGCAGGTGGCGCGCAGGTCGGCGACGACGAGCGCCAGGAGCGCTATCGGAATCATATTCTCGCAGGGACTTTCGGCCCTCACCAGCGGTGACTTTCTTCGCCGTGACTGCGGTCCTCGGACGCTACGCTGGCATTGTTTTCCCATGCGAGAGTCGGTGCCATGCAAGACGCCATCCATGTTCGTGACGTCTCCGACCCGTGCATGTCCGATTCTGAGGACGCCGGCGATGCCTCGTTCCACTCAACGAACGGGCACCTGATGATCGCAATCGTTCGGACCCGCTGGGAACTCGAAAAGCGCCTCTCAGTGGTCGACGCCACATTGCTCGGCTTCCACCGGGACCTGCACCGGTGGGTGGTGGGGGGTGCCGTCCGTCGTGCGCTGGCTGCCTGGATACATCAGCATGGGGATCGACGGCATTGGGATCGACGGCATGGGGATCGACGGCATGGAGATCGACGGAGTGTCGATCGTTTTCGCCCGGCGCGGGGGGGAACGCGTCGTCTCTGTGCGGCTGGGTACCGCCACAAGTCCCGCATCGCTACGGCCGAGCGGCGAATACCAGCCGAGGCCGCCGGTGGACGACTCGTGACGACGGCGCTCAGAAAGGACGTGCAATCGTGAACGGCACACGGCAGTTCTCCCCGGTTCTGGTGGGCATCGACGGGTCCGACGCGGCGATCAATGCCGCGATGTGGGCGGTGGAGGAGGCGGTCAGCCGATCCGTCCCCTTGGTGCTCATCTGCGTGATGAGGTCCATGCATCCGTCCGCCGACGAGTACCAACGGGAACTACACCACGCCGAGGCGTCACTTCGCGCGGCGCGCACGGCGGTCGAGGGCACTGGGCGTCCGGTGAAGGTGGACACGGAGATCGCGACCGGCCAGCCCGCGGCGGTCCTCATCGCCCGGTCCCGTGACGCACAACTCGTATGCGTCGGCTCGGTGGGGATCGGACGATACGCCAAGTCCATCTTGGGTTCCACCGCAACGGATGTCGCCGAGCAGGCCGACTGCCCGGTGGCCGTGATACGGCCACCCGACCCCGGCGGGTCGAGCGGAATCCGTTGGCTCCTCGCTGCGGCGGCCGGCGCACCCGACGACGAGGTCGTCATCTCAGGCGCGATGCGGGAAGCGCGACTCCGCGGATTGCCGGTGCTTCTCCTGGGACGGCAACCTCGGGATGGCGCCGGCCGCAACGAACTCGACCGCACCGTCGAGCAGTGGCGGAAGCGCTTCGACGACGTCCACATCTATCCGATCGCCGCCCGAGGGGGTGTCGCTCACTTCGTCCGTGAGCATGACGAACCGATCGACCTGACGGTGATAGGCGCGGCCGACGCCGGCGAACTCGGTGGAATACTGGGCCGGCCCGGCTATCCGAAGTTGACGCACGGCCGTTCGTCGGTCCTCGTGGTCCGGGGCTGAGTGGTCCGGGCACAGTGGTCCGGGGCACAGTCGAACTTCGACCATTCCTGACCCGGGCACTGGTGGGCACTGGCTGGTGGTCATGCCGCCCCATACCGCGACCTCACAAGCCGCCGGACCTCACAAGCCGCTGGGATATGTCTCGGGCGTCTCGCCGGCTTCCCACCCGCTGGTGACTTCCAGCGGTTCGAGTGCTCGCGTCTTGTCGACGTGGATGATCGCGTCGTACTGATCGGCAGGCCGGACATGGTAGTAGTGGCTCTGGCGCTCGGTGGCCGGAAGGTAGATGACGCCGATCGCGCGGCCCAACCGTACCGTCGACAGTGGTTCGGCGGCAGCGCGGCTGATCATCGGTGAGATGAGGAACGCGGGCCGGTCGGCCTCGTGGAACAACTCCTCGACGCTGCCGTTCAGCGCCGGCCGCACGACTTTGCGCTCGGCGGCGCCCCCCCATTCACTCGCCGCGGTGACGGTGCCGCTGTAAGTGGTCAGGCCGATCAGGCGGCAGCTGTCGCCGAATCGCTGGCGGGTGAGCTGACCCAGGGTCAGCTGACCGTCGGTGGCCACCTCGGTGGCTCTGGCGTCACCCACATGAGAGTTGTGGGCCCACACCACGATTCGTGCGGGCGTGCCGCCGCGGTGGCGGTCGAGGTGAGTCAACAGCGACTCCAGCGTCTTGGCCATGTGTCGATCACGCAGATTCCACGACGTCACCCGGCCGCTGAACATTGCACGGTAGTAGACCTCGGCGTCGCGGACGGTCTGAGCGTTCTGCTGGGCGTAGAACAGCTCGTCTTCGGCGACCAGGCCGTCGCGCCGCAGGTAGTCGATTGCGCTGCGGTGCATGTCGATCAACTGGTCCACCGCCTCGCGCTCACAGGACAGCCCCGCGCCGAAGGCGGCGGCGTAACCGTAGGCCTGACCGTCGTCGGCGGCCGCGTGGTCGAAGCAGGCGTAGCGGCGGCGCGCCCGGGCGGCGGCCCGCGGATCGACCCGGTCCAGGTAGGAGATCACCTCTTCCATGGAGCGGTGCAGGCTGTAGAGGTCCAGGCCGTAGAACCCGGTCTGGCGTTGATCGAGGAACGGGTGTTGTCGGTTGTGGGCGTGCAGCCACTCGACGAAGTCCCGCACCACCGTGTTGCGCCACATCCACGCCGGGAAGCGCTGGAATCCGCTCAGGGCCTGCTCTGCGTTGGTGTCCTGACCCAGGCCACGGACATAGCGGTTGACGCGGTAGGCGTCGGGCCAGTCCGCCTCCGCGGCGACTGCGCAGAAACCCTTCTGCTCGACGAGCCACTTGGTGATCGCTGCGCGCGCCGCGTAGAACTCGTGGGTGCCGTGTGAGCCCTCGCCGATCAGGACCACGCGGGCGTCACCGACGATCTCCTCCAGTGCGTCGGTCGGCGGCACACCGTTCGGTGCGTCCACCGCGCACCTGCGCACCACTGCGTCCGGTGTCGGGGTGGTCGCCGTGGCTTCGGTGGCGACGCCCGTCGTCGGGGTGGCGAGATACTCGCGGACCTCCTCGTCGCTGACCTGCCGGAAATCCCAGAAAGATTCGCCGACGGCGACGAATGGCGTCGGCATGCTGGCGCAGACCAGGTCATCGGCGAGGCCGAGTATCTCCTGGCAGGTCGACTCCGGCGCGGCGGGTACCGCCACCACGATCTCGGCCGGTTCGGCGTCGCGCAGGGCCTGCACCGCCGCCATCATGCTGGCTCCGGTCGCCAGTCCGTCGTCGACCAGGACGACCGTCTTGCCGGCCACGTCGAGCGGGGGGCGCCCGGGCCGGTAGGCGGCTTCCCTGCGGAACAGTTCGCGCCCTTCCCGCTCGGCGATGTCGCGCAGCTGCTGGGGGCTGACCCGCAGCGCGCGCACGATGTCGTCGTTGACCACCACGCGCCCCCCGGTGGCCAGCGCTCCCATCGCGAACTCCTCGTGCCCCGGCGCCCCCAGCTTACGCACGATGAACGCGTCGAGGGGAGCGTCGAGGGCCGCGGCGACCTCCCACGCCACCGGGATGCCGCCACGTGCCAGCCCCAACACGATCACGTCAGCTCTGCCCCGGTAGGCGGTGAGCAGGTTCGCCAACACCCGACCGGCCTCCCGGCGGTCCCGGAAGACCCGCCGGGGGCTTTGCAACGGTCGGTGAGTCTGAGTCATCGTCTTGTCCAATGAGCTTCGTCGCGGCGGATCAGGCGTGACCGCGCAGCGGTCACTCCGCCGGTTTGACCGTGATGTGCTTCTCAGGGCTGGCGGGCTCCTTGAGCGGCACTGACACGGTGAGGATGCCCTTGTCGTAGCCGGCCGAGATGCCGTCCTCGTTGGCACCTGCCGGCAGGGTCACCGAACGGGTGAAGGACCCGTAGGAGAACTCCGAGCGGCCATTGGACTCCTTCTTCTCGCTGCGCTCAGCCTTGATGGTGAGCACGCCCTCGTGCACCACCACGTCGACGTCCTTCTCCGGATCCACCCCGGGGATCTCGGCCTTCAGTTCGTACTTGTCATCCTTGATGTCTTCTTCAACCTTGATGGGGTGCCCGCCGAACACCGTGCGCCGATTCCCCCACGCCGGAAAGCCGGAGAAGAAGTCGTTGATGTCAGGCCAGGACGGGCGGTGATGTTGTTGCACATCGACATTGCTCATGAGCGCTCCCTAGGAGTTCGGTAACTGCGACATCCATATCCGACCACCACCGGAGCGGCGCCCGATAGGGACTGAAGTCCTCCCGATGGGGGCCGTTCGTCCGGCGACGTGCACCGCATCGCCTGCTTACGGTGAGATCACCGAGGCCGGTCGGGCGGTGAAACCATGGAAGCGGGCAGGGTGGCGACGGTTCCAGAAGCGGATATGCAAGCGCGATCTGCCGGAGGCTCACTACCGCCGAGGCCGCGCGCCGACTGGCTGCGGAAGGACCCAACCGACTGCCGATGCGGCGGGCGGCGCCGTGGTGGCGGCGCCTGGCGGCGCAACTCGTGCATTTCTTCGCGTTGGTGTTCGGGTCGGCCAGCGGGCTGGCGTTCGTGGCGGGGCTCCCGCAGCTGGGTGTCGCGATCCTGATCGTGGTGGTACCCAACGGACTTTTCGCCTTCGCGCAAGAGGAGCGGGCACAGCACACCGCAACAGCTGACAGCCCCTTGTGACCGCGTCGGGCGCGGCGTTCACCGCAATCGTGCTCGCTCAGGTGGCGAACGCGTTCGCGTGCCGCAGCGCCACCCGACCGGCGTGGGCTGTGTCGATGCGGACGAACCGGCTGCTGGTGGCGGCGATCGCCGTCGAGTTGGCCGTCCTGGTGATCCTGCTCTACGTTCCCCCGGTCGCACGTCTGCTCGGGCAGGCCGGTCCGTCGGTCACCGGCTTCACCGTCGCGCTCTGCGCCATGCCCGCGGTCGTCGTCGTGGATGCGGCGTACAAACGGCTACGGCGGCAACGGCAAGGGACTACCGGCCCTAGTCGCGCTTGGTGCGACCGGGCAGGCTGGAACGCATGAGGAACGCATGAGGAGCGATGTGGTGAAGGTGGGCGCAGTTGCCGCCCTGCTGTATGCGGCGAGGCGCTACTTCCGTGACTGGGGCACCACCAAAGCGGAGTCCGCCAGCCACCTGCCCGGTGATGGATTGGTCCACCCACCGGTGCTCCAAGCCACCGAGGCGGTTTCGATCGAGGCGCCCGCCGAGTCGACGTGGCCGTGGCTGGTGCAGATGGGTCAGGACCGGGGCGGTCTCTACAGCTACGAGCGCCTGGAGAACACCCTGGGCCTGCGGTACCGCAACGCCGATCAGGTCCACGACGAGTGGCAGCACCTCGCGGTGGGGGACCCGGTGAGGCTGGCGCCGAAGGGATGGCTCTGGTTGGAGGACGGTATCGAGATGCGGGTCGCCGAACTCGTGGAGGGAAAGACCGTCGTGCTGTTCGCCGAACCGCCGGGAGTGCCCTGGACCATGGTCTGGTCGTTCCATCTGATGCCCCGCGGGGTGGACCGCTGCCGGTTGCTGATCAGATCCCGGCTCGGATTGCGGCACCCCGGCGAGGTCATGCTCGCCGAACTGTTCGGGCCGGCGAGGGCAATGCTCACCCGCGGCATGCTGCTCGGCATCAAGCGCCGCGCGGAGAGCCACCGCCAGGCGGGGGCGGCCGCGGCCCCGGCGAGTGCAGAGGTGCACCGCGTCGGTTAGCGCACCATCCCGGCGCCGAAGACGAACCGTCGTCCGGTGACGCCCAGCGGGCGAATCCGGACATAGTGCTGTTTGACCGTCGAGGTCCACGGAAGCAATTGCGCGCGTTCGGCTTCGGCCAGTTCGTCGGCATCGTGCAGGATCCGGGCCACACCCTTGACCACGACGCTCCAGCCTTCGGCGACGTTGTGGTCATCGGCCTCGAAAAGCACATTGTGGTTGACGGCCGTACTCACCAGCTTGGTCCCTTCTGCGGTGCGGAACAACACCGTGTGCCGCTGCACGACGAAGTTGACCGGGAAGATCTCGGGCTGGCCGTCGACGCTGGTGATGAGCCGGCCGAGAGACACACTGGCTAACAGGTGCCAGCATTCGCTCTGGGGGAGGACGGAGACCGGCTCGGGGGCATCGGGCTTGGTTCGATCCGGCACGTTTGCATCTGACATGGCTACGACGCTATCGCGCTGCGCAGGGACGCCGCTGCCGAAGGTTCCACCTTGCGATGCCAACGTCAGTTGGCCGGGACCACGGTGATGCGGTCGCGGTCACGTCGACCGGCGGACTCGGTGATCGCGTGGGCGGCAGGCCGATCCCCGTTGCGGATCGTGCGGCCGATTCCCAGGCGGCCTGGACAGCGCGGGCAACAGAGCCGAAAGTCCCCATCGCTCGGAGACCGGGGGGACGTTCGACCCGCGGGCTGGTGTCCTCCTGCCCCTATCCCGCGCGGACCGGGTGGACGATATTGGTTACCGGATGGAAGGGGACATCATGAAGGCCAAGGTGGGTGACTGGCTCGTCATCAAGGGAACGACGGTCGATCGGCCCGACCAACGGGGTTTGATCACCGAGGTGCACTCCACGGACGGTTCGCCGCCGTACGTCGTGCGCTGGCTCGACACCGATCACGTGGCGACGGTCTTCCCCGGCCCCGATGCGGTGGTCCTGACCGCCGATGAGCAGCACGCCGCCGGCGAACGCGCCGGCCGCCGATTCGGGGCCGTGCAGTCGGCCATCCTCCGCGGCGACGCGAAGTAGTCGCCCTCCGGCTGGGGGCAGGACGGCTTCCCACACACATCTCGGATTGCGCGTCGGTTCGTGGGTTTCTACCGCGACTGACCCGAGATCGCCGACCGCGGGGGAGTGTGGCGATGCCCGTCGCTTCCGTCCGATGTGCCGGCCGCCTTACCGGCCGACGGCGATCCGTCGCCTCTGTTCAGTCCTCTGCTGGGTCGTCTTCGTCGATCACATGGACCGCCGCCTCCTCCGCGGAGGCCCCACCACCGTCGATACCGACGTCCGTGGCGACCAGGTCGGCCTCGTCGTCCTCGCCGAAACCTTGATCGGGCGCGACGAGCCGGCCCGCACGCGGTCCGCCGACCTCGCCCCGGCGCGGGAAGCCGACTGCCCGCTCCGCCCCCTCGACAACGGCCGCAGAGTCGGGCTCTCCTCCGAAGTCAACTGGTCTTCCTCCTCGATGCTGTACTGGCCGGCTGCGGGTCCGGTCGCGGATCCGGACGGATCGGTGGTCATGTCATCTCCTCGAGACCGTGTGAACGGGCGTTGGAAATCGGCGGGTCAATCCCCGGCGGGCCGGCGACCCAGATGCCGGTCGAACCACGCACTTGCCAACTCGGCCACCTGCACAAGCGTCCCGGGCTCCTCGAAGAGGTGCGTCGCGCCGGGGACGACGGCGAGCTCGCACTCGCCGGGTATGGCGGCCTGCGCCTGCCGGTTGAGGGCCAGGACCTCTGGATCGCGTCCGCCCACGATCAGCAGGGTGGGAGCCTCGACGTGGGCGAGCGCAGTCCCGGCCAGATCGGGTCGACCGCCCCGGGATACCACCGCCGCCACCGCCACCGCGGGATCAGCGGCCGCGGCCAGCGCAGCCCCGGCTCCGGTGCTGGCCCCGAAGTAACCGACCGGGAGTGAGCCGGTCTCCGGCTCTGCGGCCAACCATCTGGTCACATCGACCAGCCGCGAACTGAGCAACCCGATGTCGAAGACATTGGCGCGATCGCGCTCCTCCTCGGGGGTCAGCAGATCGAACAGCAGGGTGGCGAAACCGGCGCCGTTCAACACCTCGGCGACGTACCGGTTCCGGGGGCTGTGTCGGCTGCTTCCGCTGCCATGGGCGAATACGATGACGCCCCGCGGCTGCTCGGGAACGGCGAGGTGACCGGACACCACGGCGGATCGGGTAGCCACGCGGACTTCCTCGTCGCGCATCAGGGATGTGTCGGAGCGCGTCACGAATCCAAGTGTGTCGCCGAGCGGCGATGCTCCGATACTGCCAAAAGGCCTTTCGGCGGACGGCCGAAGGGCCCGGTCCCGGCATAGCTGATGCCGAAGATCACGCCGGGCGGCGCCGACGCGTCCGGTGAAGGTGGAGACCGAGATCGCCCGTCCACCGCGCCGGCGATGCCATCGGCGTAGACCTCCGGCGAGCACCGACTCCACGGCGGCTGCCCCGTCTGGGCGTTGACGCACACCGGGTCTTCGATGGTGCGCCGGCGTTTGCACGGACCCACGGCGACGGCCCCGTTGTACGCCTTGCGACGCGCGCCGAAATGCCGCGCCGACGCACAGGCCTGCTCGGCGGTCGGATCTCCCACGTGAACCAGAACGCGCCTGCACACAGCACCGGTCGGGACACTCGGAACGCGCCATCACGCAGCCTCGTGTCCCCGATGCAGGGCGCCGCGTCAACGGCCACGCCGAGCACGGTTGCCCGCAGCGCGTTCGCCATACAGCCGGGCCCACATCGAGGTCCTCACGGCCTTGGGCGGCCGGCGCCTGAACATACTTCAGAGACACACTCAGCTAAGCTCAGAGCCCGCCCGGCAGAACCCATCCCGATGTTGCACCACAATCGGCTGTTGCACCACAATCGGCTGTTGCACCACAATCCGCGTTACGGTCGGATCACCCAGCAGCGCCGGGAACTTGCGGCGCTGCCAGGCTGGCGCTGACCGACTTCGGTGACGACCTCATCGACCGAACCTCATCGACCGGGATCTGGTCAGCCGTTGCCCACCAGGTCACCCGCGCCACTGTTGACCACCACATCGGCAGGATCAACGACGGCACAACACCCCGTGGGTGGTCATCAGAGAGACGGTTAACACTCAGCCCACGCCGGCAGACCCATATCTCTGTTCCCAGACACACGACCGACCACTCAGCCCGCAACAGCTGGGTAACCGCGGTGTGGTGACTTTTGTCTCTATCGGCGCCGGAGGATTTCGCGAACCATGAAGGCGACTGCACGAGCGGAAAGGACCGCCATGGCCCCAATCGATCGCAACAACCCGACGTCAGGTCACTTCGACGATGTCGCGTGGCAGTTCCTCCGGTCGGAGTTCGCCGGGGCCGTCTACGGTAACTGGCCGGTCGATCGGCGCCTCGGTGCGTTTCTCCTCCGCCACGGCTACCGCCGACTGTATGACGACGGCTCCGTGTACCATACGCTGCTCGACCGCGTCATGGACAACATCGCCCCGGCGGTGCGTTGCGGAGCCCTAAGCCAAAGCTCCGGAGAGCAGTCCAAGCCATGATCATCCGCAAGACCGCGGAGGACTGCCGGATCACCCCGATCTCACCCGACCACGACAAGACACGTGCCACATCCGATTAGGCGCCCGTCCCGAATCCCTGTGCGGGGACGGAGGCCGGCGGCCGCTAACCGGGTGGCGCTGATGGGTGAGGGTGAGGACGTCGATCGTTACGGCGGCACCTATGCCGCGTCGAGGCGACTCCTCGAGGAACCCCGACACCGCACTGTCGGAGCTCTGGTTCGTCGGGGTCAGGATCGGCGCTGCGCTGGGTGGGCTGCGTCCCACCGTCGAAATCGTGACGGTGAACTTCATTCTTCTTGCGCCCACATACCGGGGATCAAGGTGGTGGCCCCGGCGACGGTGGACAACGCATACGGCATGGTGATGACCGCGCTGGCGGACGACGACCCGGTCATCGTGTTCGAGCACGTCGCGCTGGCCAACTCGTCGGCGGATGTGACGACATTGCGCGCCACCGACATCGCCCGCGCGGCGATTCGTCGCTCCGGGACGGACGTCGCCCTCATAACCTACGGCGAGTCGCTGCCGAAGACCCTCGGCGCCGCCGAGCGACGCGCGCTCGCAGGCGTCGACTGCGAATTCGACGCGTCCGTGGCGAGGGTGTGCAGCGCCGAGGTGCCGGTGCCCTATGCCAAGCATCTCGAGCAGGCGGCGCTGCGACAGACCGCTCAGATCGTGACCGCGGCGACGGAACCCTGCGGCGGTCCCGCATGACCGAGTTCCGGGTGCCCGCCCTCGGCTGCGACATGGACGAGGGAATGCTTGACCAGTGGCTGATCAATTCCGGTGACACCGTCACCCGTGGCCAGGTCGTCGCGGTCGTCGAGACGGCCAAGTCCGCCGTCGAAGTCAAGTGCCGGCAGGAGGGAACCGTCGACGCGCTCCTCGTGTCGGAGGGCCAGAGCGTGCGGGTCGGGACCCCGTTGGCCACGCTGCTCGCGCCGGGTGAGACGCCCCAGACGACAGCATCCGCGGCCCCGCGCACGGAACATGAACCGTCCGTGGCCGTCGAGCCGCCAGAAGGCGCCGGCAGGCCGGCTCCGGCCGCGGGTCCAGCCATCGTCACCCGGCCGCATCGGCGATGGGTGGTCTCCCCGGCAGCCCGGCGGCTGGCGGCGTCGTTGAACATCGACGCCGAGGCACTCGCCGGCACCGGCCCGCAGGGCGCCGTGACGATCCACGACGTGAAACGGGCCGCGGCCGCGACGAAGCAGCCGGGTGACGGGTCGACCGCACGGGACCGGGCCGCGGCGATGCGCGCGTCGATAGCCGCTGCGATGAGCCGGTCCAAGCGCGAGATACCGCACTACTACCTGGCCGACGAAGTCCTGCTGGACCCGGCGTTGGCGTGGCTGGCTGAGCGCAACGCCGCACGGCCCATCACCGAACGTGTGCTGCCGGCGGTCCTGCAGATCAAGGCCGTCGGCGCCGTAGCCCACCGCTTTCCGGAATTCAACGGCTTCTGGCGGGACGACGCGTTCGTCGGGGCCGACGGCGTGCACGTCGGTGTCGCCATCTCACTGCGCGGCGGGGGACTGGTTGCGCCTGCGATCCACGACGTCCCCGACAAGAGTATCGACGAACTCATGATGGCCCTGACCGATCTGGTGGCACGCGCTCGGGCCGGTTCGCTGCGCAGTTCGGAGATGTCGGACCCGTCCATCACGGTCACCAATCTGGGCGACCAGGGGGTCGACACGGTGCACGGAGTCATCTATCCGCCACAAGTCGCCCTGGTCGGGTTCGGCAAGCCGGCCCAGCGCGTGTGTGCCGTCGACGGTGGTGTCCGCATCGCGACCGCGATGACCACCACCCTGGCGGCCGATCACCGAGCCAGCGACGGCCACCGCGGTGCGTCGTTCCTCGCCGCGATCAACGAAATGCTCGAGCAGCCTGACGGCTTGGAGAAGTGGCGGACGTCATGAGCCCCGAGCGACGAATCCGCGACGATGTCGTGGCGGTGTCGACCAGGATCGCACCGGAGGTGAGGACGACGAGCTGCAGGACGATGGGCCGCTGCGCGGGCGGGCGTGGACGACCGTGAGCGACCGGATCCTCGGACTCCGATGGCGGTGACCAAATGCCCTGTTCGGCGGCGAGGGATTCGAGTATCACAATGTCTTGTGAACAAAAAGGCTCTTGTGAACAAAAAGGCCTCATCAGCACCTGATCTCGATGTCAACGTCACGACCAGCGGCGACTTGGCGGGTGCCGTCGAATACGCCAGGGCCAAGATCGGCCGGCTGGGCCGCGTCGCCGACCGCCCCGTGCTCGCCGCCCGGGTCAGACTCACCAAGCATGCGGACCCGGCGGTGGAACGGCCCGTCATCGCACAGGCGAACCTCGACCTGGAAGGTCGGCTGGTACGGGCACAGGTCGAGGGCGCCACGGCTCATGAGGCGATCGATCGGCTCGACGCTCGACTTCGGCGGCGGCTCGAGCGGCTCGCCGGACACCGGGAGGCGCGGCGGCGTGGAGCACCTACCGGTGAGCCACCTGAGTGGCGCCACCGATCCGAACCGCAGCACCGTCCCGGACACTTCCCCCGGCCAGCCCAGGACCGCCAGGTGGTGCGCCGCAAGTCGTTCACGCCGGCGGCATGCACAGTCGACGAGGCGGCGCAGGAGCTGGAACTGCTCGACTACGAGTTCCATCTGTTCACCGAGAAGGCCACCGGATACGCCGCGGTGCTGTACCGAGGCGGGGACACCGGATACCGGCTGGCGCTCGTGGCGCCGACCCCTCGAGAGCAGTTGGCGCCGTTCGAGTCACCGGTGACCATCAGTGAGCAGCCGGCGGCCTGCCTGACGACGGCGCAGGCCGTGGAACGTCTGAACCTGTCCGGACTGCCGTTCCTGTTCTTCATCGACGCCGCCGAGGGACGTGCCTGCGTGCTGTATCACCGCTACGACGGCCACTACGGACTGATAACGCCCGCGGGGTAGAGCGGTGACTTCCCGGATGATGCATGCCTGGCGGATCCGCGTCCCAGGGCCGATCGGCACGCGTCCGCTGGAGTGGATCACCACCGAAGTGCCCGAACCCGGCCCCGGTGAGCTCCTGATCGCCGTACGGGCATGCGGGGTGTGCCGCACCGACCTGCACGTCGCGGAGGGGGATCTGCCCGTCCACCGTCAACACGTGACGCCGGGGCACGAGGTCGTGGGGGAGGTGGTCACCGTCGGTCCGGAAACGGATTCCGAGTTCGCGGTGGGCGACCGAGTCGGCGTGGCGTGGCTCAGGCACACTTGTGGGCAGTGCCGCTACTGTCGCCGCGGGCAGGAGAACCTGTGCCCGCACTCGCGCTACACGGGGTGGGATGCCGACGGTGGATATGCCGAATTCACCACGGCGCCGGCGGCTTTCGTTCACCGGCTGCCAGCCGGATACACCGACACCGAGCTGGCGCCGCTGTTGTGCGCCGGCATCATCGGATACCGGTCGTTACTGCGTGCGGATCTGCCGCCGGGCGGCCGGCTAGGCATCTACGGCTTCGGCGGCAGTGCCCACATCACCGCGCAGGTGGCGCTCGCGCAGGGCGCCGAAGTCCACGTCATGACCCGGGGGGAGCACGCGCGGGAGCTGGCACGGGCGCTGGGCGCTGCATCGGTGCAGGGCGCCGCCGACCCGCCGCCGGTCGAACTCGACGCCGCAATCCTGTTCGCTCCCGTCGGCGATCTGGTGTTGCCCGCGCTGGAGGGGCTCGACCGCGGTGGAACGCTGGCCATCGCGGGCATTCATCTGAGCAACATCCCTGCACTGGATTATCAACGCCACCTGTTCCAGGAGCGCCAGGTGCGGTCGGTGACGGCGAACACCCGCGCCGACGCACGGGCATTCCTCGAGTTCGCCGGCCGCCATCACATCGAGGTGACGAGCCCGGAATACCCGCTGAACCGAGCCGACGATGCGCTCGACGCGCTGAGCGCGGGCCGCATCGCCGGCGCCGCGGTTCTGCTCGTCTGAACGCGCGCCGCACAGGACTACCGGCATCCCACCCCGGGACCAACGGCCCTGGTGTGCCCAGCGCGGAAATCTTAACGTCGGAGACGAGCCGACAGAACAGCCGCCGACAGACAGAACAGCCGCCGACAGGGAGAAACGTCATGGAGTGGCCGACCGCAGCCGTACCGATCGCCGTCGTGATCGCCGGGACGGCGA
Organism: Mycolicibacterium doricum; assembly: GCF_010728155.1. NCBI lineage: Bacteria > Bacillati > Actinomycetota > Actinomycetes > Mycobacteriales > Mycobacteriaceae > Mycobacterium > Mycolicibacterium doricum. Next base: position 685,354 of record NZ_AP022605.1, read on the forward strand.
TTGTGAGCACCCACATCGCCTCACGACACTCGAAGTGAGCGGCCAGCACATGCCCGGTTCGACACGCCGCAACGGGATCGTGGTCGGTGTCGACGGCTCACCGGAGTCCGAGGTCGCCGTACGGTGGGCCGCAAGGAAGGCGCAGACATCCGGCAGACCGGTGACTCTCGTCAACGTCGTCACGCCGATGGCCGTCAGCTGGCCGACCATCATGCTGCAGGACCAGATCTCCGCGTACGAAAGGGATTACGCCGAGGACGTGCTGGGCCGTGCGCGCAAGGCGCTGCTGGCCGAGTTCGGTCCCGGACCCACCCCGGAGGTGCGCAGCAAGGTGCTGTTCGCGGGGGCGGTGGAAGCACTCGTCGATGCGTCGAAGGACGCGCAGATGGTCGTCGTCGGGGCCCGCGGGCTCGGCGCAGTCCGCCGTGTCCTGCTCGGTTCGGTCAGCGCCGGGCTGATCCACCATGCGCATTGCCCGGTCGCGGTGGTCCGCAGCCGGGGCGGCCGGTTGCCGGCTGCCGATGCGCCGGTGATCGTCGGCATCGACGGGTCACCGACCTCCGAGGCGGCCACCGCACTGGCCTTCGACGAAGCAGCCCAGCGCGGCGCCGAACTCGTGGCCGTGCACGTCTGGATCGATGTGGTTGCGCTGCCCGGTGCAGGAATGGACTGGCACGAGTCCAGGGACCAGGCCGAGGAGACCCTGGCCGAGCGCCTCGCCGGCTGGCAGGAACGCTATCCCGAGGTTCGGGTACGACGGGTCGTCGAGTACGACAGTCCCGCGCGGCGGCTCGTCGAGCACTCCGCGGACGCCCAACTCGTGGTGGTGGGCAGCCATGGCCGCGGCGGATTCGCCGGCATGCTGCTCGGATCGGTGAGCTCAGCTGTCGTGCAGGCGGTCGACGTCCCGGTGATCGTGGTCCGGTCGCAATGACCCTGAACCCTCCGGCTGCCGAGGGGTCGCCAGCGTGCCCCGAGGATCACCGCACCACGACCGGGTTCTGCCCGGTGTGTGGCGCGGCCCTTGACGTGCGGGCCGATGTGTCGCCCCAACCGGCAGGGCGTCGTCGGCGGTATCACTCGGTCGGCCGTCCGGGCGTGGTGTTGGCCACAATCGTGGCGGTCGCCGTCGCCGTGGCGGTGCTGATCTTCGCCGTCGACGCCACGCGGACGCGTGACGTGGTCATGCCGTCTGAGCAGGCAGCTGTCCGCCAGTGGTGGGTGACCGCGCAGCCGGCGGTCACGGATCTGCAGGATGCGCTCTACGACTCCGAGAGTTCGCTTCGCCGGATGAACGCGTCGGCACTCGCGTCGGCATGTCAGCGGATGCACGACGGTGCGGCGGTGGGCATTCCTGCTCAACTACCCTCTCCTGACCCCGACCTGAGCGCGAAGCTGAGCGCCGCGACGGAGGACGCCCACTCGGCGGCCCACATGTGTCTGGCGGTGGTCGCCGAGTCGCCGCACAACTACCAAGGTGAGTTCACCGCCAACCTGGACCAGGCCGAGAAGCAGATGAGGGCTGCGATGGCGCTCGTCAACCGCATCCTGACCGCGCAGACGCCCCTCGGAGAGGCGACCGGGCAAGCAGGTGACCCAATTCTTGGCGCGCAAGCCTCGAACTTCAGCCCGGGGTGAGCCGATCCCGAACGTCGGCTGGCGTAGCCCGGCGCTCAGAGACGGCGACCAGAGATGTCCGCGCATCCGGGCGCGGACACACAGGGTTCACCGGCGACGCGGCGCAGTCGTTTCGCCCTCGTCAGTGGGCAAGTCATGGGACGCTATCCGCTGGCCTAATATAGGGGCCGATCGGCATATAAGGGCCGATCGGCCCCTTACCGCACCACCACCCCCCAGAGAGAACCGTCAGGGCACAAAGACTCTTGTTGCACCGACTCTTGTTGCACCGACTCTTGTTGCACCGACTCTTGTTGCACCCGCAGTAGCACGCACAGACTCGGGACGACGGATCGAGTGAGGGCTGAGCCAGCACGATGAACGACTATTGGTCGAACGTGGCCCTGGTGGCGGCGCTGGTCCTGGTCAACGGGCTGTTGTCCGGTAGCGAAGCGGCGTTCATCTCGCTGCGAGAGGGCCAGTTGCGCGAACTCGAGCATCGCGGCGGCCGACGGGACCACACCGTCGTTCGGCTGGCGCGGGAACCGAACCGCTACCTGGCCACAATTCAGCTCGGCATCACCCTGGCCGGGTTCTTCGCCTCGGCCGCTGCAGCGGTGACCCTGGCGGAGCCGCTGGCACCACTGCTGAGCTTTCTGGGTGCCGGCGCCCGGACGCCGGTGAGCATCGCTGTGGTGACGGTGGCGGTGGCGGGCGTGACGCTGGTATTCGGCGAGCTCGCGCCCAAACGGCTGGCGATGCAGAACGCCCGTCGTTGGGCTCTTGCCGTGGCCTCTCCTTTGAGTGCCCTGTCGGCCGTCGCCGCACCGATCGCGTGGCTTCTGGGCAAGGCCACCGACCTCGTCGTGCAGAGCCTCGGGGGTGATCCCGCCGTCGGGCGGGAAGAACTGACCGTCGAGGAGTTCCGCGAACTGGTCACGGGATTCGGGGGTCTCACCACCGAGCAACGTACGATCATGTCCGGTGCGCTGGAGATCCACGAGCGTTCGCTGCGCGAAGTGGTCGTCCCCCGCACCGCGGTTTTCCGGCTGAACGGCGAACTGCCACTGCCCCGGGCCCGCATGGAACTCGCGGCATCCGGCCACACGAGGGCGCCGGTTGCCCGATCAGGGGAACTGGACGACGCCACCGGGGTGGTGCACCTGCGCGATCTGCTGGGCGACCGCGGCACCGTCGGCTCCGTCGCGCGGCCGGTGCTGAGACTGCCGGACAGTCTGCGAGTCTCCGCCGCGCTGCGCCAACTCCTCGCCGCGCATGAACATCTGGCACTCGTGGTGGGCGAGCGCGGCGGCGTCGACGGCATCGTCACGCTCGAGGACCTGCTAGAGGAGATCGTCGGCGAGATCTATGACGAGGCCGACGAAGACATCCGAACCGCCACGGCATTGCCCGACGGCAGCCATATCCTGCCGGGCGCGTTCCCGATTCACGATCTTTCCGACCTCGGGATCGAGTTCTCCACCTTACCTCCTGGCGACTACACCACGATCGCCGGACTCGTACTTTCCGTACTGGGCCGGATACCGACGATTGCCGGGGACTGCATCGACCTTCCGCCTTACCGCGTCGAGGTGACCGGTATCGGCCGTCACGTGATCACGGAAGTCCATATCCGGCCTTCGGATCCGCACTGATGTCCGGGTCGGCGGAGAGGCCGAAGGACCCTAGGAGCCGAGGGTTCCATGCCTTAGATTCCCCGATGGGTGGTGGAAGTCGAGCAGACAGGTCGGGGACACAGACAGGTCGGGGACACTGTGGGTTTCTTCAAAGTGGTGGCGGTCGACATCGACGGCACCTTGACGTCGAACGGCGCACTGTCGTCAAAAGCCATCGGTTCCATCCGCGACGCCCGCCGCAACGCAACGCAGATCGTGCTGGTGACCGGTCGCATCGGCCGCGAGTTGAGCGCGGATTTCCCGAACCTGGCCAACCACGCCGATGCACTGGTACTCGAGAACGGTGCAGTCGCGGTCGTCGACGGCGAGCCGGTGGCGCTCACACCAGCGGTGGAACCGACCCTCGATGCAGAGCTGAGTGCCCGCGGAATACCGTTCCGTCGCGGCCAAGCGCTGATCGCAACCGATAGTCAGTACGCGCTCAGCGCTGTCGAGGCGATCGGAAAACTCGGGCTGGACTGCCAGATCATCCGAAACCGGGGCGCCCTGATGATTCTGCCCGCGGGGGTCACGAAGGGAACCAGCCTGTGCGGAGTGCTGGCGCGGATGAACCGCTCGCCACACAACACCATCGCGATCGGAGATGCCGAGAACGACGTGTCGATGATGGCGGCCGCCGAACTCGGTGTCGCCGTGGCCAATGCACTCCCATCGGTGAAGGCCCACGCCGACGAGGTGCTCGACGACAACGACGGCGAGGGAGTCGCCCGGATACTGACCGGATCGATACTCACCGGAGCGCGGCGGTGGTGCCCGATGCGACGGTGGATCGACATCGGTGCCTTCGACGACGGTACGCCGGCTCGACTGCCGGGCAGTCAGGGCCGGATCATGGTCACCGGCCCGACCGGCTCGGGTAAGAGTCACATCATCGGGTTGATGGCGGAGCGCTGGATCCTTGCCGGATACGGCGTGCTGATCGTCGACCCGGAAGGTGACCACACGCAATTGGCGACCATGGACCGCACGGGTCTGGTGGACAGCCACCACTACCTGCCGCAACCCTCCGAACTCGTCAGTATGTTCCATCCCAGCGGCAGCGCCGTCGTCGATCTGTCCGCACTGTCCGCCGCCGACAAATACGACTATGTGCACCGCCTGCGCCCGATCGTTGAGGCGCACCGCGAACAACACGGGTTCCCGCACTGGACCATCTACGACGAAGCGCACCTGCTCGGGCCCGGCCAGGAGGTTCGGTGGGTCCGCCGCGGCGGCTACGTGCTGTCCTCGTTCACCCCGGCGGCGCTGCCGGCCGACGAGATCGATGCCAGTGACGTGGTGATCGAGATGGACTACCGAGAGCAGAATCTGTCCGCGCCGCATCCCCTCCCGTACGCCGCAGTCCGGTACGGCGGAGATCCACCGCGCCGCTTCACCGTGGCCGAGCGGGCCACGGGACACATCAGGCACCGGCACAAGTACGCTGATGTCGCGCTGCCCAAAGAGCGGAGTTTCCACTTCCATTCTTTCGACGGGCAATCGATACCGCCCGCGGCGACTATGGAGGAGTTCGGCGCCGCGCTCCGCCGTATCACCCCCGAGGCACTGGAATACCATCTCGAGCGCGGTGATTTCTCGCGGTGGCTGGAACACACCATCGCCGACAGGAAACTGGCCGCGCAGGTGGCCGCCTGGGAGGACGCGATCGCCGCGCACCGGGCGGCGGAGGTCGAACGCGTCCGCCAACAGCTCATCCGTGCCGTGCTTGACCGTTATCTCGGATGACCGCCCGCAAGACGCTCGCCACGCGGCGCTGACCCGCATCCGGAACTCAGGTGGCGGGCCACCAGTTTCCGCAGCTCTTCAGACCACAGCACCAACGACGCCATGGCGATCGCGATCACCCACTGCGTGGTGTTCAGCGGCACCGTCCCGAACGCGTGCTGCAGCAACGGCGTGTGCACCACGGCGATCTGAAGCACCGAACCGAAGGCCACCGCAGCCCACAACCATTTGTTTGCGAACAGGTTCCGAATCGCGCTGGCGGTGCCGGAGCGTGCGTTGAAGGCGTTGAACAACTGCGCGAACACCAGTGTGGTGAACCCGGCCGTGCGTGCGGTGTCCAGCGACTCGGCGCCGGAGAAGAAGCCGCCGGGGCGGAGGATGTCCACGGTCATCAGGGTGACCACGGCCATCACCGCGCCGACGAAGAGAATTCCCAGCCAGGTACCGCGGTCCAGTATTGGATCGCTGACACGCCGTGGTGGTCGAGCCATCACGTCCGAGATCTCGCCGTCGACACCCATCGCCAGCGCAGGTGCGGAATCGGTGATGAGGTTGACCCAGAGGATCTGTGTCGCCAGCAGCGGGACCGCGATCTCCTCTTCGGCTCCGGTGATTCCGAGGAATCCGGCGAACATCATTCCGAAGAACACGGTGAAGACCTCGCCGATGTTCGACGAGAGCAGGTAGCGCAGGAACTTGCGGATGTTGTCGAAGATCACCCGTCCCTGTCGGACCGCGACGACGATCGTGGCGAAGTTGTCATCACCCAGGATCATTTGTGCGGCTTCTTTGGCCACTTGGGTGCCGGTGCCCATGGCCACGCCGATGTCGGCGGCTTTGAGCGCCGGGGCGTCGTTGACGCCGTCCCCGGTGACCGCAACGACTTCACCGTTGTCCCGCAGGGCTTCGACGATCTGCAGCTTGTCCTTCGGAGTCACCCGGGCGTACACGTCGGCGGTGGCCGCGATGCCGCGCAGTCGCTCAGGCGAGACGGCGTCCAATTCTCCCGGTGTGACGGCCTTGGCCCCGGGTTGGGCGATCCCCAACTCCTCGGCGATCCGCACCGCGGTGCCCGGGTGGTCACCGGTCACCATCACCACTCGCATCCCCGCGGTGCGGGCCTCGGCGACGGCAGCCGGTACCTCTTCGCGCGGCGGGTCGATCATGCCCACCACACCCAGATACACCAGGTCGTGTTCGTCGGATTCCGCGGCCGTGTCCCCGTCGAACCGGCGATAGGCCACGGCCAAAGTTCGAAGCGCCTGCGCGGACAACGCCTCGACGTCTTCCGTCGCGGCCCTACGGTCGGCCTCCGTCAGCGCGATGGCATCACTGTCCACCTGCCGGCGGGTGCACCGGCTGAGCAGCACGTCGGGTGCCCCCTTGGTGACAAGCAATCCGACGCCGTCGTCCACGCGCTCGACGACGACGGACATCATCTTGCGCTCGGAGGTGAACGGAAGTTCTGAGCGCCGGACGTATCGGTGAACCTCATCGGCGATCTCGTCGAGTTTGTGGATGGCTATCAGAAAGGCTGCATCGGTTGGGTCACCGTGGATTTCCCAATCACCGTCGGTGGGGTGTACCTGTGCGTCGTTGGCCAGGGCTCCGCCGCCGAGCACGAGCATCGCCTCGTGCCGCAGGGCCGGGCCGGGCCCACTCCGCCCCGCGGTGAGCGCCTCTCCACCGGGACGGTAGCCGGTGCCGGTGAGCTCCAGCTCCCCCGATGAGGTGCGCACGTGCCTGATCGTCATCTCATTCCTGGTCAGGGTGCCGGTCTTGTCCGACGCGATGACACTCGCGGTGCCCAGCGTCTCGACGGAGTGCAGGTCCTTGACGATCGCGCGGGCCTTTGCCATGCGCTCGACCCCCAGTGCGAGAACGACCGTGACGATGGCCGGCAGTCCTTCCGGGACGGCGGCGACCGCGAGCGAAACCCCGAGCAACAGCACGGTCACCATGCCGGAGAAGGTTGACACGTCGTTGGCCAGGGCGGTCGCCGCCATGACAACGACCGCGATGCCGACGACCGCGATCCCCAGCATCTTTCCCACCCGGGCGATCTCGCGTTGCAGTGGCGTCGGCTGATCCTCGGCGTCCTCGAGCATCTGGGCGATGGCGCCCATCTCGGTATCCATGCCGGTGCTGGTGACCACGGCACGGCCGACGCCCTGAACCACCGCGGTACCCCGGTACACCATGTCGGTGCGGTCACCGATGACGACCGTACCGGCCAACGCTGCGGGGTCCTTGGTCACCGGCTCGCTCTCGCCGGTTAGTTCCGCCTCGGTGACGCGCAGGCCGCTGGCCTCGAGCAGACGGCCGTCGGCGCCAACGGCTTCCCCCTCGGACAGCACCAGGATGTCGCCGCGTACCAGCTCACCTGAAGGCACGGTGTGCAACTCACCGTCCCTGAGCACGGTGGCTCGCACCGCGGTCACGCTCTGCAGTGCCGCCACCGCCCGCTCGGCCCGGTGCTCCTGGATGAACCCGATGGCCGCGTTGAGAAGTACCACCAGTGCGATGACGACGGCATCGATCGGGACACCGCGTGCACCTTCGGCGACCCACGCCGCCAGCGATACGACGACCGCCGCGAGGAGCAGATAGATCAGCGGATCCCGGAAATTGTCCAACACTGTCCGCCACAGGGGCGCGGGCGGTTTCGGCCTCAGCTCGTTCGGCCCGTCGACCGCCAGTCGCCGCGCGGCCTCCGCTGCGCTCAACCCGACCGCCGGGTCGACGTCGAGCTCGTGGGCAACATCTGTCCCGGTGCGAACGGAGACATCGGCAGCTTCACCGACCGGGGTGCTGGTTCCCCCGGCCGAGGTCCGACCGCCAGAAGCGGACACGTCAGCGGCCGCCCTGGTCGTCGATGGAACGGCCCGGCGCCGCGCAGGTGTGCGGTCGGCCGGCGTCATGACGGCTGTGGGTCGGATTCACGGCGACCATCTCCGTGCCCGGATCCATTTCTCGGCTGCGACCACCAGGCTGATGGCGACCGCGATTCCGAAGATGCGCAGCCAACTCCCCGCGTCCAGGGGAGCGGTCTGGAACACGAGGTTCATGGCCGGAAGGTAGGTGATGGCCAGCTGCGCCATGGCCTGCACACCGACACCTACGATCAGCCACCGATTGGTGAACAACCCAATCCGCCAAGCCGATCGGGTCAGCGAGCGGCAGCTGAAGAGGTAGAACCCCTCCACCACGACGAAGAGATTCAGCGCCGCCGTGCGTGCTTCGGCCACTTCGGCGCCGTGGGTGAGTTCCCATTGGAAGAGCCACCACGATCCGGCCACCAGGAGGCTGGATACCAGGAGAATCCGACCCACCAACGCCGAGGTGAGCAGCGGTTGGTCGGGGTCACGCGGCGGCCTCGTCATGATCCCGGCCTCTTTGGGTTCGAAGGCCAGCATGAGTCCCAAGGCGACGGCGGTGGTCATGTTGATCCAGAGGATCTGGGTGGGCAGGATCGGGAGTGTCGCGCCCAACGCGATCGCCACCAGGATGACCAGCCCCTCGCCGATGTTCGTCGGCAGCGTCCAGGTGATGAACTTCGTCAGGTTGTCGAAGACGCCGCGGCCCTCCTCCACCGCCGCTTCGATGGTGGCGAAATCGTCGTCGGTGAGGATCATGTCGGCCGCGTCCTTGGCGACCTCGGTGCCGCCACGACCCATCGCAACTCCGATGTTGGCCTGCCGCAACGCCGGAGCGTCGTTGACGCCGTCGCCAGTCATCGCGACGACGTGTCCCCTCTGCTGCAGGGCCCGGACGAGCCGCAGCTTCTGCTCGGGTGACACCCGGGCGAAGACGCTGGCTCGTTGTACTGCCTCGGGCAGTTCGTCGGCCGGTGTGACGGCCAACTGAGCGCCCGTCAACACCTGGTCGGAGGTGCTGTCCGTACGGTCGAGCACACCGACTGCCGATGCGATGGCCCTCGCCGTGCCGGCGTGGTCGCCGGTGATCATCTTGACCGCGATACCCGCCGAGTGACACGCGGTGACCGCTGGTGCGGCGGCCGCCCGCGGTGGGTCCAGCATGGCTTGCATGCCGGTGAAGGCCGTCGCGCCGACCACCGCCTCTTCACCGAATTCATCTGGTGAGACCGACGTTCGGATTCCGCAGGCCAGAACGCGAAGCCCCTCGGCCGCGAGGCGATCGGCCGCCTCGGTCACCGCCGCGCGGTCGAGCGCGCGAAGTGAGCCGTCGGCACGCATCTGAGAGTCGCAAATCTCCAGCATGCGTTCCACAGCGCCCTTGACCAGAACAACGTGCTCGGACCGGCCCCATTCGTGAAGAGTCGCCATGTACTGTCGTTCGGAGGTGAACGGAATCGTGGCACGCCGGGGAAGTTCGGCGCCGACCCGGTCCGGTGGGATGCCTGCCTTCGCGGCAACGACGACCATCGCCGCCTCGGTCGGGTCGCCGGTCGCCTGCCACCGGCCGTCGACGCGGTTGAGTGCCGCATCGTTGCATGCCGCTCCGCCGAGCAGCGTCCAGCGCAGCGCAGCGTCGTCGTCGATCGAGACGGTCGCCCCTCCTGTCGCGAGCAGGGTGCCCTCAGGGGCGTAACCAGAGCCGGTCACCTCCATGGAGTTCTCCGGAGTCCAGATCTTGCGCACCGTCATCTCGTTCTCGGTGAGAGTGCCGGTTTTGTCAGAGCAGATGACGGTCGTGCTGCCCAGTGTCTCGACGGCGGGCAGGCGTCGGATCACGGCTCGGCGTTTGGCCATCCGGGCGACGCCGATAGCGAGCGTGATGGTCACCGCTGCGGGCAGCCCCTCCGGGATCGCGCCGACGGCCAGCGCCACGGCGGCGTTGAAGGTCTCCACAGGATCCTGTCCGCGCAGCAGGCCGAGGGCGAAGGTGACCGCGGCCAACCCCAGAATGGCGACGGTCAGGATCTGGCTGAACTGCGCCAGCTTCGCCGTCAACGGCGTGGCAAGCGCTTCGGCGGCACCGACCAGGCGGTGAATCTGGCCGATCTCGGTCACCGCTCCGGTCGCTACCACGACCCCCGCTGCCGTCCCCGCGGTTACGAGGGTTCCTGAATAGGCCATGTTCCGCCGGTCGGCCACCGGTGTGGCTTCCGGCAACTCAACCTCGGCTTTGACCACCGGCGCCGACTCACCTGTCAGGGCCGACTCGTCCACCCGCAGTTCGGTTTCCCGCAGTATCCGCAAATCCGCCGGAACTTTGTCGCCGGCCTCGATGAGCACCAGGTCACCGGGGACCAGTTCCTCCGAGGTGATGGAAATTTCCCGGCCGTCACGGACGACTCGGGCGTCGGTGTGGACCATCGCGCGCAGGCTCTGCAGCGCTGCCTCCGCCCTGGACTCCTGGATGAACCCGACCACAGCGTTCACCAGCACCACGGCGAAGATCACTGTTGCATCGACGTATTCGCGTAGGAGGGCAGTCACGGCCCCGGCAACCAGGAGTACGTAGATCAGTGGATGGTGGAACTGACGCAGGATGCGAAGCAGTGGACCGGCGCCGACCGTCTCGGGTAGGACATTGGGTCCGAACTGCACCCGACGTTCCTGTGCCTGCGACGTGGACAGGCCCCGGTGCGGATCGGTCTGGAGGATCAGAACCACATCGTGCGTGGGTAGTCCGTGATGTGCATTGGACGTGACCAGATTGGGCTGCATCATATTGCGCTGCGTCATTCAGCCCACCGCCCGGCTGGGCACGTGATCGACTCCTGCAACAGGTTCGACCGCCAGCACCGGGACCGGTGAGTGCTGCACCAGATCGGCGGAGACGCTCCCCAGAAGCAGTCGGGACGGCCCACGACCGCGCCGGCCGCCCACGAGTAGGTCGATGTCGTGTCGCTGGGCGAACTGGCGCAACCCACATCCCGGTGGACCGGCGAGTACCTCGGTGTGCACCGGAAATCCTCGCGCGATGCGGGTCGGCGCCTCGCCGAGCCTTCGCGACGCCGCATCGATTCGCGAGTGGGTCATGTCCTCGGTCGCCGCGAAATGCACGACCTCGGCAAGTACAAGATGCGCGCAACGCGGGCGGAGGAGACGCCGGATCGTCGCAAGAGCCTGCTTGGCTTCCGATGAACCGTCGAGACCCGCCAGGACGCGTGGACCCTCACCGGCGTTCGGATCCGCCCGTGGCATCGTGCGAGCCTCGGATGACGCGACTGGAGGCCGCCCTGAGACACGCTCGAATGCGATGGGTACGAAGAGCAGTCCCAGCGGTGGCGCGACAAGTATCCAGAGGGGGTCATAACCGCGGCGGGTCATCCACAGGCCGGAGACCAACCCCGTGCTCAGCCACGCCGCGACTATGACGATCGCGGTGCCAGTGCTCATGAGACCTCCTGAACGCCATGCCCACAATGATGTCCGCGGTGGACGCACTGTCTGGTCATCACCTGGTCCTCTCGGGCCGGGGGCCGTCGTACCGCGGCCACCACAATCAGCCACGTTAGGTGGCGGCGACGGGCGGAGATAGGGACATTGGACCCTTGCAAACCTTTGCAACGCCCAGCCGGTACGCGTCCTCGATTCCCCGATCGCGCCAGGGGCGGTTGCGTGACGGGCAGTTGGCCGTGGCCGACTGCGGCGACGGGACGGCGGTCCTGCTGTAGCGCAACCAGCTCGCGGGATTGTGCACCACGGCGAAGCAGGCCATCCGAGACCGCGACGGATACCCCCGACGCCAGGGCCGTGCTTGTAGCCATCATCGCGACACCGGCGGCCACATGAGCGCGGAACTGAACGATCCGGCCGTGGAGACCGGATGCCGTCCATCCGGCGATGCGGACCACCACAGCGCCTGAGCCCGCCGGGGCTCGTTGTCTCGTCGTGCGTGTGGTGCATCGGACGACACACCGAACCTGTGGCGACCCGTCGACTCCCCGCTGAAATCCGCCGGGTCCGCTGATGTGGTCATATCGCCTAGTCGGTGGCATGATGACCAGTCCTGATGTTGGGAAACTGTGGCGCGCAGCGCTGGGGGCGTTCGTCCGCGTAGAGGGAGCACCAAAGACCCGAGACGCTGGGCCAACCGCTCCCTCCGAGGCGCTCGTCCGTCCCTTAGCTCAGGGTGGTCAGCTGCGCCGACCAGAATGGGAGATCAGATGGACACGACATGCGGGCCGGTCGTGGTGGGAGTGGACGGCTCTCAGGCCGCACTCGACGCTGTGACATGGGCGGTCGACGAGGCTGTCGAGCGCTCCGTGCCGCTGCGACTGGTACACGCCACGGGCGTGACGCCACAGGCGGACCAGTCGCCCGACGATTACCGGCTCGAACGCGAATATGCGGAGACGGTGCTCCGGGCGGCCTCCACTGCGGAAAGGTCGGCCGGCCGGGATGTCAAGGTCGAAACGGAGATTCTGTGGGGTTCCCCCGAGAGCGAACTGGTCGCCGAATCGCGTGGTGCCGAGATGGTCTGCGTCGGATCTGTGGGGATCGGTGCGATTGCCCAACGTGATCCTGGGCTCCACCGCGGTCACCGTGTCGACACAGGGACAGTGTCGCGTCGCGGTGCTCCGCCGGGATGCCATTCCGTCGCCGAACGGCTGGCTGGCGGTCGCATCCGACGCCACGCCGGAAAGCGAAAGCGTTGTCATCGGCGCACTGGAGGAGGCCCGGCTACGCGGTTCGCCGGTCGTGGTCGTCGGAGTACGCCGCTGGCAATCGCTCGAGCCGAGTTACGACGAGCTGGACCGGCGCACAACGTACTTGGCTCACCGATACCCCGGTGTGCGGACAAAAGTGGTGTCGACCGACGGTGACATCGTGCGATATCTGGCACACCAGAGGGACGACGACGTCCACATGGTCGTCGTCGGGACTGCCGACGCAGAGGCGGTGGTGGACATCGTCGGCCCGCACGGCACAATGTTCGGCGGCGCCCGGCGGCACTCAGTGCTCGTGGTCCGCTGATGCCAGACCAGGCCGACGCCGGCCGGAGCGAATACGAATCACCCACCACCGCAGAACTTCTCGACGGCCATGTGGTCACGATCCGGCGGGTCGCCGAAACCGACCGAGCAGCGATAACCGCATTGGCGCATGGGCTCACCGAACAGGAACGGTATCTGCGGTTCTTCACCACGCACCCCGCCACATCGACGAATGGGTTGACTCGTTGGTCGACGCATCCGCAGACCGGTTCACGTTGGCAGCCGTCGACGATGGCACGTTGCTCGGTGTGGCGAACTGCATCGAGTCACCTCGCCCCGGCTACGCGGAGGTGTCGATCGTCGTCGCACATGGTCAACACCATCGCGGCGTCGGAACCGTCCTGCTCAACGCGCTGGGCCGCATCGCCCGCGCCAACGGCCAGCATTACTTCATCGCCGACATCCTCGCCGAGAACCGCGAAATGCAGACAGTCCTCACGGATTCCGGCTGGCCGTGCCGGCGTCAACTCGACGGGTCCGTGGTGTCGGTCGAGGTTGATCTGCGGCAGGCTCCCTGATCGGTTAGGCGATTACCGATCCCGTCCATCAAGGTCCCCGTCCAGCCAGGTCGCCAGCTCCCGTCGCCGGCAGTATCCACGTTGACCCAGGGCGAGGAGGAACCCCCGCGGCCCGAAAGGGGAGCGCGCAAGCTGTCCTTTGACCCAATTCTTGGGCGCAAGCCTCGCCATTTATGGCGAGGTGAGCCATCCCGTGTGTCGCCGGGCGCAGCCCGGCCCTCAGAGCGGGCGGGTAGGCGACCAGCACATGCACGTGGTGGGCCTCACCGTTGAACTCGACCAGCTCGACAGCGAGCTGGTCGCACATGGTGCGCATGGTGGTTTCGGCGGAGGTGAGCATCGGATCGGTGAACAGTTTGCGCCGGAACTTGGTTACGGAAACCAGGTGGGCGTGCAGCAACGACACGCGGTGCCGGTTGCGGCGGTAGGTCGTCGTTGTCAGTGGACACCTCTACGGTTGTGCTGTGGGTAAGACCTACCGCATGGCACCGACACCGACTGGTGAGCAGCCGGTGGGCAGGCCGAGGGCGGGTAAGCGGGCCAAGCGTGCGCCGAGGCATGTGCGGTCGTGGCCGCTGCGGCCGAATCCAACGCAGTGCCGGGAGATCGGTATCCGGTTTTTCACCCGGGGTGTGGGTGTATAACGCGGTGCTGGGGGAGTTCATCACCCGCAGCTGCGCGGTGAAGGCCGATCCGGGCTGGCAGGTGGCGCGGGATCTGCCGCACCGCAGTCCTGAGTGTCAGGTCCGAACGGTCATGGTGCTGCCTTTCGAGATGATGTCCTCACGACGGTGCGCGGCATACTGTTGTGAAGAAGTAGGGACCTGTGGGGCAGAGACCTGTTGTCGGGGCAGAGACGAAGCTTCCGAAGCGGATGGGGCCTTTCGGTCGCGAGCGTCGTGACGGTGGCCGGTGCGCCAGTTCGCGTGATTTTGGGCAGCCCACCGGAGCGGGTAGTATTGAGCAACGGTGCGGTGCCCGCGCCGGCTCTTGCGTGCCTCTGGTTTCCGGAATTTCCGACTACCGGCTCACGTTTCGTGGTCGGGGCGTAGCTGTGCCAGCGCAGCACGTCGCCGTCACGGCGACGGGCGCCGAACCAACCAGAAGACAACGGAGGATCTCCGAAGAGTTATGGCAAAGAAAGACGGTGCCATAGAGGTCGAGGGTCGCGTGGTCGAACCCCTGCCCAATGCGATGTTCCGCATTGAGCTGGAGAACGGTCACAAGGTTCTCGCCCACATCAGCGGCAAGATGCGGCAGCACTACATCCGCATCCTGCCCGAGGACCGCGTCGTAGTGGAGCTGTCTCCCTACGACCTGTCCCGGGGCCGCATCGTGTATCGGTACAAGTAACCCAGACAGAACGACCCCAGACAGAACGACGAAGAAGGATCTGCACGCCGTGAAGGTGAACCCGAGCGTCAAGCCCATCTGCGACAAGTGCAGGGTGATCCGTCGGCATGGGCGGGTCATGGTGATCTGCTCCGACCCCCGCCACAAGCAGCGGCAGGGCTGATCCCGGCCCGGCTTCGCGCCGGCCACACCCTCGAGACAACTCAATGATGACCTCCCAGTGCCACTGAGCCGCCCGGCGCGCGAGCGCCAAAAAAGACGACCAACTGCTGCTCGGACACGCCCGGACGGAGGCCGGGCCCCGCCAAGTGGCGGGATCGGACTGGGAACAGACCTCCGCCAATAAGAAGGAATGGCACACCCATGGCCCGACTAGTGGGCGTTGACCTCCCGCGCGACAAGCGCATGGAGATCGCACTTACCTATATCTACGGGATCGGCCGCACCCGGTCCCAGGAGATCCTGGCGGCAACCGGCATCGACCGGGATCTGCGCACCAAGGATCTGACCGACGACCAGGTCACCCAGCTGCGCGACTACATCGAAGCGACCCTGAAGGTGGAGGGCGACCTGCGCCGCGAGGTGCAGGCGGACATCCGCCGCAAGATCGAGATCGGCTGCTACCAGGGTCTGCGGCACCGTCGCGGCCTGCCGGTGCGCGGCCAGCGGACCAAGACCAACGCGCGCACCCGCAAGGGCCCGAAGCGCACCATCGCCGGCAAGAAGAAGGCCAGGTAAGTACATGCCACCGAAGAAAGCCGCCGCTTCCTCCGCGAAGAAGGGGCAGAAGACCCGCCGCAGGGAGAAGAAGAACGTCCCGCACGGCGCCGCACACATCAAGAGCACGTTCAACAACACGATCGTGTCGATCACCGATCCCCAGGGCAACGTCATCGCCTGGGCGTCGTCGGGTCACGTCGGCTTCAAGGGGTCGCGTAAGTCGACGCCGTTCGCCGCGCAGCTGGCCGCCGAGAACGCCGCCCGCAAGGCCCAGGAGCACGGCGTCAAGAAGGTCGACGTGTTCGTGAAGGGGCCTGGTTCGGGTCGCGAGACCGCCATCCGCTCGCTGCAGGCCGCCGGGCTCGAGGTCGGCGCCATCGCCGACGTCACGCCGCAGCCGCACAACGGTTGCCGTCCGCCCAAGCGGCGCCGGGTCTAGGGAGGATTTGAGAAATGGCTCGTTATACCGGACCTGCCACCCGCAAGTCGCGCCGTCTCGGCGTCGACCTCGTCGGTGGTGATCAGTCCTTCGAGAAGCGCCCCTACCCGCCGGGCCAGCACGGTCGTGCGCGGATCAAGGAGAGCGAGTACCGCACCCAGCTGCAGGAGAAGCAGAAGGCCCGCTTCACCTACGGCGTGCTCGAGAAGCAGTTCCGCCGCTACTACGACGAGGCGAACCGCCAGCCCGGCAAGACCGGCGACAACCTGCTGCGCATCCTGGAGAGCCGGCTGGACAATGTCGTGTACCGCGCCGGCCTGGCCCGCACCCGCCGGATGGCCCGTCAGCTGGTCAGCCACGGACACTTCACCGTCAACGGCGTCAAGGTGGACATTCCCAGCTACCGGGTCTCGCAGTACGACATCATCGACGTCAAAGAGAAGTCGCTGAACACCGATCCGTTCGTGATCGCCCGCGAGACCGCCGGTGACCGGCCGATCCCGTCGTGGCTGCAGGTCGTCGGCGAACGCCAGCGCATCCTGGTCCACCAGCTGCCCGAGCGCGCACAGATCGACGTGCCGCTGGCCGAGCAGCTGATCGTGGAGCTCTACTCGAAGTAACACCCGGCCGTCCGGATGGCGGCAGGGTTTGTGCGACATCAAATAGCGGGTGTCGTGAAGAAGGAGAAAAACACATGCTGATCTCTCAGCGCCCCACACTGTCCGAAGAGACGGTTGCCGACAACCGCTCCCGGTTCGTCATCGAACCGCTGGAGCCCGGGTTCGGATACACGCTGGGCAACTCGCTCCGGCGCACGCTGCTGTCGTCGATCCCCGGCGCTGCGGTCACCAGCATCCGCATCGACGGTGTTTTGCACGAGTTCACCACCGTTCCCGGGGTGAAGGAGGACGTCACCGACATCATCCTGAACCTCAAGAGCCTCGTCGTTTCCTCCGATGAGGACGAGCCGGTCACCATGTACCTGCGCAAGCAGGGTCCCGGTGAGGTCACCGCGGGCGACATCGTGCCGCCGGCCGGTGTGACCGTGCACAACCCCGAGATGCACATCGCGACGCTCAACGACAAGGGCAAGCTCGAGGTGGAGCTGGTCGTCGAGCGCGGCCGCGGCTACGTGCCGGCCGTGCAGAACAAGGCGTCCGGCGCCGAGATCGGTCGCATCCCGGTCGACTCGATCTACTCGCCGGTGCTCAAGGTGACATACAAGGTCGAGGCCACCCGTGTCGAGCAGCGCACCGACTTCGACAAGCTGATCCTCGACGTCGAGACGAAGAACTCGATCACCCCGCGTGACGCGCTCGCCTCGGCGGGCAAGACGCTGGTCGAGCTGTTCGGGCTGGCACGTGAATTGAACGTGGAGGCCGAAGGGATCGAGATCGGGCCGTCGCCGGCGGAGGCCGATCACATCGCGTCGTTCGCACTGCCGATCGACGACCTCGACCTGACCGTGCGCTCGTACAACTGCCTCAAGCGCGAGGGTGTGCACACGGTGGGCGAGCTCGTGGCCCGCACGGAGTCCGATCTGCTGGACATCCGCAACTTCGGTCAGAAGTCCATCGACGAGGTGAAGATCAAGCTGCACCAGCTCGGTCTCTCGCTCAAGGACAGCCCGGCGACGTTCGATCCGTCCGAGGTGGCCGGCTACGACGCCGCCACGGGCACCTGGAACAGCGACGCCAGCTACGAATCCGGCTATGAGGCTGACGCCGACCAGGACTTCGCCGAAACCGAACAGCTCTAACCCAATATCTCGGAAGAGATCCGTCCCGGTCCTACCTGATACGGGGGCCGGCCCCACGTAGGAGATAGTCGCATGCCCAAACCCACCAAGGGTCCTCGCCTCGGCGGGTCGTCGTCGCACCAGAAGGCGCTCCTGGCCAACCTGGCCACGTCGCTGTTCGAGCACGGCCGCATCAAGACGACCGAGCCGAAGGCACGCGCGTTGCGGCCGTACGCGGAGAAGCTGATCACCCACGCCAAGAAAGGTGCGCTGCACAACCGGCGTGAGGTGATGAAGAAGATCCGGGACAAGGATGTCGTGCACACCCTGTTCGCCGAGATCGGACCTTTCTACGCCGACCGTGAGGGTGGCTACACCCGCATCGTCAAGGTCGAGCCGCGCAAGGGTGACAACGCCCCGATGGCGGTCATCGAGCTGGTGCGGGAGAAGACGGTGACGTCGGAGGCCAATCGCGCCAGGCGCGTGGGTGCGTCGAAGCAGACCGCTCCGGTGGCCGCCGCTGCGGCGCCGCAGGCGTCGGTCGAGCCGGAGGCCGCCGAAGGCCCCGACACCGACAATTCGTCGGCGGCCGAGGAGTCGACCGGCACCGAGGCTTCCGACGCCGCTGACAAGTCCTAGTGACATGAGCGCGAACCAGCCCGCCACTCCACCGAGTGGCGGGCTGGTTCGTCTCCGGCTCGACGTCAGCTACGACGGCACCGACTTCGCCGGCTGGGCGCCGCAGACCGGTCAGCGCACGGTGGCCGGGCTGATCGACGAGGCGCTGACGACGGTGTTCCGTACGCCGGTGGTCGTGCGGGCGGCTGGGCGCACCGACGCCGGCGTGCATGCTACCGGGCAGGTCGCCCACGTCGACGTGCCCGACGGTGCGCTTTTCCATGCCTATCCGCGTACCACGCGGCCTGCTGAACCCGAGTTCCTGCCGCTCGTCCGTCGGCTCGGGCGGTTGCTGCCCGCCGACGTCCGGATTCGAAACATCACCCGGGCTCCCGCGGGGTTCGACGCACGCTTCTCTGCGCTACGGCGCCACTACACCTACCGGCTCGGCACCGCGCCCTACGGCGTCGAGCCGCAATCGGCACGTTTCGTGACGCCGTGGCCCCGGCCGCTCGACGTCGAGGCGATGAACGCGGCCAGCTCGGCGTTGGTCGGCCTGCACGACTTCGCGGCGTTCTGCCGGCACCGGGAGGGTGCCACCACGATCCGCCACCTGCAGCGGCTGGAATGGACGCGTGCCGGCGACCTGGTTAGCGCGCACGTCAGCGCCGACGCTTTCTGCTGGTCGATGGTGCGCTCGCTCGTCGGCGCGCTGATCGCGGTGGGGGAACACCGCCGCGACCCCGGGTGGTGCGCCGGCCTGCTGGGCGCGACGCAGCGGTCGAGCGAATTCGCCGCCGCGCCGCCGCAGGGGCTCACTTTGGTGGGGGTGGACTATCCGCCGGACGACGAGCTGGCGGCACGCACACTGGTCACCCGGGACCTGCGCATCATCTGACGGTCAGATGCGGGCGGCGATGAAGTCGGCAGCCTGGTCGACCATCCCGGCGTTGATGTAGGCCCTGGCCGCGTGGTCGGGCCAGTTGCCCTCCCAGGTGTTGGGGTCGGCCGGGTTACAGATCGGGTCGGCCCCGTGGCACAGCTCGATCGTGCGTTCGCGGTAGAGCGGGCTGAAGTTGCTGATCGGACCGACCCACGCGATCCCGTTTCCGAACAGCGCCACCGCGGCGATGTGGCGGTCCATCCCCGGAGGCAGCGGCTTCTGGAACCCGAACGCCGCGATGGGCGCGGCCAGCACGACGTCGGTCACGGCTGCGCCCAGCGAATAGCCGCCCAGCACGAGCCGGGTGTCGGGGCACCGCCCCGCCATGTCTTGGATGCGCGAACTCATGTCGTTCGCGCCGATGTCGATCTCGGTGTCCGCCGGGTACTGCACGGAGTAGAGGTCGATGTCCTTGTCGGTCTTGCTTCGCAGTGCGCTGATCAGCGCGTTGCCGATCACCCCGGCACCGGGCGACTCGGTGCGGCCGCGCGCGAAGATCAACTCCGCCTGCGGGCACGACTGTGCGGACGCGACGGCGGCGGTGCGGGACAGTGCCGAAGGTGCGATGAGTAGGCCGGCGGCAACGAATACGGACGTGGCCAGAGTCAGGGACCGGCGGACCCAGCGGGGCGACGCGGAATGATCATGCACCCCGTCGATGGTAGCCGACACGATCCTCAAACCAGCCCGGCTGCGAAACCGGCCGCCTGACCGATGAACGGCGACGACTCGTAGTTGGTGTGGGCGAATGGGTTACGGCCGTCCGAGCAGATCGGGTCGCCGTCACTGCACAGGTCGATTCCGCGGCCGGCGAAAGTGCCCTGAGCGTTGACGGGGTTACCGAACTTGGTGGCGGGGTTGCCGAACACCGCCACCGCCGCGACGTCGCTGACGTAATCGCTCGGCAGCGGCGGCGCCGAACCGATGTCACCGATCCGGTTGCCCAGGGGCGGGATCCCGGCGAGCATGTCGATCACCGCTGCGCCCTGCGAGTAACCGCCGAGGACGAACCGGGTGCCGGGGCACTGTGTCGAGACCGACGCGATGCGTGCGGTGGCGTCGGCCGCGCCAGCGGCGGTGGTCAGGAAGTCGTAGGTGGCCGGGTAGTCGACGCCGTAGGTGCTCAGCGTTCGTTCTCCGAGCATGGGACGCATCGCGTCGGAGAGTGCCTGGCCGACCCGGCCGATACCGACGGGTTCTCTGGTACCGCGCGCGAAGATCAGCTCGACGTCGGAGCAGCCTTGCGCGGCGGCGGTCGGCGGGGGGCCCGCGGCGACGAGGGCACCGGCGGTGACGACGGAGAGTGCGGTGGCGGCCAAGCGCGCACCGGCGCGAAGCGAGATCACCGGCACATACTCACATAGACCGGCTAGCTATAGCCAACAGATCCCGCTTCTTCACGCTCCCGGGCGCGGTCCTTCTCCGCCCACATCGCCTCGGGGACCAGTTTGCGGCTGCCGGCTTCCCGGGAGTCCTGCCGGTCTCCCCGACGGGCGAGGGCCAGGCCCGGCGACACTCACTGCGTCGTCAATGGCACCAATCCGAGCGTCGCGGTGAACGTCGCGATCAGCCGGCACGTCACCGACTGCGCCTCTCGGGAAGCCGGGAACGGGCACCGACGCCCGGGAAATTGGCGCAATAGTGGTGTTCGGAGCGCGGTTACGCTCCCCTCGGGGGTGGATATGGGTGGACCGACCACCGGGCTGCACGTCAGCGGATACCGGTTCCTGACGCGGCGCATGGAGCACGCACTGGTTCGCGCAGACGTCCGGATGCTCGACGATCCGCTGCGCGGCCAATCGATGGCGCTCGTCGCGGGTGCGGTGCTCGCGGCCATCGCGTTGGCCGGCTGCGCGATCCTGGCGGTGTTGCGCCCGCAGGCCGGGCTCGGAGACGCTCCGATCGTGATGGACGCGCAATCCGGCGCTCTCTACGTCCGGGTCGACGACACGCTGCATCCGGTGCCCAACCTCGCCTCGGCCCGCCTGATCGTCGGGAGCCCCGCAGAGCCGCGGACGGTCAGCGCCCGCACCCTGGCCGAGGCGCGGCGCGGACCGCAGGTCGGCATCCCCGGCGCGCCGGGGGCGGTCGGGTTGGCGGCGCCGGCGCAGGACGCGGGCTGGACAGTGTGCGACGGTGCCACGTCGACGTCGGTTGTGTTCGGACCTCCACCGCCGGCCCCGTTGGAGGGCGACCGTGCGCTGCTGGTCAGGGCGCGCTCGGAAGGCCCGGCGGTCACCTATCTGCTGCACGCCGGCCGGCGTGCAGCGGTCGACCTGCGGGACAGCGCCGTCGTGCGGGCTCTGCGGCTCGACGGCGTGACGCCACGTCCGGTGTCCCGCACGCTGCTCGACGCCCTACCCGAGAATCCGCCGATCACCTCGCTGGCTGTCCCCCGTGCCGGGGAGCGAGGGGCACTGGCCGGGCACCCGGTGGGCGCGGTCGTCCGGCTGGCCCGTGCCGACACCGCGGAGTACTACGTTGTACTGGCCGACGGCGTGCAGCGCATCGGCGAGGTGACCGCCGACCTGATCCGGTTCAGCGTCAGGCAGCGCGGCGCAGACATCCCCACCGTAGCGCCGGATGCGGTCGCGGCGGCCGGCGTCGTCGACACGCTGCCGACTGACGCACACCCCGATCGGGTGGTGATCACCGAAGTCTCCGTGCTATGCGCGCACTGGGCGATGGACGGTGCGGACGTGCAGACCACACTCGTCGACGGTGCCCCTGACGGTGCGGTGGTGGAGCTGGCACAGGCAGACGGCGTGGGCCCGAACGTGGACTCGGTGTCCTTCCCGCCCGGCCGCAGCGTGTTAGCCCGTCCGGTGAGCGTCACCGGCGGTGGGGGTGAGGCGCAACCGCGCTACCTGATGACGGACCTCGGTGTGCTGTTCGGAGTGTCCGATGACGACACCGCCCGCGCTCTGGGCGTCACGTCGTCGCCCGTGCCAGCCCCGTGGCCGGTGCTGGCACGGTTACCCCGTGGACCCGAATTGAGTCGTGCGGCAGCGTCAGTGACGCGCGACGCGGTCGGGCCGGCCGCGCCGGTGCGATGAGGAGCTCAGCGCGATCAGGGCGGTGATCGCGACGCACAGGCCCGCTCCGGCCATGGCGATCCGCTGCGGCCGGTGGTCGCGCGGGACGTCGGCCGGTGCGCTCAGCGTGCGCGAGGGCGCTTCGGCCGTGTCGGCGGCGAGTACCCCGCCGCTGACGGCGGCCGCGACGTCGACGACACCATGACCCACGACGGGATTCCACCCCGCCGGGGGCCGGTGCGCGGTGTCCTCGATGCGCTGCATCACCTGGCGTGCGCTCAGGTGCGGCCACCGTGAGCGCACCAGCGCGGCGATCCCCGAGACCACCGGCGCGGCGTAACTGGTTCCGGCGATCGAGGTGTCGCCCTCGGTGGTCGGCAGGGCGCCGACAACTCCGTCGCCGTCGGGATCCAGCGATATCACGTGCTCACCAGGTGCGGCGACATCGACCCACGGGCCCGCGAGGCTGAACCGTGACGGCGTGCCGTCGGTGCTCACCGATCCGACGGTGAGCACCAGATCGTCGTACCAGGCCGGGCTGGCGACGGATTCGACTCTGTCCCAGTCGGGGTGCTGCATCGGGTTCTGCGCGGGGCACTGACCCGGCCCGCCGACGTTGCCCGCCGCGGTGACGACGACCGTATTACGCACGTCTACGGCATAGGCGAGAGCGGCCCCCAGCGCACGGTCGTCGAGGGCATCGGCCACGGCCAAGCAGGCCACCGACGACACGTTGATCACCGTGGCGCCGAGATCCGCCGCGGTGCGCACTGCCTTCGCCAATGTCTGCACGTCGCCGTATCCCGAGGTGCCCGGTTCGTCGGCCGGCCCAAACTTGTTGCTCGACTGGCGGATGCCCAGCAGGGCGACGTCCGGTGCCACACCGGTGAATTCGCCTGCCGCTGCGATGATCCCGGCGACGAGCGTGCCGTGGCCGTCGCAGTCGTCGGTTCCGTCGCCGGTCGACACGTAGTCACCGCCGGGCATAAGCCGAGGAAGCAGTCGGTGCCGGGCGACACCGGTGTCGATGACGGCGACCGTCTGCCCCGCACCCCGGGTCAGCGGCCACACCTTCGGCAGTCTTAGCATGCCCAACTGCGGGTCATCGGGCGGGTCCTCGTCGTGATGGGCGTCAGAGCATTCCGAGCGCTGTTCGGTGCGCTGTGGCGGTGCCGGTGGTGCGGCGGCCGGCAGGAAGGACTCGTCGACCGCGGGCGGGGCCACGGCCGTCGCCGCCGGTGCGGTGGCCAACGGGACCGCTGCCACGATCAGTCCCGCGAGGGCGGCCGCGGTGAGTCGACCGGTCATATCAGGCTCGAGGAGCGAACGAGGGAGAACACGTCAAGCGCCGTGCAGGCAACCGGCGTCACCGCGGCCAGCACGAAGTACTCGAGCACCTCCACCGATCGGGAAGCAACCGGTGACTGTTCGTCCGGGCTCTCGCGCACGATCACGACGACTCCGGCGCAGACCGCCACGACCGCGGCCCAATGGCCGTACTGTACGGCAACAACGGCGAATGCCACTGTGACCGAGAATAATCCGGACAGCGTCAGCGCCCACCGGCACCGCCCCGCCGCGTAGCAGCGTGACCGCAGCAGCAACGCCGCCCCGATGACGGCGCAGAACGCGGCACCGGAAAGCCAGTGCCCCGAACCATGCAGGCATCCGATCGCCACCACTGTGACGCCGGCACCGGCCGCCGCCGTGCTGCCGATCACCAGCCCGACGAGGAGCCGGTGACCGGCGGCTGCGCGGCGGTCCACGTCGGTGACCGATTCTTCGGTCAGCGACGGCGCGGGAGCCAGCCCGGATAACATCACCGACAGACGTGGGGCCAGGCTCAACGATCCGAGGGCCAGCAGTGCCAGCGCCACGCCGACCGAATGCCGTGGCACTGGCCACAGCACCGCACCCGACATCGCCACGGTGCACAGCAGACCCGCACACGCCGACGCGGTCGACAGGACCGGTGACCCGACCCGGAAGCGAAGGAGGGCGATCGAAACAGCCGCCGCCGCAGCGGCGCCCAGCAGAGCGTGCGGCACATCGAGCGGCCCGGGCACCATCAGCGCCCCGCACAGCGCGGCCATCAGCACGGTGAGGCATCCGAGCGGGCCGCACACCAAGGCCTCGCGACCCGTCCGTGACGCGGTCACCGCTGCTCCGGCGACCACGCACAGCAGCACACCTGCGGTGATCAGCGAAGCCGATCCGTACCCGGCGGCGCCGGCGACAACCCCCGCCGACGCAACGACCAGTCCCACGATCATCCGGAGCACCGGCGTGTCAGCCGGCGGCGGCGCCGCTGCCAGCACCGCCGTGACGACGTCGGTTCGGGCGAATCGCGGCGCCCGCGGCAGCGCTGCGCTCAGCAGCAACACGTCGCCATCGCGGACGTTCTGCTCGCGCAGCGGAACCGAGTCGTCGAGCACGGTGCCGCATACAGTGGCGAGCCGCCAGCGTGCCGGTGTCCCGGTGTCGGCACCCGTCAGCCGGACGATGTCCGGGATCAGGGCCGCCAACGGGAGCCGGGCGGGCAGCGCGAGATCCACCGCTCCGACGTCGTCGTCGGCATGCACAGAGACGTGACGCACGTCGGCCGACATGGCTACTCCCATCGCTCGAGTCCCATCGCTCGAGTCCCATCGCTCGAGTCTCCATCGCTCGAGTCCCATCGCTCGAGTCCCATCGCTCGAGTCCTGGTCACCGTAACCGCGGGCGACGACAACGCCACGCACGGAATTCGATGCCTGTGGACAGGGAACCGTTCGGTGCCGTGCACCGTCCAAACACTGATGGACACCACCGAACGCCTGCCCCCCACAGGTGAATTCGTGCTCGAAGCGCCGTCGCCGGTACCGCGGCCGACCGGCGGCCACCCGTTGGCCCGGCTGATGCCGTTCGCGATGCTCGTCGCCGCAGGCGGAATGGTGCTGCTGTACTTCAGCTCGGGCGGCGGGCAGGCGAGGAGCCCGATGTTCGGGTTGTTTCCCGTCATGATGGTGATGTCGTTGGTCGGCACGCTGGTGTTCGGCGCGCGCGGTACCCAGCGCGGCGCCGAGGTAGAGCGCAACCGACGCGAGTATCTGCGCTACCTCGACGGCGTCGACCGGGCCGCCGCCGGTACCGCGCGCCGGCAGTACGACGACGACCATCGCCTGCACCCGGACCCCGATACGCTGTGGGCGATCGCCGGCAGCGCGCGCATGTGGGAGCGGGGCGTCAGTCACAGCGAATTCGGTTGGGTACGAGTAGGCCTGGGCCGGGTACCGATGGGCGTGCGGCTCGTCGCCCCGGACGCCGGCCGCGGCGACGACGTCGACCCGGTGACCGCTGAAGCGGTGCGTGCGCTGGTCAGGGACCGCTCCACGGTCGACGGTTCACCGCTCACCGTGAGGGTCACCGAGCCGGGGCTGATCTGTTTCACCGGCGACGCTGCGGCGGTGCGGGATCTCGTCAGGGCGGCGGTCTGCCAACTCGTCACCCTGCACGGTCCCGAGGACGTCTCCGTGCGTGCCGAAGCCGGTGCCTCGGCCGCCGGCGAGTGGGAGTGGCTGAAGTGGATACCGCATTACCGGTCTTCCGGCGGACATGTTGTGCAGATCGTCGACGGGGGACAGCTCCGGGCCGGCGCGCCGGGTATGACCGTGCTGTGTCTGGGTGAGGCCGAGCGAAGTGACGTGGTGGTGTGCGCCGAAGGCGTGGAACTGACGATCACCGACCGCACCGGTGAGGAACGCCCGGGCTGCCCCGACGGGCTCACGGTCGATCAGGCCACCGCCTGCGCCAGGCAGTTGGCCGGCAGGGCCCGGTGTGTCACCGACACGCCGGTTCGCGCGGCACCGGGGAGTTGGCAGGATCTGCTCGGCATCACCGACCCGACGGCGTTGGACCCCGCCACGGCGTGGGGTTCGCACGCTCCTGATCGGTTCCTGCGGGTACCCATAGGGCTGTCGGACAACGGCGCACTGGTGGAGCTGGACCTCAAGGAAGCCGCTCAGCACGGTATGGGACCCCACGGGCTGTGTGTCGGGGCTACCGGGTCTGGCAAGTCGGAGTTGTTGCGCACGCTGACCCTCGGTCTGATCGCCTCTCATCCGCCGGACGCGCTCAACCTGATCCTCGTCGACTTCAAGGGCGGTGCCACGTTTCTCGGTCTTGAGCGGGCCGCACACGTCTCGGCGCTCATCACCAACCTCGACGAGGAGTCCCATCTCGTCGCTCGCATGCGGGACGCTCTGGCCGGTGAGATGCACCGTCGCCAGCAGTTGCTGCGGACCGCGGGCAATGTCGCCAACATCGCCGACTACCGGCAGGCGCATGCGTCCCGACCCGAACTTGTGGCACTGCCCGTGCTGCTGATCGTGGTCGACGAATTTTCCGAACTGCTCGCCCAGCAACCGGATTTCGCGGAACTGTTCCTGGCCATCGGGCGCGTCGGACGGTCGCTGGGAATGCATCTGCTGCTGGCGAGTCAACGGCTCGACGAGGGCCGGCTCCGCGGGTTGGACACCCACCTGTCGTACCGGATCTGTTTGAAGACGTTCTCGGCCGGCGAATCTCGCGCCGTCCTCGGTGTGGGCGACGCCCACGAACTTCCCAACACACCGGGTGTGGGCTATCTCAAGACGGCCTCCGGGGACATGACCCGATTCCGCACGGCGTTCGTCTCCGGCCCCGTCACCGCTGGGCCTGCATCATCGGGGGAGCACCCGAGACCGCGGCTGTTCACGATGCCTTCGCGCACAGCGTATTCCGTTGCGCCCGAACCGCTTGGCTCTTCGGCGCCGACGGTGCTCGACACGGTGGTGGATCGGCTGGCCGGGTCCGGCACGCCGGCACACCCCGTGTGGCTACCGCCACTGTCCGGTTCGCCGTCCCTCGACACGGTGCTGTCGCGCGCCCCAACCGACCAGGCCGCACCGCTGACGGTCCCGATCGGTCTCGTCGACTGCCCCTTCGAACAGCGCCGCGATCTGTTCACCGTCGCGCTCGGCGGAGCGGCGGGCAACGTCGCCGTCATCGGAGGTCCACGATCTGGCAAGTCGACGGCGTTGCGCACGTTGATGCTGGCTCTGGCGGCCACGAACGATCCGCACGAGGTGCAGTTCTACGGCCTCGATCTGGGCGGTGGCGCGCTTACCGTGATGTCGGAGCTTCCGCATGTGGGAGCCGTGGCCGGTCGGCAGGACCCCGAGCTGATCAGGCGGATCGTCGCGGAATGCGAGTCGCTGGTCCGTACCAGGGAGTCGCGCTTCCGGCGCGGCGGAATCGAGTCGATCACCGAGTATCGACGTCGCCGCGGTGCGGGTGATCCGGTCACCGAGGGTGACCCGTATGGCGAGGTGTTCCTCGTCGTCGACGGATGGTCGGCGCTGCGGCGGGACTTCGAGCAGCTCGAGCCGTCGATCACCGCATTGGCCGTGCAGGGCTTGTCCTACGGTCTGCATGTGGTCCTGGCGGCTTCACGGTGGGCCGACCTGCGCCCCGCGCTCAAGGATCAGCTGGGCACCAGGATCGAACTGCGGCTGGGCGATCCGGCGGAGTCGGAGATGGACCGCAAACGGGCGCGGCAACTCACCCAGAGCGCGTCGGGCCGGGGACTCACCCGCGAAGGACGCGAGACGGTGATCGCGGTTCCCCGCCTCGACGGTCGTCCGACCGACGACGGGCTCGCCGCGGCCCTCACCGCCGCCGCGGACACGCTGAAGGCCCGCTATGACCACCGCGGCGCGCCACCGATCACCCAGCTGCCGCCGCTCGTCCACCGACATGACCTCGCTGCTGCAGAGTCGCCCACCCGGGTGGTCATCGGTGCCGCCGAGAATGGCGCAGCGGCTGCGACAATGGATTTCGAGGCGCAGCCGCATCTCATCGTGCTCGGCGACGTCGGGTGCGGTAAGACCGCCGCACTGCGCGCGGTGTGCACCGGGCTGACCGCGGGCAACTTGCCCGAGGCGGTACAGCTGCTCGTCGTCGACTTCCGCCGCACCCTGCTCGGGGTGGTCGAATCCGATCACCTCGTTCGCTACGTGATGACGGAGGCCGGCCTGACCGACGCGGTAACCGCCGTGGTCGAGCATCTCGCGGCTCGGATGCCGGGCACTGACGTGACCCAACGTCAACTTCGCGACCGATCCTGGTGGTCGGGTCCGGAGATCTACGTCGTCGTCGACGATTACGACCTGGTGGCCGGTGGCACCGCGCTGACACCGCTGCTGGCTTACCTGCCGCACGCGCGTGACGTCGGATTGCACATGATCGTGGCGCGCCGCTCGGGCGGTGCGGCCCGGGCGATGTTCGACCCACTGCTGGGACGGATGCGGGATCTCGGGGCGATGGGTTTGATGATGAGCGCCGCGCCCGAAGAGGGTGTGCTCCTGGGTTCGGTGCGCCCCAGCGTGCTGCCCCCCGGGCGGGCTACCTTGATCACCCGTGGTGCCATCGATCAGCTGATCCAGGTGGCGTGGACGGATCTGCCGTGACCGCCGTCGAGGTGGGGCCGGCCACGGTGCGTGGCGCTGATCCGGTCGACGACGACCTGGCCCGTGCGGCAATCGAATCGATCGACGACACCCTGATGCTGGTGGACGACCGTCCGGTCTCCGTCCGCGCGGTGATGGCGGCCCTCCTGCGGTCGGCGGCCGGCTCCGGTGCCGACGGGCTCACCGTGGTCCATCCGACTTGGTGGAGCAGGCGCCGGGTGAAGGCGGTGCTCGACGCGGCGGGCGACATCTGTGGCGCTGCGGTCGCCGTCGCTCGGTCCGAGGTACTCGGTGACGGATGCGAGGCGATCGTGGAGATCGCCGCACAGCAGGTGGCCGTCATATCGGCGGGTGTCTGCACCATCACCCGCACATCGGACGAGGCGGTGAGCGCGGCAGTGGTACACCAAATCGGCTATGCGAGGGCAGCTGTCGTCGACGTGCCACCGGGTGTCGGCGCAACGGCGCTGGTGACGGCGATCGCGGCGGCCCTGCGCGGGCGCGGTATCACCGTCGCAATGACGGGTGCCCATCCGGTGCGGCTCCCGTCATCCGAGCCGGCGACCGCCGCTCCGTCACCCGAGCCGGCGACCGCCGCTCCGTCATCCGAACGGTCAGGCCGGAGGGCCATACCGGTACTGGTCGGCGGGCTGCTGGCCGTCGCCTCCGTCGGCGCGGTGGCGATCAGGTACGACGCGACACCGCCACTGGCAGCCGAGGAAACGAGCACCCTGCTGGTGGAGGGCCGCGCCGCGGTCGTCGTACCGGTGGGGTGGACCGTTCGGCGCATCACCGACGGCCGCGGATCCGCCCGAATGCAGATCACCTCACCGGTGGATGCCGCGGTCGCCCTGCATGTCACGCAGTCACCACTGCCGCACGCTCAAACGCTCGAACAGGTGGCGGGCACACTGCGCGACGCACTCGAGGCGGAGCCCGCAGGGGTGTTCACCGATTTCATCGCCGCCGACCAACGAGGTGACCGGGCGGTCGTCACGTATCGGGAGCATCGCGCGAGCCACCAGACGGACTGGGCGGTGCTGGTCGACGACGCGCTGCGGATAGGTATCGGTTGTCAGAGCCCCCCGCAGCGTGCGGACACCCTTCGGTCGGTTTGTGACGCCGCGGTGCACTCCGCTCATGCGGTGTTCTGACAAACCTGTCCGACAACGGAACCGGATGGACGCCTGCCCCGTCCTAAGTCATATCCGACCACAGCAGAAGGGAAGCCCCTCGATGACGACACCCACCGGCGGCGCACTCAACACCGACTTCGAGCTCATGGGCTCCGTTGCCGGCACGATCGACGCCCGCAACGAAGAGATCCGGGCGATGTTGCAGTCGTTCATCGGACGGATGACCAGCGTGCCGCCGTCGGTGTGGGGCGGGGTGGCCGCCGTCCGGTTCCGCGAGGTGGTGGACCGATGGGACGGCGAGTCGGTGAAGCTGCACACCGCCCTGCAGCGCATCGCCGAAACCATCCGGAGCAACCAGCAGACGCTGCTCGCTGCCTCCGACGGACACTCACACCAAATCGGTGTCATCGGCACCGCCCTGTAGCAGCGAGAATTGGAGACACCATGGATCAGGTTCTGTCCTACGACTTCGACCAAATCGAGTACACCGTCCGCCAGGAGATCCACGCCACGCACGGTCGGCTCAACGCCGTCCTGGACGAACTGCGCGCGCAGATCGCGCCCTTGCAGCAGGTCTGGACGCGGCACGCGGCCGAGGCCTACCGCGCCGAGCAGCTGCGCTGGGACCAGGCGGCCGCTGCGCTGAACGAGATCCTGTTCAGCCTGGGCGGCGCGGTGCGCGACGGCGCCGACGACGTCGCGGCGACCGACCGCAGCGCGGCCAACGCGTGGGGGTGGTGACCCACACACAGACCCTGTGCGGTCCCAACGGGAGGGGAGCCCCGCGGGACCGCACAGTTCTGTGCCCACGGCGTCTAACCCTGTGCCAACCGCGTCTAACCGCGTTTTGACCTGCGACGACGCGCACAGGTAAGCTGCCTCGTTGGCGTGCGGTGCCGTCACGGCAACGCGGGTCCCGGGTCAACGTCGGTCGCCGGGATACACCTTCCGTCACGCCAGACCGTCACCCGGGTCTCCGGGGTCCGAGCGGGGTAAAACCCGAGATGAGAAGGGTAAGCACTGTGCCTACGTACACGCCGAAGGCGGGTGACACCACACGTTCGTGGTACGTCATCGACGCCACCGACGTGGTGCTCGGCCGGCTCGCCGTCGAAGCAGCCAAACTGCTGCGCGGCAAGCACAAGCCGACATTCACGCCCAATGTCGACGGTGGCGATTTCGTCATCGTCATCAACGCCGAGAAGATCGCCGTCAGCGGCGACAAGCTCAACAACAAGTACGCCTACCGCCACTCGGGTTACCCCGGCGGCCTTCGCCGGCGCACCATCGGTGAGCTGCTGCTGAAGCACCCGACGCGCGTCGTGGAGAACGCGATCGTCGGGATGCTGCCGCACAACAAGCTCAGCCGGCAGATGCAGAAGAAGCTGAAGGTGTACGCGGGATCCAACCACCCGCACGCTGCGCAGCAGCCGATTCCTTTCGAGATCAAGCAGGTGGCGCAATGACAGAGGCATTCGAGACCGTCGAGCCGACGACCGAAGATGTTGCCGCGGACGTGGCGCCCCGCGAGCCGGTGTACATCGACCGCCCGATCCAGACCGTCGGCCGCCGCAAGGAGGCCGTGGTGCGGGTGCGCCTCGTGCCGGGCACCGGCAAGTTCGACCTGGACGGCCGCACGTTGGAGGCGTACTTCCCCAACAAGGTGCACCAGCAGCTGATCAAGGCACCGCTGGTGACCGTCGACCGGGTGGACAGCTTCGACGTCTACGCCCACCTCGACGGCGGGGGCCCGTCCGGCCAGGCGGGCGCCCTGCGTCTCGCCATCGCCCGCGCGCTGATCATCGTGCAGCCCGAGGATCGCCCCGCGCTGAAGAAGGCGGGTTTCCTCACCCGCGACCCGCGTGCCATCGAGCGCAAGAAGTACGGCCTCAAGAAGGCGCGCAAGGCGCCTCAGTACAGCAAGCGCTGATCGTTCCGCCGAATCGCCGGGCACATCTTCGGATGTGCCCGGCGATTCGCAATGTGTGACGTCACACAGCGCTGGTTCAGTAAATGGTCACCGTGGCAGGCGCCATCCGGTATCGCGCAATTTGCGACGCGAGAACGCGCGCGGCATTCGATGTGCGAGTTAGTTGGACCGCGGCGCTCAATCGCGAATATCCGCTGGGTGGGTTCGAACTCCCGGGCCAAGATCGGAGAACCTCGAGTCGAAGCACGGGCGCTGTCCAACGGCGTCGGCGGACCTTCTGCCCCCGGGGGCGAGTCAGTCACTCGCACCCAACCGGGCCGTGGCTTCGTGACTGAGAAGTAGCAGTACCGTGAACAGCATCCTGAACAACACCGCCGCCGGGACACCGTGGGTGGCCTCCTGTTCACCGCCGGGCTCGGGCTGGCCAACGCTCAGCCGGCTGAGTCCCTGAGAGCGTCGTCACCGTCGCCGTCGGCAACACCGCGATCCTCGGGGACGTCGACGTCGAGATGGCCGCCACCGTCGCCGGTGCGATCTGTGGCCCGCCGACCTCCGACGTGACCGCTCTGGTCGAGCGGGTCCGCAGCGAGGGCACCGACCAGACGGTGTGCGAGAACCTGCCTGGTGGCGCGCTGGCCATCAAGAACGGCGTGCGGCTATCGAGGCGTCCGGTGCCGAGGCGCCCGATGAGGCGAGTCGAACGCTCCGGCCGATTCCGTCCCGACCGGATAATCGGTTCGCCTGCTCGGTGTGTCGTCTGCGCGGCAGTTGGCTCCACGGCCGCCATGTGTGAGAAGTTTGTCCAATGGCTCGACTGTTCGGCACCGACGGCGTGCGCGGGGTCGCCAACCGCGACCTGACCGCCGAGCTCGCCTTGGCGCTCGGCTCCGCGGCGGCGCGGCGGCTCAGCTCCACGGGACAACCGCGGCGCCGAGTGGCGGTGGTGGGGCGCGACCCCCGGGCCAGCGGCGAGATGCTGGAGGCGGCGGTGATCGCCGGCCTGACCAGTGAAGGCGTCGACGCCCTGCGCGTCGGGGTGCTGCCTACCCCGGCGGTGGCGTATCTGACCAGTGCCTACGACGCCGACTTTGGCGTGATGATCTCCGCATCGCACAACCCGATGCCCGACAACGGCATCAAGATTTTCGGTCCCGGCGGACACAAGCTCGACGACGCCACCGAGGACCGCATCGCTGAACTCGTCCAACAGGGCCCGGGGGGGCGGCCGGTCGGAGCGGGAATCGGCCGGGTGGTCGACGCCCCTGACGCCCTCGACCGCTACCTGCGCCACGTCGGCAAGGCTGTCACCACCGGCCTCGATGCGCTGACCGTCGTGGTCGACTGCGCAAACGGCGCCGCATCGTTGGCCGCGCCGCCGGCTTACCGCGCCGCCGGAGCCAACGTGCTGACCATCAACGCCGATCCCGACGGCCTCAACATCAACGACGGCTGCGGGTCGACGCACATGGGGGCCCTTCAGGCGGCGGTCGTGTCCTACGGCGCGGATCTGGGTCTTGCCCACGACGGCGACGCCGACCGCTGCCTGGCCGTCGACGCCAACGGGCGTGTGGTCGACGGTGACGCAATCATGGTGATCCTGGCGCTGGCCATGCGTGAGTCCGGTGAGCTCGCGTCCGACACGCTGGTCGCGACGGTGATGAGCAACCTCGGACTGCATCTGGCAATGCGGGAGGCAGGTATCGAGGTCCGCACCACCAGCGTCGGTGACCGGTATGTGCTCGAGGAACTGCGGGCCGGGTCGTATGCGCTCGGCGGCGAGCAGTCCGGCCACATCGTCATGCCCTCGATGGGCACCACCGGTGACGGCATCCTGACCGGTCTGCGGTTGATGTCGCGGATGGCGCAGACCCGCAGGTCGTTGGCGCGGCTGGCCGAACCGATGCAGACAATGCCGCAGGTGCTGATCAACGTCGAGGTCGCGGACAAGGCGACCGTCGCGCAGGCGCCGTCAGTGCGGACCGCGGTCGCCGAGGCCGAGGCGGCGCTCGGGGAGACCGGGCGAATCCTTCTGCGTCCCTCGGGCACCGAACAGGTGGTCCGGGTCATGGTCGAGGCGGCCGACGAGGACACGGCCCGGCAGTTGGCTGTGCGGGTGGCCGAATCGGTGAGCGAACAGCGCTGAACTGTGGAACCGCCGGGCACCGCGCGGCGTCTTAACTGACATGGGAGCAGTTCGGGCCGCCCACGTCGACGGTGCGGCACTTGTCAGGATCGCCGCGCAGTTCGACAGCACGGCCAACGTCGTCGAATCCGTTGTCCGGACAAAGCTTGCGGCGTTGTCGTTCGACGGCTCGGCCGCAGGCCAGGACTATGCCGCGCACGGCGAGGCGTTGCGCGCCGCAGTGGACGACGTCGTCGTCGGGTTGCGCGGGTGGGCGCGCTCGGCGGCCGGAATCGCTGCCGAGCTGCGCGCCTCGGCTGCGCGGTACGCCCAAGCCGACGCCAACGCGGCATCCCGGGTGCGTTGAGCCATGGTGGACACCTTCGACGTGGCGGGCCGGTTGGCCGAAGGACGTCCTGCTGTCGACGATCTCGCACGCTACGCCTCGGCGTGTCAGGCGCTGGGCACCTGCGGGGACGGCCTCACCGACCGGGTGGAGCAGGCCTACACCAGTGAAGCGGGGCTGGATCTGAACGCGCTCGACGCCGATCACGCCGCCCTCCGCGCGGCTGTGGCCGCGCTGCGCGACGCACAGGAACGACAGGACACGCAGTTGAACGCGCTCGGCGCGGCGTGGACGGGGGCCGGCGCGGATGCGGCCGCCGACTTCCTGCGCCGGCACAGTACGGCGTCGACGCAGGCCGTCACCGCGCTGTCCACCGCAGCCGAGCAGGTGGGCGCGCTACGAGACGAACTCTGGCGAATCGTGGATGCCAAGGTTGCGGCCGCCGAGGCGGTCGACGCGAGAACCGACGGTGTGCGCGCGGAGTGGCGGGCGGCTGCGGACACCGTCACCACCGGCTTCGGTGACCGGTCCTCCGCCAGTGAACTGGTCGACGCCCACGTCGCACCGTTCGTCGAACAGGACGTCCGGGGGGAGTGGGTCGCCGCCATGGAGGCTGCGAGCGCTGCGGTCGCCCAGTGCTTCGACGCCGCGACCACCGCAGTGAAAAGCGAGCCGGCGCCGAGCTTTCCAGAGTCCACCGAGTCGTGGATGCCCGCACCTGTGCCGGCACCCGCTCCCGTGTCCGCGCCGGCATCCGCGCCCGCGCTGGTACCCCCGCCGATGACCGAACCGGCGGCTGCGGCACCGATGCCGGCTGCACCCGTGCCGCCAGCCGGCGCGCTACCGGATGTGGGATCGGGCCTATCAGGTCTTTCCGGCCTGTCCGGGATGGGAGGTATCGGTCAACAGCTCGCCGAGATGGTCGGCGGTCTGGTCCCGACGATCGGTGACGCACTCGGCGACGCCCCCGAGCTTGATGAACCCGAGGATGCGCTCGAACTCGACGAGCAAGACGACGAAGACGGCACCGAGGAACAGGACGGCACCGAAGAAGAAGCAGACGAAGAAGAAGCAGACGAAGAAGAAGCAGACGAAGAAGAAGTAGACGAAGAAGAAGCAGACGAGGAGCAGACGGACGAGGAAACGGACGAGGAAACCGACGAGGAAACCGACGACGAAGAGAACAAAGACAGTACAGACCCCGAATCCGAAACTGCACCCGAACCAGGGTCCGAGGAGCCGGCTGCGGTTGAGGAACCGGTCGTCGCCGCCGACGGGCCCGTTCCCCAGCCGCTCGCCGCGACACCCGCCCCGACTCCCGCGGCACCGTTGGCGGCACCGATCCCGCCCCCACCCGGGCCGATGCCGGCCACTCCGTGCGAGATCGCCGCCGACGAGGTTCCGCAGGTAGGGGAGTGATGCCGTTGCGATAGGAGTCCCGAACTCAGGGCAGCAGCGCCTGAAGCTCTTCCACGTAGCGGATCGACTCTCGGCGGTCAGCCGTCACCGGCTGCAGCAGGACAGTGGTGGCACCGGCCTCCGCGTAGGCGGCCAACCGCTCCTTGACGAAGCCCGCCGACCCGATCAACGACACCGAGCGGACCAGTTCGTCGGGCACCGCGGCGATGGCCTCGGCCTTCTTCCCGGACAGGTAGAGATCCTGAATTCGGTCAGCCACCTCGCCGTACCCATAGCGTGTCACGAGGTTGTGATAAAAGTTCTTGCCGCGGGCGCCCATCCCACCGATATACAGCGCCAGTTGGGGTTTCACCCACTCCAATCTGTCGTCGACGTCGTCGCCGATCGCGAGTGCCGCGCTCACCATCACCTCCAGCGGGCCGAGCTCGGGGCCGCGTTTGGCGAACCCCGCGCGCAGGGCGTCGCCCCACACCACGTCTGCTTTCTCGGGATAGAAGAACACCGGCTGCCAACCTTCGGCGATCTCGGCGGTGAGCTCGACGTTCTTGGGCCCGAGCGCCGCGATGGTGATCGGAATACGTTCTCGCACTGGATGGTTGATCAGGTGCATCGGTTTGCCAAGGCCGCTGCCGCGGTCCGCGGGCAACGGGATCTGGTAGTAGCGCCCGTCGAATTCGACGTTCTCGCGCCGCCACACCTTCCGGCAGATCTCCACAACCTCACGGGTCCGGCCCAGTGGCGCGTCGAACGGGACACCGTGGAAGCCCTCCATCACCTGCGGACCGGACGTGCCGATGCCCAACCGGAACCGGGCATCGGAGACGTAGTCCAGCCCGGCGGCCGTCATCGCCAGCAGCGAGGGGGTCCGCACGTAGATCGGCACGACTCCGGATCCGAGTTCGATGCGCGAGGTCTTGGCCGCCAGGTATCCCAGTTGGCTGATCGCGTCGAACGAGTAGGCCTCCGCGACCAGGGCGATGTCTACTCCGACCTTCTCGAGTTCCACCACGTCCTCGACGGCCTCACGGAAGCCGTCCGCATAACTCATGAAGATGCCTGTGCGCATCACCAGGTTATACACCCGGCGGTTGGTCGAGCGAACACACTACGGCTTCAGCAGCGCGACGACTTTGTTCTCCAGACCGACCGGTTCGTCGGCGTGCGGATCCATCAGGTGGGTCCTCGGCAGCACCGCATCCGGATCACCGAAGTCGCGGTAGGCCTTGTCGCCGGTCAACTCGTGCAGCAGATATCCCGTCAGC
The DNA here is from genome assembly GCF_010728155.1 of Mycolicibacterium doricum. Lineage (NCBI taxonomy): Bacteria > Bacillati > Actinomycetota > Actinomycetes > Mycobacteriales > Mycobacteriaceae > Mycobacterium > Mycolicibacterium doricum. The sequence continues at coordinate 722,390 of NZ_AP022605.1, forward strand.
AGCGCGCGCACGATCTTCTGCGTGCCTTTGTCCTCACCCGGCAGCTTCAGCGCGCGCGCCAACCGGCGGCCTTCCACGAGGCCGCCCGCCGTCACCTTGTTCACCGCGCGCAAGGTCGCGGGCTTCCACGCCCGCGCCAACTCCACCGCATTGGACCGCAGCGACACTGGACCGCCCGGATCGGCCAGGATCAGCCCGGAGACCTGCAGCGACGCCGCTGGTTGCTCGGCGGGCGGGCGGGACACCGTCGGGAAGAGGGCGGCCACCGCCTTCAGCCGAGACGGCATCCCGGCGGCCGTGAACACCGCGGCTGATCCACCGAAACCGTGTCCGGCAACCGCCAGTTTCGTCGGATGCACGCTGATCTTGCCGGGGCCGAGTCGCACCCCGGCGATGATGTCCAAGGTGGTGCCCAGGTCGAAGGCAAGGTTGAGCACCGACGGAGCGATTCCGGTCTCGGTGTCGGGGGCGGCGGCGACGATGCCCCACGACGCGAGGTGCTCGAGCGTGCCGCTGTAACGCATCCCACTGGCCAACCAATCGTGACCGAACGCGACACCGGGCAGGTTCAGCCCCGACTCAGGGGTGTACACCACGCCGGGCAGCCCGGCGAAGGCCAGATCACCGCGCAGAACGCGATGCGGGCCGCGGCGGGTCAAAGCCTTGAACAGCTTCTTTGTGCTGGCCACCTGATGACCGTAGCTCACCGGTCCCGGGAGGGTCTTGCACTACCCTGGTTCTCTATGTGCGGAATCGTCGGTTACGTCGGGCCTCGTCCGGCCTGCGGCATCGTGGTCGACGCACTGCACCGGATGGAGTACCGCGGGTACGACTCGGCGGGCATTGCGCTACTGGACGGACACGGCGGGATGACCGTGCACCGGCGTGCCGGCCGGCTGGCCAACCTCGGTGCGGTCCTCGGCTGCGCGGCACCGGAGACACTGTCCGGTTGCAGCGGTCTTGGCCACACCAGGTGGGCGACGCACGGCAGGCCCACCGACCGCAACGCGCACCCGCACCGCGACTCCGACGGCAAGATCGCCGTCGTCCACAACGGCATCATCGAGAACTACGCCCCGCTGCGTGGTGAGCTCGAAGCCCAGGGTGTCGAGTTCGCCAGCGACACCGACACCGAGGTCGCCGTCCATCTGGTCGGGCGCCAGTACCGCTACGGCGACACCGCTGGCGATTTCCCGGCCTCGGTGCTCGCGGTACTGCGCCGGCTCGAGGGGCATTTCACCCTGGTGTTCGCCAACGCCGACGAACCCGGCACGATCGTCGCGGCGCGCCGGTCGACGCCGTTGGTGCTCGGGATCGGTGACGGGGAGATGTTCGTCAGCTCGGACGTCGCGGCGTTCATCGAGCACACCCGCCACGCCGTCGAACTCGGACAGGACCAGGCCGTCGTGGTTACCGCGGACGGGTACACCGTCAGCGACTTCCACGGCAACACCGACGACGCCAATGCGCGGGAATTTCATATCGACTGGGACCTGTCGGCCGCCGAGAAGGGTGGCTACGAGTACTTCATGCTCAAGGAGATCGCCGAGCAGCCAGCGGCGGTGTCCGACACGCTGCTCGGGCATTTCGTCGACGGCCGGATCGTGCTCGACGAGCAGCGTCTGAGCGATCAGGAACTTCGCGACATCGACAAGGTTTTCGTGGTGGCCTGTGGAACGGCGTACCACTCGGGGCTGCTGGCCAAGTACGCGATCGAACACTGGACCCGGCTGCCTGTCGAGGCCGAACTGGCCAGCGAGTTCCGTTACCGCGACCCGGTGCTGGACCGCAGCACCCTGGTGGTGGCGATCTCCCAGTCCGGTGAGACGGCCGACACCCTCGAAGCGGTGCGGCATGCCAAGAAGCAGAAGGCCAAGGTGCTGGCGATCTGCAACACGAACGGCAGCCAGATCCCGCGCGAGGCCGACGCCGTGCTCTACACCCGTGCGGGACCGGAGATCGGCGTCGCGGCGACCAAGACGTTCCTCGCTCAGATCGCCGCGAACTATCTCCTCGGTCTGGCGTTGGCGCAGGCCCGTGGCACAAAGTACCCCGACGAGGTAGCGCGGGAGTACCACGAGCTCGAAGCGATGCCCGGCCGCGTCGAGCAGGTGCTCAAGCAGCTCAACCCGATGGTGGAGCTGGCGTGGCGCTTCGCCGACAAGCCGACGATCCTGTTCCTCGGCCGGCATGTCGGCTATCCGGTGGCCCTCGAAGGTGCGCTCAAGCTCAAGGAGCTGGCGTATATGCACGCCGAGGGTTTCGCCGCCGGTGAACTCAAACACGGTCCGATCGCGCTGATCGACGACGGCCTGCCGGTGATCGTGGTCATGCCATCGCCCAAGGGGGCGTCGATGCTGCACGCGAAGTTGCTGTCGAACATCCGCGAGATCCAGGCCCGCGGCGCGGTCACCATCGTGATCGCCGAGGAGGGTGACGACACCGTCCGGCCGTTCGCGGACCACATCTTCGAAATCCCGGCCACCACAACGCTTTTCCAGCCGCTGCTCTCCACGATCCCACTGCAGGTGTTCGCCGCGGAGGTCGCCCGGGCCCGCGGCTACGACGTCGACAAACCGCGCAACCTGGCGAAGTCCGTCACCGTCGAATAGTTGAACGTGGCCGTCCCGTGCCGCCGACATCGTCGAGTAAGCCCACCCGCACGCACCGCCTCCCCACGTAGGGTGTGGCTGATGCGGCACTACTACAGCGCGGAGGCGATCCGCGACGCCGAAGCACCGCTGCTGCAGCGCCTCTCCGACGGCGCTCTCATGCGGCGCGCAGCGTTCGGTCTGGCGACGGCGATCGCCCGCGAACTCACCGCACGCACCGGTGGCGTCGCCGGGCGGCGGGTCTGTGCGGTTGTCGGGTCGGGTGACAACGGCGGTGACGCACTGTGGGCCGCCACGTTGCTGCGCCGGCGCGGGGCGTCGGCCACCGCGGTGCTGCTCAACCCGGACCGTGCCCATCCGAAGGGGCTCGCCGCGTTCCGCGCGGCCGGTGGTCAGGTGGTCGAAAATGTGCCTACGGCAACGGATCTGGTGATCGACGGCGTGGTGGGCATTTCCGGTTCCGGGGCGCTGCGGCCCGGCGCGGCCGAGGTGTTCGCCGCCGTCGACGACGCCGGGATCCCGGTGGTGGCCGTCGACATTCCCAGTGGCCTCGACGTGCAGACGGGTGCCGCCGACGGGCCGCACGTGAACGCCGCCTCGACCGTGACGTTCGGCGGCCTCAAACCCGTACATGCCCTGGCAGAATGCGGCAGGGTCGAACTCATCGACATCGGTCTGGACCTGCCGCCGTCGGATGTACGGGGCGTCGAGGCGGCCGACGTGCGGAGCCGGTGGCCACGGCCGGGACCGAAAGACGACAAGTACACCCAGGGTGTGACCGGCGTGCTGGCCGGTTCGTCGACCTATCCGGGTGCGGCGATCCTGTGCGCCGGGGCCGCTGTGGCCGCCACCAGCGGTATGGTGCGCTACGCCGGAAGTGCTGCCGCCGAGGTCGTTTCGCACTGGCCGGAGGTCGTCGCCGCGCCCAACGCCGCGGCGGCGGGGCGGGTGCAGTCCTGGGTCGTGGGCCCCGGCCTCGGGACAAACGAGGCGGCCGCGGCGGCGTTGTGCTTCGCACTGGACACCGACCTGCCGGTGATCGTCGACGCCGACGGGCTCACGCTGCTGGCCGCCCACCCCGACCTCGTCGTCGACCGCGGCGCGCCCACCGTGCTCACGCCGCATGCCGGGGAGTTCGCACGGCTGGCCGGATCGCCACCGGGAGACGACCGGGTCCGCTCGGCCCGCAGGGTGTCCGAGCAGCTCGGCGCCACCGTGCTGCTGAAGGGCAACGTCACCGTCGTCGCCGAACCCGGCGGCCCGGCGTACCTCAACCCGGCGGGTGAGGCGTGGGCCGCCACCGCCGGTTCCGGCGACGTCCTGTCCGGGATGATCGGCGCGCTGCTGGCCGCCGGCCTACCCGCCGGTGAGGCCGCGGCGATGGCGGCGTTCGTCCACGCCCACGCCGCGAACGCGTCCGCGGCCGACCCCGGTCCTCGAGCGGCGCCCACCTCGGCGTCGCGCATCCTGCACCACATCCGCACCGCACTGGCCAGTATCTGACCCTCGAAAGGAACCGATGATGTCGCGCACGCACGGTCACGTCCCGCAGATCTCGCCCGCCTACACCGGCCGGTTGGCGATGGCGCCGGTGCCGTCGCTGCGGCTGCCGGACGAGGCGATGGATCCCCAGGCGGCCTACAGGTTCATCCACGACGAACTGATGCTCGACGGCAGCTCGCGGCTCAACCTGGCCACCTTCGTCACCACCTGGATGGACCCCGAGGCCGACAAACTGATGGCCGAGACGTTCGACAAGAACATGATCGACAAGGACGAGTACCCGGCGACCGCAGCCATCGAGCAGCGTTGCGTATGCATGGTGGCCGACCTGTTCCATGCCGAGGATCTCCGCGACGACGACCCCGACAGTGCGATCGGGGTGTCCACGATCGGGTCGAGCGAGGCCGTCATGCTGGCCGGCCTGGCGATGAAATGGCGGTGGCGCCAGCGCCTCGCCGGCGATACATGGAAAGGTCGGACCCCGAATCTGGTGATGGGTTCGAACGTCCAGGTGGTCTGGGAGAAGTGTGGTCTGGGAGAAGTTCTGCCGCTACTTCGACGTAGAACCGCGCTACCTGCCGATGGAGAAGGGGCGCTACGTCATCACCGCGGATCAGGTGCTCGAGCACGTCGACGAGGACACCGTCGGGGTGGTGGCGATCCTGGGCACCACCTACACCGGTGAACTCGAACCCATCGAAGACATCTGCGCCGCCCTCGACAAGCTGGCCGCCGACGGTGGCGTGGACGTGCCCGTCCATGTCGACGCGGCCAGCGGCGGGTTCGTGGTGCCGTTCGTGCATCCGGAGCTGATGTGGGACTTCCGGTTGCCGCGTGTGGTGTCGATCAACGTCAGCGGGCACAAGTACGGGCTGACGTATCCCGGGATCGGCTTCGTGGTGTGGCGCAACGCCGAGCACCTGCCCGAGGAACTGGTGTTCCGGGTGAACTACCTGGGCGGCGACATGCCGACCTTCACCCTGAACTTCTCCCGGCCGGGCAATCAGGTGGTCGGCCAGTACTACAACTTCCTGCGGCTGGGCCGCGGCGGCTACGCGCAGGTCATGCAGTCGCTGTCGCAGACCGCTCGGTGGCTGGGCGACGAACTACGCAACAGCGAGCACTTCGACCTGATCACCGACGGCTCGGCCATCCCGGTGGTGAGCTTCCGGTTGAAGGGCGACCCCGGCTACACCGAGTTCGACATCTCGCAGACGCTGCGCTCCTATGGCTGGCAGGTGCCGGCGTACACGATGCCCGAGGGCGCCGAGGATGTCACGGTGCTGCGGGTCGTGGTGCGAGAAGGGTTCTCCGCCGACCTGGCCCGCGCTCTGCGCGACGACCTGGTCACCGTGCTCAGACATCTCGACGAGATCAAGCCCGGCGGCCACTTCGACGAGGTGCAGCCGTTCGCCCACTAGCCAGCCGCTCGACGAGTCAGACCTGTCGCACGCTTGCCGCGGCGCGGCGGGCGTCAACTCCGATCTCCTGGACGCGCGCCGAGCCGGTTCTGGGACAATCGGCGACGGTGACATGACCATGCAGACAATTGAGACGACCACGACTGAGACGACCACGACTGAGACGACCACGACTGAGACGACCACGACGACGCCCACCGCCCAGGTGGTCATCGACCTCGACGCGATCACGCACAACGTGGCGCGCCTGCGCGAACGCGCCGGGGCGGCGCAGGTGATGCCGGTGCTCAAGGCCGACGGCTACGGGCACGGTGCCACCGAGGTCGCCAGAACGGTGCTCGCGGCCGGCGTCACCGAGCTGGGAGTGGCCACGCTCGACGAGGCGCTCGCCCTGCGCCGCGACGGGATCACCGCACCGGTGCTGGCGTGGCTCCACACCCCCGGCACCGACTTTGCCCCCGCCCTGCACGCCGACGTCCAACTCGCCGTGTCCTCGGTGCGCCAACTCGGCGAGGTCCTCGACGCCGTGCACGGGACCGGGACGACGGCCACCCTCACCGTCAAGGCCGACACCGGGCTGAGTCGCAACGGGGTGAGCCCCGCCGAATACCCGGCGCTGCTGGACCGGCTGGCCCGTGCGGTCGCCGAGGACGCAGTCCGGGTCCGGGGCATCATGAGCCATCTGGCGTGCGGTGACGAACCCCACAACCCGACCAACGACCGGCAGGCGCAGCGGCTGGCGGACATGCGGCGCCGGGCCGCCGACGCTGGAGTGACGTTCGAGATCGCGCATCTGTGCAACTCCCCCGCCGCGATGACCCGGCCCGATCTGGCCTTCGACATGGTCCGTCCAGGGATCGCCGTGTACGGGCAGACCCCCATCCCGGCGCTCGGCGACATGGGTCTGCGGCCGGCGATGACGTTGAAATGCCCGGTGGCGCAAGTTCGTCCGATCAAGGCCGGTGACGGCGTCTCCTACGGCCACACCTGGATCGCCGAACGCGACACGACGGTGGCGCTGTTGCCGATCGGCTACGCCGACGGTGTGTCCCGCACCCTCAGCGGACGCCTGCAGGTGTTGATCAACGGCCGGCTGCGGCCGGGTGTCGGACGGATCTGCATGGACCAGTTCGTCGTCGATCTCGGGCCCGGCGCCGTCGACGTTGCCGAGGGCGACGAGGCCATCCTCTTCGGGCCGGGCGCCTACGGCGAACCCACCGCTCAGGACTGGGCCGAGACGCTCGGCACCATCAACTACGAGATCGTGACAAGCCCCCGTGGCCGCGTCGTCAGAGCCTATCGACGGGGAAGTCGTTGATCGACGACGCGATCAGGCGCCGCGGCAATGCGGGCTGGCTGGCCGGCGCCGCGGGCCTGGCCGCGGTCGGCTCACTGGCCGGAGTGACGGTGGCCCGCTCGCTGATACGCCGAGTCACCGACGACGACCCGTATGTCGCCGAAGACTTCGAGTTGCTCGACGCCGACCGCAGCTCGGTGGTCACCACCACCGACGGGGTGCCGCTGGCCGTCCGCGAGGTCGGCCCCACCGACGCTCCGCTGACCGTCGTGTTCGCCCATGGCTTCTGTCTTCGCATGGCCGCCTTCCACTTCCAGCGGGCCCGCCTGTCGGAGCAGTGGGGCGATCAGGTCCGCATGGTCTTCTACGACCAGCGCGGCCACGGCCAGTCCGGCGAGGCGGCGCCGGACACCTACACCGTCGCGCAGCTCGGACAGGATCTCGAATCGGTGCTGGCCGTCGTCGCTGGGCGTGGGCCGGTGGTGCTGGTAGGCCACTCGATGGGCGGCATGACCGTGCTCTCGCACGCACGGCAGTACCCGCAGCGTTATCCCACCCGTGTCGTCGGCGCCGCGATCATCTCGTCGGCCGCCGAGGGCGTATCCCGTTCCCCGCTCGGTGAGATCCTGAGAAATCCTGCGCTGGAGGCGGTTCGGTTCGCGGCACGCTACGCCCCAGGCACCGTGCACCGCACCCGCGGGCTGGCCCGGGCGGTGATCGGCCCGATCCTGCGCGCGGGATCCTACGGTGACGAGAAGATCAGCCCGAGCGTCGTCGCCTTCTCCCAGAAGATGATGCACGACACGCCGATCCCCACGCTCGTCGAGTTCCTGCACGCGCTGGAGGTGCACGACGAGACCGGTGGCCTGAGCACCCTGGCCAAGATCCCGACGCTGATTGCCTGCGGCGACCGGGACCTGCTCACCCCGGTGGAGTACTCGCAGGAGATGGCGGCCGTGCTGCCCAAATGTGAGCTCGTCGTCGTGCCCGGCGCGGGCCACCTGGTTCAGCTCGAACAGCCGGAGGAGATCGACGACGCGCTGGTGCGGCTGGTCGAACGCGCCACACCGTCCAGACTCGTCGCCCTGACCCGGCGGATCCGCGACCGGGTACGGCCCCGTGGCTGACCGGGAGAGCGGCACCGCCGAACTGGCCACCGCGCAGGACACCATGGAGCTGGGCGCCCGGCTGGGCGCACACCTGTGCGCCGGTGACGTCGTCGTGCTTTCCGGACCGCTCGGCGCAGGAAAGACCGTGCTGGCCAAGGGCATCGCCGAGGCGATGGATGTCGAGGGCCCAGTCACCTCGCCCACATTCGTGCTGGCTCGGGTGCACCGCGCGCGGCAGCCCGGCCGGCCGGCCATGGTGCACGTCGACCTGTACCGGCTACTCGACGACCCCGGCACCGACCTGCTCGCCGAACTCGACTCACTCGACCTCGACACCGATCTCGACGATGCGGTCGTCGTCGTCGAATGGGGTGAGGGCGTCGCCGAGCGGCTCTCCGACAACCACCTCGACATCCGGCTGGAACGCGCCGTGGAGACCGATGCGCGCATCGCGATCTGGCATTGGAGCCGACCGTGAGCAGGCTCGTCCTGGCCATCGACACCGCCACCCCCGCCGTGACCGCCGGGGTGGTGCGCCGGGCCGATGACGCGGTCAGCGTGCTCGCCGAGCGGGTGACCGTGGACCCGCGGGCGCACGCGGAACGGTTGACGCCGAACGTGCTGGCCGCCGTCGGGGACGCCGGAATCACCATGGAGCACCTCACCGCCGTGGTGGTCGGCTGTGGGCCGGGCCCGTTCACCGGCCTGCGCGTCGGGATGGCGACGGCCGCCGCCTACGGTCACGCGCTGGGCATACCGGTGTACGGAGTGTGCAGCCTCGACGCCATCGGGGTCGCGACGTGCGGCGAGGCACTCGTGGTGACCGACGCCCGTCGTCGGGAGGTGTACTGGGCGCGCTACCGCGACGGCGTCCGGATCGACGGTCCCGCGGTCAGCGCACCCGCCGACGCGCCATCCGGCGCCACCGTCGCGGCCGGATCGCCCCATCATGCAGCCTTTCGCCACCTTACCGTCGTCGGCCCGCAGTACCCGTCGGTCGAGGGCCTGGTCCGCGCCGTCTCCGACTGGACCGCGGAGCCCGGCGCGCTGGTGCCGCTGTACCTGCGCCGCCCCGACGCGACGCCGCGCGCCGAACAGATCCGCCGGTGAGCATCACCTACGGCGCCCTCACCAAAGACGATGCCGCCCGTTGCGCCGACCTGGAGGCACAGCTCTTCCCGGGCGACGATCCGTGGCCCGCACGCGCGTTCCTCGCCGAACTGAGCGCCCCGCACAACCACTACGTCGCGGCCCGCGCCGACGGTGTCCTCGTCGGCTATGGCGGCATCGCGCGGCTGGGCCGAAACGCGCCGTACGAGTACGAGATCCACACCATCGGTGTGGATCGGGGCTATCAGGGCCGCGGCATCGGCCGCCGGATGCTCGAATCACTGCTCGAGATCGCCGACGACGGCGTGGTGTTCCTCGAGGTGCGCACCGACAACGAGCCGGCCATCGCGCTGTACCAGAGCGTCGGGTTCGCCAGGATCGGGTTGCGCAAGCGCTACTACCGGGTCAGCGGTGCCGACGCCTATACGATGAGGCGAGACCCACCCAGCGTTGCGAAGCGAGAAGTGCCGTGATCATCCTGGCCGTCGAGAGCTCCTGCGACGAGACCGGTGTCGGTATCGCCGAACTCACCGCCGACGGCACCGTGACCCTGTTGGCCGACGAGGTGGCCAGCAGCGTCGACGAGCACGCGCGCTTCGGTGGTGTGGTGCCCGAGATCGCCTCGCGCGCCCACCTCGAAGCGCTCGTCCCCACCATGCGGCGCGCGCTCGACACCGCCGGTGTCGGCAAACCCGACGTCGTCGCCGCCACGATCGGGCCCGGGCTGGCCGGCGCCCTCCTGGTGGGAGTGGCTGCCGCCAAAGCCTATTCGGCGGCCTGGCAGGTGCCGTTCTACGGGGTGAACCACCTCGGCGGACACCTGGCCGCCGACGTCTACGACCACGGACCGCTGCCCGAGAGCGTGGGGCTCTTGGTCTCCGGCGGCCACACCCACCTGCTGCACGTGCGGTCGCTCGGGGAGCCGATCATCGAGCTCGGCAGCACGGTCGACGACGCGGCGGGGGAGGCGTACGACAAGGTGGCGCGTCTGCTCGGGCTGGGTTACCCCGGCGGCAAGGTGCTCGACGACCTGGCCCGCGAAGGCCACCGCGACGCGATCGTGTTCCCGCGCGGGATGACCGGTCCCCGCGACGATCCCTATGCGTTCAGCTTCTCCGGTTTGAAGACCGCCGTCGCGCGCTATGTGGAGGGGCATCCCGAAGCCTCGCAGGCCGATGTCGCCGCGGGTTTCCAGGAGGCGGTGGCCGATGTGCTCACCCGCAAGGCGGTGCGGGCGGCCGAAACGCTGGGGGTCTCGACGCTGATCATCGCGGGCGGGGTGGCGGCGAACTCGCGGCTGCGGGAGCTGGCCGGACAGCGGTGCGCCGAAGCCGGCCTGACGCTGCGCATTCCGCGGCCCCGGTTGTGCACCGACAACGGCGCGATGATCGCGTCGTTCGCCGCTCACCTCATCGCCGCAGGTGCCACGCCGTCACCGCTCGACGCGGCCAGTGACCCGGGCCTGCCGGTGATGCGGAGCCAGGTGGCGTGAACCGTCGTCCGGGGAGGTGGACGTTCGGTGTCGTACAGGCGACACGTCGGGGACGTGTCGGCCCACCTTCCGACCAACCCGCGGTACTTCGACCGGACAGGCAGCCACCCAGCCTTGAGTGCTAGCACTCGCATGTATAGAGTGCTAGGTGGCAGGCGGCCAACCCTCGTGTCGGCACCCGCGACGACGGCGCTCGGGACCGGACGCATGCCGAACATCTGTAAACGCTGGAAACATTCAGGTCCGGGACCACCTGGGCCTACACCGAACTAGTGGAGGGCTCCATCGTGGCGAGCGTGAACATCAAGCCACTCGAGGACAAGATCCTCGTCCAGGCCAACGAGGCCGAGACCACGACCGCTTCCGGTCTGGTCATCCCGGATACCGCCAAGGAGAAGCCGCAGGAGGGCACCGTTGTCGCCGTCGGCCCCGGCCGCTGGGACGACGAGGGTGAAAAGCGGATTCCGCTGGACGTGTCCGAGGGCGACACCGTCATCTACAGCAAGTACGGCGGTACCGAGATCAAGTACAACGGCGAGGAGTACCTAATCCTCTCGGCCCGCGACGTGCTGGCTGTCGTCAACAAGTAAGCACCCGTGTCCGCCCCGGAGATCCCCGTAACGCACGGGTGATGTCCGGGGCGGCATGCGTTGCACGCCAAAAACAGGAAGACACATATGAGCAAGCAGATCCAATTCAACGAAACTGCGCGCCGCGCAATGGAAGTCGGCGTAGACAAGCTCGCCGACGCGGTGAAGGTGACCCTCGGGCCGCGCGGTCGAAACGTGGTGCTGGCCAAAGCGTGGGGCGGCCCGACCGTCACCAATGACGGTGTCACCATCGCCCGCGAGATCGACCTGGAGGACCCGTTCGAGAACCTCGGCGCCCAGCTGGTCAAATCCGTGGCGACCAAGACCAACGACGTGGCCGGCGACGGCACCACCACCGCTACCGTGCTGGCGCAGGCGATCATCAAGGCCGGTCTACGTAATGTCGCGGCCGGCGCCAACCCCATCGCGCTTGGCTCCGGTATCAGCAAGGCCGCCGACGCCGTGTCCGAGGCGCTGCTGGCCGCGGCCACCCCGATCGACGACAAGAGCGGTATCGCCCAGGTCGCCACGGTGAGCTCGCGTGACGCCCAGATCGGTGAACTGGTCGGTGAGGCGATGACCAAGGTCGGTCACGACGGCGTGGTCACGGTGGAGGAATCCTCAACCCTGAATACCGAACTGGAGATCACCGAGGGAGTCGGCTTCGACAAGGGCTTCGTCTCGGCGTACTTCGTCACCGACTTCGACTCCCAGGAAGCGGTGCTCGAGGACGCGCTGGTGCTGCTGCACCGGGAGAAGATCAGCTCGCTGCCCGACCTGTTGCCGCTGCTGGAGAAGGTGGCCGAGGCCGGTAAGCCGCTGCTGATCATCGCCGAGGACGTCGAAGGCGAGGCGCTTTCCACCCTGGTGGTCAACGCGATCCGCAAGACGCTCAAAGCCGTCGCCGTCAAGGCGCCGTTCTTCGGTGACCGCCGCAAGGCGTTCCTGGAAGACCTCGCCGTCGTCACCGGCGGTCAGGTGATCAACCCCGACGTCGGCCTGGTGCTGCGTGAGGTGGGCCTGGACGTGCTGGGCACCGCGCGGCGCGTGGTGGTCAGCAAGGACAGCACCGTGATCGTCGACGGTGGGGGCAGCGCCGAAGCCATCGCCGACAGGGCCAAGCAGTTGCGCGCCGAGATCGAGGCGACCGATTCCGACTGGGATCGCGAGAAGCTCGAGGAGCGGCTGGCCAAGCTGGCCGGCGGCGTCGCGGTGATCAAGGTCGGTGCGGCCACCGAGACCGACCTGAAGAAGCGCAAGGAAGCGGTCGAGGACGCGGTCGCCGCGGCCAAGGCGGCCGTCGAAGAGGGCATCGTCACCGGCGGCGGCGCCGCCTTGGTGCAGGCCCGCAAGGCTCTGACCGACCTGCGCGGTTCGGTGTCCGGCGACGAGGCGCTCGGTGTCGAGGTGTTCAACTCGGCGCTGTCGGCTCCGCTGTACTGGATCGCCACCAACGCCGGGCTCGACGGTTCCGTCGTGGTGAACAAGGTCAGCGGATTGCCCGCAGGGCAGGGCTTCAACGCCGCGACGCTCGAATTCGGCGATCTGCACGCAGACGGTGTCGTCGACCCGGTCAAGGTGACGCGTTCAGCGGTGCTCAACGCCGCGTCGGTCGCCCGGATGCTGCTCACCACCGAAACCGCGATCGTCGACAAGCCGGCCGAGGAAGAGGATCACGGCCACGGCCACGCTCACTGAGTAGTCCAGTATCGGGCACCCCCGGCGTTCGGGCCGGGGGTGTTCTGCTGTGCGGCCCGGCGCATCGGGATGCCATTGATTCGCTGAATCGTCGAAAAGACACCATCGGCGCTGACAGGGAGTTTAATGTGATGTCCCGGCCTGACGGTCCCCCGGTCGGCGCGCAACACCGCGACGTGCCGATCTTCAACGAGGTGCGGCGCACAGTGGGGCAGTTCTATGCCTCCAGGTCTGCACCATCGGGACCCGCCGCTACACGGAGAGTCCGTGGCGCACACCGAACGAGCGGTCACACCAGGAGGGGGTGTTCGATGCGAACCAACCGCAAGTGGGTCCTCGCGCGACGTCCGACGGGCATCGTCGATCGCGATGATTTCGAGTGGCGCGAAGAACCCGCCCCGACGATCGATGGCGGTCAGTTCCTGGTGCGCAACCGTTGGTTGAGTTGCGATGCCGCACAGCGCAGTTGGATGGAGTTTGACACTTACATTCCGGCACTCCCGCCGGGCGGGGTGATGGCGTCCGTGTCGGTCGGTGAGGTGGTCGAATCCAACCACCCGGGTTTTCGGGTCGGTGAGTACTTGTCCGGCGCGTTCGGGTGGCAGGACTACGCCGTCAGCGACGGCACGGCCTTCGGCGGTCTGCTGCCTCCGGTCGCGATCCCGCCGGGGGTGCGAGCCCACGGCCGCGCTGTCCCTCTTCGGCATCACCGGTCTCACCGCATATTTCGGTCTACTGGATGTCGGCACGCCTGCACAGGGGGAAACGGTCGTCGTCTTCGCCGCTGCCGGGGCGGTGGGATCACTCGTGTGCCAGATCGCCGTGCTCAAGGGTTGTCGCGTCGTGGGCATCGCGGGTGGGCCCCGAAAATGTGGCTGGGTCCGTGAACAACTGGGTGCCGACGAGGTGATTGACTACAAATCCGAAGGTCTGCGGGATCGGATCCATGAGACGTGTCCGGACGGCGTCGACGTGTTCTTCGACAATGTCGGCGGCGAAGTGCTGGACGCGGTCTTGGACAACCTTGCGGGCGGCGCGCGGATCGCGCTGTGCGGGGCGATCTCCGGGTACAGCGACCGCTTGAGCAGGGCGGCGCTCAGGAATCACGTAAGTTTGATCGTCAAACGCGCGGTGATGCGCGGTTTCCTGGTCTTCGAGTACCTGAACCGGGCCGACGAGGCGATAGTGGAGTTGGCGACCTGGGCGGGCGAGGGAAAACTCAGAAGCCATATCGACGTCGTCGAGGGACTCGAGAACGCGCCGGAGGCACTTCGGCGCATCTTCATCGGAGAAAACCTCGGCAAACAACTCGTCAGGATCGGCGGCGTCGGCTGACGCCGGGACCGATTTCGCCTCGACGCGGCCGGCCGTGTACCCTTGGCCGCGTGGATATCGGTGTGCATGCTGGCTATTGGCGCTTTAGCAAGGCTCCGGGCGGAGCCGACAAGGCGCAGCGCTAAGCACGCATCCACCCGGAGCCCAGGCAGTGACCCATGGTCGCTGCCTTTTGTCATTCAAGGGCACCGGAAGTCCTCACCCAGGTGCCCACCCCAGGAAAGGCACCTCGAGAATGAACCTGGCGCAGATCGCCACCCCGCCGGCCACCTCGGACCGGCGCATCCGCAGCTTCAGCGCGATTCCCAGCCCACACGAGGTGCTCGAAGAGTTCCCACTGGGCTCCCGGCGCGCCGAGCAGGTGGCCCGCGACCGCAACGAGATCGCAGACATCCTCGCCGGACGTGACGACCGGCTCCTGGTCGTGGTGGGTCCGTGCTCCGTGCACGATCCGGTCGCCGCACTGGACTACGCCAGCCGGCTTGCCAAGGTCGCCGACGAGCTCGGCGACCGGCTCAAGATCGTCATGCGCGTGTACTTCGAGAAGCCGCGGACGACGATCGGCTGGAAGGGCCTGATCAACGATCCGGGGATGGACGGCACCTTCGACGTGTCTCGCGGTCTGCGCATCGCCCGCCAACTGTTGCTCGACATCATCGACATCGGCCTGCCCGTCGGATGCGAATTCCTGGAACCGACCAGCCCGCAGTACATCGCCGACGCTGTCGCGTGGGGCGCCATCGGCGCCCGCACCACCGAATCCCAGGTACACCGCCAGCTCGCCTCGGGTCTGTCGATGCCCGTCGGTTTCAAGAACGGCACCGACGGCAACATCCAGGTGGCCGTCGACGGTGTGAAGGCGGCGGCCGCCCAGCACGTCTTCTTCGGGATGGACGACCTCGGCCGGGGCGCGGTGGTGAGCACCGAAGGCAACGAGGATTGCCACGTGATCCTGCGCGGCGGCACGGACGGGCCGAACTACGACGCTGACGCGGTGCGGGCCGCGGCCGCCACGCTCACCGCGGCCGGGCTGCCCGGCCGGGTCGTCGTCGACTGCAGCCACGCCAATTCCGGCAAGGACCACATCCGCCAGTCCAGTGTGGCCGCGGAGGTCGCGCAGATGATCCGCGACGGGCACCCGGTCAGTGGCGTGATGCTGGAGAGCTTCCTCGTCGGCGGCGCGCAGTCCTGCGAGTCCCGGCCGCTCACGTACGGCCAGTCGGTCACCGACAAATGCATGGACTGGGCCGCGACGGCCTCAGTGTTGCGCAAGCTGGCTGCTTGCTAGGTTGCCCGCTGAGCCGGCCGTCGAACAGTGTCGTCAAAAGACGGAGAAGCCCCATCTCGGCGTTTGCTGAGATGGGGCGTTCTCGTTCGTCGAGAGGCCGTGTCAGGCGGTCCGGCGAATCCCGCGCTTGAGCAAGATCTCCCGCTCGGATTCGCTCAATCCGCCCCATATTCCGTATGGCTCGCCGACTGCGAGCGCATGCGAGCGGCATTGTGCGAGCACGGGGCACCGCCGGCACATTTCCTTGGCGCGCATTTCCCGCTGGGCGCGGGCCCGGCCGCGTTCGCCATCGGGGTGGAAGAACATCGAGGAATCGACACCCCGGCAAAGTCCGTGCATCTGCCAATCCCAGATGTCGGCGTTGGGTCCGGGCAACTGCTGCGGCTGAGGCATGGGAAAACCCCTCTCTGAAAACCCATTTCGGGAACGGATTAGAGCGTGCGTCGTGGAACAGATCCGAGCACTTGTCGCCGATGACCACTCGTGCACACAACGTAGAAGGGAGAAAGAATTTCCGTCAATAGCCCGATCATGTGCTCAATCGCATATCCATAGCTCAAAAATTTACGTCACGTTCATCGTTCTGACTTGCCGTCGGCGCGAAACGTGCTAACGACCGAGGAGATGCTGGATCCTACGACGGCATTCGGCCAGTTCGCGGCCATTGGCCAGTGGCTGATCCGGTCGTCGGTTTAACGTCACCGTAACCCGGTACGCACGAAGAGTTAACCTCTCGGCGCGCTGCCGATCTCGATTTGCCGGTCCACGCGCCGAGGCCGCGTTGGTAGCGTCGCATGGCCATGACCAGCCCGCTCCTCGACGCCGCGTTCGGCGGCCGTCCCCACCTGTGGCCGCTGCCCCCGCCGGCCGACGCGCAGGACCGGTGGCTGCGGGCGGTGGCCGCCGGCGGGCAGGGCCGCTACGCCGTCGCGCTCACCGACCTGACCGCCCTGAGCCGCTGCGCCGGCCCCGCCCCGCAATCCTTGGCGATGAGCACCAGGGCGTCGTTCCTGCGCCAACTGGGCGGCCACCGGCTGGCCGCGAACTGGGACGGCCGGGCGCTGCTGGTCGCCGACACGGAGGTAGCGGCCGCCGACGCGTTGATCGGCCTCGCGGCCGATGCCCTCGGAGTGTGCCGGTTTCCGGCGTCGCAGCGGCTACTGGACCGGGCGGCCGCGGTCCTGGAGGCCGCGCACGACGCTCGGTTGGCGGTGCGGCTCGAGTGGGTCAGCGCCGAACTGGCGATGATGCAGGGTGATGGTGCAACGGCCGTCGAGCACGCCGAACGCGCCGTGGCGGCGGCAGCGGTGTTCACCTCGCTCCGGCATCGCGTCAAATCCGACGTGGTGCTCGCCGCGGCGCTGTGTAGCAACGGCGAACTCGATCGTTGCCGGGCGATCGCGGACGCCGCACTCGACCGGGCCGGCGCGTTGGGACTGGTGCCGCTGCGCTGGGCGTTGGCCAGCCTGCTCGCTGACATCGGGAGCGCGGCGTACACCGCGAGCCAGGTGACCGACTCTCGCGACACCAGCGCAGATACTCTGCGACACAGGGGCGGTGTGTGGTCGGATCGCTAGTCCGGGTGGCGCCCGTAGGCATCGTTATTGTTTAGCTGAGCCAGACCGTCGGATACGCCGTTCGTAACGTTGGAGAACACACCCACGATGACACTTTCGAGAGACCGTCTCGATGCTGTCGTCGCTGAGGCAGTTGCGGGCGATCGAGATGCACTCCGGGAAGTGCTGGAGACCATTCGACCAATCGTCGTGCGGTACTGCCGAGCCAGGATCGGCGCGACCGAGCGAAGTGGCCTCTCCGCAGACGACGTTGCGCAGGAGGTGTGCTTGGCCGCCATCACGGCGATGCCGCGCTACAAGGAACAGGGACGACCGTTCCTCGCCTTCGTGTATGGCATCGCAGCGCACAAGATCGCGGACGCCCACCGGGCGGCGAGCCGAAACAAATCGGACCCCACCGACGTGGTGCCAGAACGGTTCTCCGGCGAGGCGGGCCCCGAACAGCTCGCCATCAACGCCGAGTCGTCGGCCCGGATGGAGGAGCTGCTCGGTGTGTTGCCGGACAAGCAACGCGAGATCCTCATCCTGCGCGTCGTCGTCGGTATGAGCGCAGAAGAGACCGCCGAGGCCGTCGGGAGCACCGCGGGAGCCGTCCGCGTGGCGCAGCACCGCGCCCTGGCACGGCTGAAGGCCGAGATCATCGCAACGGGGCACGACCATGCCTGATTTCACACGTCGATCCTTCAACGGCGGCGATCCGTCGCTGCCCGAGCTCAACCAGACCGACCGTCTGCTGGACGCGCTCGCCGGTGAACAACCGGTGTATCCGAACGACTCCGGTGAGGCCGAGCTGGCCTACCTGCTGGCCGGCTGGCGTGACGAGGTCCGTCAGCCATCGATGGCCGCTGTCGTGACACCGCGTGACGCGGCGATCGCGCTGGACCGTGCTACCACGAGCACAGCCCGCCGCCGGTTCTCGCTGGCCGTCGTCGGATCCGTGGCCGCGGCGGTGCTGTGCCTCGGTGGTTTCGGCTCGGTGGTCTACAGCGCGGGCCCGGACGACCCGCTGTACGGCCTACGCACCATGCTGTTCGGCGAACAGCATGGTGCGACCCGCGACGACCAGGTCGCATTGGCTGCGCAGACCCAGATGGCCGAGGTGGAGCAGCTCATCGAGCAGGGTGAGTGGACCGCGGCGCAGGAGAGGTTGGAGACGTTGACGACCACGGTCGCCGCGGTCGGGGACACCAGCCGCCAACAGGAACTCGTCGACCAGTGGCAGCAGCTGTCGGTGAAGGTTCAAACCCGCAATCCCGAGGCGACAGTACCGCCGAACGCTGCGCCGGTGGTGCTGCCCGAGATCCCCTCGAACCTGCCGCTGCCCGCACTCCTGTCACCGGACGCCACGTCGCCGTCGAGCAGCCCAGCGCCGTCGGACGGCAGCTCGCCGGGCACGACCCCCCCGCCGTCCACGGATGCCTCGGTGCCGCTGGCGACGACACCGCCAGATCCGTCGACCTCCGCGCCGGGGTACACGTCATTGCCACCCGCGCCGTCACCCACCCCGACGACGGCGCCCACGGCGGCGTCGTCGCAGTCGCCGGCTCCGGCGTCGCCAGCCACGACGACCACCCGGGGGCCCGTCGAGTTGCCGCCGTCCTCGCGGCCGGTGACGACGACGCCGACCACGACGCTCGCACCGACGACCACGACGGATGCGTCCCCAGTGGCGGAGCCCGAGGCCGAGATCGAGGTCGAGGCTGAGCTGCCGACTCGGTCGGCGCCGACCGTCGAGCAGCCGACGGTCGAGCAGCCGGAGATCGCTGCGCCGGTGGTCACCACAACGGTCGTGTTACCGCTGCTGCCGGGCAGCGCTGAAGAAGGAGAGTGACGAACCGCTCAGCGGTAGCCGTCTGATTCCGACGTCGCTTCGTTCAGCGAGGCGTCGGCGTAACCGCGGCAGTAGTCCCACGTGACGTAGGCGTCGGGTTCGGGATCGTAGGCCGGCTCGTGTGGCCGCACAGTGCCGTCGACGAGCAGCTGCAGCAGGTTGGCGCGCAGCATGTCCCAGTCGTGGTAGTGATCCTGCTGACATTCGTCACAGCAGACGACCAGACCGCGGATCCCCTTGTGGGCGAGAAGTGCCTCGTAGACCGCGAGGTCCGCCAGATCGGCCTCGACGGCAGTGCGCTCCTGCGGGTCCAGCGGCTGACCGGGTTCGAGCGCGTCGAGGGCCGCCGAGGGATCACAGGGATCGTCAGCGAACGGATCGGGCGGCAAACCAGGTGGCAGGTGGTCTCGCACGGGTTCCACATTACGCAGCCCTGCTGTGATCACGCCAGCGGTCACCGGTGTGGCGGCGCGATGTGCGGGGCCGAGCCGCCACCGCTGCAACCGATACGATTGATTATCCGCCCAAGTGCCTATGGAGGCCGCCCCATGTCGATCGCTGAACGCAGCGTTCCCATCGCCGTACCGGTGCCGACCGGCGGCGACGACCCGACGAAGGTGGCCATGCTCGGGCTCACCTTCGATGACGTCCTGCTGTTGCCGGCCGCCTCCGACGTCGTGCCTGCGACGGCCGACACCTCGAGCCAACTGACGAAACGTATCCGTCTGCGGGTGCCACTGGTCAGTTCGGCGATGGACACGGTCACCGAATCCCGGATGGCCATCGCGATGGCGCGGGCCGGCGGCATGGGCGTGCTGCACCGCAACCTGCCGGTGGCCGAACAGGCCGGCCAGGTCGAGACCGTCAAACGGTCCGAGGCCGGGATGGTCACCGACCCGGTGACCTGTTCGCCGGACAACACGCTCGCCGAGGTGGACGCGATGTGTGCGCGGTTCCGTATCTCCGGTCTGCCGGTCGTGGACGACCGCGGTGCGCTGGTCGGCATCATCACCAACCGTGACATGCGCTTCGAGGTGGACCTGTCCAAGCCGGTCTCCGAGGTGATGACCAAGGCGCCGCTGATCACCGCGCAGGAAGGTGTCTCGGCCGAGGCCGCGCTCGGACTGCTGCGGCGCCACAAGGTCGAGAAGCTGCCGATCGTCGACGGCCACGGCAAGCTGACCGGGTTGATCACCGTCAAGGATTTCGTCAAGACCGAGCAGTTCCCGCTGGCCACCAAGGACTCCGACGGCAGGCTGCTCGTCGGCGCGGCGGTCGGCGTCGGTGACGACGCGTGGACTCGCGCGATGACGCTGGCCGACGCCGGCGTGGACGTGCTGATCGTCGACACCGCCCACGCACACAACCGCGGTGTGCTGGAGATGGTGCATCGCATCAAGACCCTGCTCGGCGACCGGGTCGAGGTGATCGGCGGCAACGTCGCCACCCGGTCAGGAGCCGCCGCACTCGTCGAGGCAGGGGCCGACGCGGTCAAGGTCGGTGTCGGCCCGGGGTCGATTTGCACCACACGCGTGGTGGCCGGCGTTGGAGCACCACAGATCACCGCGATCCTCGAGGCGGTCGCGGCATGCGCGCCGTCCGGTGTGCCGGTGATCGCCGACGGTGGCCTCCAGTACTCCGGTGACATCGCCAAAGCACTGGCCGCCGGCGCGTCGACGGCCATGCTTGGCTCGCTGCTGGCCGGCACCGCCGAAGCCCCCGGCGAGCTGATCTTCGTCAACGGCAAGCAGTTCAAGAGTTACCGCGGTATGGGGTCGCTCGGCGCGATGCAGGGCCGCGGGGCGGTCGGCAACCTGCGCGGCAGTTACTCGAAGGACCGCTACTTCCAGGACGACGTGCTGTCCGAGGACAAGCTGGTGCCCGAGGGCATCGAAGGCCGGGTGCCGTTCCGCGGTCCGCTGGCGCAGGTGATCCATCAGCTCACCGGCGGTCTTCGCGCAGCCATGGGTTACACCGGTTCGCCCACCATCGAGGCGTTGCAGCAGGCGCAATTCGTGCAGATCACCGCCGCCGGGCTGAAGGAAAGTCACCCGCACGACATCACGATGACCGCCGAAGCGCCCAACTACTACGCCCGCTGACGGACTGGAACAGCACTGTGCGAGACATGGTCGAAATCGGTATGGGGCGCACCGCCCGCCGTACCTACGAACTGCACGACATCAACATCGTGCCGTCGCGCCGCACCCGTTCGTCGAAGGACGTGTCGACGGCGTGGCAGCTCGACGCCTACCGGTTCGAGATCCCGGTGGTGTCTCATCCGACGGACGCGCTGGTGTCGCCGGAGTTCGCGATCGAACTCGGCCGACTCGGCGGGCTCGGCGTCCTCAACGGCGAAGGCCTGATCGGCAGGCATGCCGACGTCGAGGAGAAGATCCGGGAGGTTGTCGAGGCCGCCGACAAGGAGCCCGATCCGTCGGCGGCGATCCGGCTGCTGCAGCAGCTGCATGCCGCACCATTGGACCCCGGCCTGCTGGGTGCGGCCGTGTCCCGCATCCGCGACGCGGGAGTGACGACGGCGGTGCGGGTGAGCCCGCAGAACGCCGAGGCGTTGACCCCGACGCTGCTGCAGGCGGGCATCGACCTGCTGGTCATCCAGGGCACCATCGTGTCGGCCGAGCGGGTCGCCTACTCGGAGACCGCGGCCGGTGAACCGCTCAACCTCAAGACGTTCATCTCCGAACTCGACATCCCGGTGGTGGCGGGCGGCGTGCTGGACCACCGGACCGCACTTCACCTGATGCGCACGGGAGCGGCCGGGGTGATCGTCGGCTACGGATCGACGTCCAACGTCACCACCAGCGACGAGGTGCTGGGCATCAGCGTGCCGATGGCCACCGCGATCGCCGACGCCGCCGCCGCCCGCCGTGAGTACCTCGACGAGACCGGCGGACGGTACGTGCACGTGCTGGCCGACGGCGACATCCACACCTCCGGCGACCTGGCGAAGGCGATCGCCTGCGGCGCCGACGCGGTGGTGCTCGGCACACCGCTGGCGCGCGCGGCCGAGGCGTTGGGAGGCGGATGGTTCTGGCCCGCGGCCGCCGCGCACCCCTCGCTGCCCCGCGGTGCGCTGCTGCAGGTGGCGCTCGGCGAACGGCCGTCGCTGGAACAGGTGCTCACCGGGCCCTCGGACGATCCGTTCGGATCGCTCAACCTGGTCGGCGGACTGCGCCGTTCGATGGCCAAGGCGGGTTACTGCGATCCCAAGGAGTTTCAGAAGGTCGGCCTCACGGTCGGCGCCTAGCTGAGTGCTTTGCCCCGGGCAGACGCAGAACCGCCTTGGGAGCCGGTCTCGAACGCGATTCTGTGTCTGGTCGTGCTGGCTCAGTTTCCCATTGGCCCATACTGGTGTGATGCAGCCTGACTACGACGTCCTGATCATCGGTTCGGGGTTCGGCGGCAGCGTGACCGCGCTGCGCCTCACAGAGAAGGGTTACCGCGTTGGCGTACTTGAAGCGGGCCGCCGCTTCGCCGACGAAGAGTTCGCGAAGACCTCGTGGGACCTCCGGAACTTCCTGTGGGCACCGCAACTGGGTTGCTACGGCATCCAGCGCATCCATCTGCTCCGCGACGTCCTCATCCTGGCCGGCGCGGGTGTCGGCGGCGGATCGCTGAACTACGCCAACACCCTCTACGTGCCGCGCGAGCCGTTCTTCAACGACCCGCAGTGGAAACACATCACCGACTGGAACGAGGAGTTGCTGCCCCACTACGAGCAAGCCCAACGGATGCTCGGCGTGGTCCCGAACCCGACGTTCACCGACGCCGACCGCGTCGTGAAGGAGGTCGCCGAGGACATGGGCGTCGGCGACACCTTCGTGCCCACACCGGTCGGGGTGTTCTTCGGGCCGGACGGGCAGAAGACCCCGGGCAAGACGGTGCCCGACCCGTACTTCGGTGGTGCCGGCCCGGCCCGCAGGGGCTGCATCGAGGTCGGCGAATGCATGACCGGATGCCGCCACAACGCCAAGAACACGCTGGTGAAGAACTACCTCTACCTCGCCGAGAAGGCGGGCACCGAGGTGCATCCGCTCACCACGGTGACCAGCTTCGAACAGCGCGACGACGGCGTCTGGGAGGTGACCACCGTGCGCACCGGCCGAAAGCTGCGGCGCCAGAAGCGGACCTTCACCGCCACCAACCTCGTTCTCGCGGCGGGCACCTTCGGCACCCAGAAGCTGCTGTTCAAGATGCGCGACACCGGCAAGCTGCCGGAGTTGTCCGACCGGCTGGGCATGCTGACCCGCACGAACTCGGAGTCCATCGTCGGTGCAGGGCGGTTGGAGGCCGCCGACGACCTCGACCTCACCCACGGGGTTGCCATCACCTCGTCGATCCACCCGACATCGGACACCCACATCGAACCGGTGCGCTACGGCAAGGGTTCCAACGCGATGGGGCTGCTGCAGACGCTGATGACCGACGGCGCCGGCCCGGAGGGTACCGATGTGCCACGCTGGAAGCAACTGATCACCAACGCGCGCAACGACCCGCACGGCTCCGTCCGGCTGCTCAACGTGCGGCGGTGGAGCGAGCGGACGTTGATTGCGCTGGTCATGCAGAACCTCGACAACTCGATCACAACGTTCACCAAACGCACCAGGTTCGGTACCCGGCGGCTGACGAGCAAACAGGGCCACGGTGAGCCAAACCCGACATGGATCCCCGTGGGTAACGAGGTGACGCGGCGGATCGCCGAGAAGATCGACGGTGTCGCGGGCGGCACCTGGGGCGAACTGTTCAACATCCCGCTGACGGCGCACTTCCTCGGCGGCGCTGCCATTGGCGACAGCCCCGAGCGCGGCGTCATCGACCCGTACCACCGGGTGTACAACTATCCGACGCTGTACGTCACCGACGGTGCGGCGATCTCGGCCAATCTCGGTGTCAACCCGTCGCTGACCATCAGTGCGCAGGCGGAACGGGCCGCGTCGCTGTGGCCGAACAAGGGTGGGCAGGATCTGCGGCCGGCGCAGGGCGACGGATACCGCCGCCTCGACCCGATCAGGCCCGCGCATCCGGTGGTGCCCGCCGGTGCGCCGGCGGCTCTGGACTGGAACGCCACCCGGCAAGAGGTCAACCGGCGCGATCCCACCACCGCCGAGGCGCAAGGCGCCTGACCTCAGACCGGCTTGGTCAGGCGGCGTCGGAGCGGTTCGCGGCCCGGGGGCTGCGACGGTGTCGGCAACATCGGCGTGCGTTGCTGCACCTTCACCGCCGTGGGCTCTTCGGTGGACAGGACAACCTCTTGGCCCGCGTGCCGGATCGTCAACCGGCCGTCCGGCCCGTCGCGCAGCGTATAGGTAACCTCGTCGTGGCAGGCATCGACCGTCAGCCGGAAGTCGCGCCAGCGCAACCGGAATCGCAGGCGCGACAAGGCGTCGGGCAGGTGCGGGTCCAACGACAGCATGCCCTCGTCGTCGCGCAGACCGCCGAAGCCGCCGACCAGCGCGGTCCACGCGCCGGCCAGCGACGCCATGTGCAGGCCGTCGCGGGTGTTGTGGTGCAGGTTGCGCAGATCGATCATCGCCGCCTCGAACGCATAGTCGTGGGCGAGGTTCAGATGCCCGACCTCCGCACACATCACCGCCTGCGTGCACGCCGACAGCGAGGAGTCGCGAGTGGTGCGCCGCTCGTAGTAGTCGACATTGCGGGCCTTCTGTTCGTCGGTGAAGGCATGGCTCTGCCACTGCATCGCGAGCACCAGGTCGGCCTGCTTGACCACCTGGGCGGGGTAGAGCCGCACATATGGCTCGTGCAGCAGCAACGGATATGAGGTGTTCTCGGTGAAGTTCCACTCGGCCAGCGTGGTGAAGCCCTCGCACTGCGGGTGCACGCCGAGTTCCTCGTCGTAAGGGATGTGCGCGGTAGCGGCGGCTTCCCGCCACGCCGACATCTCCTCGGTGTTCACGCCCAGGTCGTTGGCGATCTGCGAGCGCCTCTCACAGGCGTCGGCCGCCACCCGCAGGTTGTGGGCGGCCATCAGGTTGGTGAAGACGTTGTCGCGCACCACCGCGGTGTACTCGTCCGGTCCGGTGACGCCGTCGAGATGCCACACGCCGTGACGGTCGTGGTGCCCGATGCTCATCCACAGCCTGGCCGTGTCGATCAGCAACGCGAGTCCGCATTCGTCCTCGAGGGAGTTGTCGCCGGTGACCGTGCGGTAGCGGTCGAAAGCCATGGCGATGTCGGCGTTGACATGCCAGCCCGCGGTGCCCGCCGGCCAGTACGCCGAGCACTCCTCGCCTCGGATGGTGCGCCACGGGAACGCGGCGCCCTTGAGATCCAGTTGTGTCGCACGTTCCCTCGCCAACGGCAGGGTGGAGGCCCGCCACCGCAGCGCGTCGGCGGCGGCGGAGGGTTTGGTGTAGGTCAGCACCGGCAGCACGAAACCCTCGGTGTCCCAGAAGGCGTGGCCGTCGTACCCGGTGCCCGTCAGACCCTTTCCGGGGATCGCGCGACGTTCCGCGCGGGCGCTGGCCTGTAGTACGTGGAACAGGCCGAACCGCACCGCCTGCTGCAGGTCCGGGTCGCCTTCGACCTCGACGTCGGCGCAGTCCCAGAATTCGTCGAGATAGGCGCGTTGGGCGTCGAGCAACCCCTGCCAGCCGGAATAACGCGCACCGGTCAGTGCGGCGGCCGCCTGGTCGCGCAGTGCCGGGCGGGAGCGCAGGCTCGACCACCCGTAGGCGAGGTACTTGACGATGCGCAGGCGCTGGCCGGGGCGCAGTCCGCAGATCACGGTGGTGCCCGCGAGGTCTTCGCGGGCGTCCGTGCTGATTTCGACGCGGCCGGGAACCTCGACCTCGTGGTCCATGCCCGCGGCCATCATCAGGGCGCTGCCGCGGGTCCGGTGCACCAGGAGCGCACTGTGGTCGGTTCGCTCGTGATGGACCGCCTCGAGAGGTTTACGCAGTATCGCCGCCACCCGTGGGTCACCGGACCGCTCAGGCTGGTCTTCGTTCGCGACGAGCTCCGATTGCACCGTCACGCGGACGAATTCGTCGACCGCCTCGACGACGTACTCGATGGCCGCGACGCTGCGCTGCGCCAGCGACACCAAGCGAGTGGACTTCACCTGCACCTGCTTGCCGGTCGGCGACCGCCAGTGTGCCCGTCTGTCCAGGGTGCCGGCCCGCAGGTCGAGCGTCCGCTCATGGGCGAGAAGGTCGCCATAGCGGACGTCGAACGGCTCGTCGTCGACGAGCAGCCGGATGATCTTCCCGTTGGTGACGTTGACAATCGTCTGGCCCGCTTCCGGGTAGCCGTACCCGGCCTCCGCATAGGGAAGTGGCCGGAACTCGAAGAACGAGTTCAGATACGTACCCGGCATGCCGTGCGGTTCACCCTCGTCGAGATTCCCGCGGAAGCCGATGTGTCCGTTGGATAGTGCGAACAGCGACTCGGATTCGTCGATCAAATCGAAATCGAGCCTGGCCTCCCGGACCTGCCACGGCTCGACGGGGAAGACGTCGTAGGGGATCACGGTGCCTCCAGCAGTTCGGCGAGGTCGGTGACGACGATGTCGGCCCCGCTGAGTCGGAGTTCCTCCGCCTGGCCGACGCGGTCGACTCCCACCACGTAGCCGAAGTTGCCGGCCCGTCCAGCCGCCACCCCGGCGAGCGCGTCCTCGAATACGGCACTGCGAGCCGGTGTCACGTCGAGTAGTTGGGCCGCCCGCAGAAAGGAGTCCGGCGCGGGTTTACCCGCGATGTGCTCCTCGCGCATGGTGACGCCGTCGACGCGGTGCTGCACGTAGCGCGCCATCCCGGTGACGTCGAGGATCTCTTCGGTGTTGGCGCTCGACGAGACGACCGCGATGCCCAGACCTGCTGCACTGGCGTCCTCGAGGTAGCGGCGCGAGCCCTCGAACACCTCGATGCCGTCACGCCGCAAGATTTCGTGGAACATCTGGTTCTTGCGGTTGCCCAACCCGAGCACGGTTTCGGCGTCGGGCGGGTCATCGGGTCTGCCGTCAGGCAGTACGATCCCGCGGCTGGCCAGAAACGACCGGACGCCGTCCTCGCGGCGTTTGCCGTCCACGTAGCGCAGATAGTCGGCGCCCGCGTCGAACGCTACGAACGGCTCCCCGGTGCGTTCTGCGCGGGTGCGCAGGAAGTCGTCGAACATCGCCTTCCACGCCCTGGTGTGGACGCTGGCTGTGTCGGTCAGCACGCCGTCGAGGTCGAACAGGCAGGCGGTGATCCGCTCGGGCAGACCCAGCACAGCGGTCCTCGCTTCCAAGATCGGGTTCCCCGCTCGGGTAACCATTGCCGCCCCGACACTAACGTGACGGCTGAAATCGGGCCTCCTAGACTGTGGCAGTGAATTCCCCATCCCCGCGGCCTGTCCTGGTCGTCGACTTCGGCGCGCAGTACGCGCAGCTGATCGCACGTCGGGTCCGCGAAGCTCGGGTCTTCTCCGAAGTCATCCCGCACACCGCCACCGTCGAGGAGATCAAGGCCAAGGACCCGCAGGCGATCGTGCTGTCCGGCGGTCCGGCGAGCGTCTACGCCGACGGCGCCCCGCAACTCGACCCGGCGCTGTTCGACCTCGACGTCCCCGTGTTCGGTATCTGCTACGGCTTCCAGGCCATGGCGCAGGCGCTGGGTGGCACCGTCGCCCACACCGGCACCAGCGAATACGGTCGCACCGAGCTCGAAGTGGCCGGTGGAGAACTGCATTCGGACCTCCCCGCCACCCAGCCGGTGTGGATGAGCCACGGTGACGCGGTCACCGAGGCGCCGTCCGGTTTCCAGGTGGTGGCAACCAGCGCCGGTGCGCCGGTCGCGGCCTTCGAGAACCGGGCGCGCCGGCTGGCCGGCGTGCAGTACCACCCCGAGGTGCTGCACTCACCCCACGGCCAGCAGGTGCTCAGCCGCTTCCTGCACGACTTCGCGGGCATCGGGGCCACATGGACCCCGGCCAACATCGCCGACGCGCTCGTCGAACAGGTCCGTGAGCAGGTCGGCGACGGCCGCGCCATCTGTGGATTGTCCGGCGGGGTGGACTCGGCGGTGGCCGCCGCGCTGGTGCAGCGCACCATCGGTGACCGTCTAACCTGTGTGTTCGTCGACCACGGCCTGCTGCGATCGGGGGAGCGGGCACAGGTACAGCGCGACTTCGTCGCCGCCACCGGCGCCAATCTCGTCACCGTCGACGCCGCCGACCGGTTCCTCGAGGCGCTCTCCGGGGTGACCAATCCTGAGGGCAAACGCAAGATCATCGGCCGCGAGTTCATCAGCGCCTTCGACGGCGCCGTGGTCGACATCGTGGGTGACAGCGGAGCGCCGGTCGAGTTCCTGGTGCAGGGCACGCTGTACCCCGACGTCGTCGAATCCGGCGGCGGGTCGGGTACGGCGAACATCAAGAGCCACCACAACGTGGGTGGCCTGCCCGCCGACCTGAAATTCCAGCTCGTGGAACCGCTGCGGCTGCTGTTCAAGGACGAGGTTCGCGCGGTCGGACGTGAACTCGGGCTGCCCGAGGAGATCGTCGCGCGCCAACCGTTCCCCGGTCCGGGGCTGGGCATCCGCATCGTCGGTGAGGTGACGCACGGGCGGTTGGAGACGCTGCGGCACGCCGATGCGATCGCCCGCGAGGAGCTCACCGCCGCGGGCCTGGACAACCAGATCTGGCAGTGCCCGGTGGTGCTGTTGGCCGATGTCCGGTCGGTGGGCGTGCAGGGCGACGGCCGCACCTACGGTCATCCGATCGTGCTGCGGCCGGTGTCCAGCGAGGACGCCATGACTGCCGACTGGACCCGGGTGCCCTACGAGGTGCTCGAGCGGATCTCCACCCGAATCACCAACGAGGTGCCCGAGGTGAACCGCGTGGTGCTCGACGTCACCAGCAAGCCGCCGGGCACCATCGAGTGGGAGTAGACGGGAACCGTCGCGGGCATCTCACCCCTCGTCGGATTGGCCTGCCTTGTCGATGAACTCGGCGAGGACCTGGCTGACCAGCCCCTCGATGGTCGACTCGATCGACGTGGCCAGCGTCGCCGCGACCGACGCCACGGCCTGCGTGCGGAAGCGCACCAGCATCGTGATCAACTCGGCGATCTTGGTGTCATCCGGCAGTGACGCACCGGGTTTGATGATGTCCTGCACGTGCTCGGCACCCGCTTGCACGAGGATTTCGCCGATTTCGTCGACCAGCGGCGACACCGCGACATGGATGTCGATCAGCTTGTCGGCGGTCACGCCGTACTGACGGACCTCCCGGAAAGCCTCGAGCAGCCTCGGACGCATGACGGTCGCGGTGTCCCCGTCGACGCGGAGAAGGTTGAGCGCCAACATCCGGTCGAAGGCGCCTGCGTCGTCGATGAGCCGCCGGGCCTCAGGCAGCGGCATCGCCTCAGGTTTCTCGGTGGCCCATGTCCCGGCGATTGCGCTCTCCAGGCCGAGCACGTCCCCGAGGTTCTTGCCCTGTTCCCAGGCCGAGAGCATCTCGTGGACGTGGGCTATGTTGTAGCCGCGGTCGAGCATCGAGGTGATCAGCCGCAGGCGGGTGAGGTGGGTGTCGTTGAACAACGCGACCCGGCCGACCCGCAGCGGCGGGTGCAGTAGGCCGCGGTCGCGGTAGACGCGGATGTTTCGGGTGGTCGTACCGCCCAGCCGGGCCAGGTCGTCGAGGCGGTACTCACCCGACGATGAACAGGCGTTGGGCTGGCGCACCGCCGCATCGAACAGCTGTGTCACGGCGTTCTCGATGACGTCGCGAGATCCCCGGCGGACACGCCGCGGCGCGCGCCGCAGGCTGCCGAGGATTGCCGAGATCCCGCCCGCCGGCTCACGCCCGGCGGGCGGCTGGGTCATGTCTGGATGCGGGCGCCGATACCGATGGGTGCCTCGTGGGCAACCGCGTGGTAATCGCCGAACCGGAAATCCCGCATCTGTCGAAGATACTGGGTGGCGAAACCCGGGTACATCGACGCGTTGAACCCGTCGGCGGTCAAGTACCAGCTGCGACAACCCGACATCCACGTCGTCCTGCCCAGCCGGCGCTGGAGGTGTTCGTTGTAGCGGCGTTGCACGTCGGCCCGAACGTCGAGATAGCGTAGGTTCTGCCTCAGCAATGTGGTGATGCCGCGCACTGCGTAGTCGAGTTGCCCCTCGACGTAGACGAGCAGCGAGTTGTGGCCCGGCCCCGAGTTCGGTCCCGTCATGAAGTACAGATTCGGGTAGCCGTGGGCGTTGATGCTCTTGTATGCCTGCGCACCGGCGGCCCAGTAGTCGGCCAACGAGCGCCCCCCGATACCGGTCACGGGGTATGGCGGCCCGGTGAGATGGACGTCGAAACCGGTGGCGAACACGATGCAATCCAGATGGTGTTCGATGCCGTCGCTGGTGCGGATGCCGACCGGGCTCATGGTCGCGATCGGCCAGTCGATCAGCTTGCAGTTGTCACGCTGCAGCGCTGGGTAGTAGTCGCTGGAGATCAGCATCCGCTTGCAGCCGGGTGTGAACTCCGGGGTGAGCTGGCGGCGCAGCCAAGGGTCGCGCACCTGGCGGCGCAGGTGCGCCTTACCGAGCCGCGCGACCAACCCGGTCAGCGCGGTGTCCCAGACCAGTGCGGTGGCACTGAGCTCGTGGCCCCAGAACAGCGCCTGTCGCGCCAGTTGCTGCGCTGCAGGCACTTTCGCGAACAGCATCTGCGCGGTCTCGGGCACCGCCACGTCGAGTCGGGGCAACACCCAGCCGGGTGTGCGTTGGAACACCTTGACGAAGCCGGCCTTCTCGACGAGTTCCGGGACAATCTGCACCGCGCTGGCGCCGGTACCGATCACCCCGACTCGCTTGCCGGTGAAGTCGTAGTCATGATCCCACCGGGCGCTGTGGATCTTGTGTCCCCGGTAGGTTTCCAGGCCGCGGATGTCGGGCCACTTGTGGTCGGGCAGGGGCCCGGACGCCAGCACGACAGTGCGCGCCTGGAACTGCCGGCGTCCCGTCGTCGTCACGGTCCACACACCGGTCGGCTCGTCGAAGGCCAGCCCGTTGACCTCCACTCCGAACCGGATTCGACGGCGTACGCCGAACTCGTCGACCATGTCCTCGATGTGCCTGCAGATCTCCTCGGCCGGGGAGTAGGCCCACGACCACGACGGATTGCGGACGAACGAGAACGAGTACACAGCGACGGAATGTCGCAGGCCGCACCGGGATAGGTGTTGTCGCGCCACGTGCCGCCGACCCGGTCGGAGCGCTCGAGGATGACGACGTCGTCGACACCGGCCTGGGCCAGCTTGATTGCAGCACCGATTCCGGTGAATCCGGCGCCGACGATCAGGGTGTCGTGTATTGGTCCCATCTCAGGCCGCCGGCTCGTAGGTGAGTTCCTTGAACCACGACGGGATCGGCCGCAACAGCGATCGCGGGTACCGGTCGGAGGCCCACACCATCGGATTGGCCAGCCAGTGGTACGGATGGCGCGGGTTGACAACCCACCGCCCGTGCAACTTGAGCAATTGGTACGTCGGCACCCGCCAGGTGTGTTCGGCTCGACCACCGAGCTCCTTGAAACGCATCATGGCTTTGTACAGCCGCTCGGGTTCCAGGCCCATGTCCACGATGTTGTTGCGCATCCGATTCAGCAGCGGGACGTACATGATCGCGCCGATGACAAGACCCGGGCTGGCGAAGCTGCCGACGAAGTCGATCGCCAGTTTCCGCGCCTTGGCGTGGCCGATCATGTTCAACACCTCGAAATCCACCGCGATGTGGCGGGATTCGTCATTGTTGATCCTCTCGAACACCTGGTGGCAGACTGGGTCGTGGACCTCGTCGAGGAGGAATTTCAGTAGCGCGCCGTCGAGGGCGACCTCCAGCATCGGGATGACCGTGCCGAGCACCGGCAGCGACATGTCATCGGAGTAACGGTCGAGCCACTCGATGGCCAGGCGGATGTTGACGTTGGGTTCGGGGGTCTCGCCGTCGTCGAGCATTCCCCAGCGCTTCATCAGCGCCAGTTCGGCATTCGCGTGCCGCTGCTCCTCGGCGTGGAAGTACCGGTATATCTCCGCCAGCGCCGGTGTCGGGGCTTTCTTCGCCAGCGCCGCGAACCCGCGGGCACCGACGTTCTCGATCCAGCACAGGTCGGCCATGAAGGCCTTGAGCTTGGGCCGGAACTCGTCGCTGATCGTCTCGGCACCCGGTGCGTCCCAGTCGATGTCGGCCAGCGCCCACTGCCGGTCCTTGATCTTCTCCAGCATGGCGTCCATGTCGATGGCCATCAGGTCAACCCCTTCTTGTGTGAGAACGATTGCGCGGGTGTAGAGCTGTGGCGCGAATCTTTTGGCGTACCAGCCGAAGCGGGCGTCGAGTTGGGGCATGCAGTACAGGTCGCCGCGGTCATGGGTATCGACGGTCACGGGTATCGAGACACATTCGGGCGACACGCTGGGCCTGATCGGGCGGCAGTATCGCGCTGATGTGCCGGAGGGTCAGCGAGCCAACGGTCGCGGCGGTGCGGGAGCGCAGGAAGCCCTGCGCCGGCAGCGTTGCCATGTCAGGAGTGCACCAACAAATGGTGACATTTGTCAGTGTCACATTTGTCAGTGTCAACAGTCGCTGCCGTCAGTCCCGTGAGGACCTCGATCGCTTGACGCTGACGCTTGACGCTTGTCGGCGGGCCGGTGTTTACTCACCATGTCGAACGTCAGTTCGAAAAACGGGTGTTCCAGGTGATGTTGGAGGTGCTGTTGTGATAGCTGCGACCAACCTCGGTCTGGCTCATCGTACCCGAGCTGAGCAGGTCGAACACCTGCGCAAACAGATGGCCGCGGTGGCGGGCAAGGTCGGGTCGAGCAGACGGGGCCCAACCCCGGCCGTCGATTCCACACCGGTGGCGGAAAGTTTGCTACCTCTGCCTGAATCGCTGGCTGGGCAGCTGCCGAGGTCGTTGCCGCGCGGGACGGTGGCGGTGCTTTCAGGAGCCCGGTCCCTGCCGCTGGGCATGGTCGCGGCGACGACGGCGGCCGGTGGCCACGCGGCCATCGTCGGCCAGCCGGATGCCGGTCTGCTGGCTGCCGTGGAAATGGGCGCGGACCTCAACAGGGTGGCCGTCATCCCGGACCCGGGCGGTGATCCGGTGGAGGTGGCGGCGGTCCTGATGGACGGGATGGATCTGGTGGTGCTCGGGCTGGGCGGGCGGGCGGTGCCCGCGGGCCGGGCCCGTGCGGTGACGGCCCGGGCGCGGCAGAAGGGATGCACCCTGCTGGTCACGAACGGTGACTGGCCCGGGGCGACAGCCCGGCTGGAGGCCCGGGTGTGTGGTTTCGAGGTGGCTGGCGCAGGCTCGTCTGGTGCGCCGACGCCGGGGTGTGGACGGATCAGCCGGGTGCGGCTGGCAATGCGGGCGAGAGGCCGGGGTCACGGCCCTGCCTATGCGGTCGGTGAGTAGCGTGGCCGTCTCCCGGGTGCTGGCCGTCTGGTGCATGGACTGGCCCGCGGTCGCCGCCGCTGCGGCGGCGAGGCTTCCTCCGACGTCGCCGGTCGCGGTCACGTTGGCCAACCGGGTCATCGCGTGTTCGGCATCCGCGCGTGCCGCGGGGGTGCGGCGGGGGCTGCGACGCCGGGAGTCACAGGCCCGGTGCCCAGACCTGCACGTCGCCGCGGCGGATCCGGCCCGCGATGCCCGCCACTTCGAGAACGTCACGGCGGCGGTCGACGACCTGGTGCCGCGCGCCGAGGTGCTGCGGCCGGGGCTGCTCGTGATGGCGGTACGCGGGGCGGCGCGGTACTTCGGCTCCGAGCAGGCTGCCGCCGAGCGACTGGTCGACGCGGTCGCCGCGGCCGGGGTGGAATGTCAGGTCGGTATCGCCGATCAGCTGCCCACCGCGGTGTTCGCTGCGCGGGCAGGCCGTATCGTGGCGCCTGGTGAGGACGCCGGCTTCCTGTCCGCGCTGTCGATCCGCCAGCTCGCCACCGAGCCGAGCCTGGCCGCCCCCGGTCGCGAGGACCTCGCAGACCTATTGTGGCGCATGGGTGTTCGCACTGTCGGCCAGTTCGCCGCGCTGTCCCGGACGGATGTGGCCTCCCGTTTCGGGGCGGACGCCGTCGCCGCGCACCGGTTCGCCAGGGGAGAGCCGGCCCGCGGTCCGTCGGGGCGGGAACCGCCGGCAGAGCTCGATGCGGTGTGCAACTGCGACCCACCGATCGACCGGGTGGACGCCGCGGCGTTCGCCGGCCGGTCGCTGGCCGGAGAACTGCACCGCAGCCTCGAGGCGGCTGGGGTGGGCTGCACCCGGCTGGCGATCCACGCCGTCACCGAGGACGGCAAGGAGCTGGAACGGGTCTGGCGGTGCGCTGAACCGCTGACCGAAGATGCCACCGCCGACCGGGTGCGCTGGCAACTCGACGGCTGGCTGAACCGGCGCAACCCCAACGACCGGCCCACCGCGCCGATCACCGTGTTGCGGTTGCGGCCGGTCGAGGTCATCTCGGCCAAAGCGTTGCAGTTGCCGCTGTGGGGGCCCCCGGGGGGGATGGCCGACTCTGCCGCCGCCCGCCGGGTGCTGGTGCGTGTCCAGGGCCTACTCGGACCCGAAGCGGTGCAGGTCCCGGTGCTCAGCGGTGGACGCGGTCCGGCTGAGCGGATCACCTTCACCGCCTTCGGAGATGAGCCGGTGCCGCAAGCCGATCCGCACCAACCGTGGCCCGGGCGGCTGCCCGAACCGTCGCCCGCGGTGCTGCGCGATGATCCGGTGGAGGTGCTCGACGCCGAGGGCAACCCGGTGCGGGTGACCCACCGCGGACTGTTCTCCGGACCGCCGGCGCGGCTCGACGGCGGTGGATACTGCGGTGACCTGGCCTGGTGGGCGGGTCCGTGGCCGGTCGACGAACGATGGTGGGATCCCGATCGCGCCAAGGGGCGTACGGCCAGGGTGCAGGTACTGCTCGACGGGAGTATGGGACAGGCGGCGTTGCTGCTGTGTTACCGGCAGCGCCGTTGGTACGTGGAGGGCGCCTATGAGTGAAGTTTTCCAGTTGTGCTCAATTTGATTGCAAGCCACTCCTCACCTATCCGCAGTACCTGGTGCTGCTGCCGTTGTGGAAACAGGGTCACCGTGACGGTCGGTCGACGTCACGGTGACCGTCACCGACGACTGAGGTCATCCCAGCCGGCGGGCGAACAGACCCACCCGGGCGATGAACCTCTCGAAGAAGACATTCGCGTCGACGCCGATGCCGACCAGCGCATTCGACGGGCGGCCCCACCGCCCGCTCCAGTCCGCGATCGTCATTCCGCGGGTCAGCGTGCCGGTCAGCTCGACGGCGACCGTCGTGGGCCGGCACTCGACCAGGTCGGGGTCGAGCGCGACGGCGGCGGCCAGCGGATCGTGCAGGTGAGCGAGGTAGCCCTCCCCCTGGTAGAAGTGGAACTCGAAATAGAACCGCAGCGCATCCTCGAGTACGCGGATCAGCGGGTTGGCGGCCGCCGAACGGGTGCCCGGGTCGTCGAGCACGCTCATCGGCGAGCTCGGCGACTGCGCAGCGGCACCCAATCTGGTCAGCAGCGTCGGCGTCAACGCGATGTGCTCGGTCAGGTTGAGGCCCAGCACGGTCGGCGGCGTCAAACCTGAGCCGCTCCATGCGGTGAACACCTCGGCAGCGGCCTCCGGGTCGACGCTGACATTCCACTCCGCCACCGCGGTCGTGTTGCCCCGGTAGTCGAACGCGCCACCCATGATCACCAACCGGCGGAGCAGGGTCGGCAGCGCCGGCTCCGCGCGCAGCGCCAGCGCCAGATTGGTCAGCGGTCCGACCGCGATCCCCACCAACTCCCCGGGATGAGCTCGTGCAGCGCGCACCCACGCCTCGGCGGCGTCGTACGTGGTGACCGTCGAACCGCTCGACGGCATGCGCGCATAACCCAACCCCTCCGGGCCGTGGGTGTCCTCCGCGGTGCGCAACGCCGATGCGATCGGGCCGTCGGCGCCACGAGACACCGGAATGCCCCGCACTCCGCACAGCTCGAGCAGACCGAGGGTGTTGCGGCAGACCTGATCCACACCGACGTTGCCCGCGGTGGCGGCGATTCCGACCAGGGCGGCGTCGGGGCTGGCAAGCAGGTACACCAGCGCCATCGCATCGTCGACCCCGGTGTCCACATCGGCGAAAACCGGTATCGCCGCCGAAGACCCGCTGCCCTGGGTGGTCACGGGCAGAGGATACGCCCGCCCCCGTCACTCCCTCGCGGAGCGGGCGTAGCTCTCGACACAGCTCAGTGCCGCCAACTGGTCGGCGGTCAGGCCGGCCAACCCGAACTGGGCGGCCGCGAGCGCCGCCGTCGCCGCGTCCGTCAGTGTCCGCCCCTCTTCGGTAATGCTGACCAGCGTCGCCCGGCGGTCGGTCGGGTGGGCGCGGCGCACGACCAGATCGCGTTCGGCGAGCCGCTCGGTGGCGGTGCTCACCGTGGTGGCGTGCACGAACAGTTCCCTGGCCACCGCCCCGAGCAGGCAGGTGCCCGTCTCGGTGGACTCCAGCTGCTTGAGGATCTGGAAATCGATCAGCCGCAGCGCGAAGCCGTACTTGAGTTCCTGGTCGACGACTGCTGTCATCGACCGGCAGAGCAACAGCACCGAGCGCATCGCCTGCCAGCCCGCGGGTTCGGCCATGCCTATTCGTTATCCAGAATTCCGCCGTTCAACCGGAAAGACAGTGTCCGATTCACACCGAGAAGTGTCCGATTCACACCCAGAAGTGTCCGATTCACACCGAGAAGGGAGTGTCCATGCCGACCTGGCATTCACCACCGAGAGCAGCCACCACATCGACCGGACGGGTCCGGCGCCCGACTCGTCATCGAGGGCGGCACCGCGCAGTATCGACCTTGATTTCGTCAAGCGCCGGTGAAAACCGCCTCCGATTGACAGGATTGAAATCCGCGGCGTTCCCCGGACGTGCGAGATGGGCGGTGGTTCGGTCATGAGGTTGGTCGTCGGTTATCTCGCCACCCCCGGCGGCGCAGACGCACTCGCACTGGGAATCCGCCTGGCCCGGACGCTCGGCGCGGAACTCGACGTCTGCATCATGCTGTCCGACCGGGCGTTGCCGGCCATGGTTCCCACCGGTGAGAACGACGATCTGCTGGGCAGTCAGGCCGAGAAGTGGCTGGCCGACGCCATGGCCTCGGTGCCCACCGACGTGTCGGTGCACAGCCACATCGTGTACACCGACTCCACCGCCGACGGACTCATCACCGAAGCGGCCCGGCTCGCCGCCGACGCGATCGTGGTGGGCGGATCGGGCGGTGGCCTGGCCGGGAGCTACTCGCTCGGGTCGGTGGTCAACCAGCTACTGCACTCGGCGCCAATGCCGGTGGCGGTGGCACCGCGCGGCATGCGCGACTCACCGGTCCAGCGTGTCCGGGAAGTGTCGTGCGCGATCGGCCGCCGTGAAGGCACGGATCTGCTGCTCGAGCACGCGGTGCGGTTCAGCTCGGCGGCGGGCACACCGCTGCGGCTGATCTCCCTCGTGGCGCTCGATCCGACGTTCGACGTGCTGCGCGGCGACGTCGACGCGGTGCGGCACCAGGCGCGCGACCACGCCGCCCAGACCCTGGAAGCGGCGCGACGCGCTTTGCCGGCGAACATCCCGGTGACCTCCACAATCGTCGACGGACGCGGCGTCGAGGACGCGGTCGGTAAGCTGGACTGGCACGACGGCGACCTCATCATGGTGGGCTCCAGCCGGTTGAGTGCGCCGCGGCGGCTGTTCCTCGGCTCGACGGCTGCGAAGATGCTGCGCGTCCTGCACGTGCCGATGGTGGTCATCCCGCGTGAGCAATTCACCCCCGAAGACCTGCCCTAGCCGCGCAGGCCGTGATCGCCGTGTTCGTGCAGCAGCCCGCCGGGCTGGCGTGTCGCACGGCGCTGTAGAACTGCTCGTCGAAGCAGGGCTGGTCCTCGCCTTCGTCTTTCCGAGCACTACACCAATCGAATGTACGTTCGATACACTGGAGTGGTGAGCTGGTTCAACGGGCCCCCGAGCTGGTCGGAGATGGAGCGGGTGCTGAACGGCAAGCCCCGCCGCGCCGGCGAGTCCCTGGGCGAACCTCCCGGCGACGGCGGGGACAGCCCGGCGTGGTCGCGCAAACGCGGCGCCTACCAGGCGCCGAAGGTGCCTCGGTCGGGCGGCGTGGTGCCGTACGCCGAACTCCACGCCCACTCGGCGTACAGCTTCCTCGACGGCGCCGGTACTCCGGAGGAGCTTGTCGAGGAGGCCGCCCACCTGGACCTGCAGGCCATCGCGTTGACCGACCACGACGGGCTCTACGGAGTCGTCCGGTTCGCCGAGGCGGCCAAGGAACTCGGCATGCGCACGGTGTTCGGCGCTGAGCTGTCGCTGGGCAACACCGCCCGCACCGAGGTGCCCGATCCACCCGGACCTCACCTGCTGGTGCTGGCCCGCGGTCCGGAGGGATACCGCCGGCTGTCGCGCGAGATCGCCAAGGCACACCTCGCCGGGGGCGAGAAGGGCAAGCCCCGCTACGACTACGACGGGCTCACCGAGGCCGCGGGCGGTCACTGGCACATCCTCACCGGCTGCCGCAAAGGCCATGTTCGGCAAGCGCTCTCAGAGGGCGGGCCGGAGGCGGCCGAGAAAGCCCTCGCCGATCTGGTGGACCGGTTCGGTAGCGACCGGGTCAGCGTCGAGCTGACCCACCACGGCAATCCCCTTGACGACGAACGCAACGCGGCGCTCACCGAACTGGCACCGCGCTTCGGCCTGAACGTGATCGCCACCACAGCAGCGCATTTCGCCGAACCGTCACGTGGACGGCTGGCGATGGCGATGGGGGCGATCCGGGCCCGCCGCTCGATCGACGAGGCGGCCGGCTACCTCGCTCCACTCGGTGGTTCCCATCTGCGCTCGGGAGAGGAGATGGCCAGGCTGTTCGCACACTGCCCGCAGGCCGTCACCGCCGCCGCCGACCTGGGGGAGCAATGCGCGTTCGGGCTGGCTCTGATCGCCCCGAAACTGCCGCCGTTCGACGTGCCGCCCGGCCACACCGAGGACAGCTGGCTGCGGCACCTGGTGATGCTCGGTGCCCGCAATCGCTACGGCCCTCCGGAGCGGGCGCCGCAGGCCTACGCCCAGATCGAGCACGAACTCCGGATCATCGAGAAGCTCACCTTCCCCGGGTATTTCCTCGTCGTCCACGACATCACCCGGTTCTGCAAGGAGAACGGCATCCTCGTCCAGGGCCGCGGCTCGGCGGCCAACTCCGCGGTGTGCTATGCGCTGGGGGTGACCAACGTCGACCCGGTCGCCAACGAGCTGCTGTTCGAACGGTTCCTGTCCCCGGCCCGCGACGGTCCGCCCGACATCGACATCGACATCGAATCCGATCTACGCGAGAAGGCGATCCAGTACGTCTACGACC
This sequence comes from Mycolicibacterium doricum, assembly GCF_010728155.1. NCBI lineage: Bacteria > Bacillati > Actinomycetota > Actinomycetes > Mycobacteriales > Mycobacteriaceae > Mycobacterium > Mycolicibacterium doricum. The sequence continues at coordinate 761,668 of NZ_AP022605.1, forward strand.
GGTACGGCCGTGACTACGCCGCCCAGGTCGCCAACGTCATCACCTACCGCGGTCGCAGCGCCATCCGCGACATGGCCCGTGCCCTCGGCTTCTCCCAAGGGCAGCAGGATGCCTGGAGCAAGCAGCTCAGTAAGTGGAACGGGCTGGCCGACTCACCGGACATCGAGGGCATCCCCGAACCGGTGGTGGATCTGGCGTTGCAGATCTCGAATCTACCGCGACATATGGGTATCCACTCGGGTGGCATGGTGGTCTGCGACCGGCCGATCGCCGACGTGTGCCCCGTCGAATGGGCCCGCATGGCCAACCGCAGCGTGCTGCAGTGGGACAAGGACGACTGCGCGGCCATCGGTCTGGTGAAGTTCGACATGCTCGGGCTCGGCATGCTCTCTGCGCTGCACTACTGCATCGACCTGGTGCGCGAACACCAGGGCCTCGACGTCGACCTGGCCAAACTCGACCTGTCCGAAGGGGCGGTCTACGAGATGCTGCAGCGCGCCGATTCGGTCGGCGTGTTCCAGGTGGAGTCCCGGGCGCAGATGGCCACGCTGCCGCGCCTGAAGCCACGGGTGTTCTACGACCTGGTGGTCGAGGTCGCGCTGATCCGGCCGGGGCCGATCCAGGGTGGTTCGGTCCACCCGTACATCAAGCGGCGCAACGGGGAAGAGGTTGTCACCTACGACCACCCGTCCATGGAGAATGCGCTACGCAAGACGCTGGGTGTGCCGCTGTTTCAGGAACAGTTGATGCAACTCGCCGTCGACTGCGCCGGGTTCACCGCCGCCGAGGCCGACCAACTGCGCCGCGCCATGGGGTCGAAGCGTTCGACGGAGAAAATGCGACGGCTCCGGGGCCGGTTCTACGACGGTATGCGCCAACGGCACGGCATCACCGGCGAGGTGGCCGACCGGATCTACGACAAGCTGGAAGCCTTCGCGAATTTCGGCTTCCCGGAAAGTCATTCGCTGTCCTTCGCGTCGTTGGTGTTCTACTCTTCGTGGTTCAAGCTGCACCACCCTGCGGCATTCTGTGCCGCGCTGCTGCGCGCGCAGCCGATGGGGTTCTACTCCCCGCAGTCACTGGTGGCCGACGCGCGCAGACACGGCGTCACCGTGCGCGGCCCGGATGTCAATGCCAGCCTCGCGCACGCCACGCTGGAGAATGCGGGGACCGACGTGCGGCTCGGGCTCGGCGCCGTCCGCCACACCGGTGACGAGCTCGCCGAGCGCATCGTCGAGGAACGCAAAGCCAACGGCCCCTTCGCAAGCCTGCTGGACCTCACCGGCCGGGTGCAGTTGTCGGTACCGCAGACCGAGGCGCTGGCCACCGCGGGGGCGCTGGGTTGTTTCGGCGTCACCCGCCGCGAGGGGCTGTGGGCGGCCGGAGCGGCGGCCGCCGAACGGCCGGACCGGCTGCCCGGCGTCGGGTCGGCCGGGCAGATCCCGGCGCTGCCCGGCATGAGCGAGCTCGAACTGGCCGCCGCCGACGTGTGGGCCACCGGGGTGTCCCCGGACAGCTACCCCACGCAGTTCCTGCGCGAGGATCTCGACGCGATGGGCGTCGTGCCCGCGGCCCGGCTGCTCGAGGTACCCGACGGCACCCGGGTACTGGTGGCCGGGGCGGTGACACACCGGCAGCGTCCGGCCACCGCGCAGGGCGTGACGTTCCTCAACCTCGAAGACGAGACGGGGATGGTCAACGTGGTGTGCTCACCGCAACTCTGGTCGCGGCAGCGCCGCCTGGCGCAGACCGCGCCGGCGATGGTCATCCGCGGCATCGTGCAGAACGCGACCGGTGCGGTCACCGTCGTCGCCGACCGGCTGGGCAGGTTGGATATGCGGGTGGGTTCCAAGTCGCGCGATTTCAGGTAGCGCGGCGGACCCCTGCTTTCAGGCGTGGGGGTGAGCGCGTCAAGTTCCTGCTTTGGGTGGCCACTGCGCGGGTACGGTTCCGGCGTGTTGAAACATTAGATGGTTGATCGCTGTCTAATGTTGTCGGGTGTCGGGTGTCGGGTGTCGGGTGTCGGGTGTCGGGTGTGGGTGTTACGTTGCGGACGAACGCGAATATCGCGTTCCGGTGCGCCTATCACGTCGTCTGGTGCCCGAAATACAGACGCAAGGTGATCGGCGGGCGGATGGAGCAGCGGCTCAAGGACATCATCGTCGAGGTGATCGAGGAGAAGGGGGCATGGTTGATCGAGATGGAGACCATGCCTGAGCACGTGCATCTGCTGGTGGAGGTCGACCCGCAGTTGGGGGTTCACAAGCTGGTGAAGGCCATCAAGGGCAGGTCCTCGCGGCTGCTGCGGCAGGAGTTCCCGTGGCTGAAATCGCGGTTGCCGACATTGTGGACGAACTCGTATTTCGTGGCGACGGTGGGTGGGGCACCGTTGTCGGTGATCAACCGCTACGTCGAGTCGCAGAAGGATCGTTGAGATCGTGGTGACGGGGCGGCGGTTTCGGGTGGAGTTCACCGACGCGCAGGCGGTGTTCGCCGAGCAGATCGGGGCAGTGTGTCGGGCGGTGTGGAACACCGGGTTGGAGCAGCGCGGTGAATACCGCCGGCGCGGGGCGTGGATGAACTACGGGCCCCAGGCCAAAGAGTTGGCCGAAGCCAAGACGGAGCATTCGTGGCTCAGAGACGTTTCGGGGCACTGCCTGCAGCAGACACTGATGGATCTGGATAAGGCGTGCCGTGAGCACGGGACGTTTCGGGTGCATTGGCGTGCGGGTCGGCGGTGGGCGCCGTCGTTCCGGTTCCCCGAGGGCAACAAGATGGTGGTGGAGAAGCTCAGCTGCAAACATGCGCGGGTGAAGCTGCCCAAGCTTGGGTGGGTGAAATTCCGGGCGTCACGCAGCCTGCAGGGGGAAACCGTCCGCTCGACCACCCTGTCGTGGGACGGTGCGCACTGGTTCGTGTCGTTGCTCGTCGACGACGGGATCGCGGCCCCGGCAGAGCACGCCGCCCCGGGGACCGCGGTGGGGGTGGATCGTGGTGTGGTGGTGGCCACCAGCGACGGTGAGCTGGCTGACCGGGAGTTCGTCACGACCGGTGAACGCCGCCGCATGGTAGCGCTGCAACGCAAGTTGTCCCGCGCGGCCAAGGGGTCGGCAAACCGCACCAAGACCCGGCGGGCTCTGGCGAAGTTGCGGGCCGCTGAGCGGCACCGCCGCCAGGATTTCTGCGTCCAGACCGCGCACCGCCTGGCCCAGTCGAACGCAGTCGTGGTGCTCGAAGATCTCAAGACCCGCAACATGACGCGCCGTGCTGCTCGGGTCGAAGATCCCGGCAACGCCGGGGCGTTCCTGCCGAACGGCGCGTCGAGTAAATCAGGTTTGAATCGGGCTGTACTGGGGAAAGGATGGTATTCGGTTCGAGCAACCGTTGATGTCTGTGTCGCGTTATGCCGGGACACAGGTGTCAAGGTTCCGGCGGCCTTCACGTCGCAACGGTGTCCGGTGTGTGGGCATGTTGACCCGAAGTCCCGTGAGAGCCAAGCGGTGTTTCGGTGCACAAACTGCGCACGGGCCCGTACACGCTGATGTGAACGCCGCCAAGAATGTATTGGCCGCAGGGCTTGCGGTCACCGCCTGCCGAGAAACCACAGCGCCTGCGGGTGTTGCGGTGACGTCGACGCAGGAACCAGCAGGAAACCGCGAGGAATTACTGCTCCAACCCGTCTAACAGGTTGGAATCCCCCGGCTTTCAGCCGTGGGGAGGAACGTCAATTCAGGTAACGGTGAGCGCGCTCTCACACAGCCGGCGTCGGTAGCCTCCAGGTATGCCTCTCAACCTGTCTGTCGACGAACTGCTCACCACCACTCGCTCGGTGCGCAAGCGGCTGGACCTGGAGAAGCCGGTGCCGCGCGAGGTAATCATGGAGTGTCTCGACCTCGCGTTGCAGGCGCCGACGGGTTCCAACGCCCAGGGCTGGCAGTGGGTGTTCGTCGAGGACGCCGGTAAGAAGAAGGCGCTCGCCGACATCTATCGCCTCAACGCGAACGCCTATCTGGACCAGCCGAAACCCAAGTACGACGATGTACGCGGCGAGCGCATGGAACTGGTCGGCGACTCCGCGCGCTACCTCGCCGATCACTTCCACGAGGTACCGGTGCTGATGATCCCCTGCCTGGAGGGCCGGCCGGACGGCGCGCCCGCCGGCATGTCGGCCTCGTTCTGGGGTTCGCTGCTGCCGGCGGCGTGGAGCTTCATGCTGGCGTTGCGCTCCCGCGGTCTCGGCTCGGCGTGGACGACGCTGCACCTGCTGAACGACGGCGAGAAGCAGGCCGCCGAACTGCTCGGCATCCCGTTCGACAGGTACAGCCAGGCGGGGTTGTTCCCGATCGCCTACACCAAGGGCACCGACTTCAAGAAGGCCAAGCGGCTCCCCGCCGAGCAGCTCACCCACTGGGACAGCTGGTGAGTTCCTCACCCGGTGAGCTACACCGATCCGGTCTCCGATGTCGCCGCCGGGGCGGCTCCGGGGTCTGATGTCGCCGCCGGGGCGGCTCCGGGGTCTGATGTCGCCGCCGGGGCGGCTCCGGCGAACCCGTGCTGGCGCCACGCCTCATAGACCGCCACAGCCGCGGCGTTCGACAGGTTCAACGACCGCCGGCCGGCCAGCATCGGGATCCGCACCTGCGCGGTGATGTGCGGATCGGCCAGCGTCTCGGCGTCCAGGCCGGTGGGCTCCGGTCCGAACATCAGCACGTCACCCGGCTGGTAGGCGACCTCGGCGAACGACACGGTCGCGTGCGCGGTGAACGCGTAGACCGACGCGGGCAGCACCGCATCCCATGTGGCGGGGAGATCGTCGTGCACGGTGACGGACGCGAGATCGTGGTAGTCCAGGCCGGCCCGGCGCAACTTGGGCTCGGACAGATCGAAACCCAGCGGCCGCACCAGATGCAGTTCGCATCCACTGCCCGCCACCATGCGGATAGCGTTGCCGGTGTTGGGCGCGATCCGGGGTGAATGAAACATCACCTTGAACACGGCGATAATGCTCGCATGGCCGAAACTAGTATCTGGATGCAGAAGGTCGCGGCCGATCCCGGTCACTCGCAGTGGTACATCGAGCGGTTCCGGGCGATGGCGCGCGCCGGTGACGATCTGGTCGGCGAGGCCCGGCTCATCGACGCGATGGCGCCGCGCGGCGCCCACATCCTCGACGCCGGCTGCGGCCCTGGCCGGGTCGGCGGATATCTGGCCGCGGCCGGTCACCGGGTGGTCGGGGTCGACGTCGACCCAGCGTTGATCGAGGCCGCCGAGCAGGACCACCCCGGACCGCGCTGGCTCGTCGGCGACCTCGCCGAACTCGACCTGCCCGCCCGCGGCATCACCGAACCGTTCGACCTGATCGTGTCGGCCGGAAACGTCATGACCTTCCTCGCCCCGAGCACCCGGACCCAGGTTCTGCGCCGGTTGCGCGCCCACCTCGCCGGTGACGGACGGGCGGTGATCGGTTTCGGCGCAGGCCGCGACTACCCGTTCGACGAATTTTTGACGGATTCAGCGGATGCCGGCTTCGCCCGCGATCTGCTGCTGTCCACCTGGGATGTCCGGCCCTTCACCGAGGACTCCGACTTCCTTGTGGCGGTCCTGCGGCCCGCGTAGTTACTCTTTGCTCGGTCACCACACGGACGCGCATCGGTCTGGTCACGAACTCTGTCTGTTCAGTAAGAACTGTGGAAACCCCAGCTGGCGGCTGTCATACTCGTCGAATTGCCAGGCGTACCAGGCGCGATCCCGCGTCCCGGCAACAGGGTCGAAACAGCAGGGCACCTCCATGAATCACGCTTCAGTATTGACCCCATCCTGGGCCCGTCGGGCGGTCCAGCGCCGATGACTGGGCCGCCCAAACGGCCGTCCTGGTGGTCGCCGGCGAACTGGCCGGTGCGTTGGAAAGTGCTCGCGATCGTGCTCGTCCCGTTGATCCTGGCCGGCGTGCTCGGCGGCTCCCGCATCGCGGGGAATCTGCAGCAGGCCGGTGAACTGCGCCTGGCTGCCGAGCGGGCGCAACTCATCCCGGACATCAACGACTACATGGCCGCCATGGAGAACGTCGTCGTCGCCGCGACCGGGGGGCGCGAGACGCAGTCCGTGCTCGCCGGGTACGACGCCGCCAAGGCGGCGCTGGGTCAACAGCTCACGGACGCCGACGTCGTTTCCGACGTGCGGTTGGCGGTGAACACCCTGCTCGACCAAGGGCAAGATCTGATCGACGAGGCCACGGCGAACTCGGTCGACCTGCGCCAACGGGTGTTCGGCTACGGTCCGCTGCTGTTGACCGCCGAGACCGCCATCACGGGTTCAGCCCGCGGCGCCGAGCAGCACGTGCAGCTGTGTGCCGAGGCCCTGTCGTGGGCGGTCGGTGCCCGAGGTCAGATGGCGATGCAGAACATGCTCGTCACGCGCGGTGGTGACGTTCCCGAACCGGAATTGCGCGCCGCGATGATCACCGTGGCCGGTGCGGAGCCGTCGACCGTATCGGGGATGGCCGAACTGCTGGGCGAGGCCTCCGAGGAGGCCAACACCCTGCGCGGCGAGATGTTCGAACGCATGTCGACGATGTCCGACCCGGCGGCGATACTGCCGGGCAACCCCGAACTGCTGCAGTCGCAGGCCGTGACCGCCGGCATCGCGGACACCATGATCGCCGACACCACCGACGCCATCCCCGCCGCGGTGACCAGCGCCGCGGACGCCCAGCGGTCGGCCGCGTTCCGCGACGCGGTGCTGATCCTGCTGGCGTTCGCCGCCGCTGTCGTTCTCGTGCTGCTGGTCGCACGTTCCCTGGTGCGGCCGTTGCGCCGACTTCGCGACAGCGCCCTCAAGGTCGCCCACGAGGATCTGCCCAAGGAGCTCGACCGGGTCCGTGCCGGCACCGACCCCGGCCCCGTCAGCTCGATCCCGGTCTACACCACCGAGGAGATCGGCCAGGTCGCCCATGCCGTCGACGAACTGCACGAGCAGGCGGTGCAACTGGCAGGTGAGCAGTCTCGCTTGCAGTTGCAGATCAGCGACATGTTCCAGACGCTGTCACGGCGCAGCCGCTCGCTGGTGGACCAGCAGCTGTCGCTGATCGACCGGCTGGAACGCGACGAGGACGACCCGCAACGCCTCAAGAGCCTGTTCCGACTCGACCACCTCGCCGCCCGGATGCGGCGCAACGGTGCCAACCTGCTGGTGCTCTCCGGCGCGTCGATCGCGCGAGATCAGGCCGAGCCGGTCCCGGTCGCGACGATCATCAATGCCGCCGCCTCCCAGGTGGAGGACTACACCCGCGTGGTGACGGCCGGCGTGCCCGACAGCCGAATCGTCGGCGCCGCCGCCGGTGACCTCGTGCACCTGCTCGCCGAACTGCTCGACAACGCGCTGCGGTATTCACCGCCGATCTCCCAGGTGCGGGTGTCGGCCATGCACCACGGCAACGGAGGCCTCGTCGTCGAGGTAAGCGACAACGGTCTCGGAATGGCTGAGGCCGACCTGCGGATGGCCAATGCGCGCCTGCAGTCCGGCGGTGAAGTCACCCCGTACACCGCCCGCCACATGGGTCTGTTCGTGGTGGGCCGGCTCGCCGCCCAGCACGGCTTCGCGGTACGACTCCGCAGCACCGTCGTCGAGGAACCCGACTCCGGGACCACCGCAGGGGTGTACGTGCCCGCCCAGCTGCTCGCACACACCGCTGTCACGGCCCAGACTTCCGTGCCGTCGGCCGAACCGTATGCCGCCGCCGAGCCGGCGTCGCAGGCCCCGGTCGACAGCTCACGTCACCACCGACCCCTCCCCGCGCCCACGAACACGTCCGCCTTCTTCGCCTCGCGCGCGCAGGCGGCCGCCAACGGCGCACACGAGCGCCCAGAACCCGAACCCGATCTCGCACCCGGACCGTCGGCCAAGGCCACCGCCGGCACCGACGACGCGATCTACCAGTCGATGCTCTCGGAGTGGCTGATCGACCCGACCGAACTCGGCAAGAGCACCGACCTCGACTGGAAGTCGGTGTGGGACTACGGATGGTCGGCGGCCGCGGCGGCGGACGAGGCCGCGGTGCGGGAACGCACCGACGAAGGACTGCCCGTGCGCGAGCCAGGGGCGCGGCTCGTTCCCGGTAGCGGCGGCCGGCGCAGGTCCGGTCCGGCGGGTGGAGCACACCGCAACGACGACACCGAGGAGCAGGTAGCATCGGCGGCCGAAGCCGATGCCCCGCCGCGACGCGATCCGGAGGCCATCCGGGCCAGCATGAGCCGCCACTTCGGTGGCGTGCACGCCGGCCGCGCCCACTCCCGAGATGTCAGAGGAACAGAACCCCAATGACCTACCCGCCACGTTCGTTGCAGCGCGAATCGCTCGACTGGTTGGTCTCCCGATTCGCCGGCGAAGTGTCCGGGGTCTCCCACGCGGTGCTGGTGTCCGCCGACGGTCTGCTGATGGCCGCCAGTGAGCACATGCCGGTCGAGCGGGCCGATCAACTCGCCGCCGTCGCCTCCGGACTGGCGAGCCTGTCCACCGGCGCCGCACAGCTGTTCGACGGCGGGTATGTGCTGCAGTCGGTCGTCGAGATGGAGAACGGATACCTGCTGCTGATGCGGGTCGGCGACGGCTCCAATCTGGCGACGCTGGCCGCCCGGTCCTGCGACATCGGGCAGATCGGCTACGAGATGGCGATCCTCGTCGAGCGGGTGGGAACGGTCGTCCAGTCGCAGCGGCGAACTCCTCAGCAGTCGTGAGTGCGCCGTGGACGAACCCGGATCCGCCGCCCGACCCAGCCTGGTACGCCCGTACACGCTGACCGCCGGGCGCACCGATTCCCGCGTGCACCTGCCGCTGGAAGCGCCCATCGAGACGCTCGAGTCGGTTCGGCCGCCGCGCTGGCCGGCCGGTGACGTGCGCGGTGACATCCTGGGGCTGTGTGCGCAGCGGCCGTCTGTGGCGGAGATCGCCGCACGTTTGTCCGTGCCGCTCGGCGTGGCGCGTGTGCTTGTGGGGGACCTCGTGACGCAAGGTTATCTACGGGTGCACGTCACCCTCGACCAATCGTCGACCTCCGACGAACGCCGCGAACTCATAGGAAGGACCCTGCGTGGCTTACGAGCACTCTGACAGGCAGCGCTCGAGCGCGACGAAGATCGTCGTCTCCGGCGGATTCGGCGCCGGGAAGACGACGTTCGTGGGCGCGGTGTCGGAGATCATGCCGCTGCGCACCGAGGCCCTGGTGACCAACGCCTCGGCGGGCGTAGACGGCCTTGACGGGACCCCCGACAAGCGCACCACCACCGTGGCGATGGACTTCGGCCGCATCACGCTGGCCGACGATCTGGTCCTGTACCTGTTCGGCACGCCGGGCCAGCGGCGGTTCTGGTTCATGTGGGACGACCTCGTGCGCGGCGCGATCGGCGCGATCGTCCTGGTCGACGTGCGCCGACTGCAGGACAGTTTCGCGGCGGTCGACTTTTTCGAGGCACGCAACGTGCCGTTCCTGGTCGCCATCAACGAGTTCGACGGCGCGCCCGTACATCCCCTCGATGCGGTGCGCAAGGCGCTGACGCTGCCCGAACACATCCCGGTCATCACCGTCGACGCCCGCGATCGCGATTCGGCCAAGGCCGCCCTCATCGCGATCACCGAATACTCACTCAACTGCCTTCCGGCACTGCCGGGCTGACGTGGCGCAGTGGACTGACGAGGAGTTCATCGACCGGGACTTCCGCGAAGAGGATCTGAGCCGGTTGGTCACCGAGCGGGTGGTGTTCGACGGATGTGACTTCAGCGGTGTCGACATGTCGGAGTCCCGGCACGTCGGCTCCGCTTTCCGTAACTGCACATTTCGGCGATCCTCCTTGCAGCACAGCACCTTTCGGCACTGCAGCATGCTGGGGTCAGTGTTCACCGAATGTCGGCTGCGACCGCTGACGCTGATCGAGGTGGACCTGACGCTCGCGGCGTTCGGCGGCTGCGATCTGCGGCGGGTCGACCTGTCGGACTGCCGTCTGCGCGAAGCCAACCTGGTCGGTACGGACCTGCGCGAGGCGGTGTTGCGGCGCGCCGACCTCCAGGGAGTCCGGGTCCAGAGCACGCGCCTGGAGGGCGCCGATCTGCGCGGCGCCCGGGTGGACCCCACGCTGTGGACGACCGCCGCGGTGCGCGGGGCGCGTATCGACGTCGACCAGGCGCTGGCATACGCCGCGGCGCACGGACTCGACGTCCACGGTGAATGACGTCTGACCGTGCACCGGATCCGGCCTTCCCGCCCCGGATAGGCGAGTACTGAGGCATCGAGGAGGTCTCCATGACCCGAGAGCTGTCCTCCGGCGCGTCACCGCACTCGCGCTGCGTGGTCACCGGATCGAGACGAGACTGTGCCGATGCCCCGTGACATCATGAGCCGCACCGTCGGCGCGGAACTCGAGATCGAGGTCACCGCGCCCACCACGCTGGAGTTCCAGATCGCGCTCGCCGCGCATCCCGGTGCCGACATCGCCGAGGCACTCACGTTCCGCCACGACGGCAGCCCCGTCGAGGCCGAGGAGATGATCGGCGAACACGGCACCCGCATCCACAAGTTCGCGGCCACGGAGGGAACGGTGACCGCGTCCTACCAGGCGACAATAAAGGGCGTCGCAGCGCCACCCGAGGTCCGCGAGATCGACCTGTCCACCTACCTGAGGCCGAGCCGATACGCCGAGGCTGACAAGTTCTTCGGTTTCGCCGCGACCGAGTTCGGCGGGCTCAGCCACTCGGAGGCGCTGCTGGAGCGGGTGTCGTCCTGGGTCGGAGCCCGCCTGGACTACGTTCCCGGGTCGAGCGATCCGATCGACGGCGCCGCCGACACGCTGCTGGCGGGCGCGGGCGTCTGCCGTGACTACGCCCACCTGGTCATCGCGATGCTGCGGGCGGTCAACGTCCCGGCCCGGCTGGTCTCCGTCTACGCGCCAGGGTGCAGCCCGATGGACTTCCACGCCGTCGCGGAGGCCTACATCGCCGGACACTGGAGGGTGGTCGACGCGACGTGTCTGGCGCCGCGACAGTCGATGGTGCGCATTGCGACCGGACGCGACGCCGCCGACACCGCGTTCCTCGACAACCACGACGGGTCGATCACTTTGCAGAAGATGACGGTCACCGCGGTGGTCGACGGCGAGCTGCCGCGCGACTCGGTTTCCGATCTCGTCACGTTGCGGTGACGCTCAGCCAGTGCATCCGCCCGTCGTCCGGGTGGTGTCGCGGTCGGTCGCCAGCGGGCTCAGCGCCAGGCCGGTGATGAAGGCGCTGAGGTGCCCGACCTCGGTGAACGTCGGTCGGACCATGGCGTTGGCCGCGAGGACGCCGACTGCGGCCGCCCGCACCCGGGCCCGGCGCCGCCGCGGCAGGTATGCCGAAAGCGTTCCCGCGACGCCCAGCAGGAAGTAGCTGACCCCGACGTCGTGGGCATCGGCCAGCCGTGGCGGCGCCTGTCGCGCGCGGATGGACCAGCGCAGGTATCCCTGCCCGAGATAGGTGCCGGTGAGGTGGGCGACGGTGCCGACCACCAGCCACCGGACCGTCCCGAGGCGGCGTTCGGCCGGGGCGAGGACGGCCGCGAACGGCGGAACATACGGCCACCAACTTTTGCCGTCGAGCCAGAACAGGCTCGCTGCCAGGACCCGCGTCGGCTCCTCCGACAGGTGGTTCAGATTGGTCGACTGGCTGCGCAGCAGTTGTGAGCGGGAACCGCCAGCGGCCCGCTGCACCCGCGTGGTGACCGCGAGGACGGCCAGCCACGTGAAGGTCGCCGGCGCGCCGGAAAGACAGCGTCCGACCACTCCCAAGGCACGTGCCACCTTGCGAATCTACCGGTCACATCAAGCGCTCCTGAGCCGGATCTTCCAGCGAACGAAGCCGACATATCCGATGCTCAGCGCGGCGAGCATGCCCATGTCGAACCACCACGCGGACCCGGTGTGCTGCCAGTGCGAATCCTTGGGTGTCAGCGGGCCGGGGACCAGCTTGATCAGGTCCACCGTCGACGCCGATGCGGCGAAGCCCCAGCGCGCCGGCGTGAACCAGGACAGCTGGTCGAGCACCAGCCGGTCGGTGACCGGGATCATGCCGCCGGAAAACACCAGCTGGCTCATCACGGCGACGACCAGGAGCGGCATGATCTGCTCGCTCGACTTCGCCAGCGCCGACAGCGCCAGGCCGACCATCGCGGCGGTGACCGTCGTCGCCGCCATCACCACGAACAATTCGGCCGTCGGGCTCAGGAAGGTCAGCGCCCCCTGCGTGGGTGCGCCCTTACCCGCAATGGTGATCGCCGTGACGATCGACGACTGCAGGATCGCGAAAACCGCGTAGATGCACACCTTGGCGAGCAGATACGCCGTGGTGGACAGACCGACGGCCTGTTCGCGCCGGAAGATGGCCCGCTCACCGATCAGGTCGCGGACCGTCAGCGCGGTACCCATGAAGATCGCCCCGACGTTCAGCAGCACCAGGAGCTGGCCTGGTTCGTTCGGCGCGTCGCCCATCGGGTTGGGTACGCCGAATCCGACGGTGCCGGGCACCGACAGGGACAGCACACCCATGATGAACGGCAGCACGGCCAGGAAGACGAAGTAGCCCCGGTCGGAGATGATCAGCCGCATCTGGCGGCGGGCGATGGTCGAGAACTGCCGTGGCAGGCTGGTCTTCGACGGTTCGCCGAGGTTGCTGGGCTCCTCCTCGGTGGCGAGCTGCGCCGGCGGCGGCCCGTTCACCGCGAGAAACCTCTGGTGGGCGCCCTGGGGATCGCCGGCCACGGAGCTGAAGATGTCGGCCCAGTTGGTGGTTCCCATCGACGGGCCGATCTCGCTGGGCCGGCCGAAGAACGCCGTCTTGCCGCCCGGGGCCAGCAGCAGCACCTGATCGCAGACGTCGAGATAGGTCAGCGAGTGTGTGACCACAAGGACGACGCGGCCCGCGTCGGCCAGCTGCCGCAGCATGGTCATGACCTGGCGGTCCAGCGCGGGGTCCAGGCCCGACGTCGGCTCGTCGAGGATCAGCAGCGACGGGCCCGTCAGCAGCTCCAGCGCGACCGAAGCGCGCTTACGCTGGCCGCCGGACAGCTTGTCCACCCGGGTCTCGAGGTGCTTGGTCATCTCGAGTTCCTCGAGAACCTGCATGACCACCTGTTCGCGGTCGTCCTTGGTGGTGTCCGGTGGTAGCCGCAATTCGGCGGCGTACATCAGCGCCTGTTTGACGGTCAGCTGACCGTGCACCACGTCGTCCTGGGGCACCATGCCGATCCGGGAGCGCAGCGAGGCGTACTCGGCGTGGATGTTGTGGCCCTCGAACGTCACCGATCCCGCGGTGGGATGGGTGTAGCCGGCGACCAGACGCGCGAACGTCGACTTACCCGCGCCGGACGGACCGATGACGGCGGTCAGCGTGCCGGGGCGCGCGGTCAGCGAGATGTTGTCCAGCAGCGTCTTGTTGTTCTCGATCGTCCAGGTGACACCGCGCACGTCGAGGCCGCCGGTGGCGGTGGCGGCGGCGGTCTCCGTCCGGCGGGCCAGCGTGCCACCGCCGAACACCAGGTCGATGTTGCCGATGGTGACCACGTCGCCGTCGCGCAGCAGTGCCGATTCGACGCGGGCGCCGTTGACGAAGGTGCCGTTGATGCTGCGGGCGTCGATGATCTCGGTGCCGCCCGCCGCCGGGACCAGCGAGGCGTGGTGGCGGGATGCCAGGACGTCAGGGATGACGATGTCGTTGTCGCTGGCGCGGCCGATCTTCACGGCTCCGGGCGGTGACTCCGGCGCCCGGCCCGGCCGCAGAATCTTGAGCATGCTCGTGGCGAGGTTGCCGCCGTCACCGGCGCGCGGGGCCGCCGTCGGGCCCATCCGGGTGACGGGTTCCAGCTCGGCGTGGTCGGACATCGGTGGCGACACCGCGGCGCCGGCGGCCGGCGGGCGCGTGTGCGGTTGCGGCCAGGTCGGGTAGTGCGGCTGCGGCCGCGACATCGGGGGGGCCGGAGGCGGCGCCGACGGCGACCACCCGCCGGTGGCGGCCCGCGCGACCGGCACGGCGGTGGTCTGCGGCGGCCGACCTGCCGACCCCCGGTGGCGGCCGACCTCGAAGGTCAGCTGCGGACCGTCGGGGTTGCCGATGTTGAGGCTCTGCCCGTCGCGGATGTCGACGGCGGGTACGCGCCTGCCGTTGACAAACATGCCGTTGAGGCTGCCGTTGTCGATGGCGACCCACCGGCCCTGGTCGAAGCGCAGCACCAGATGGGCGCGGGAGATCAGGGGGTGGGCGATACGTACGTCGGCCCGCAGATCGCGGCCGATGACAACGTCGTTGCCAGCGGCGAACGTGCGGGTGGATCCCTCGTACCGAACGGTCAGCGCAGGTGGGGACGGTCGGCTCATCGGGACCAACTGTATAGGTAGGGCAGGCGATCCAGGCTGATCATCACCTCGCGTCGGCGAGGCTGGGTACCGCGGCCGCCGGATAACGGTCGCCGGGGTCCCACACGTCCCACGTCTGCACGCCCCAGAAGACGGCGAACTCGACGATCAGGGCCACCTCGACGAGGAAGACGCCGAATTCCACGTCGGCCGGCACCAGTACGGTTGCCACGGCGACCGTCGCGAGCATGAGCGTGGCCATGGCCGCGTAGAAGCGGGCGCGCCGGTTCCGGTCGGCGGCGCGGGCGTAGCAGGCGTGGTAGACGGACACCAACACGATGCCGAGGAAGAAGGCGACCGCGGCGACGATGTGGGCCCGGTCGAGGAACCAGTCCCACAACGACAGCAGCGCACCGGCGATGACGATCGCGAACAACGCCTTCGGCAACCATGGCTCGACACGCATCAGCACCGCTGCGACGAGCTTCCACAGCGAGCCGGCCGACGCGCAGACGACGGGTTCGGCGGTGGGCACCGGCTGCGGTGCCCGCCACCGCTGCAACGCCAGGTACAGCGCGCACCCGGCGGCCGCGGCCGCGAACAGCGCGGTGATGTTGTTGGCGACCGCGCCGAACGGATCGGTCTCGGTCGGCAGCCACGGCCGGCACACTCCCTCGGCGTCGGTCGGGATCAACGCGACGACGAACGCCAGGAAACCGGAGAAGTTGAGCAACGTGTCCTCGCCGAGACGGCTGCCCTGATAGGCGATGAGGCAGACGCCGGCGGCGCACAGCGTAGCGACGAACACGGCGTGCGTGCGCGTGTAGTAGAACGCGCTGATCGAACTCTGTGGGCAGGTGTGTTGCCAGGTGAGGCCGACGGAGACCAGCAGGAAGACGACCAGCGCGACCAGACCCACCCGCACGTAGCGGTAGGTAGCCATGGCGTCGCCGGCCTCCTCCACTTCATCCACCCAGCACGGGCAGCGAACGCGGAGCGGCGGTCACCCCGCAGCGGGTATGGCCGTAGATCGTCGCCATGCAGTTGTTGCAATGCGTGCCCGCCGAGCGCACCGATCCGGGGACCGCCCCAGCCCTGATCCGGTTGATCAGGTCAAGTCCGGCGAACAGGGCGCGGCGCATCGCCTTGTCGATGCGGAAGTTGGCGACCGGCGTCGACGCCTCGAACGTCGGCTCCTTGATGATGCGGTTGCGCAGGGTCACTGCGCCGAGCTTGGCCGGGGTGAACACATCGGGCTCGGTGTCCATACCGGCAGCCTGCCACAATGGCTCGCGTGGGTGCGATAACGCTCGACGGAAAAGCAACGCGGGACGAGATCTTCGTCGACCTCAAGGACCGGGTGTCGGCGCTCACCGAAGAGGGGCTGACTCCCGGACTCGGTACGGTGCTGGTCGGCAACGACCCGGGCTCTCAGGCATACGTGCGCGGGAAGCACTCCGACTGCGCGAAGGTCGGCATCAACTCGATCCGGCGTGACCTGCCCGCCGACATCAGCCAGGCCGAACTGAACGCGACGATCGACGAGCTCAACGCCAACCCCCAATGCACCGGCTACATCGTGCAGCTCCCGCTGCCGCCGGGCCGGCTGGACGCGAACGCCGCGCTCGAGCGCGTCGACCCCGGCAAGGACGCCGACGGACTGCACCCGAGGAACCTGGGCCGGCTGGTGCTCAACGAACCGGCCCCGTTGCCCTGCACGCCGCGCGGGATCGTGCACCTGCTGCGCCGGTTCGAGGTCGAGGTCGCCGGCGCGCACGTCGTGGTGATCGGCCGCGGCGTGACGGTGGGGCGTCCGCTCGGGCTGCTGCTGACCCGCCGCTCGGAGAACGCCACCGTCACGCTGTGTCACACCGCGACCCGGCATCTGCCGCAGTTCACCCGCGAGGCCGACATCATCGTCGCCGCGGTGGGGGTGCCACACATGGTGACTGCTGAGATGGTCCGGCCGGGTGCGGCGGTGATCGACGTCGGCGTCAGCCGCGACCACGACGGCAAGCTCCTCGGCGATGTCGCCCCCGATGTCTGGGAGGTGGCCGGGCACGTGTCGCCCAATCCCGGCGGCGTCGGTTTGCTGACCCGGGCGTTCCTGCTGACCAACGTGGTGGAGCGCGCCGAGGCACTCCGACACGGGTGAGCGCCAAAGAGTTCGCCCGCAAGGTGTTGGCGGGACAGTGGCCGATCCTGGTGGTCTGCCTGATCGTCGTGGCGGCGTTCGGGCTGGTGGTCGCCGGCTACTGGCGCCGCGGTGCGCTGGTTCTCGCCGTCGGCGTGGGAGTGGCGGCGGTGCTTCGTATTGCGCTGAGCGAGGAGGCGGCCGGGCTGCTTGCGGTGCGGAGCAAGGGAATCGATTTCGTCACGACGGCGACGGTCAGCGCGGCCATGTTCTACGTCGCATGGACCATCGACCCGCTGGGCACAGGCTAGCGGGTGATGGGAATGTCCAGTTCGGCGAGCAGGCGCCGGACGCGTTCCTCGATGTCGTCGCGGATGGGGCGAACGGTGTCGATGTCTTGGCCGGCGGGGTCGGGGACGGCCCATTCCTCGTAGCGCTTTCCGGGGAAGATGGGGCAGGCATCCCCGCAGCCCATGGTGATGACTACGTCTGCGGCTTGGACGATTTCGTCGGTCCAGGGTTTGGGGAATTCGCCGGTGATGTCGATGCCCACTTCGGCCATGGCAGCTACTGCGGCGGGGTTGATCTGGTCGCCGGGTTCTGATCCGCCGGACCAGGCGATGGCGTGGTCACCGGCCAGGTGGGTGAAGAAGCCGAGCGCCATCTGGGAGCGTCCGGCGTTGTGGGTGCACAAGAACAGCACGGTGGGCTTGGTATCGGTGATCTTGCCTTCCACCCGAGCCAGGGCGATCAGGCGTTGGCGGGCGAACCGCTCGGCCAGCAGCGGCAGGAAGTTGGGGACGGTCGCGCGACCGGCGAACTGGTCGTAAGAGGAGTGCAGGAACCGTTCGATGGTCTCCACCCCGAAGTGTTCGCCGAATTCGCCCTGCAGCCGGGTGGCGGCGGTGCGCAGAGCGAGTTGTTGGTCGATCGACAGATCCGGGTGCAGGCGCTTGGCGTATCGGGCAGGGCTTTCGGTCACGACGAACTCCTTTGGTCGACATGGGAATCAAACGCGTGTGTGCCGTTGTGGTGCGGGACGACGACGTCGCCGGCCGTGTCGGGGGCGTCAGGGTAGAGCACGGCGACCAACGCCAAACCGATCAGGGCCCCGACGACCTCGGCGCCGATGAACCCCGGGGCTGAGCCCGGAGCGATGCCGGCGAAAGTGTCGGAGAACATCCGCCCGACGGTCACAGCCGGATTGGCGAAGGAGGTGGAGCTGGTAAACCAGTAGGCCGCACCGATGTATGCACCGACCGCGGCCGCGGACAGTCCCGCGCGCCCGGTGCGGGCCAGGGTGAAGATCAAGGCGATCAGACCCGCGGTTGCGACGACTTCACCGACAAGATGACCTGTGCTGATGCGATCCTTGGTGGCCAGCTCGAACACCCTCCGGTCGAACATGACGTTGGCCAGCCAGGCTCCGGCCACGCCGCCGATAACCTGCACGGCCGCGTAGGCAAGCGCGTCACTGCCGGTGATGCCGGTGCCCGCGCGCCGGCCCAGCAGCCAGTCAGCAGCTGTCACAACAGGATTGAAGTGGGCGCCCGAGACCGGGCCGAACATGAGGATCAACACAGCCAGCCCGAATACCGTGGCCGTGGAATTCTCCAGCAGCTGCAACCCGACATCGTCGGGTGAGAGCGCGGCCGCGGCGATGCCCGAGCCGACGACTACGGTGACCAGCAGGGCGGTGCCCAGGAATTCGGCCAGGAGCCGCCGCGGCAGCCCGACGACGGTCACCTAGCGACACTTCCGATCGGACTGTCCGCACCCAACAGCGTCGAAAGCGATTGCATCGCTTGGGGATTAACACGGTAATACACCCACGAACCCCGTCGCTCGCTGGTCAGTAGCCCGGCGTTGCGCAGCACCTTGAGGTGATGCGACACGGTTGGCTGACCGACCGT
The DNA here is from genome assembly GCF_010728155.1 of Mycolicibacterium doricum. Classification (NCBI taxonomy): domain Bacteria; kingdom Bacillati; phylum Actinomycetota; class Actinomycetes; order Mycobacteriales; family Mycobacteriaceae; genus Mycobacterium; species Mycolicibacterium doricum. Next base: position 780,084 of record NZ_AP022605.1, read on the forward strand.
GATGCCCACGGAGATGTCACAAACACAGGCCTCGCCGCCGGTATGGCTGGCCACCACGCTGAGCAGACGCAGCCGCACCGGATCGGCCAGCGCCTTGAGCATGCCGGCCAATTCGGTGGCTCCCTGGGCGCTCAACGGTTCACGAACCAGCGGCGCGACCTCACAACATCGCGACTCGGCCACCCGGTCCGATGACTTCGACATACGTCGATATTGACAGCCATCGAATCGGTGGACAAGCGAACAGGCGGTGAACGTGCATCAAAGAATCGTGGCGGGTGGGACTGAGCGAAGGGGAGTGCCGACAAGCGGAGAAGGAGAATCGAGGGGTCACCGAGTACCACCCGCCGGTCCGCCGCCCACCTCGCATCGAGACGGGTGTGTCACCGTAAGAACGGTGGCAGACTCTGGGACTTGTGGCGGAGTTGTTGATCGCGGTCAACCCGGACGACGAATCCCGGCTGCGGTTGCTGCTGAGGGTTCCACTCGCTGGTGGTGACCTGCTGTTCCGCACGTCGGGGAGCTGGCCGCGGGAAAAGGCTTTGTTCGCCTACCCGGTACCGCTGGAGGAGTGGCCCCACAATCCGGTGATCGTCGAACGAGTGCCGCTTCGGTCGTGTCGTCGGCGCGGCGCGGCGATCGACGTGATCGCCGACCGGTCCCGGCACAACCGTTCCCAGCTCGTGTTCACCCAGGCTCGTGGCCGTGACGTGGTGTTTTGGCAGTCACCCCGCACCCGTAAGCAGGCGCGCCCGAACGTGCGCACGCCGACTGCCCGTGCCCACGGCATCGAGCAGCTGCAGATCGTTGTCGACAGCCACGAGCAGTACGCCTACCGGTTCGCAACCCAGCAGGCCACCACGGTCAAGCGGGCGCTGCCGTGCGGAGACTACGGGGTCGTCGTCGACGGTCAGCTTGTCGCCAGCGTGGAACGCAAGTCACTGGCCGATCTGGTATCCAGCCTCACCGGCGGCAAGCTGCGCTACCAGGTCGGGGACCTGGCCGCGCTCCCACGCGCGGCGGTGGTCATCGAGGATCGCTACTCGCAGTTGTTCAAGCTCGACCGCGTCCGTCCCGCGATGGTCGCCGACGGACTCGCCGAACTCCAGATCCGCTGGCCGAACGTGGCGATCGTATTCTGCGAGACCCGCCAGCTCGCCGAGGAATACACCTACCGGTTCCTCGCCGCCGCGAACGCCTGGGCGACTGCCGAACAGGCCGCCATACAACGCGTCTCACCGACCAGAGTCGACATGGCCCGCCCGGCGCCGACGCCATCCACCGCGGAAGTCCGCGCCTGGGCTCGCAGCACCGGCTTGCCGGTACCGGACCGCGGCCGGCTCCGCCCCGAGATCTGGACTGCGTGGTACGACACCAACTCGTCGAACCCAACGTAGCTTCTCGGCCGCGTACTACGCCCACCCCCAGACCGGGACGCACACCGTGCGAGGTGTGCACCAAACCCGGGATCGTTCGACACGCATTAGGCCGAAGTTACGGCGGGTTTGAGTAGGGTTTTTGAGGTCTGATCTGCGGAGTTGACTGTTCGACACGTTCATTGTGTAGTCACTAATATTGTGGACTGCCTGATGGATGTGGCGTAGAATCTGTTCATGCCCAAGGGGACTGGCGCAGTTCACATCGCTACACAACGTCGTAAGTACACCGGGAAAGATGGTGTCGAACGGGTCTACGAGTCACAATTGCTGCGACGGTCCTTCCGCGAGGACGGACGGGTGCGCAACGAGACGCTGGCCAACCTCTCGGTGCTGCCACCGGAGGCGATCGCCGCGATCAGGGCGATCCTGGCCGGCAAGAGCCTGGTCGATCCCGCCGCGGTGTGCACCGTGACCCGCGCTCTACCGCACGGACATCTGGCCGCGGCGTCGGTCACCGCCAAGGCATTGGGCCTGCCCGGGCTGCTGGGCCCGACGTGCCGGCACCGTCAGGTCGCGATGGCGTTGATTCTGGCCCGCACGGTGGCCCCGGCGTCGAAGTTGGCGACCATCTCCTGGTGGGCCGACACCACCCTGGCCACCGATCTGGACCTCGCCTCGGTGTCCACCGACGAGGTGTACGCGGCGATGGACTGGCTGCTGACCCGCCAAGAGGCCATCGAGAAGAAGCTCGCGGCACGCCATCTGGGCCCGGCGGTCAATCCGTCCCGGATCGCGATGTTCGACCTGTCCTCCTCGTGGGTGACCGGACGGCACTGCGACCTGGCTGCCCGCGGTTACTCCCGCGACGCGAAGAAGGGCTGCGAGCAGATCGAGTACGGGCTGCTCACCGATCCCGACGGGCGTCCCGTCGCGATCCGGGTGTTTCCGGCAACACCGCCGACCCGACCGCGTTCACCCACGCGGTGACCGCGGTCCGCGACACCTTCGGGTTGCAGAACATGCTGATGGTCGGGGATCGCGGGATGATCACCTCCGCCCGCATCGTCGCCTTGAAGGACCTCGGCGGGATCGGCTGGCTGACCGCGCTACGCGCCCGCAGATCGCTGCGTTGGCCGCCGATGACGGACCGCTGCAAATGACGCTGTTCGATGAGCAGAACTTCGCCGAGATCACCCATCCCGACTACCCGGCGAACGTCTCGTCGCGTGTCGCAACCCGCTGCTGGCCGCCGAACGGGCGCGTAAACGCGGTGAACTGCTCGCCGCCACCGAGGCCGCCCTGGCACCGATCATCGCCGCAGTCAGCGCGGGCCGGGTCGCCGGCGCCGGGCCGATCGGGGTGAAAGTCGGCAAAATCCTGGGAAAGTTCAAGATGACCAAGCACTTTCATCTCAACATCACCGACACCACACTGACCATCAGCCGCGACACCGACCGCATCGACGCCGAAGCCGCCCTCGACGGCATCTACGTCCTGCGTACCACCGCCACACCCACTGAATTCAGCACCGACGCGGTGATCGGGGCCTACAAGAACCTCGCCCAGGTGGAACGCGACTTCCGCAGCCTCAAAGCCATCGACCTGGACCTGCGCCCCATCCACCACCGCCTCGATGACCGCGTCAAAGCCCACGTCCTGATCTGCATGCTGGCCGCCTACCTGACCTGGCACATGCGTAAAGCGTTGGCCCTGTTGACCTTCACCGACGAGCATCCACCCGCACGCCAGGACCCCGTCGCCCCCGCCCGGCGCTCGGCCGCCGCCGCCACCAAAGCCGCCCGCAAAACCACCACCGACACCGCACTACCAGCCCGCAGCTACCAGGCCCTGCTCACACACCTGGGCACTCTGACCCGAAACGACCTGCGCTACGGCGACAATGGCCCCATCGTGCCCACCCTGACCGCACCCACCGACACCCAACGGCGCGCATTCGACCTCCTGGGCGCCGCCGTCCCACTCACACTGACCTGACGTCGACAGAAAAAACCACCCCAAAACGACAAACCACCAGGTCAAAACCCGAAAACGCCGCCCTCAACGCCGTAACTTCGGATTAGGACAGATCGGCGCGGATGCACAGCGTGAGATAGGGCAGCGCCAGACCCGTGGAGTGGGCCAGCGCCGGGTGGGTGGCCAGCAGTTCCCGCACGCGTTCCAGCGTTCGGGTCCGCACCTCCTGCGGTGAGGTGATGCAGTAGCTGCGCGAGGCGACCAGGTCCAGTAGAGCTTGCGGCGTCAGGTAACTGGTCCACTCGACCCGGTGATGCTCGACGTGGGTGAACGGCTCGGGCAGCGTCGTCGCCTCGTTGAAATGGGCGTTCTCCGGTCCGATGATGCGGCCCAGCTCTTTCACCCAGCCCAGCCGCTCGTCGCGGGCGTTCCACACCAGGCCGAGCCGCCCGCCCGGTCGCAGCACCCGGGCCACCTCCTTGACGGCGCGCCCGGTGTCGAACCAGTGCCATGCCTGTGCGACCAGCACGGTGTCGACGCTGCTGTCGGCCAACGGGATCTCCTCGGCCGTACCGAGCAGCGCCGGGGTGTCGGGCAGCGACCCCGTCAGCACCTCGAGCATCTCGGGGATGGGGTCGACGGCCACCACGTCCAGGCCGCGTTCGACCAGTCGCGTGGTCAGCTTGCCGGTCCCGGCGCCGAGATCGAGCACGGTGTGTGCGCCATGCGGCAACAGCCAGTCGATCGCCTCCGGCGGATACGACGGCCTGCCACGTTCGTATGCGGCGGCCTGCGCGCCGAAGGACAGCGAGGGATGATCCTGACCCGGGCGCGTCACCGGGGGCCCGCCAACTCCAACGCGCGGCGGATCAGCTTGCCGACAGCCTCCGTCTCGACCAGGAACCCGTCGTGGCCGTAGATCGAGTCGACCACCTCCAGACCGGCACATCCCGGAAGCAGGTCGGCCAACTCCTGTTGCAATCGCAGGGGATAGAGCCGGTCGGAAGTGACACCGCCGACGATCGCGGGCACCGGGCAGCTCTGCAGGGCGGCCCGCACGCCGCCGCGGCCACGGCCGACGTCGTGGCTCGACAGCGCATCGGTGAGCCTCACGTAGGTGCCGGCGTCGAACCGCTCGACCAGCTTGGCGCCCTGGTATTCCAGGTAGCTCTGCACGGCGTACCGTCCGCCGGTCGTCGGCGTCTCGTCACCCTGGGCGTCGTTGCCGAACCGGTCGTCGAGTTCCTGCTCACCGCGGTAGGTGAGATGGGCGAACCGGCGGGCGATCGCCAGTCCGGTCGACGGCGTGCGCCCGGTGTCGTAGTAGTCGCCGCCGCGCCAGTGCGGGTCGGCCTCGATCGCGGCGACCTGGGTGCTCTGCGTGCCGATCTGGTCGGCGGTGGCGCGGGCGCCGACCGCGAGGATCAGCGCCGACCGCACCGTGTGCGGGTGGCCGACGATCCACTCGAGCGCGCGCGCGCCGCCCATGGATCCGCCCACCACCGCGGCGACCTCGGTGATCCCCAGCGCCTCGAGCGCGGCCAGGTCGGCGGTGACCTGGTCTCGGATCGTCACCGCGGGGAACCGCGAGCCGTACGGCCGGCCGTCGGGGGCGATCGACGACGGTCCGGTGGATCCGCGGCAGCCGCCGAGGACGTTCGTCGAGACCGCGCACCAGCGGTCGGTGTCGATCGGCGCTCCGGGCCCGGCGACGCCGTCCCACCATCCCGGGGTGGGATGGCCGGGCCCGGCGGGTCCGGTGACGTGCGAGTCACCGGTCAGCGCATGAAGCACCATCACGACGTTGTCGCGGTCGGGGGAGAGCTCTCCCCAGCGCTGCACGGCGATCGAGACGTCGTCGAGCACAGCGCCGCTCTCCAGCGTGAGCGGGCCGACGTCGACGACGCCGATCTCGCCCTCGGACGGCAGTGTGGTGATGGGCACGTCAGAAATCGTCACTAGCTGCTCTTCGGACTTCAGGCGATCGCCTTGGCGGCGGCGAACCCTTGCTCGAGGTCGGCGAGGATGTCGTCGATGCCCTCGATGCCGACGGCCAGCCGCACGAGGCCGGGCGTGACCCCGCTGGCCAGCTGCTCGCCGGGGCTCAGCTGGGCATGCGTGGTGGACGCCGGGTGGATCACCAGCGAGCGCACGTCGCCGATGTTGGCGACATGGCTGTGCAGCGTGAGCGCGTTGACGAACGCCTTGCCCGCGTCGACGCCGCCGGCCAGTTCGAACGCCAGCACCGCGCCGGTCCCCTTGGGCGCCAACTTCTTTCCGAGCTCGTACCACGGCGAGCTCGGCAGCCCGGCGTAGTTCACCGACAGCACGTCGTCGTGAGCGACCAGGTACTCCGCGACGCGTTGCGCGTTCGCCACGTGACGCTCCACCCGCAGGCTCAGCGTCTCGAGCCCCTGCGCGATCAGGAACGCGTTGAACGGTGCGGCCGCGCTCCCCAGATCGCGTAGCAACTGCACCCGGGCCTTGAGCGCGTACGCGGGCGCGCCGAGGTCGGCGAACACCACGCCGTGGTAGCTCGGGTCCGGTTCGGTGAAGCCGGGGAACTGGCCGTTGGTCCAGTCGAAGGTACCGCCGTCGACGATCACACCGGCGATCGCGTTGCCGTGTCCGCCGAGGTACTTGGTGGCCGAGTGCACGACGACGTCGGCGCCGTGGTTCAGCGGCTGGATCAGGTACGGCGTCGCGATGGTGTTGTCGACGATCAGCGGAACCCCACTGTGATGGGCGACCGCGGCGACCGACGGAATGTCGAGCACATCGATCTGGGGATTGGAGATGGTCTCGGCGAAGAAGGCCTTGGTGTTGGGACGCGCCGCGGCCCGCCAGCTGGCGGGTTCATCCGGCTCTTCGACGAAGGTGACGTCGATGCCGAGTTTGGGCAGCGTGTGATGGAACAGGTTGTAGGTGCCGCCGTACAGTCGCGGGCTCGACACGATGTGGTCGCCGGCGTTGGCGATGTTGAGGATGGCGAACGTCTCCGCTGCCTGCCCGGAGGACAGGAACAGCGCCGCCACCCCACCTTCGAGGGCGGCGATGCGCTGCTCGACGACGTCGGTCGTCGGGTTCATGATCCGGGTGTAGATGTTGCCGGTCTCGGCCAGGCCGAACAGCGCCGCGGCGTGATCGGTGTCGCGGAAGGTGTACGAGGTGGTCTGGTAGATCGGCAGCGCGCGGGCGTTGGTCGCCGCGTCAGGGGTCTGGCCGGCGTGGACCTGTTTAGTCTCGAACGACCAATTGGCGGAGCGAGGGTCCTCCGAGCGACTATCGGGCAGCATCAGGTCTTCTGACGTGCTCATGCGAAACGGACCTCCCTGTAGTGTCTGGGGGCCCGTCTGTACGGACCCGCGCTTGCCGCGTAGCCGTCACCGCTACTCAACCTGGTCATCACCCGGGGCACCCCACCGCGGTTGGAGGGTTGCCGGCCAGCAAGCCGGGGCTTGACGCTGGCACTCATGACCGCCAGAAAGCTTATCTCACCGCCCGCCGACCCTGCCACCAGTGATCCGCCTACGCGGTCCGATCCGCAGGGAGCCGTTTCCGGCTGGGTGGCTGCCGGGTAGCGTCGTAGCCGACAAACGCGGAGCTTCGATCTGACGCCGGGAGACACCACATGAGTGCCGAGCAGCCCACCATCATCTACACGCTGACCGACGAGGCCCCGTTGCTGGCGACCTACGGTTTCCTGCCGATCGTCCGGACCTTTGCGCAGCCGGCCGGCATCAACATCGAAACCAGTGACATCTCCGTCGCGGCGCGCATCCTGGCCGAATTCCCCGAGCGGTTGACCGACGAACAGCGCGTGCCCGACAACCTCGGCGAACTCGCCAAGCTGACCCAGGACCCGGACACCAACATCATCAAGCTGCCTAACATCAGCGCCTCGGTGCCGCAGCTGCTGGCCGCGATCAAGGAGCTCAAGGCCAAGGGGTACGACCTGCCGGACTTCCCCGGGGACCCCAAGACCGACGAGGAGAGGGAAATCCGGCGGCGCTACGCCAACTGCCTCGGCAGCGCGGTCAACCCCGTACTCCGGGAAGGTAATTCCGATCGGCGCGCGCCCAAGGCGGTCAAGGAGTACGCCCGCAAGCACCCGCACAGCATGGGGGAGTGGTCGATGGCCTCTCGCACCCACGTCGCGACCATGAGACACGGCGACTTCTATCACGGTGAGAAGTCGATGACGATCGATCGCGACCGCAAGGTCAAGATGGTGCTGGAGACCCACCCCGAAGACGGACGAGCGGGCGAGACGATCGTGCTCAAGCCCGAGGTCACACTCGATGCCGGCGACATCATCGACAGCATGTTCATGAGCAAAACGGCGCTCTGCGAGTTCTACGAGGCGCAGATGCAGGATGCTTATGAGACGGGCGTGATGTTCTCGCTGCACGTCAAGGCGACCATGATGAAGGTCAGCCACCCGATCGTTTTCGGTCACGCGGTCAAGGTCTTCTACAAGGATGCGTTCGCCAAGCACCAGCAGCTGTTCGACGAGCTCGGCGTGAACGTCAACAACGGCATGTCCGACCTCTACGACAAGATCGAGAAGCTGCCGGCTTCGCAGCGCGAAGAGGTTGTCAACGACATCCATGCCTGCCACGAGCACCGGCCGGAACTGGCCATGGTCGACTCGGCGCGCGGCATCACGAACTTCCACTCGCCGAGCGACGTCATCGTGGACGCCTCGATGCCGGCGATGATCCGTCTCGGCGGCAAGATGTACGGCGCCGACGGGCGCACCAAGGACACCAAGGCGGTCAACCCCGAGTCGACGTTCTCCCGGATCTACCAGGAGATGATTAACTGGTGCAAGACCAACGGTCAGTTCGATCCGACGACCATGGGCACCGTCCCCAACGTCGGGCTGATGGCGCAGAAGGCCGAGGAGTACGGCAGCCACGACAAGACGTTCGAGATCCCGCAGGACGGCGTCGCGAACATCGTCGACATCGAGTCCGGTGAGGTCCTGCTCACCCAGAACGTCGAGGCCGGCGACATCTGGCGCATGCCGATCGTCAAGGACGCCCCGATCCGGGACTGGGTCAAGCTGGCCGTCACCCGGGCACGCGCATCGGGGATGACGGCGGTGTTCTGGCTCGACACCGAGCGTCCGCACGAAGCCGAGCTGCGCAAGAAGGTGAAGGAGTACCTGAAGGACCACGACACCGAGGGCCTTCACATCCAGATCATGCCCCAGGTGTGGGCGATGCGGTACACGCTCGAGCGGGTGACGCGTGGACAGGACACCATCGCCGTGACCGGCAACATCCTGCGCGACTACCTCACCGATCTGTTCCCGATCCTGGAGCTGGGCACCAGCGCAAAGATGCTGTCGATCGTGCCGCTGATGGCCGGCGGTGGGCTCTACGAGACCGGCGCCGGCGGGTCGGCGCCCAAGCACGTCCACCAGCTCGTCGAGGAGAACCACCTGCGCTGGGATTCGCTGGGCGAATTCCTCGCGCTCGGCGCGTGTTTCGAGGACATGGGCGCCAAGACGGGCAACAAGCGCGCCGTCCTGCTGGGCAAGACGCTGGATTCGGCGATCGGCAAGCTGCTGGAGAACGACAAGGGCCCGTCGCGCAAGACCGGCGAGCTCGACAACCGGGGCAGCCAGTTTTACCTGGCAATGTACTGGGCGCAGGAGCTCGCCGCGCAGACCGACGACAAGGAGCTCGCCGACCATTTCGGACCGCTGGCCACGACGCTGGCCGACAATGAGGACACCATTGTCACCGAGCTCAACAAGGCGCAGGGCAACCCGGTCGACATCGGAGGGTACTACTACCCGGACCGCGAGAAGACCACCGCGGTGATGCGGCCGAGCAAGACCCTCAACGAGGCGCTGGAGGCCGCGACTGTCGCACCGGTGACCCAGAGCTGACCGGAGCTAGCCGCCCAAGGCCTCACGTGGCGGCGGCGCCGCGTTACGGTCGGCGAACTCCACGATCAGCTGCGCGACCCGGTCCGGCGCCTCGAACATCGGGATGTGCCCGACGTCGTCGAGGTGGGTGATCTTGGTCTCCTTCGGCAACTGGGTGGTGAAGTGCCGGGTGAACCGCGGGTGCGGCAGCACCCGGTCCTTCTCGCAGATGACCAGGTGCGTCGGGACCTGGCCCTCGGCGATCTCCAGCAGACCCGGCAACGTCAGTGACTTGACCAACAGCTGGTAGTAGGCGGGGCAGTGTGAGACGTCGTCGATGATGTCGGCGAGGTCCTCGTCGGACAGCCGCCCAGGCCTGGCGGTGATCGCCGGGTAGGCCAGGTACCGGGTGATCGGCAGCTTCAGCACACGCTCCTTGAGCACCAGCGCCACCAGCCAGATCGGCAGGCCGGCGAGGAACTTGCCGACGATCTCGAACTTGGCCGGGGTGAAGTGCCGCCAGCCGCCCGCCGGGGCGATGCCGGTCAGCGTTCGGGCCCGTCCGCGCCGCTCCAACTCGAAGGCCACCCAGCCGCCCAGGGAGTTACCGACGATGTGGGCGGTTTCCCAGCCCAGCGCGTCCATCCGGCGTTCGACGTCGTCGGCCAGCGAACCGGTGCTGAGGAAGAACGGCCCTTTGGGGCCACCGTTGTGGCCGGGCATCGTGGGCGCGTAGACCTCGTATCGGCCGGTGGCGGCGATTGCCGGTGCGACGTTTTTCCACACGCTCTGCGACATCATGAACGGGTGCAGCAGCAGGATCGGTTCGCCGGACCCGAGGTGGATCGGTGCGCGTTCGGTCATGTGGCCGACATTAAAGGTGATACCGCCGGTACCGCAAGATGGTGGGCCAGGGTCCGGCGTGGCTGAAGGAAGGCACCGCGGACGTGTACGTGCAGACCGGTGAGGCCCGGACCGACCGGCAGTCGGAGAACGAATGGTTCATGGCTGCACTCGCCGCGCGGGAGGCCGTGGAAAGCGTGGAAAGATCGAGACATCATGAGCTCCCCAGTCGAGACCCCGCCCGCCGTGCCTCGTGTCGTCTTCTCGGGTGTACAGCCCACCTCCGATTCGCTGCACCTGGGCAACGCGCTGGGGGCCGTCACCCACTGGACGGCCCTGCAGGACGACTACGACGCGTATTTCTGCGTCGTCGACCTACACGCGATCACCATCCCACAGGACCCCTCGACGCTGAGGCGGCGCACGCTCGTCACGGCAGCGCAGTACCTGGCGCTGGGCATCGATCCCACGCGCAGCACCGTCTTCGTGCAGAGCCATGTGCCGGCCCATACCCAACTCGCTTGGGCGCTAGGCTGTTTCACCGGGTTCGGCCAGGCATCGCGGATGACCCAGTTCAAGGACAAGTCGCAGAAGCAGGGCGCTGACGCCACCACCGTCGGCCTGTTCACCTACCCGGTGCTGATGGCCGCCGACGTGCTGCTCTACGACACCGATCTGGTACCCGTCGGTGAGGATCAGCGCCAGCACCTCGAACTGGCCCGCGATGTCGCGCAGCGGTTCAACGCCCGGTTCCCGGACACGTTCGTCGTCCCTGAACCGATGATCCCCAAGGCCACCGCGAAGATCTACGACCTGCAGGACCCGACGGCGAAGATGAGCAAGTCGACCGGGACCGACGCGGGCCTGATCACCCTCCTGGACGATCCGAACAAGACGGCCAAGAAGATCCGCTCGGCGGTCACCGACAGCGAGCGCGAAATCCGCTTCGACCGGGAAGCCAAGGCGGGGGTGTCCAATCTGCTGACGATCCAGTCGGCGGTCACCGGCACCGACGTCGACGCGCTCGTCGAGGCCTATGAGGGCCGAGGATACGGCGACCTGAAGAAGGACACCGCCGAGGCGGTGGTCGAGTTCGTCACGCCCATCAGGAACCGGGTCGACGAACTACTCGCCGACCCGGCCGAACTGGAGGCGGTGCTCGCCGCCGGCGCCGAGCGCGCGCGGGACGTGACTGCCAAGACGCTCCAACGGGTATACGACCGGCTGGGGTTCCTGCCCGCGCGGGCGTAGCGACTGGAGGCTGGTGTGGAGCAACCGGCCAAACCCGGTGTGATCGACCGGCTGCGGGCCCGATACGCCTGGTTCGACCACCTCATGCGGGCCCAGGGGCGGTACCGGGACAGCAAGGGCGACTTCTTCGCGGCGGCTGTCACCTACTTCACGGTCTTCGCGCTGTTTCCGCTCACCATGGTGGGTTTCTCGATCGGTGGCTTCGTGCTGGCCAACCGGCCCGACCTGCTCGCCAGACTGCAGGGCCGGATCCGCACCGCGGTGTCCGGTGACATGGGCCAGCAGGTCATCGAGGTGATGAACTCCGCGATCGAGTCCCGCACCTCGGTTGGATTGATCGGACTCGCGACCGCCACGTGGGCGGGGCTGGGCTGGATGAACAACCTGCGCGAGGCGCTGAGCCAAATGTGGGGGCAGCAGCGTGGTGAGCTGTCCGGCTTCATCGGCACGAAACTGTCCGACCTGCTGGCCCTGGTCTCGACGTTCCTGGCGTTGGCAGTCACGATCGGCCTCACCGCGCTGGGCGACAAGCAGTTGATGCGCGGTGTGCTGGACTGGCTGCAGGTCCCCGAACTGCCCGGGCTCAGCCTCGGGCTGCGGATCACCTCACTGCTGGTGTCGGTGCTGGTGTCTTGGCTGCTGTTCACCTGGATCATCGCCCGGCTGCCGCGCGAGTCGATCAGTTTCCGCAGTTCGGTGCGCGCGGGCCTGCTGGCAGCGGTGGCGTTCGAGATTTTCAAACAGGCCGGTTCGCTCTACCTTCAGTCGGTGGTGAACGGACCCGCCGGGGCCACGTTCGGGCCCGTTCTGGGCCTGATGGTGTTCGCGTACATCACCGCGCGGCTGATCCTGTTCTCGACGGCGTGGGCGGCCACTTCGCGGGACAACATGCTCGCCGCGCCGGTGGACCCGCCGGGCCCCGCCCAGATCACGACCAGCGTGCAGGTCCGCGACGGTGTCGGGCTGCCTGGCGCCGTGGCCGCCGCCGCGGTGGGAGCCCTTGGGGCTGTCGGAATTTCGTGGTTGCGCCGGCGTCAGTGAGCTGGCCCCTCCGCGTCGAGGGCGGTTCCGAGCAGGTACAGGAACGGCCGGTGGCTGGCCTGGCCGTCGCGGCGGAACGGCATGCTGTCGGCCGCGGCAGAGTACCACTGGCTGCGGGTGGTGCCGGTCAGGTCGAGGCGGCGGCCGCACGACTTCGCCAGGGTGTAGAGCAGCAGGGCGCCCACCCGCCCATTACCTTCCCGGAACGGGTGAATTTGGTTGTAGTCAGCGTAGATCCGAGCAAACTCATACGCCAGCCGCGCCTGGTCATGGTCGGCACACGCCGTCACCACTTCCCGCGCCGACTGGTGAACGTGGGTCATCCTCGCGGCGATCGTCGACTGCCATGCGAAACCGTGTTCCCCGCGCCGTAGCTCGGTGGTGCGGTAGATCCCGGCCCAGGCGTAGACGTCGGAGAAGAGGTGGTGGTGGATGACGCGCACATCCAGTGCATCGTCGCGGGTGGGTCGTCGCAGGCCGAGTAGCCAGCGGACCATTCGCCCCGCCGTCGCTACAGATTCCAGGTCGGCGAGGACCTGGGGGTCGGTCGCACCGAACCTGTTGTCGAGAACCGTTGTCCCGGGAATGAGGTACGGCGTGGCCCGACGCAGCCGGAGCCGGCGGCGGCGCGGCTGTGGCGGAGGGTACCTACTCCGGAACGCCGCGAGGTAGTCCTCGTAGGAGACGTCCGCGGCGGCGAGCGCGACCAACGCCTCGACATGCTGCTGTGACGGCGCCCAGCCTTCGAGGCGGTGCGCGGCCAGCGTGGCGGCAACCGCGTGTGCCTGACGATCGTTCGGCATGGGCTTACCGGCGGAGATCAGCGGAAGGCAGAGGCCGACGCGAGGTAGTCGAGCTTGCGACGTATCCGGGACACCTCGCGCGCGACGCTGCGCAGGGCGGCTCTCTCCTGCGGCGCCAGGTCGGAGAGCGATATGACGTCGCTGACCGGTCGTGCGGCGACGACGGCCGCTCGGCGTATTCCCCAGCGAAACCGCAACAACCACTCGAAACAGTCGCGCAGGCTCGACGCGTCGTCGGGATCCAGCACGTCGGCCGCCGCGGCGTCGAGTCGCGCAGGCGTCGACAACGCGTCCGAGCCGGACGCAAGAGCAGCCCAGCGTGCAATTTTCACGACAGGATCGATCGCCGCCAGTTTGACGTCGACGGTGTCGGCCATCCTGGCGAACAACCGCAGCGGGGACGGGACGCTTGCCCGCACCGCCGTGGCGTCTCGGAGCATCGCCTGGCGTACTGGGTAGCTCTGTACCGCGGCGGTCACCACCTTTGCTCGTAGTGCGTCCTCGGGGAGAACCCGCGGGCCGGGCAGCGCAGTGGAATCGGCCAACAGGCCGGTCATGACGACACCACGATCCTTCTGCGGTTCGGCGGTCCACTGTTCGATGCCCTGGGTCCAGCCGCGCGCGCGACGGCAGAATCTGGGCCTGCTGGCCAGCACTCCGTTGGCGTCGCCCTGGATCCCGCACCGCTCGAGCAGGTTGTGCACGTCCGCGGCCCGGGACAGGTAACTCGATTTCTCATCCGGACCGACGGTGTCGCCGAGGACGACCATCGTCTCCACGTCGGATCGGGGGACGGCCTCTCCGCGTGCTGCACTGCCGGAGGCATACCACGTCCAGTCCGCGGCGCCCGCGGCCAACCGCACCCCGGCCGCCACTCCCCGGAGCAGCACGGTGGACCATGCCGTCGCGAGGGCCGTTGCACTGGCCCGTCGCTCGGCGAGGATCGCCGCCTGGGCCCGGTCGATCGCAGCGCGCAACTGCTCGTCGTCGGCCGCGGCATCGACCCGCGCGATGCGGGCGGCGATGTCAGGCCGTGAGGGGGGGACAGACGACATGGGCAGATCGTCACCTTCTGCCGGTCATACCCGTGTGACATTGATGAAATACCGAAGAAACAAGGCTAACTTAGTTTCTGCCAGATGACAGACAGTGGCGGCCTCGGGGGCCGTTCGGCCGGCCCCTTCGACCCGGTGATCTCCTCGAGAGAGGACGCCGCGACGCTCGAGGACCTCGGCTACACACAGGAATTGCACCGGGGCATCGGTGGGTATGCGTCCTTCGCGGCCGGATTCTCTTTCGTGTCGATCTTGACCACGGTATTCGCCTTCTTCCCGCTCGGGTTCTCGCTCGGCGGGCCGGCCTTCTTCTTCACCTGGCCGGTGGTGTTTGTCTGCCAGTTCTGTGTGTGCCTGGTGTTCGCCGAACTGTCGGGCAAATTCCCCGTCGCCGGCGCCATCTACCAGTGGTCCCGGCGGCTGGCGGGTAACGCCGTCGGCTGGTTCGCGGGATGGTTCATGTTGATCGGCTACATCGTGTCGGTGGCGGCGCTCGCCATCGCGATGCAGACGGTGCTTCCCCCGATCTGGAGTGGGTTTCAGCTCGTCGGCGAAGACATGGACCCGCTTTCGGTCGACGGCGCCACCAACGGGATCATCCTCGGCGCGATCACGATCGTGCTGTGCACGATCATCAGCGCCGCCGGTGTTCGGTTCATGGCTCGCATCACCGTCACCGGCGTGACACTGGAGATCATCGGCGTCGTGCTCATTGTCGGCGCGATGTTCCTGACCGCCGAGCGCGGCCCGGCGCAGGCCGTGATGGACACCGGCGGCCGCGGTACCGGCCTGAACTATCTGCCGGCCTTCCTCGCCTCGATGCTGATGGCCGCGTATGTGATGTATGGATTCGACAGCGCAGCAGAACTTTCCGAGGAGACCCGCGACCCCCGACGGACGGCCCCGAAGGCGATAGTCAACGCGCTGCTGGTCTCGTTCTTCGGCGGCGGGTTGATGATGCTCGCCGCGTTGATGTCGGCTCCGGAGCTCGGTGACGACCTCGCGCGCGGCGGTATGGCGTGGGTTATCGAAAGTCAACTGGACACCTGGCTCGGCAAGACACTGCTCGCACTGGTCGCCGTGGCGATCTTCTCGGCCACCCTGGCCATCCAGGCCTCGGCGTCGCGGGTGATGTTCTCGATGGCCCGTGACAACCGGCTGCCGTTCGGCAAGACGCTGGCTACGGTGAACAAGCGGACCGGCACCCCGGTGATCACAGGTATCGCGGTCAGCACCCTGGCCATTCTCGTCCTGCTGGTCAATCTCGGCCAGTCAAGCGTGTTCGCGGCGATCGCCTCGGTCTCCGTGGTGGTCGTCTACCTGGCCTACCTGATGGTGACCGTGCCGGCACTCATCCACCGTCTGCGTGGGACGAGCCTCTCGCACGGCAAGCCGATCCTCGACCTGGGCAAGTGGGGCATCCCGATCAACCTGATCGCCGTCGTGATGGGCGGCCTACTCGTGATCAATATCGGGTGGCCGCGCCAGGAGGTGTACAACCCCGCCGGTGATTCGCTGTTCCTGCAGTATTTCGCCCTGATCTTCGTGGCGCTGATCGTCGCTGTGGGGCTGGTCGCGTACCGGGTGGTCAAGGATCGCGACGGAGCACCGCGTCCCGCCGACGCACTGGTGCAGTAACCGCGCCCCACCACGTCCCAGCGAGGCGGTAGCGTGAGCCACCGTCGAGAGGAGCCCCATCGTGTCCGACAAGGACGACCCGGAGACGCATGCCCACCAGCCGGGCGGACCGGTGCACCGCCACCGGCACGGCGGCACCCCCCATTCGCACAGTGACGGGTTCGCCGCAAGCCAGGGCCGATGGGCTCAGGAGGCCGAGGCGCTCATCTCGCTGCATCGCCACGAGGAGGAAATACAGCGAGGTCTGGCCTTCGGCCTGCAGGGCTCGCCCACCCTGGTGGACCGAACCATACCCACGTTCTCCCGCGGCGAGCTGCCGCACTTCGCCGGGGAGCGGGGTACCTTCCTGAACTGCCCGTACCTCGAGGACGTCAACGAGGTCACCGACGCGGAGGTGGCGATCTTCGGCGCCCCCCTGGACTCCGGCGCCACCTATCGGCCCGGCGCCCGCTTCGGCCCGCAGGGCATCCGCCGCTCGACCAATCTGTTCGGCACTTACTGCTACGAACTGGGCGTCGATCTGCGCGAACAGCTCAACATGGTGGACATCGGTGACGTGTTCACCATTCCCGGCAATCTGGAGAAGTCGTTCGACCAGATCAGCCAGGCGATCTCGCACGTCTACAGCCGGGGTGTGTTCCCCGTCGTGCTGGGCGGCGACCACTCCATCGGCTATCCCACCATCCGCGGCATCGCGCCCCACGTCGACGGCAACATCGGGATCATCCACTTCGACCGTCACGTCGACACCCAGGAGACCGATCTCGACGAGCGCATGCACACTACCCCCTGGTTCCACGCGACCAACATCGGCAACGCTCCTGCGACGAATCTCGTGCAGGTCGGCATCGGCGGATGGCAGGCACCGCGCGCCGGCGTCAAGGTGGGCCGAGAACGGGGAACCACCGTCATCTCGATCGGGGACATCGAGAGGGTTGGTCTGGAGAAGGTCGTCGAGTTGGCGCTCGAGACAGCGTGGAAGGGTGCCAAGGCGGTGTACCTGTCGTTCGACATCGACGTCATCGACGCCGGTTTCGTGCCGGGCACCGGCTGGCCGGAGCCGGGTGGGCTGTTGCCGCGCGAGGCGATCAACCTGGTTCGGATGATCTCCGCGGAGGGACTCGCGGGCCTGGAGGTGGTCGAGTGCGCCCCTCCCTATGACTGGGCCGAACAGACCGCGCTGATCAGTTCGCGGATCGTGCTCGACAGCCTCGCGGTCATGGTGGCCGAGGGAAAGCTCGGCAAGCGCGCGGCCAAGCAGGACAGGCACGCCTGGGGGCCGCAAACCGACTTGTGACCCACCCAATCGCCGGACGTTAGCGTCCACAGATGCCGGTGATCAAGCTCTCGACGCCGAGGGGCTGCGGCGCGGCTGGATGTGACCGTCAGTCACTGCGGGCGCCGGTTGAGCGAACGGGCCGCCATGATCAGCGCGAACACGATGATGCTGCCGATCACGCCCACACCGACTCGCACGGGCATGGCGTCGGCGGCGGGCAGCACCGCGGCCGCCTGCGCCGCTGCCTCGGTCTCCGCGGTGTCCAGGGTGCGGTCGAGGGACGGATCGGGTTCGATCAGCGAGCCCACCTTGGTGCCCTGCGGCAGGCCGAAGCCGTAATCGAGCAGGCGGGCGGCCTGCTCCCACGGCGCGATCGGTTGCCGGGTGCCGCGCAGCAGCACCGCCACCAGGCGGCGGCCGTCGCGCTCGGCGCCTCCGACGAAGGTCTGCCCGGCGTCGTCGGTGAAGCCCGTCTTACCGCCCAGCGCACCCGGATAGTTGTAGAGCAGCTTGACGTCGTTCTCGATCGGGTACGCCGGGTTGCCGTCGCGGCCCGGGAAGTCGTACGTGCGGGTCGCGACGATCTCGGCGAACGTCGGGTTGCGCCAGGCATATCGGTAGAACAGCGCGATGTCGTAGGCCGAGGTGCTCATGCCTGGGCCGTCGAGGCCGGACGGAGTGGCCACGCGGGTGTCGCGGCCGCCGAGTTTGCCTGCCAGCCCGTTGAGCTTGAGCAGCGCAGTGTCCATGCCGCCGAGTTGGCGGGCCAAGGCGTGGGCGGCGTCGTTGCCCGAGTACATCAGCAGCCCATGCAGCAGATCGTTGACCGTGTAGAGGCCGCCGACGTCGACACCGACGCTGGTGCCCTCGGCCGCGGCGTCCTCGGCGGTGCCCGGCACGGCCTTGGCCAGGTTGAGTTCCTCGAGCGACTGGATCGCGGTCAGCACCTTGATAACGCTGGCCGGGCGGTGCCTGCCGTGCGGATCGCGTGCGGCGATCACGTCACCGCTGTCCATGTCGGCGACCAGCCACGCCTCGGCGGACACGTCGCCGGGCGCGGGCGGGGCGCCCGGGGCGGTGATGATGCCGCAGTCGGACAACGCCTCACCGCCGAGCGTGGTGGCGGGCACCGGCAGTGCGAGGGGCGGATCCTGCCCGGGCTTGGGCACCTCGGAGGCGTCGACAGCGGGCGGCGTCGTCACGCGGTACGGGCACGTCGTGGATTCCGGTGCGGGCTGTGCGCCGGCACCGGGCGCGGCGACCATTGCGGGCGCGATCAGCACCGCAACCGCCGCGGTCAGCGCGGCGGCGCGCGTCGAGAGGGTCGGTGTGCTCGCCATCACCGCGCACACTAGGTGATTTTCGCGGGCGCCCCGCGGAGGCACGCTGTGACGGATGTGATTTGCTGTCGACTGCTGCCGTGTCGCGGTGAAACGTCAGAGCACGACGTCGGCGAGGTCGACCGACGCCAGCGCCGACGCCCCGATGCACGCCAGCCAGAGCCGCCCACCCGACTCGACCAGCCCGGTGACCTTCGCGAAGTCCGGGTGATTGGTGCGCAGTCCGGCGACGACGTCGCCGCTGTCCGGGTCGAACGCGACCGCCCACACCTCCGGCGCGATCTGCGGCGCCAACCGGTCGGGCAGCAGCCAGAGCAGGTGGCGCAGCACCGGCGCCCGCGGCGCGAGCCAGTCGGCGGTCGGGTTCGGCGTCGACACCATCGCCACCCAGAGCCGCCCGTCGGCGCCGGTGGACATGTTGTCGGGGTGGCCGGGCAGATACTGCACGAACGGGGTGATGGTGCCGGCCTGTGGACCGCTCAGCCAGTACTTCGACAGCCGCCGGCCCAGCGTCTCGGCGAACACGAGCGCCGACCCGTCGGCGGTGACGGTCACGCCGTTGGTGAAGTACAGCCCGTCGGCCAGCGTGGTGACCGTGCCGTCGGGATCGCGGCGGAACAGGCTGCCGCGGCCACGCGACTCCAGCACCGCACCATTGAAGTGCTCGTAGGTGAACGCGCTGGTCGACTCGGTGAAAAAGATTGTGCCGTCGACTGTTTGGGTGACATTCGAGCAGAACTGCAGGTGCCGCCCAGAGATGCTCTCGACCAGCGGCTCCACCGCGCCGGTGTCCTGTTCGAGCGCCAGCAACCCGCGCGGGCTGTCACAGATCAGCAGCCGGCCGTCGCGGGCAACCGCCAGTCCGAGCGGCCGTCCTCCGGTGTTCGCGACCACGGTGGCGTCCCGACCGTCGGGATCCAGCCGCAGGATGCGGCCGTCGTCCACACCGGTCCACAACTGCCCGGACGCGTCGACGACGACGTCTTCAGGGGCGTGGCCGGGCACCGGTACGACGGTCACCGCCGGCGCGGGCAGCGCCGCCAGCTGTTCGATGGGCGGGGGCTGCCAGCGGACCGGTTCGATCGGCGGTTTGCGGCGTGGCATCAGCGGCGGCACACCGCTGACGCTACGCCGCCGATCCTGCTGTCATATCGCCTTTCCGTACGGATCGGTGGTCTCCCAGCAGGCTCGGCGTGATCGCGTCAAAGCCGGCGAGCCGCCTCGCTGAGCACGCCCTGCAGGACGTCGTAGATCGCGTCGAACTCTGGTTGCCCGCTGATCAGCGGCGGGGCCGGCTGGACCACCGGCCTTGAAGGCCGGGACGCCGGTGATCGCCAGGGCCCCTGCGGGGTGCCGTGATAGGCGATCACGCGCGAGACCACCTTGTGCTTACCGGGTTTACCGGTCAGCTTGAAGTACTGCTTGGCCAGCTTCCACGCACTCTCTACCGCCTCGCCGCCACCGGTGGTGAAGAAGACCCGGTTCAGATCTCCCGGCGCGTGGTTGGCGATGCGCTCGGCCAGTTCGATCCGCCGGGCGGGGTGGCGTACGACCAGAGCGGGAAGAACGACAGGGTCTCGGCCTGTTTGGCCGCCGCCTCGGCGAATTCCTTGCGGCCGTGGCCCACCTGGACCACGAACAGCCCGACAGTCCGTCGATGTAGCTGCGACCCTTGTCGTCCCAAATCCGCACGCCCTCACCGCGGGTGATGATCGGCGGCGTGATCCCCTCGCCGTGGCGGGCGAAATATCCCCACAGGTGGCCGTTGGCTTTCGCCCCCGGTTCGGTCCCGACGGGTTCTGTGATCTGGGACTGCGTCATCGTGTTCCCCAATTGTATTGTTGCTTGACCAGCTTCAGATATAGCAACGTCTCCGTGGACACCACTCCAGGGAGCGGGCGGATTCTCGTGTTCAGCAGGTCGAGAAGGTCGTCGTCGTCCTCGCAGACCACTTCGACGATGGCGTCGAAGGAGCCGGCGGTGAGCACCACGTAGTCGACGGACGGGATGGCCGCCAGCTTCTCGGCGATCTTCGTCGTGTCGCCGGTGCAGCGGATGCCGATCATCGCCTGCCGGGCAAACCCGAGTTGCATCGGATCGGTCACCGCGACGATCTGCATGACCCCGGCGTCGACCAGGCGCTGGACGCGCTGGCGTACCGCGGCCTCCGACAGGCCGACCGCCTTGCCGATCCCCGCGTACGATCGCCGGCCGTCCTGCTGCAGCTTCTCGATGATCGCCTTGGAGAGCTCGTCGAGTTGGAAGTACGCGCCTGGGCGGGACCGGCTCACGCGCAGCGACACCGGTTGGCTGTTCTGCTCTCCGTCGGCGTTGGCCATACGTGGCATTCTGCACGGAATTCGTCGCCTGCGGCAACCAGATCTATGCAATCGTTCGTTCAGAACGGTGACGGTATGCGGGATGCGTAGCAGAGGTGATGTGGGTCCGATCGCGTTGAACCCCATATCGCCGCCGTCGCCGACAAGGGAGTGGCACCGCACGTTTTCACGAAGCGGTAGTCAGCAGTCGAGGTGACGATCCGGTGAGCGACGATAAGCTATAGACGAGTCAATATCGAGTCGGGGCGATCCGGGTCTTCCACGCAGACAAGGAGTCGCACATGACAGTGAAGAGAGTCGTCGCGGGAGGCGTCGTCGCAGGCGCCCTGACCGCGGCGGCATTGGGTGCCGGGGTGGCTCCGGTCGGCGCAGACCCGGGCTGGAAGCCCGACAAGGACCGCCACGACCAGTGGGTGGACCGGGGATGGAACGACCACGACCGCGGCTGGCGTGGCGACGACCGGGACTGGGACAAATGGTGGCGTGACAACAAGTGGCGCAACGACGATCGGCCCCCGTGGGGCGGGGGACCGCCTCCGCCGTTGCACTGGCGCGGCCATCCGCCGGAGTTCATCGACTACTGGGGCTACCGAGTCAGCCCGATCTGGGATCCGGGCTTCCGGTCCTGGGGATTCTGGATGTTCGGGGTGTTCGTCCCGGTAGTCGTCATCTAAAGCACCAACCGACCCTGCAGTCGCCCTCTTCCCGCGGGGCAGAGGGCGATTCTGTCTCTGATGGCAGAAGGGTTGAGTGCCGGGGCCATCGACGGGTAATGAAGGGGGGTGCAGGAGCGGACGAGTACGGACCCCAATCGCGGGGCGGTCTACGGTGCCCATCTTCGGGCCGGTGCGGTGGTGGCGGTGCAGTTCATCGCGGTCGCCGCCGCGCTGTGGGTGCTGGCATGGGTGGTGGGCAGGGCATGGGTGATTCTGCTCCCGGTGCTGCTGGCGCTGATCGTGTGCACGGTGCTGTGGCCACCGGTGCGCTGGCTGCGCGGAAAGGGGCTGCCTGCGGCGGCGGCCGTCCTGCTGACGCTGGTCCTCGCTGTCATGGTGCTGAGCGGTGTGGTCGCCGCGGTGGCGCCGGCGATCGTCGAGCAGTCCACCGAGCTGGCACAGCAGGCCACCGCCGGTGTCGTTCAGGTACGCGACTGGCTCGGCGGTCCGCCGCTGAACATCAGTGAGGCGCAACTCGATTCGGCGGTCGACGCGATCACCGATCGGTTGAACCAGAGCAGCGCACAGATCGCGTCGGGGGTTTTCACCGGTGTGGGCGCCGCGACGTCCACGCTGGTCACCGCGTTCACCGCCGTCGTGGTCACCTTCTTCCTGCTCAAGGACGGGCCGCGGTTCATTCCGTGGCTGCGCCGTACCGTCGGGGAACCGGCGGCACCGCATGTCGCCGAGGTCCTCGAGCGTGTCTGGTCGACCCTCGGCGGTTTCATCCGCACGCAGGCGCTGGTCAGCCTGGTCGACGCGGTGCTCATCGGAGCCGGTCTGGTCATCCTCGGCATACCGCTTGCGTACGCCCTCGCGATCATCACTTTCATCGGCGGGTTCGTGCCGTTCGTCGGCGCGTTCGTCGCCGGTGGGCTGGCCGTACTGGTCGCGCTGGTGTCGAACGGTCCGGTGGACGCGCTGATCGTGCTGGGGATCATTCTCGCGGTACAGCAGCTGGAAGGCAACGTGCTGCAGCCGTGGCTGCAGTCCAAGGCGATGAAGCTGCACGCGGTGATCGTCCTGCTGGCCGTGACACTGGGCGGCTCGACCTTCGGTGTCGTCGGCGCGTTCCTGGCGGTCCCGGTGGCGGCCGCGGCGGCGGTGATCATCCGCTACTACGACGAGCAGGTGGGTGAGCGGACCGGTGAGAACCCACCTCCCGAAGGGCCCGAGGACGCCCCGGACACCAGCATCGACGCGAGCGGCGACGTCCGCAAGAGCGAGGCGTAGCGGTCCTAACGCGCGAACATCAGCGCGCGCTTGACCTCCTGGATCGCCTGGGTGATCTGGATGCCACGCGGGCAGGCCTCGGTACAGTTGAAGGTCGTGCGGCAGCGCCACACCCCGTCGGCGTCATTGAGGATGTCGAGGCGCTCGGCCGCACCCTCGTCACGGCTGTCGAAGATGAACCGGTGGGCGTTGACGATTGCGGCCGGGCCGACATACGAACCCTCGGTCCAGTAGATCGGGCAGCTGGTGGTGCACGCCGCGCACAGGATGCACTTGGTGGTGTCGTCGTAACGCGCGCGGTCGACCTGGCTCTGAATGCGTTCCTTGGTCGGTGGGTTACCGCTGGTCATCAGGTACGGCTTCACTGCGCGGTAGGCGTCGAAGAACGGCTCCATGTCGACAACGAGGTCCTTCTCCACGGGTAGGCCGCGGATCGGCTCAATCGTGATGGTCAGCTGCTTCGTCGGATTCTTCGGCAGCATGTCGCGCATCAGCACCTTGCAGGCCAGCCGGTTGACCCCGTTGATCCGCATCGCGTCGGACCCGCACACGCCGTGCGCGCACGACCGGCGGAACGTCAGCGTGCCGTCGAGGTACCACTTCACGTAGTGGAGCAGGTTGAGCAGCCGGTCGGTGGGCAGACACGGAACCCGGAAGCTCTGGAAGCCGCCTGAATCCGAGTACGCGTCAGGATCCTCCGGGTTGAACCGAGCGATCTTGAGTGTCACCATCACCGCGCCCTGGGGCACCGGCGGTGTGGTGGCTTCGTCCTGGGTGATTGCTGGTGCGCTCATCGGCCCTCGCTCTTCGCGCAAGCGCTCATCGGGTCCTCGCTCTTCACGCAAGCGCTCATCGGGTCCTCGCTCTTCGCGCAAGCGCTCATCGTCAGTACTTCCGTTCCATCGGCTCGTAGCGGGTCTGCACCACGGGCTTGTAGTCCAGGCGGATGTCGGAGAGCAGGTCGGTGGCTCGGTTTGTCCCCCCGGTCGCTTCGCTCGCACCTCCTGGAACCTTGTAGGCCATGGTGTGGCGCATGTAGTTGGTGTCGTCGCGGTTGGGGTAGTCCTCGCGGGCGTGGCCGCCGCGGGACTCCTTGCGGTTGAGCGCACCGACGACGGTGACCTCGGCCAGCTCCAGCAGGAAGCCCAGCTCGATGGCCTCAAGCAGGTCGCTGTTGTAGCGTTTCCCCTTGTCTTGCACGATGATTCGCGAGTACCGCTCCTTGAGGGCGTGGATGTCGGTCAACGCCTGCTTGAGCGTCTCCTCGGTCCGGAACACCGCTGCGTTGTTGTCCATCGACTGCTGCAGCGCACCGCGGATGTCGGCGACGCGCTCGTTGCCGTGCTCGGAGAGGATGTCGCCGACCCAGTTGACCACCATCTCGGCGGGCCGCTCCGGCATGTCGACGAAGTCGTGGCCGAGCGCGTAATTCGCCGCGGCGATACCGGCGCGGCGGCCGAACACGTTGATGTCGAGCAGCGAGTTGGTGCCCAGCCGGTTGGCGCCGTGCACCGACACGCAAGCGCACTCGCCTGCGGCGTAGAGGCCCGGCACGATCGTGGTGTTGTCGCGCAGCACCTGCCCGTGGACGGTGGTCGGGATGCCACCCATGACGTAGTGGCACGTCGGGTAGACCGGCACGAGTTCCTTGACCGGGTCGACTCCGAGATAGGTGCGGGCGAACTCGGTGATGTCGGGCAGTTTCGCCTCGAGCACGTCCTCGCCGAGGTGGCGCACGTCGATGTAGACGTAGTCCTTGTTCGGCCCGGCGCCGCGGCCCTCGAGCACCTCGAGCACCATCGAGCGGGCGACGATGTCGCGCGGCGCGAGGTCGACGATCGTCGGGGCGTAGCGCTCCATGAACCGTTCGCCGTCGCCGTTGAGCAGGCGGCCCCCCTCGCCGCGCACGGCCTCGGAGATGAGGATGCCGAGGCCGGCCAGGCCCGTCGGGTGGAACTGGTGGAACTCCATGTCCTCCAGCGGCAGACCCTTGCGGAAGACGATGCCCAGTCCGTCACCGGTCAGCGTGTGGGCGTTGGACGTGGTCTTGTACATCCGGCCCGAACCACCGGTCGCGAACACGACCGCCTTGGCGTGGAACACGTGGATGTCGCCGGTCGCCAGCTCGTAGGCGATCACACCGGTGGCCACGGGGCCACCGGGGGTCTCGGTCAGCGAGATGTCCAGGGCGTAGAACTCGTTGAAGAACTCGACGTCGTGCTTGACGCAGTTCTGGTACAGCGTCTGCAAGATCATGTGGCCGGTGCGGTCGGCGGCGTAGCATGCCCGGCGCACCGGGGCCTTGCCGTGGTCGCGGGTGTGCCCGCCGAAGCGGCGTTGATCGATGCGCCCCTCGGGGGTGCGGTTGAACGGCATCCCCATCTTCTCCAGGTCGAGCACCGCGTCGATGGCTTCCTTGCACATGACCTCGACGGCGTCCTGGTCGGCGAGGTAGTCGCCGCCCTTGACGGTGTCGAAGGTGTGCCACTCCCAGTTGTCCTCTTCGACGTTGGCCAGCGCGGCGCACATGCCGCCCTGGGCCGCGCCGGTGTGGCTGCGGGTCGGGTAGAGCTTGGTCAGCACTGCGGTGCGGGCGCGGGGTCCTGCCTCGACCGCGGCGCGCATACCCGCGCCTCCGGCCCCGACGATGACCACGTCGTAGCGATGTTCGATCAACATGTGAGCCGAGTCCTTAGGAGATGTTCGGGTCGAACGTCAACAGCACGTAGGTGCCGAGGACGAGGATGAAGATCATCGACAGCGCCAGCAGCGAGTTCAGCCAGAACCGTGTGGAGTCCTTGCGGGCGTAGTCGGCGATGATCACGCGCAGGCCGTTGCCGCCGTGGAGCTGGGCCAGCCACAGCAGCAGCAGGTCCCACGTCTGCCAGAACGGCGAGGACCACCGCTGCGCGACGTAGTTGAAGTCGATGCGGTACACACCGTCTTCCCACATCAGCATGACGAACAGGTGGCCCAGCGCCAGGAACACCAAGACCAGCCCGGAGAACCGCATGAACAGCCATGTGTACTTCTCGAAGTTCGGCATACCGGTGGCGCGTTTGGGTGCGCGCGGGTTGTCCAGGCTGGGGGGCCGGTCGTGGCTGCGCTGCAGTACCGGCGCAGGTCCGCCGCGGTCACCGATGTGGTCGTACGGGTTCTCCGCGATCACTTCAACGCTCCCCCGGTCGCTGCGCTCCTGCCCTCGGGGGTGCTCATAGGAAACGCTCCGCCATGTGCATGCCGATCACGCCCAGCGACGCGATCATGACTGTGATGAACACGCCCGCCACGACCCACAGCATCTGCCGCTGGTAGCGCGCGCCCTTGGACCAGAAGTCGATCAGGATGACGCGGATGCCGTTGAGTGCGTGGTAGAGCACCGCGGCGACCAGGCCGATCTCCATCAGGCCGATGATCGGCGTCTTGTACGTCTCGATGACGGCGTTGTAGGCATCGGGGCTGACCCGCACCAGCGCCGTGTCGACGACGTGGACGAACAGGAAGAAGAAGATGGTCGCACCGGAGATACGGTGCAGCACCCAGGACCACATCCCTGGGTCGCCGCGGTAGAGGGTGCGGCGGCGGGGTGGTTTGGATCGTGGCGACGGAACGTCGGTATCCGCCGTTGTCGCAGTACTCATCGGTCCTCCAACGCCATCGATGGACGCTTGGGGCGGGTACGAGAACCTCTGCTGGCCTGAACCACTGCCCCAAACCTCGGGGCGACTCTAATCCCCTTTGTACTGCCGAACGAACTAGCGTGTTGCCATACGCCCCGCTCAGAGGACTGAAGTTGGGGCGCCTATCCGTTGCGCGGGGTCGTCCGGCGTCGTCTTCGGAATCCATTCAGAGGCAGGGTGAAGGAGTGGACATGTCTTCCGGAATCAACTGGGAAGCGTTGCGCCGCAAGGCCGTTAACGCCGCATCGCAGGCGTATGCGCCCTACTCGGGCTTCCCGGTCGGGGCGGCCGCGCTGGTCGACGATGACCGGATGATCACCGGAAGCAATGTGGAAAATGTCTCATATGGCCTGGGTCTCTGTGCCGAGTGCAGTGTGGTCTGCGCCCTGTTCTCCAGCGGCGGCGGACGGCTCGTCGCGCTGTCCTGTGTGGGACGCGACGCGGAGGTCCTGATGCCGTGTGGGAGGTGCCGCCAGGTGTTGCTTGAACACGGCGGACCCGGATTGCTCATCGACCATCCGCTCGGCCCGCGACCGCTGGGCGAGCTGCTGCCCGACGCGTTCGGACCCGACGACCTGGCGCGGACTCACCGGTCACCGGCCACCGAGGAGAAGCCATGACGCACGTCACGTTCGACGCGCGCAGCGCGTGGTCGCGACCCGACGCGCGCAGCGCGTGGTCGCGTCTCGACGCTCCGACGGTCATCCGGACCAAGCGTGACGGCGGCGTGCTCTCCGAGGCGGCGATCGACTGGGTGATCGACGCGTACACCCGCGGACAGGTGGCCGAGGAGCAGATGTCGGCCCTGCTGATGGCGATCTTCCTGCGGGGGATGACGGGCCAGGAGATCGCCCGCTGGACCGCGGCCATGGTCGCCTCGGGGGAACGGTTCGACTTCACCGATCTACGCCGTGACTGCGACGGCCGACCGCTCGCGCTGGTGGACAAGCACTCCACCGGCGGCGTCGGTGACAAGATCACCATCCCGCTGGTGCCGGTGGTGATGGCCTGCGGCGGTGCGGTGCCGCAGGCCGCCGGTCGCGGGCTCGGCCACACCGGGGGCACCCTCGACAAACTCGAAGCCATCCCGGGGTTCTCTGCCGAGTTGACGAAAAGCCAGATCGGCCGACAACTTCGGGAGATCGGTGCGGCGATCTTCGCCGCGGGTGAGCTCGCCCCGGCGGATCGCAAGATCTACGCACTGCGCGACGTCACCGCCACCACCGAATCGTTGCCGTTGATCGCCAGCTCGGTGATGAGCAAGAAGATCGCCGAGGGCGCGCGGGCGCTGGTGCTCGACACCAAGGTGGGCTCCGGCGCCTTCCTGCCCACCGAGGCCGAGGCCCGGGAACTCGCCCGCACGATGGTCGAGTTGGGCCATGCGCACGGTCTGGTGACCCGCGCGCTGCTGACCGACATGTCGGTGCCGCTCGGTCGCGCCGTCGGCAACGCGATCGAGGTGGTCGAATCGCTGGAGGTGCTCGCCGGCGGCGGGCCCGATGATGTGGTGCAGCTGACGCTGGCGCTGGCGGCCGAGATGCTCGACGCCGCCGGTCTCGACGCCAAGGACCCCGCCGAGACGCTGCGTGACGGCACCGCCATGGACTGCTTCCGTGCGCTCGTCGCGGCCCAGGGCGGCGACCTCACGGTCCTGTCTGTCGAACCGGCCACCGGCGCGTTGCCCATCGGTGTGCACTCCGACACCATCACGGCACCGCGTGGTGGCACCATGGGTGACATCGACGCGATGGCGGTGGGTCTGGCGGTGTGGCGACTCGGCGCGGGCCGCTCGGCCCCCGGTGAGCGGGTGCAGTCCGGCGCCGGGATCCGCATACACCGTCGTCCCGGTGAGCCGGTGCAAGCGGGCGACCCCGTGTTCACCCTCTACACCGACACCCCGGCCAGGGTCGGGCCCGCTCGCTCCGAACTCGAGGGCGCATGGGCCGTGGGGGAGAGCGCCCCGCCGGTGCGTCCGCTGATCATCGATCGGATCGCGGCGACGGTCTGACGAGGGAACGTGAGGAGGACGTGCCGATGACGACGCCGCTGACGCTGGAGAACATCCGCCAAGCGCCCAAGGCGCTGCTGCACGATCACCTCGACGGCGGTCTGCGACCGTCGACGGTGCTCGACCTGGCCGGGCAGTACGGCTACGACGATCTACCCGCCCATGACATCGACGGGTTGGCGACGTTCTTCCGCACTGCCGCCCACAGCGGTTCGCTGGTGCGTTACCTCGAGCCGTTCGCCCACACCGTCGGGGTGATGCAGACGCCGGAGGCGCTGCACCGAGTGGCGTTCGAATGCGTCGAGGATCTCGCCGACGACAACGTCGTCTACGCCGAGGTGCGGTTCGCCCCGGAGCTGCACATCGAGGCCGGGATGAACCTGGACGCGGTCGTCGACGCCGTGCTGACCGGATTCGCCGACGGGGAGAAGGCCGCCGCCAGTGCGGGCCGCACGATCACGGTGCGATGCCTGGTCACCGCGATGCGCCACGCCGCCCGCTCGCAGGAGATCGCCGAACTGGCCATCCGGTTCCGCGACCGGGGCGTCGTCGGGTTCGACATCGCCGGCGCGGAGGCGGGCTATCCGCCCACCCGCCACCTCGACGCGTTCGAGTACATGCGAGGCAACAACGCCCGCTTCACGATTCACGCCGGCGAGGCGTTCGGCCTGCCGTCCATCCATGAGGCCATCGCCTTCTGCGGCGCCGACCGGCTGGGCCACGGGGTCCGCATCGTCGACGACATCACCGTCGCGCCCGACGGCGAGGTGAAACTGGGCAGGCTGGCCGCGATCCTGCGCGACAAGCGCATCCCGCTGGAGCTGTGCCCGAGCTCCAACGTGCAGACCGGCGCGGTCCCCAGCATCGCCGAGCACCCGTTCGACCTGCTGGCCCGCACCAGGTTCCGGGTGACGGTCAACACCGACAACCGGCTGATGAGCGACACCACGATGAGCCAGGAGATGCTGCGGCTGGTCGAGGCGTTCGGCTACGGCTGGAGCGATCTGGCGCGGTTCACCATCAATGCCATGAAGTCGTCGTTCATCCCATTTGACCAGCGGCTGGCGCTGATCGACGACGTCATCAAACCCCGTTACGCGGTGCTGCTCGGGTAAGCGGGCGGTCGCCGACGTGAGCGACGACGAGGAGCACCGGCCGCGGCCGCCGCCCTGACTCAGCTCCGTCTGGTCTTCACCGCCGGTCTGTTCTTCACCGCCGTCGACGAACAGTTCGCTGCCGGTGGTGAAGCTGCTCCGGGGAGGTCACTCCTGGCGTAGGCGGGACTCTACGAAGGCCTCCAGCGCTTCCCACTGCTGGACCGCCTCGGCGTAGGGAGGCTCGGGGCGGTCGGCGGCGTCCGGGTCGAGCGCATGGGTGACGAACGACCCGAGCGCGGTGCCGGGGTCCAGTGTCTTCTCGACGGTGTTGTCCTCGGCGTACCGGCCGACATCGCGCAGCAGTTCGAGTGCCAGCCCGAGTTGGTCGCCGTCGATCGTGTCGGGGCCGTCGGCGATGTCATCGGCCAGGCCGCTGAGCACATAGACGTTCTCGTCGATCACGTCGACTTCGAGGGAGCCGTCGGTGGCCGCGGTGCGGATGTCGTCGTAGGTCGCCAGGTCCGACAGGTCGTGGTCGTGCTCATCGGCCAGATAGCGGGCCAGCGCGCGCTCGGAGCCGAACACACTGATGCGCCCGTTGCGGCCGAGGAACACCGGCTCGTCGTCGAGGTAACAGCGCAGCGTGTAGAACGTGCCTGACCGGGTCATCAGCCGCACCGGGTCGATGCCGACCTTGAGCCAGAAATCCTCGTCGCTGCCGAGTACCGCCGCGGCCGCGGGTGATTGGAGCGCATCGGCCTCCGTGGCGGCCGGTTCGGCCTCCTCGTGCTCCTCGGCGGTGGCTGCCGCGTCGGTCTCGTCCTCTTCAGGTTCGGGCGCTGGCGCTTCGAGTTCGGCGGCCGCCTTCTGCGATGCCGCCGCGTCGACGTCGGGGGTGGTGACGATCTCGTCGATCGCGTCGAGGACGCCGTCCCAGCTGCGGGCGATCACCGCCTCGATGTCAGCCCAGCGCTTGCGACCGCTGCGGCCCTTGAACGCCTCGGCGCCACCGCCCACCGAACCGAGCTGCGGGTTTCCGTTGAAGAATTTCGTCACCGCGGGCAGATCGCACACCGAACCGATCGACGATGCGATCGCGAGCGTGCGGTGTAGGGTGTCGACGACTGTCTCGCTGGCCTTCTCGGCCGCCGCCTCCGGCACGCCGACGAGGTCGTATTCGCGGTCCTCGGCCGGCTTGAGCCGGTGCGCCGACGCCTCGGTCAGCTTCTCCCAGGCCGGATGGTCGGTGAGGTCGTGGTCGGTGTTGGTCCGCACGAAAGCCACCAGATCGGCCACCGACCCGAAGGCATAGAGGTCGTCGTCCTTGCCGAGAAAGGCCTCCCATTCGTCACCGGCGTCCCGCCAACGCGGAGCCCACAGTGTGTACAGGTCGCCCTTGGTCAGCCCGAGCCGAACCGGCACGATGTCAGCAGCCATGCGGCACAGCCTAACGACCGAGGTCTGCCACCACGTCGCCGAGCACCGCCTGCCGGTGTGCGGACGCCTTGCGAGCCGCCGCCTGCGTCGTCTCGACGACCAACGCCGCGATGCGCGCCGCCGGCATCCGGATGACCGCCTCGGCGAATGCGACGGAGACCAACCGGCCGTGGCCGTCGACCGCCACCTCGACGACACCGTCGGCCGAGCGCGCCCGCCCCCCTGACGCCGCCAGTGCTTCGAGCGCCTCGTCCAGTACGGCCAGCCGGCGGCGGGCGCGGTGCAGGGCGACCTCGACCGCGGTGTCGGCAGAGACGTCAGGCGGTCGGTCGCCAGAAACCCTGAAACCCCTGTCCCGCATTCGTCGTCCGGACTGCCGAGAGTTTGACCGGATCGCCCGCCTCCACCATCACACCCTCGCCGACGATCATCGCGACGTGGCCGTCCCACACCGCGAGGTCGCCCGGCCGCAGCGAACCGGCGTCGACGGCGGCGCCGACGTCCTGCTCCTGCGCCAGCCGGGGGAGGTCGAGCCCGGCCTCACGGTAGGCCCACTGCGTCAGGCCGCTGCAGTCCAGCCCGACACCCGGGGTGGTGCCGCCCCACTGGTACGGCACGCCGAGCTGGGTCAGCGCGTTACGCACCGCGCCTGCGGCCACCGCGTTCGGCGCGGTGGCGGTGCTGCCGTCGGGCAACCGCACCGCCACGCCATCGCCGAACATCCCGGGGTCCGGCCGTGGTGACACCTCCCACCGCGAGGCCGCCTCCGCCGGTGAGGCTCTCGAGGCCAGCGACGCCAGGGAGGCCATCGGGGCCGCCGC
Source organism: Mycolicibacterium doricum (assembly GCF_010728155.1). Lineage (NCBI taxonomy): Bacteria > Bacillati > Actinomycetota > Actinomycetes > Mycobacteriales > Mycobacteriaceae > Mycobacterium > Mycolicibacterium doricum. Next base: position 811,899 of record NZ_AP022605.1, read on the forward strand.
GCCGAGTGCGCCCGGCGCACCCCCACCGAAGCCGCCGGGAACGATCGGCGCCGACGCAATCCCCGGTGCCGCGCCCGGTGCCGCAGCGGTTCCGGTGAGCGCACCCGCCTGGCCGTCGAGTTCGGCGCGCAACTGCTCGACGATGGCGACGGCGTCGCGCAGGGCGCGTTGCCCCTCACTGAGCAGTTCCTCGGCGACGCCCGGAGTGTCCAGCTGAGATTCGAGCACGCCCGCCCGAGCCTCGAAGCGTTCGACGATGTCCTGCAGGCGGGCAGCGGCCCGGGCGACGGCAGCGCCCGCTTCCCGGGTGCTCACGGTCAGTCGGCCGGTACGGTCGGCCAACTCTGCGACCGCTGCGGTGGTGGCCGCGGCGTACGCACCCGCACTGTCGGCGCCCGCGCCCGACCAGTTCTCGCCGGTGCGTTGCCACGTCGTGGGTGCGGCGGTCGACAGCCCGGCCAGCGCATCGCGCACCCTGGCGAGCGCGGCGGCAGGCGCGCCACCGGAACCGTCCGGCCAGCCGGGGCCGACGAGCGAGCGCACCTCGTGTAGCGGTGCGGACAGCGCTTCCACCAGCGTGCTGGGCACGGTCAGCTCCCGAGCAGTGCGGCGGCGCGGAGCTGCGCCTCGTCATAGGCCGCCGCCGAAGATCGGGCGGCCGCCGATCCTCCGGCGAAGCTCTCCGCTAGGGCGGCGGCCTCGGCGGATCCGGCGGCGGCCGCATCGGAGAGCGCGGTGAGGAATCGCGCGCCGACCGGGCCAAGCGACGGCGCCGCGGTCGTGACCGGGACGGCGGCCAGCTCGGCCGCCGCGGCGGCGAGGTCGGCGGAGTGTGCGGTGTCGGTGCGGGCCAGCGCGCGGATGGCCTCGGTGTCGGCAAGCATGCGATTAGGACGTCGTGGACGGCGGTGCGGTTCCGTCGCCGGGCGAAATGGGCGGTTCCCGCTAAGGTCGGCGCCATGGATGTGCGCGTCGTCGACCACCCGCTGGCGGCGGCGCGGCTGACCACGCTGCGCGACCAGGCCACCGACAACGCGGCATTCCGTTCGGCGCTGCGCGATCTCACGCTGATGCTGGTGTACGAGGCCACCCGCGACGCCCCCCGCGAGGAAGTCCAGGTACGCACACCGCTGGCGGTGACCAATGGGTCTCGGCTGGCGCGTCCGCCGCTGCTGGTCCCGGTCCTGCGGGCCGGGCTGGGGATGGTCGACCAGGCGCACGCGTTGATCCCCGAGGCGCGGGTGGGGTTCGTCGGCGTGGCCCGCAACGAGGAAACCCACGAGCCGACGCCGTATCTGGAGTCGCTGCCCGCCGATCTGAGCACCCAGCCGGTGTTCGTGCTCGACCCGATGCTCGCCACCGGCGGGTCGCTCGCCCACACCGTCGGTCTGTTGCAGGCGCGCGGGGCCGTCGACATCACCGCCATCTGTGTGGTGGTCGCGCCGGAGGGCATCGCCACCCTGCAGCGTGCCGCCCCGGACATGCGGTTGTTCACCGCGACGATAGACGATTGCCTCGACGAGGCCGCCTACATCGTTCCCGGGCTCGGGGATGCGGGGGACCGGCAGTTCGGCCCGCGCTGAACGCTCACAACTGCTGCGCCAGCGCCACCAACTCGTCGTGCAGCTGGCGTGCCTGGGCGCGCGCCCGCTGCACGTCACCGGTGCAGGATCGCCGAACTTCGATGTAGGACTTCACTTTTGGCTCCGTCCCGGACGGCCGGACCACCATGCGGACCGAGGTGTCGGCGTCCCCGCCGGTCAGGATCAGCGCATCGGAGCGCATCGCCTCCGATGCGGTGCTCAGGTCGGTGACGGTGACCTGGTGTCCGGCCAGGCGGTCCGGCGGGGTGTCCCGCAGCCGGGCCATCAGCCCGGCGGCCTCCTCGGCGTCGCGGACCCGTCGGCTCACGGCCGCGGTGACGTGGACGCCGTGGCGCAGCGCCAGGTTGTCGAGGATCTCGAGCACCGTGCGACCCTGCTCCTTGAGCACACCGACGAGGTCGCAGAACAGCACCGCCGCGCTGATCCCGTCCTTGTCGCGCACCGCGGCCGGATCGACGCAGTGTCCGATGGCCTCCTCGTAGGCGTACACCATCGTCTTGCCGGGCAGCTCCTCGTCGGCACGGGAGAGCCACTTGAAGCCGGTGAGCGTTTCGACGTAGTGGGCGCCGTGGGCGGCGGCGATCGCCGAGAGCATCCGTGAGGACACCACGGTACTGGCCACGACCGTCGCATCCATCACCTCGCCGGGCTCTACCTGGGTGAGAATGTAATCGCCCAGCAGCCAACCTGTTTCGTCGCCGGACAGCATCCGCCACCCCTCGGGTGTCGGCACTCCCACCGCGCAGCGGTCGGCGTCGGGGTCGAGAGCTATCGCGACGTCGGCGTCAACGTCGGCGGCCAGTTCGAGCAGCGCTTCGACCGCGCCGGGCTCTTCGGGGTTCGGCAGCGAGACCGTGGGGAAGTCGGGGTCGGGGGAGAACTGTTTGTCGACCACGTGCACGTCGACGATACCGGCGCGGACGAACGTGTCCATCGCGTACTCGCCGCCCACCCCGTGCAGCGGCGTGAATGCCACGCGCACCGGCGCCTTCCCGTACCGGACGTTGGCCGCTCGTTCGACGTAGTGGGCAATCTCCCCCATCCCGCCGGTTCGGACCTCAGCCCTGGGGATCTCGTCGGCGAACGGCGCCTCGGCGATCGCCGCTTCGACGTCGGTGTCGGTGGGGCCGACGATCTGCAGACCCTCGTCGAGGTATACCTTGTACCCGTTGTCGGTCGGCGGGTTGTGCGATGCGGTGATCTGGATGCCCGCCGCGGCGTGCATGTGTCGGACGGTGAACGCCACCACCGGGGTCGGTACGGCCGCCAGCAGCAGCATCACCTCGAATCCCTGGGCGGCCAGCACTTCGGCGGCGGCGCGGGCGAATTCGTCGGACCGGTGCCGGGCGTCCCGGCCGACGACGACCTGGGAACCCGCCATGCCGCGGTCTTTGAGCACCTTGGCGACCGCCCACGTCGCGCGCAGCACAACTGCCAGGTTCATGCCGTTCGGGCCGCCGCGCAGCGGCCCGCGCAGCCCCGCCGTCCCGAACGTCAGTGAGCGGGCGAACCGCTGGTCGAGTTCCTCTGGACTGCACTTGGACAACTCCGCCGCTGTCTGCGGGTCCGGGTCGTGCGCAATCCACTCCTGCACGGCCGTCGAGATCGCCGAGGAAGTCATGGAGAAAGGGTGCCCGCTTTGCCGTCGATTAATGCCATGCGCCGCACTCGGTCGCGCTCCGCGTCGAGCAGTGCACCGGCGGCTGAGCCGTCACCCCGCCGATCAGACTGAGGCAACCACGCCGGCCAGTAAGGCACCCATCCGCATCGCGGACCGACGGCCCGCCTCCAGCACCTCCGGGTGCGACAGCGGCTGCCCGGTCATGCCCGCGGCCAGATTGGTCACCAGCGAGATCGCCAGCACGTCGGCCCCTGCGGCCCGCGCCGCGATCGTCTCGTGCACGGTCGACATGCCGACCAGGTCGGCACCGACCGTGCGCAGCATCCGGATCTCGGCCGGGGTCTCGTAGTGCGGGCCGGGCAGGCCGGCGTAGACCCCTTCGGCCAGTGTCGGGTCGATCGCCTTGGCAAGCGTCCGCAACCGCGGTGCGTAGGCGTCGACCAGATCGACGAACTGCGCCCCGACCAGCGGTGAGCGGGCCGTGAGGTTGAGGTGGTCGCTGATCAGCACCGGCTGCCCTACCGTGAAGTCGTCCCGCAGGCCGCCCGCGGCGTTGGTCAGCACCACCGTGCGCACTCCCCCTGCGCACGCCGCCCGCACGGGATGCACGACGTGGCGCAGATCGTGGCCCTCGTATGCGTGGATCCGGCCGACGAGGATCAGCACCCGGTGCCCACCGATCGGCACGGACAACAGGACGCCACCGTGTCCCGCGGCCGTCGGCGGGGTGAACCCGGGCAGCTCGACCATCGGCACGGTCGCGGTGGCGGTGCCGAAGGCGTCCACCGCGGGTGCCCAGCCGGATCCGAGCACCACCGCGACGTCGTGCTGGTCGACGCCGGTGCGGTCGCGGATCGCCGCCGCCGCTTGCTGGGCCACCTCGGCCGGGCTTGTCACGGTGTGCGAGCTTAGCTGTCGAAGTACCGCCGGACTGGCAGTGAGATACTGCGTCAATGCCCTCCGCCACCGCGTCGACGAGCGTGGAAGACGCCGTCCACCGCCGCCGCGGAGATCTCGTCGAGTTGTCACACGCCATCCACGCCGAGCCGGAACTGGCGTTCGCCGAGTACCGCAGCTGTGCGAAGACCCAGGCGCTGGTCGCCGAGTACGGCTTCGAGATGACCTCCGCAGTCGGTGGCCTCGACACGGCCTTCCTCGCGTCCTACGGCAGTGGCCCGCTGGTGGTCGGCGTCTGCGCGGAGTACGACGCGCTGCCCGACATCGGACACGCCTGCGGCCACAACATCATCGCCGCGTCGGCCGTCGGCACCGCGCTGGCGCTGGCCGAGGTCGCCGACGAGCTCGGCCTGACGGTGGTGTTGGTCGGCACACCCGCCGAGGAGGCGGGCGGCGGCAAGGTCCTGTTGCTCGAGGCGGGGGCCTTCGACGACATCGCTGTCGCGGTGATGCTGCACCCCGGACCGGTCGACATCGCCGCTGCCCGGTCCTTGGCGCTGTCGGAGGTGGACGTCACCTACACCGGCCGGGAATCGCACGCGGCAGTCGCGCCACATCTCGGCATCAACGCCGGCGACGCCGTCACCGTCGCGCAGGTCGCGATCGGGTTGCTGCGCCAGCAGTTGGCGCCGGGACAGATGGTGCATGGGATCGTCACCGAAGGTGGCGTGGCCACCAACGTCATCCCGGCCCGCACCCGGATGCGTTACACGATGCGCGCCGCCGAATCGGCGGCGCTGCACGAACTCGAGGACCGGATGGCGGGTTGCTTCCAGGCCGGCGCCGTCGCCACCGGCTGCGGCTATGAGGTCACCGAGACCGCGCCGGCGTATGCCGAACTGACCCCGGACCGCTGGCTGGCCGAGGCGTTCCGCGACGAGATGGAGCGGGTCGGCCGCACCCCGGTGCCGGCCGAGGTCGAGGCGGCGCTGCCGCTCGGGAGCACCGACATGGGCAACGTCACGCAGGTCGTGCCCGGTATCCACCCGGTGGTGGGCATCGACGCCGGCGGTGCGTCCATCCACCAGTCGGCGTTCGCCGGCGCTGCGGCGGGACCCAGCGCCGACCGGGCCGTCGTCGAGGGTGCGATCATGCTGGCACGCACGGTGGTGCGTCTCGCCGAGACCTGCTCCGAGCGGGACCGGGTGCTGGAGCGGCAGGAGAGGCGGGCGTCATGAGTGTGCTGAAACACGCCGCCGCACGCTGGCTGTCGGAGCACTCCGACGAACTGGTCGCCTGGCGCCGCCACATCCATGCCCACCCGGAACTGGGCCGACAGGAGTTCGCCACCACCCAGTTCGTCGCCGCCCACCTCGCCGACGCCGGGCTCAACCCGAAGATTCTCCCCGGCGGAACCGGACTGACGTGCGATTTCGGCCGCGAGGACGGTCCGCGGATCGCGCTGCGCGCCGACATGGACGCGCTGCCCATGGCCGAGCGAACCGGGCTGCCGTACTCGTCTACCGTGCCGAACATCGCGCACGCCTGCGGCCACGACGCACACACCGCGATTCTGCTGGGCGCGGCGATGTCGATGGCGTCGGTGCCCGAGTTGCCCATCGGGGTGCGGCTGATCTTCCAGTCCGCCGAGGAACTGATGCCCGGTGGCGCGATCGATGCGATCGCGGCCGGCGCCTTGAACGGGGTGTCGCGGATCTACGCGCTGCACTGTGATCCGCGGCTGGCGGTGGGCAGGGTGGCGGTGCGGCCGGGGCCGATCACGTCGGCGGCCGACCAGATAGAGGTGACGCTGCACTCACCCGGCGGGCACACGTCACGCCCGCACCTGACCGGTGACCTGGTCTACGGGCTCGGCACGTTGATCACTGGGGTGCCCGGTGTGTTGTCGCGCCGCATCGACCCGCGCAACAGCACCGTGATGGTGTGGGGTGCGGTCAACGCCGGGGTGGCGGCCAACGCGATCCCGCAGACCGGCACGCTGGCCGGAACAATCCGCACCGCGTCTCGGCAGACCTGGCTGACGCTGGAAGGCATTGTCCGCGAGATTGTCTCGTCGCTGCTGGCGCCGTTGGGGATGGAACACACCGTGCTGTACCGCCGCGGTGTGCCCCCGGTGGTCAACGAAGAGGTCTCCACGCGCATCCTCACCCACGCGATCGAGGCGATCGGCCCGGACGTGCTCGCCGACACCCACCAGTCCGGTGGCGGCGAGGACTTCTCGTGGTACCTCGAGGAGGTGCCGGGGGCGATGGCACGGCTCGGTGTGTGGAGCGGTCGGGGGCCGCAGTTGGATCTGCATCAGCCGACGTTCGACCTCGACGAGCGCGCACTCGGTGTCGGTGTGCGGGCGATGGTCAACATCATCGAACAGGCCGCCCTGCTCTGACCACCGCGCTCAGTGGTCCAGGCCGGCACCGGGGGTGCGCATCCGTTCTCGGGGTTCTGCCATCACTGCAGCCTGTCACCTCCGCACTGCGCGAGGGTGACGAAAAGCTCATCGAACTGCGGCGTGTCGGGTGCACAAGCGCACGCTCGCGAAAACGGGCTAGCCCGGGGTGCCCGGGCCGACGCTGCGCGACGGGCGGGTCCGCAGGTCGTGCACGTATTCGGCTGGCGCGCCGGCTATCTCGGCCGCGTCGGCCATCACCCCGAGATAGCGCGCCGACGGCAACCCGCCCTCCCAGGCGTCGACCACGTACAGCCACGCCAGCACCGGGTCGGTGTCCGTGTCCGACGAAAGCCGGTCGACGCGGCAGCGGATCTTCTTGTGGACGCCGAGTTCCGAACCCTCCCAGCGGTCGAGGTTCTCCTCGTCCTCTTTCGTCATGTCGTAGAGCACAACGAACACCTTCGACAGGGGATCCTCGACGACGGTGGCCAGCGCACCTTCCCAGCCGATGTCCTCGCCGCCGAACGTCAGTCGCCAGCCGTGCAGCCAGCCGGTCCCGGCCATCGGCGAATGCGGTGCGCGCTCCATCATCTGCTCGGGATGCATGTTCGACCCGTAGGCGGCGTAGAGCGGCACGGTAGGACAGCTTAACCGGCGACCGGCCTGCCGCGACCGGAAGCGGGCTTCGGCGGCGAACGGCTAGATTATGCTCGTGCCAACCCGCATCGTAATCATCGGCGGCGGCCCCGCCGGATATGAGGCGGCTCTCGTCGCCGCGGGCAGAGGCCCGGACACCCACGTGACCGTGATCGACTCCGACGGGATGGGTGGGGCGTGCGTGCTCTACGACTGCGTGCCGTCGAAGACCTTCATCGCCTCGACCGGGGTGCGCACCGAATTGCGCCGCGCGACCGGCCTGGGTTTCGACATCAGTGTCGAAGACGCCAGAATCTCGCTGCCGCAGATCCATCACCGGGTCAAGACGCTGGCGCGCTCGCAGTCCGCCGACATCGGCAGCCAACTACTGCGCGAAGGTGTCGCGGTCATCGCCGGCCGCGGGGAACTGGTCGACGACGCGCCCGGGTTGGCGCAACACCGCGTACGGGTGACCACCCGCGACGGTAAGACCGGCGTCCTCAAGGCCGACGTGGTGCTCATCGCGACCGGGGCCAGCCCGCGCGTGCTCCCCAACGCGGTGCCCGACGGCGAGCGGATTCTCACCTGGCGCCAGCTCTACGACCTGACCGAGCTGCCCGAGCACCTGGTGATCGTGGGCTCTGGTGTCACCGGCGCCGAGTTCTGCAACGCCTACACCGAACTCGGTGTGACGGTGACCGTCGTCGCCAGCCGCGACCAGATCCTGCCGCACGAGGACAGCGACGCCGCCGCCGCCCTGGAGGAGGTGTTCGCCGAACGCGGCGTGACCCTGGTCAAGAACGCCCGTGCCGAATCGGTCACCCGCACCGAGACGGGGGTGAAGGTGCAGATCGCCGACGGCCGCTGCGTCGAGGGCAGCCACGCGCTCATGACGGTCGGCTCGGTGCCCAACACCGAGGGTCTCGGCCTCGCGCGGGTCGGAGTCGAACTGGGCCGCGGCGGGTACATCCCCGTCGACCGGGTGTCGCGCACACCGGCATCGGGCATCTACGCCGCCGGCGACTGCACCGGCCTGCTGCCGCTGGCGTCGGTGGCCGCGATGCAGGGCCGCATCGCGATGTACCACGTTCTCGGTGAGGGGGTGGCACCGATCCGGCTGCGCACCGTCGCCTCGGCCACGTTCACCCGTCCCGAGATCGCCGCCGTCGGCATCCCGCAGACCGCGATCGACGACGGCGGTGTGCCGGCCCGCACGCTTATGCTGCCGCTGAACACCAACGCCCGCGCCAAGATGTCGCTGCTGCGGCACGGCTTCGTGAAGATCTTCTGCCGGCCGGCCACCGGCGTGGTAATCGGTGGCGTCGTGGTCGCGCCGATCGCCTCGGAGCTGATCCTGCCGATCGCGCTGGCGGTGCAGAACCGCATTTCGGTGACCGACCTGGCGCAGACACTGTCGGTGTATCCGTCGCTGTCCGGTTCGATCGTCGAGGCCGCGCGTCGCCTCATGGCGCACGACGATCTGGACTAGATACCCGTAGCCTGGGAACGATGAGTGACCCGATCGCAGGTAACGGGCAGACTTTGCTCGGACCGCAGCAGCGGGCCGAGGCCTGGCAGCGGCTCGGCAGCGAACAATTCGACGTCGTGGTGATCGGCGGCGGTGTGGTGGGCGCCGGCGCCGCGCTCGACGCCGCCACCCGCGGGCTCAAGGTCGCCCTGGTCGAGGCGCGGGACTATGCCTCCGGGACGTCCAGCCGCAGCAGCAAGATGTTCCACGGCGGTCTGCGCTACCTCGAACAGCTCGAGTTCGGTCTCGTCCGCGAGGCGCTGCACGAACGCGAGCTGTCGCTGACGACGCTGGCGCCGCACCTGGTCAAACCGCTGCCGTTCCTGTTCCCGCTGACCAACCGCTGGTGGGAGCGGCCCTACGTGGCGGCGGGCATCTTCCTCTACGACCAACTCGGCGGCGCCAAATCCGTTCCGGCGCAGCGACATCTCACCAAGTCCGGGGCGCTGCGGCTGGCCCCCGGACTCAAACGCAGCTCTCTGATCGGCGGGATCCGCTACTACGACACCGTCGTCGACGACGCGCGCCACACCATGACCGTGGCCCGCACTGCCGCGCACTACGGCGCGGTGGTGCGCACGTCGACGCAAGTGGTCAACCTGCTTCGGGAAGGTGACCGGGTGATCGGTGTCGTCGTGCGCGACAGCGAGGACGGGTCGGTCACCGACGTCCACGGCCACGTCGTGGTCAACGCGACCGGCGTGTGGACCGACGAAATCCAGGCGCTGTCACGGCAACGCGGCCGGTTCCGCGTCCGGGCGTCGAAGGGTGTGCACGTCGTGGTGCCCCGTGACCGGATCGTCAGCGAGGTCGCGATCATCCTGCGAGCCGAGAAATCCGTGCTGTTCGTCATCCCCTGGGGGACGCACTGGATCATCGGCACCACCGACACCGACTGGAATCTGGACCTGGCACACCCGGCCGCGACCAAGGCCGACATCGACTACATCCTCGACCACGTCAACACCGTGCTGGCCACTCCGCTCACCCATGACGACATCGACGGCGTCTACGCCGGCCTGCGTCCGCTGCTGGCGGGGGAGAGCGAGGAGACCTCGAAGCTGTCCCGTGAGCACGCCGTCGCCAGCCCGGCGCCGGGCCTGGTCGCCATCGCCGGCGGCAAGTACACCACCTACCGGGTGATGGGTGAGGACGCCATCGACGCGGCCGCCGAATTCGTGCCCGCGCGGGTGGCGCCGTCGATCACCGAGAAGGTGCCGTTGATGGGTGCCGACGGATACTTCGCGCTGATCAACCAAACTCAGAGTGTCGGCGCCCATTACGGGTTGCACCCCTATCGGGTGCGTCACCTGCTCGACCGGTACGGTTCGCTGATCAGCGAGGTGCTGGCGTTCGCCGATGGGAGACCCGAACTGCTCACCCCGATCACCGAGGCGCCCGTCTATCTCAAGGTGGAAGCCGTGTACGCCGCGGCCGCCGAGGGGGCGCTGCACCTCGAAGACATCCTGGCCCGGCGGATGCGGATCTCCATCGAGTACCCGCACCGCGGTGTCGACTGCGCCCGCGAGGTCGCCGAAGTCGTTGCGCCCATTCTGGGTTGGAGCGCCGAGGACGTCACCCGCGAGGTGGACACCTACTGCGCGCGGGTCGACGCCGAGGTGCGCAGCCAACAGCAACCCGACGACGAGTCCGCCGATGCGCTGCGCGCGGCGGCGCCCGAGGCCAGGGCGGAAATCCTCGAACCCGTCCCGTTGCGATGAGCCGGATGCGGCCCGCGTCGCTACCGGTGCGCGACGGGCTGGGGCCGGCGCGAGTGCGGTTGCGCGGCGGTGCGGTGCTCGTGGAGTTGGACTCCCGGTTCGGGGAGGCGGTGGCGGCGAAGGTCTTCGACGGCGAGGTGGTGACTGCCGACGGCAGCGTCGTCACGGCGGCCACCGTGCTGCCGCCGGGCGCGCACGTCTACCTCTATCGTGATCTGCCGGTCGAGGTTCCGGTGCCGTTCGAGATGCCGGTGCGCTATCGCGACGACAACATCGTGGTGGTGGACAAGCCGCACTTTTTGGCGACGATGCCGCGCGGCCGCCACGTGGCCGAGACCGCGATGGTCCGGTTGCGCCGCGCACTCGATCTACCGGAACTGTCGCCGGCGCACCGGTTGGATCGGTTGACCGCCGGCGTGCTGTTGTTCACCACCCGCCGAGAGATCCGCGGCAGCTATCAGCGGTTGTTCTCCGACGGTGCGGTCACCAAGGTGTACCTGGCGCGCTCCGCCGGCCGGCCCACCGTCGACCTGCCGACGGTTGTTCGCAGCCGAATCATCAAAGAACGCGGCCGGCTACAGGCTTTCGAGGAGCCAGGAGAGCCGAACGCCGAGACGCTGGTCGAAGATCTCGGTGACGACCTCTACCGGCTGACACCGCGAACCGGACGCACTCACCAACTGCGGGTGCACATGGCGTCGCTGGGCCTGCCGCTACGCAACGATTCGCTGTACCCGCAGATCGTCGACGTCGCGCCCGACGACTTCGCCAACCCGTTGCGGTTGCTGGCCCACAGTTTGGAATTCGTCGACCCGTTGACCGCCACACCGCATCGCTTCGTCACCGAGCGCGTTGTGTGATTTCGGTCTGGTTTGTCGCGCCCAGCGCGACCAAACACCCCGAAAACCCCCGAACTCGGTGCGACGGCCCCACAATTGGCACGTGCGAATAATGTGGCCGCTGTCCGGCGCCTGTGCCGCGCTGCTGATGTTCGCCGGGGTTCTGAGCCCGGCCGCCCCCACCGCGGACGCCACGCTCTGCGGGTCCATCGGTGGCAGATTCGTCGACGTCACCGGATGCGCGGATCCGCTTTCCTACCTCAACGACGCGCTGCCGCCCCCACCCCCTCCGCCCCCACCCCCGCCGCCGCCGCCCCCGCCTGGTGCGCCGCCACCGCCACCGCCACCGCCTCCACCACCGGTGTACATTCCGCCGGCACCGAACGTCGACGTGTGCGCCAGCGTCGGCAGGCGGGTGAGTGTCAGCGGCTGCATCTGACGGCGTGGTTCACTGACCCGGGGGACCATGCGAAGTTCGACCGCCTCTTCGATCGAAAGTAGGTAGCGCGGCGGACCCCTGCTTTCAGGCGTGGGGGTGAGCGCGTCAAGTTCCTGCTTTGGGTGGCCACTGCGCGGGTACGGTTCCGGCGTGTTGAAACATTAGATGGTTGATCGCTGTCTAATGTTGTCGGGTGTCGGGTGTGGGTGTTACGTTGCGGACGAACGCGAATATCGCGTTCCGGTGCGCCTATCACGTCGTCTGGTGCCCGAAATACAGACGCAAGGTGATCGGCGGGCGGATGGAGCAGCGGCTCAAGGACATCATCGTCGAGGTGATCGAGGAGAAGGGGGCATGGTTGATCGAGATGGAGACCATGCCTGAGCACGTGCATCTGCTGGTGGAGGTCGACCCGCAGTTGGGGGTTCACAAGCTGGTGAAGGCCATCAAGGGCAGGTCCTCGCGGCTGCTGCGGCAGGAGTTCCCGTGGCTGAAATCGCGGTTGCCGACATTGTGGACGAACTCGTATTTCGTGGCGACGGTGGGTGGGGCACCGTTGTCGGTGATCAACCGCTACGTCGAGTCGCAGAAGGATCGTTGAGATCGTGGTGACGGGGCGGCGGTTTCGGGTGGAGTTCACCGACGCGCAGGCGGTGTTCGCCGAGCAGATCGGGGCAGTGTGTCGGGCGGTGTGGAACACCGGGTTGGAGCAGCGCGGTGAATACCGCCGGCGCGGGGCGTGGATGAACTACGGGCCCCAGGCCAAAGAGTTGGCCGAAGCCAAGACGGAGCATTCGTGGCTCAGAGACGTTTCGGGGCACTGCCTGCAGCAGACACTGATGGATCTGGATAAGGCGTGCCGTGAGCACGGGACGTTTCGGGTGCATTGGCGTGCGGGTCGGCGGTGGGCGCCGTCGTTCCGGTTCCCCGAGGGCAACAAGATGGTGGTGGAGAAGCTCAGCTGCAAACATGCGCGGGTGAAGCTGCCCAAGCTTGGGTGGGTGAAATTCCGGGCGTCACGCAGCCTGCAGGGGGAAACCGTCCGCTCGACCACCCTGTCGTGGGACGGTGCGCACTGGTTCGTGTCGTTGCTCGTCGACGACGGGATCGCGGCCCCGGCAGAGCACGCCGCCCCGGGGACCGCGGTGGGGGTGGATCGTGGTGTGGTGGTGGCCACCAGCGACGGTGAGCTGGCTGACCGGGAGTTCGTCACGACCGGTGAACGCCGCCGCCTGGTAGCGCTGCAACGCAAGTTGTCCCGCGCGGCCAAGGGGTCGGCAAACCGCAACAAGACCCGGCGGCTCTGGCGAAGTTGCGGGCCGCTGAGCGGCACCGCCGCCAGGATTTCTGCGTCCAGACCGCGCACCGCCTGGCCCAGTCGAACGCAGTCGTGGTGCTCGAAGATCTCAAGACCCGCAACATGACGCGCCGTGCTGCTCGGGTCGAAGATCCCGGCAACGCCGGGGCGTTCCTGCCGAACGGCGCGTCGAGTAAATCAGGTTTGAATCGGGCTGTACTGGGGAAAGGATGGTATTCGGTTCGAGCAACCGTTGATGTCTGTGTCGCGTTATGCCGGGACACAGGTGATCAAGGTTCCGGCGGCTTTCACGTCGCAACGGTGTCCGGTGTGTGGGCATGTTGACCCGAAGTCCCGTGAGAGCCAAGCGGTGTTTCGGTGCACAAACTGCCCGCACGGGCCCGTACACGCTGATGTGAACGCCGCCAAGAATGTATTGGCCGCAGGGCTTGCGGTCACCGCCTGCCGAGAAACCACAGCGCCTGCGGGTGTTGCGGTGACGTCGACGCAGGAACCAGCAGGAAACCGCGAGGAATTACTGCTCCAACCCGTCTAACAGGTTGAAATCCCCCGGCTTTCAGCCGTGGGGAGGAACGTCAAACGACTATCCGTCGGCGAGAACCGAGAACGTCCTGCTGCGCGGCGTCGTCCCACTGATCGAAAGTGCCGGCGTCGACCTGGTGTACAGCGGCCACAACCACCTGTGGAACCGCTTCACCTCACCCGCGGGTGTGCACTATCTCGAGGCGTCCAACACGGGCAACAGCTTCGGCGCCTTCCTGGACGTCTCCAAACGCAGTCGACCGGTGCCGCCCTCGCCGTGGAGCGCCGATGATATTGCTGCGCAAGGTGATCCGGGTGGCCTGAGCCCGACCGTGCCGAACCTCTCACCCCTGCGCGACGACGCGGGCCGGCCGCTGCCCTACATCGCCGACAACCACATCGTCGTGGTGCAGGCCCTGCATACCGGTACGGGCTGCGTGACCAGCTGGTACGTCGACATGGCCGATCCGACGGCCGGTGCGGTGAAGTTCGACGAGTTCTGCCTGCACTAGACGCCGACCGGGTCGCTCGAGCCGCTCCGCGGTCGCCGAATGGACGGTTTGAGGTGTCCGCGCGACGTTGCCTCATCCGTCGGTTCCCGTTAACGCGCACTTCGCCGCAGTTGTCTAGACATGTACACAGCAACTCGAAGAGCAACAGATGGGAACATTCGATGTCGGGACGCACGATCGTCAGAGGTGCTGTTGCGTTACTGTTTGGGGCCACACTCGCGGCGGGCTGTAGCAGTGAGCCCTCCGGGGAGGAGCAAGCCGGCACCATTCGGCTGGCTGTCACCGACCTCCAAGGAATGGAAGAGCTGCAGCGCGAATACGGGGCCTTCGAGACGGCATTCGAGGAGCGCTCCGGGCTCGACGTCGAATTCTTCGCGGTCAACGACCGCACCGCCGCGGCAGCGGCGCTGCAGGCAAACCGACTGGACGTGGTGTTCACCGGACCGGCCGAGTACGTGGTGATCCACGAACGAACCGGGGCGGAGCCCATCGTGGCCATCGAACGCGACGGCTACCGCTCCTGCATCTACACCCGAGCGGACAGCGGGATCGAAAGGCTTGATCAGCTTCGCGGCAAGAAGGTGGCGATGTCCGACATTGGCTCGACAAGTGGCCATCTCGGCCCATCGCAGATGATCAAGGACGCAGGCGTCGAACCGACCACCGATGTGGAGGTGCTGACCGTCGGAGACACCGTGCACGCTGCACTGCAGCGCGGCGACGTCGAGGCGGTTGGGATCGGGTGCCACGACTACGAGGAGTTCATGGCAACCGATGATCCCGCCCAGTACCGGGTGATTGAGGAAGGCCCCATCCTGCCGCCTGATCTCCTGGTTGGCCGCAACGGCCTTGATGCTGAGACGGTCACGACGATTCAGACCACGTTCAAGGACCACTTCGACGACCTGTTGAACGCCATGCTTGAAGGCAAGGACAACGCCAAGTTCGCCAAGGCCAAACTGGTCGAGGTCTCCGATCAGGATTACGACAGAGTCCGGGCGATGTACGAGTCCGTCGGCGTCAACGACTTCTCGAACTTCCTCGGCAATTGACATGGCCGTGCCCGCCCAACTCTCCGGCCAAGTACGCCATGGCATCCGCAGTGACGTAGCGATCCAGGTCGAGGACCTGCAGCTACGGTATCGCGGCGCCAACGCCGACGTCCTCAACGGGGTTCACCTGCGAGTGAATGAGGGGCAGATCGTCGCGCTCATCGGCACCAACGGGGCGGGAAAGTCTACCCTGCTGCGGTGCCTCGTGCGACTGGTCGAACCCACCGGTGGCACCGTGACTCTCGCAGGCGCCGATGTCACATCGGCCTCCAGACGCGCGCTGCGTGTCATCCGCCGAGACATCGGGTTCGTCTTTCAACGGTTCCACCTGATTCCGCGACTCGGGGTGTTGCACAACGTCGTTCACGGTGCTATGGGTAGGCACGGAACGCGCTGCGCGTGGCCGTTGACCAGCCCGGCCGAGGTGCGCCGGGAAGCGATGGAGAGCCTGGAACGGGTGGGTATGGCCGGTTTCGCCGAGCGCCGGGTGGACACCTTGTCCGGCGGCCAGCAGCAGCGGGTCGCCATCGCGCGGATGCTCATGCAACGGCCGAGCGTCATCCTTGCCGATGAGCCGGTGTCCAGCCTGGATCCCGCCTCGGCGACCGGGGTCATGGAACTGCTGACGTCCATCGCTGCCGAGCGCAGTGTCACCGTTGTCATGGCGTTGCACCAGATGGATCTGGCCCTGCGTTACGCCGATCGGGTCGTCGGTTTAAACCGCGGCGCGGTCAGTTTCGACCGCCTCGTCAGCGAATGCGACGCCGCGCAGCTGGCGCCGATCTTCGCCGACGGTGCTTCGTGAGTCGAGCGACGAGCCCACCGCCGACCGGCACGCCCCCGGTTCCGCCACGGTTCCGGCAGCCCAGCCTGCTCGCGCTGGTCGTCCTGCTCATCGTCGGCGGGTTGCTGGCCCATGGATGGACGCAAGGGGTCGGCATACAGCCCGACTCTCTGGCCACAGGGGTGTTCCGGCTCGGTGACTTCCTGTCCGCGGCCGTTCCACCGGACGCTCACCGGCTCGGTCCCATCCTCGAAGCCCTACTCGTCACCGTTGAAATGGCACTGCTCGGCACGATTATCGGTGTCCTGCTGAGCCTGCCGCTGGCCGTCCTGGCTGCGCGCAACACCACGCCGCACCGGTCGCTGTACGCAGTCAGCCGGGGCATCATCACCGTCAGCAGGACCATTCCAGACCTGGTGTGGGGCCTGATCTTCGTCATCGCCGTCGGGCTGGGCCCCGAAGCCGGTGTGCTGGCCATCGCTGTCGACGTGATGGGATTCTGCGGGCGGTTCTTCGCCGAGAGCATCGAGGACATCGACCCCGGGCGTATCGAAGGGCTGCAGGCGCTGGGAGCGCCGCGCTTCGGAATCCTAGTCGGGGGTGTGCTCCCCGCCTGTATGCCCTCATTCGTCACGACGTCCATGTTCGCGATGGAATCCTCGGCGCGGTCCTCTGTGGTGCTGGGCCTGGTCGGGGCAGGCGGCATCGGCATCGAACTCGCCACCTCGATGACGCTGCTGCGCTATGACGAAGCGGCGACGATCATCCTTGCGATACTCCTGGTGGTCGTGGCGTTCGAAAGGGTATCTGCCGCGATTCGTCGGCGCGTCCTGGGACCGACAGACCGATGAGGAACCACGATTTGGACATGATCAACAGGTACGCCGGTCAGCCGCTCTACCGTCAGCTCAGCAATGTGCTCGAGACTCGGCTGGCGCAACAGGCTCAACCCGGCGACAAACTCCCCAGCGAAGCCGAACTGTCACAGGAGTTCGAGGTCAACCGGCTTACGGTGCGGCGCGCCCTCGACGAACTGAACCAGCGCGGCCTCATCGAAACCGTTCGCGGGAAGGGATCGTTCGTCGCCACCCCGCGGATGCGTTACGACATGTCGGCAGGACGCGATGCCAGCTTTACCCGCACCATGCTCCAATCCGGTCACCGGGTGGGCATCAGGGTGCTGTCGTCAGAAGTCGTCGAAATGGCGGACCTACGGGAGCAACTGCACACCCGCGGAGCGCTTTTCGTCTGCAGGACCCTACGGCTGGTCGACGACGAGCCTTGGTCCGTGTCGACGACGTCGATCCCGACCGAACGTTTTCCGCAGCTGGCGCGCGACTGGGCAGGAGACACGTCACTGTTCGACTACCTGCACGACACCTATGGCGTGCGCATGCGACGCGCGTCCCGAACGTTCGTCGCCAGCCTCGCCGAACCCGCCGAGGCGGAACATCTTATGATTCGAGTCGGTGCCGCGATCCTGGAGATGCGAGGATTGAACGTCGATCTGGACGGTCTTCCGATCGCCGCCGTGCGACACCGATTCCGCGGCGACCACGTCCAGTTCACGGTGGATCTCAAGTGAGGCCCGAAACACGTTTCGAGGCGCTCTGCGATGCCGATGCAGAGACCCTGGAACGCCTTGCCGACGACATCCTGGCCACCGCAGTGGTGGTGTCGGTGACCACCGGTCCCGAGTCGGTCAGCGCGCCGGTCAGGGTACCGGTTCCGGACGCCGACAACACCACGACGGTCTTGGGCCATGTAGCGCTGACCCGGTGCACCGTCGAACTGGGAGGCACACGTGGTGACGGTGTCCGGGCTGGTTACGACCCTGCGGGTGCCGTCGCCGCGGCGATCTGCGATGCCGAGTGCGAGCGGCGTGGGCCGCATGCCCACAGCGTCCTGGAGCTTTGCCGCGCAGCCCTGGAGGCGCGTGCTGAACGCGGTCGCGTCCGTGCTGGCCTGGCCGTAAGGACGCGATTGGAGCAGTCATGACGTGGGATATGGTGCACGACAGCAGGACCGCCTTTCTGGCCTGTATGCGGGCCCTGTGCTCGCCCGGGACGCCCATCGAGTTGTCCTGCGTGCCAGGATTGTCCGGACACCCAGAGCTCGACCGCGCCGCCGCCGTCCTGCTCGCGCTGCTCGATCGCGGACTGGGACTCGGGTTTTCCGGTGATGACGCGGTCCGCCGCGTGGCGGCGACAGCATGCACCCTGACCGGTGCCTCGCTGGTCGACGTCGGTGCAGCCGATTGGGTCGTGGTCCACGGGCCTCCCGCCACGGCGATATCGCAGGCGCGGCGCGGAACTCGCGGCGCCCCCGAGGACGGTGCCACGCTGGTGATCGCCACCACCGGCGAGGCGCGCGCGTTGATGTTGTCCGGTCCGGGATTACCTGAGCCGACAACGTGCTTCATTCCACTCGATGCCGTCGCCCTGCACGCGTTGACGGCCGCGAAGTCGAACCCGCCGACGGGCGTCGACCTGCTAATCATCACCCCGGAGTGCCTGATCGGCCTGCCACGAAGCGTCTCCGTCCAGTGGGTGTCCTGATGTATGCCAGCATGCATGAGAACGAGGCGCTGGACGCGGCCCGTCTCATCGCGCGAACGCGGCACGCCGCAAGCGGCATCAGCACCGCGATCCTCGAGGAGCAGATCTGTGCCGAAGCCGGCCTGTGGGAACCCGTCGCGGCGCGGCGAGCGCTCGATCAGGCACACGGTGATCCCTCTCACGCGGTTTCCGTCCTGCGGGTCTGGGCGGCGACTCAACCGCACCTCGACGCGCTGACGGTGCAACCGGAGGACGTGGTGGTGACCCGGCGCTTGTCGTCGGCCTACCCGCAGATCCCCGGCGGCCAATGGCTTGGGTTCGCTCCCGAACTGCTCGATCGCCGACTGGACTGGGGATCGAATCCCAACCGAGGCGACGATCCGCCGACAGACACTAATCCGCGGCTCCCCGAAGGGCCGTCGCCGTCAACAGACGCTCCGCGACGTGCTGACACGGTGCGGGTACGCGACCTCATCCAAGGTGTGTCGACGGTGACACCCCCGGCGGAGGGGGCCGGTGGCGACCCGGCACGTGCGGTGCTGGTGCCGCCGTACAGCAGAACCAACCGGCTCGCCATGCTCACCCGCGGTGAAACCGGTGCTCTGGTCGCGCTGGCCGCGATGATCCTGGGACGACGGCAAGAGGCGGTGCTGGTCGAATTGACCGTCGCGGTGGCCACCGTGCGAATCCCGCATCCTCGCAGCGGTATTCCGATTGCCGTCGCCACGCTTCCGATCACCGAGGTCGAAGTGATGATCGATGCCGATGTCGACGGCCGCCCCGGCCTGGCGCTCGGGTGGGGCGCCACGTTGGGAACTGTGGAACGCCGCGCCATCTCGCTTGCCCTGCTGGACGCGGCCATCCTTGCCGACGGTGACTTCGCCGAGCCGTTGATGCTCGACGCGCAGACCATCATCGCGGCCACCGACGGCCCCGCCACCAACGGGTTCGTGGAGCACCTCCGGCTACCCCACTACGCCGGCTTCACCGCTTACCTCGCGCAAGCCGCCACGAAGGAGCGACGATGACGACCGATCCGCCGACGACGGTGGCCTCGCTCGCCGCCGCGCACGGACGGCGCGAGGCATACGCATATCTCGACGAAGACACCAAACGCAATGTGCGACGGGCAATCCTGAAGGCACTCGCCATACCCGGGTGGCAGGTGCCCTTCGCGTCCCGCGAGATGCCGGTGGCACGTGGCTGGGGGAGCGGCGGACTGCAGGTGACGCTGTCAGTGGTCGGGCCCACCGACACCGTCAAGGTGATCGATCAGGGTGACGACATGTCGGTCAACGCAGCCGGCATGCGCGCTCTGATCAGCACATCGGCGCAGTGTGCGGCCACCACTAGCACCTCCGCAGCCACGATCATCCAGAGCCGCCACCGCATCCCGGAGATCGGTCTGAGGCCCGACCAGCTTCTGGTGCTCCAGGTGCCCCATCCCGAGCCGTTGCGGCGCGTCGTGCCCGACGAGCTGGCGGCGCTGAACTGTCACGCCGAAGGTGATTACACGCCCGCCTGGCTGGATCTCTACGACGCCCAGGCCCGTCTCGGCGGCCCGCGCACCGGAGCCGACCACCCGGTGCTGGTTGCCGACACCCGGCTCATGAGTCCAAGCCCCATCCCGCGTTACGACGTCCTGCGACTGGACCGGCGACCACATCCCATCCTGCTCGGCGCCGGTCGGCGAGCCCGGCTCACCGCCTTGCCGCCGTACACCTCGGTGCAGCCACTGGCTTTCGACGACGTCGCGTTGGCGCCGGAGGAAGCCGGAGGCCCCTGCCAGCACTGCGGCAGCGAGACGTCCTTCCGGGTGCCCACCGAGAGCTCGGGCGTGCTGGTGTGGTGCTGCAGCGACACCGACGCCTGCCGCAGCCGTGAGGCGACAGCGATATGACCGCCGACGCCCTGCCGAGCCGGACGATCGCGCCCGCCCTGCATCCTCCGCCACCGGTGGTCTCCGTCATCGGTGTGTCACACCGCTTCGGGCCGGGCTGCGGCCGGTGCGTCGAGCTCACCGGGGAAGAGTCCGGCACCAATCGATGCCGGAACTGCGGGGCAGTTGTGGCGGTGCACGACGCATCGTTCGAGATCGGTGCCCACGAGGTGCTGGGTGTCGTGGGAGAGTCCGGATCCGGCAAGACCACGCTGTTGCGCTGCCTTCACCTCGACCTCGCACCCGACAACGGTTCCATGATCGTCGGCGAGCACGGCGACCTGTTCCGTGCCGGCCACACTTCCGAACTCAAGCGCTCCACCGTGGTGATGGTGCACCAGAACGCCTTGGCCGCAGGGCTTCACCCTCGGCTGGCCGCGACAACCAACGTGGCCGAACGACTGCTCGGCGGGGGGGCACGTCGGTTCGAGGACATCCATGCCAAAGCGGGTGAACTCCTCGGCGAACTCGGCTTGCGACCGGAACGGCACAACGACGCACTGATGACGTTTTCCGGCGGCATGCAACAACGAGTGCAGCTCGCACGCGCGCTCGTCGATCCACCACAACTGTTGCTGCTCGACGAGCCCACCACCGGGCTCGACCCGTCGGTGCAGGCCGACCTGCTAGGAGTCGTGGCCCGGGTGACCGAATCGCTGAGATCGGCGACCATCGTCGTGTCTCACGACCTGGCTGCCGTGCGGATCCTGGCTTCACGGGTCCTCGTGCTGCACCACGGACGCATCATCGAGCAGGGGATCACCGAGCAGGTGCTCGAAGATCCAAAGCATCCCTACACCCAACTGCTGGTGTCTTCGAGGTTGACGTGACCACCACGATCACCACCACCCGGCTTCGGAAACGGTTCGACGACGGGCCCGAGGTGCTCGACGGCGCAGAGCTCACCGCCACCGGCGGCCGCCTGACGCTGATCCGAGGTTCGGCCGGTTCGGGCCGTACCACGCTGGCCAGGTGCCTTACGGGGGTGTACCGACCCGACGCCGGCGAGGTGACTTTGCGGCTCGACAGCCGAGGAGAAGTCGAGCTGACCGCCGCCGACCCGCGCACGGTCGCGTGGCTGCGCGCGCACCACATCGCCGCGTTCGACGGTCCACTCGCCACCGCCCCGACACTGAGCGCCGAGGACGCGGTCGCGCGGGCAGCGGGCTGCACGTCTGCCGCGGCGGTGACCGGTTTGGCCCGGCTCGGCCTCGCCGGTGTCGCACAGCGGCCGCTGGGACGTCTGCGCGCCGCCGAAGGACGCGCTGTCGCACTGGTTGCCGCTCTGCTGTCCGAACGTTCCTTCATCGTGCTCGACGGTCCCGGCGAGTACATCCCGTCTGATGCGCTGGCCACCTGGCTGCTGGAGGCGACCGCGGCTGGCGCGGCGCTGATCGTCACCGCCGCCACGGACAGTCCGCTCGAGTCGATCGCAACCACGATCGGCGATCTGCGAAAAGGAGTGATCTCTTGGCATACAACGTGATCGAGGGCGTAACGGTCATACCGGGTGCTGGGCGCGACGCGATCCCCAATGCGGTCGTGGCGCTCGATGCGCAAGGACGGGTCGAAGAGATCGTCCCCGACGCGGCCGCAGGTCAAGACCTCTACCTGGTCCCCGGCGCGGTCGACCTACACCTGGACAACCTGTTGCAGCGACGCCGGCCCCGCGCCACCGTGTCCCTCGACCACGCGGCCGTCATATCGGTACTCGACGCAGAATGCGCGGCGGCCGGAATTGCCACGGTCTGCATAGCCGCACGCTGTGAGGACTCACCACGCAAAGGCATCGCGATCACCGATGCCGCCGTGCTGGCCGGAGTGCTCGAAGAACTCGCACCGATGCTCTGCTGCGACTGGCGAATTCACGCACGAGTCGAGCTCACCGACGAAGGCGCCGTCGATGCGCTGCACACTGTGCTCGCGGTGTCGTCACGAGTCGCCCTGATCTCGATGATCGAAACCTCCGTCCAGCGGAGCAGGTTCTCCACCCTCGCCGAGACCCAGGCCTTCTACGCCCAGGACTGGGGAGTGTCCGAGGCCGAGGTCACGGAGGTGTTCACGGTCGACGACCAGCAACTCAGCCGTGTGGCGGAGCGCCGAAGAGCCGTTGCAGCGCTGGCCCGGGACCACAACGTCGTCCTTGCCTCCCACGACGATCGGAACGCCCAACACATCGACGAGGCGTTCGCGTTCGGAGCGCGCGTCGCAGAGTTCCCGCTCACCATGGATGCCGCGCACCGCGCGCACGAACTCGGCATGACCGTTGTGCTGGGGGCTCCGAACGCCGTGCGCGGGAAGTCGACGTCGTCGGACAACCTGCTGGCTGCAGACGCCATCGCCGCCGGAGTGTGCGATGTGCTCTGCTCGGACTATCTACCGTCGGCGATGCACGCCGCGCCGCACGTACTGGCCAGTGAGCACAACGTGCCACTGACCGAGGCCATCGATCTGGTGTCGACGAATCCGGCGAAGGCGCTCGGAGTGGCGCCGGTGACGATCGACGTCGGTCAGCACCTCACCGCATCCCTTAGGCGAGTACAGCATTTCACCCCGGGCGCCGCCGAAAAGGGTGCCCAGGTGGGAACGGCGCTGTGGCGAGACGGACGGCTGGTGTTCAGCCGGAACCCGTCGGGGACATTGGCGCTCGCACGGTAGTCGGGGGTTAGTCTGGCGATCATGACGACGAGGTGGGCACGCGGACGTAGGTCTTGACCCGTGCCGGGCGGGGTGATGATCTGGTGAGGCGTGCTACCCGTCCTCGAACGACAGTTTGCGTCCATGCGCGCCCTGATGATTGCGACCGCCACCCTGGTCATCGGAGGTTTCGCCGCAACCGGTGTGGCCGTCGCCCAGCCGGTGCCGTCGGCCGACGAACTGACGGCCAAGCTGCAGCGCGCGCTGAACACCTCGCTGGCCGCCGGGGAGCGCGCGAGCGAACTCGAGGGGAGTAGATGACCGTCACCACCATGCAACCCACTCCCAACGGTGGCGAGAAGGCCGTCGCCGGCAAGACGTGCGGCTGAGCGAGAACCAGCATCGCCGAGAACGCGAGATCCTGCAGGGCATCTGGCATAACACCAAGCAGCAGACGCTCAAGAACTATGTGGCCTTCCCGCTGCTGGCCGGACCGTTCGCGCCGTGGGTGTTCGCGGGAAACCTGACCGTCAACCTCATACGCAACCTATGGCCGGACTGATCATCTTTCGCGGGCACTTCCCCGAAGACGTGCAGGAGTTCTCGATCGAGGAGGCCAAGGCCGAAACCGGCCAAGGCCGAAACCGGCGGCCAGTGGTACTTCCGCCAGGTGCTCGGTTCGGCGAACCTCATTGGCGGCAAGCTCTTCCCCCTGCTGTCGGGCAACCTGTCGGTCCAGATCGAACACCACCTGTTCCCGGACGTTCCCGCCCACCGGCACGCCGAACTCGCTCCTGCGGTGCGTGACATCTGCCGCCGCTACGGGTTGCCGTACAACGCCGCGGCCAGGTCACCAGCCCCGGCGGGGCGGGTGCGATCCAACGAGCTCACCCTTGCGGGCGACGTCGCGGCTGCGGTAGACGATGTAGGGCCGGAACAGGTAGCCGATCGGTGCGCTGAACACGTGCACCAGCCGCGTGAACGGCCACAGGCAGAACAGCACGAGCGCGATGATCACGTGGATGTGGAACCACAACGGCGCCAACGCCATCAGGTCACCGCGGGGCTGCAATATCCAGATCGACCGGAACCACGGCGCGACCGTCTGGCGGTAGTCGTGTTCGGCGCCCACCGGCGTCGCGCCGATCAGCGTGCACGCCAACCCCGCGATGATGGCCATGACCAGTACCAGATACATCACCTTGTCGTTGACCGTGGTGGCCATGAACACCGGACCGGTCGTGCGGCGCCGATAGATCAGCAGCGCGATACCCGTCAACGTGGTGACGCCGGCGATGCCTCCGAGGGCCAGGGCCTGCACGTGGTAGGCGTGTTGGCTCACACCGATCGCGTACGTCCACGATTCGGGGATGAACAGTCCGATGACGTGGCCCACGATGACGACGAGGATGCCGAAGTGGAACATCGGGCTGCCGATGCGCAGCAGGCGTGACTCGTAGAGCTGCGACGACCGGGTGGTCCAGCCGAATTTGTCGTAGCGGTAACGCCACCAGATCCCCACGGCGACGACGGCCAGGGTGACGTACGGCGCCACGTCCCAGAAGATTTCCCATCCCGACATCTCAGCTGCTCTCCTCTCCGGTCCGCCGGGGCGGCACGGTCAGCGTGAATGGTTGCAGCCCAACGGCTTCGGCGGGAGGTCCGTCGGCGGCCAGCGTGCGGGCCCGGCGCATGTCGGTCTCGGTGGCGGCGGGCAGCGTGGCGAGTACCGCGGCCACGGCATGGGAGTACGGCGACGATTTCTCCGACAGGGCCTGATGCAGGACGTCGATCGGCACGCGGTGTTCGGCGAGCAGACGCAACCCGGCCTCGGGGTCGACGGTGGCGGCGAACTCCAGCACCACGGGCAGGTAGTCGGGGGCCTCATCGGCCGGTGGGGCGACCCCGGCGCCCCGGTACACCTGCGCGAAGGACAGCATCGCGCCGCCGCGGTTGCGGGTGTCGCCGGCCGTCCAGTACGTCAGGTACATCGTGGCGCGGCGGCGCAGGTCGAAGCTGGCGACGTAGTCCTGTGCGGCCTGCAGCGGGTCGGCGGCCTGCAGCGCGGTCACGGTGAGCGAAAGATGTTCGGCGACGGGCCCGTCCAGTTGCGCCAGCAGCTGTCCGGCGGTGTCGAGCCGGCCCTCGTCGGGATAGCTCAGCAGCAGCGACGCGCATTGCCACACCAGCCGCTGATCGAGGTCCGGTGTGCTGTGTTTGCGCAGCAGCCTCATCGCGGTTCCCCGTTCTGCGGGAAGATCCCCTCCGGGCTGCCGCGGCCATCCCAGTTGAGCAGATTGACCCGCGACGGGCGACTCTCGTTGGCGGCAATGCCCTCGGAGGTCTGCCGCTGCTGCAACGCGTGGAAGGTCTCGACGGCCACCGGCACCGGCTGCCCGCTGGCCTCACCGAACGGCCCGGACGCGTACATCCCGGGGCCGCCCTCGAACGACAACGAGCACCCGGGCTCCTCCAGCGACCAGGGTTCCACCGCCGCGTACGCGGTGGGGATGACGTAGCGCTCGTCGTACTTGGCCAGCGCCAGCAGGCGGTACATGTTATACATCTGCTCTTCGGTCATCCGGACCGACTCCGGGATGTGCGGCTGGGTGTCGCGCCCGAGGTTGATGTCCCGCATATAGGAGCGCATCGCGGCCAGCCGGCGCAGCACGTTGTCGACGACGGCGGTGTCCCCGGCGGTGAACAGCCCGGCGAGATAGTCGATGGGGATGCGCAGCGCCTCCAGCGCGCCGAACAGGTTGCCGA
Source organism: Mycolicibacterium doricum (assembly GCF_010728155.1). NCBI lineage: Bacteria > Bacillati > Actinomycetota > Actinomycetes > Mycobacteriales > Mycobacteriaceae > Mycobacterium > Mycolicibacterium doricum. The sequence continues at coordinate 837,682 of NZ_AP022605.1, forward strand.
TGTCCTCCCCGTCGTGCCCGTCGCGGCTGACCGCGTCGACCACCGGCGACAGCGGCGGAATGTACCAGACCATCGGCACGGTGCGGTACTCGGGATGTAGCGGCAGCGCCACCTGGTAGGTGTGGATCAGCGCGTAGACGGGGGAGCCTTGCGCGGCCTCGATCCACTCGTCGGAGATGCCTTCGGCGCGCGCTCCGGCGACCACCTCGGGGTCGTGAGGATCGAGCAGTATCGACTTGTGCGCCTCGTAGAGGTCCTTGTCGTCCTCGACCGACGCCGCCTCGAGGACCCGGTCCATGTCGTAGAGCACCAAGCCCAGATAGCGCAGCCGGCCCACACACGTCTCCGAACACACCGTCGGCAACCCGACCTCGAGGCGCGGATAACACAGCGTGCACTTCTCGGCCTTGCCGGTCTTGTGGTTGAAGTACACCTTCTTGTACGGGCAGCCCGACACGCACATCCGCCAGCCGCGGCAGCGGTCCTGGTCGACCAGCACGATCCCGTCCTCGGAGCGCTTGTACATCGCTCCCGACGGGCACGACGCTACACACGACGGGTTGAGGCAGTGCTCGCAGATCCTGGGCAGATAGAACATGAACGTCTGCTCGAGTTCGAGCTGGATCCGCTCGCTGACCTCTTTGAGTACCGGGTCGCCCGGCACGATCTCCGTTGAGCCGCCGAGGTTGTCGTCCCAGTTGGCCGACCACTCCACTTTCATCGGCTCACCGCTGATCAGGCTGCGCGGCGCCGCGACGGGCATGTGTTCACCCAGCGGTGCGTTGGTGAGGTTCTCGTAGTCGTAGGTCCACGGTTCGTAGTAGTCGTTGATACTGGGCAGCTTCGGGTTGGAGAAGATGTTAAGCAGCTTGTGCAACCGACCGCCGCCGCGCAACCGCAGCCGGCCGCGCTTGTCGCGCACCCAACCGCCCCGCCAGCGTTCCTGATCCTCGTAGGTGCGCGGATAGCCTTGGCCCGGGCGCGTTTCGACGTTGTTGAACCACACGTACTCGGTGCCCGGCCGGTTGGTCCAGGCCTGTTTGCACGTCACCGAGCAGGTGTGGCACCCGATGCACTTGTCGAGGTTCATCACCATCGCCATCTGGGCCATCACTTTCACTGGTAGGTCACCTCCTGTGATCGGCGTCGTACCACCGTCACCTCGTCGCGCTGGTTTCCTGTCGGGCCGAGATAGTTGAACGCGAACGCCATCTGGGCGTACCCGCCGGCCAGGTGGCTCGGTTTGATCAGCAACCGGGTCAGCGAGTTGTGGATGCCGCCCCGCTTTCCGGTCGTATCGCTCAGCGGCACGTCAATCACCCGCTCCTGGGCGTGATAGACGAACACCACGCCCTCGGGCATCCGGTGGCTGACGATCGCCCGGCACACCAGCACACCGTTGCGGTTGACTGCCTCCACCCAATCATTGTCGCGGACCTCTACTTTCGTGGCGTCGGCCGGACTCATCCACATCGTTGGCCCGCCGCGCGACAGCGAGAGCATGAACAGGTTGTCCTGATACTCGGAGTGAATCGACCACTTCGAGTGCGGGGTCAGGTACCGGACGGTCAGCCCGACCCCGCCCGTCCCCTCGGCGCCCAGTTCCGGTTCGCCGAACAGCCGGTGGATGTCCAGCGGCGGCCGGTAGACGGGCAGTTGCTCGCCGAGTTCCTCGAGCCAGTCGTGGTCGAGGTAGAAGTGCATGCGGCCGGTCAGGGTGTGGAACGGTTTGAGCTCTTCGATGTTCACGGTGAACGGCGCATAGCGGCGGCCGCCGGTCTCGCTGCCGGACCACTCCGGGCTGGTGATGACCGGCACCGGACGGGCCTGGGTGTCGGCGTAGGTGATGCGGCGTTCCTCGCTGCCCTCGGCCAGGTGCGCCAGCGGTCGACCGGTACGCCGTTCCAGTTCGTGGAACCCCTCCACCGCGAGCCGGCCGTTGGAGGTGCCCGACAGCGCCAGGATGACGTCGGACATGCGTTCGGCGGTGGTGATGGCCGGCCGGCCCGCGGCCGCACCGGAACCGAGCACCCCGAACTTGGCAGCCAGTTCGGCCACCTCGGATTCGGGATGGGTGGTCACACCCTTGGTGGTGACGCCGAGCCGGTCCACCAGCGGCCCCAGGCTGCCCCACTTGTGGGCGATCGCGGTGAAGTCACGCTCGACCACCGCGATGGGCCCGATCGTCTTGCCCGGCACCGGTGTCTCCCCCGTAGTGCGCCAATCGTGCTCTACCCCAGCGGGATAAGCCATCGCTCCCGGCGTGTCGTGCTGCATGGCACCGAGCACCGCGTCGGTTCTGGTGCCCAGATGCGTCTTGGCCAGCGCGGAGAACACCCGCGCGATCGCGCCGAACGCCTCGAAGTCCGACCGGGTCTCCCACGGCGGGTCGATGGCGGCGGTGAACGCGTGGACGTAGGGATGCATGTCGGTGGTGTTGAGGTCGGCCTTCTCGTACCAGGTTGCGGCGGGCAGCACCACGTCGGAGAGCAACGTCGTCGACGTCATCCGGAAGTCGATCGACATCAGCAGGTCGAGTTTGCCCTCCGGGATGTCGTCGCCCCAATAGATTTCACTGGGCCGCAATGCCTCAGGGGTCGGGGTCGCCTGCAGATTCGATGCGGTGCCCAGCAGGTGTCGGAGGAAGTACTCGTTGCCCTTGCTCGATGAACCAAGCAGGTTGGCCCGCCACACGTTGAGCACGCGGGGCCAGTTCGCCGGGTTGTCCGGATCGGTGACCGCCAGTTTCAGGGCGCCTTCGGCCAGTTGTTCGGCGACGTACTCGGCGATCTCGCGGCCTGCCGCCCGCGCCTCGTCGGCGACGTCGAGGCTGGACCGGTCGAACTGCGGGTAGAACGGCATCCAGCCCATCGCGGTCGCCGCGGCGAGTACGTCCATGGTGTGTTTACCGGTGAATCGGCCACGGGCGGTCGGGCTGGTCAGCGCATCGGCGCGGTAGCCGTCGTAGCGCCACTGGTCGGTGTGGACGTACCAGTACGAGGTGCCGGGCATCTGCCGCGGGGGGCGCGCCCAGTCCGTCGCCATCGCCATGGTCGCCCAACCCGTCACCGGCCGGCACTTTTCCTGGCCGACGTAGTGCGCCCAACCGCCGCCGTTTCGGCCCATCGACCCGGTCAGCATCAGCATCGCGAGCACGGCGCGATAGGTGGCGTCGCCGTGGAACCACTGGCAGATGCCCGCACCCATGATGATCATCGACCGGCCGCCGGATTCTTCGGCGTTGCGGGCGAATTCACGTGCTATCCGGACCACCTGGTTGGCCGAGACACCGGTAATCTGCTCCTGCCACGCCGGGGTGTACGGCTGTTCGGCGTCCTCGTAGCCGCCGGGCCAGTCGCCTGGCAGGCCGGGCCGCGCCACCCCGTACTGGGCGAGCATCAGGTCGAACACCGTGCACACCAGGTGCTCACCAACCCGACGCACCGGCACGCCGCGGGTCAGGGTGGCGCCGTGCCCGTCGACGGTGTCGAAGCGCGGCAGCGTGATCGCCACGGTCTCAACGCTGTCGGCGGCGACGGTCAGCGCCGGGGACAGCTCACCGAGGTCCAGGTTCCACTTGCCCATGCCGTCGTCGCCGTAGCGGAACCCGAGGGAGCCGTGCGGGACGGCCACGTCGTCGGTGGGCCCGTCAAGCAGTACAGGTTTGAACGGCGCGTTCTCCACGTGGCGGCCCAGATCCGCCGCGGTGAGCATCTTGCCGGGCACCAGGGCGCCGTCGCGCTCCTCGAGCTTGATCAGGAACGGCAGGTCGGTGTACTGGCGCACGTAGTCGACGAAAAACGGAAGGCGCTGGCGCACATAGAACTCGGTGAGGATGACGTGGCCCATCGCCATCGCCATCGCGCCGTCGGTACCGGCCGCGCACGGCATCCACTCGTCGGCGAACTTGGTGTTGTCGGCGTAGTCGGGGCTGACGCTGACCACCTTGGTGCCGCGGTAGCGAACCTCGGTCATCCAGTGCGCGTCCGGGGTCCGGGTGACCGGGACGTTGGAGCCCCACATCATCAGGTACGACGCATCCCACCAGTCACCGGACTCGGGGACGTCGGTCTGGTCGCCGAACACCTGCGGCGAGGCCACCGGCAGATCGGCGTACCAGTCGTAGAAGGACGTCATCGCGCCGCCGATCAACTCGACGAACCGCGAACCCGCCGCGTGGCTCACCATCGACATCGCTGGGATCGGGCTGAACCCGGCGACCCGGTCGGGGCCGTAGGTCTTGATGGTGTGCACGTGTGCGGCGGCGATCATCTCGGTGGCCTCTCCCCACGTCACCCGCACCAGGCCGCCCTTACCGCGGGCCTGCTGGTAGCGGCGCCTGCGCTGCGGATCGGCCTGGATGTCGGCCCACGCCAGCACCGGATCGCCAAGGCGTTCCTTGGCTTCCCGGTACATCTGGACCAGCAGGCCTCGCGCGTAGGGGTAGCGCACCCGGGTCGGGGAGTAGGTGTACCACGAGAACGCCGCCCCGCGCGGACACCCGCGCGGCTCGTACTCGGGGCGGTCGGGACCCACCGACGGATAGTCGGTCTGCTGGGTCTCCCAGGTGATGATCCCGTCCTTGACGTAGATCTTCCACGAGCACGATCCGGTGCAGTTGACGCCGTGGGTGGAGCGCACCACCTTGTCGTGGCTCCACCGGTCGCGGTAGAAGACGTCGCCTTCGCGGCCGCCGCGGCGGGTGACGGTACGCAGATCATCGGAGAACTCACCGGGGGTGAAGAACCGGCCGCTGCGCTCCAGCAGTTCTTCGACCTTGCCGCCGGTGCGATGAGGGCTGCTCACGTCGGGGCCTCCTTGGGTTGCGGTTCGTGGGCGTGCAGCCGTAGCGCGGTGTAGGCGAGCGCGATCAGCGCGGTGGCCACCAGGAGCAGCAACCCGACCGTGTAGTCGTTGTCGACCTGGTCGTAGGTGCCGCCCATCACCAGCGGCGGGAAGTACCCGCCGAGTCCGCCTGCGGCCGCGACGATGCCGGTGATGGAGCCGACCGACTTCGGCGGTGAGCGGCGCGCCACCCAGGCGAACACGCCGCCGGTGCCGACGCCGAGGAACACCGCCAACGTGATGAACGTTACGGCCGACCAGAGATCCGGCGGCGGCTGGAACACCGCGACCAGCGCCAGCGCAGCGGTGCCTGCGAACGAGGTGAGCACGACGTATTTGGGTGGAATGCGGTCTGCGAGCGCACCGCCCACGGGCCTGGCCAGCACGGCGGCCAGCGCGAAACCGGCGGTGCGCGCGCCTGCGTCGACCGTGGAGAAGTCGTAAATGGTCTTGATGTAGGTGGGCAAGTAGTTGCTGAAGGCGACGAACCCGCCGAACACCACCGCGTAGAGGAACGACATCTCCCAGGTGACGCGGAGTTTGGCGGCCGCCTTCAACTTCGGCAACACCGCATCGGTGTTGGGCGTGAAATCGGGGGAGTCGTGCATCATGAAAAGGCACAGCACCGCGGTCAGCGCCAGGGCGATCGCGATGATCAAGTGGGTGGTGAACAGGCCGAACCAGTTGACGAATCGCGGGGTGAAGAATGCCGACATCGCGGTTCCCACCATGCCCATGCCGAACACGCCGGTGGCGAAACCGCGGCGCGACGCTTCGTACCAGTGGTTGGCGAACGGGATGCCGACGGCGAATATGGTGCCCGCGATACCGAGGAAGAAGCCGAACACCAGCAGCAACGGATACGACCCCGCGCTTCCGGCGACGCCGACGGCCAGCACCGGCATGATCGAGGCGACCGAGACCGCGATGAACATCACCCGGCCGCCGAACCGGTCGGTGAGTGAGCCGACGGCGATCCGGCCCAGCGATCCCACCAGGATGGGAGTCGCCACCAGCATCGAGGCCTGGGTGCTGCTCAGCGACAGGTCACCGGCGTAGGTGGTCGAGAGCGGGCCGATCATGTTCCAGGCCCAGAAGTTGATCGCGGAAACCCAGGTGGACAGGACGAGGTTCACGCCTCGGCGTGCGCCTGTGTCCGGCGTGGTGGCCGTGTTCACACCAGCCAGGGAATCATCTGGCCGTGGCACTCACATGGAATTGCGGAAACTTCTGCGTTAAAGGAAGTCGGTTCGCCGGTCAGCGTTGGCAGTGCGGGCACCAGTACGACACCCGATCGCCGTTGCCGTCACGGCGGATCGGGGTGCCGCAGCGCCGGCACAGCTTCCCGGCCCGGCCGTACACCCACACGTCCCGGCCGGGACGGGTGTCCCCGGTGGTAGTGCGGTTCCAGCGAGACCGGTTCAGCCACAGCATGTCCCGGGCGCGCTGCACCATCCTCAGCGGATCCCTGAGCGATCCCACCGGTGCGGTCGGCAGGTGCCCGGTGACGAAGCACAGTTCGTTGGCGTAGACGTTGCCGACACCGGCCATCAGGCGCTGATCGAGCAGGGCCTCCGACAGTGGGCGGTCCGGGTCGGCGCTCAGGTTCTGTGCCGCGACGCGGGGCTCCCAGTCGTCACCGAGGAGGTCTGGACCGAGATGGGCGACGGCGTCCATGTCGTGTTCCCGTTCGAGGATCTCCAGCACACCGAGATCGATGCCCGCGGCCTGCACCGCCTGCTCACCCTCACCGGCCTCGAGGATGATGCGGATGCGGTAGCCGGCCCGGCTGGGCCGCGACGCCGGGACCACCTTCCAGCTGCCCTCCATCTTCAGGTGCGAATGGATGCTGGCCGGGCCGACCCTGATGAACAGGTGCTTGCCGCGGCTGACCACTTCGTCGACGACGTGGCCGGTGAGATCGACGGTGGCGTAGCCGGGTATGCGGACATCGCACCGGGTGAGCGTCTTGCCTTCGAGGCCTTCGCGCAGGGCGGTCGCGGTGCGGTAGACGGTGTCGCCTTCAGGCATATGTCATTGAACCAATCACGTCGCGGCACCCGGTCGAGGGACCAACCGTCACCGCAACCGCAGGCCGCGCGGGGTCCGCGTGAAACCGGCGCCGGTCAGCGCGTCGTGCACCGCAGCGCGCACCTTGCCCTGCGCCGGTTCCAAGACCGTCACCCCGTTGACCTTCTCGACCAGCAGCGACTGCACCCGGCCGCGGCCGACCAGATCGGCCAACGCCGAGGCGGCCGCCATTTGGGCCTCGGCGTCGTCGGTGAAACTGAGCAGCGACCGGCCGCCCCGTTCCAGGAACCAGGCCAGCTCACCGTCGACCAGCGCCACCAGCGCTCCCGCCTTGCGGCCGGGGCGGTGAGAACCCTCTGCCTCGCCGTCGGCGGTGCGGGCCGGCCACGGCAGCGCGGCGCCGTAGGGGTTGGCCGGGTCGGCGGCCGCCAGCACCACGGCGTGGTACTCACGGCGTTCCTGGTCGACCTCGTCGAGATAGGTCCGCAAGCGGTCCACCGTCGAGGCGACGGCGAACTGCGCCCCGCCCAGCGATTCGACGAAGTAGCCGCGTTGGCACCGGCCCGCGTCCTCGAACGCGGTCAGCACTTTGTACAGCATCGCGAACCCGCCCGATATGCCCGCGGCGACGGCCGCGCCCTTGGTGAGCACGCCGTAGCGGTTCAGCAGTAGTTCAGCCGAGAAATGTGCGCGCACAGTGGAATCGGTCTCCGCGGCGGGTAGCGCCGACCACCGCCCGGCCACCGTCGGATCACTCACGCGCGTCTGGGCGTGCGCGATGCTGTAGCTGCTCAACCGCGGCGGGCGGGCCCGCTGCCGGTGTGCCGGGGCGCCGCGCGTGCCGGTGGACCGCCGGCTGCCCGAGAGCATCGCGCGGACCGGGGCGAAGGTGTCACCAGTGACCCACCCGGCCCAGAGGAGTTCCCACAGCGCGGTTTTGAACGCCTCGGGATCGCCATCGGCGAGCTGACGGAAGAAAAAGGCGCCGCCGGCGGCCAGCGTCTCCATGATCGCGCGGTGCGTGTCGGTGAACTCGAGTTCCACCGGGGCGGTCAACGTCAACGGCACCGAGTCGGCATGGTGGAAGGCGATCCAGCCGTCACCGCCACCGATCGAACCCGCACCGGACCACATGATTTCGCCGCTGGCCAGCAGTTCGTCGAGCATCGCGGGCTGGTAGTCACCGACCCGCTGCGACAGCACCAGCGGCTCGACCGCCGATGCCGGGATCGGCACACCGGCGAGTTGGTCGATCGTCGAGGCCAGCCCGTCGACCCCCGCGCTATGCGCCGACCCGACGTGCTGCCAGGCCGGCAGGAACCGGGCGTACGCGGTGGTGCTGACCGGCTCGACCTGTGCGCGCAGCGCGGCCAGTGACCGGCGGCGCAGGATCTTCAGGACGTCGCCGTCGCACCACTGTTCGTTGCCCGCGGAATCTCCCGTGGGGACGTCGGTGAACTCACCGCGCAGCAGCCGGCCGTCGACGGCCAGCCGGCCCAGCACGTCGGCGGTGACCCGCAGGCCCAGACCGAACCGTGCGGCCGCCTCGACGGTGGTGAACGGTCCGTGGGTGCGGGCGTAGCGGCCGATCAGCTCACCGAGCGGATCGACCACCGGATCGAGGAACGACAGCGGGACACCGACCGGCACCGCCATCCCGACACCGTCGCGCAGCAGGCCCGCATCCTCGATCGCCACCCACCAGTTCTGTCCGGCGAACGACACCGTGAGCACCCGTTTCGCCGTCAGCAGCCCCTCGAGCCAGCCGCCGACGTCGTCTGTGGTGGAGCGTTCGGCGATCTCCTCGGCGGTCAGCGGTCCCAACAGGCGCAGCAGATCGGCGACCCCCTCGGCGTCCTTCGCGCGGCGGTCCTTGGCGAGGTGCTGCAGTTGGCGGAAGGTGGCGGCGATGACGTCGGCGTCGAGTAACTCGCGCAGTTCTACCCGGCCGAGCAGTTCGGCCAGCAGCGTGCTGTCCAACGACAGCGCGGCCGCGCGCCGCTCGGCCAGCGGACTGTCGCCCTCGTACATGAACGCGCCGACGTAGCCGAACAACAGTGACGCCGCGAACGGGGACGGCGTTGTGGTCTCCACCTCGACGATGCGCAGCCGGCGCTGGGCGATCCGGTGCATCAGCTCGACTAGGGCGGGAACGTCGTAGACGTCCTGCAGGCACTCCCGCACGGCCTCGAGCACGATCGGGAAGTCCGGGTACTTGCGGGCCACGTCGAGCAGTTGGGCCGCCCGCTGGCGCTGATGCCACAGCGGGGACCGCTTACCGGGATGACGCCGCGGCAGCAGCAGCGCACGTGCCGCACATTCGCGGAAGCGGGACGCGAACAACGCCGATCCGCCGACCTCTGCGGTGACGATGGGTTCGATCTCCTCGGCGTCGAACACGAACAGGTCCGCGAACGTCGCCGTACCGCCGGATCCGAAGTCGGTGTCCGGCAGCCGGACGATGATGCCGTCGTCGGATGCGGTCGGCTTCTCGTCGATGCCGTAGCGCTCACGCAGCCGGCGTCCCACCGCGAGCGCCAACGGGCCATGCACCCGCAGGCCGTAGGGGGAGTGCAGGATGATCCGCCAGTCTCCGAGTTCGTCGCGGAACCGCTCGACGACTAAGGTGGTGTCGGTCGGCACGGTGCCGGTGGCCTGCCGCTGATCGTCGAGCAGCCGGTGCAGGTTGTCGGTGGCGTAGTCGTTGAAACCGATTGTGCGGCAACGGTTGGCGAACGCATCGGCTCCCAGCGCGGCGAGTTCACCGGTGAACGCGCCGACCGCCGCACCGAGTTCGGCGGGCCGCCCCACGCCGTCGCCACGCCAGAACGGCAACCGTGCGGGCTGACCCGGTGCCGGGATGACCAGCACCCGGTCGTGGGTGATCTCGGTGATCCGCCAGCTCGTCGCACCCAGCGAGATCACATCGCTGGGCCGGGATTCGTAGACCATTTCCTCGTCAAGTTCGCCGACGCGCGAAGGCTTCTCGGATTCGGTGGCGAGGTACACGGTGAACATCCCGCGGTCGGGGATCGCGCCGCCGGAGGTGACGGCGAGGCGTTGGGCCCCCGGCCGCGCGGTCAGCGTCCCGGCGTCGCGGTCGTACACCAGCCGCGGCCGCAGTTCGGCGAACTCGGTCGACGGGTACTTACCCGACAGCAGGTCGAGGGTTGCCTCGAACGCGCTGCGGGGCAACGTCGCGAACGGCGCGCTACGCCGCACCGCGTCGAACCAGCGGTCGGCGTCGAGCGGTTCGAGTGCGGCGGCCGCCACCGTGTGCTGGGCCAGCACGTCGAGGGGGTTGGCGGGCACCCGCATGGTCTCGATCTGGCCGGTCAGCATGCGCTGCACCGTGACAGCGCAGCCGATCAGGTCAGTGCGGTGCTTGGGGAACAACACGCCCTGGGAGATCTCGCCGACCTGATGGCCAGCGCGGCCCACCCGCTGCAGACCGCTCGCCACCGACGGCGGGGTCTCCACCTGGACGACCAGGTCCACCGCGCCCATGTCGATACCGAGTTCCAGGCTGGACGTGGCGACTACGGCCTTGATTCGCCCGCTCTTGAGGTCCTCTTCGACCAGGGCCCGCTGCTCCTTGCTGACCGATCCGTGATGGGCCTTGGCCAGCAGCGGTTCGGCGCCGAAGCTCTGACCGCTGCCCATCAGCTGGGCCGGCGCACCGCCGCCGACCCCGGCGTTGCGGCCGTCGAGTTCGGTGCCGGTGCGCTCGGCGTGGATCTCGTTGAGCCTCGACGTCAGCCGCTCGGCGAGCCGCCGCGAATTCGCGAATACGATCGAGGAGCGGTGCGCTTCGACGAGGTCGACGATCTGCTCCTCGACATCGGGCCAGATGGTGTTGTTCTCGAGGTCCGCCATGTCGGGCACCGGCACCTGCACCGACAGGTCGAACGTCTTGGCCGCCGGCGGCGCGACGATGGTCGTCGGGGCGTGGCCAGACAGGAAGCGGGCGACCTCCTCGGGCGGCCGGACTGTCGCCGACAGTCCGATGCGCTGCGCCGGCCGCTCCAACAACTGGTCGAGCCGTTCCAGCGACAGCGCCAGATGCGCGCCGCGTTTGGTGGCCGCCAGCGCGTGCACCTCGTCGATGATGACCGTCTGCACCTCGGCGAGGGTGTCGCGGGCCGCCGAGGTCAGCATCAGGAACAGCGACTCGGGGGTGGTGATCAGAACGTCCGGCGGGCGGGTGACGAGTTCCCGCCGCTGCGCGGGGGTGGTGTCCCCGGAGCGCACTCCGACGCTGATGGCGGGCGGCGTGTGGCCGTGGCGTTCGGCGATGCGGGCGATACCGACCAGCGGGGTGCGCAGGTTGCGCTCGACGTCGGCCGCGAGTGCCTTGAGCGGCGACACGTACAGCACCCGGGTGCCTGCGCCGGCCGGCCTTGGCTCCGACGACGCGAGCCGGTCGATCGCCCACAGGAACGCCGCGAGCGTCTTACCCGAGCCGGTGGGTGCGATGACCAGCGTGTTGTCCCCGTCGGCGATCGCCGACCAGGCCTGCGCCTGCGCGGGCGTCGGCTCGACGAAGGTACCCGCGAACCATTCCCGGGTCAGCGGGCTGAACCGGGAGAGGCCATCGCGGGCCGCCAGGGGTTGCGTCACCCCTCCATGGTGACAACTGCCACCGACAAATCGCGGTGGCGCGGTTACGCCGACGGTGAGGCTTGGGCGCGCAGCGACCGCTGGTAGCGCTGCATACCGGCGATCCACCGGTCGTAATCGGCGACCTTGCCGGCCAGCATGTCGCCCACCTCGGGGTGGGGCAGCACCAGGAACCGGCCGTCGCGCACCGCGGCGACGGTCTGTTCGGCCACCTCAGTCGGGCTCAGCACGGTGCCCGCGCTGACCACGGCGTCCGCGCCCAACCGCACCGCGGCATCGGTCGAATCGCGGATCGCGTTCAGCAGCGCGGTGTCGACGCCCATCGGACAGACACAGGTCACGCCGATGCCGTCGTCGCCGTAGGTGACGGCCAGCCATTCGGCGAACCCCACCGCGGCGTGCTTGCTCACCGCGTAGCCCGCCGCACCGATCTGGGTGAGCAGCCCCGCGGCCGAGGCGACCGCGACGAAATGGCCGCGGCCGCGGGCCTGCCACTGCGGCACCAGCAGCGTGGCGGCGCGGACGTGTGCGCGCAGGTTGATCTCGAGGACGCGGTCCCAGTCCGCTTCGCCGCCCAGACCCGGTGCGCCCATGACGCCGGCGTTGGCGACGAAGACGTCCACCGGTCGCCCGGCGATCATGGCCGCGAGGTCGTCGGCCGAACTGGCGTCCGCCTGCCGAGCGGTGACGTCCGCCCCGGAAAGGGTGAGACGCTCCGCGGTCTCCGTCAGCGCCGGCTCGTCGACGTCGCCGAGCACCAGGCGGGCGCCTGCGGCGGCGAACGACTCCGCGAGTGCGCGCCCGATCCCGGAACCGGCGCCGGTGATCGCCACGACGGTGCTGTCGACGTCCATGGCCCGATCCTGCCGAACGTGCGTGGCGCGGCCGTGCGCCGGGGTGCTCCGGCGCCCTTTCGAGGAAGGGCTTCCGCGCACGCCGCGGACTCGCCGCCCTGCGCGACGTCGACGCCGTCGTGCGCCGCGCGCCACTGATGCTGGTGGGCGGCGAACCGTTCGAGTACCCGCACCCGGGTTGGGATGCGGTGGTCCCGGTCACCACATCGTCGGTGAAGCAGGCCGATTCCGGGCTCGTCGCCACCGCGCTGACCGCGTTCGCCCGGTCCGACACCCAGGTCATCGCGACCTATCCCGCCGGTGTACCCGCCGGAATCGCGGTCCGGCCAACGCCACGGTGACCGGCTTTCTGCCGCACGGGACGGTGCTTGACCGGTCCTCTGTGCAATCACCCACGGCGGTATGGGCGCCACCCCCAGAAGGCGCTGGCTCGCGGAGTGCCCGTGTCTGCGGGGTTCGCCGCCGGCGGCGGGATGTCGCGCGGAGCGGATCTGGCCGAACGCCATCTGATCCGCCGGTCGTCTACCCGAAGTGCACGCCTTGAGCCAGGGGTAACTCCGCGGAGTAGTTGACCGTATTGGTGGCTCTGCGCATGTAGGCCTTCCATGCATCCGAACCGGACTCGCGGCCGCCTCCGGTCTGCTTCTCGCCGCCGAACGCGCCGCCGATCTCGGCTCCCGAGGTGCCGATGTTGACGTTGGCGATCCCGCAGTCCGAGCCGTCGGCGGCCATGAACTGCTCGGCCTCACGCACGTCCAGGGTGAAGATCGCCGACGAAAGTCCCTGCGGCACCGCATTGTTCAAGGCGATGGCTTGTTCCAGGTCGTCGTAGGTCAGCACGTAGAGGATGGGGGCGAACGTCTCGGTGTGCACCACCGCCGTCTGGGCGGGCATTCGCACGACCGCCGGTGTGACGTAGAAGGACGTCTCAGCGCTGTCGCCCTGGAAGTGGCGGCGCTCACCGCCGATCACCTCACCGCCGTCGGCGCGCGCCATCTCCAGTGCGGCCACCATGTCACGGTATGCGGTCTCGTGGATCAGCGGCCCGAGCAGCGTCCCCCCGCAAGCCGGATCACCCACCGGCAGTTGTCGATAGGCCGCCGCTACCCGTTCGACGACATCGTCGGCCACCGACCGATGCACGATCAGCCTGCGCAAAGTGGTGCAGCGCTGACCTGCGGTGCCCGCGGCCGAGAAGACGATCGCCCGCACCGCCAGGTCGAGATCCGCCGACGGCGTCACGATCGCGGCGTTGTTGCCGCCGAGTTCCAGCAACGCCTTACCGAACCGCTGCGCCACCCGCGGGCCGACCTGCTGGCCCATCCGTACCGAACCGGTCGCCGACAGCAACGCGACCCTGGCATCGTCGACCAGCGTCTCGCCGATGGCGCGTCCACCCAGCGCCAGCCTGCCGACGGCGGCCGGCGCGCCGACGTCGGCGGCGGCCCGCAGCAGCAGGGCCTGACAGGCGATCGCCGTAAGGGGGGTGAGTTCGGACGGCTTCCACACGACCGTATCTCCGCACACCAGGGCGACGGCGGTGTTCCACGACCACACGGCCACCGGGAAGTTGAACGCCGTGATCACCCCCACGACGCCCAGCGGATGCCAGGTCTCCATCAACCGGTGTCCGGGCCGCTCCGAGGCGATCGTCCGGCCGTACAGCTGGCGCGACAGGCCGACGGCGAACTGGCAGATGTCGATCATCTCCTGCACTTCACCGAGCGCCTCGGAGGTGATCTTGCCTGCCTCCACGGTGACCAGGGTCGCCAGCGCCGCCTTGTGTTCGACGAGCAGTTCGCCCAACCGGGCGACCAGCGCGCCGCGTACCGGCGCGGGGGTGGTCCGCCACCGCGTGAACGCGTCGGCCGCCGCCGCGATCGCAGCCTCGGTCTGCGCGGGCGAACTCTCCTCGACGGTGAACAGGACCTCGCCCGTGATCGGGGTACTGGCGGGCAGGCCGTCGTCACCGGGCGCGCCGAGACGGGACGTCGCACCGATCGCCTCGAAGGCGGCCCTCACTCGATCCCTCAACTCGTCGGCGGTGGGCAGCACCTGGGTCGCACGGGAAGCCGCGGGGGAAGTGGTGGCCATCACTGGTCCTTGTCGTGAGTGGTGAGTGGTCGTGAGTGGTGAGTGGTCGTGAGTGGTGAGTGGTCGGTGGAGGGTCGTGGGCATTTCCTGTGTCGTGCGCTCGGCTACAGTGCCGCCATGGGGGAACCCGACGAGCACCCGCATCCGGCAACGCCGCTCGACGAGATCGACCGCATTCTGGCGCGTGAACTCGTGACCGACGGGCGGGCCACCCTGGCGCATCTGGCGGCCTGCGCCGGCCTGTCGGTGTCGGCGGTCCAGTCACGGGTGCGCCGGTTGGAGGCGCGCGGAGTCGTCACCGGATACCAGGCGAAGCTCAGCCCGGAAGCCGTCGGACACCAACTGTCGGCGTTCGTCGCGATCACCCCTCTCGACCCGTCTCAACCCGATGATGCGCCCGCGCGGCTCGAGCACATTGCGGCGATCGAGTCCTGCCATTCGGTGGCCGGCGACGAGAGCTATGTGCTGCTGGTGCGGGTCGGATCGGCGCGAGCGCTCGAGGATCTGCTGCAGCAGATCCGCACGGCGGCGAACGTGCGGACCCGAAGCACGATCATCCTACAGACATTTTACGAAGGTCGTCAGCACGTGCCATAAAATTTCCGTCACCGCCTAGCCGGGGCGCGCCTATCGCCACTTTGGCTGACCAGGGGATGCCTGCGCCGATCGCCACGGCGACCGGCCACTCCCCGAGTTCCACCGCGCCCGGCCCCGCCAGTGCGGCGTAGAAATAGCAGCTGGTCGGGGCGCGGGATCGGCACCGGCCGCCCTAGCCTGGACGTCACGATGTAATGGGGCACCGGCCACCTCGGCGTCACCTTCCGTTGGTCGGTTCGATCTAGCGTCATCGGTCATGGCGAACCTACTTGCCGGCCTCGTTCGAAGCAGTGGCCAGGATGCGCTGCTCGACGGCGCTGTCCGGGTGCTCACCCCGCCGCTGTGCGAGATCTACGCCGTCCTCGTCCGCGCCGGGGTCGTCGTCATCGACGACGACTGACGCCGCGTGCCGGTGGGGCATTCCAGCAGCGCCGGCGCGATCGCGGGCGCCGGCAGCGGCGGTGCTCAGTAGGTGCGGCAGCGGCGGTGCTCAGTAGTTGCGGCAGCGGCGGTGCTCAGTAGTTGCGGCAGCGACAATGCGTCAGTAGTTGCGGCAGCGACAATGCGTCAGTAGTTGCGGCAGCGACAATGCGCGCGACAGTAGCGCGGTCAACAATCCGACGCCGCGAGGTCTGATTACCCCTCCCGGTGCCGCGCCCGCACCACCGCACACGCACGCGTCAGAAGGAAGCTCTGCCCTGGCAAGGCGGTGTGGCGGGAAAATTTTCGGTACGGTAGCCGTATGACCGATATGTTGACACGTATCGATGCTGCGGTCACACCGGCCCGGGTGCACGCCGTACTGGCCCGTAGCATTCTCGCCGACGGCCTCGACATCGTGCTGGACCTCGACCGGTCGGCGGGCTCGTATCTGGTCGATGCCCGCACCGGTGAGCGCTACCTCGACATGTTCACCTTCTTCGCGTCGTCGGCCCTCGGCATGAACCATCCCGCTCTGGCCGCCGACGACGGATTCCGCGCCGAACTCGCCCGGGCCGCCGTGAACAAACCCAGTAACTCCGATGTCTATTCGGTGCCCATGGCGCAGTTCGTCGAGACGTTCGCGCGGGTGCTGGGTGACCCGCTGCTGCCGCACCTGTTCTTCGTCGACGGTGGTGCCCTTGCGGTGGAGAACGCGCTCAAGGTCGCCTTCGACTGGAAGAGCCGGCTCAACGAATGCCGCGGTCTCGACCCGGCTCTCGGTACCCGCGTGATGCACCTGCGCGGCGCGTTCCACGGCCGCAGCGGCTACACGCTGTCCCTGACCAACACTGACCCGAACAAGGTGGGACGGTTCCCGAAGTTCGACTGGCCGCGCATCGACGCCCCGTTCATTCGCCCGGGAGCCGATATGACGGCGCTCGAGGAGGAGTCGTTGCGACAGGCACGCGCGGCGTTCGAGGCGTACCCGCACGACATCGCCTGCTTCATCGCCGAACCGATCCAAGGTGAAGGCGGCGACCGGCATTTCCGGCCGGAGTTCTTCATCGCGATGCGGGCGCTGTGCGACGAGTTCGACGCGTTGCTGATCCTCGACGAGGTGCAGACCGGCTGCGGGATCACCGGAACGCCATGGGCGTATCAGCAGCTGGGTGTCGCCCCCGACGTGGTGGCCTTCGGTAAGAAGACTCAGGTGTGCGGCGTGATGGCGGGTCGGCGCGTCGACGAGGTGGCCGACAACGTGTTCGCTGTCAGCTCGCGCATCAACTCGACCTGGGGCGGCAACCTCGCCGACATGGTGCGCGCCCGGCGCATCCTGGAAGTAATCGAGGCCGACGGCCTGCTCGCGCGCGCAGCGCATGCGGGCGGCTATCTGCAGGCCCGGCTTGGACAGCTTGCAGTCGAGTTCCCGGGGGTGGTGTGCGACGTGCGGGGCCGCGGGTTGATGTGCGCATTCAGCCTCCCGACCCAGGCCCAGCGCGACGCCCTGATCCGCCGTCTGTGGGAGCGGCGGGTGATCATGCTGGCGAGCGGGGCGGATTCGGTGCGGTTCCGTCCGGCGTTGACGGTGTCCCGGGTGGAACTCGACGCAGCGGTGGATGCGGTTCGCGAGGCCGTGCGCTGACGTCGGCGCCCTCGGTGAGTCGGCGGATCGTCGAACGGAGCCGCGCCATCTCCTGTCGTCCGACCAGCTCGCACCCGTGACGTTCGGCGAGTTTATGTGCAGCAGGGGTGAACTCGTTGTTGGTGACGACCATGGTCCGCGCGCAGTCCTGCATCGGCGCACCGGCGACCACCTCCTGCACGGCGCTCGTGCCGACGGGCCGCGATTGGCGCTTGCATTGCACGGCCACGCGGTTGGGGCGCCGGCCGACGATGAGGTCGACGCCCCAGTCGCCGGTCCGCGGGGTCATGATCACCGGAACACCGCAGGCGCGGACGATGTGTGCGATGTGGTCCTCGAACTCCGTGCCGGACATCTCTCCTTCGGGTACCCGGGATGCCGCGGCTCCCGAGATCACGCCGAGGACGAACCGGGGCGCGGCGCCGGCGAGGGCAGGCACCGCCACGGCGAGCGCCACGACGAGTGCGGGCGGCCAGCCGACCAGGTGAGCGCTCCAGCCCGACGCGGCGCCCAGCGCGCCGTAGAGCTTGAGCCGACTATTGCGGGTCACGGCCGGATCGTACGGCCGACTGCCGACGTGTCGCCGCGACACATCGACGGGAGGCTTACCGCCCGCCCGCGACCACCGATGACGTCCCGTTTCGCCAGACCGGGCACCGGGTAGGTGTAGTGGTGCCGAAGGAGGACTACCGATGAAAAGCCCAGAAGACCCCGTCGACCACGCACGGACGTTTCGTCCGCATGCCGGTGAGACGATGAAGGACACCAAGAACATGCCGGCGCTGATCCTTCTCGGAGTTGCGCTCGTGTCGTTCGTCGCCGCCCTGGCGGCGCACGCCACCGCCAACCACACGGTGGGCGTGATCCTCGGATGCATCTCCGCGGTGATGTTCGTGGTGGCCGGCGCCTGGTTCATGATCGAGCACCGCCGAGTGAAGAGCATCGAAGACCGTTGGCATGCGGAGCATCCCGACGCCGAACGTCAGCGGCCGTCCCACTGACACGAGAAAGGCCCAGCCGGGCGGCTGGGCCTTTCTCTTTGCCTTGAATTACCGGTCCAATTACCGGCCCTGAGTTACTGCTCGCTCTTCTGACGCTCCTCGGCGGCCTTCGCGCCGCCGCGGGCCGATTCCGCCTCGGCCTCTTTACGGGCCGCGTCCTGCTGAGCGTCGGCTTTGTCCTGTTGGGCCTTGCCCTCACGGACCAGGTCGTCGCGGCCGGTGACCGTGCCGACACCTTCCTTGGCCTTGCCCTTGACGTCCTCGACGACGCCCTTGATGCCTTCTTCGGGGCCACTGTTCTTCTCGGTCATACTCACCTTTCGCCTAGTTCGTACACGCGCTCACTGGGTGCCCGATCTGGTGATCACTAAACCGTTCCCCCGGGCAGCGTCTCACCGCCGCCGATGGGGGCGAGGTCGCGACCGACCCACCGTGGCGCGGTCAAACTGCAACCGACAGGTCAGGGAAGGTGGTATCCATTTAGCGAAGACGGTGGATGACGTAAAGCGAAATCTCTAACGCTCGAGGTTTGCCGACAAGTGCCTCGGGTACGTCGGTCTCATGTCGTCCGGAGGGGAGCACTCGATCTTGGCGTGGCACATCCACGGCTCCTGGATGCAGGCGCTGGTGTCGGGCCGCCACCGGTATCTGGTCCCCGTCAACGCGGCGCGAGACGCCGACGGCCGCGGGTTGCTCGGCCGCGGCTGGCCGCGTGCCCGGGAGATCGAGGTGGATGGCCTGCGCGACGAGGACATCGATCTGGTGGTCCTGCAGCGCCCCGAGGAGATCGAACTGACCGAGCGGTGGACCGGGCGCCGTCCGGGCGTGGACGTTGCGGCCGTGTTCGTCGAACACAACGCGCCACGACCGTTGGCGGTCGACAGCGTCCACCCGCTGGCCGACCGCGACGACATCCCCGTCGTCCACGTCACCGATTTCAACCGCCTGATGTGGGACAACGGTAAGGCGCCGACGCTGGTCATCACCCATGGCATCGCCGATCCTGGACCTAGCTACAGCGGTGAGGTAGCCGCGGCGGCGACGATGATCAACGAACCGCTGCGGCGGTGGCGGACGGTCGGCGCCGACCTGCTGGTGCCGCTGGGCGAGCGGGTGCCGATCGACGTGTGGGGAATCGGGACACCGGCGCTGGCCGACCGGAACTGGCGCGGTGTCCGCGCGCGAGGGGATGTGCCCGGGCCCCGACTGTGGCAGGAGGTGGCGCGGCGTCGGGTGTTCCTGCACACCGCGCGCTGGACTTCGCTCGGGCTTTCCCTGCTGGAGGCGATGTTCCTCGGGATGCCTGTGGTGGCTGTCGGCTCCACGATGGTCCCCCTGGTGGTGCCCGCCGAGGCGGGCGTGGTGAGTGCCGATGTCGAGACGCTGGCATCGGCCCTGGAGAGATTCGTGTCCGATCCGCCCGCGGCCGGTGCCGCGGGAAAGGCGGCGCGGGATTTCGCGATGGCGCATTTTTCGCTCGACCGGTTCCTGCGCGATTGGGACCGGTTGATCGACCACTGCTGCAGATGACGTCGCGGGAAAGGAACCCGATGAAGATCGCAATGGTTTCTGAGCATGCCAGCCCGTTGGCAGCGCTCGGCGGTGTGGACGCCGGCGGTCAGAACGTCCATGTGGCCGAACTGTCGGCCGCAATGGCGCGCCGCGGCCACGACGTCACCGTCTATACCCGCCGCGATGATCCCGACCTGCCCGAACGCGTCACCACGGCACAGGGTTACACCGTGGTGCACGTGCCCGCCGGTCCCGCTCGCCAACTGCCGAAAGACCAACTCCTGGTCCACATGGGGCCGTTCGCGCAGTACCTCGACCAGCAGTGGAGTGCCGATCGGCCGGATGTGGCCCACGCGCACTTCTGGATGTCCGGTATCGCCACCCAGTTGGCCGCCCGGCATCTCGATCTACCGGCCGTGCAGACCTTTCATGCCCTCGGTGTGGTCAAACGCCGCCACCAGGGCGCCCAGGACACCAGCCCGCAGGATCGGCTGAAGCTGGAGGCGATGGTGGCTCGCACCGCCACCTGGGTGGCGGCCACGTGCACCGACGAGGTGTTCGAGCTCATGCGGCTGGGTCGGTCGCGCAACCGCATCTCGGTGGTGCCGTGCGGGGTGGACCTCGACTTGTTCACGCCGGACGGCCCGCGTGCCGAACGCAGTGCGCGGCACCGCATCGTCAGCGTCGGAAGATTCGTTGCGCGTAAGGGTTTGGACGTGGTGGTCCGTGCGCTGCCCGCGATCCCGGACGCCGAACTCGTGTTGGTGGGCGGGCCCGACCGCAGCGAGGTGGAAGCGGATCCCGAGGCCCGCAGGCTGCGTGAACTCGCCGAGCGCCTCGACGTCAGTGACCGCTTGATCTTCCAGGGCGCGGTGGCGCGTGCGGACATGCCCGCGCTGCTGCGATCGGCCGACGTGGTGGCCTGCACCCCGTGGTACGAACCGTTCGGCATCGTGCCGCTGGAGGCGATGGCGTGCGGCGTGCCCGTGGTGGCCACCGCGGTCGGCGGGATGCTCGACACCGTCGTCCACGACGTCACCGGGCGACTGGTCACCCCGAAGCGTCCGGGGGAGGTCGCCGACGCGATCAACGTCTTGCTGCACGACGACTTCCTCAGGCAGAGCCTCGGCGCCGCCGGCCGGGACCGTGCCAGGGCCCGGTATTCGTGGGACCGCGTCGCCGCCGACACGCTGCGCATCTACGACCGGCTGATGCCGACGGCTTACGAGCCGCACGAATCCGAGACGTCCGCGACGACCGCGTCATCGGTATGAGGGCGTCATCGGGATTCCAGCAGCTCGAGCGCCCGCTCGATCCGGTCGGGCAGACGACGGCGTCCGCGCAGCACCGCCGGCAGGCGCATGACTGCTTCTCTCGCTGCGCTGGCATGTTCGGGACCGCGCAGCGTCGCGGTGAGCAGTGTGCCGGTGGCCCGCAGGCAGTGGCCGGCGGGGCGGCGCAGCCACGTGGTCAGCACATCGTTGCGCATGACGCGGGCCGCCTGCGCTGCGGTGGTGGCCCGTACCTGCGACGGCTGGTGCATCGCCACCAGCGCGGGGCAGTAGCACAGGTCCCAGCCCAGCGTCGCCATGTCGACTGCCAGGAGCATCTCCTCGCCGCGAAAGTGCAGGATGTCGGAGAAGCCACCGGCCTGCTCGAAGGCGGTCTTGCGCACGATCGCCGCACACGACATGAACCCGAGGATCGTCGGGCCGGGCAGATGGGGTGGATGCCCGAGGGGACTCTCGGCAAGCATCCTGCTGAAATGGTCTTCCTCGTCACGGGGCAGCACGATGGTGCGAGCTGCGAGCAGACAGACACTCGGGTAGGCGTCGAAGGTCTGCTCGGCGATCACTGTCGCGTCCGGCTGCCACCACGAATCGTCGTCGCAGAAGGCCACATAGGGGGTGGTGCTGGCCGCGACGCCGACATTGCGGCCGACCGCGCCGCGGTTGCTGTCGAGCGCGACAAGCCGTACCCGGCCGCCTGCGCGAGCCGCGATCCGCTTGACCGCCGCGACCGAGTCATCGCGGGACTGGTTGTCCACCACCGTGATCGGGCACTCGGTGGTGTCGAGCAGACGGGTCACGACGGACGTCAGCTCGCCGGCTCGGTCCCGGCTGGCGATCACGAACGTGGTTCGCGGCGAATTCCGTTGTCCCATGGTCGCTGTCCGTACCCTGCGGGCCGCGGCACAAACAGCGTTTCTCCTACTACTTCGGGGGTATTTCGGCGTGGTGCATGAGATGAGCCGGGTCCTGGTGCTCGGTGGCTGCGGGTTCGTCGGCGGCCACCTGTGTGAACGGCTGCTGGCGGGCGGGGCCGAAGTCGTGTCCGTCGATGATCTGTCGACCAGCGCACCCAACGCGGAGCACCTGTTGCGAGACTGTCCGGGATACCGGTTCGTTCGACACGACATCACCGAACCCTTGAGCGGTCCTGCGTTTCACGAACCGGTCGACGTCGTGTTCCACCTTGCCTCGCCCGCCTCACCGGCCGACTATCTGCGGTTGCCGGTGCACACGCTGCACACCGGAGCGATGGGCACGGCCAATGCGCTCGATGTCGCCGAACGTCACGGCGCGCGGCTGGTGCTGGCGTCGACCAGTGAGGTCTACGGTGACCCACTCGAGCACCCGCAGATCGAAACCTATTGGGGCAACGTCAATCCCGTCGGACCGCGCAGTGTATACGACGAAGCGAAGCGGTACGCCGAGGCGCTCACGTTTGCGCACCGCCGCGAGTACGGTACCGATGTCGGCGTGGCACGCATCTTCAACACCTATGGGCCGAGGATGCGGTCCCACGACGGCCGGATGGTGCCGACGTTCATCCGTCAGGCGCTCGCCGGTGAGCCGATCACCGTGACCGGGTCGGGACGTCAGACCCGGTCGCTGTGCTTCGTCCACGATACGGTCGAAGGCCTGCTCGCGCTCGGCCGTTCGGCATATCCCGGTCCGGTGAACCTCGGCAACCCGCACGAGGTGACGGTGCAGCATGTCGCCGAACTCATCCGGGACCTCACCTCCGCCGAGTCGGCCATCGAGTTCCTGCCCGCCGTCGAGGACGACCCCCAGCGGCGGTGTCCGGACATCGCGGTGGCGCGCGAGCACCTCGGATGGGAGCCGAAGGTACCCTACCGGAACGGGTTGGCCCACACGATCGAGTGGTTCCGGTCAGCGGAAGTGGTACCGGAATACGCAGTAGCGCAGGCGAAGACAGCGAGTTAGGGGAGCGACGGATGCGGATTCTCGGCATCAACGCGGTGTTTCACGATCCGGCCGCCGCCCTCGTGGTGGACGGCGAAATCGTCGCGGCCGCCGAGGAGGAACGGTTCTCCCGCCGCAAACACGGTAAGCAGGCGGTTCCGTTCTCCACCTGGGAGATGCCGGTGCAGTCGGCCCGCTGGTGCCTGGAACAGGCCGGGCTGACGGCGGCCGACCTCGACGCCGTCGGGTACTCGTACGACCCCGGCCTGATGGACGAGTCGACCGCGGGTATGGCCGGGCTGGACCGGGACTGGGAGTATCTACGCACGCTCTACGCCGAACGGGCACCAAGATTTCTGCAGTCGGCGCTGCCCGGACTCGACCCGAGCATCGTTCGGCACGTCCGACATCACGTGGCGCATGCGGCGTCGAGTGCTCTGGCCTCACCGCATCCGGACTGTGCCGTGCTGGTGGTCGACGGCCGCGGTGAGCGGGCCTCCATGCTGTCAGGCGCCTACCGCGACCAGAAGATCGACGTGCTGGCCACCCAATCGCTGCCGCATTCGCTCGGACTGTTCTACGAGGAACTCACCGAACACCTCGGGTTCGCCCGCTCCAGCGACGAGTACAAGGTGATGGCGATGGCGTCCTACGGCACGCCGCGATTCGCCGATCGGTTGCGCGAACACGTCTACGCCACCGGCGACGGCGGGTTCCGGACCGAACCGATCGACTGGGAGTCCTTCACTCCCAAGCGCCGCGCCGGCGCGGGCAAGGGCCATGCGCTGGACCGACCCGAACCCGAACACGCGGACTTGGCGTGCAGCGTGCAGCAGGTGGTGGAGGAGGTGCTGCTGGAGGTGGTCGGCTGGCTACGCGAGCGCACTGACTCCCCCAACCTGTGTATGGCCGGTGGAGTGGCGCTCAACTGCGTCGCCAACTCGAAGATCTTCGCCCGCGGGGGATTCGACAACGTGTGGGTGCAACCGGCCGCCGGGGATTCCGGCACGGCGCTGGGTGCCGCGCTGTCGCTGGCCGGTGAGGCCGGAGAACCGATCAGGCCGATGCAGTCGGCGGCGCTGGGCCGGGGTTTTTCCGACGAGGAGATCGAGACGACGCTGCGCGAGGCGGCCGTGCCGTTCGAACGTCCGGAGGACTACGCCGCCGCCGTCGGCGATGCCCTTGCCGACGACAAGCTCATCGGCTGGTTCCAGGGCCGGGCGGAGTTCGGACCGCGCGCGCTGGGCAACCGATCACTGCTCGCCGACCCCCGGCGCATCGAGAACCTGGAGCGGCTCAACACCGTCAAGGGCCGCGAACAGTTCCGACCCGTGGCGCCCATGGTGCTCGCCGAGCGGGCCGCCGAGATCTTCTCCGGCGGACCGATCCCCAGCCGCTACATGCTGTTCGTACACGAGGTCGCCGAACCGTGGCGCTCCCGCATCCCCGCGGTCACTCACGTCGACAACACCGCGCGGATCCAGACCGTCGACGACAGTCAGCCGCTGCTGCACGCCGCCATCAGCCGGTTCGCGCAGCGAACGGGCGTACCGGTCGTCGTCAACACCAGCTTCAACACCGCGGGCCGTCCGATGGTGGACAGCCCGCGCGATGCCCTCGAGTGCTTCGGCAGCAGCCCCATCGATGTGCTGGCGATCGGGCCGTTCCTGGTGCGGAGGCCCGGGTGACCGAGGCCAAGACCGCATCGTTCTCGATCGTCGTCCCGACCATCGGCCGGGAGTCGCTGTACCGGCTGCTGAGGGCGCTCGAGGACCAGCACGGGCCGTCGCCTGAGTTGGTGGTGGTCGTCGACGACCGCCCGGGTAGGGCCCCCGCCCTGCAGGTCGACAGCAGTCTTCCGGTGACCGTGCTGCGCAGCGGCGGCCGCGGCCCGGCGGCGGCACGCAACACCGGCTGGCGCGCCACGACCACCCGCTGGGTGTGCTTCGTCGACGACGACGTGGTGGCGCCTCCCGGGTGGCTCGCGGCCTTGGCGGCGGACCTGCGCGGCGCCGACGCCACCGGTGCTGCCGGCACCCAGGCGGTGCTCGAGGTTCCCGTCACCGAGGGACGACGGGCGACCGACGACGAGAAGCGCACCCTGCGGCTGGCGGACGCGCGGTGGATCACCGCGGACATGGCCTACCGGCGCGACGTCCTGGTCGAGGTCGGCGGATTCGACGAGCGGTTCCCCCGCGCCTATCGGGAGGACTCCGACATCGCGTTGCGGATCACCATGTGCGGCAACACGATCGTCCAGGGCGCCAGGCCCTCCAGCCACCCCGTCGCCCGGTCGACGCTGATGAGCAGTGTGCGGGCGCAGATCGGCAATCGGGATAACGCGCTGATGCGGCGCAAACACGGCAGACGTTGGCGGGACGCGGTCGGCGAAGGACGGGGCAGGATGCCGGCGCACGCGGCGACGACGGCCGCGGCCGCCGTCGCCGCGGTCGGCGCGCTCACCGGTCAACACAGGACGGCGACCTACGGCGCCACCGTATGGTCGGCACTGACACTCGAGTTCGCCGCCCGCCGGTTCCTCTCGGGTCCCCGCACGCTCGCGGAGGCAGGCCGCATGCTCCTCACGAGCGCGCTGATCCCGCCGGCGGCCGTCTACCACCGGCTGCGTGGCGAGTGGCAGTTCCGCAACGCGCGGCGGGACCCACCGCTGGCGGTACTGCTGGACCGTGACGACACCATCATCGAAGACGGCCCCTACCTCAGCGATCCGGCAGGCGTGAAACCGATGCCCGGCGCCGTGGACGCGCTGGCCAAACTCCGCGACCGCGGCTTGCTGCTCGCCGTGGTGACCAACCAGTCCGGCGTCGCCAAGGGATTGATCACCGACGATGAACTCGCGGCCGTCAACGCGCGCGTCGACGCCGAACTCGGACCGTTCCACTCGTGGCAGATCTGCGTCCACGACAACGACGACGGCTGCCGCTGCCGTAAACCGGCGCCCGGCATGGTGCAGGCAGCGGCCGAGGCGCTGGGAGTCGACCCGGCCCGGTGCGTAATGATCGGAGACACCGGCGGTGACGTCAATGCGGCGCTGTCGGCCCGCGCCGATGCGGTGCTCGTTCCGACGAAACGGACGCGGCCCCAAGAGGTGTCGCAGGCACGGGAACGGGCACGGGTGGCCGCGACGCTGACCGATGCGGTGGAGATGGTCCTGAGGGATGCCCGATGACAAAGGCGTTGGTGGCTCGGCTGGACAGTGCCGGTGACGTGTTGATCACCGGGCCGGCCGTGCGGGCGGTCGCCGACCACCACGATTCGGTGACGTTCCTGGCGGGACCCCGTGGCCGGGCCGCCGCGGAGCTGTTGCCCGGTGTCGACGAAATCGTCGA
This sequence comes from Mycolicibacterium doricum, assembly GCF_010728155.1. Taxonomy (NCBI): domain Bacteria; kingdom Bacillati; phylum Actinomycetota; class Actinomycetes; order Mycobacteriales; family Mycobacteriaceae; genus Mycobacterium; species Mycolicibacterium doricum. Next base: position 863,860 of record NZ_AP022605.1, read on the forward strand.
ATGGCAGGCGCCGTGGGTCGATTTCGATTCGGCCGAGTTGACCGCGGGCCACGTCGAATCGCTGATCAAGCAACTGCGAGACATCCGGCCGGACCGCGCGTTCGTCTTCACGTCGTTCCACCAGTCGCCGCTGCCGCTCGCGCTGATCCTTCGGATGGCGTGCGTGCCGTGGGTGGGTGCGATCAGTGCGGACTATCCGGGCACGCTGCTAGATCTCCGCCACCACGTCCAACCTGGCGTCCCCGAACCGGAGCGGGCACTGTCGCTGGCTGAGGCGGGCGGCTGCGCACTGCCCGCCGGTGACGACGGTGCGCTGCGGGTACGACCGCCCGCACCGCTGAGCGGCGAGCTCGCCGAGCTGGCGGAGGACGGGCCGTATGTGGTGTTCCACCCGGGCGCCGCGGTACCCGCCCGCTGCCCGAGCGCGCAGCGCAGCGCCGAGATGGTCGCCGCACTCACCGCCGCAGGACACCGGGTCGTGGTCACCGGGGACGCGGCTGAGAAGGATCTCACGGCCTGCGTCGCCGCGGACGTTGCCGTCGACCTCGGTGGCCGCACCACACTGCCCACACTGGCCGCGCTCTACGCGGCGGCCCGGGTGGTTGTCGTGCCCAACACCGGGCCCGCACACCTGGCGGCCGCCGTCGGCGTGCCGGTGGTGTCGCTGTTCGCGCCGGTCGTGCCGCCGTCGCAGTGGGCCCCCTACGGGCGCAATGTCATTCGTCTCGGCGACCAGGATGCACCCTGCCGGCTCACCCGCGCCCGCACCTGCCCCGTGCCGGGCCACCCATGCCTGAACGGCATCACCGACACCGAATTGCTCACCGCGGTCCATCGATTGGGAGGAGAGCCATGATCGAGATACATATCTCCGCACTTGCGCAGGCGGTGGACCGAATCGGCGTTGAGGCGCCCCGGATCACCAGGTGGGGCCGCCACCTCGCCGAAGTGCTGCCGGCCGGTGGCCGATTGCTGGCCTGTGGCAACGGCGGCAGCGCCGCCGAGGCGCAGCACTTGACCGCCGAACTCGTCGGACGGTTCCATGACGAACGGGTGCCGATGTCGGCCATCTCTTTACACGCCGATACCTCCGCCCTGACCGCGATCGGGAACGACTACGGCATCGCGGAGGTGTTCGCCCGCGGGGTGCGCGCACACGGCCGCCCCGGCGACGTGCTGGTCGCGTTGTCGACCAGCGGCACCAGCCCCAACATCCTGGGGGCGGTCAAGGCCGGCCACGAACTGGGGCTGACGTCGTGGGCACTGACCGGACCGGCGCCGAACCCGTTGGCGGCCATGTGTGACGACGCGATCTGTGTGGAAGCGGACAGCCCGGCGACCGTGCAGGAAATCCATCTGCTCCTCGTCCACGCGCTGTGCATCGCCCTCGACGACGTCCTGATCGGCAGTGACGACCTTTCCGGAGCGTCCCATGGCTGAACCCCTCGTCATCATCGGCGACTCGATGCTCGACGTCGACATCGAGGGCACCGCCACCCGGCTGAGTCCCGAGGCACCGGTGCCCGTGGTCGACGCCGAACGGGTCTGGCACCGTCCAGGCGGCGCCGGCCTGGCCGCTGTGCTTGCCACACGTGCCGACCGCGACGTCGTCCTGGTGACCGCGCTGGCCGACGACGCCGACGGACACTCGTTGGTGTCGCTGCTCGAGGAGACCGGGGTGCGGGTGGTCGGGCTGCCGCTCACCGGAAGCACGGTGTGCAAGACGAGGATCCGCGCCGGGGGACAGTCGATGCTGCGGCTTGACCACGGTGACGGCACCGCGGCGGGCGGTGACCTGCCCGACGAGGCGGCCGAGGTCGTGCAGCAGGCACGGGCGGTGTGTGTGGCCGACTACGGCCGCGGCGTGTGTGCGCATCCCGGTGTGCGGCAACTGCTCACCGAGGTGGTCGAGCGGGTGCCGGTGGTGTGGGACCCGCATCCGCAGGGCGCGGCCCCGGTTCCCGGGTGCTGGCTGGTGACACCGAATCAGTCCGAGGCGCAACGTTTCTCCGAACGCGGCGACAGTGACGCCCACTCCGCCGAACGGCTGCGCCAGCGGTGGCGGGCCCACGCGGTGTGCGTCACGCTCGGCGCCGGGGGAGCGGTGCTGGCCAGCGAGGCGGGCAGCGTGCACATCGCGGTGCCCGCTTCGGCGGGGGTAGCCACCGGCCGACGGGACACCTGCGGGGCCGGTGACCGGTTCGCCGTCGCGGCGACCCAGGCGTTCGGTGCCGGCGACGCCGCCGCGGCAGCGGTGACCGCGGCCGTCGAATCGGCGAGCCGCTTCGTGGCCACCGGCGGCGCCGTCGGGGTGTCGCGCGCCGTCGCGGTGGGCGAAACCCGCCGCGGCGTAACTCAATCGAGCGCACTCACCGGCGATATCACCGAAGTCCGCGACCGCCTGCGCAGGCGGGGCGGCACGCTGGTGGCCACCGGAGGATGCTTTGACCTGCTGCACACCGGTCATGTGCGGCTGCTGCACCAGGCCCGTCAACTCGGCGACGCCTTGGTGGTGTTGCTGAACTCCGACGACTCCGTCCGCGCGCTCAAGGGCCCCAGCCGCCCGGTGATGGCCGCCGAGGACCGTGCCCGGGTGCTGGCCGCGCTGGCGTGCGTCGACGCGGTCGCGATCTTCGACGAGACCTCACCCCAGGCGGCGCTCGAACGGCTCAGGCCCGACATCTGGGTCAAGGGCGGCGACTACACCGAGAACGATCTGCCCGAAGCCGGCGTCGTGCGCAGGCACGGAGGTGAGGTGGTGCTGCTGCCCACCGTCGCCGGCTACTCCTCATCCAACCTGATCGCGGCGGCCAACCTGACCCATGCGGCGCGGTCGTGACCCGAAAGGACCAGGCATGACCTCACAGAAGCTCGGCAACATCCTCGTCACCGGTGGCGCATCCGGACTCGGGGCCGCCACCGTGAAAGCCATACGGCAGCATGGGGGTACACCTTTGGTGATCGACGTGAACCCACTACCCGCCGAGTTCGGCGGGGAGGTGGCGTTCGCACAGTGCGACCTCGCCGACACCGGCGCGGTCGACGCCGCGGTGCGCGAACTCGCCGAGCGGGTCGACGGCCAACTGCACGGGGTGTTCACCGCCGCGGGCACCGACGCGTGCGGCAAGCTCGACGACGTCTCGGTCAAGGATTGGGAACGAGTCATCCACGTCAACCTGCTCGGCACCGCCGCGGTCGTGCGTTCGGCGCTGCCCTATCTGAAGGCCACTCACGGCCGCATCGTGACGGTCGCGTCCACGCTCGGTGTCAAGGCGGTCAGCGACGCCACCGCCTACTGCGCATCGAAGTTCGGTGTCATCGGCTTCACCAGGGCGCTGGCCGCCGAGCTGGCCGGTGACGTCGGCGTGACCACCCTGATCCCCGGAGGTATGCACACCGCGTTCTTCGACAACCGCGAGGAGCAGTACAAACCGCCGCCGGATGCCAAGCTCAACCAGCCCGAGAACGTCGCCGAGACAGTGATCTTCGCGCTGACCCAACCCGTCGGATGCGAGGTGCGGGAGTTGGTGGTGTGTGCCCCGACGGAGTCGTCATGGCCGTGAACGACCCCGCTCTCAGCGACACCATCCTGGTGTTGCGCGCGCTCGGGCTGGGGGATCTGCTCACCGGCGTGCCAGCGCTGCGGGGTCTGCGGCGGGCGTACCCGGACGCTCACATCGTGCTGGCCACCCCCGAGCGCTTCTGCGGACTGGCGAAGCTCACCGGTGCGGTCGACGCGGTCGAGCCCACGCCGGGGCTGGGCCGGCTGCACCCGGTGCGAACCCCGCCGGCGTTGGCAGTCAACCTGCACGGCAGGGGTCCGGAGAGCACCCGTGATCTGCTGGCCGTCAACCCGCGGTCCATCCTCACGCACCGCCACGACGCCTTCCCCGAAATGCAGGGGCCCTCGTGGAATGCAGCCCTCCACGAGGTGGACCGGTGGTGCAGGCTTCTCGAGTGGGCGGGAATATCGTGTGATCGCGCGGATCTGACGATTCCCCGGCCGCACGGCTATCCCGACCGCACCGGCGTGGTGGTCATCCATCCCGGGGCGGCGTTCCCCGCGCGCCGCTGGCCGCCCGAGCGGTTCTCCGCCGTCGCCGCAGCCCTGCACGCCGACGGCCACGAAGTGGTGATCACCGGTGACTCAACCGAACTCGACCTGGCACGTGCGGTGGCGGCAGGCGCGGGGCTCCCGGCCGGCTCGGTGCTCGCGGGCACGGTTGGGCTCCTCGGCATGGTGGCGTTGATCAACGACTGCCGCCTGCTGGTCTGCGGTGACACCGGCGTCGGCCACATCGCCACCGCGACGGCAGCGCCTTCGGTGCTGCTGTTCGGCCCCACCCCGCCGAGCCATTGGGGCCCAAGGGGTTCGGGCCCCCACGTTGCACTGTGGGCCGGGAGCGTAGGCAATCCGCAGGGCCGGCAACCAGATCCGGGACTGTTGGCCCTGACCGTGGCCGACGTCCTCGACGCGGTCGGCACACTTCTCGAGGAGCGGGTGTGATTCCGCGTCGGGTTGGGGGTGGTCGGCGCCGGTTACGTCGGCCTCACCAGCGCCGTGCCCGGCCGAGCGTGGCCATGACAGTGCGTGCGTCGACGTGGACGACGTCCGGGTGTGTCGACTGGCCACCGACTACGCCGACCTGACCGCCCGCGAGCTTCCTGTGGCCCGGCGCGGTCTCGGGTCGTCCAGAGTTCCTGCGCGAGAGCCATGCCATCCACGGGGCGGCTGACATCGCCGATGTCACCGGCTGCATCGGCGCACGAAGCGTATCGGTTGGCCGCAGTTCCGAGACCTCGAGTCGGTGCGCTGACCCGGTTCGGCAACGGCATCCGCGGCGGCTATTGACTCTTGGCGACCCGCCGTATCAGCCGTGCGGTGGCCCGTTCGAGGACCGCCTGACGCTCGTCGGGACGTGTGGCGCGGTCGGCCCGGCGGGCGGCGGCCGCGATGGTCAACCCGGATTCGTAACCCGCGTGACCACCCGCGGATCCACATAGGAGGCACGCGCCACCGCGGGGGTGTTGCCGAGCGCTTCGGACACCTCTTTCATCACCGCCGACTCCGCGCGCTTGGTCACGGTCTTGTTGACCGGCGGGTCGGCGTCGACGAATGCGGCGGCTGCCAGCACGGTGCCGTGCCAAGTCCGCAGATCCTTCACCGAGTAGTCCGCGCCCACCAATTCCTTGAACCTGATGTTCAGGTCGTCGGAGTGGATCTCGGCCCACCCGTCCCCGTTGCGACACGCCAGCAGGCGGTCGGGCCGGTCCGGATGGCGCAGCAGGGCCCGCACCGACTTCACCACCTCCGGGTCGTCGATGACCAGAGTGCGACGCACGCCGCTCTTGGCGGGATAGTCGAACTCCACGGCCTGGCGTTGGAGCTTGACGTGTTCGCGCAGCAGCGTCGCGATGCCGAACGAGTTGTTCTCCTCGGCGTACTGATCACCGCCGGCGCGGAAGTACCCGAGGTCGAGCAGGTGGAGCGCCAGCGCGAGGACCCGGTTGCGTTGCCAACCCCGACCCCCCAGATCCGCGGCGATCTGCCGCCGCAGCTCGGGCAGGGCCGACGACATCTGCAGCACCCGGTCGAACTTCTCCTCGTTGCGCTCCTGCTGCCACTGCTGGTGGTAGAGGTACTGACGACGGCCGGCGGCGTCGGTGCCGACGGCTTGGATGTGTCCGTTGGGATACGGGCAGATCCACACCTTCTTCCAGGCGGGGGGGATCACCAGAGCGTCGATCCGGTCGAGGGTCTTGTTGTCGGTGATGACCTCACCGTTGTGATCGTGATACGAGAAGCCTTTGCCGCGGCGCACCCGGCGCAGCCCCGGACCGCTGACTACGCTGCGCCGGAGTCGCATCGACACCTACCTGTGATCGCGGTTACGGGTTTGGCCCCGGCGGTCGCAGGGGTATGGAAGGCGCACCATGGTGAGCACGAGGCTGGCGCGCGCCAGAATGCGGTCATTGACGCCGTCGCAGCGACGTCGGTGCGGGCATCACGGACGCCGTCGTTTCGACGGCGCCGTCATTCAACTTCACGACCGGGTGTTACCCGGTGGAATACCCAGTCACACGTACGTACCTGCGAGTTCCGCCAGCGCCGATGGCTAGCCGGCGAATGGGCTGGGGTAGTCTCGCTTCGATATTGCCGGGAGGTCAGATGGCCGAGGTCGAAACTCAGCACAACGGGCAGGCCAATGCCGACCGTTCGGTGGAGCTGCGTGTTGCGGCCGCACTGGAGAATCTCGCAGTGCTGCGCACGTTGGTCGCCGCGGTGGGCACCTTCGAGGACCTCGACTTCGACGCAGTCTCCGACTTGCGGCTTGCGGTCGACGAAGCCTGTACCCGGCTGATCCGCTCGGCGGTGCCGAAGTCCACTCTTGTCGTCGTGGTGCACCCCAACGATTCCGAGGTCGTCGTCGACGCGTCGACGACCTGTCAGAACAGCGACATCCTGGCTCCGGGCAGCTTCAGCTGGCATGTGCTGAGTTCGCTGACCGACGAGGTGCGCACCTTCTCCGACGGCCAGGATCTCCAAGACGGACAGGTATTCGGCATCTCGATGACGACGAGAAGAGCGAGTTCGCTGCGGTGACGCCATCGTCGGGACAGGGTTCGTCGCCACGACAGAACTCTGAGTACTCGGACGTGGCCGCGATGTTCCGGGAACTGCAGGGGATCACCCCGGACTCACCCCAGTTCCACCGTCAGCGCGACCGGATCGTCGAACGCTGTCTGCCGCTGGCCGATCACATCGCCCGTCGCTTCGACGGCCGCGGGGAACCGCGCGACGACCTCGTCCAGGTGGCCCGGGTCGGTCTCGTCAACGCGGTGATCCGCTTCAACGTCGACGCCGGATCGGATTTCGTCTCTTTCGCGGTGCCCACCATCATGGGAGAGGTTCGGCGGCACTTCCGGGACAACAGCTGGTCGGTCAAGGTGCCACGCCGGCTCAAGGAGCTGCACCTGCGGTTGGGTTCGGCCACGGCCGAGCTGTCCCAACGGCTGGGTCGCGCGCCGACAGCCAGCGAGCTCGCCGAGGAACTGGGCATGGACCGCGACGAAGTGGTCGAGGGCCTGGTCGCCGGCAGCTCCTACAACACCCTGTCGATCGACAGCGGGGGCAACAGCGGGAACGAGGACGCCCCCGCGATCGCCGACACCCTCGGCGATGTGGATCTCGGACTCGATCAGATCGAAAACCGCGAGGCGCTGCGACCTCTGCTGGCGGCGCTTCCCGAGCGCGAGCGCATGGTGCTGCTGCTGCGGTTCTTCGAGAACCTCACCCAGACCCAGATCGCCGAACGCGTCGGCATCTCGCAGATGCACGTGTCCAGGCTGCTCGCCAAGTCGCTAACCCGGCTCCGCGACCAGTTGCAGTAGCGACGGCCGTGGCGCACCATGCAATGCGGTGACCGCCGCATCGACGGTTTCCGACTGCGGCAGTGCGCCGTCCGGATCGCAGATCCGAAGCAGGCGGCTGACCGCGGTGCTGGGCACGAGGACCCAGTCGATGTCTGCGCCGGACCGGACGTTGAGCGTGTGCAGCGCCGAAAATCCTGCAGTACCGAAGAATTCCACTTCGGAGAGATCGAGGACCAGCGCGTGGTTGGCGCGCTGCAACGCGAAGTCCGCAAGAGGTTGGGCGTTGACGGCGTCGAGTTCTCCGTGGGCGGTGACGACCGTGGTCGACGGCAGTGGCGCTGCGGCCTCGAAGCGCGCGGTGTGGCACGTCACGGTGTTGGTGGGCACGGTGTTGGTGGGCACGGTGTTGGTGGGCACGGTGTTGGTGGGCACGGTGTTGGTGGGCACGGTGTTGCCGATCTCAGCCGCGGGGGAAGATGCCGACTGGGTTAACGAAGACGACATGGCGACGCCATCAGTCAAGACTTAAATACTGTGGCTCAACTTAAATCCTGTGGCTCAACTCAAATACTGTGGCTCAACTCAAATACTGTGGCTCACCTTAAATACTGTGGCTCACGCCAGAAATACTGTGGCTCACGCCAGGAAATCGGCCCTGCTGTCTCAAAACCTTGGGTGCCAGGGCCGAGTCGGACCCGCTCCTACGTCGATGACGCTTGTAGCCCGCTGTGAACTCAACCTGAGTCCGACACTACGCCGGTAGTCGTGCCGTAGACAGATTGTCGATCATTTCTTAATGGACGCTTCACGGTCGCGGGTGAGGCTGTTCGTATGTCGCAGTTCTGGTCGGCCACCGGTGTGCTGCTCGCTGCCGGTGCCGGCACCCGGTTCGGAATGCCGAGAATCCTCGCCCGTCAGAGCCAATGGGGCTCTTCGCAGTTGAGGGTGTAGAGGTGGTCGGCGCGTCGTTACCGGGGTAGGGGTCGAGGTCTTCCGATGATGGGAGTTCTCACACCGCCCAGCTGGAAGACCTCGACGTGCCTGACGCTACCTTCGCGTGCCCTGATCTGACGACGTTCTGCCGCCTCGATGAGCTCGGGCTGCAGGTGACCGGACAACGCGTGGCACCCGATCGGGCGTTTCTGGCGTGCCGGATCACCGACGACGACTCGTGGTGTCGCCGTTGCGGCGAGCAAGGCGTCCCGCGTGACAGCGTCACCCGCGAGCTTGCGCACGAACCGTTCGGGTGGCGGCCCACGACCTTGCTGGTCACTGTGCGCCGCTACCGGTGTGCCGGCTGCGCGCATGTGGCGCCAAGACACCAGCAAGGCCGCCGAACCGCGGGCCAAGCTGTCTCGGCGCGCTGTGCAGTGGGCGCTGGAAGCCCTTGTCTGCCAGCACTTGAGCGTGGCGCGGGTCGCTGAAGCACTGGCGGTGTCGTGGAACACCGCCAATAACGCGGTGCTGGCCGAAGGCCAGCGGGTACTCATCGCCGATCCGGCCCGCTTCGACGGTGTGCGGGTGATCGGCGTCGACGAGCACGTGTGGCGTCACACCCGTCGCGGCGACAAGTACGTCACCGTCATCATCGACCTGACCCCAGTGCGTGACGGCTCCGGCCCGGCACGGCTGCTCGACATGGTCGAAGGGCGGTCCAAGAAAGCGTTCCAACAATGGCTGGCTGAGCGGCCACAAGAATGGCGTGACCGAGTGGAAGTCGTTGCCATGGACGGATTTTCCGGGTTCAAGACCGCCACCGCTGAAGAGCTGCCCGAGGCAGCCACGGTGATGGACCGCGCCTTCCATGTGGTCCGGATGGCCGGCAACGCCCTCGATGAATGCCGGCGCCGTGTCCAGCTGGCCACCTGTGGGCACCGGGGCCGCAAGACCGACCCGCTCTATGCGTGCCGGCGCACCCTGCAGACCGGGGCCGATCTGCTCACCGACAAACAGAAGGCCCGGCTCGACGCCGTGTTCGCCGTCGACGCTCATGCCGAGGTCGAGGCCACCTGGACGATGTATCAGCGCACCGTGGCCGCCTACCGACACCCCGACCGCAAGACCGGCCGCACCATGATGGCCGCGCTGATCACCACGCTGAGCACCGGCGTCCCCCAAGCCCTGCAGGAGGTGATCACCCTCGGACGCACACTCAAAAAGCGGGCCGCCGACGTCTTGGCCTACTTCGACCGGCCCGGCACCTCCAACGGGCCCACCGAAGCGATCAACGGCCGTCTCGAGCACCTCCGCGGATCGGCCCTCGGATTCCGCAACCTCACCAACTACATCGCCAGATCACTGCTGGAAACCGGCGGATTCAAACCCCAACTACACCGTCATTCATGAAGAGCCGCCAATGGTTGCTCGTGCGCCGCCGTGCGAAACCACCGAACCGTTACCAAGATCAGGTCCGCCAGTGCAACGCACCGGAGAGCAATTATCGGTGCGGCGCCCCGCAGGTTGTTGCCATCGGTCAACTCCGCAGATCCAGCGCAGCGGCGAACCGGCGGAGGGCGTCCGTCGCGGCGCCGGCGGCCGCCTCGTGCCCCGCACGGGCGCGCGACGAGACCTCCCCGGTGTCCGGTCGTAGGGCAACCTCGGCCAACAACTCGCCGGTGGTGGGTTCGCACACCGCCCACCGGAAGCGGGTGTCCGCCATCCACTCGGCGGCGGCGACGTGGACGTGATCGGGATCGGTCTCACCGAGGTCAGCCAGGGCGGGGCGGTCGTCCATCAACGGATCGGCGCGCAGTGCCCGCAGATACCACGCACCTGCGTTGATCTCGACGGGTTCCATGTGATCGCCTTCCCGGTTTGTCGTCGGGTGAACTGTAGCGAGCTGGTCAAGGCCGGCGGCGGAGACCATCAACGCCGACCCGGTGGAGTCCATCGGGTCGTCGACCGTCAACGGTCGGTGAGCGCCGCCTCGAAGGCCACCCGATCGCCGCGGTACAACGCGCGCACCACCTCGATCGGGTGGTCGGCGTCGTCGACCGTGCGCCTGTTGAGCATCAGCACGGGCATGGCGGTGGTGGTTCCGAGCAGCGCCGCCTCGCGCGGGGACGGTAGCGCCGTCTCGACCCGCTCGAGCGCTGCGCCGAACTCGACGCCCGACGCACGGATCGCCGCGTACAACGATGTGGCCGGATCGAAGGAGTCGCGCAGCCAACCGAACCGTCGCACGCTGAGGTAGGTACTCTCGAGGCCGATTCGCTCGCCGTCGGCCAGCAGTACCCGCTCGAGGTGCATCACTGTCGCCCCGACGGCCACCCCTAGGGCGGCCGACATCGCCGCATCGGCGCGGACGTCCACCCAGGAGACCAGCACACGGCCCGGCGTGCGGCCCATCCGCACCGCCCCCTCGGTGTAGGACTTCAGCGAAAGCGGTTGCACCAGTTTCGGCCTCGATACCACGGTGCCGCGGCCGCGGCGTTCCACGCGCCCTTCGACCAGCAGTTCATGCAAAGCCTGGCGCACGGTCTCCCGCGCCACCCCGAAGCGAACCGCCAGTTCCCTTTCGGAGGGGACCGGGTCGCCGACATCCGACCCGGTCAGCAGGCCGTCGAGTTCGGTGCGGACGAGGTGGGTCTTCGGTACACGTACCGCGTCGGTGTTCATGACGAATAACTCCTGCCTGCGGCGGCGACACGTTGGGCCACGACGACGACCGTCTCGATGTCGACGCCGCTCGCGCCGGGATCCTTGGCGGCGTCGTCGTAACGTCGCAGCCGGAGGGCGTCGGGCCACCAGCGGTGGGTGACCAGTCCTGGATCGACCGCGGCGCCACCCTGCCGGTGCAGCGACGCCACCGACACGTCGGACAGGGCGCCGGCGTAGCCCGGTTCGGTCGCGGCGAGATAGCGCTTTGCCGCGACGTGAGCGCCGGCCAGCCAGCCCACACGGGCGCCGAACCGCGGGGTAAGCCACTCACGGGCGACGCGTTCGTGCGCTACGGAATCGGCTACCAGCAAGGGACTGTGACCGATGTCGTGGAGTGCTGCCGCGAGGACCAGCTCGTCGTCCGTGTCGTCGTCGAGCGCGCGTGCGGCTGACTGCAGGGCATGGTCGAGTTCGTCGACGGCCAACTCGTCCCACACCCCACGCAAGGAGTCCAGAAGGGTCACCGTCTGCTCGCGGATGGACACGCGCCCAGCGTAACAAGCAATTGGTCTATACCAATGATCCACGTCTCTCGTTCGGCTGTCGACGATCTCGACGTCGGCGCCCCGTCGCCGGAGCCGGGAGGGTGCTCGGCCATGCGGATCATCATCGTCGGCGGCGGGATACTCGGCACCGCTCACGCCATGGAAGCGATTCGACGAGGTCACCAGGTGATTCACCTCGCCGCGTACGCGGGTGGACCGGTGGATGTCGCGATCGACTTCACCGGTTGCGGCGGACGTGGTCGAGGCCGCGGTGGCACGTCTGGACATCGGGGGAGCGTTGGTGCTGGCCGGTTCGGTGATGCCCGGTCGTCCGGTGTCGTTCGACCCCGAGAGCCTGGTTCGCAACTGGTGGACGATCGGCGGCGGGCACAACTACGAGCCACGCCACCTCGAGCAGGTGGTCGCTTTCCTGCATCGCACCCGGGATGCATATCCGTGGGCCGCGGTGGTGTCGGACCCGGTCGGTCTCGACGACATCGATTCGGTGCCGGTCTCCGCGCCGCCCGGAACGCTTCGCGCCGCAGTGGCGCCCTGACCGAACGGCGCCCCGCTTCTCCGGCTTGCACCGAAGAAGCGGGGCCGCTCCCCCTCGGATGGTGAGGCGAATGTCCCTTACCCGCCTCGTCACCTGGTGCCTGACGACGGAGCGCCGCCGTCAATGACCATGTCCCTGCCTGACCCTTCAGGCACGCAGCAAACTGTACCTGAGGGGATCCTTAGAGGCAATTGGTAATATCCATTGTTAACCTAGCGCCTCAGAATGACGTTGAGGCAAATATCTCGTCCCCCGCCGTTATTCGCTGCCACACCATTTCGGCGGGCCGAATGGGCCGCGTCGGCAAAACTCGGATCGACGTCGAACCGTTACCAGACGCGGTGTCGGACGTATTGGGACCGCTCCTATCATATTCGCCCTAGACATGTTTCCGGGCCGAAAACCGATGGTATACCTGCTCCTCTATCCCTCGACCAGGTTGCCGGTCTCGTTGCCGGAGCGCCACGAGGCGCACCGCGCGGGATCACGTCGACACGTATGTCGAGCGGCGTGGCAACGATCAAGGGCTGGGGTGCGATGACTTGTTTTCGTGGTCCGGCTCATCTTTGCCGGTGTAAAGAGCACATCGCCCAGCGGTGGCTCCCGAATTGGGCGAAGTACGTGCTCGGAGGGCAGCTGCCACCATGTGGAGGGAGAGCCCGCAGCAAAATCCGGTAGTCCAAGCGAGGTCTGGCGGCGACGTCACGGCACGTGACCACCGGGTCGCCGGGGGGCCGACGGGACCGCTTTCGCCCAGCACAAAGACTTGGTGCAGTCGTTCGGCCGGACCGAACGACTGCACCGGGGTGCGAGCCGGAGGGGTTACTCGCCGTCGCTCTTGATCTCGGCCAGTACGGTGCCCTGGGTGACAGCGGCGCCCGCCTCCACCGCGAGTCCGGTGATGGCGCCGTCCTTGTGGGCGGTCACCGGGTTCTCCATCTTCATCGCCTCGAGGACGACGACCAGGTCCCCGGCGGACACCTGCTGACCCTCTTCGACCGCGACCTTGACGACGGTGCCCTGCATCGGCGCGGTGACCGAGTCGCCGGACGTCGCAGCACCGCCGTGCCCGCCACGCTTACGCGGCTTGGGCTTCTTGCGGATCACGCCTGCGGGGGCGGCACCCCCGCCGGTGCCGAGGACCAGATCGCCCGGCAGCGATACCTCGAGGCGCCGGCCGCCGACCTCCACGACCACGGTCTGGCGTGGTGCGGTGTCCTCTTCGTCGATCGGCTCCCTACCGGTGAACGGATCGACGGTGTTGTCCCATTCGGTTTCGATCCACCGGGTGTGCACGGTGAAGCCGTCCTCGTCACCGATGAACGCGGGATCGCTGACCACCGCCCGGTGGAACGGGATGACCGTGGCGAGTCCTTCGACGTTGAACTCCGCCAAGGCGCGGCGCGAGCGCTCCAAGGCCTCCTCGCGGGTGGCGCCGGTGACGATCAGCTTGGCCAGCATCGAATCGAACTGACCGCCGATCACCGATCCGGACTCCACGCCGGAGTCCAGGCGAACGCCGGGGCCGGTCGGCGGCTCGAACTTGGTCACCGGGCCGGGGGCGGGCAGGAAGCCACGTCCGGCGTCCTCGCCGTTGATGCGGAACTCGATCGAGTGGCCGCGCGGCGTCGGGTCCTCGGTGATGCCGAGCGGTTCGCCGTTGGCGATGCGAAACTGCTGACGGACCAGGTCGATACCGGAGGTCTCCTCGGTGACCGGGTGCTCGACCTGCAGACGGGTGTTCACCTCGAGGAACGAGATCAGACCGTCCTGGCCGACGAGGTACTCGACGGTGCCCGCCCCGTAGTAGCCGGCCTCCTTGCAAATACGCTTGGCCGACTCGTGGATCTCCTTGCGTTGCGCGTCGGTCAAGAACGGTGCCGGAGCTTCTTCCACCAATTTCTGAAAGCGGCGCTGCAGCGAGCAGTCGCGGGTACCCGCGACGACGACATTGCCGTGCTGATCGGCGATGACCTGCGCTTCGACATGGCGTGGCTTGTCGAGGTAGCGCTCGACGAAGCACTCACCGCGGCCGAACGCGGCGACGGCCTCACGGGTGGCCGAATCGAACAGCTCGGGGATCTCCGCGATGGTGCGCGCGACCTTCATGCCGCGACCGCCACCGCCGAAGGCGGCCTTGATCGCGACCGGGACGCCGTACTCCTTGGCGAACGCCACGACCTCATCGGCGTCCTTGACCGGATCCGGTGTGCCGGGGACCAGGGGCGCCTGCGCTCGCGCGGCGATGTGACGCGCGGTCACCTTGTCGCCGAGGTCGCGGATCGACTGCGGGCTGGGGCCAATCCAGATCAGCCCGGCGTCGATGACGGCCTGGGCGAAGTCGGCGTTCTCGCTGAGGAAGCCGTAACCGGGGTGAATGGCGTTCGCCCCCGACTTCTGCGCCGCGTCGAGCAGCTTCTCGAATACCAGGTAGGACTCGGCCGAGGTCTGGCCGCCCAGCGCGAAGGCCTCGTCCGCGAGCCGGACGTGCGGTGCGTCGGCGTCGGGTTCGGCGTAGACCGCCACGCTCGGCAACCCGGCGTCCTTCGCCGCCCGGATGACCCGGACCGCAATCTCTCCTCGGTTGGCGACAAGCACCTTGGAGATCTTCGAGCTGGCGTGACTGGCCACTTCGCCTCCTGCTGGTATGCCTTTCGGGCACTTATTTAAGAACGTCTTTAAGAACTTATCCCGGGCAGTTTAGGCGCCGCACCTGAGGTCTCGGCGAGGCGGTGCCGTTACTTGAGAGTAAGTTCGTCCGCTGGAAGTACTGTCGTCCTCACTGTCCTGGAGGGTGTGTCGGCCGGGGCGCTGACGGTCATTGCGCCCAGGGCGGTCGGTTCGTCGTCGATCGATACGTGGACGCTAGGAGCTCGCTGCAGCATGTAAAGGACTCATCGAAGCGCAGCGTCTTTGCTATTCAAAGCGGCAGCCGACAGCACCTGGCGGTGACCGTTCACCTCGAGGCGCTTACGTCCTATAGCACCGAATAATCAGACTTCCTATGGGAGAACAAGAACACCGGCAACCGTTGCTGTACATCTTGAACCTGGAGCCAAGGGGGACGTATGTGGAGCAATCCGACACAGGTTATCAGTGTTGCATCGATGATCTTTTTGGCGGCAAGCAGCGTTGCCGGACCCACCGCGGCGGGGCGCAGGAAGAGCCGACGATGCCCGACGTTGTCGACATGCACCTCGACGAGGCGCAGGAGGCTGTCGTCGAAGCCTCTGGTGACCCGGACTTGGTGCTGAATTCGTTGGATGTCAAGGGGCCGAGCCAAAAGCATCTGGTTCGGAAGTGGTGGAAGGTGTGCTGGCAGGCGCCCGAAGCGGGTGAGCCGTTGGCAGACGTTTAGTGGTACGGAGTGGGTGTAGTCAGGGCTGCCGAAGAGTGTTGGAGTTAAGCCCGCAGCCGGTTCTTGATCCGGGCAAGCATCGCCGACATCCCCCGCAGTCGCAGCGGGCTGATCAGCGCGGCCAACCCCAGTTCGAGGTAGAAGTCGTCGGGCACGCCGAGGATGTCGTCCGCCGGTTGCTCGTCGAGCCCAGTCGCCAGGATGGCCGCGAAGCCCCGGGTGGTCGGCGCTTCGGCCGGCGCGCTGAAGTACAGCCTTACCTGGTTGCGGTCGGCGGCGTCGACGTGCAGGAACAGCGGCGACTGGCATTCGGGCACCGGTTCCATCGCCGCCTCTTCGAGCTCCGACGGCAGCGCGGGCAGGTCGTCGGCGAACTCCAGCAGCAGTCGGAGCCTGTCCTGACCCTGCACGTCCCGGAACTCGGACACGACCTCGGCGAGGGCGGCCGGCATCGTCATGACGACCCCGGAACCTCTCCCGGATCGGATCCGACCGCGACGGGCACGCGTACTGCGTTGCCCCACTCGGTCCACGAGCCGTCATAGTTGCGCACCCCCGGCAGGCCGAGCAGGTGGGTGAGGACGAACCAGGTGTGGCTGGACCGCTCACCGATGCGGCAGTAGACGACCGTCTCGTCGCCGGGGCGGAGGAAGCCGTAGAGCTCTTCCAGCTCGGCCCTGGTGCGGAACTGACCGTTGTCCCGGGCCGCCTTGCTCCAGGGGATCGACCGCGCGGTCGGGATGTGCCCGCCGCGCAGCGCACCCTCTTCCGGGTAGTCGGGCATGTGGGTGCGCTCACCGGTGTACTCGGCCGGCGAGCGCACATCGATGAGCGGCTGCCTGCCCAGGATCTCCAGCACGTCCTCGCGGTATGCGCGGATCGGGGCGTCGTCACGTTCGACGACCGGGTAGCCACTGGTCTGCTTGGACGGCACATCGAGAGTGGTGTCGCGCCCGTCCGAGATCCACAGGTCACGGCCGCCGTCGAGCAACCGCACGTCGGGATGCCCGAACAACGTGAAGACCCACAGCGCGTAGGCCGCCCACCAGTTGCTCTTGTCCCCGTAGATGACCACGGTGTCGTCGCGGCTGATGCCCTTGCGGTCCATCAGCGCGGCGAACTGCTTGCCGTCGATGTAGTCGCGGACATTGGGATCGTTGAGGTCGACGTGCCAGTCGATCTTCACCGCGCCGGGGATGTGGCCGGTGTCGTAGAGCAGGACGTCTTCGTCCGACTCGACGATGGCCAGACCGGGGCGGCCGAGATTACCGGCCAGCCAGTCGGCGGTGACCAGCCGTTCCGGGTGGGCGTAGTCGGCGAGTTTCGGGCTGGGATCAGGTGGCAGCGGCACGCAAATGAGCCTACCGCCGGTCAGCGTGGCGCCGGGCCGCGGTCAGCGCGTCCACAACTCGGGAACCGACAGGTCGACCCGCTCCAGCATGCGGCGTACCAGCGGAAGGCTCAGCCCAATCACGTTCGAAGGGTCGCCGTCGACCCCGTCGAGGAACCAGCCACCGAGCCCGTCGAGCGTGAATGCGCCTGCCACGTCGAGCGGTTCGCCGCTGTCCAGGTAGGCGGTCAGATCGACCGGAGATGGGCAGCCGAAGCGGACCGTGGTGGCGGCCGCCTCGTGCTGGCGTCGCTCGGTGACACCGTCGCGGACCCGTATGACGCAGTGGCCGGTATAGAGCTCACCGCTGCGTCCTGCCATCAGTTGCCATTGCGCGCGCGCGGCCGCCGCCGTACCGGGTTTACCGGTCAGGCGGCCGTCCAGAAGGAGCATCGAGTCGCACCCGAGGACCACGCAGTCGGCCGCGACGTCGGCCGGAAGGGCGTCCACGACGCTGGCGGCCTTGGCCGCGGCCAGGGCGCACACCACCTGGTCCGGCGGCGCCGCCGCACCCAGGGCCGCGACGATCGCATCCTCGTCCACCCCGGACACGAGGACCAGTGGTTCGATCCCGGCCTGGCGCAACAGCTTCAGCCGGCCCGTCGACGCGGACCCGAGGACGACCCGGGTGGTCAAGTTCGACGTTCTTCGCGCAAGCGCTCATCACCTCCGCATGTGGGTGCGCTCCAGCAGCGTCACCCGCTGCCAGCTGGTGACGTCGTAGCGCAGCTTGCCCACCGGATGGCCCCACGGGTTGAACTCCTGCGGTCCCGGCTCGACGTGCTCGCCGCCTGCGCTGGCGAGCACCACGGCCAGCGCGGCGATCTCCTCGTCGGTCGGCTGCCCCTTCACGATGTGGATGTGGGGGTCGGTGGCGGGGGGTAGGTCGATGGTCAGCTGGCGGTGATCGCTGACCTCGGTGATGTCGGTGTCCTGCGACATGGCCGGCTCCTTAGCGGTCGATCACGGCGAGATCTTAGAGCGGGATGTTGCCGTGCTTCTTGGGTGGCGTCTGGGTGATCTTGCGCTCCAGCAGGCGCAACGCGGTGCCGATGTAACCGCGGGTGTGCGACGGCGGGATGACCGCGTCGACGTATCCGCGCTCCGCGGCCACGTACGGGTTGACCAGGGTGTCCTCGTACTCCTGCTGTAGTTGCAGACGCAGCGCGTCGACGTCCTGGCCTTCCTGGGCGGCCTCTTTGAGCTGCTGGCGGTACACGAAGCCGACCGCGCCGGAGGCTCCCATGACCGCGATCTGCGCCGTCGGCCACGCGACGTTGACGTCGCAGCCCATGTCCTTGGAACCCATGACGCAGTACGCGCCGCCGTAGGCCTTGCGGGTGATGACGGTTATCTTGGCGACCGTGGCCTCGCCGTAGGCGTAGAGCAGCTTCGCGCCGCGGCGAATGATGCCGTTGTACTCCTGCTCGGTCCCGGGCAGGAAGCCCGGGACGTCGACGAGCATGACGATCGGGATGTTGAAGCAGTCGCAGGTCCGGACGAACCGCGCGGCCTTCTCCGAGGCGTTGATGTCGAGGCAGCCGGCGAACTGGGTCGGCTGGTTGGCGACGATGCCCACCGGGCGGCCGTCGATACGCCCGAACCCGACGATGATGTTGTTCGCGTAACCCTCCTGGATCTCCAGGAACTCGTCGTCGTCGAGGATGCGCGTGATGACCTCGTGCATGTCGTACGGCTGGTTCGGCGAGTCCGGGATCAGCGTGTCCAGCTCGAGGTCCTCGTCGGTGAGGGTCTCCTCGATCGGGCCGGCCGGTGCCGGCGACGGGTAGCGCGGCGGATCGGCGTAGTTGTTCGGCGGCAGGTAGGACAGCAGGTCCCGGACGTAGTCGAACGCGTCCTGCTCGCCGGAGGCGACGTAGTGCGCCAGACCGGACTTCGCCATGTGGGTGTGGCCGCCGCCGAGTTCCTCCATGGTCACCTCTTCACCGGTGACCGTCTTGATGACGTCCGGACCGGTGATGAACATCTGGCTGGTCTTGTCGACCATGATCACGAAGTCGGTGAGCGCGGGCGAGTACACGTGGCCGCCGGCCGCGGCGCCCATGATCAGCGAGATCTGCGGGATGACGCCCGACGCCTTGATGTTGTTGTGGAAGATGCGGCTGTAGAGGCCCAGCGAGACGACGCCCTCCTGGATGCGCGCTCCGGCGCCGTCGTTGATGCCGATGAGCGGACGGCCCGTCTTGATGGCGAGTTCCTGCACCTTGACGATCTTCTCGCCGTAGACCTCACCGAGGCTGCCGCCGAACACGGTGGCATCCTGGCTGAAGATGCAGACCTCGCGGCCGTCGATGGTGCCGTATCCGGTCACCACACCGTCGCCTGGCGGCCGGTTGGCCTGCAGCCCGAAGTTGGTGCTGCGGTGCTTGGCCAACGCGTCGAGCTCGACGAACGAATCCTCGTCGAGCAGCGCGAGGATGCGCTCGCGGGCCGTCAGCTTGCCCTTGGCGTGCACCTTCTCGACCGCTGCCTCACCGACCGGGTGCTGGGCCTCCTGCGTCCGCTTGCGCAGGTCGGCCAGCTTGCCGGCAGTGGTGTGAATGTCGATCTCGTGGGCGCCCGAGGGCGCGGAGGGATCAGTCACGCTCGTCATGATGGTTGATGCTATTCGACCATTCTCCGGCGCTTTCACGATCCCCTTAGAAATCCCCTTAGAAATGATTTCTCTCCGGATCGGGCGGTGTGGCGCCCCAGTGAAGCGCCGCCCGGGGCCAGCAAACCAATCGGCGCCGGTTGACGACCGGCCAATGCCGCGTATGCGCTGCAAACGTAAACGTGAACTAACGAATTGACCGGTCGACCGCCGAGCGGTTTCGTGATCATCTTGAGATGCTTGTGTGACGTGCGTTAGGGTCAGCCAGGGGAAATTGAGCGCGGGGGGGACCGCATGACTGCGGTGGACGATCAATTAGGTACCACAGCAAAGGCCGTAGTCGAGCCGGGAAGCGTGCCACTCTGGCAGCGGGGCTATGCACGCCGTCTGGTCGTCTTGGACCTCGCTGCCGTTGTGCTGGCTATCGGCGCAGCTCAGTGGCTCCGTTTCGGCAGCCTACCCGGGGAGACCAACACCTACCCGGACTTGTCTTACTCGATCCTGTCGGTGATCATCGCCGCCGTCTGGATGCTGGCAATGTCGATCAACCGAACCCGGTCCCCGCGGGTGATCGGTTCGGGCGCCGAAGAGTACCGGCGGGTGTGGCTGGCGACCCTGGCCGTCTTCGGCGGTGTGGCGATCATCTCGATGCTGTTCAAGCTCAACATCGCCCGCGGTTACCTGATGATCGCGCTGCCGATCGGCCTGGTGGCGCTGATCGTCGTGCGATGGGTCGCCCGCCGCGTCGTCGCCTCGGTGCGGGAGAAGTACGGTCGGTGCATCACCCGCCTGCTCGTGGTCGGCAACCCGCACGCCATCCGCGACCTCACCAGGTCGCTTGCCCGCGAGACGAAGTCGGAATACCTCGTCGTCGGCGCCTGCGTCCCCAGCGGCTTCGCCATGTCCGAGCTCCAGGTTCCGGGTGTCGGCTCGATCCCCATCTTCGGTGACGAGACCAACGTCGTGGGAGCCGTGACCGCGACCCAGAGCCACGCTGTCGCCGTGACCGCCACCGAGCGGCTCGACGGACGCGGTATGCGCGACCTCTCCTGGGAACTCGAGAAGCTCGACATCGACCTGCTCGTCGCACCCGGGGTCGTCGACGTCGCCGGCCCGCGCCTGACGATGCGTCCGGTCGCCGGGCTTCCGCTGATCCACGTGGAGAAGCCGCAGTACAACGGCGCGAAACGGTTCCAGAAGCGGCTCTTTGACATGGTCTTCGCCGGGTCTGTGCTCCTGCTCGGCGCGCCGATCCTGACCGCCGTGGCGGTCGCGGTCAAGTTGACCAGCCACGGTCCGGTTTTCTACCGCTCCGAGCGCATCGGTCTCGACGGCCGACCGTTCGAGATGGTGAAGTTCCGCACCATGGTCGACGGTGCGGACAGGATGCGGCCCGGATTGGCCGCGCTGAACGAGAGCGACGGCGGAGTCCTGTTCAAGATCCGCGAGGATCCGCGGGTCACCCCGCTCGGTCGGTTGTTGCGCAAGTACAGCATCGACGAGCTGCCGCAGTTCATCAACGTGCTCAAGCGCGACATGAGTGTCGTCGGCCCGCGGCCGCCGCTGGCCAGCGAGGTCAAGACCTACGACGACCACGTCCGGCGCCGGCTGCTGGTTCGGCCGGGGATCACCGGTCTGTGGCAGGTCAGCGGCCGCTCCGATCTGTCATGGGAAGATTCGGTCCGGCTCGACCTGTTCTACGTGGAGAACTGGTCGATGATCTCCGACCTGCAGATCGCCTTCAAGACCGTCAAGGCGATGCTGCGCCACTCCGGCGCCTACTGAAGTTGACACCACCGCCGCGCACACGCCCCTGAGTACAGTGCTGCCGTGGGATATCCGGAAAACATGCTGGCCAGGGACGAACAGGTGGTCCTGCACCGGCATCCGCACTGGAAGCGGTTGATCGGCGCGGTGCTCGTGCTGCTCGGCACCAGCGCGGCCGCCGCCTTCGTGGCCGGGTACGTCAACACCCTCGCCTGGGACGCCTCCACCAAGAACGTCATCTTCCTCGTCATCGGTGGCATCTGGCTGGTGCTCGTCGGCTGGCTGACGGTATGGCCGTTCCTCGCCTGGTGGACGACGCATTTCGTCATCACCGATCGGCGGGTGATGTTCCGGCATGGTTTGCTCACCCGCGCCGGCATCGACATCCCGCTGGCACGGATCAACAGCGTCGAGTTTCGGCACGGCCTCCTCGACCGGATTTGGCGCACCGGGACCCTGGTCATCGAGTCAGCGGCGCAGGGTCCACTGGAATTCCACGACATTCCCCGCGTGGAGCGCGTGCACTCACTGCTGTATCACGAAGTCTTCGACACCCTGGGGTTCGACGAGTCACCGAGCTGATCGAGCTCCGCGCGTCGGCGGGACCGCCGCAACGGTGTCACGGTGCCGTCGTTGTGTTGATCGGCGTGGTGCCCGGCGGCGTCCTCCATCGCCTCGGCAAAACCCCCGCTGGTCAAGGTGGATTCCAGCGCCTTGTCGGGGTTGCGGCCGAACTCCTCCGGGAACACCCAGCGCCGGAAGGCCCAGAACCGGAACGCCATCTGCAGCAGGTTGCCGAGAATGTAGGCGGAGACGAAGTCGGCGATGTTCTCCATCGTCAGCGATACCTCGGGCACACGAAGGCCCAGCACGTAGCTCGAGAAGTACAGCGGCAACATGCTGAGCAACACGCCGACACCGCTGAACCCGAAGAACAACAGCGCCTCGTGATGTCGCTCACGTCCACCGCGATCACGGAAGCTCCACTCCCGGTTGAGGATGTAAGACGCGATCACCGCCACGATTCCGGCGATGATCTTTGCCGTCACCGGCTTGGGCTCCAGAATCGTCAGCTTGAGGGTGAAGAAGATGACCGAGTCGATGACGAACGTGGTCGCGCCGACGATGGCGAACTTGATGAGCTCATGATGCTGCTCTGCGTACGGCCGGATGGGCCGCGGCAGCCGCTTGATCGTCGCATCGGCGAAAGACACAAGGAAGAAGTCTACGGAACCGAAGGGGCCCCTGTCGTATCGCAGCCGTATCGCGGCGTCATTCCTGGTCAATCTGCCGGACCGGGCCATGACACGATAGGCGGCGTGCCGAGTACTACTTCTTCTCCACCGGTGGTGGCCATGATCGGCGGAGGCCAGCTCGCCCGGATGACCCATCAGGCGGCGATCGCGCTCGGCCAGAGCCTGCGCGTGCTCGCCACCGGTCCACAGGAGCCGGCCGCCCAGGTGACGCCCGACGTGGTAATCGGATCGCACACCGACCTGGATGCGCTGCGGCGCGCGGCGGCCGGCGCAACGGTGCTGACCTTCGACCACGAACACGTCCCCACCGAGGCGCTCGAGACTCTGGTTGCCGAGGGCGTGAACGTGGCGCCGCCGCCCGCTGCGTTGGTGCACGCCCAGGACAAGCTGGTGATGCGCAGGCGACTCGAGGCGATGGGAGCGCCGATCCCGCGTTACACCGCCGTCGACACCGTCGACGACGTCGCGGCCTTCTCCGCAGAGGTCGGCGGCCCGGTCGTGCTGAAGACGATCCGCGGCGGGTACGACGGCCGTGGCGTGGCGCTCGCCGCCGACGTCGACGAGGCGCGCGACGTCGCCGCCCGCTACCTCGCCGACGGCGTGCCGATCATCGCCGAAGAACGTGTCGACATGCGACGCGAGCTGGCGGCCCTGGTGGCCAGGTCGCCGTTCGGCCAAGGCGCGGCGTGGCCGGTGGTCGAGACGGTCCAGCGTGACGGTATCTGCGTGGTGGTGCTGGCGCCTGCGCCGGAGCTGTTCGACGAGCTCGGCTCGAGCGCCCAACAGCTGGCACTGAAGCTGGCCGCCGAACTCGGAGTGGTCGGGGTCCTCGCCGTCGAACTCTTCGAGACGACCGACGGCCGGTTGCTGGTGAACGAACTCGCGATGCGCCCGCACAACTCCGGGCACTGGAGCATGGACGGCGCGGTCACCAGTCAGTTCGAACAGCACGTCCGCGCGGTACTGGACTATCCCCTCGGGGACACCGCGTTGCTCGCTCCCGCCACCGTCATGGCCAATGTCATCGGCGCACCTCACAGTCCCGCGATGTCGATGGACGAACGCGTGCACCACCTGTTTGCCCGGATGCCCGACGCCAAGGTGCACCTGTACGGCAAGGGAGAGCGGCCGGGCCGCAAGATCGGCCACGTCAACCTCACCGGTGACCATCCGGGCGTGCTGCGCGAGCGGGCCGAGCGGGCAGCGCACTGGCTGTCCCACGCGGAGTGGACCGACGGATGGGATCCGCACGCCGTCGTCAGGGAAGGAATCTCGGGGTGAACGCACCAGCCCCCCGCGTGGGGGTCATCATGGGCAGCGACAGCGACTGGTCGGTGATGGCCGACGCCGCCGAAGCGCTCGCAGAATTCGAGGTGGCCTTCGAGGTCGGTGTGGTCTCCGCGCACCGAACCCCCGGTCGCATGCTGGACTACGCGAGCACGGCCGCCGACCGTGGAATCGAGGTCGTCATCGCCGGTGCCGGCGGGGCGGCGCATCTGCCGGGGATGGTCGCCTCGGCGACACCGTTGCCGGTGATCGGCGTGCCGGTGCCCCTGGCCCGGCTGGACGGGCTGGATTCGCTGCTGTCGATCGTGCAGATGCCTGCCGGTGTACCGGTGGCCACGGTGTCGATCGGCGGTGCCCGCAACGCCGGACTGTTGGCCGTGCGGATCCTCGCAGCAGCCGATTCAGCACTCCGTGCCCGCATGGTCGGCTTCCAGGCCGACCTCGAACAGATGGTGCTCGAGAAGGATAAAGCGCTGCGGAGTCGGCTACTCGGTGAGGATGAGCGCAGGTAGAGTTACCCGCGAGTAGCAAGGAGGGTCACGATGGCTGGTTGGACCGGTAATCCGTCGTTCGATGTGTTTCAGTTGCCCGAGGAGCACCAGGAGTTGCGGGCGGCGATCCGCGCACTCGCGGAGAAGGAGATCGCTCCGTACGCGGCGGACGTCGACGAGCAGATGCGGTTCCCGCAGGAGGCGCTCGACGCGCTCAACGCCTCGGGCTTCAACGCGGTGCACGTGCCCGAGGAGTACGGCGGGCAAGGCGCCGATTCGGTGGCGGCCTGCATCGTCATCGAGGAGGTCGCGCGGGTGGACGCGTCGGCCTCGCTGATCCCCGCGGTCAACAAGCTCGGCACCATGGGCCTGATCCTGCGCGGCTCCGAGGAACTCAAGACCAAGGTGCTGCCCGACCTCGTCGACGGCCAACTGGCCTCCTACGCGCTGTCGGAGCGTGAGGCGGGAAGCGATGCCGCGTCGATGCGTACCCGCGCCAAGGCCGACGGCGACGACTGGATCCTCAACGGCGCCAAGGCGTGGATCACCAACGGCGGCAAGTCGTCCTGGTACACCGTGATGGCGGTGACCGATCCCGACAAGGGCGCCAACGGCATCTCGGCGTTCATGGTGCACATCGACGACGAGGGCTTCACGGTGGGACCGAAGGAACGCAAGCTCGGCATCAAGGGTTCGCCGACCACCGAGTTGTACTTCGAGAACTGCCGCATCCCGGGTGACCGGATGGTCGGGGAGTCCGGCACCGGATTCAAGACCGCGCTGGCGACGCTCGACCACACCCGGCCGACCATTGGTGCGCAAGCCGTCGGCATCGCCCAGGGTGCGGTGGACGCGGCGATCGCCTACACCAAGGACCGCAAGCAGTTCGGCACGTCGATCAGCGACTTCCAGGGTGTGCAGTTCATGCTCGCCGACATGGCGATGAAGGTGGAGGCCGCCCGGCTGATGGTGTACTCGGCCGCGGCGCGGGCCGAACGCGGCGAGGGCAATCTCGGGTTCATCTCCGCCGCCTCGAAGTGCTTTGCCTCCGACGTGGCGATGGAGGTCACCACCGACGCGGTGCAGTTGTTCGGCGGAGCCGGTTACACCGCTGACTTCCCCGTCGAGCGATTCATGCGTGACGCCAAGATCACCCAGATCTACGAGGGCACCAATCAGATTCAGCGCGTGGTGATGTCACGCGCACTGCTGCGCTGAGGCACGGGTCGGTACAGCTAGGCTCCAGCCCATGGCCATCGAGTCGCTCCGCCCGCCGCTCGACGCGGCAATGCTGCGCCAGCGACTCCCCGCCGGATGGCGGGATCTCGATGTCGTCGAGGAGACCGGCTCCACCAACGCCGATCTCCTGGCGTGCGCGGCAGCGGGAGAGGAGGTCGGGGGCAGGGTCCTGCTCACGGAGTATCAGAGCGCCGGTCGTGGCAGACATGGCCGGCAGTGGAGCGCTCCCCCGCGATCTCAGCTCACGATGTCGGTCGCCGTGGATACCGGTGGCGTCCGGCCCGATGCCTGGGGTTGGTTGCCACTGCTGACCGGCGTGGCGGTGCGCGACGCCGTGGCTGAGGTGTCGGGCGTGGAGGCGGGACTCAAGTGGCCGAACGACGTGCTCGTCGGCGAGAAGAAGTTGGCCGGGATCCTCGCCGAAGTGGCCGCCCCTCAGCCGGTGGTGATCCTGGGGATCGGGCTGAACGTCACGATGAGCGACGTCGAGGCGCCCAGCCCGAGCGCGACGTCGCTGTCGCTCCTCGGTGCCCGCCATCACGACCGCAATGATCTCGGCATAGCCGTCTTGCGTCATCTCGGCGAGCGGATCACCCGATGGCGCCGTGCTGAGGGCGCCGACGAGGCCCTCGACGCCGACTACCGACGCCGCAGCGTCACGCTGGGTCAGGAGGTCACCGCCACGCTGCCCGGCGACCGACGCCTGCGGGGAACGGCGAGCGACATCGACCATCTCGGCAGGCTGACCATCGTCAGTGGCGGCGACTGCGTGACGGTCGCGGCCGGTGACGTCGCACACCTGCGTCCGCGGTGTTGACCGCGGCGAACGACTGTCAGGTTGTCCGGTCGGTGACCAAGGGAATGGTCTCGATCTGGATGACCCGTGGGCGTTCAACCGAGGTCGCGGGTGATCTTCTCCATCGCGCGGCGCCGCTCCAACGCGGCCGCATCCGGATGCGCGACCTGCACCAGGGATCCGCCGACGGTGTAGACCGCGAGTAGGCGCCCGACCACGTCGTCGGCCGTAGCCCAATCGGCGGTGGACAGTACCCGATCCCGCGCCCGGAGCCCGGCGGCGGTGGCGGCTCGGGCGGCGGCGGCCAGCACCTCGTCGACGGACCGTCCGTTGAGCGCCGGGCCCGGTGCGCGCTCGGGGACGATCTGGTCGCCGTGGACCCGCACCGCCGTCGCGTAGTCGGTGAGCCCGACCGGGAGATCGGCGACCGGCTTGCCGAACGGGTCCAACGACAACACGGCGATCTCACCCGTACCCACCGCCGCGTCCGCCTGGTCGATGAGGTCCGCCGTGCACAGCGCGATGTCGGCGCCGTCCATGCTGGAGGCGCCGCCCACAAGGGCCTCGGCGCCGATCCACCAAAGGCCGAACAGCACCGCGGCGGTCTGCCAGTGTGCGGGCAACAGGATCGCCACCCTGGTCGCAGGCCCGGCGCCGAGTTCGTCGCGAAGGAGGTTGCCGGTCTTGGCCGCCCAGTTCGCCAGCGTCACGTTCGACACCTCGATACGTTCACCGGTTGCGTCGTCGTAATAGGTGACGCTCGGCCCGGCGGGATCGGAGTCCAACAACGGTGCCAGCAGTGCGGCGGTGACAGTCAGTTGACACACTCCGGATCGTCGGAACCGGCGGTGATGATTTGCGGGGGCGGTGGCGGCGCCGCCGGATCGGTGGCCCCAGCCTCGACCGGGTCGGCGGTCAGCGTCGGGTCCGTGCCGTCGAGTCCGGAACCGGGGCCGGTGTAGTCGTCGGCGAGCACGACCCGAACCGTGCCCGGTGCCACAGAACCGTCCTGCACGACGGTGAGGCCACCCAGATCCTCCGAGACCGATTGCGCGCCAACGTCATCCACCTTGGCGGCCCGCACCTGACTCCCGTCGACGGCGCCGCCCTCGTAGTTGCCGGTCGTGCCGGGGGTGAAGCCCTTCTGTGACAGTACCGCCGACACCGACGCGGCAAGACCGTTGATGTCTGTGGCGTTGACGACCTCGACGGTGGTCTTGTCCGCGGTGTATGCGAGCTCCTCGGTCTTACCTTCGTCCTGTTCGTTGAGCAGGCCCGCTACCCACTCCTGAACCGCTGCCGGGTCGACTCGAACCACACTCTGCATGCCGTCGTCGCTCCAGCCGTCCTCACGCAACACCGGAATCGTGGCGAACGCGACGTTTCCGGCAGCCAACTTCTGCAGCTGGTCGACGAAATCCATGATGTCCCAGCCGTCGGAGAGCACCACCGACCGCTGTACGGCCGCCTCCAGCCGGCTCAGCGTGGCCGGGCTCGACAGCGTCTTGCTCGAGATCACCTCATGGGCCAGCGATGCCATCACCGCCTGCTGGCGGGTCACCCGGTCGAGATCGCCGCGCGGCAGATCGTGGCGCTGACGCACGAAGCTCAACGCCTGCGGACCATTGAGCTTCTGCCACCCGGCCGGGAAGTCCGCACCCGAAAGGGGTTCGTAGACAGGTTCTTTGAGGCAGACGTCGACACCGCCGAGGGCGTCGGTGATCAGTGCGAAGCCCAGTAGCCCGATCTCGGCGTAGTGGTCGACGGTGACCCCGGTCAGGTTCGCGACTGTCTTGATCAACGCCTCACGGCCGTCTTCGATCGCAAGCGGTTCGGCCTCGGCCGGGTCCATGCCCTGCCCCTCGACGAGTTCCTTGAGCTTCTCGAGGTGCACTGAGCCGTAGACGCCGTTGATCTTCATCCTGCCCATTCCCGGCGCCTGGACGTAGGAATCGCGCGGAATCGAGATGGCCGTCGCCGACTGTCCGTTGTTCGGGATGCGGATCAGGATGATCGTGTCGGTGTTGGTGGACACGTCGTTGCCGGCGCGCAGGGCGGCCAGCTCGTCGCCCGACAGCGGGTTGCCGTGGGCGTCGGTGCGGCTGTCGGACCCCACCAGCAGCACGTCGATCGCACCGTCCTCGCCGCCTTCGCCGAGTGCCGGAGAATTGATGTGGTTGATGCCCTCCTCGAACGACCGGATCCGGCTCCAGGCCACCCCGGTCCCGAGCACCACGGCAAGGGCGACCGTCACGGCGACGGCACGAAGGACTCGAGCGGGCATCAGCCCAGGTTACTGGCGAAGGTGGCGCAGACGGGGTAGCGATCGTCGGCGCGCCAGGCCGCGTGTCAAACTCACACGCATGCCGCAACGTCTCGTGATCACCGGTGCCGGCGGCATGGTCGGGCGTATCCTGGCTGCTCAGGCCCACCGACAGGGACGTGAGGTGGTGGCGCTCACCTCGGCCGACTGCGACATCACCGATCGCGACGCAGTCGGGGCTCTGATCACCGCCGGTGACACGGTGGTCAACTGCGCGGCCCTCACCGACGTCGACCGCGCGGAATCCGAGCCCGAACTGGCCCATACGGTCAACGCCCTCGGCCCGGGCAACCTCGCTACCGCTTGCGCGCGTGTCGGTGCGGGCCTCGTCCACGTGTCGACGGACTACGTCTTCAGCGGCGACTTCGGCGGGGCATCGCCGCGTCCCTACGAGATCGACGACACGCCGCACCCGCTGAGCGTCTACGGGCGCACCAAACTCGCCGGAGAACGGGCGGTGCTCGACGTGCTGCCGCATGGTCACGTGGTGCGCACCGCATGGGTCTACGAGGGCGCCCACGGCACCGACTTCGTCGCCGCGATGCGTCGCAAGGCCCTCGGTACGGACACCGTCGACGTCGTGGCCGACCAGATCGGGTCGCCCACGAGCGCCCTGGACCTCGTCGGCGCGCTGCTCGAGATCGCCGACGGGGCAGTGCGCGGACCGCTGCTGCACGCCGCCAACGACGGTCAGGCCAGCCGCTTCGACCAGGCCCGCGCGGTCTTCGAGACGCTCGGCGCCGACCCAGAGCGGGTGCGGCCGGTCGGCAGCGACCGCTTCCCGCGCCCGGCGCGCCGGCCCGCGTACTCGGCGTTGTGCGGTGCGGCGTCGACGGCCCGCGGCCTGACGCCGCTCCGCCCGTGGCGTAAGGCGCTGCTCGCGGCATTGGAAACGGCGTTGCCCGGGGATCGGTGACGTGCCGCTACCCTCTACGCGTGCTGCGTGAACGGGTGGTCGCCCGATGAGTGACGAATTGGTCGTCATCACGGTGACGTACTCGCCCGGCCCGCACCTCGACCGGTTCCTTGCCACGCTGGCGCACGCCACCGATCGACCCCTCTCGGTCGTGATAGCCGACAACGGGTCCACCGACGGTGCGCCGGAGCAGGCGGTCCAGCGGTATCCGAACATCCAACTGCTGCGCACGGGCGCCAACCTGGGCTACGGCACCGCGATCAACCGGGCGGTCGCCTCGATCGAGCGGGAATCGGCACGCGGTGTCGACCCCGACCGGTCGGAATTCCTGCTCGTCGCCAACCCGGACGTGCAGTGGGGCCCCCGGTCGATCGATTTGCTGCTGGAGGCGGCGGATAGGTGGCCGCGGGCCGGAGCGCTGGGTCCGCTGATCCGCGATCCCGACGGCTCGGTGTATCCGTCGGCGCGCCACCTGCCCAGCCTCGTCCGCGGCGGGATGCATGCGGTGGTCGGGCCGTTCTGGCGGTCCAATCCGTGGACCGCGGCCTACCGCCAGGATCGAGCCGAGCCCAGCGAACGCCCGGTGGGCTGGTTGTCGGGGAGTTGCCTGTTGCTGCGCCGCTCGGCGTTCGCGCAGATCGGCGGATTCGACGAGCGGTACTTCATGTACATGGAGGACGTCGACCTCGGCGATCGCCTCGGTAAGGCCGGTTGGCTCAACGTCTACGTGCCGTCGGCGGAGATCCTGCACGACAAGGGGCATTCGACCGGGCGGGACCCGGCCCGCAACCTGGCCGCCCATCACCGCAGCACCTACACTTTCTTGTCTGATCGGTACCCGCGCCGGTGGCAGGCGCCGCTGCGGGGAGCCATGAAGAGTGCACTGGCGGTGCGAGCAGGTCTGGTGGTGCGCAAAGCTCGGCGAAATCAGGCCAGAGGGGGGTAGGCAATGGTGAATCCGGCGCAGGTCGACGCCGTCGTACTGGTGGGTGGGCAGGGCACCCGCCTGCGCCCGCTGACGCTGTCGGCGCCCAAACCGATGCTCCCGACGGCCGGGTTGGCGTTCCTCACCCACCTGCTGTCCCGCATCGCCGCGGCAGGCATCGAACACGTGGTGCTCGGGACGTCGTACAAGGCGGACGTCTTCGAGACCGAGTTCGGCGACGGTTCGAAGCTGGGCCTGCAGATTGAGTACGTGTTCGAGTCAGAGCCGCTGGGCACCGGCGGCGCGATCGCCAACGTGGCCGACAAACTGCGTTACGACACCGCGATGGTGTTCAACGGCGACGTGCTGTCCGGATGCGACCTGCGCGCTCTGCTGGACAGTCATTTGAGCAAGGGCGCCGACGTCACCCTGCACCTGGTCCGGGTCGGCGACCCACGCGCGTTCGGATGCGTGCCGACCGACGCCGACGGCGTGGTGACCGCGTTCCTGGAGAAGACGCAGGATCCGCCGACCGACCAGATCAACGCGGGCTGCTATGTGTTCAAACGCTCGGTGATCGACCGCATCCCGCGAGACCGCGCCGTCTCGGTCGAACGGGAGGTCTTCCCCGGCCTGTTGTCGGACGGGCTGCGCGTGTGCGGTTATGTCGACGCGACGTACTGGCGCGACATGGGGACCCCCGAGGACTTCGTGCGGGGCTCAGCAGATCTGGTTCGCGGCATCGCGCCGTCGCCGGCGCTGCCGGGCCACCGCGGTGAGTCACTGGTCCACGACGGTGCGTCGGTGGCGCCGGGTGCGCTGCTGATCGGCGGCACCGTGGTGGGCCGCGGCGCAGAGATCAAGGCGGCTCGCCTCGACGGGGCGGTGATCTTCGACGGCGTGGACGTCGGGGCCGGTGCGGTGATCGAACGGTCCATCATCGGCTTCGGCGCGCGGATCGGTCCGCGGGCCCTCATCCGCGACGCCGTGATCGGCGACGGCGCCGACATCGGCGCGCGGTGCGAGTTGTTGCGCGGGGCCCGGGTGTGGCCGGGAGTGGTGATCCCCGACGGCGGGATCCGCTACTCGACCGACGTCTGACCCCGCCTTCGTGCCTGCGCGGCCAACTGCGCCAGTCCGAAATCCGTGTCCGCCGGCAGCGCGTCGAGCGGCCACCACCGCAGATCCAGGGACTCCTCCGAGCGGGCGAGTTGTGCACCCTCCGGCGCGCGCACCAGGAACTGCAGGTCGAGATGACGGGTGGGCACGCCCAGCGAGCAGGTCACCGGGTGCACGTGCACGGCCGCGAGCTGTGCATCGATCACCAGCCCCTCGACGCCGGATTCCTCGGTGGCTTCGCGGAGTGCGGCGGCGGCGACGTCCTGGTCGTCGGCTTCGCAGTGCCCCCCCACCTGAAGCCAGCGGCCGAAGCGCGGGTGCAGGGTGAGCACCGCGTGGCTGCCGGTGTGGTCCAGCACCAGCGCCGACGCGGTGACATGGCCGGGCACGCAGGCGCGCAGGCAGCCGTCGGGGCGGGCGGCGAGGAACGCCAGCACGGCGTGGCGCAGGGAATCCTGTGCTGGGTCGGGAGCGACCCATTCGGTCAAGATGCGTACCGCGGACCCATGCAGGCTCACCGGCGCACCAGAAGTCCGTCGGGCGACACCGGCTCCCGCGGGCCGTGCGGTTCGGCGGGATAGCCGACCGCGACGGCGCCCATCGGCTCCCATTCCGCGGGCAGCTCCAGTTCCTCACGCACCACATCGGCGGCGAAGATCGTCGAGCCGATCCAGCAACTGCCCACCTCCCGCACCGCCAGTGCGACGAGGAATGCCTGGACGGCGGCCCCCACCGCCACGGTGAACATGGTGTGCTCGGCCGCGGTTCGGGCCGCGTCCGGATACTCGTGCGCACCGTCGGGTACCAGGAACGGGATGACGAGTTCGGGTGCATCGTAGAGGATTTCGCCGCGACTCAGGCGGCGTTCGACGGCGGCTACGGCCCGGCCATCGGCCAGCAGGTCATCGCGCCAGCGGTCTTTCATCCGGTCGAGCAGCCGGGTGCGGACGGCGGGATCGGTCACCCAGACAAAGCGGACTGGCCTGGTGTGGTGCGGCGCGGGAGCGGTGAGCGCTTCGGCGACGGCGTCCTCGACGATCTCAGGTGCCACCGGATCGGCGCTGAAGCGCCGTACCGAGCGGCGCAGCAGTTGAGCCTCGGCGCGGCCCCGGGCGATCGCCTCCGCCGTGCCCAGCCAGAACAGGTCGTCCTCGCCGGGGCGCAGCAGATCGCGCGCCGTCGATCCGTTGTCGGTCAACGTCAGTCCGCGCACCACGGCGACGGGGATGCCGGTGAGCTTGCCCTTGACCAGGTCCGCGGCGGCGGCGATCTCGTCGGCGACGGCGACTTCGGTGACCTGAAGCTCGTTGCCGTGCGGGTCGCGGGCGCCGGCGTATCCGTGCAGCACGCTCAGGCCGGCAGCGCCGATCGCGGCATCGACCTGACCGTTGCGCCAGGCCCTACCCATCGTGTCGGTGATCACGATGCCGACCGTGACGCCGAGTCGTTCGGCGAGGCCGGTCCGTAGGCGCGCGGCGCTCCCGTCGGGATCGACCGGCAGCAGGGCGAGTTCGGTGGTGTCGACGTTGGAACCGTCGACCCCGGCGGCCGCCTGGATGATGCCGATGGCGTTCTCCGTGATCAAGGTGCGTCCCTTCCGGGCGAGGACCCGCACGGCTTCGGCGTCGATCAGTCTGCGGCGCAACGCGTCTCGCTCTTCAGGTGCCTCCGGTGCGGCGACGATGCGGCCCTCGCACTTGGACACCACCTTGCTGGTGACCACCACGACATCGCCGTCGCGCAGCCACGGTGCGGCGGCCGCCAGTGCGGCGGCCAGGTCGTCGCCGGGCCGGAACTCCGGCAACCCGGGCACCGGCAGGAGTTCGACCACCGTGGCTGAGCCGTGTTCGGTGCCCGCGGAGGAACCGCCGTTTTCGGTCACAGCGGCACCCCGGCCAATCGGATGCCGGCGCGGACCATCTCGGCGGTGGTGGCTGGGTCCATCATCAACAGCGGCACCTCGGCGACCTCCACGCCGTCGATCTGCGCGCTGTCACCCTCGTGCACGAGCCATGCATCGAGGATCCCGGTGCCGGACCGGGCGCCGTAGTGGCGGCCTACCGCTTCGGAGGTGGATGCGACGCCGATCACGGACAGGCACTCATCGGCCATGCCACGCAACGGTTTTCCGGCGACGATCGGCGAGTAGCCGATGATCTTGGCCGGTGTCGACCGGAGGGCGCCGCGGATGCCGGGGGTGGAGAGGATGGAGCCGATGCTGACCACCGGGTTGGACGGGGCCACCAGCACGACGTCCGCGTCGGCGATGGCCGCGGTGACGCCGGGGGCGGTGGTGGCCTTGTCGGCGCCGACGACGGCGAAGCTGTGGGTGGGGACCTTCGCGCGGTATCGGACCCACCACTCCTGGAAGTGGATGGCACGGCGCTCACCGGTGTCCGGGTCGGTGATCACCACATGCGTTTCGCTGCGGTCGTCGCTGGCGGGCAGCAGGCGGGCACCGGGTTTCCATCGGTCGCACAACGCCTCGGTGACCTGTGACAGCGGATATCCTGCGCGCAGCATCTGGCTGCGCACCAAATGGGTGGCCAGGTCGCGGTCGCCGAGTCCGAACCAGTCCGGCTGGACGCCGTAGGCGGCGAGTTCCTCCTTGGCATGCCAGGTTTCGTCGCGGTGCCCCCATCCGCGGTCGGGGTCGATACCGCCGCCCAGGGTGTACATGCACGTGTCGAGGTCCGGGCAGATCCGCACCCCGAACATCCAGGTGTCGTCACCGACGTTGACCACTGCGGTCAACTCGTGGCCATCGGAGTCCGGTTCGCCGTCCCGGGCGAACTGGCCCAGACCGAGCAGGTGCTGCACGCCGAGCAGAAAGCGTGCCCCCCCGACGCCGCCGACCAGAACCGTCACCTTCACACCGAACGAGACTAGGCGCTCGCCTTCGACGAGGTCGCACCGCTCCTCGCGGCCGGGCGGATGCCGGGGTCACGTGCCGGACACGCCGAGATTTCCGACGCGCCGCGGAACCGTCACGAGGTGGTATGAATTCCTGTTCCAGCGCTTGACCGCAGCGTTTCACCGGTGTGTAATCACACCAGTGTCATTTCCCGGGTTTGCCAGCCGATTTCGGTGTCGCAGACCGAGATTCGATCACATGTTCGAATTGAGTCGGCCCTCCAGCACCTCGTGGGGCCACGTGGATCTACGACACTGAGTGAGGAGGGGCGGGAAATGTCTTTTGAGCAAGGCGAATTCGATCGCGTGGTGCGGTTCGACAGCCGGCTACTCGGCTCCGTCGGCAGGGCGTCACAGAACGGCACGGGAGCCGCACCGATGGGGGCCATCGGTCGGCCTCAGCTGAGTCTGGTTCCGGAACACGTCGACACCGAGCCGGAGGACGCCGACGATCTATGGCAGGAGCGCGCGCTGTGCGCTCAGACCGATCCCGAGGCGTTCTTCCCCGAGAAGGGTGGGTCGACTCGCGAGGCCAAGCGGATCTGCCACGGCTGCGAGGTCCGGGACGAGTGCCTGGACTACGCGCTGGCCCACGACGAGCGCTTCGGAATCTGGGGCGGGCTCTCCGAGCGCGAGCGCCGTCGCCTCAAACGCGGCATCATCTGACCCCAACCTGGCTCCTCTGTTGGGTGCCCCGCCTTACTCGTCGTCGATCGTCGGGTCGATGACGGAGGGTTCGACCCCCAGATATGTGGCCACCTGAGCCACGAGCACCTCATGCAACAGCTCGGCGAGTTCGTCGGAGTCCTTGGCCCGACGCTCGATCGGCTTCCTGAACAAGACGATCCGCGCCCGCGTGGAGTTGCCGCGGACATCGACGCCGGCCGGTATCAACCGGGCCAGTGCTACCGGCCCATCGCCCACCACTTCGGGCGGCCACTGCACATTCTCGGGATCCTTCGGCGCCATGCGCGGGATCTCGTCGACCGCGACGTCCAATCCGGACACCCGGTCCTGCCACCGCCGCTCGATCGGCTCGTATGCCTCCAGCACCGCCATGTCGAACCGCTCGGCTCGGCTGCGCCACCCAGGCACCGTCGGCGGCAGCAGCGGGCCGCGCATCTCTCGACCGCGGCGGGAGATCCAGCGGTTGCCCTCGGCCACGGTCACCGATCGTAACGGTTGGCTATCGGCGCGTCTGCCGCTGCGCGTGTCCGGCACCGCGCGGCATTCGTCCCGCGATAGCCTTCCGTTCGTGAATGTTCCCCGTCGCTGCTGCAGGCCCGGGTGCCCCCACTATGCGGTGGCGACGCTGACGTTCGTCTACTCCGACTCCACCGCTGTCGTCGGTCCACTGGCCACCGTGTCCGAACCGCACTCGTGGGACCTGTGCGTGGGCCACGCCAGCCGGATCACCGCGCCGCGCGGGTGGGAACTCGTCCGGCACGCCGGGCCACTGCCATCGCACTCCGACGACGACGAACTCGTCGCCCTGGCCGACGCGGTCCGAGAAGGACGCGATTCGGCGGCACCCGCCAGCGGGGGAGTCGTCCCCGGGTTCTCCGATCCTACGAGCGGCGCCCAGAGTCGAGCGTTGCTGGCACCACCGGTGTTGCGGCCCGAACCGACCGGCCGCCGGCGCGGTCACCTGCGCGTGCTTCCCGACCCCGCCGAATAGGCCCAAATAGGGCGTCATAGCTTCGCGAACGAATCCTCCGGTGCGGATAGGCTGACGGAAACGTCCCCGATTCCAAGGAGTTGTATGTCTCGGCCGGCTGCGGCGGTGCATCGCGTCATCAAGGCGTATGACGTTCGTGGCCTGGTTGGCGAGGAACTCGACGAGGCGTTGGTGGCCGACGTCGGTGGAGCCTTCGCACGGCTGGTCGCACACTGCGCGAACCAGATCGTCATCGGTCACGACATGCGGTCTAGTTCGCCGGCGTTGTCCGAGGCCTTCGCTCACGGTGTGCTGGCCCAGGGTCTCGACGTCGTCCGCATCGGGCTGGCGTCGACCGATCAGCTCTACTTCGCCTCCGGGTTGCTGGACTGTCCCGGTGCGATGTTCACCGCGAGCCACAATCCCGCCGCTTACAACGGCATCAAACTGTGCCACGCCGGCGCCAAACCGGTCGGGCGGGACACCGGGCTGGGGCAGATCGCCGAGCAGGTCATAGACGGCGTGCCCGCCCACCACGGTCCCCGCGGCAGCGCATCGGAGCGCGATGTGCTGACCGACTATGGCGCATTTCTGCGATCTCTAGTGGAGATACCCAGGCGGCGATCCCTTCGCGTGGCTGTCGACGCCGGCAACGGGATGGCCGGTCACACGACGCCCGCGGTCCTCGGCCCCATCGAGTCGATCACGCTGCTGCCGCTGTTCTTCGAACTCGACGGCACCTTCCCCAACCACGAGGCCAACCCACTGGACTCCGCCAACCTGGTCGGTCTGCAGTCCTTCGTCCTGCAAACCGGCGCCGACATCGGACTGGCCTTCGACGGTGACGCCGACCGCTGTTTCGTCGTCGACGAGAAGGGGCAGGCCGTCTCGCCGTCGGCGGTGACCGCGTTGGTGGCCGGGCGCGAACTGGGCCGGGAGATCGGCGCGACGGTCATCCACAACCTGATCACCTCACGCGCGGTGCCCGAACTCGTGGCCGAGCGCGGCGGCACGGCGGTCCGTTCGCGCGTCGGGCATTCCTACATCAAGGGGCTGATGGCCGAGACGGGCGCGATCTTCGGCGGGGAACACTCGGCGCACTACTACTTTCGTGACTTCTGGGGTGCGGACTCGGGAATGCTCGCCGCCCTGCACGTGCTGGCCGCGCTGGGTGACCAGGACCGCCCGATGTCGGATTTCATGGCCGACTACCAACGCTACGAGGCGTCGGGGGAGATCAACTTCACCGTCGCCGACGCGCCGCGGTGTGTGGAGGCGGTGCTCGAATCGTTCGGCACCCGCATCCACTCGATCGACCACCTTGACGGGGTGACGGTCGACCTCGGCGGTGGTCGATGGTTCAACCTGCGCACTTCCAACACCGAACCGTTGCTGCGCCTCAACGTCGAAGCGCATACCGCCGAGGAGGTCGACGAGGTGGTCGTGCAGATCTCCGCGACGGTGCAAGCCCAGATCGCGCAACAGGGCAGGGCGTCGACGTGACCGGATCATCGGCTGCCGTGGTGGACCTCGACGACGGTGAGGCCTTGCTGGCGGCCGACCGCGACGGTCTGCTGAGGGCGGCCGCGATGGCCGGTGCGCAGGTGCGCGCCACGGCGGCCGCGCTCGACGAGGGCCTGCTCGAGTCGTTGCGCTCGGGCCAGCCGCCGCGCAC
Source organism: Mycolicibacterium doricum (assembly GCF_010728155.1). Classification (NCBI taxonomy): domain Bacteria; kingdom Bacillati; phylum Actinomycetota; class Actinomycetes; order Mycobacteriales; family Mycobacteriaceae; genus Mycobacterium; species Mycolicibacterium doricum. The sequence goes on from NZ_AP022605.1 coordinate 901,661, forward strand.
GGTGATCTGGGTGGCGGGCCGCGGCACCGCCGAAACCGCCGGAGCCGTGCTGGCCGCCGCGTTCGGCGCCGTCGTCGCCGCTCCGATCGTCACGGTGGCCGAGGCGCCGCCCTGGATCGGCGCGCTGGACGCGATCGTGGTGGCCGGTGACGATCCGGCCGATCCCGCTCTGGTGTCGGCGGCCGCAACAGGTGTGCGCCGCGGCGCCCGCGTCGTGGTCGTCGCGCCCTACGAAGGACCACTGCGTGATGCCACGGCCGGGCGGGCGGTCGCGCTCGCACCTCGTCTGTGGGTGCCGGACGACTTCGGGTTGTCGCGCTATCTCGCCGCCGGCCTGGCCGTCCTGCAGGTCGTGGACCCCGGTCTGCGGGTGGATCTCGGCGAACTCGCCGATCAACTCGACGCCGAGGCGCTGCGCAACAGCGCGGGCCGCGATCTGTTCACCAACCCGGCGAAGGCGCTGGCGGACCGCATTTGGGGGCGCGACGTCGTCCTCGCAGGTGACGACGCGACCACACTGGCGCTGGCTCGGCACGGCGCGGCCGTGCTGCTGCGGGTCGCGCAGGAAACCGTGACCGCGGTGGGCCTCGGCGACGTCCTGCGGGCGCTGCGAAGCGGGTTCGGGTCGGCCGGGGACGGCACTGCCGGAGCGGCGCTGTTCCACGACGAGGAACTCGACGGGCCGCTGCCGCGGCGCCTGCGGACGTTGGTGCTGACCACCGATGCCGAGAGCCCGACGGTGACCGCGCGGGTCAGCGGATACGACGACGTCGACGTGGTCAACGCCGAAGATGTTCCCGACGGATCGGAGCCAGGAGGGGCTGCGACCGGCGCGGGGGTGGAACAGCAATTGGCGAAACTGGCGGTGCGGTTGGAGATGACCGCGGTCTACCTGAGACTGGTTCGAGGTTGATCAAGTGCATCTGCTGAGGGGAGCGGTGCGGACCTATGCCTGGGGTTCGCGGACGGCGATTGCCGAGTTCACCGGAAGGCCGAGTCCCACAGCCCATCCCGAGGCCGAGCTGTGGTTCGGTGCACACCCCGGGGATCCGGCCTATCTGCAGGACGCGGGCGGTGAGGTCTCGCTGCTCGCCGCGCTGCGCGCCGACCCCGACGGCCAGCTGGGCGCCGCAGTCATCGACCGATTCGGCGAGGCGCTGCCGTTCCTGGTGAAGGTACTCGCGGCCGATGAACCGTTGTCGCTGCAGGCTCATCCCAGCGACCAGCAGGCCCGCGAGGGCTACGACCGCGAGGAGCGGCTCGGCATCCCGGTGTCGGCGCCGATGCGCAACTACCGCGACCGCAGCCACAAACCCGAGTTGCTCGTCGCGCTCGACCGGTTCGAGGCGCTGGCCGGGTTCCGTCCGGTCCCGCGCACCGTCGAGTTGATGCGGGCGCTCGGGGTGCCCGAATTGGATCCGTTCGTCAACCTGTTGCACGGACAGTCAGAACCCGACGGTCTACGCGCATTGTTCACCACGTGGATCACCGCGCCTCAGCCGGATCTCGACGTGCTGGTGCCCGCGGTGCTCGACGGTGCGATCGACTACATCCGATCCGGTCACACCGAATTCGCGGCCGAGGTCAAGACGGTGCTCGAACTCGGCGAACGCTATCCCGGGGACGCCGGAGTGCTGGCAGCCATGCTGCTCAATCGCATCACGTTGAGTCCGGGGGAGGGGATCTACCTGCCCGCCGGTAATCTGCACGCCTACCTGCACGGTGTCGGTGTCGAGGTGATGGCCAACTCCGACAACGTGTTACGTGGCGGGTTGACGCCCAAGCACGTCGACGTCCCCGAACTGTTGCGTGTACTCGATTTCACACCGACCCCCGACCTGGTGCTGCGGCCCGCAACCGTCAGGAAGGGAATCGAATTCGACTACCGCACCCCGGCGCCGGAGTTCGCGGTCTCGGTGCTGCGCCTGCACGGTGACACCGTCGGCCACGAGGTGGACGCACCGTCACCGCACGACGGCCCCCAGGTGCTGCTGTGCACCGAGGGCGGCGCGGAGGTGCGCGCCAAGGGTGGCGACACGTTGACGCTGCAGCGAGGTGCGGCGGCCTGGGTGGCCGCCGACGACGCACCGATCCAGCTGCTCGCCGCGGCACCCACTACCGTCTTCCGCGTCACCGTCGGGGTCTAAGCGTTACTGCTGGGTGGCGTAAGAGATCGGCCCACGTCGACGGTGTCCGCGGGTGGGCGCTGCAACGCCCATTGCGCCAACCATGCCGGTAGCCGCGTGCCGCGACCGGCGGCGTCGACGGCGAGGTCGGCCGCCACCTTCTCGTGGTCACCCTCGGCGTCGAGGAGCACACCGGTGACCTGCTGGGCAACCGGATCGTGCGCCGGCGGATCTGCCATTCCAGCTGCGGCCGGCTCGGGACGTATGCGGTGAACTCCTCGCGCAAGGGTGTGCCGGGTGCCCAGCACGTGTCCCGCCGCGCCGAAGTGGATGCAGTCGGGGCGGTTCTCCAGGATCGGCAACCCTCGGCAACCATGCCGTCGAGCCGGCCGGGATAAAGGCGCTCGAACTCCTGGGCGCCGCGCGGCATGAGGAGATGGACATGGCGACCCTGCGGCACTGCGGCGCGGTTAGCCGGCCGGTCCGGTAGGTCGTCGCGTTCGTACACGGTCACGTGGTCGTAGAACTCGGGCAGCACGCGTGCTGCGCACATCCACGCGTGCTGCCTCCGACGACGATCGCGTGTTTAGTACTCCGCCCCATCGGTGCACAGTACTTCGGTACTGTCCCCCAATCCAGGCCCTGATCGCACCGCGACCCAGCCGAAAGGGAACGTCATGGCCGGCAGATGGCGCACGAAATCCGTCGAGCAGTCGATCGCCGACACCGACGAACCGGGGACGAGGCTTCGCAAAGACCTCAGCTGGTGGGATCTGACGGTGTTCGGCGTGTCGGTGGTGATCGGCGCCGGCATCTTCACCATCACCGCCTCGACGGCCGGCAACCTCACCGGCCCGGCCATCTCGATCTCGTTCGTGATCGCCGCGATTGCGTGCGGGCTGGCGGCGTTATGTTACGCCGAATTCGCCTCGACGGTCCCCGTCGCGGGCAGCGCGTACACGTTCTCGTACGCCACCTTCGGCGAGTTCAGCGCCTGGATCATCGGGTGGGATCTCATCCTGGAGTTCGCGGTGGCCGCCGCGGTGGTGGCCAAGGGCTGGTCGAGTTATCTGGGCACGGTGTTCGGCTTCGGCGGCGGGGTCGCCGATTTCGGCGGGTTCGAGGTGGACTGGGGAGCACTGGTGATCGTCGCCATCGTCACCATGCTGCTGGCCCGTGGTACGAAACTCTCCGCGGAGGTCAGCCTCGTCATCACCGTCGTCAAGGTCGCGGTGGTACTGTTCGTGGTCATCGTCGGGTCGTTCTTCATCAAAGCGGCCAACTACTCTCCGTTCATCCCGCCCGCCGAATCCAGTGGGGGCGGCACCGGTTCGGAGCAGTCACTGTTCTCCTTGATCACCGGTGCGGAGGGCAGCGCCTACGGCTGGTACGGTCTGCTGGCCGGTGCGTCGATCGTGTTCTTCGCGTTCATCGGCTTCGACATCGTGGCCACCACCGCGGAGGAGACCAAGAACCCGCAGCGCGACGTGCCCCGCGGAATCCTGTCATCGCTGGCGATCGTGACCGTCCTGTACGTGGCCGTCGCCGTAGTCCTTTCCGGCATGGTTTCCTACACCGAACTGCGGGCCGCGGGCGACGGGGCGAACCTGGCGACAGCCTTCGAGGCCAACGGCGTGGACTGGGCCGCGACCGTCATCTCCATCGGCGCACTCGCCGGTCTCACGACCGTGGTGATCGTGCTGATGCTTGGTCAGACGAGGGTGCTCTTCGCGATGTCACGCGACGGACTGTTGCCGCGTCCACTGGCGCAGACCGGTGAGCACGGCACGCCGGTGCGCATCACCCTGATCGTCGGCGCGGTCGTGGCGATCGCCGCGACGGTGTTCCCGATCGGCAAGCTCGAGGAGATGGTCAACATCGGCACGCTGTTCGCGTTCGTCCTGGTGTCAGCCGGGGTGATCGCGCTGCGGCGCACCCGCCCGGACCTCAACCGTGGGTTCAAGGTGCCGTTCGTGCCGCTGCTGCCGATCGCCGCGATCATCGCCTGTGTGTGGCTGATGTTGAACCTGACCGGCCTGACGTGGATTCGGTTCCTCGTCTGGATGGCGATCGGCGTGGTCGTCTACGTGCTCTATGGCCGTCGGCATTCGCTGCTCGGCCGGCGGGAACGGGCTGCCAACGATAATTTTACAAAGACATGAGCAGTGTCTAGACAGCGGACAAAATTACTTCTATGGTCAAGGCATCGTCGTGCGATCCGTTCGGAGGTGGCTTGTGACTCGCTCGCCGCGGGAAGCCTTTCGCAGGAGCTATGTCATGGAGCGGGAATCCCGACGACTGGGCTGCCCGGACTGTGCGGTGCGCTAGAAGCTTGACTTCGAACCCATCTGACCCCCGAACCTGATAGAGAGGAAACATCATGGACTACAAGTTGTTCGTCTGCGTGCAGTGCGGATTCGAGTACGACGAGGCCAAGGGATGGCCTGAGGACGGCATCGCCCCGGGTACCCGCTGGGATGACATCCCCGACGACTGGAGCTGCCCGGACTGCGGTGCGGCGAAGTCCGATTTCGAGATGGTGGAGGTCGCCCGGGGATGACGGCTAGGGTCACGCGTGCAATCTCCCGCGCACGCGTGCCCTACGCCGAGGCTTCGCGGGTACTGTTGCGCGAGTCGATCCTCGAGGGGATGCGAGAACTGCTGTGCGCCCGCGACTGGTCGTCCATCACGCTGAGCGACGTGGCCAAGGCCGCTGGAATTAGCCGCCAGACCATCTATAACGAATTCGGCTCCCGGCACGGGTTGGCCCAGGGGTACGCGCTGCGCCTGGCGGACCGCCTCGTCGACGCGGTCGACGACGCTATCGAAACAAACGTCGGCGAGATCTACGCGGCCTTCCTGGAGGGGTTCCGGGCCTTCTTCACCGAGTCGGCCGCTGATCCGCTGGTGACCTCGCTGCTGTCGGGAGAGACCAAGCCGGACCTGTTGCAGATCATCACCACCGAAAGTGGGCCGATCGTCACGCGGTGTTCAGACCGGTTGACGTCGACCTTCCGGCACAGCTGGGTCGAGGCCAGCGACGAGGACGCCGGAATCCTGGCGCGCGCGATCGTCCGGCTGGCGATGAGCTACGTCTCGATGCCGCCGGAAGCCGACCACGACGTGGCCGGCGACCTGGCCAGGCTCATGACACCCTTCGCGGAGCGCTACGGTGTTATCGAGCAGGGTCCGCGGTTGGCGAAGTTGCACCGCCCCGATGGCTATGTGTAACTAAGCTAAGTAATTCCGACGCGCGCACGAGAAGGAAACCAACATGACCACCACTGAGCAGCGGTTGACAGTCGATGTCCGCAATGGCATCGACTTCAAGGTCGCCGATCTGTCGCTGGCCGAATTCGGCCGCAAGGAAATCCGGCTGGCCGAGCACGAGATGCCGGGCTTGATGGCGTTGCGCCGCGAATACCACGACGTGCAGCCGCTCAAGGGCGCCCGGATCTCCGGTTCGCTGCACATGACCGTGCAGACCGCGGTGCTGATCGAGACCTTGACCGCGCTCGGCGCCGAGGTCCGCTGGGCGTCGTGCAATATCTTCTCCACCCAGGACCACTCCGCGGCGGCCGTCGTCGTGGGCCCGAACGGCACCCCCGAGGAGCCGCAGGGCATTCCGGTGTTTGCCTGGAAGGGCGAGACGCTCGAGGAGTACTGGTGGGCCGCCGAGCAGATGCTGACCTGGCCGAACGAACCGGCCAACATGATTCTCGACGACGGTGGTGACGCCACCATGCTGGTGCTGCGCGGCGCCCAGTTCGAGAAGGCCGGCGTGGTCCCGTCCCTTGAGCACGATGACATTGAAGCCTCCGCCGAGTACAAAATCTTCCTGCGCCTGCTGCGTGAGCGGTTCGAGACCGACAAGACCAAGTGGACGAAGATCGCCGAGTCGGTCCACGGCGTCACCGAGGAGACCACCACCGGTGTGCTGCGGCTCTACCAGTTCGAGAAAGCCGGCGAGCTGCCGTTCCCGGCCATCAACGTCAACGACTCGGTCACCAAGAGCAAGTTCGACAACAAGTACGGCACCCGCCACTCGCTGATCGACGGCATCAACCGCGGCACCGACGTGCTGATCGGTGGTAAGAAGGTGCTGATCTGCGGTTACGGCGACGTCGGCAAGGGCTGCGCGGAGTCGCTGGCCGGCCAGGGCGCCCGCGTGCAGGTCACCGAGATCGACCCGATCAATGCGCTTCAGGCGCTGATGGACGGCTTCGACGTGGTGACCGTCGAGCAGGCGATCGGCAACGCCGACATCGTCATCACCTCGACCGGCAACAAGGACATCATCACCCTGGATCACATGAAGGCGATGAAGGAGCAGGCAATCCTCGGCAACATCGGCCACTTCGACAACGAGATCGACATGGCCGCGCTGGAGCGTTCGGGCGCCAAGCGGCTCAACATCAAGCCGCAGGTCGACCAGTGGACGTTCGAGGACGGCAAGTCGATCATCGTGCTGTCCGAAGGCCGTCTGCTCAACCTGGGCAACGCGACCGGCCACCCGTCGTTCGTGATGAGCAACAGCTTCTCCAACCAGGTCATCGCGCAGATCGAGCTGTGGACCAAGAATGACGAGTACGACAACGCGGTGTATCGACTGGCGAAGCACCTCGACGAGAAGGTCGCCCGCATCCACGTCGAGGCGCTCGGTGGCACGCTTACCAAGCTCACCAAGGAGCAAGCGGAGTACATCAACGTCGATGTGGAAGGCCCGTACAAGCCGGAGCACTACCGGTACTAGAACCCGTATGGAGAGCCCGGCACACGTTGTGTGCCTCGGGGCTCTCCATTCTCCGCGCCCGCAATCGTGACGGGGGACGTTACGAATGCGAGCCGGTTTGTTACCCATCGCGGATGGGTCGGGAGATTCGGGTTTTCCTCGCCGTTCGGAGTCTTCGTCATCGCCGTATCGGCATCCGGCACCGCCGCCGACGATCGACGACCATTACCCGTACATCACCGAAGACGAGTACCAGGCGTTCTACACGCCGCCCAACCGTCTACCGCCCGGCGGTCCCGGCGATCTCATCCGCACCGAGCCGTCGTGCCTGATGCGCCAACCCGTCCGGCCGCGGTCGGCATGATCATGGCGAACGGTACGCGAATGATGTACGGCAGCAACGACGGTCGGGGCAACCCGGTGGCCGTCAGCGGAACATACTTCGAACCGCACAAAAGGAGTCGTTCATCGCGACGATGGTGGCGCGGGAGTTCGCGATCGTCATGACGGACTACGGAGGGTTCGGCACCCCGGTCTGAACACGATCAACGCCAAACCATTCGATTCGCTGAGGCCGTGGGCGCCCGCGATGCAACCCGGCCGGGACTGGCTGGTGTGCGCAGGGCACCGATGTCGAGGCGCGGACCAACGAGCAGCCGTCATTCTTGAACAAGGCGGTCATAAACCACGCGCTGCCGATGCACGTCGGTGGGGAACCGACGATGCAGTGGACACGCCGACCGGTGCGAAGGCGTGCCGACGGCGTCGAGTTGCGGGGGGCGGTTCTGAACCGGTGACTGACGCGGATCTTACGACGTGTGTGAACGCCGTTTCGTGCCCAGAACCCGGGGGTATTGAGGGCCCACATTAACTTGACGAGAGGGCGTGGGATGGCCGACGTGCATATCGGTGACGAGCAGACGTTCAACGACACGGCGCCGGTGGCGCCGATCAATCTCATCTCGCACGCCGTCGTGCGCAAGGCGGTCGCCCAGCTGCAACACGACCACGCAATCAGCGACGCGGACATCGCTTTTCGCGCACTGCTGACGGTGTCGAAACGCTACGACGTCAAGCTGCGACACCTGTCGGCAGCATTCGTCGACGACGACGTGGCCATTCCCCGTGCCAAGAGCTTGCCGGCGCCGGCGTTGTCCTTCTCGCTGCGCGGTCGGGGTACGGCCCCCAAGCGGTCCGACGTCTTTGCCGACCTGGTGACCACGGCCGTCGAACTCTTCTCCGCCCCCGCGGCCGCCGTGCAGTTGCGCGACGCCGTGTTCGGCGGGGTGTGCATCGAGAGCCACACCGGTGTGGCCGAGCAATTGCGCCACCATTTCAGCTTTGTGGAGGACGAGGGTTCGGCGGCTGCGTACGCGACGGCGCGCTGCGAGGTCCTGCGTGTGGATGATGTCGCGGTTTCGCCGCTGTACAACTTCACCGACATGGAAGTGCTTGGGCAGTCCGGCGTTCAGGCTGAGATTGCGATCCCGATGTGCGACGAGGACGGCTGCAACTGGGGCGCCGTCACGGTCATGTTCGACGCGCGCCGGCCGCGTATCGACCCGTTCGCCGTCGAGATGCTGCACGGACATGCCGACTCCTGCGCGCAGTGGCTGCGGTGGTACGACAGCGCGGTCATGCCGATGCTGGTCGGCGCCGTCCACGAGGTCGCCGCGACGCTGGTCGACGAGTCGGGCAGCGCCTCCGTGTCGGCATAACGCGGCGCGGGTGTCGTAGAGTTCGTCATTGGTGACGGCACCGACGGCGGGAATGTGCGGTGACCTCGGTCTGTGACCACGGCGGGGTCCTGTACGTTGCCGAAGGCTACTTCGGAGCAGGCGATTACGGGTGCGGAGCATGTGCTCCGGGAAGCGTTGGCCTCCGACCCCCACCATCCGCGGCTGCTGACGGCATACGCGCTCGAGGATCGGACAGTCCGACTAGAGCGGCGGCCGCGCGAGTGCCCACGCGGCACTGGCGATCGAACCCCAAAACGCGATGCGGGTGTACACACGCGCGCGCTCGAGATGCAGGGCCGGTTCGACGACGCGCTGTGGTTGGGAGGAGGACGGCGATCCCACTCCCAGGCGTCGTTGCGGGAATCGGCGCGGTACTGCTGCCGCCCCACTCGTTCGGATCATGCCGATCGTGCAGTTGATTGGCGGTGTCCTATTCGGATTGCTCACAGCGGCTCAGTGCGATGACGATGCCTGCGGTGCTGGCCTCGGTGCTGGTGCACACGCTGCCTGTGTTGGTGATCACCGGGTATCTCACCGATGAGCGGTTGTGGTGAGGTACGCCCTAGACCGGTGTTCCGCGGTTCCACCCGGGCTTCTCGATCAGTAAGTCATCTCGCTCACGTCGCCGGCAGGATTCGGCGAAGTCGATCGCCGCCGAAGCGTCGGCGAGGAAGTGTTCGTACTCTTCAGGTGTGACCTCGTAGTACTCCTCGTAGTCCAGCGGTCCGTTACTCACGGGGATCGACAGATACCGACGGTTCGACTTGTCTTCGATACCGATGGAGTACCGGTGCTCCCTTGAGAAATAGTGGTCTATATAGGTCATTGGTTCGTCCGTCTACTCAGTGATCTCGGTGATGGTGTAATCGTCGGGCGTGATGCGGTCACCGTCAATTACCGCCTCCGAGTTGCCGTCTGGGAGTTGGCCTTCTGGGAGCCAAAGGTCATTTGCGCCTGCCTCGTTGCCAGATGGTATGCGCAAGTTGTGGTCGTATGGGTCTGGGATGTCGATGCGAAGTAGCTTGTGTTGGCTCAGGAAGCCTTCCGGCCAGCCAAGTACTCGTTCCATCGCTCTTGGATCGTCCTTGGTTGCCACCAGCATCGCGTCAACCTCGCTCTTGGCCATGACGAATGAAGTTCCGTCCCGCTGTGCCAGTCCATACTTCTCGAAGTTGGTCTCGGGCATGAAGCGGGTCGCGCCTTCTCGGAACTTCTCAAGGTGATCGTGAATGTACTCGGGGGAGAGATACTCTGATGGATCGGGTCTCGTACCCTTCTCCATCGCCAGCAACTCGGCACGCTTCTCGTCGGTCAGTTCGGGTAGTTCGTTTCGCGCATGAGAATCCCCCGTTGGCCCCGACTCGACGGAGTTCTCAATAGTGCTGGTCGGTTGATCAGCGGTGCCGGGAGGGGACTGTGTGTCAGCGGACCGGTGAGTCCCAGTCTCGATCGGTTCGTTACCGCCCACACCATTGTGGCGTGACCCGAACCCTCCAACGTCGCTGCCGTGTCCGGAGCTGTGCCCGTGCCCGAGTGCGCTATCAGGCCCACCCGTAGGCGATGAAGCCGCTCCATCGGGTCCCGAACTAGGTGGCTTCGTGCTGGCCCACGTGGCTGGGTCGGCTTCATTGCCATCGGCGCTGGGAGTATTGCCTTCATTTGCGTCGAAGGGCTTCCGTGTCGGTGCATTCTCTGCCGTCGGCCCACTTGCAGAAGGTGACTGCGGCCGAGAGTTTTCCGGCGACATCGCTTGTGCTGCTCTAGGTTCAGGCGTCCGTCCCTCAGGTGTCCGAGCGGGCGCGTCAGCACTATGGGTCACGCCTGGGCTGTGCGTCGCCCCCGGAGCGTGCGGCACCATCGGCGCTATCCCGGCCATCCGTTCGGGCGGTGCGCTGCCATTGCCGGATTCTTGACGGACCGGGTTGCCGTCACTCGATGTATACGGCTGTTGCGCAGGACGAGTCGTGTCGGTCGTGCGCTCATGTGTGCCGTGGTTCTCCGCCGCCGGGGAATGCGCGGCGGGCGGACGCGCATCCGAATGTGCGTTGGACTCGGTGGTGTTCGACGAGCCGTGACCGGGCGCATCACCGGCGTGTCCGCCCGGCGACGGGGCCGTACCGCCATCAAAATGTGTGGTGCCCTCAGGAATCTGGTTGCTCTCCTGCGTACGCGCATCGGAGGTGCTCGGCGCGTGACTCGGCCCGGAAGGGACATCCCCCGAACCCGCCGGGCTCGACGCCCCCGGCGAGTGCTGAGCGGCGGGCGGTGCCTGATCACCCGCCGCAGCGGGCGCATAGGTCGGCGCCCACGGATCACTCGGGCTCGGAGTGCTCGGCGCATCACTCGGCGTGTCAACCGAACCCGGCCCCGGCGTGGCCGGCGACTGCGGCGGCGGCCCATCCGCGCGTCCCGGTCCGGATTCGGTGGGCCCGGTGGGGGTTGCCGGCGGGCCAGGCGGCGGACCGTCGCCGCCGTTGGGTGACGTCGGGTTCAGCAGCGATTCAGGGATGGCCGGAGGCCGGGCGGGCGGGCCCGGAAGCCCCGCGCCGACGCTGTCGAGGTCGGGCGCGACGTCCACCCCTGGTGTGCCGGAGCCCGAACCGAGCCCACGCAACCCGGGGATGCGACCGTTGTGCAGAAGGCCGCGCGTAGCGCTGAGCCCCTTGGCCAACGTCCCGGTCTTCGACAGTGCGCCACCGGGAACGAACAACGACCCGATGTTGAATGCGGCTTCACCGGCGGCCCGGCCCGGGTGGTCGCTGGACCACTTGTCCAGCGCGACGAACTCCGCACCCATGTCGGCCAGGACGCCCGGCAACTTCGACGGGTCCTCGGCCACGGACATCACCGTTTCGGCCATGCCCTTCCAGGTGTCGGGATCGGCCATCGCGACGGTGCCCGCCACGGTGTTGATCAATCCCGTCGTCAGACCGACCTGAAAATCGGTGTACATCGTGAACGCGTTGGCCAGCGCTCCGCCCACGTCGTCGCCGAGAAGCTCCTCCAAGCGGGGCCGCACCCAGTTCTGCAGCGCCGTCACCGCGTCGCCGAGAGCGGAGGTGAGTTCCCCCAGCAAGCCGACGACACCTTTCACCTGCTGCTGGAAGTTTTCCAGCACGGTGCCGACGTCACGGGCGACCTCGCGCAGGATGTCGTCGGCTTCGCCGGTGAAGATGCCCTTCACCATGTCCCATGCGCCGTCCAAGGAGATCCGGTCCAGCAGTCGGCGGATGGCGTCCTGGGTTTCCTGCACCCCGCCGGCGAAATCGTCGATCAACTGTGCAAGCGCCGAAGCGTTGGTCGACAGGCCCGACACAGCCTGGCTCAACGTGCCGAGGACTTCGTCGATCTTGCCGCCTTCTTGGATCTGTTGGGCAGCCACCAGGGCTTTCACCGGCGCGACGGCGTCGTCGAAGATCGACAGCCCCTGACCGAGGTTGCGCCATTGCGCGGCGGTGAGCCGCATCATGCCTGAGTTCCCCGACGGCCACGTCAAGGCTGCACCGGCGAACATGCCGCCGGGGATCACATTCAGGAAGGGCACGATCAGATGCCATTTGGACGGCGGGGACACCGTGTTCGAGTCCGGTCCGGTGGCGGCATCGGCGGCCTGGGTCTCACCCGGCGGGCTGCCGACACCGCCCGTCAGCCCCGATCCGCCGACAGTCGACGCCGCGTCGGCGTTCTTGTAGTTGTGACCGGTCCCCTCGAGCATGAAGCCCACGGACTTGAAGGCGTTCGCCGCATCGGCCAGACCGGTCGCGAACTCCTGCGCCTGGTCGCCGTATTTCAACCCGAAGTCCAACCCTGCCGGGTCGGTGCCCGAGGCGATGCCGCCCGACACCACAGATCCCAGCGCGTCGGACAGCATGCCGAGTTGCGTTCCGAAAGAACCCAGGTGCTTGCCCGCACCGACCAACGCGTCCGGTTCGACCTCGATTCGGGTGCCCGCGCCTACTGCTCCCACATCCGGCCGTTCTTCTCCACCGCGTCGGCGTAGTTCTGGCGCGCCATATCGGCGATCTTCTGCAGCTGCGCCAGCGACTTCTTCATCTGCTCTGCACCGTCCTCCCACTGCTGCTGAGCCTGCGCCTGCGCATCCGAGGCCTCGCCGTGCCAGGTCGCGTGCAACGCGGCCATCGTCCGGTCGGCCTCCTCCAGACACTCGGCGACGTCGCGTTCGAACTTGCGCATGTGGTCGATCGCCGACTGCATCTGCGAGAAGCTCACCACCAACGGCGTCATCGCGGCTGCCCTCCCGGGACGCTCGCTCCCTCGGGCGCCTGCTTTGTCGGCTCGACGGGCGCGGTGGGCCTTGCCGGATCGGCGGGTTGGGCCGAATCAGCGGGCTGCTCACCGTCCGTCTCATCGTCGGCCTGCTGTGCCAGCTGGACGATCTGTTGGGCGAGGGCGGCGGCCTGTTGGGCCAAACCTCCGGCCGCCTGCGTGGACTGTCCCGCTGCTCCCTGCACCGCCTGAGCGACCGCCGGAAGGGCCTGGCCGAGTGGCGACATCGCAGCCATCGAAGGCTGAGCGGCGCCGGTCGGCTCCTCCAGGTTCATCTGCTGGGCCAGCTCGGCGACACCGCTGTGACCGCCGGTGCTCTGCCAGGCGGAGCCCGTGCGTCCGGTGCTGCCGCCGCCCCCAGCGGGCGTGCCCGTGCCCGAAGGCTGCATGGAAGAACCGAGTGCTCCGGCGGCCTGCTCGTCGGTCTTGGCGTACTCCTTGCCCGCCACCGTGAGCCACTGCGACATCGTCTGCAGGCCACGCACGACCTGCCCGGCCCCGGAGTGCCACTTGTCCCATTCCGTCCCGAAGGCCGACGCCGCGCCGCCCGTCCACCCGGAACCGAGCAACTGCCCGACCTCCAGGTCCACCCCGGACAACCCGTCCTGCAGGCGCTGCCCGGCTTCCGCCAGACGCGCCGCTGCCGAATTCAGCTCGGATGCGACGACTTCGACCGATTGCCCCACTCGGCGAACCTCCAGTCAGTAGGCGGTTGACTCGACGCATGACGGATCCCGCGACGATGCGGTGACGAGACGGGATGCCCGGCGGCGACGGACACAGCTCCGTCGACAGCAAACTCCCGGCAAGCTGAGTAGAGCGTAACCGGGCTCGCGGCGGGTCGGTCGCACCAGTTTGTCCCTGCGCCGGAACCGGCGGTCGCACATGGTTAGGCTCGCCGTGTGCTCATCGCGATCGAGGGTGTCGACGGCGCCGGCAAGCGGACACTGACCAATGGCATTCGGTCGGCGTTCGAGGGGACCGGTCGTTCGGTGGCGACGCTCGCCTTTCCGCGCTACCACCGCTCGGTGACCGCCGACCTGGCGGCAGAGGCCCTGCATGGCGGCCACGGTGACCTCGCGGAATCGGTATACGCGATGGCGGTGCTGTTCGCGCTGGACCGTGCCGACGCCCGCGACGAGATCGACCACCTGACCGCGGCCTACGACGTGGCGATCCTCGACCGTTACGTCGCCTCCAATGCCGCCTACAGCGCCGCACGCCTGCACCAGCGAAGTGATGGGGAGGTGGTCGAGTGGGTGTGCGCTCTCGAGTACGACCGGTTGAGGTTGCCGCGCGCCGACTGGCAGATTTTCCTCGACGTGCCGACGGAGCTCGCCGCCGAGCGTGCCGGACGCCGTGAGGCCCAGGAATCCGACCGGACACGCGACGCCTACGAGCGCGACGACGCTCTGCAGCGGCGCACCGGCGAGGTCTATCGCGAGCTCGCCGCGGTTGACTGGTGCGGCCGCTGGATCGTCACGGGTGCCGACGTCGACGCCCTGGCGCTGACCGCGGAGCTCACCGGCTGAGCGGCGACAGGAGAAACGCCCTGCGTGGTAGCCGGGTTTTACCGCGATCTGGTGACACCATGGACACCATGAGGCAAAGGATTCTGGTCGTCGACGACGATCCCTCGCTGGCCGAGATGCTGACGATCGTGCTGCGCGGGGAAGGATTCGACACCGCCGTCGTCGGCGACGGCACCCAGGCGCTCGGCGCCGTACGCGAACTCCGCCCGGATCTGGTGTTGCTGGATTTGATGCTGCCCGGCATGAACGGCATCGACGTATGCCGCGTGCTGCGCGCGGATTCCGGTGTGCCGATCGTCATGCTCACCGCGAAGACCGACACCGTCGACGTCGTCCTGGGACTGGAATCCGGGGCCGACGACTACGTGATGAAACCCTTCAAACCGAAGGAATTGGTGGCCCGCGTGCGGGCGCGGTTGCGCCGCAACGAGGACGAGCCGGCGGAGTTGCTGTCGATCGGCGACGTGGAAATCGACGTACCCGCGCACAAGGTGACCCGGCAGGGCGAGCAGATTTCGCTGACCCCGCTGGAGTTCGACCTGCTGGTGGCGCTGGCACGCAAACCACGCCAGGTGTTTACTCGTGATGTGCTGCTCGAACAGGTGTGGGGATACCGTCACCCCGCTGACACCCGTTTGGTGAACGTGCATGTCCAGCGGTTGCGGGCCAAAGTCGAGAAAGACCCGGAGAACCCCCAGGTGGTGTTGACCGTTCGAGGAGTGGGATACAAGGCCGGACCCCCGTGATGTTCACCGCTCGGCGACGGCCGTGATCTGGGGAGCGAGACGCCGCATCCGGGGCGGCTTCTGGCGGTCGGGACCCCTGATCCGCGGCCTCGGGGCACTCGGGCGGGCCCTGGTCCTGGTGTGGCGCCGCTCGCTGCAGTTGCGGGTGGTCAGCCTGACGCTGGGGCTCTCGCTCGCCGTGATCATGGCGCTCGGTTTCGTGCTGACCAGTCAGATCACCGACCGCATCCTCGAGGTCAAGGTCAGAGCCGCCACCGAGCAGATCGAACAAGCCCGCAACACCGTGGGCGACATCGTGGGTGGCGAGGAATCGCGCTCCCTCGACAGCAGCCTGCAGTTGGCGAGGAACACGCTGATCGACCGCAAGGCCGACGCGGGGAGCGGACTGGCCGGCGCGTATGACGCGGTGCTCGTCGTTCCCGGCGACGGCCCCCGTGCGGCGACCGCGGCCGGACCGGTCAGCCAAATCCCGGAGGCATTACGCGACTTCGTCAAAGCCGGACAGGTGAGCTACCAGTACTCCACCGTGCAGGCCGACGGCTTCTCCGGCCCGGCACTGATCGTCGGCAGCCCCACGTCGTCGGAGGTGACCAACCTCGAGCTCTACCTGATCTTTCCGTTGAACAACGAAGAGTCGACGATCACGCTGGTGCGCGGGACGATGGCTACCGGCGGCGTCGTCCTGCTTGGCTTGCTGGCCGCGATCGCACTGCTGGTCGCGCGGCAGATCGTGCTGCCGGTGCGGTCGGCGTCGCGGATCGCCGAGCGATTCGCCGAGGGCCACCTGTCCGAACGCATGCCGGTACGCGGCGAGGACGACATGGCCCGCCTGGCAGTGTCGTTCAACGACATGGCCGAGAGCCTGCAACGCCAGATCACCCAGCTCGAGGAGTTCGGTAATCTGCAGCGCCGCTTCACCTCCGACGTCTCCCATGAACTGCGGACGCCGTTGACCACGGTGCGTATGGCCGCCGACCTGATCCACGACCACAGCGACGACCTCGCGCCCGCCCTGCGGCGGTCCACCGAGCTGATGGTCAGCGAGCTCGACCGGTTCGAGACGCTGCTCAGCGATCTGCTGGAGATCTCCCGCCACGACGCCGGGGTCGCCGAACTGTCGGTCGAGTCGGTGGACCTGCGCAGCACGGTGCGAAGCGCGCTAGACAACGTCGGCCACCTCGCCCAGGAAGCCGAGATCGAGTTGATCGTCGACCAGCCCGCCGAGGAGGTCATCGCCGAGGTGGATCCCCGGCGAGTCGAACGCATCCTGCGCAACCTCATCGCCAACGCGATCGACCACGCCGAACACAAGCCGGTGCGGATCCGGATGGCCGCCGACGAGGACACCGTTGCTGTGACGGTGCGCGACCACGGTGTCGGGTTACGGCCTGGGGAGGAGAAGTTGGTGTTCAGTCGGTTCTGGCGGTCAGATCCGTCCCGGGTACGCCGTTCCGGCGGAACGGGACTCGGGTTGGCGATCAGCATCGAGGACGCCCGGCTGCATCAAGGCCGCCTCGAGGCATGGGGGGAGCCCGGCAACGGGGCCTGCTTCCGGCTGACGCTGCCGCTGGTCCGCGGTCACAAGGTGACGACGAGTCCGTTGCCGCTCAAACCGGTTCATCCCGACCGAAACGCGCGCCACGCTGGGCGTGAGCGCCAACCGGCAGGGGAGACGGTATGAACCGCCTGTGGGCGGTGGTGTGGCTGCTGGTGCTCGTAGTGGCCGCTTCGGGATGCGCGGGAGTGCCGAACTCCTCGGCCCCCCAGGCGATCGGGACCGTCGACCGTCCTGCACCGCCGAGCCTGCCCGAACCGACGCCGGGCATGGATCCGGACGTGCTGCTGCGCGAATTCCTCAAAGCCACCGCCGATCCAGCGAATCGACACCTGGCGGCGCGCCAGTTCCTCACGGATTCGGCGTCGCAATCTTGGGACGACGCCGGCAGCGCCCTGCTGATCGACCGGGTGGTGTTCGTCGAGACCCGCGAGCCCGAACGCGTCTCGGTGACGATGCGCGCCGACCTCCTCGGGTCGCTGTCGGATATGGGCGTGTTCGAGACCGGTGAGGGTGCGTTGCCGGACCCCGGCCCGATCGAGCTGGCGAAGACCCCGGACGGGTGGCGCATCGACAGGTTGCCCAACGGTGTCTTTCTCGACTGGCAGCAGTTCCAGTCCACCTACAAACGCAACACGCTCTATTTCGTGGACCCGACCGGCACCACCGTCGTCCCCGACCCGCGCTATGTGGCGGTGTCGGACACCGACCAGTTGGCCACCGAACTGGTCTCCAAACTGATCTCCGGTCCACGACCTGAGATGGCCAACACCGTCCGCAATCTGCTGGGCTCGCCGTTGGCGTTGCGCGGACCGGTCACCCGCGCCGACGGCGGAAAGACCGGCGTGGGACGCGGGTACGGCGGCGCCCGCATCGACCTGGAGAACCTCTCGACGACCGATCCGCACAGCAGGCAACTGCTTGCTGCCCAGATCATCTGGACCCTCGATCGGGCGGGCATCAACGGGCCGTATGTGATCAACGCCGACGGCGCGCCGCTCGACGACCGCTTCACCGACGGTTGGGAGACCTCCGACGTCGCGGCCACCGATCCGGGAGCGTTCGCGGGCGCCGCGGCCGGGCTGCACGCTTTGGTGGGTGGTTCGCTGGTGTCGTTGGATGGCCAGCGGGCCCCGCTGGTGCCCGGATCGTTCGGGCAGGCGCCCAATCAGGCGTCCGCGGCGTTGTCGCGCAGCGGTCAGGACGCGGCCTCGGTGGTCGTGCTGCGGTCTGGCGCCCCCGACATGCAATCGACACTGTGGATCGGGCCGCTCGGCGGGCGAGCGGGCCAGGCACTGGAGGGCAGGAGTCTGTCACGGCCGAGCTGGTCGCTCGACGACGCCGTGTGGGTGGTGGTCGACGGAGCCAACGTCGTGCGGGTGATCCAGGACGCGTCCGGTCAGCCGGCGCGGATCCCGGTCGACGCCGGACCCGTGGCGCTGAAGTTCCCCGGTACGATCACCGAACTGCAGCTGTCCCGCGACGGAACGCGGGCGGCCATGGTGATCGCGGGGCAGGTCATCCTCGCATCGGTGGAGCAGACGCAGAGCGGGCAGTACGCCCTGACCTACCCGCGGCGCCTCGGCTTCGGGCTGGGCGAGACGGTGGTGTCGCTGTCCTGGCGCACCGGCGACGACATCGTGGTCAGCCGCAGCGATCCGCAGCATCCGGTGTCCTACGTGAACCTCGACGGTGTGAACTCTGACGGGCCAAGCCGCAACCTCGCCATGCCGGTGACCACGGTCGCGGCCAACCCGTCGACGGTGTACGTAGCCGACGCGCGTGGAGTGGTCCAGTTGTCGCCCTCGACCGCCGAGGGGGACCTCACCTGGACCGAGGTCGGTCCGCTCATGGTCCCCGGTACGGTTCCGGTGCTCCCGGGCTGACCACCCTCAGAGGCGCAGCGTCGAGGTGACCCCCGGGATGCGCCCGTCCTCGGAACGCATCGACGAACAGTCGGTGGGTCATGGTTTCATCCAACCCTCCCGGATCGGCGCACCGGGTTGCGGGATGGCGACTGTCACAGCCTGCGCCGACACTACGGGAATGCTCGACCTCGTCCTCCCGCTCGAATGCGGCGGCTGCGGTCTGCCGTCGACACGGTGGTGTGAGCAGTGTGCCGCGGCGCTGACGGTCAGGGCTGACCAACCACATCTGGCCAGCCCGCGGCTCGATCCCGGGGTTCCCGTGTTCTCGCTCGGCCGCTACGCCGGACCGCGTCGACGCGCGATTCTCGGCCTCAAGGAACGCGGCCGCACGGATCTGATCGCCCCACTGGCCCGCGCCTTGGGGGAGGGGATCGCGCACCTGGAGACCTGGGGCATCCTCGATCGGTCCGTCACCCTGGTCCCCGCACCCACCCGCCGGATCGCGGCCCGCCGTCGGGGAGGTGACCCGGTGACCGGGATGGCGCGCGCCGCCTGGCCCGACGTCGTGCAGGCGCTGCGGTCGAGGGCCTTCGCCCGGGATTCGGTGGGCCTCTCGGTACCGGATCGGCAGCGCAATGTGGCCAACCGGGTGCGGCTCGTCCGGCCGGTCTACGGGCCTGTCGTGCTCTTCGACGACATCATCACCACCGGCGCCACTGCCACGGAATCGGTGCGTGTCTTGCAAACCGCCGGGGCCGCGGTGCTGGCCGTCCTCACCCTCGCCAACGCCTGATCGACGGGCCGCCGCGTCGCCGCGGGGTCGAAGCGCTGTGAAGAACAGGAAACAGTCTCGGGAACCACTGGCCGACCGGGTGAACAACGACTACCGTCAGCCTTAACCATCCGTGAATTCACGGCCGGCGCTCAGAATGACGCGCCACTTCGCCCCACAACGGTAGGAGGTGAGAGTCGACACCTTGCGCCGGTGGGCTGCGGCAGATTTCTCACGTATGCAACTCTGCCGGCGCGTTTCGTGACCACCCCCGGCACGCACCTTGCGTGTGACGCGAAAGAGAAACGAGTTGCCAAGTATGTCAACGTATTCCGTCGAAACTGACCGCACGATGGTGATCGAGCACGACGCTCCCGCTGAGGCGTCGAACGCCGAGGTCGTCGTCAAGGGCCGCAACGTCGAGATACCCGATCACTTCCGAACCTACGTCACCGAGAAACTCACCCGGCTGGAGCGGTTCGACCGCAGCATCTACCTCTTCGACGTCGAACTGGAACACGAGAAGAACCGCCGCCAGCGCAAGAACTGTCAGCACGTGGAGATCACCGCGCGCGGACGTGGTCCCGTGGTCCGGGGCGAGGCGTGTGCAGACAGTTTCTACGCGGCCTTCGAGGCGGCGGTGAGCAAACTCGAGAACCGGCTGCGCCGAAGCAAGGACCGCCGCAAGATCCACTACGGGGACAAGCGTCCGGTGTCGCTGGCCGAGGCGACCGCCGCGACGGCGGCGATCGAGGAGGAGACGCCGGCACCCGCCGACGACGCCGGTCTGCCCGACGGCATCATGTTGGACGATCATGAACCGGGGCGCATCGTCCGCGTCAAGGAACATCCCGCAACGCCGATGACCGTCGACGATGCGCTGTCGCAGATGGAACTCGTCGGCCACGACTTCTTCCTGTTCCATTGCAAGGAGACCGACAAGGCCACCGTCGTGTACCGCCGGCACGCCTACGACTACGGCTTGATCCGGCTGGCTTGATCCGGCTGGCTTGATCCGGCCGGCTTGATCCGGCTGGCTTAATCTGGCCGATTTGACCGCCCGACGACAGCCCCGCGGCGCCGCGCCGTCGCGAGGTTCGTCGGGCGGACATGCCAGGAATACGGCGTTGCCGGACGCGACCTCTACCATGGGACAGGTCTGATACCTCAACCCACAGGGGAAACGCGTGCTCGATAAGTTGCTCCGTCTCGGTGAAGGCCGCATGGTCAAGCGCCTCAAGAAGGTGGCTGACTACGTCAATACCTTGTCCGACGACGTCGAGAAGCTGTCTGACGCCGAATTGCGAGCCAAGACCGACGAGTTCCGTAAGCGCATCGACGGCGGCGAAGACCTCGACGACCTGCTACCCGAGGCGTTCGCGGTGGCCCGCGAAGCCGCCTGGCGGGTGCTGAGCCAGCGCCACTTCGACGTCCAGGTGATGGGCGGTGCCGCGCTGCACTTCGGCAACGTCGCCGAGATGAAGACCGGTGAGGGCAAGACCCTGACCTGTGTTCTGCCTGCGTATCTCAACGCGCTGAGCGGCAAGGGCGTCCACGTCGTCACGGTCAACGATTACCTGGCCAAACGCGACAGCGAGTGGATGGGCCGCGTCCACCGCTTCCTCGGCCTGTCCGTCGGTGTCATCCTCTCGGGCTTGACTCCTGATGAACGCAGGGCGGCATATCACGCCGACATCACCTACGGCACGAACAACGAGTTCGGCTTCGACTACCTGCGCGACAACATGGCCCACCAACTCGAGGACCGCGTGCAGCGGGGCCACAACTTCGCCGTCGTCGACGAGGTCGACTCGATCCTCATCGACGAGGCCAGGACGCCGTTGATCATCTCCGGCCCGGCTGACGCGGCGTCGAACTGGTACAGCGAGTTCGCCCGCCTGGCGCCGCTGATGGAGAAGGATGTGCACTACGAGGTCGACCTGCGCAAGCGCACCGTCGGCGTGCACGAGGTCGGCGTGGAGTTCGTCGAGGATCAGCTGGGCATCGAAAACCTCTACGAAGCCGCCAACTCACCCCTGGTGAGCTACCTCAACAACGCGTTGAAGGCCAAGGAGCTGTTCCAGCGCGACAAGGACTACATCGTCCGCAACGGCGAGGTCCTCATCGTCGACGAGTTCACCGGCCGCGTGCTGCTCGGACGGCGCTACAACGAGGGTATGCACCAGGCCATCGAGGCCAAGGAGCATGTCGAGATCAAGGCTGAGAACCAGACGCTGGCCACGATCACGTTGCAAAACTACTTCCGTCTCTACGACACACTCGCCGGAATGACCGGTACCGCCCAGACCGAGGCGGCCGAACTGCACGAGATTTACAAACTCGGCGTCGTGTCCATCCCCACCAACCGCCCGATGGTCCGCCAGGACAACACCGACCTTATCTACAAGACCGAGGAGGCCAAGTTCATCGCGGTGGTCGACGACGTCCAAGAGCGCTACGAGAAGGGCCAGCCGGTCCTCATCGGCACCACCAGCGTCGAACGCTCGGAGTATCTGTCCAAGCAGTTCACCAAGCGCAAGATTCCGCACAACGTCCTCAACGCCAAGTACCACGAGCAAGAGGCGAACATCATCGCCGAGGCCGGCCGGCTCGGTGCGGTTACCGTCGCCACCAACATGGCCGGTCGCGGTACCGACATCGTGCTCGGCGGCAACGTGGACTTCCTCGCCGACAAGCGCCTGCGCGAGCAGGGCCTCGACCCGGTGGAGACCCCGGAGGCGTACGAAGCCGCCTGGGAGTCGACCCTCAACCAGATCAAGGCCGAAGCCAGTGAAGAAGCCGAGGAGGTGCGCGCGGTCGGTGGGCTCTACGTGCTGGGCACCGAACGCCACGAGTCCCGCCGCATCGACAACCAGCTGCGCGGCCGCTCCGGCCGCCAGGGTGATCCCGGCGAGTCCCGGTTCTACCTGTCGCTCGGTGACGAGCTCATGCGGCGGTTCAACGGCGCGACCCTCGAAGCGCTGCTGACCCGCCTGAATCTGCCCGACGACGTGCCGATCGAGGCCAAGATGGTGACGCGCGCGATCAAGAGCGCGCAGACCCAGGTCGAGCAGCAGAACTTCGAGATCCGCAAGAACGTCCTCAAGTACGACGAGGTGATGAACCAGCAGCGCAAGGTGATCTACGAGGAGCGCCGCCGGATCCTGGAGGGTGAGGACCTCGCGGCGCAGGCCCACAAGATGCTGGTCGACGTCGTAACCGCATACGTCGAGGGCGCCACCGCCGAGGGTTACTCCGAGGACTGGGACCTCGAGCAGCTGTGGACCGCGCTCAAGCAGCTCTACCCGGTCGGTGTCGACTACCACGACCTCGTCGACTCCGACGCGGTTGGCGAGGCCGGCGAGCTCACCCGCGAGGAACTGCTCGACCTGCTGATCAAAGATGCCGAACGGGCATACGCCGAACGGGAGCGAGAACTCGAGGAACTCGCCGGTGAAGGAGCGATGCGGCAGCTCGAACGCAACGTGCTCCTCAACGTCATCGACCGCAAGTGGCGTGAGCACCTCTACGAGATGGACTACCTCAAGGAGGGCATCGGCCTGCGCGCCATGGCCCAGCGCGATCCGCTCGTGGAGTACCAACGCGAGGGTTACGACATGTTCGTCGGCATGCTGGAGGCGCTCAAGGAGGAGTCGGTCGGTTTCCTGTTCAACGTCACCGTCGAGGCGGCGCCCGCCGCCCCGTCGAACCGGGTGGCGCCCGTGGCGGCGCCCCCCGGACTGTCGGAGTTCGCGGCCGCGGCGGCCCAGGCCAAGGCGCAGAGCGGTCAGGGCGGCGTGGCGACCAAGGAGCGCGAGACTCCCGCTCCGGCGTTGCGGGCCAAGGGGATCGACAACGATGACGTGCCGCCGCTGACCTATGTCGGCCCTGGTGAGGACGGCACCGCGGAGGTGCAGCGTTCCAACGGCGGTCCCCGCCACGCCGCGCCCAGCGGCACCACCCGCCGGGAGCGTCGGGAAGCAGCCCGCAAGCAAGCCAGATCGGCGAAGCCCACCCGCCGGCGCGGCTGAGTCATCCGATCTGCAGCGCCACCAGCTGCCAGCGGCCCTCAGCGACGACCTCCACCCGGGCAGCGATCGCCCGAACGCGCTGGCCGCGGGTGTAGGTCGCGCACACCTCGGCCGCCAACGGGCCCGCGCTGCGTAAGCGAACGCGGCGCAGGGTGGCGGGGTGCCCGTGGCGCACACGGCACAACGTGCCGACGGTGTCGAGCAGCGGCGGGGCCACCAGCGGCTTTAGGTGTCCGAAGGGCCGGCGGCGGTCGAGGACCTCGAGCACCCGGCGCAGCGCCACGTCGGCGAACACGGCGGCCGCGCGCGGCGCCGCCGGGTCGGCATCGGGCCGGGAGGCCGGGCGCAACATGCGCGGGGTGCGCCGGTGTAGGGCGGCCGGTGACGGCGCCGGACACGCCGGGGCCGCGACGTCGGTGGGGGCGGGTTCGTAGTCGACCACCGGCGAGGTGAACGACGGACGCTCTACGTCCGCGGGTGATGGCGGCGACGACTGGGTCACGGCACACTCCAGGCTCGGCTCGGCGGGACACGACGACCGTCTGTTGGAGGAGGAACAGACCAAAGACATCGTCGCACGGTTCCCGGAAGGTGGGTCGCACGGTTTCCGGAAGGTGGTGAGCACCCGTTGTGTGGGTGCACAGGCGGAACCGCTACCGTGACGGGGATATCGCGGGATTCGGCGAAAGGGGATCCGTCGGATGGTCACCCGGCTGTCCGCGTCGGATGCGGAGTTCTTCCGGTTGGAGAACACCTCGACCCCGATGTACGTCGGGACCCTTTCGATCCTGCGCAGACCGCGTAGCGGGCTGAGCTACGAGACCCTGCTGCACACCGTCGAGCAGCGGCTTCCCCAGATCCCTCGGTACCGGCAGAAGGTCCGGGAGGTGACGATGGGCCTGGCGCGGCCGGTGTGGATCGACGACCGCGAGTTCGACATCACCTACCACATCCGCCGTTCGGCGCTGCCGTCTCCGGGCTGCGACGCCCAACTGCACGACCTGGTCGCCCGCCTCGGGTCCCGGCCGCTCGACAAGTCTCGGCCGCTGTGGGAGATGTACCTGGTCGAGGGTCTGGCGAAGAACCGAGTCGCCATCTACACCAAAAGTCATCAGGCGCTGGTCAACGGGATGACCGCGCTGGAGATCGGCCACGTGATCGCCGACCGCACCCAGAAACCGCCGAGCTTCGGGGAGGACATCTGGATCCCCGCGCGCGAGCCGAGCGGCCGGGCACTGCTCCTCGGTGCTGTCGGCGAATGGATCACCCGCCCCGCCGAGCAGCTCGCTGCCGTCCGGTCCACGGTGACCCACCTGGCAAACGCCGATCAACTGGTCGCCGCCGGGCACCGAGTCGCCGACATCGCCCGCACGTTGGTCCGCGGGACGGCGCCGAGCAGCCCCCTGAACGCCACCGTGTCCCGCAACCGGCGGTTCACGGTGGCCGGGCACCGCCTCGAGGACTACCGCAGCGTGCGGGCACGTTACGACTGCGACATCAACGACGTCGTACTCACCGTCGTCGCCGGTGCCTTGCGCAACTGGCTGCTCTCCCGCGGGGAACCGGTCACCCCGACCGCCACGGTACGGGCGATGGCGCCGATGTCGGTGTACCCCGATGCCGATCTCGACTCGTCGAGTCCGGGGCAGGCGATCAGCCAGGTGTCGCCGTTCCTGGTCGACCTGCCGGTGGGGGAGGGCAACGCGGTGGTGCGGCTGTCGCAGATTGCCCACGCCACCGAAAGCCATCCGACCGCGCCCAGCCTGGTGGACGCCCGCACGATCGTCACCCTGTCCGGGTTCGCGCCACCCACGTTGCATGCCATGGGAATTCGTGTGGCGACCACATTCCCCGCCCGGCAGTTCAACCTGCTGATCACCAATGTGCCGGGTGCCCAGAAGCAGATGTTCGTCGCGGGTACCAAGTTGCTGGAGACTTACGCCGTGCCGCCGCTGCTGCACAATCAGGTGCTCGCCATCGGCGTCACGTCCTACAACGGCGAGTTGTACTTCGGCATCAACGCCGACCGCGACGCGATGAGCGATGTCGACGTCCTGCCCGGTCTGCTCTCGGAGTCGCTGGAGGAGCTGCTGGACGCCGCTCGGTGACCCGATCGTGGCCGTTGCGGGAGTTGCGGCGACCGGGGCTGCGCAGGATCTCATGGTCAGACCATGACGGTCAGCTCGGCAACACGGTCCTCGTCGTCATCACCGGGCTGACGATCACGGGGCTGACGGTCGCATTCGTACTGTTGGCCGGCTCCGGGGTGGCGCGGGGCGTCGTGGCGCGGGGCATCGGAGTGGCTGTCGATATCAACATGGTGTTCGCGTTGCTGCTGGCACGTCGTGGTGGGGCTGGCGCGGCTTCATCGTCTCGGTGGAGAGGATCCCGACGCCAGGTAGCTAGTCTCGCGGGATGCGCGTCTACATCCCGGTGACCCTGGCCATGCTCGCCCAGTTCGTCGCCGACCGGTCGATGCACGCGGTGAACAGCACCGCGTTCGCGGTCACTCCGACCCTGCGTGAGGCCTACGCCGAAGGCGACGACGATGAACTGGCCGAGGTGGCACTGCGCAATGCCGCCCTGGCGTCTCTGCGACTGCTGGCCGCCGATGACGGCGCCGCGGGTCCGCCGCCGCGGCGGGCGGTGCTCGTCGCCGATGTCGAGGGCGCGGTGCCCCGGCCGGACCTCGACGACGCCGTGGTGCGGTTGACCGGCCCCGTGGCGTACTCCGACCTGGTCGCCGCCTATGTGGACAACGCCGACGCGGAGAGCGCGGTCCGACTCGCCGTCAACGCCGTGGACGTCGCCGACTTCGGTGACGAGGACGCCGAACTGACCGTCGGCGATGCGCAGGACCACGATTTGGCGTGGTACGCCCCGCAGGAGCTGCCTTTCCTGCTCGACCTGCTCTAAGACTGGATACGGGACCGTAGGTTACGGTACCGTAGGTTCATGGCCAAGAGTCAGATCAAAGTCTCGGCCAAAGTCGCCGACACGATGCGCCCCCGCGTCACCGCCAAACACCCCGCTCTCAACGCGCTGCGCAGCATCGCCGCCCGGATCACCACACCGCTGCTGCCCGACGACTACCTGCAGCTCGCCAACCCGCTGTGGTCGGCGCGGGAGTTGCGCGGTCGCGTCATCGATGTCCGCCGGGAGACCGAGGACTCCGCCACGCTGGTGATCAGGCCGGGGTGGGGTTTCACCTTCGATTACCAGCCCGGCCAGTACGTCGGCATCGGCCTACTGGTGGACGGTCGCTGGCGGTGGCGCAGCTACTCGCTGACCTCCAGCCCGCGCAGCGGGGGCCGCACCATCACCATCACAGTCAAGGCCATGCCCGAGGGCTTCCTGTCGACGCACCTCGTCGGCGGGGTGGCGCCTGGCACGATCGTGCGGTTGGCGGCCCCGCAGGGCAACTTCGTCATGCCAGACCCGGCTCCGGCCAAGGTTTTGTTCCTGACCGGGGGCTCCGGCATCACGCCGGTGGTGTCGATGCTGCGCACGCTCGTGCGGCGCGACCAGATCACCGACGTCGTCCACGTGCACTCCGCGCCGACGGCCGCCGGCGCCATGTTCGGGGGCGAGTTGGCGGCTCTGGAGGGCAGCCACGACGGCTACCGCCTGCACCTGCGCACCACCCGCACGCAGGGGCGCCTGAACCTTTCCCGGCTCGATGAGCTGGTTCCCGACTGGCGTGAGCGCCAGACCTGGGCATGCGGGCCCGAGGGCATGCTCAACGACGCGGAGAACACCTGGCAGCAGGCCGGCATCGCCGACGGTCTGCATCTGGAGCGGTTCGCGGTGACCAAGGCGGCGCCGCACGGCCGGGGGGGCACGGTCTCGTTCGCGCGAAGCGGCAAGACCATCGAGGCAGATGCCGCCACCTCGCTGATGGACGCCGGCGAGGAGGTCGGCATCCAGATGCCGTTCGGTTGCCGAATGGGTATCTGCCAGTCCTGTGTCGTCGGCCTGCTCGACGGCCACGTCCGCGACCTCCGGACCGGCGCCGAACACGAAGCCGGCAACCGCATCCAGACCTGCGTGTCGGCCGCATCCGGTAATTGCGTTCTGGACGTTTAGTGGTTACCAACTGGTAACCTACGACTACGTAGGTTACGCTACCGTAGGTAAGAGGAAGGAGGCGCCAAGATGGCAATCACAGAGGTACCTGAATTCGCACATCTCACCGACGCCGACATCGAGAGCCTGGGAGTCGAACTCAACGCGATCAGGCAGGACATCGAAGACTCCCTCGGTGAGCGCGACGCGCGCTATATCCGCCGCACGATAGCGGCGCAGCGTGCGCTCGAGGTGGCCGGCCGGTTGATGCTGGCCGCGAGCTCCCGACGGTCGGCCTGGTGGGCCGGCACCACGACGCTGGGCGTGGCCAAGATCATCGAGAACATGGAGATCGGTCACAACGTCATGCACGGTCAGTGGGATTGGATGAACGATCCCGAGATCCACTCCTCGACGTGGGAGTGGGACATGGGCGGGGCCTCCAAGCACTGGCGGTTCACCCACAATTTCATGCACCACAAGTACACCAACATCCTCGGGATGGACGACGACGTGGGCTACGGCTTGATCCGGGTCACCCGCGACGTCAAGTGGAAGCCGTTCAACCTCGGCAACCTGGTGTACAACACCATCCTCGCCCTCGGATTCGAGTGGGGGGTCGGCTTACAGCACGTGGAACTCGGAAAGATCTTCAAGGGTCGTGACAACCGCGACGAAAGCAAGAAACGCGTGCGTGAATTCGCCACCAAGGCAGGTGCGCAGCTGGCCAAGGACTACGTGGCCTGGCCGGCGGTCACAGCCTTGTCGCCGGGTGCGACGTACCGGTCCACCCTGACGGCGAACGCGGTGGCCAACGTCATCCGCAACGTGTGGGCGAACGCGGTGATCTTCTGCGGGCACTTCCCCGACGGTGCCGAGAAATTTACCAAGACCGACATGGCCGGTGAGTCCAAAGGGCAGTGGTACCTGCGCCAGATGCTGGGCAGCGCCAACTTCACCGGCGGCTGGCTGCTGCGCTTCATGAGCGGCAACCTGTGCCATCAGATCGAGCACCACCTGTATCCGGACCTGCCCAGCAACCGGCTGCACGAGATCTCGCATCGTGTCCAGGAGGTTTGCGACAAGTACGACCTCCCTTACACGACAGGGTCGTTCCTGGTGCAGTACGGCAAGAGTTGGCGCACCATCGCCAAGCTGTCGCTGCCGGACAAGTACCTGCGCGACACCGCTGACAACGCCCCCGAGACCCGCAGCGAGCGGATGTTCGCCGACCTCGAACCGGGTCAGCGGCGCGGACTCAAGTCCTCCATCGCCGTAGCCCGCGCTCGCCGTCGCGAGAAGCGTGAGTCTCGCGGGAAACTCGCCGCTTAACGCTTCGAAACTGCGGGGAGATCGGCCATCGGTTTTCAGATGGGCGGTCCACCCCACAGTTTTCGACGTCGTGGGGTCAGTCGGGGATGTAGTCGAACGTGTCCGGGTTCGGGCCGATCCGACCCAGCTCACGCTTGTCGAGACCCGACAGCGCATCGACGTCCGCATCGCCCAGCTCGAAGTCGAAGAGGTCGAAGTTCTGCTGAATGCGTTGAGGGGTAACTGATTTCGGGAAGATGATGTCGCCACGCTGGATGTGCCAGCGCAACACCACCTGTGCGGGCGACTTTCCGCTCGCCTCGGCGATGCGGGTGACCGTCGAATCGTGGAGCACCTGGCCCTGCGCGATCGGCGACCACGCTTCGGTGGCGATGCCATGTTGCCTGCCGTAGGTGCGCACCGCGTCGTTGAGGAAGTAGGGGTGCAGCTCGATCTGGTTCACGGCGGGGACCGTCTCGGTCTCACGGGCGAGGCGCTCAAGATGGTGGACCTGGAAGTTCGACACCCCGATGCTGCTGGCGCGGCCGTCTTTCTTGAACTCCTCGAGTGTCTGCCACGTCGAGACGAAGTCGCCGTCGTACCGAGTCGGCAACGGCCAGTGGATGAGGAACAGGTCGACGTACCCGTCATCGTAGTCGAAGCCCAACTCGCTCAAGGTCTTGTCGAACGCGCGGCGGGCGTCGTCGGGACGGTGGAACCCGTTGTTGAGCTTGCTCGTGACGAAGACCTCGGCGCGGTCGACACCGGCGTTGCGGATGCCCTCGCCGACCCCGCGCTCGTTCTGGTACATCTCGGCGGTGTCGATGTGGCGGTAGCCGATGTCGAGCGCGGTTTTCACCGCGTTCGCCGTCTCGTCGGGTTTGATCTGGTAGACGCCGAACCCCAATTGCGGGATCGAGGCGCCGTCGTTCAAGCTGACGGTGGGAACGGTGCTCAAGGTCGAGCCTCCTTCTGACGTAGTTGCATCCTGACGTAGTTGCATAGACAGGGTTGGTGTGCCCGGTTCGTGCGACCCCACACACGTCGCGGACCTTCGTCACTCTCCTGTCCGGGTGCTGTGGGGTTCGTGGACGATCACGAAGGCCTGCGGTGTCGACGAGGATGGCCGTGGTCGCCCCAGCCCCGCAGTCGACGTCGCTGACGTGGTCACCGCACCCCAGGAGCCGGCGCACCAGATGTCGGCCGGTCATGTGTCGTTGAGTGCGCCCAGCAGGTGACGCGCTGCACCGACGCGGCCGGCGGCCGCGCCGGTGAGGTCGTCCAGCGCACATTCCGGGTCGGCGGGTGGGCCCATGTGGCCGCAGCCGCGAGGGCATTCGGTGATGGCCTCGGCGAGGTCGGAGAATGCGAGCAGCACGTCGTCGGGTGCGATGTGGGCGAGGCCGAAGGAGCGGATGCCGGGCGTGTCGACCACCCAACCGTCGCCGGCCAGCGGCAGCGCGACCGATTGTGTCGAGGTGTGTCGGCCCTTGCCGACGCCGCTCACCTCGCCGATCGCTCGGTGGGCCTGCGGCACAAGGCGATTGACCAGTGTTGACTTGCCGACACCGGAATGGCCGAGCAGCACGGTGACCTGTCCTGTCAGCAGTGGCATGACGTCGTCGAGGGCGTCGTCGCGGCCCGCGGTGATCACGGTGACGTCGAGGCCGGTGAACTGGGCGGCGAACGGCTCGGCCGGGGCGAGATCGGCCTTGGTCAGGCACAGGATCGGAGTCAGCCCGCCGGCGTAGGCGGCGATCAAAGCGCGTTCGACGAACCCCGTCCGCGGCGGTGGATCGGCCAGCGCCACGACGATGAGCAGTTGGTCGGCGTTGGCGACCACCACCCGTTCGGTGGGATCGGTGTCGTCTGCGGTGCGGCGCAATACGCTTCGCCGTTCGCCGCGGCGCACGATGCGCGCCAGCGTGTCGGGTCGCCTGGTCAGGTCACCGACCAACTCGACGTCGTCGCCGACGACGATCGGGGTGCGGCCCAACTCGCGCGCCCGCATCGCCGTCACCACCTGCTCCGGGTCACGGTCGAGCGCACAGCCCCAGCGGCCACGGTCGACGCTCACCACCATGGCGCTGCGGGCGTCGGCGTGCTCCGGTCGAGTCTTCGTCCGCGGACGCGTGCCCCGACCCGGCCGCACCCGCACGTCTGACTCGTCGTACTCGCGAGGGCTCAAGCGCCTGCCTCGGGGTCGGTGGCCGTCTGCCCCGCGAGCATGTCCGCCCACATCTGCGGAAACTGGGGCAACGTCTTTGCGGTGGTGGCGATGTCCTCGATCTCGACGCCAGGGGTGCGCAACCCGACGATGGCGCCGGCCATCGCCATCCGGTGGTCGGCGTAGGAGTGCCAGACCCCCCCGTGCAGTGGCGTGGCGGTGATCACCAGGCCGTCGTCGATCTCCTCGCACTGTCCGCCGAGCCCGTTGATCTCGGCGCTCAGCGCGGCGAGCCGGTCGGTCTCGTGGCCGCGCAGGTGCGCGACGCCGCGCAGCCGGGACACCGCTCCGGGGGTGGCCACTACCGCGAGGGCGGCGACCGCAGGGGTGAGCTCACCGACGTCGTGCAGGTCCACCTCGAACCCGTCGTACTGCCGGGTGCCCCGGACCTCGAGATACGACTCGGTCTGGCGTACCACCGCACCGACCTTCGCCAGGATGTCCAGGATGGCGTCGGCGGGCTGGTTGCTCACCGCCGGCCAGCCGGTGACCCGGACCGCGCCGGCACTGACCACCCCGGCGGCGAGGAACGGCACCGCATTGGACAGGTCGGGTTCGATGGTCCAGTGCCGGGCGGCGACGGGTCCGGGTAGCACGGTCCACCGGTTGGCCGTGGTGTCGTCGACCTCGACGCCAGCGTCGCGCAGCATGGCGACCGTCATCGCCACGTGCGGCGCCGACGGCACCGACTCACCGGTGTGCACGATCGTCAGGCCGTCGCGGAAAGCGGCTCCCGACAGCATGAGCCCGGAGACGAACTGCGATGAGGCCGACGCGTCGATCTCGACGGTGCCGCCGGCGACCGACCCCTCGCCGCGCACCCGGAAGGGCAGGCCGTCGCCGTCGATCCGCACGCCGAGGCCCTGCAACCCCGCCAACAGCGGCGCGATCGGGCGGGCGCGGGCCTGCTCGTCACCGTCGAACTCCACGGTTGCGGTGCTCAGCGCCGCCACCGGCGGTAGAAACCGCAGCACCGTTCCGGCGAGGCCGCAGTCCACCCGGGCGCCCGCGGCAGGCGACAGCCGACCGCTGACGCGCAGCTCGCAGTCGATGGTGTCGACGCACTGCACCTCGAACCCCAGCGTCTGCAGGGCGCCGATCATCAGGTCGGTATCGCGGCTGCGCAGTGCACCGCTGATCGTGGAGGTGCCCTGCGGGGTGGCCAGCGCCGCGAGCACCAGGGCCCGATTGGTCTGCGATTTGGAACCGGGGATGGTCAACGTCGCATGCACGGGGGTCGGCGTCGAAGGGGCCGGCCAATTGCTCACCGCGTCCATCCTGCCTTGTCGGCTCGCCGTGCCACTATCGGAGGTATGTGTGGACGTTTCGCAGTGACCACCGACCCAGCCCTGCTGGCCGAGAAGATCAAGGCGATCGACGAGACGAACGCCGCACCGCACGACAGCGGGCCGAACTACAACGTCGCTCCGACCACCACGGTCAGCACGGTGGTAAAGCGGCACAGCGGCCCCGATGACGAGGCGACTCGCCGCCTACGGTCGATGCGGTGGGGGCTCATCCCACCGTGGGTGAAGGGCGGTGAGGGCGGCGCACCGGACAACAAAGGCCCACTGCTCATCAACGCGCGTGCCGACAAGGTGACCAGGTCGCCTGCATTTCGCAGTTCGGCGAAGAGCAGGCGCTGTCTGGTGCCGATGGACGGTTGGTACGAATGGCGGCCGAACGCCGCCGACGGCGGGAAGAAGAAGGCGGCGAAGACCCCGTTCTTCATGTCCGGCGCCGACGGGGAACCGTTGTTCATGGCGGGGCTGTGGACCACGTGGCGGCCGAAGGACGCACCGAAAGAGGCACCGCCGCTGCTGAGTTGCGCGATCATCACCACCGACGCCGCAGGACCGCTCGCCGAGATCCACGACCGCATGCCACTGACCATCAGCGCCGAGGACTGGGACCGCTGGCTCGACCCGGACGCCGCGATCGACGAGGGGTTGCTCCGCGGTCACGGAGACCTCGACCGCATCGAGGTTCGCGAGGTGTCCCGGCTGGTGAACGACGTGCGAAACAACGGCGCTGAGTTGATTGCGCCGGCCGAGCCCGGGCCCGAACAGGTCACGCTGCTTTGAGTGGACCGTCGAAGTCGACGCCGCTGCACTCCACCGCCGTCGTCGACGACCTCGGCGCCGACCTGCGGGGCGCCGGGTACACCACCGATGCCGTGGCGCAGTTGCTCGGCGCGGATGCCGAGTCGGCATTCGCCCGCGGAGTGTGGTGGCCCGCCCTGCGGGCGACGGACCGGGCCGGGCCACGTCACCAGGCCCTGGCCGTGCTGGTGCGGCTGTTCCTGCTGGGCGCCGACGAACCGCGAGGCCGGGTGGAGGCGGCGTTGCCGACCGCCGGGGTCGACGCGTTGATCGCCAACGGTGTCCTGTCGGCCACGTCGCAAGAGATGGTGCGCGCCGCACTCGACATCCGCCCGCATGGTGACGGGCAACGGGACCTCCTGGTCGTCTCGGATCTGGATTCCGCACTGCGCGCGGGCGCCGTGCGGCGCGACCACGTCCTCGGTATCGGTGGTGCGTCGGTGTCGCTGGCTCGGGCGGTGGTGCGCGGGCCTGTCGGGCGCGCACTGGATCTCGGCACCGGCTGCGGAATACAGGCGTTGCACCTCGATGCGCACAGCGCCGAGATCGTCGCGACCGACACCAACGAGCGGGCGCTGGCGCTGGCCGCCGCGACCGCTCGCCTCAACGGGATGTCGTGGGACCTGCGCTGCGGCAACCTGTTCGAGCCGGTTGCCGGCGAACGCTTCGACCTGGTCGTGTCCAATCCGCCCTTCGTGGTGGGTGCCGGTGCCCGCCACTACATCTACCGCGATTCCGGTATGGCCGGGGACGCTTTGTGTCGCAGCCTGATCGAACAGGTCGCAGATCATCTCGAACCGGGCGGCACCGCGCATGTCCTGGCGAACTGGATCGTGCGTGACGGCGAGGACTGGCGCCAGCGTGTGCGGGGTTGGCTCGCGGACACCGCCCTGCACGCGTGGGTGGTGCAGCGTGAACTCGCCGATCCGGTCAGCTACGTCACCCTGTGGACCTCCGACGCCGGCGAACCGGCGGAGGAGGCGGCCCGGCGGG
The DNA here is from genome assembly GCF_010728155.1 of Mycolicibacterium doricum. Classification (NCBI taxonomy): domain Bacteria; kingdom Bacillati; phylum Actinomycetota; class Actinomycetes; order Mycobacteriales; family Mycobacteriaceae; genus Mycobacterium; species Mycolicibacterium doricum. Next base: position 935,747 of record NZ_AP022605.1, read on the forward strand.
GCGGCGAGTGGCTGGACTGGTTCGCCGCAGAGGACATCACCGCGATCGGCATGGGCATGATCGCCCTGCGTGCCCCGCGGGCCGGCGAGCAACGCCCGCCCGAACACATCCTGGAGGAGATCGCCGCAGCCGACGAGGTCGTCACCGGCCCGGAGGTCGACGCGTTCTTCGCCCGCCGCGACTATCTCCACCACAACGACGATGAGGACCTGCTCGCCGCCCGACTGTCCACGGCGCCAGTGTTCCTCGACGAGCAGTCACTGCCCGGGCCCGACGGCTGGCAGGTGGTCGGCGCGGCGGTCCGCCGCCCGGGTGGTCCGGGGGCGGTGCTCGGCGTCGACGAGGTGGCGCGCGCGCTGCTGGCCGGGTGCCGCGGCGAGGTGCCGCTGGGCACACTGATCGACCTGCTGGCCGCCTTCCACGACGTCGACGCCGGGGCGTTGGCCGCCGCGGCGCTGCCGACCGTCCGTGCGGCGATCGGACGCGGGATCATCTACCAGGCCGAGTAACTCAATTGGTATCTCGGCGGGTCGGGCGAGTTCCCCGATGGCCTGGTCGCCGTAGGAACCGGCCCGCGGGTGGTGTCAATACCGCGCGACGCCGGGTGGCGCCCCGTCGGAGATGAGAGCGGCGACGGCCGGCGCTGCTGCGCGCAGGCGGGTCAGCTTAGAGGCTGCCGGGAACAACAGTGCGCGGTCCTGCTGTTGTTGGGAACGGCTTCGGATGCACACGCAGCCGAGAATGCGTCGGTCACAGCCTCTAGGATCAACGAAGGGACTCTGGTGCCAACGGCCTGCCTGGAACGTCCGGTGGATCTGCCGGGCCTGCTCGAGGGCGCCGCGACAGAAGGGACGGTGTCGACCACGATGACCGGCATCGACGGATCGGCGGCCGAACGAGCAGAATCCGACGCCGAGCTGACCACACGTTTCCAGCGCGATGCGATTCCGCTGCTGGATCAGCTCTACGGCGGTGCGCTCCGCATGACGCGCAATCCCGCCGACGCCGAGGATCTGCTGCAGGAGACCATGGTCAAGGCCTATGCCGGGTTCCGTTCATTCCGGGAGGGCACCAACCTCAAGGCGTGGCTGTACCGCATCCTGACCAACACCTACATCAACAGCTACCGCAAGAAGCAGCGCCAGCCGTCGGAGTACCCCACCGAGGAGATCACGGACTGGCAGCTCGCGGCGAATGCCGAACATTCATCGACGGGTCTGCGGTCTGCCGAGGTCGAGGCGCTTGAAGCGCTGCCCGACACGGAGATCAAGGCGGCGCTGCAGGCACTTCCGGAGGAATTCCGGATGGCGGTGTACTACGCCGACGTCGAAGGATTCCCGTACAAGGAGATCGCGGAGATCATGGATACGCCCATCGGGACCGTGATGTCGCGGTTGCACCGCGGCCGTAAGCAGCTTCGTGAGCTGCTCGCAGATGTCGCTCGCGACCGCGGGTTCATCCGCGGTGCGCAAGCACCCGAGGAGGTGTCGTCGTGACTGACGAAGAGCGGTGGGCCCCGCCGGTCGGCTCGGTCGACCCGGAGCATCCCGAGTGCGCCGCCGTCATTGCCGAGGTCTGGACGCTGCTCGACGGGGAGTGCACTCCGGAGACGCGTGACAAACTCAAACACCATCTCGAGGAATGCCCCGCGTGCCTGCGCCATTACGGCGTGGAGGAACGGGTCAAACGGCTGATCGCCGCGAAGTGCGGCGGTGACAAGGCGCCGGACCGTTTACGGGAGCGGCTCCGCATCGAGATCAGCCGCACGACGATCTACCGAAGGTGACGGCAGAAACAGCGAAACTACGGTCTTTGCGGGTTTTCGACCGAGAACCCGCATAACCGTAGTTTCGTGAGTACGGTCAGCGGACCGACTTCGAACCGGCGTTGGGCCGCTTGCCGTGGTTCGCCTTCGTGTTCTTGCGGTCGCGCTTCTTGCGGCCTCGCTTGGCCATGGGGGTACCTCCGTATGGTCGCGGACTGTCCAACCCGCAGCAGGCGGGGCGGTTGCATGCCATTGTCTCACGCCCCGGCGAGTGCTCGGACGGCCCGGGGTTGTGGTTCGATAGAGCGTCAACAGCAGACACTGAGTGGGGTGGAGATGGCCGAGGATGTTCGCGCGGAGATCGTGGCCAGTGTGCTCGAGGTCGTGGTCCACGAAGGCGATCAGGTCGGCGAGGGCGACACCGTTGTGCTGCTCGAGTCCATGAAGATGGAGATCCCGGTGCTCGCCGAGGTGGCCGGCACGGTGACGAAGGTCAATGTGTCGGAGGGCGACGTCATCCAGGCCGGTCACCTCATCGCGGTGATCAGCTAGCGCATTCGGCGCCCCCCGGTAGGTTGATATGTCCACCCTCGGTGATCTGCTCGCAGATCACACCGTGCTGCCCGGCAACGCCGTCGACCATCTGCATGCCGTGGTCGGGGAGTGGCAGCTGCTGGCCGATCTGTCCTTCGCCGACTACCTGATGTGGGTGCGCCGCGACGACGGCGTGCTGGTCTGCGTGGCCCAGGTGCGGCCCAACACCGCGCCCACCGTGCTGCTCGCCGACGCGGTGGGCACCACCACGATCCCCGACGCCATGCCGTTGGTCACGGCCACCTTCGAGTCCGGCATCATCGGCCGGGAAGGGCCGGCCGCGCAGAATAACGCGCCCGGGCTGAACGTCGAAGCGGTGCCGGTGCGGTACCGGGAGGACGTCGTCGCGGTGCTGACCCATCAGACCACGCTCGCGGCTCGTCGGACGGCGAGCCCGCTCGAGGTCGCCTACCTGGACTGCGCCGGCGATCTGCTGATCATGCTCTCCGAGGGCACCTTCCCCAATGTCGGTGACCTTGCCATGTCACGCTCCAGCCCGCGGGTGGGGGACGGTTTCATCCGGTTGGACGGCGCCGGCGACGTGGTGTTCGCCAGCCCCAACGCGATCTCGGCCTATCACCGGATGGGGCTGAACGCCGACCTAGAGGGCCAAAACCTGGTGGCGGTGACGCGTCCGCTCATCTCCGACCCGTTCGAGGCGCACGAACTGGCCAACCATGTCCGCGACTCGCTCGCGGGTGGATCCAGCATGCGCATGGAGGTGGATGCCGGCGGCGCGGCGGTGCTACTGCGCACCATGCCGCTGGTGGTGCACGGCGCGGCGGTGGGCGCGGCCGTGCTGATCCGCGACGTCACGGAGGTGAAGCGGCGCGACCGTGCGTTGCTGTCGAAGGATGCCACGATTCGTGAGATCCACCACCGGGTGAAGAACAACCTGCAGACGGTGGCGGCGTTGCTGCGGCTGCAGGCCCGCCGAACCAACAACACCGAGGGGCGCGAGGCCCTGATGGAGTCCGTCCGGCGGGTGTCGTCGATCGCCCAGGTGCACGACGCGCTGTCGATGTCGGTGGACGAGGAGGTCAACCTCGACGAGGTCGTCGACCGCATCCTGCCGATCATGAACGACGTCGCCAGCGTCGGCCCGCCGATCCGGATCACCCGTGAGGGCGATCTCGGCGTGCTCGACGCCGACCGCGCGACGGCGCTGATCATGGTGATCACCGAATTGGCGCAGAACGCCATCGAGCACGCGTTCGACGTCAACACCACTCAGGGCAGTGTCACGATTCGCGCCGAGCGCTCAGCGCGGTGGCTCGACGTGGTGGTGCACGACGACGGGCGCGGCCTGCCGGCCGGGTTCAGCCTGGAGAAGTCGGATCGGCTGGGATTGCAGATCGTGCGGACGCTGGTGTCGGCGGAGCTGGACGGATCGCTCGGGATGCATGACGTGCCCGGCGGGGGCACGGATGTGGTGTTGAGGGTCCCGGTCGGCCGCCGCGGCCGAGCCGCGCAGTAGGGTCCGGCGGCCGAGCCGCGCAGTAGGGTCCGGCGGCCGAGCCGCGCAGTAGGGTCCGGCGGCCGAGCCGCGCAGTAGGGTCCGGCGGCCGAGCCGCGCAGTAGGGTCCGGCGGCCGAGCCGCGGTCGATCGTCTCGCTGAAAAGCGAACCGACGGGACCGGATCGGCGAGTTTGAGATTGTGGTTCCGGACATAGTGGTTCCGGACATAGTGGTTCCGGACATAGTAAAGGCCCCGACTTCCGCCGGGGCCCTCACTGATGTGTCGAAGCGGTCAGACTCCGCTGCGGGCCTTGGTGCGGGCATTGCGACGCTTTAGGGCACGACGCTCGTCCTCGCTCATGCCACCCCACACACCGGCGTCCTGACCAGACTCCAAAGCCCAGCTCAGGCACTCGGTGGTGACGGGGCAGCGGTTGCATACGAGCTTCGCGTCGGCGATCTGCGCGAGTGCCGGCCCGCTGTTCCCCACCGGGAAGAACAGCTCCGGATCCTCGTCGCGACAGACGGCCTTATGACGCCAATCCATTGGTTCACTCCTCACTATGTGCGCAGCAGAGCGCACGAGCTTTTGTTCGGCTGTTAACGCGTGCACACGAATTGTTTCTGCACTGTTGCATCCGATGTTTTCACAGGCTCGACGGATGTCAAGGGAAGCGCGTTAACACGTGGGCAATGTCACTAGGCAGTCGCGTTAGACCTCCGCTTACCCCGTCGTACTAGACTCAACACACTTGCGCCCAAAATCTTTCCCGGGCAACCTACATCCCCAGTCAGAGGGATTCAATCGCCGGCGCAACCACGCTCAGGACGTCGGGCACCGAGGTGAACGTCATGGCTTCGCGCGGGCCGATGTAATCCCCGTCGATCTGGCAGGCCACCGGCACCTCGGACGTGATACGGACCCACGCCACGTCGTCGTCGCGGACGAGGTGGCGCGCAACCGGGTCAGGTACGCGGGCGAACATCTGTCTGGCCAAGCGGAGATTCGCCCACGCGTTCATGCTCGTGGTGGCGAACACCCCCAACCCCTTCTCGAACGTCGTTCCCGGGTTGGTCCAGATCGGCCTGGCGTTGGCGTAGGTCCAGGGGCTGGAGTTCGACACGAATGCGAAGTGCACGCCGGCGATCGGCTCGACGTCGGGCATGTGCAACGTCAGTGTCGGCTCCTTGTGCACGCTGGCGAGCACCTCGCGCACCGCGACCCGGATGTAGCGCGACGCGGAGACCTTCCGGCCTTTGGCCCGCTGCGCCTCCACAGCGGCGACCACGTCGCCGTCGACCCCCAGGCCCGCGGTGAACACCGCCCAGCGTTCCTCGCAGTCCATCAGGCCGATGCGCCGCCACACCGCAGTGCGTCGGTACTCGCCGAGCAAGTCGACGAGCTGGTTGGTGGCCTCGATAGGGTCGGGGCTGATGCCGAGTGCGCGGGCGAAGACATTGGCCGATCCGCCGGGTACGACGCCGACGGCCGGTGCGCCGACGTCGCCGCCACGTTCGCGCAGGACTCCGTTGACGACCTCGTTGACGGTGCCGTCACCGCCGTGCACGATCAGCACATCGACGCTGTCGGCGGCAGCTTCTCGAGCGATCTCGATCGCGTGACCTCGGTGGTCGGTGTGGACCACGGTCAGCTCCGTGCGGCTTTCCAGGGCATGGGCGAGCAGGTCGCGCCCGGCGGCGGTGGTCGAGGTGGCGTTCGGGTTGACGATCAGGACGGCACGCACGAGGCATGAGCCTATCGGCGAACATCTAGGCTCGACGTCGTGCCCGTTCCCGCTCCGTCAACCGTGCGTCAGGCGGCCGCGCTGGTGGCCCTCGAAGGGGCCGCCGGTGTGGTGGCCGCCCTGGTCTATCTCGTCAGCGGTTTCTCCCGCGCGGAGGAGGCCGGACTCAACAAGTTCGGCACCGCTGCATGGTTCGCGATCGTCGGCGGCGCCGTGGTCGCCGCCGCGTGGGCGTTGTGGACTGGGCGGCGGTGGGGCCGCGGCATCGCGGTGTTCGCCCAGCTATTGCTCCTGCCGGTGACGTGGTACGTCGCGGTGGGATCGCACCAGTGGTTATACGGCATCCCCGTCGCCGCTGTTGCGTTGACCGCGCTGGTGCTGCTGTTCAGCCCGTCGGCGTTGCAGTGGCTCGGCGCTCAGGAGCCGGCCAGCGCCGACAATTCCGGACCCGACACCCGGTAGGTGATCCAGTCGGCCTGCGGGTTGCCGCCGACGGCGTCGTAGAGAGCAATCGCGTTCTCGTTCCAGTCGAGCACCGCCCAAGACAGCCTGCTGTAACCATTGGTGACGCATTCGCGTGCCAGCGTCGAGAGCAAGGCGCGGGCCAGACCGTGGCGACGGTGCCTCGGTCTGACGAAGAGATCCTCGAGGTAGATGCCGGCCACGCCGTCCCAGGTCGAGAAGTTGTAAAACCACAGGGCACCGGCGGCGGCCGCACCGTCGACCTCCACCAGGTGCCCGTAGACGCGGGGCTCGGAGCCAAAGAGCGCGTCGCGCATCTGCTGTTCGGTCACGGTGCACTCGGCCGACGCGCGTTCGAACGCGGCCAGCTCGTGCACCATCGCGGTGAGCTGCACCTCGTCACCGGGCTCGACCCGGCGGATGGTCACTGTCATCGGGCAACCCCCAGTGCGGAGAGGATCGTGGTGAATTTCGTTGTGGTCTCAGCGACTTCCTGGTCCGGATCCGATTCGGCGACGATGCCGCCGCCGGAGTGCGCCGCGGCGCTGAGCCGGTCGGCGGACAGCTGTGCGCACCGGATGGACACCACCCAACGGCCGTCGCCCGCCGCGTCGCACCATCCCACGGCGCCGGCGTAGAAGCCGCGGTCGCCTTCCAGCCGCTTGATCAGTGCGGCGGCGAGGTCGGTGGGGACGCCGCCGACCGCCGGGGTCGGGTGCAGTGCGACAGCGAGATCCAAGGCGGTGGTGGTCGTTTCGCGCAGTCGGCCGGTGACCTCGGTGCTCAGGTGCCAGACGGCGGCGGTCGCGCTGAGGTGCGGTGTCGGCGCGATCTGCACGTCCACGCAGAAGGGGTCCAGGGCCTTGCGCACCTCGTCGACCACGATCGCATGCTCATGGCGGTCCTTGGCCGACTCGGCGAGGCTGGCGCCGCTGGCCCGGTCGGCCGTGGGGTCGGCGAAGCGCGGCGCGGAACCGGCGAACGGTTGGCACGTCACGACGTCGCCACGCCGGGCGACCAGGAGTTCGGGGCTGGCGCCGATGAGGGCGCCCCCGCGGTGGTGGTCTCCGGCCGCGCTGAGGTCGACCAGATACGCGTTGGCGCTCGCGTCGTCGGCGGCCAGGCGCCGCAGCAGGGTCCGGGTTTGAAGCGGTGCGTCGGCGGTGAGGTGCAAGGCCCGCGCGAGGACAACTTTGTGCAGTCCGGTGGCGGGGTCGTTGAGTGCGCGCACCGCGGAGGCGACGCGGCTGCGGTGCTCCCGCGGTGCGGGTCGAAACTCGGCGATCCGCACCTGCGGCAGGGCGACGGTAGGCCAATCCGGCAGCACAGCGAGGAAGCGGACGTCTCGCGGGCGGAACAGCGCGGCCGGGGACGACAAGTCGAAAGGCAAGGCGCCCAGCAACATCGGAGTGGCACCGGCCGCCAGTGCGGCGCGCGCCTCGGGCAGCGAGGGGTACGGCGTGTGGACGCCGTCGGCCAGCACGACGCCGTCGGCTCCGGTCAGGACGAAGGTCGGCTCGGTGCCCCTCGCCGTGGTCACGTCGGCATGCACGGATGCGGATAACCTGTCAGCGCCAACGCGCTGATCTGGCGTACTCCGTGCTCCCATCCGCACACCGCAATCGATGCCGCCACCATCGCGAACCGGATCCCGTCCTGCAGCGGCAGCTCCGCCCAGCGGGCGATCACCGCCCGGAAGAAGTGACCGTGTCCGACGAAGATGGTGTCGCGGGTCTCGAGGTGCATAAGCGCCATCTCCACCGCACGCTCGGCACGTGCGCTGACGTCCTCGACACTCTCGCCGCCGGGACAACCATGCGTCCACACCAGCCAGTCGGGGTCGGATTCACGGATCTCGGGCGTTGTGCGGCCTTCGTAGTCGCCGTAGTCCCACTCGACGAGCAACTCGGACACCTCGTCGACGGTCAGGCCGGCCAGTCTCGCGGTGTCGAGGGCCCGCCGTCGAGGGCTGCTGATCACCAGCGCATTGTCGAGCGTTAGCCGGTCGAGCGCCTCGGCCGTCCGAATGGCCTGCTCACGACCGGTTTCGGTCAGTTCCAGGTCGGTACGGCTGGTGTGCCGTCCCGAACGCGACCACTCCGTCTCACCGTGGCGGATCAGCAGAACTCGATGGTCGGTCAGGCTCACACCCGTCGATTCTGCCGGACGTCCGTGTGTCAGGGTCTTGCACGTGTCAGGATGGCACCCGTGACGCGAGTACTTGCGGTCGCCAATCAAAAGGGTGGGGTCGCCAAAACCACGACGGTTGCGTCGTTGGGTGCTGCGATGGCGGAAAGCGGCAAGCGGGTGCTGCTCGTCGATCTGGACCCCCAGGGGTCGTTGACGTTCTCGATGGGCCACGATCCCGACAAGTTGCCGGTCTCGGTGCACGAAGTACTGCTAGGCGAGGTGGAACCGGATGCGGCGCTGGTGGATACGCCGGAGGGGATGGCGTTGCTGCCGGCCAACATCGACCTCGCCGGGGCGGAGGCGATGCTGCTCATGCGAGCCGGTCGCGAACATGCTCTCAAACGCGCGCTGGCTAAGCTGACCGGCACCTATGACGTGGTGCTGATCGATTGTCCGCCGTCGCTCGGGGTGCTCACCCTCAACGGGTTGACCGCCGCCGACGAGGTCATCGTGCCGTTGCAGTGCGAGACGCTGGCGCACCGCGGGGTGGGCCAATTCCTGCGGACGGTGTCCGACGTGCAGGCCATCACCAACCCGGACCTCAAGCTGCTGGGTGCGCTGCCGACCCTGTACGACTCCAGGACCACCCACAGCCGTGACGTTCTCTTCGACGTCGTCGACCGCTACGAGCTGCCGGTGCTGGCGCCGCCGATACCGCGCACTGTGCGATTCGCCGAGGCCAGCGCATCGGGCTCGTCGGTGCTGGCCGGCCGGAAGAACAAGGGTGCGCTCGCCTACCGGGAACTGGCGGGGGCACTGCTCAAGCACTGGAAGAACGGCAAGGACCTGCCGACCTACACGCCGGAGCTCTAGCCGCCACCACACGCCCATACCAGCGACTCCCGGTGACGCGCACGCGGCTCGGCTCACCCACTGGTGCGGAATGAGGGATGGGATGGCCGACGGCGGTTTCGCGTTCCTCGTCACCGGCGCCGGCCGTGGTGTAGGGAGCGTGAGCCGCGCTGTGGTGGCCGATTCGTCGACGCCGGTGCGCGTTTCGGGAGTCAGCTGAGACCGACCAGGTCGCCGCCGCGCAGTTCCACGACGTGGTCACCGACGACCGCAGGAATGACCGCTCCGTCGACCGGCGGACGGGCAAGCGGGATGTGACGTTCGCCGGTCCCGGAACCGGGGTCGAAGACGTCGTAGCCGTCGCTGACCGGCACCAGCAGCCGATCGGCCATCTCGGCGGCCGGTCCGAGTGGCAGGCTCGGTCCCGACGGTGTCACCGTGTACTTGTACCGGAGGCCGGATGCGTCGAACACCATCACCGAGTCACCGGCCCACCACGTGATCAGATCGCCCGCGCGCGACACGACGGCGTCCGGGGACGCGGGCGAGCTCATCAGGGTGCTAGCGACCGTCGTGCCGGTCTCGTCGATGACGTTGACGCTCGGCTGCGGCGTCGGAAGGTAGACCGCGGTCGTGGTGTCGGAGACGGCGATGACCCGGGCGTCGGAGTCAGCGGCCACGCCGGGCAGTTCGACGTACCTGATGTCCGGTACGTCCTCTTCGTCGGACGGGCGTAGCAGCGTCAACCGCAGGTGGGGCTCGTTCGGGCAGGCTTCCAGGACCGACGCCGCCGAGGAACTGGCGGCCGCGGACGTCAGCCGGCACAGGGGCGCCGCGGGCACGTCCGGTTTGACGCGCGCATCGAGGGCACCGTAGCTGAGCATGCGCACCATGTCCGAACGCCACATCTCGAGTCGGCTCTCACCGGCCGAGAGCACCGTCGTGCCGTCGGTGCTCAACGTCACTTCTGGATCGGCGAATCCGGTACGCGCGTTGCCGCGCTTGCCCGTCCTGCCGTTGATCGTGCTGACCTGACCGCAGCCCCGCGAGTCCGGATACACCGCCACTGCGTAGTGGTAGACCGACGTGACGCCGCACAGGTCGACGTCACGGGCGTAGCTCCACACCGTCTCACCTGTACCGGGATCGCGGCCCTGCACGGTTGGACCGTCGCCGGTCACGACGCTGCCGCCGACGACGACCGGCATCGGAGTCTTCGGGCTCGCGGCGCTCCAGAGGTCCCGCAGAGCCGACGGAACGTCGGTTGCGGGCTCGAGATCGGGTATCGCCTGGGCGGCGGGTTGACTGATGGTGGCTCTGGCGTCGCTGGTCCACCAGACCAGGCCCGCTACCACGGCGATCACCGCGGCGATCGCGACGGCGGCCATCACGTCACCGCGGGTGCGGCGCTCCGGTTTGACCACTGATGAGGGTGACCGTCAGGTCAGCTGGTCGTGGACGCGGCCTTGCGCGGACGCCGACGGCGGCGGCGACGCCCGGCTTGGCCGGACTCACCGCTGGCATCGGCGTCCCCGTCACCGTCCACGGATTCGACAGCCGACTGCTCGGCCGACGCCTCGACGTGGCCGGTGACGGGTTCGCCTGCGCGGGTGCGCCGACGGTTTCGGGACCGGCTGCGGGTGGGCTTGTCGTCCCCGTCGCGGTCACCGGCACGTTCGCCGCGGCGGGAGCGTTCAGGACGCTTGGCGGCCCTCGCCTTCGGCTCACCGACAGAACCGCCGGCGTCGGCGGGGATGCCCAGTTCCTCGTAGAGGTGCGGCGAACTGGAGTAGGTCTCAGCCGGGTCCGGGGTGTTCAGGCCCAGCGCCTTGTCGATCATCGACCAGCGGGGCAGCTCGTCCCAGTCGACCAGCGTCACCGCGACGCCGGTCTTGCCTGCGCGGCCCGTGCGGCCGATGCGGTGCACGTAGGCCTGCTCGTCCTCCGGGATCTGGAAATTGATCACGTGGGTGATGTCGTCGATGTCGATGCCGCGCGCCGCGACGTCCGTGGCGACCAGCACGTCCACCTCGCCGTTGCGGAAGCTCTTGAGCGCCTTCTCGCGGGCACTCTGACCCAGGTCACCGTGGACGGCGCCGACCTTGAACCCGCGCTCGGCGAGTTCGTCGGCCACCTTCTGCGCGGTGCGCTTGGTCCGGGTGAAGATCATCGTCGCGCCGCGGCCCTCCGCCTGCAGGATCCGGCTGACCACCTCGACCTTGTCCAGCGCGTGGGCGCGGTAGGCGAACTGCGCGGTGGTGTCGTGGGTGGCGGCCGAATGCGGCGCCTCAGCGCGGATGTGGGTGGGCTGATTCATGAAGGTGCGCGCCAGCGTGATGATCGGATCCGGCATCGTGGCAGAGAACAGCATTGCCTGTCGCGTGTCGGGGGTTTGGCGCAGGATGCGCTCGATGTCGGGCAGGAATCCCAGATCGAGCATCTCGTCGGCTTCGTCGAGTACCAGCACCGACAGGCCGCCCAGCTGTAGGTGACCCTGCTGGGCCAGGTCGAGCAGGCGGCCTGGCGTGCCGACCACGACGTCGGCGCCCTCGCGCAGCGCCTCGATCTGCGGCTCGTACGGGCGGCCACCGTAGATCGACACCACCGAGAGCTTGCGGTGGCCGGCGGTCAGGTACTTGGCGGCCAGCGACAGGTCGCTGTGGACCTGCAGGCACAGCTCGCGGGTGGGAACCACGATCAGGGCGCGGGGGATACCGGTCAGGGTCTTGTCGGCGTCGGTGGTGACGCGCTGCAGCAGCGGGACGCCGAAAGCGTAGGTCTTGCCCATACCCGTGCGAGCCTGACCGATCAGGTCGTCGCCGGCCAACGCCATGGGCAGGGTCAGTTCCTGGATGGCGAAGGGCTGATGGATGCCTTCCTCGGCCAGTGCGCGACAGATTTCGTCACGTACGCCGAGGCTGGCGAATGTCATCTCAACAGGAGTTGTCAAAGGAGTCATGCGAAGTGAACGTGGCCTTTCATAGTCGACTCGTAGCCGGCCTCGTGGATTCCACGCGCACACGAGTCTGACGATGAAGCGGCCTCCTCGCCCGTCATGGGCGGTGCCGATCCGTTGGGCCCTGCACTTTCGGAGGCGGGCCAACGCGTGCACGCACATTTCTTTAGGGGGTGGCCCATCTGGAATGAGCCGCCGCCTCCACACACCATACCTTGGATTACTTTCCCGACGTGGATCGGGGCCCGTTGGCCATTACAGTTGGGCCATGAATTCGACGCGACCTGCAGCCTCGGGAGAGCACCCGATCACACCCCAAACGGCAGGTGTGTCGGCCGATCATCGCGGCGTCGACGAATTGTTCGCGCTGCTCGCCTACGGCGAGGTGGCCGCGTTCTACCGGCTGACCGACGAGGCGCGGATGGCGCCCAACCTGCGTGGGCGGATCAACATGGCCAGTATGGCGGCCGCCGAGATGAACCATTACGAGTTGCTGCGCGAAGCCATGGAGCGCCGCGGTGTCGACGTGGTGCCCGCTATGACGAAATACTCCTCGGCGCTGGAGAACTACCACCGGTTGACGACGCCGAGCACCTGGCTCGAGGCACTGGTCAAGACGTATGTCGGCGATGCGCTCGCTGCGGATTTCTACAACGAGATCGCCGGTGCGCTGCCCGACGAGGTGGCCGCGGTGGTGCGCGGCGTGCTGGCCGAGACCGGGCATTCGCAGTTCGTGGTCGCCGAGGTGCGCGCCGCGGTGACCGCCAGCGACCGGCAGCGGCACCGGTTGGCACTGTGGTCGCGGCGGTTATTGGGTGAGGCGATCACCCAGGCGCAGTACGTGCTGGCCGAACACGACGAACTCGTCGACCTCGTGATGGCCGGCGGTGAAGGGCTCACGCAGATCGCCGGGTTCTTCGACCGGTTGCAGCAGACCCACCAGTCACGGATGCAGGAACTCGGTTTGGCCTGAGGCGCTACTGCGTGCAGGTGGCGATCATCGAGTTGTTGTTCTGGGTGACCAGCGCGGCGCCCGCGGCATCGGTGATCGTGCAGTTGAGTTGACCGCCGATGCTGGTGGCGGTGACCGACTTGAGTTCCACACCAGGGTCGAGCACGACGGTCTTCGACCACGGCAGCGCCACGTTGACCTCGGTCTGCAATGCGCCCTGCTGGTCGGTGTAGATGACCGTCACGAAGTCGATGAGTTGGCGGTTGCCCGTGACCGTGTAGGTGATCGCGCGCGGCGTGGCCGCCGCAGCGGGTGGCGGGGGAGCGAGGGCACTCGGCGCCGGGTCGGGGGTGGCGTTCGCCGATGGCGACGGTAGCGAGGTCGGCGTGACGGTCGTGATGGTTTCCGGGGCGAGCGAGGCGACCGGGGGCGGTAAAGCCGCCGAGGTGTCGTGCGGCGCCGCCGCGGAGACCGGTGGGCGGGTCTGTGCCGAACGGCCGACCGTCGCCGACACCGATCCGCTGTCGCCGCCGCCGAGGATCACCAACGTGCATAGCGCGGCGACGAGGAGGGTCGCGCCCGAAACGGCGGCGATCCACTTCCAGCGGTTGTCGATGTCGGTCTCGTAGTCCTCGTAGTCCTCGTAGTCCTCGTAGCCGAGGTCCGTGTCGGTGTGCGACCCGGGCTGCCAACTCTGCCCGTAGCCGGTGTGGTCGCCGTAGTCGCGGTGGTCGGCGCGCGGGCGGTCCAGGCGTCCGGTTTGCGCGGACGTGTACGGCGAATGCGGCGAATAATGCCTGCTCATTATGGCTTTCCGGTAGCTTTCAACGGCTCTGCGTCCGATGCTAGCGGGGCTGAAGTGACAGTTGAGGTCCCCCAGCATCCGATTGGGTCACGGTCCGGGCTCGGTTCGGCTGCGGTCGAGATCACGCCCGCGCCGGCTTCGCGCAGCGCGTAATCACCAGGGCGGCGGCGGGACGTCGGCGTCCACTAGCCTTTCCGGTTAGCGACGCGGAGTCAGCGACAGCACGACGAAAGGGTTCAAGCGTGGAGGTCAAGATCGGTGTTTCGGACAGCCCACGCGAGCTCGTCCTCAACAGCGCGCAGACGCCCAGTGAGGTCGAGAAGCTGGTGACCGACGCGCTGGCCGAGGGTGCGGGCGGCGTCCTGGCGCTCTCGGACGAGAAGGGCAGGCGCTTCCTGGTCCAGACCAGCCGGATCGCCTACGTGGAGATCGGTGCCGCCGACGTGCGGCGCGTGGGTTTCGGTGTGGTCGGCGCGGAGGCCATCAAGAACGGGTGAGCGGCACGTGCGACAGCCCGCCCCAGGCGAACTGCACCGTCCCGTCGACGGCATCGTCCTTCGAGATGGGCCGCTCGGCGTCCAGCCAGTAGCGGGCACAGTCCACGCTGATGGCCACGAGGCCCACCGCGATCATCCTGGCCCGGTGGGCCTCCAGGCCGGAGTCTCTGCTGATCAAGTCGAACACCGCATCGGTGCAGGCTTCGGTCGCCACCTTCACCTGCGCGGCGACCTGGGGTTCGGTCGTGTAGTCGTTCTCGAAGATCAGCCGGTATCCCTGACTGTCATGTTCGATGAAGTCGAAGAAGGCTTGCACGGCCGCACGCAGTCGCTGCCGGTTGTCGGTGGTGGTGCGCAGCGCCTGGCGCACGCCGGAGACCATGTTGTCGACATGGCGTTGCAACACCGCCAGATACAGCTCGAGTTTTGACGAGAAGTGTTGGTAAAGAACCGGTTTGCTGACACCGGCGCGATCCGCGATCTCGTCCATGCCGGCGGCGTGGTAACCACGGTCGACGAAAATCTCACTCGCGGCGACCAGCAACTGCCCGCGGCGCTCGTCGCGAGGAAGTCGATTGCCGCGCCGGTTGTTCTTCGGCACGCCGGTGCCGTTGGCCGGCTTGTCACCACTCCTCTCAGCTGTGTCGGTGAGATCGCCCATCAAGCCCTCAATCTCCGAATCGGCTGGCGCGCATGGCGGTGGTGGCCCGAGGCGCTCATCGGTCCGACATTACTACCGATCGGGTGGCGCACGCGCCACCCACACCTGCCGGGGGTCGCCGGTGGCGCGCCGGAAACTCAAGTCCGCCGGGCTGTGCCATCCTGTTTCGGTGACCTACGACTCCCGCGCGCGTGGAGGACACCTGGGTCCAGAGCGTCGCGCCGACCGTCGGGCCCCCGCGGTGCGCACCGAGTGGCAGGAACAGCACCGTAACGGGCGAGATCCGCTGCGTGCCCAGCGCGACCCACTGGCCGTCGAACGCGGACGCGTCCGATCCAACCGGGACGACCGGCGGCAGTGGCGTAAACAGACCTGGCTCGGCCGCTTCGTGTCGACTTACGGGTGGCGCGCCTATGCGCTGCCGGTGCTCGCCGTGCTCACCGTCGTCGTCATGTACCAGACCGTGACAGGAACGAGCGCGCCGCAACATGTGGCCGACGAAGAAGGACCGGTACAGGGCCCGCCCACGATCGGCGTGGCCAGCACGGCAATCGTCGGCGCGCCGCCCAACGGGCTCACCCAGTTCGACGCCAACCTGCCGACCGGCATCCTGCCCGCGGGCGGTCCCTTCACCGAGGCAGGCGCCAAGACCTGGCATGTGGTGTCCGGCACCACACCGCAGGTGGGGCAGGGGACGACCAAGAACTTCACCTACACCGTCGAGGTCGAGGACGGCCTCGACACCACGGCCTTCGGCGGCGACGAGGGCTTCGCCCGCATGGTCGACGAGACGCTGGCCAACCCGAAGAGCTGGACCCATAACCCGCAGTTCGCGTTCACCCGCATCGACGCGGGCGCGGGCCCGCCCGACTTCCGGGTGTCGCTCACCTCACCGCTGACCATCCGGGAAGGCTGTGGCTACGACATCCAGCTCGAGGCGTCCTGCTACAACCCGGCGTACCTCGGTGACCAACCGCGGGTGTTCATCAACGAGGCGCGCTGGGTACGCGGTGCCGTGCCGTTCCAGGGCGACATCGGGTCCTACCGGCAGTACCTCATCAACCACGAAGTGGGCCACGCGATCGGCTATCAGCGTCACGAATCCTGCATCGAGAACGGCGCGCTCGCGCCGATCATGATGCAACAGACGTTTTCCACGTCGAACGACGACGCCGCCCGGTTCGACCCCGAAACCGTGCGGTCCGACGGGCTGACGTGCCGCTTCAATCCCTGGCCGTATCCGATCGCCTGACGGGAAGCCTGCGGGGCCCTGCGCTGTTGTGTGAGGTGCCTATTGTGAAGGTGACGCGACTGCCGACCGTGGTCGACGCACCGCAGATTGAGGAGATACCGGTGTCAGGGAATGTGGGAACGCTCGCTCAACAATCATTGCCTCCGCTGGTGGAGCCGGTTGGCGAACTGACCCGCGAAGAAGTCGCCCGATACAGCCGCCACCTGATCATCCCGGATTTGGGACTCGACGGTCAGAAGCGGCTCAAGAACGCCAAGGTGCTGGTGATCGGCGCCGGCGGGCTGGGATCACCGACCCTGCTGTACCTGGCGGCGGCCGGAGTGGGCACCATCGGCATCGTCGACTTCGACGTCGTCGACGAGTCCAACCTGCAGCGGCAGATCATCCACGGACAGTCCGATGTCGGCCGCCCCAAGGCGCAGAGCGCACGCGATTCGGTCCTCGAGATCAACCCGCTGGTGACCGTGCGCCTGCACGAGGAGCGCTTGGAACCGGAGAACGCCGTCGAACTGTTCGAGCAGTACGACCTGATCCTCGACGGCACCGACAACTTCGCCACCCGCTATCTGGTCAACGACGCCGCGGTACTCGCGCACAAGCCGTACGTGTGGGGCTCGATCTACCGCTTCGAAGGCCAGGTCTCGGTGTTCTGGGAGGACGCCCCACACGGTCTGGGCCTCAACTACCGCGACCTGTATCCCGAACCGCCGCCTCCGGGCATGGTCCCCTCCTGCGCCGAGGGCGGTGTGCTGGGCATCCTGTGCGCCTCGATCGCGTCGGTGATGGGCACTGAGGCGATCAAGCTGATCACCGGTATCGGTGAGCCGCTGCTCGGCCGGCTGATGGTCTACGACGCGCTGGACATGACGTACCGCACGATCAAGATTCGCAAGGATCCGGCGACGCCGAAGATCACCGAGCTCATCGACTACGAGGCGTTCTGCGGTGTGGTCTCCGATGCCGCCGCGGCGGCCGCCGCCGATTCCACCGTCACACCCCGGGAGCTGCGTGAGTTGATCGACGCAGGTAAGCCGGTGGCGTTGATCGACGTGCGCGAGCAGGTCGAATGGGACATCAACCGCATCGAGGGCGCCGAGCTTATCCCGAAGTCCACCATAGAGGCGGGCGACGGCTTGGCCAAGCTGCCGCACGACCGGATCCCGGTGCTGTACTGCAAGACCGGTGTTCGCTCAGCCGAGGCGCTCGCCGCGGTGAAGAACGCCGGGTTCTCCGACGCACTGCACCTGCAGGGCGGCATCGTGGCGTGGGCCAAGCAACTCCAACCCGACATGGTGATGTACTGACTGGCCTTTGGTCTCAGCCCGGCAACGGGTCGGAGACACAGCAGGTCAGCGGTCAATTATCGGCACTGTCACCGGTAACCTGACGCTGTGAGCACCGAGCGCCCGCCCGACCACGTCCTGGCCGCGTTCGGACTGGTCGGCGTGCGCCCGGTGCCGCTCGGATCGAGCTGGGAAGGCGGCTGGCGCTGCGGCGAGGTGGTGCTGTCGATGGTTGCCGACCACGCCCGGGCGGCCTGGTCGGCGAAGGTGCGGGAGACGCTGTTCGTCGACGGCGTGCGGTTGGCGCGGCCGGTCCGGTCCACCGACGGCCGGTACGTGGTCGCCGGCTGGCGGGCCGACACATTCGTCGCCGGCACCCCCGAACCGCGGCACGACGAGGTGGTGTCCGCGGCGGTCCGGTTGCACGACGCCACCGCCAAGCTCGAACGGCCGCGTTTCCTCACCCAGCCGCCCGTCGCACCGTGGGCGGACGTCGACGTGTTCATCGCCGCCGACCGCGCCGCCTGGGAAGAGCGTCCGCTGCACTCCCTGCCGCCGGGTGCTCGCGTGGCACCGGGTTCGGCCGACGGGCAACGCTCCGTCGAGCTGATCAACCAGCTCGCCACCCTGCGCCGGGCCACCAAGAGCCCGAGTCAGCTGGTGCACGGTGACCTGTACGGCACGGTCCTCTTCGCGGGTGCCGCTGCCCCGGGGATCACCGACATCACGCCGTACTGGCGGCCGGCGTCCTGGGCGGCCGGGGTCGTCGTCGTCGACGCCCTGTCATGGGGTGAAGCCGACGACGGGCTGATCGAGCGCTGGGCGTCGCTTCCGGAATGGCCACAGATGCTGTTGCGCGCGTTGATGTTCCGGCTCGCCGTCCACGCGCTTCATCCACGGTCCACGACGGCGGCGTTTCCCGGGCTGGCCCGCACCGCGGCGCTGGTGCGCCCGGTGCTCTAGCCGAAGATGTGGCGCACCGAATCGTCACCGCGCAACCGCACTCGGCCGTCCGTGGCCGGGACTCCCTCGGCGCGCAACCGTTCGAGTTGCCGGATAGCCAGAGGTGACGCAGGCCTGCCAGACGCGCCGATCACCCGGTGCCACGGTAGGTCCGACGAGTCGGTGCGCATGATCCAGCCGACGATCCGGGGACTCGGCAAGCCTGCCGCGACCGCGATGTCTCCGTAGGTGGCGACCCGGCCCGGCGGGATCTGCGCCACGAGCGCGCGCACCGCCTCGACCTGTTCGTCGGTGATGGCAGCCACGCTCAACGCCGTTCGAGGTGCTCTCGCACGACGGCCGCGGACTCGGCGGGCTTCGCCTGACCCACCATGTGGTCGCAGTCCCATTGCAGCACAGTCAAATTCGATCCTAGGGCGGCATCCAGCGACGCGATCAGCTCATCGGTCGCGTACGGTGGGTCGGTACGCGTTGCCCGGATCAGCGTGGTCGGCGTACCGTCGCGTGGGAGGGTCACCGGCCGGGCCAGCTCGCTCCAGTACGACATCATCGCCGGAACACTGATGCGCCACCCGCTGCGGCCGTTCGACAGGGTGACCAGATGCTCGTCGAGTTCCCGGTCTAGCTCGGCGGAATCGACCTCACCCCACGACCCCGAGACTTTCTCGGCCCGCGCCTCGGCCCGATCGGTGTAATCGGGAGAGGCCAACATGTCGTCGGCGGTCTCACGCATCCACTCCCCGTCGAGGCTTACCGCCGGGTCGAGCAGCACCAGCCCCGACACCAGGTCCGGCCGCGCCGACGCCAGCGCCAGGGCGACCGCACCTCCGAAGGAATGACCCACCACCACGACGGGACCGCCCCCGTCGGCGTCGAGCAGGGCGGCGAGCGCGTCGGTATTGGCGTCCAATGTCCATGGCGCCGCCCACGTGGACCGGCCGTGACCGATCAAGTCCGGTGCGGCCACGGCGAACTGGGGCAGATACCGGGTCGCCAGCGTCTGCCAGCGCTGACCGTGGCCGGTCAAACCGTGCACAGCCAGTAGCTGGGCGGGTTCCGGCAGACCGTAGCGGTGCACGTACAAGCTCACGTCGACGATGGTGCCAGCCCGCTTCGACGGCGGCTTGTCGGACCCCCGTGATGTCATGCCGTCATGACCGCACCGGACGTCGAATCGACCACCGCCGAGCACACCGAGCCGCGCACGCTGCTCGAGCCCGGGCGGCGCGGCGTCGTGCGCCTGCTCGGGGGCCCCGGGACCGGGAAGTCGACCTTGCTCGTCGACACGGCCGCCGAGCATATCGCCGCCGGCGTCGATCCGGAATCGGTTCTACTTCTGACTGGTTCGGCGTCACTGCGGTCGGCCTCCCGTGGGGCGGTGACCCGCAGACTGCTCGAGGGCGGCACCCGCCAGGTGGTGCGCGAACCGCTGGTCCGCACCATCCACTCGTACGCGTTCGCAGTGCTGCGGCTGGCCGCCCAGCGCAGCGGCGATGCACCGCCACGCCTCATCACCAGCGCCGAACAGGACGGGATCATCGGCGAACTGCTCGCCGGTGACATCGAGGACGGCGACCGTTCGGCGGTCGCCTGGCCGGCCGCACTGCGCCCGGCGCTCACCACCGCCGGATTCGCCACCGAACTGCGCGACCTGATGGCCCGGTGCACCGAGCGCGGTGTCGATCCCCTTGCCCTGCAACGCCTGGGCCGGCTTCACCGCCGTCCGGAGTGGGTGGCAGCCGGCCGGTTCGCCCAGGTTTACGAGCACGTCATGCTGCTGCGTTCTTCGGTGGGTATGGCCGCACCAAAGGCGACGACGCCCGCGCTTGGGGCGGCCGAACTCGTCGGAGCGGCACTCGAGGCGCTGGCCGTGGACGCCGACCTGCTGGCGGCCGAACGCAGCCGCATCAGCCTGCTGCTGGTCGACGACGCCCAGCACCTCGACCCGCAGGCCGCCCGCCTGGTGCGGGTACTCTCCGCCGGCGCCGATTTGACAGTGTTCGCCGGGGACCCTGACCAATCGGTGTTCGGCTACCGAGGTGCCGATCCGGCGCTGCTGCGCGTGCAGGAGGGTACCGCGGCCGTGCTGACCCGGTCACACCGTTGCGCACCGGCGGTGGCGCGCGCGATCGCCGGTATCGCGCGGCGACTGCCGGGGCGGCGCCCCACGTTCACCGGCAACTGCGACGACGACGGCGACGGGTCGGTGGTGGTACGGGTCGCCGCGACGGCCCACGCCGAATCGGCCCTCATCGCCGATGCGCTGCGCCGTGCGCATCTTGTCGACGGGGTGCCGTGGTCCGAGATGGCCGTCATCGTGCGTTCGCTGCGGCGGGCCGGTGCGCCGCTGGCTCGTGCGCTGACCGCCGCCGGGGTGCCGGTCGATCTGTCCACGGCGGCACCGCTGGTCGAGGAGCCGGCCGCGCGCGCCCTGCTGACCGTGCTCGAGGCCACCGCCGACGGTCTGACCGGCGCCCAGGCCGAGGCGCTGCTCGCCGGCCCGGTCGGCCGGGTGGACCCGGTCACCATGCGCCAGGTCCGCCGCGCGTTGCGGCGCGCCGACGGCAGCCAACCGCCGCGGGAGTTCACCGACCTGCTCGTCGAAGCACTCACCGGACCGCTACCGGAGGTGTCGGCGGAACTGCAGCGACCGTTGCGACGGGTGCGGTCCGTGCTGGCGGCCGCCCGCCACAGCGTCGACCACGACCTCGACCCGCGGCACACGCTGTGGCGGGTCTGGCAGCGCAGCCGGCTGCAGCAGCGTTGGCTCGCGGCCAGCGAACGCGGCGGTACCTCCGGCGCACAGGCCCACCGCGATCTGGACGCCGTCACCACCCTGTTCGACGTCGCCGACCAGTACGTCACCCGCACCGCGGGCGCGTCGGTCCGGGGCTTCCTCGACCACGTCGCCGCACTCGGCCTGCCCTCCGCACGCCGCGGCGAGCGCCACGACCCGCGGGCCGTCGCGGTGCGGAGCGCCCACGCCGCCTTGGCCGGTGAATGGGACTTCGTCGTGATCGCCAGCCTGCAGGAAGGGCTGTGGCCGAATACGATCCCGCGCGGTGGCGTCCTGGGCACCCAGCGCCTGGTCGACGTACTCGACGGTGTGACCGATTCGGCCTCCGACGCGGTGTCGACGCGCGCACCGCTGCTCGCGGAGGAACGCCGGCTCCTGATCGCCGCACTCGGCCGCGCCCGGCGCCGGGTCCTGGTGACCGCCGTCGACAGCGACTCCGGCGCCGAAGCGATGCTTCCGTCGCCCTTCTGCCAGGAACTTGCCGCGCTGGCCACCGATCAAAGTAACGGTCCGCAGGCCCCTGTCCGTGCGCCGCGCGTGCTGGCGCCTTCCGCGCTGGTTGGGCGGCTGCGCGCGGTGGTGTGCGCACCCGACGGCACGGTCGAGGATGCGGACCGCCGATGTGCGGCCGCCCAACTCGCGCGGCTCGCCGCCGCTGGCGTTGCCGGCGCGGATCCCAGCCAGTGGCACGCCATGACGGCACCGTCCACCGACGAACCGCTGTGGAGCGACGACCAGCAGATGGTCACGTTGTCACCGTCGACGTTGCAGACCCTCACCGACTGCCCGCTGCGCTGGTTGCTCGAACGCCACGGCGGGCGCGACGGCCGCGATGTTCGGTCCGCGGTCGGATCTCTGCTGCACGCCCTGGTGTCCGAATCGGGCAAGACCGAAAGCCAGCTGCGCAGCGACCTCGAACGGGTTTGGGACCACCTGCCGTACGAGGCGCAGTGGCACGCCGCCAACGAGCTGACCCGCCACCGGGCCATGCTGTCGGCGTTCGAGCAGTGGCGCGCTCAGACCCGCCGGGAGCTGATCGAGGTCGGCACCGAGGTCGACGTCGACGGTGTCGTCTGCGACGTCGACGGAAGCGGGCCAGCGGTCCGGGTGCGCGGCCGCCTCGACCGGTTGGAGCGCGACAGCGCCGGCCGGCTGGTGGCCGTGGACATCAAGACGGGCAAGAGCCCGGTCACCAAGGACGAAGCCCAACGGCACGCGCAGCTGGCGATGTACCAGCTCGCCGTTGCCGCAGGCCTGCTAGCCGAAGGCGATGTGCCCGGCGGCGGCAAGCTGGTGTACCTCGGCAAGAGCGGCGCAGCCGGACCGACCGAACGCGAACAGGACGCGCTGACCCCCGACGCCGTCGCGCAGTGGAAACATGACCTCGGTGAGGCCGCCGCCGCCACCCGGGGACCACGGTTCGTCGCACGGATCAACGACAGCTGCGCGCACTGCCCGGTGCGCAGCAGTTGCCCCGCGCAGTCCGCGGGGGAGCGCGCATGACACCGCGGTACAGCCCCGCCGAATTGGCTTCGGAGCTAGGCCTTTTCGCGCCCACCGACGAACAATCCGCGGTCATCGCCGCGCCGCCGGGACCGGTCGTCGTGATCGCCGGCGCGGGTGCGGGCAAGACCGAGACCATGGCAGCTCGGGTGGTGTGGCTGGTCGCCAACGGCTACGCGACACCCGGCCAGGTGCTCGGGCTGACCTTCACCCGCAAGGCCGCTGGTCAGTTGCTGCGCCGAGTTCGCACCCGGTTGGCGCGGCTGTCCGGTGCGGGGCTGGTGCCCGGTGCAGGGCCTGGGCTCGACACCGCCGACGACCCGCCGACCGTCAGTACCTATCACGCGTTCGCAGGCACGCTGCTGCGTGAACACGGTCTGCTGCTGCCGATCGAGCCGGAGACGCGGCTACTGGGGGAGACGGAACTGTGGCAGCTAGCCCACCGCGTAGTTTGTGACCATCCCGGCCCACTGGACATCGACAAGACCCCCGCGGCGGTCACCGACATGGTGCTGCGCCTCGCCGGTCAGCTCGCCGAGCATCTGGTCGACACCGATGAGCTCCGCGACACTCACGTCGAGCTCGATCGGCTGGTGCACACGCTGCCCGCCGGGCCGTATCAGCGCGACCGGGGGCCGAGCCAATGGCTGCTGCGGATGCTGACAACCCAGACCGAGCGCACCCAGCTCATCCCGCTGATCGACGCGCTGCACCGGCGAATGCAGTTCGAGAAGGTGATGGACTTCGGGACGCAGATGGCCGCCGCGGCGAAGCTCGCCGCCGGATTTCCTCAGGTCGGCGCCGAGCTGCGGTCGCGGTACCGCGTGGTGCTGCTCGACGAGTACCAGGACACCGGGCACGCGCAGCGGGTGGCGTTGTCGGCGTTGTTCGGTGGCGGTGTGGACGACGGCCTGGCGTTGACCGCGGTCGGCGACCCGATTCAGTCGATCTACGGGTGGCGCGGCGCGTCGGCGACGAACCTGCCCCGTTTCGCCACCGACTTCCCGCTCTCCGACGGCAGCCCTGCGCGCGTCCTCGAGCTCCGCACCAGCTGGCGCAATCCGCCCAGCACATTGCATCTGGCCAACGCGGTGTCCGCGCAAGCGCGGCAGCGCTCCGTCGCGGTGCGGTCGCTGCGGCCACGCCCGGGCGCCGAAACCGGCACCATCCGGCTGGCGTTGCTCAAAGACGTCGCCGCAGAGCGTGAGTGGGTGGCCGACGAGGTGGCGCGTCGTCACCACGCCGGCCGCGCAGAGAGCGGGGTTCCGCCCACGGCGGCGGTGCTGCTACGCCGCAACGCCGATGCGGCACCGATGGCCGAGGCGCTCACCGCACGTGGTGTGCCCGTCGAGGTGGTGGGGTTGGCCGGTTTGCTCGGGGTCGCCGAAGTCGCCGACGTGGTGGCGATGTTGCGTCTGGTGGCCGATCCCGCCGCGGGTGCGGCGGCGACGCGTACGGTAACCGGTCCGCGGTGGCGCCTCGGTGGGCGCGACATCGCGGCGCTGTGGCGGCGGGCCGTCGAACTCGACGACGTCGGGCCCGGTCCGGAGGCGACGGCGGCCGAGATCGTGGCGCAGGCCGCGCCCGACGCCGACGCGGCCTGCTTGGCCGACGCGATCTGTGATCCCGGTGCCGCCGATCGGTACTCGCCGGAGGGGTATCGCCGCATCGTCGCGCTCGGTCGCGAATTGGCCTGGCTGCGCGCCCATCTCGGGATGGCGCTGCCCGACCTCGTCGCGGAGGTGCGTCGGGTGCTCGGTGTCGACGTCGAGGCCCGCGCCGGTATGCCGGTGGCGGCGGGCTGGTCAGGAACCGAGCAACTCGACGCCTTCGTCGACGTCGTCGCCGACTACGCAGGCCGGCCCGGCGCCACGATCGGTGGGCTGCTCGCCTACTTCGATGCGGCGACGGAGCGGGAGAACGGCTTGGCGCCCGCGGATCTCGCCGTCTCCACGGAGCGGGTGCAGATTCTGACGGTGCACGCGGCCAAGGGGCTGGAATGGCAGGTCGTGGCGGTGCCGCATCTGAGCGGACGGGTCTTTCCCTCGACCGCGCAGGCCCGCACGTGGTTGACCGATCCGGCAGACCTGCCTCCGCTGCTGCGCGGTGACCGGGCGACCACCACCGACCATGGCGTACCGGTGCTCGACACGTCGGACGTGAACGACCGAAAGAGTCTGTCTGACAGGATCAACGACCACAAGCGCCGCCTCGAGCAGCGCCGCATCGACGAAGAGCGCCGACTGTTGTACGTCGCGCTCACCCGCGCCGAGGACACGCTGCTGCTCTCCGGGCACCACTGGGGTGGGACGGAGGGCAAGCCGCGGGGCCCGTCGGAGTTCCTGGAGGAGCTCAAGGACATCATCGACCGCGCCGAGCAGGACGGCCAACCGTGTGGAGTGGTCGAGCAGTGGGCGCCGGCACCCGCTGACGGCGAGAAGAACCCGTTGCGCGACCACCTCAAAGAGGTGCTCTGGCCCGCCGACCCGGCCGGCGATCGACGCGCCGACGTCGATCGCGGCGCGCAATTGGTCGCCGAGGCGATGGCCGGCGCGCAGGTGACGGTGCAGGACGTCGACGGCTGGGCGGCCGACGTCGACGTGCTGCTCGCCGAGCGTGAACGAGCAGCGCAGAAGCCACCGCTGACGCTGCCTGCCGAGGTATCGGTGAGCACGCTGGTGAAATTCAGCGACGATCCCGATGCGGTGCTGTTCCGCCTCAACCGACGGTTGCCCGTCCGCCCCGACCCTAATGCGTCGCTGGGGACCGACTTCCATGACTGGGTGCAGCGCTATTTCGGCGCCGAGCGGTTGTTCGACCTCGACGATCTACCCGGAGCGGTCGACAGCGACACCAGACGCACCGAGGCCGAACAACTCGCTGAACTGCAGACGGCGTTCATGTTGTCGCCGTGGGCGGCCCGCACGCCGGTCGACGTCGAGGTGCCGTTCGACATGGTCATCGGCGAGACGGTGGTGCGGGGGCGTATCGACGCGGTGTTCGCCGACGATGACGGCGGCGCCACCGTCGTCGACTGGAAGACCGGAGCCCTCCCGGACGCGCCTGCGGCCGCCCAGCACACCGCGATCCAGCTCGCCGTCTACCGGCTGGGGTGGGCACAGCTCAGCGGGTGCCCGGTGGAGCGGGTGCGGGCGGCGTTCCACTACGTGCGCCCGAACCAGACGGTGCGCCCGACGGGCCTACCGAATATCGAGGGTCTCGCGTCGCTGCTGCAGGCGGCACGGGAATCGGCGCGTCAGGAGGTGCGGTAGATCGTCAGCGCCTGAGTGATCATCGGTACCTGCAGCGGCAACCGGGCGATCGCTCCGATCCGCATGGGGCACGGCTTGTCCCACCACAGCCGCACCATGTTGACATTGCCGGGGAAAACCGCGACGTACAGCGCGATCGCGGCCAGTGCCCCCGCCTTACGGGTCTGCGGCGCCGCCAGCGCGGCGGCCACGCCGAGCTCCGCGACCCCCGAGGCGTAGGTGTAGAACCGGGTGCTGCCGGGCAACTCCGCCGGGACGATGCCGTCGAACGGCTTCGGGGCGACGAAGTGGAGGATGCCCATGCCGGCCAGCATCGCCGCCATTCGGTTGGCCAGTTCGGAGCCAGCGTTGCGCTGCAATACGGCTGAGAAAGAGGTCATGATTACATTGTGCTGGTGCGGCAGTCCCACCCGATGACGGAGCCTCGTGGCTGAAGGACGTCTGCGGCGCCGCCTCGGCCGAATCAACCAGTCGCTTGCCGATCAGCCTGTTCACTCGCTTGTCGACCGGGTCACGATTCCGCGTGACGTGCCCAGTCCCTGGTTGCGGATCATCAAGCGAATCGTGATCGCCTTCGGCGTTTTGTGCGCGGTCGTGCTGATCGTCTACATCGACCGCGACGGGTACCGGGACACCCAAACCGATGGGCTGTCGTTGCTCGACTGCTTCTACTACGCGACCGTCTCGCTGTCCACGACGGGATACGGCGACATCACCCCGATCACCGAGGGTGCCCGATTCGTGAACATCGTCGTGATCACCCCCTTACGGGTGGCGTTCCTGATCGTACTGATCGGCACCACGGTCGAAACCTTGACGACCGAATCCCGTCAGGCGTTCCGAATTCAGCAGTGGAGGAACAAGTTGCGCAACCATACGGTCGTCATCGGATACGGCACCAAAGGCAGAACGGCGGTGGCGGCCATGGTCGGCGACGAGGTGGCACCGGCCGACATCGTCGTGGTCGACGAGAATCCGGCGGCCCTCGAGCGAGCTCGGAACGCTGGTTTGGTGACGGTGCGAGGCAGCGCCACAGATTCCGAGGTCCTCCGGCTGGCAAGCGCACAGCACGCCAAGGCGATCATCGTCGCAACCAACCGCGACGACACCGCGGTCCTGGTCACCCTCACCGCTCGGGAGCTGGCGCCGAATGCGAAGATCATCGCTGCGGTCCGAGAAGCGGAGAACCAACACCTCCTGCAACAATCCGGTGCCGATTCGACGGTAGTCACCTCCGAGACCGCCGGACGCCTGCTGGGCATCGCCACACAGACCCCGAGCGTGGTGCAGATGATGGAGGACCTGCTCACCCCGGACGCGGGCTTCGCGATCGCCGAACGCGAGGTCGACCCGAAGGAAGTGGGTGGTTCGCCGCGGCATCTGCACGACATCGTGCTCGGCGTCGTGCGTAACGGGGGACTCGTGCGCGTCGACGCCCCCGAGGTCGACGCGCTGGAAACGGGCGACCGGCTGCTCTACATCCGCAACGCCGACGCCGAACGATGAGCGGCTTCCGGTCGCTGCGCAACACCCCGCTGCTGTCGCGTGTCGGCGCCGACCGCGCCGACACGTTGCGGACCGACATCGATGCGGCCACCGCGGGCTGGCCCGACGCACTGCTGCTGCGGGTGGACCGGCGCAACCAGGTGTTGATCGCCGGGGGACAGGCGGTGTTGGGGCCGGCGAACACGCTGGGCGACGCGCCCCCGGAGCACGCCGTCTTCCTCGGACGGCTGCGCGACGGCCGGCATGTGTGGGGCGTCAGGGCTGCCCTGGAGGCCCCCGAGGACGGCTCCGACGCCGAGGTGCTCGACCTTCGACGGGCCGGCCAGATCTTCGACGACACCAGCGCGCAACTGGTGGCCACCGCCACCGCGCTGCTCAACTGGCACGACTACGCACACTTCAGCCCGGTAGACGGCGCGCCCACCAAACCGGTCAAGGCGGGCTGGTCGCGGGTGAACCCGCTCAATGGACACGAGGAGTTCCCGCGCATCGACCCCGCGGTGATCTGCCTCGTCCACGACGGGCACGACCGCGCGGTGCTCGCCCGCCAGACGCTGTGGCCCGAGCGGTTGTTCTCGATCCTCGCCGGCTTCGTGGAGGCCGGTGAATCGTTCGAATCGTGCGTGGTGCGTGAGATCGCCGAAGAAGTCGGGCTGGCGGTGACCGACGTGTGTTACCTCGGCAGCCAGCCGTGGCCGTTCCCGCGCTCGCTGATGGTCGGGTTCCACGCTATCGGCGATCCCGAGCAGCCGTTCGCGTTCAACGACGGCGAGATCGCCGAAGCCGGGTGGTTCGCCCGCGCCGAGGTGCGCGCCGCGCTGGCAGAGGGAGACTGGAACGCCGCGGCGGTCGGATCGCCGTCGCGGCTGCTCCTGCCCGGATCCATCTCTATCGCCCGCGAGATCATCGAGTCGTGGGCATGGTCCGACTGAGGACTCACGCAGTAATCGCGCAGTAATTGGTTTGGTTTAGTTAGGCCCTTTCGGTTTGGCTTGTCCGTGCTTGCGGTGTGACGCTTGCTGCTGTGGCTCCGATCAGGTCGCCGCGCTGCAGGCGCCGGACGGATCGGTCTCGCCCGGCGATCCGGAGTCGCCGTTGCGGTGGACAACCAAGTCGACGACCGAGCTCACCGCCCTGATCGCCCAGTGATGATCATGTGCCGGCCATCCATTGACTCGAGGAGGTGACCGACGAAGGAGCGACGACCCACAGCGAGGGGTCAGTCGGGATCAGACCCGCTGCGGGGTTGCTACTACGAGCAGCCTTTGGCGCGTCGGCGAGCATAGCGGCTGGGTCTACCCGGCTGGAACAGGCGGGGATCGCCGATTGGCAGTTCAATAGGACCCGAGCCGCGTAGGAAAGGATCGAGGATGACCGCAGTGACAACGGCCTGGCGTTCGGCCGACCCGACCCCGTTGAGTGACGGGACGCTGACCCAATTGGACGGTTGGTGGCGGGCGGCGAACTACCTTTCGGTAGGCCAGATCTACCTGATGGACAATCCGTTGCTGCGGACTCCCCTGTCGCGCAACGAGGTCAAGCCGCGGCTGCTGGGCCATTGGGGCACCACCCCGGGCCTCAACTTCATCTACGCCCATTTGAATCGGGTGATCAAGGAACGCAGCCAGCCGACCGTCTACGTGACCGGCCCGGGGCACGGGGGACCCGGCCTGGTCGCCAACGCCTATCTCGACGGCACGTACTCGGAGACGTATTCCGACATCACCCCCGACGTCGAGGGGATCCGCCGGCTGTTCCGCCAGTTCTCATTCCCCGGCGGCATCCCGTCACACGTCGCGCCGGAGACGCCCGGGTCGATCCATGAAGGCGGCGAGCTCGGCTATGCCCTGTCGCACGCCTACGGTGCCGCGTTCGACAATCCGCACCTGCTGGTCGCCACGGTGGTCGGCGACGGCGAGGCGGAGACCGGTGCGCTCGCGACCAGCTGGCACTCCAACAAGTTCACCAACGTCGCCAACGACGGCGTGGTCTTGCCGATTCTGCATCTCAATGGCTACAAGATCGCCAATCCCACCGTGCTGGACCGTATTCCGACCCAGGACCTGCGTAGCCTGATGCTCGGCTACGGTCACAACCCGTACTTCTTCGAGGTGCTCGACCACCAGGACCCGGCCGATGCGCACCGCGACTTCGCGCTGTTGCTGGACACGGTGCTGAACGAGATCGCCGAGATCAAGAGCCATGGCCATGACGGCGCCCAGGAGCCGGTCCGTTGGCCGATGATCGTCTTCCGGTCTCCCAAGGGCTGGACTGGCCCTGCCTATATCGACGGCAAGAAGACGACCGGATCCTGGCGTGCGCACCAGGTCCCGCTCGCCAACGCCCGCGATACGCCGGAACACCTCCAGGTGCTCAGCGACTGGTTGGCGTCCTACCGGCCGGCAGAACTGTTCGACGCCGACGGGCGCCTCGATGCGAAGATCGCCGCCCTGGCGCCGTCGGGAACCCTGCGGATGAGCGACAATCCCCACGCCAACGGCGGCCTTGTCCTCAAGGACCTGCGGCTGCCCGACTTCCGCGACTACGCCGTCGACGTCCCCGCTCCGGGCTCGACGATCGCCGAGTCGACCAGGGTGCTCGGCCGCTGGCTCGCCGACGTCATTGCCCTGAACCCCGACAACTTCCGAATCTTCGGCCCCGACGAAACCGCCTCCAACCGCCTACAGGCCGTGTTCGACGTGACCGACAAGCAGTGGAACGCCGAGTTCTTCGACGCCGAGGTCGACGAGCACCTCGCGCGGGCGGGACGCGTGATGGAGATGCTCTCGGAGCATCAGTGCCAGGGCTGGCTCGAGGGCTATCTGCTGACTGGACGACACGGCGTGTTCAACTGCTACGAAGCGTTCATCCACATCATCGACTCGATGTTCAACCAGCACGCCAAGTGGCTCAAGGTCACCAATCACATCGCGTGGCGCCGACCGGTGGCCAGCCTCAACTACCTGCTATCGAGCCACGTCTGGCGGCAGGACCACAATGGCTTCAGTCATCAGGATCCGGGCTTCATCGACCACGTCGTGAACAAGCGCGCCGAGGTGGTGCGGGTCTACCTGCCGCCGGATGCCAACACGTTGCTGTCGACCTACGACCACTGCCTGCGGTCACGCCAGTACGTCAACGTGGTGGTGGCGGGCAAGCAACCGAGTCCCAACTTTCTGACGATGGAGGAGGCGATCGCGCACTGCACCCGGGGGCTGGGCATCTGGGAGTGGGCGGGCAACGAAGTGCTGGGCGAGGATCCCGACGTCGTGATCGCGACGTGCGGCGACGTGCCCACGCTGGAGGGACTGGCTGCGGTGGACCTGCTCCGCAGGCACCTTCCCGACCTGCGGGTCCGCTTTGTCAACGTCGTGGACCTGATGCGGTTGCAGGACGAGAAGGAGCATCCGCACGGACTGTCCAACCATGAGTTCGACATGCTCTTCACCTGCGACAAGCCGGTGATCTTCGCCTATCACGGCTATCCCTGGCTCATCCACCGGCTCACCTATCGCCGCGCGGGCAACGAAAACATCCACGTGCGGGGGTACAAGGAGGAGGGCACCACCACCACGCCGTTCGACATGGTGATGCTCAACGATCTCGACCGCTACCACTTGGTGATCGACGTGATCGACCGCGTGCCCTCCCTTGGCTCGACCTGCGCCACGCTGCGCCAGCAGATGGTGGACAAGCGGATCGCCGCCCGCGAGTACACCCGCGCACACGGTGACGACATCCCTGAGGTACGCGACTGGGTGTGGCCGGCCGCGCACGCCGCCACGTTCAGCTCCAGCGTGGCGGCCACCATCTCGACCGGCGGCGACAACGAATAGCGCGCCGAGCCGATTCTGCGGAGTCGGTAGGGGTCAGCCGGCGACACTTCCGTCGTCGGGCTCGGGGCCGAAGATGAACTGTCGGCCGGTCATCACGGTCGGGGTGATCCGTACGTAACGCCGCTTCGTGGTGGCCACCCACGGCAGCAGCGCGGCCTGCTCGGCCTCTTCGATCTGCGAGGCACCCGACAACACCTCGGCGGTGCCGCGAACGATCACGCTCCAGCCCACCGACGAGGTGTACTTGTCGGCTTCGAAGAGCACCTCGTCGCTGACCACGGCGCTGAACAACTTGGTGCCTTCCGCGGTGCGGAACAACACGGTGCCCCGCTGGGTGACGAAATTGACCGGGAAGATGAAGATCTCGTCGGCTATCCGGGTCACCAGGCGACCTAAGGCGACGCTGGAGAGCCTTTCCCAGCTCTCGTCTTCGGTGAGTACGGCAACCGGGGTATGGGGGCTGGTCACCTCCGGGATACTACTGCCGGTCCAGCGGCCCCGCCCGTCCCGTACGCTCTCGGATGTCGCATCCGGATGCTGGCGGCGAGCGACCGGTTCGCGAATCGGACCACGCCGAAGTTTTCCGGCGGTTCACAACAGAGTCACGAACTCGACATGGCCTGGCGGAACCCTGTTGGCGACACCAGACGGAGGAGATTGCCAGTGCCCGTTCGCCAGGTTGCGCCCGACGCGGCCACGTACCGCCCACCGACGTTCGGCGCCGTGCCGGATCCCGGGCGGTGAGCGCCAGTGAGCCCGGCTTCGACATGGCACCCTGGGAACTGCGGTGGCGCGGAGTGGACCCGAGCCGACTCGGGCTGACGGAGTCGGTGTTCGCGCTGTCCAACGGTCACGTCGGCCTGCGCGGAGCACTCGACGAGGGTGAACCGGTGGCCCTACCGGGCACCTACCTCAACGGCTTCTACGAACTACGTGACCTGCCCTATGCTGAGAGTGGCTACGGCTATCCCGAATCCGGCCAGACCATCGTGAACGTGACCGACGGCAAGATCATCCGCCTGCTTGTCGAGGACGAGCCGATGGATCTGCGATACGGGTACGCCGAGGAGCACGAGCGCACCCTGGACTTCCGGTCGGGCACCCTGCGCCGCAATTCGGTGTGGACCTCGCCGACCGGGCGCACCGTTCGGATCCGTTCGGAACGCCTTGTCTCGTTCACCAAACGCACGATCGCCGCCATCCGGTACACGGTGGAACCGGTGGACGAGGACATGAGGCTGGTGCTGCAGTCCGACCTGCTCGCCAACGAACCGGTTCCCCAGCCCGGCGACGATCCACGGCTGGCCGCGGCGCTCGACGCTCCACTGGTCAACGACTACAGCGAATCACACGGACTGCGGGCGCTGCTGGCCCACCACACCCGGCGGTCCAAGCTGCGGATGGCGGCCGGTATGGACCACGAAGTGCACTATCCCGACACCTGCCTGTCCTCCATTCGCGCCGAGGAGGACCTGGCCCGGCTCACGGTGGCGGCAATGGTTCCCGCCGGCGAGCAGCTGACCGTCGTGAAATACCTCGGTTACGGCTGGTCGGCGCATCGATCCGTACCGTCGCTGCGGGCGCAGGTCGACGCGGCGTTGTCGATGGCGATGGAGGCCGGTTGGGACGAGTTGTTGACCACGCAGCGCCAATTCCTCGATGCCTTTTGGCTGGACGCCGACATCGAGGTGGACGGCGACCCCGAATTGCAGCAGGCCGTGCGATTCGCCATGTTCCACGTGCTGCAGGCGGGTGCGCGGGGGCAGGCCCGGGCCATACCGGCCAAGGGCCTCACCGGACCTGGTTATGACGGCCATACCTTTTGGGACACTGAGGCTTTCGTCCTTCCCATGCTCACGTACACGATGCCGGCCGCGGCCCGTGAGGTACTGCGCTGGCGGCACTCGACCCTGGGCCAGGCGAAGGAGCGGGCCCGCGAGATGGGGCAGGCCGGGGCGATGTTCCCCTGGCGGTCGATCAACGGCGACGAATGTTCGGGGTACTGGCTGGCCGGAACCGCAGCGGTGCACGTCACCGCCGACATAGCGAACGCCACCGAACGATATCTCGCCGCCACCGGCGACGCGCGCTTCGAGGTGGAATGCGGGGTGGAACTGCTGGTGGAGAGCGCGCGGCTGTGGGCGCGGCTGGGCCACCTCCGCGACGGCAGCTTCCGCATCGACGGGGTCACCGGCCCAGACGAGTACACCGCCACGACCAACAACAACACGTTCACCAATCTCGTCGCCCAGCAGAATCTCTGGGACGCAGTCGAGGCGTGCCGGCGGCGTCCCGAGGTGGCCGCCCGCCTCGGTGTCGACGCGTCCGAAACGGCGAACTGGCAGCGCTGCGCAGACGCCGTCCACATCCCGTACGACGCGACGCGCGGGGTACACCAGCAGTCGGACGCGTTCACCTCGTTGGCGCCGTGGGACTTCGAGGCGACCGCGGACAACTATCCGCTGCTTCTGCACTACCCGTACTACGACCTGTACCGCAAACAGGTCGTCAAACAGGCCGACCTGGTACTGGCGATGTACGTCCGCGGCGACGCGTTCACCGCGGAGGAGAAGCGGCGCAACTTCGACTACTACGAAGCCCTGACGGTCCGGGACTCGTCGCTTTCGGCCTGTTGCCAGGCGGTGATCGCCGCCGAGGTGGGCTACCTGGACCTCGCGTTCGACTATCTCGTCGAGACCGCGTTCACCGATCTGCACGACATACACGACAACGTCTCCAGCGGCCTGCACATCGCCGCGCTGGCCGGCGCCTGGCTGGGGTGTGTCGCCGGCCTGGGCGGCATGCGACACCGCGGTGACCGGATCACCTTCGCGCCCCGACTACCCGACAGCCTCGACCGGCTGTCGTTCCGGCTCGTCTTCCGCGGCAGCAGGATCCTCGTCACCGTCGACCGTGACGCGGTGACGTATCGGCTGGTCAGCGGCGAGCCGATCGAACTGGCCCACCACGGACGTCGGTTCCGCTTGGCCGAGCATCCCGTCACCCGGGCGGTGCCGCCGATCGACCCCGGCATACCGCCGGCCCAGCCGACGGGTCGGGAACCCTACCGCCGCAGCAGGTTGCGGCTCGACCTCGCCGACTCGTCACGAACCGACCAGGCCGGCTAGCGATGGATCCCGCCAACCGGCGAAGAGCCCGGCTCGGTGGTAACGTCGGCTCGGGGTCAGCGCAGCCACCAGCCGGGCTCCTCCGACGCCGGTTATGGGTTTGCCAACGCCGCCGCGCCGATTCGAATCGAAACCTTCGCGGCAGGCCTGGGTCCGCGAGAATCGAGTGGTGAAGAACATGGCCCACGACGTCGCAGGAACTCTGCGCCGATACGGCAGAGACCGCACCGAACTGCTCGCGATCCTGTGGGAGATTCAGCGTGGCGACGGCTACGTCGGTCCCGACGCGGCCCGCGAGGTGGCGAACTGGCTCGGCATGGCCGTCGAGGATGTCCTCGAGACGGCCACCTTCTACCATTTCTTGCATACCACGCCGTCGGGGCGGTACCGGATCTACTTGAGCAACACCGTCATCGCCAAGATGCGCGGGTACCGCGAGGTATACGAAACCCTCGAGGCAGCGACCGGTGCCCGGTTCGGGGAGCCGGGCAACGCCGACTTCGCGCTGTCCGAGACAGCCTGCATCGGCCTGGCCGACCAGGAGCCGTCGATGCTGGTCGACGGCGTCGTGTTCGGTGACCTGACCCCGTCCTCGGTGGCCGAGATCGTCTCGGGCCTCAAACAGGGCCGGTCACCGGCCGAGATGGCCGATCCGACCGGGCTGGCCGAAGACCAGGTCGAATACGTCGACGTGTTGGCCCACACCGCCGTTCACACCCGCGGGCCGGTGTTCTTCGCCGAGGAGACCGACTACGGCATCCTCGCGCGCCGGTGCCTGGTGACCCCGGCCGAGGAGGTGATCGCCACCATCACCGATTCGGGGTTGCGCGGCCGGGGCGGCGCCGGCTTCCCCACCGGAGACAAGTGGCGACTGTGCCGGGCCGCGGCGGGGACCGACAAGTACATCATCTGCAATGCCGACGAGGGGGAGCCCGGAACGTTCAAGGATCGCGTGCTGTTGACCCGTTCGCCCAAGCAGGTGTTCGTCGGCATGATCGTCGCCGGTGTCGCCGTCGGGGCGTCGCACGGGATCCTGTACCTGCGAGCCGAATACGCATACCTGCGCAGCTATCTCGAACGACAACTGGCCGAACTGCGCGACGACGGCGCGCTCGGGTACGGCTTCGACATCCGGATCAAGATGGGTGCGGGTGCCTACATCTGCGGTGACGAGTCCGCGCTGATCGAGTCCTGCGAAGGCAAGCGTGGGACACCGCGGTTGAAGCCGCCGTTTCCTGTCGAGCACGGTTACCTCGGCAAACCGACGTGCGTGAACAACGTCGAGACCTTCGCGGCCGCCACCCGCATCATGGACAAGGGCGCGGACTGGTTCGCCGCCATGGGCACCGCCAAGTCGAGGGGCACTCGGTTGCTCAGCGTCTCCGGCGATTGCGCGGCGCCGGGCGTCTACGAGGTCGAATGGGGTATCACCCTGCGTGACACGCTCGCCATGGTGGGCGCCGAGGACGCCGTGGCCGTGCAGATCAGCGGGCCGTCCGGCGAGATGGTCTCCGCGCAGGCCGACTCGGACCGCCGGCTGGGCTATGAGGACATCTCCTGCAACGGCTCGGTCATGATCTTCGACTCCCGCCGTGACCTGCTTTCCGTGGTACGGGATTTTATGCAGTTCTTCGTCGACGAGTCCTGCGGCATCTGCGTTCCCTGCCGGGTCGGAAACGTGGCGCTGCGCGACAAGGTCGACCTGGTGATCAGGGGGCAGGCCAGCTCGGCGGATCTTGACGACATGACCAGATGGGGCACGGTGGTGGCCGCGACTAGTCGATGTGGCCTCGGTGCGACGTCGCCTAATCCCATCCTCACCACGATGGCGAAGTTTCCCGGAGCGTTCACCGGCGCCCTGCGTACCGAGGACGACGACGGGCTGCTGCCGTCCTTCGATGTCCATGCCGCACTCAACGGCTACGCCGCAGCCGTCGACCAACTCGCCGGGCAGGAGTCGCGATGACCGTGGAAATCCAGATCGACGGTGTCGCGGTGACGGCCGAAGAGGGCGCCTACCTCGTCGATGTCGCCGCCGAAGCCGGTGTCTACATTCCCACGCTGTGCTATCTGAAAGGCCAGCCCCCGCTCGGGACGTGTCGCGCCTGTTCGGTCAAAGTCGACGGCCGGGTGACGGCGGCGTGCACGGTTCGCGTCGCCGCAGGCATGCGGGTGGAGGTGGAGGAACCGGAGACCACCGACATGCGCAAGGCGCTGGTCGAGATGCTGTTCGCCGAAGGAAACCACAACTGCCCGAGCTGCGAGAAGAGCGGCCGCTGCACACTGCAGGCGGTGGGTTACGAAGTCGGCATGATGGTCTCCCGCTTCCCCTACCAGTTCCCGGTGCGTGCCGTCGACCACGCCTCCGAACACATCTGGCTGGAACGCGACCGCTGCATCTTCTGTCAGCGCTGCGTGGAATTCATCCGGGACCGGACCACCGGAGAGAAGATCTTCAGCATCAGCGGCCGCGGCCACGGCGCGCGCATCGAGATCGACGTGGAGCTGGCCGATGCGATGCCCCCCGATCAGGTGCGTGAGGCGGTCCAGATCTGCCCGGTCGGCACCATCCTGGAAAAGCAGGTCGGTTACGACACGCCGATAGGGCAGCGGCGCTACGAAGTCGAGTCGGTGCGCGACCGCGCGTTGGGCGGCCCGGCCGAATGACTGCTTCGGGAGCCAATTGGATAGGCTCACACCAGCTTCCGGCCACTCCCCTCGATCCGGAAACGGCGGCGAAACGGGCGGACAAGACCAAGGTATCGATGATCAGCCTGTGCGGCTGCTGGGGTTGCACGTTGTCTCTGCTCGACATCGACGAACGACTGCTGACTCTGCTTGACAGGATCACGATCATGCGTTCCTCGCTGACCGACATCAAGCGCATCCCCGAGCGCTGTGCGGTCGGTTTCATCGAGGGAGGGGTGGCCAACGAGGAGAACATCGAGACGCTGCAACACTTCCGGGAGAACTGCGACGTCCTGATCTCCGTCGGCGCCTGCGCGATCTGGGGTGGTATCCCCGCGCTGCGCAATGTTCGCGATCTGAAGGACTGTCTGGCCGAGGCATATCTCGATTCGCCCACCGCGGTGCCCGGCGAGGCGGTCCTCCCGCTGCATCCCCAGATACCGATCCTGACCAGGAAGGTCTATCCGTGCCACGAAGTCGTCCACATGGACTACTTCATTCCCGGGTGTCCGCCTCAACCCGACGCCATTCTCGAGGTGCTCGAGGACATCATCGACGGGCGGCCGGTCACGTTGCCCACCTCCCTCACCCACTTCGACTGAGCCCGAGGAAGTCAACTGCCATGAGTAAGACGCTTGTCATCGATCCGATCAGCCGGATCGAGGGGCACGGCAAGGTCGTCATCGAAGTCGACGACGACGCCCGGGTGGTGGACACCAAACTCCACGTGGTCGAGTTCCGCGGATACGAGAAGTTCATCCAGGGCCACCCGTTCTGGGAGGCACCTGTGCTGATGCAGCGCATCTGCGGCATCTGCTTCGTCAGCCACCACCTGGCCGGCGCCAAGGTGCTCGACGACATCATCGGTGTCGGTCCCGCCTCGGGCACGCACCTGACTCCGACCGCATTGAAAGTCCGCCGCCTCGGCCACTACGCGCAGATGCTGCAGTCCCACGTCACCGCCTACTTCTATCTGGTGGTGCCTGAGATGCTGTTCGGTATCGATGCTCCGCCCGAGAAACGCAACGTCCTCGGGCTCGTCGAGGCCGACCCCGAACTGGTGAAACGTGTCGTGCAGCTGCGCAAGTGGGGTCAGGAACTGCTCGTGGCCATCTTCGGCAAGCGGATGCACGGTATCTCCTCGGTACCGGGCGGAGTCAACAAGGCACTCACCGCCGCCGATGTGAACCGGTTCCTCAACGGCGACGACGGACTGCTGTCGATGGACCAGGTGATGGAATACGCGCAGTTGGGACTGCAGCTGTTCTACCGGTTCCACGACGAGCACCGCGAGGAGGTCGACGGCTTCGCCAACGTGCCTTCCCTCAACATGTGCCTGGTCGGCGACGACGGCAACGTCGACTACTACGACGGCAAGCTGCGGGTGGTCGACGACGACAAGAACGTCGTGCGCGAGTTCGACTATCACGACTACCTGAACCACTTCTCCGAAGCGGTCGAGAAGTGGAGTTACATGAAGTTCCCGTTCCTCACCGATTTGGGTCGCGAGGCCGGGTCGGTGCGGGTCGGACCGCTGGCCCGGATGAACGTCACCCGCACCCTGTCCACCCCGCTGGCCCAGCAGGCGTTGGCGCGATTTCACGCCTACACCGGCGGGCGCGCGAACAATATGACCCTGCATACCAATTGGGCCCGCACCATCGAGACGATCCACGCCGCGGAGGTGATTCGAGAACTGCTGACCGATCCCGACGTACAGGAGGACAGCTTGGTCGTCACACCAGGCGCCGAGGCGTGGACCGGTGAGGGCGTCGGCGTGGTCGAGGCGCCGCGCGGGAGCCTGCTGCACCATTACCGTGCCGGGCCCGACGGCGACGTGACGTTCGCCAACCTCATCGTGGCCACCACCCAGAACAACCAGGTGCTCAACCGGACGGTGCGCAGCGTGGCCGAGCAGTATCTGGATAGGAGAACAGAGATCACCGAAGGGATGATGAACGCGATCGAGGTGGGGATCCGGGCCTACGACCCGTGTTTCAGTTGCGCCACCCATGCTTTGGGCCAGATGCCGCTGACCGTGTCCGTCGTGGACCCGAAGGGCAGGGTGCTCGATGCGCGTACCCGGTGAATCGGTGTCCGTCGCGGCCCTGCTGGCTGATCCGTCGACCTTGGTCTACGGCATCGGCAATTCCGGCCGGCAGGACGACGGGCTGGGCTGGGCCTTCGTCGATCGGCTCGAAGCCGGCCCGCACCGGTGCGCGGCGGTCCTGCACCGCGGCTACCAGCTGCACCTGGAAGACGCCGATCTGATCAACCGATTCGACACCGTGCTGTTCGTCGATGCCACCAAGGAATCCGCGGTGGCCAGTTACCGGTTGACGCGACCGGAGGCGAAGTTCGACTTCAGCTTCGCCTCGCATGCGATGTCGGTTCCGTCGGTCTTGGCGACCGCCGTACAGTGTTTCGGGTGCTGTCCCGACGCGTATCTGCTGGCGATCCGGGGCTACGAGTGGGAGTTGCGCACCGGACTGACCACCCCGGCGGCGGCCAACCTCAGCCAGTCGTTGACGTTGACGCGCCAGACCGTATCGCTTGATTAACCAGACAGTTCGCCACTTCCACGTGGTCTGCCAGCAGTGCACCGCCAGCGTCGACCTGGAGACGGTCATCGTCAGACCGGACCGGGAACGGGCTTCCCGACAGTGCCTCAACGAATTGCTGGTCGACTGCGGATGGCTGCCCACGACATGGGGCTACTACTGCCGCCAACACGCCACGGCGGTGCGCAACGGGTCGATCCGGCGCAGGTGATCCCGGCTGCCTCGGCTTGGGTCCGTTGGCCTTCCGGTTCGGGACCAATGGCACGTCGCGCGTATGGTCGGCGGAACTACGGTGAAATCATGAACCTGCGAATGAAAGCACTCGAATACTCCTACCGGATCCACTGGTCTGCCGGCCGGCACGGATACATCGCCACGGTGGCCGAATTCCCTGCGCTGCAGTCCGAACCGGCCCAGACACCGCATGCCGCGGTGGAAACGGTGATGGCCTCGGTCATCGAACGACTGCACGCGCTCGATGTCGACGGCGCTTCGATGCCGCTGCCGGGATATGGCGCCGCCGCCGACCCGCGTTCGATGCTCGACGCCTGACGATCGGTTCAGCAGATCCGTGGAAGCTGTTCGCCGATCGTGCGTTCCAGAACACGGGTGGTTCCGAACGGGGTCTTGGCCACTGCGATGCCCGCGTGGTCCTCGACCACCCGCCCGATGATCGCGGCGCCGGCGCCCTCGGGCCGGGCTTGCATCGCCTCCAGCACGGCTCCACTGTGCTTGGGATCGACGAAGGCGACCAGTTTCCCCTCGTTGGCCACGTGCAGTGGATCCAGGCCCAGGAATGAGCACGCCGACGTCACGGCCGCCGGAATCGGGATTGCGGGCTCGTCCAGCTCGACCCCCACACCGGCGGCCCTGGCGATCTCCACCACGGCGGCGACCAGACCACCGCGGGTCGGGTCGCGCAGCGCGTGCACCGCACCGGAGGCCTCGGTAACGGCCAGCATCGCCGCCACCAGGTGGTGCAGCGGGGCGCTGTCGGTGACCAGGACGGTTCCGAAGTCGATTCCCTCACGCATGCTCAGGATGGCCAGGCCATGTTCACCGATCGATCCCGACACGATGATGTGGTCGCCGGCGCGGGCCCGTTCGGGGGCGATTTCCACTCCGGCGGCCACGACGCCCACGCCGGAGGTGTTGATGAAAAGCCGGTCGGCGCTGCCTCGTTCGACGACCTTGGTATCTCCGGCGACAATGGGTGCCCCCGCGCGG
The DNA here is from genome assembly GCF_010728155.1 of Mycolicibacterium doricum. Lineage (NCBI taxonomy): Bacteria > Bacillati > Actinomycetota > Actinomycetes > Mycobacteriales > Mycobacteriaceae > Mycobacterium > Mycolicibacterium doricum. The sequence continues at coordinate 976,640 of NZ_AP022605.1, forward strand.
GCCGCGGCCCGGCCCATGGTCTGCGCGACTGCGCCGATGACGTCGAGTTCCAGCCCCTCCTCGAGGATGAACCCTGCCGTGAGCGCCACCGGTTGGGCACCGCTGCACGCCAGATCGTTGATCGTGCCGTTGACCGCGAGATCTCCGATATTGCCGCCGGGGAAGAACAGCGGCTGCACCACATAGGAATCCGTGCTCACCGCGATCCGCCCGGCGCCGACGCTCAGCAGGGCGGAGTCCCGGGCCGGGACACCGGCCGAGCCGAACGCGGGCAGGAACAGGTTCTCGATCAGCTCCTCCGAGAGCACACCCCCGCCACCGTGCCCGAGCACGATTCGGGAGGTTTCCCGCAACGGCAGCGGGCACACCCAGTTCGCCGGGTCGACGGTCACCCGTGGCTCACACACGGACGCCGGCACCGTGCTCGAGGCGACGGAAGTGGTAGTAGGCGGCACAGGCACCCTCACTGGAGACCATCGTGGCGCCCAGTGGGGTCCGCGGACTGCAGGCGGTGCCGAACGCGGGGCACTGGTCGGGTTTGAGCAGGCCCTGCAGTACCTCCCCGCTGCGGCACTCGGCGGACTCCTCGATGGCGAGATCGCGCACCCCAAAACGGCTTTCGGCGTCGAACTCGGCGTAGCGGGGCGACAGCGTCCAACCCGAGCCCGGGATCATCCCGATACCGCGCCACTGCCGGTCGGTCACGGTGAACACCTCGGCCAGGGTGCGCTGCGCGACAGTGTTGCCCTCCGCGGTGACCGCCCGCCGATAGGCGTTGCGCAGCTCGGGGGTGCCCGATTCCAGCAGCTCGACCAGCTGGCGCACCCCTTCGAGGAGGTCGAGCGGCTCGAACCCTGTCACCACGATCGGTACCTGGAACTTCTCGACCAGCGGATCATATGCGGCGGTGCCCATGACCGAGCACACGTGCCCCGCCGCCAGGAATCCTTGCACCCGGTTGCGGGGGCCGCTGAGGATCGCGGTCATCGCCGGCGGCACCAGCACGTGCGACACCAGCATCGAGAAGTTCCTCAGCCCCGTCCGCCGGGCCTGCACCACGGCCATCGCGTTTCCCGGAGCGGTGGTTTCGAACCCGACACCGAAGAACACCACCTGGCGGTCGGGGTTGTCGGCGGCGATGCGGGTGGCGTCCAGCGGCGAGTACACGATTCGCACGTCACCGCCGCGGGCCCGCACTCCGAACAGGTCGCGGCGACTGCCGGGCACCCGCAACATGTCACCGAACGAGCAGAAGATCACGTCGTCGCGGGCGGCGATCTCCAGTGCGCGGTCGACCATCTCCAACGGCGTCACGCACACCGGGCAGCCGGGTCCGTGCACGAACTCCACCGCATCGCCCAGCAGCTGGTCGATGCCGTTGCGGATGATCGAATGCGTCTGTCCGCCGCAAACTTCCATAATGGTCCACCTGCGGGTGGCTCGCTGCTTGATGATCTCGACCAGCCGGTGTGCCGGGGCGGGGTCGTGGAACTCCTCGACGTACTTCATGACCCTTCCCTCCCGCCCGGCGGCGGCACGTCGGCGGCCCCGGCAAGCTCTTCGCCCAGCATGCCGAGTTCGGCCAGCATCGCCAGAGTTTCACGAGCGGAGGCCTCGTCCAGCCGGGTGATCGCGAACCCCGCATGCACGACCGCGTATTCCCCGATCTGGATGTCCGGTAGGTACACCAGGCACACCGTCTTGGTGGTGCCGCCGAAGTCGACGGTGGACATCAACGTCCCCGACTCCTCCCAGACGCGGACCACCCGTCCGGGTATTCCGAGACACATGTGTGACTCCGTTCGCTGTTGGCACTGCGCAGTGCGGCGGCGACGACCGCCTGACCGAGCGCGAGACCGCCGTCGTTGCAGGGCACCGCCTGATGGGTGAGAACTTCGAATCCTTGACGTGACAAAGCGTTCCGCAGGCCGTCGGTCAATAGCTGATTGACGAACACGCCGCCGGTCAGCCCGATGGTGGCGATACCGGCCGCGCGCGCGTAGGTGGCGGCCGCGTGCGCGGTAGCGCGGATCACCGCGGCGTGGAAACCGGCGGCAAGGTCGGCCGGACACACCCCCGCGCGCGACTGCTCGGCCAGACCGACGATCAGCGGAGCGGGATCGAGGACGCCGTCCGCCACGGCGAAGTCGAGCGCCGCGGCCCGCCCCGCCCCGGCCAGCCCTTCGAGTTCGACGGCGGCCTGGCCCTCGTAGGTGACCTCCTGACAGACCCCGAGCAGGCTGGCCACCGCGTCGAACAGCCGACCCATGCTGGTGGTCGGCACACAACCGACGCCGCGTCGGATCTGCTGGGCCAGGATGCGGCGGCCGTCGGCACCGACCGCCTGCACCGGCGCCAGCGCAGGGTCCCATGCGACCCCGGCACGGTGGAGCAGGTCCAGCGCGATGCGCGCGGGTTGGCGCAGCGCACCCTCGCCGCCGGGCAGGCTGAACTGCTTCACATGCCCGACGCGGGTGAAGCGGGCGGGTTCGGTGATCGCCAGCAACTCCCCACCCCAGATGGTGCCGTCAGTGCCGTAGCCGGTGCCGTCGTAGGCGACCGCCACAATCGGAGTGTCCAACCGCCCATGTTCGGCGAGCAACGCCACCGCGTGGGCGTGGTGGTGCTGCACCGGAACGGTCTCCAGCCCGCTGCGTCGGGCCCACCCGACGGTGGCGTGACGCGGATGCATGTCGCACGCGACCACCGCGGGAGGTGCGGCGGTCATGGCCGCCAGATGGTGCACCACCGATTCGAAGAGGGCCTGGGTGCGCGGGTCGGCCATATCGCCCAGGTGTGGCGACAGGTGCCCACGTCCGGCCCGGTCCAGGAGGCAGGCGACGGTCTTCACGTCACCGCCCGTGGCGAGGATCACCGCATCCGTACGCGCCGCGGTGGACACCGGAAGCGGAGCGAAGCCGCGGGAGCGCCGGACCGCGACCGTGCCGCCGTCCGGCGCGACGGTAACCACCGAGTCCTCGCACGGTAGGCGGATCGGCCGGTCGTGGCCCAGCACACCGTCCGCGATACCGGCGATCCGCGCCACGTCCTCGTCCCGGAACACCATCGGTGAGCCGCTGCCGTTGGCCGACGTCAGCACGAGGGGCACCGGACCCATGCGGGCGAAGAGCAGGTGGTGCACGGGCGAGTAAGCCAGCAGGATCCCGATGTCGCGAAGGCCGGGGGCCACTCCGTCCACGACGCCGGCGCGGCGCCGAAGGAGCACGATCGGTGCGGCCGCCGAGGTCAGTGCCCGCGCGGCAGCGGTGTCGACCTCGGCGACGACCCCCGCCGCCTCCAGGTCGGCGACCATCACCGCCAACGGCTTGGCGGGCCGCTTCTTGCGCTCTCGCAGGGTCGCCACGGCGACGTCGTGATCCGCGCGACAGGCGAGGTGGTATCCCCCGATGCCCTTCAGTGCGACGACCGAGCCGGCCAGAATGGCGGTCGCGGCGGCGCCCGGCGGATCGGCTGCGTCGCCCGGGCCCGACCACCACAGCACAGGGCCGCATTGCGGACAGGCGATGGTCTGCGCGTGGTATCGGCGGTCGTTGGGGTCCCGGTACTCGGCCGCGCAGTCCGCACACATGGGAAACCCGGCCATCGTGGTGCGGGGTCGGTCGTAGGGCAGGCCGGTGATCACGGTGTAGCGCGGCCCGCAGTTCACGCAGGTGATGAAGGGGTGTCCGTACCGGCGGTCGGCCGGGTCGAACAGCTCGCGTAGGCAGTCTGGGCAGGTCGCGAGGTCGGGCGGGATCAGGGTGGGCGGGTCGCCGGTGGCACCGGCCTCGGCTCCGGCCACGATGTGGAATCCCGGTGCGGGATGCTGCGGGGGCAGCGTCGTGAGCAGGATGGCGTCGATGTGGGCCATCGGCGGCGGCCGGGTTCTGATGGCGTCGACCGCGGCGGCCACGGCGTCGGCGTCACCCTCCAGCTCGCAGCGCACCGCCCCCTTGTCGTTGCACACGAACCCATTGACGTTATGCCGCTGCGCGATCCGCGCCACGGTGGGCCGGAAGCCGACGCCCTGCACCACTCCGGTGACGTCGACACGCACGCGCACCCGCGCATCAGGTGCGCTGACCGCCGTCATGAACCTCCGAACCACCGGGCCGTGCGCGGACATGGGCTGTCGGACACAGGTTGGTGTGCCCAGGCTAAACCCGGCAAGCGAACTCGACAATTCAAACCACGATCCGCGCCATGGTGGGACGGCGGTCGCGCGGTCACGGCCGTCGGGTGGCAGCATGGAACGGGTGCATGAGCTGTCGCTGTGTCACGCGATCGCGAACGTGGTTAGGCCGTATGTCGAAGGCCGGCGCGTCGACGTGGTGCGGGTGCAGGTAGGTGCGCTGCGGCAGGTGGTCCCGGAATCGCTCGAGTACTGTTGGTCGGTGGTCCGCACGCAGGAAGGCATGCCCGACGCCGAACTGCACCTCGACTGGGTGCCCGCCGAAGTGCACTGCCGCGGGTGTCGACGCCACAGCACCATCGAGTCCCGGTGGTCCGTTCGCTGCCCGAGCTGCGACACCGGCGAGGTCGATCTGATCTGCGGCGACGAGTTCGCCGTGATGTCGGTCGACGTCAGCGACGTCCCGGACGTCGGCGAGTTGGACTGAGGGGCACCCATGGGCAGGCTGCACCGCCACGAGGACGGCACGGTATCCGTCCACCACCACGACGGGGGACCCCGCGACCACGGCAACCATGCCGGCTACCGGACCGGCGCGCACCGGATCGAGATGCTGGAGTCGATCTTCGCCGAAAACGATGCCCTCGCTGCCCGCAACCGGGAAGCGTTCGACCTCAACGGTGTTCGTGCGGTCAACCTGATGAGTTCACCGGGCTCGGGCAAGACCACGGTACTGGCCGCGACGCTGGACCAGCTGGCCGGCGAGCTAGCCGTCGGTATCGTCGAAGGTGACATCACCACCGACCTCGACGCCGCCAAACTGGCCGGCCGGGGTGCGCAGGTCGCGCTGCTGAACACCAGTGCCGGATTCGGCGGCGAATGTCACCTCGATGCCCCGATGGTCCACCGGGCGCTGCAGGGACTCACGCTGTCGTCCCTGGAGCTGGTGATCATCGAGAACGTCGGCAACCTCGTCTGTCCGGCCGAATTCGATGTCGGTGAGCACGCCAAGGCCATGGTGTACTCCCTGACCGAGGGGGAGGACAAGCCGTTGAAGTACCCGGTGATGTTCCGGTCGGTGGACGTGGTGCTGCTCAACAAGATCGACCTGGCGCCGTATCTGGACGCCGATGTCGAGCGCTACACCGACCACGTCCGGCGGGTGAATCCGACCGCGACGATCTTCGCGGTCAGCGCCCGCACCGGCGAAGGTATGCCGGCGTGGTACGACTGGTTACGCCGGTTTGCGGCCGGTCCTCGCACCTCGGGTGCCGGGCGGGCGCTGTGAACTGCGGCCGGCCCCGTGCCACAATGCCCGCGGCGCTCCGCCCAAACGAACAAACGGGCGCGAAGTTGCGAGTAGATGGCGCCGGTTCGTCGATCTCGGCGAAAGGTCAGCGGCCGAGTTTGGCCTTGACGTCCTTGATGCTCGGGTTGGTCAGCGCCGAACCGTCCGCGAACTTCACCGTCGGAACGGTCTGGTTACCCCCGTTGACCGACATGACGAAATCCGCCGCGGCGGAGTCGCGTTCGATGTCGACTTCGGTCCATGGGATGCCCTCGACCTGCAACGCCTTCTTGAGCCGGACACAGTAGCCGCACCAACTGGTCGTGTACATGGTCAAGGTCTCAGCAGCACTCATAAGACTTCCAACGTAACCGACCGCCTCGACATGCCGACACGGACTGGGCGGTTGTCCGTGCGCCCTGCCAAGATGGGTCGCATGCCAGTCGAGGTCCCCACCTCGTCGCGGGAGCGGCTGCTTGCCGACCTCGACGAGGAACAGCGCGGGGCTGTGCTGGCGCCTCGGGGGCCGGTCTGCGTGTTGGCCGGTGCCGGCACCGGCAAGACCCGTACCATCACCCGCCGGATCGCCCACCTCGTCGCCGCGGGGCAGGTCGCACCTGGACAGGTCCTGGCCGTGACCTTCACCTCCCGCGCTGCGGGCGAGATGCGGGCCCGGCTGCGGGCCCTCGACCAGGAGGCCGGCGGTGTCGGCACCGGGTCGGTGCAGGCCATGACATTCCACGCCGCCGCCCGTCGTCAGTTGCGGTATTTCTGGCCCCGCGTCGTCGGCGACACCTCCTGGCATCTGCTCGACAGCAAGTTCCCCGTGGTGGCGCAGGCCGCCAACCGGGCGCGCGTGCAGGCCGGCACCGACGACGTCCGCGACCTCGCCGGCGAGATCGAGTGGGCGAAGGCGTCGCTGATCAGCCCGGAGGCCTACCCGGGTGCCGTCGCGCAGGCCGGGCGTGACATCCCGATGGACGCCCCGAAGGTGGCCGCCGTGTACGCCGGATACGAGGCACTCAAGGCCCGCCACGACGGCACGGCGCTCCTCGACTTCGACGATCTGCTACTCCACACCGCGGCCGCGATCGAGAACGACGCCGCGGTGGCCACGGAGTTCCGGGACCGCTACCGCTGTTTCGTCGTCGACGAATACCAGGACGTGACGCCCCTGCAGCAGCGGGTGCTCGACGCGTGGCTCGGTCCGCGCGACGATCTGACCGTCGTCGGCGACGCCAACCAGACCATCTACTCGTTCGCCGGGGCCACCCCGCGTTACCTGCTGGACTTCTCCCGCCGGTTCCCCGACGCCGCGGTGATCCGGCTCGAACGCGACTACCGCTCCACACCGCAAGTGGTGTCGCTGGCCAACCGCGTGATCGCGGCCGCGCGCGGCCGCATGGCGGGCAGCAAGCTGCACCTGGTCGGCCAGCGCCCGCCCGGCCCCGCGCCGGCCTTCGCCGAGCACTCCGACGAGGTGGCCGAGGCCGTCGCCGTGGCCAAGGACATCCGCAGGCTGCTCGACGCAGGCACCCCGGCCGCGGAGATCGCCGTGCTATACCGGATCAACGCGCAGTCGGAGGTCTACGAGGAGGCGCTCACCGAGGCCGGCATCGCGTTCCAGGTGCGCGGCGGCGAGGGGTTCTTCAGCCGTCAGGAGATCCGCCAGGCGCTCGTCACGCTGCAGCGCGCCGCTGAACGCAACCTCGAGGGGGAGGTGGCCGACGTCGTGCGCGCGCTGCTCGAACCTCTCGGGCTCACCGCAGAGCCGCCGGCGGGCACCCGGGCCAGGGAACGATGGGAAACGCTGACCGCGCTGGCCGACCTCGTCGACGAAGAGGTCGCCCTGCGTCCGGGTCTGGACATCGGCGGTCTGGTCACCGAACTGCGCCAGCGCGCTGACGCCCGGCACCCACCGGTGGTGCAGGGCGTCACGCTCGCGTCGTTGCATGCGGCCAAGGGCCTGGAGTGGGATGCGGTCTATCTCGTCGGCCTGGCCGACGGCACTCTGCCGATCTCACATGCGCTGACCCACGGCCCCGATAGTGAGCCGGTAGAGGAGGAGCGCCGGCTGTTCTATGTCGGGATAACAAGGGCTCGGGTGCATCTGACGTTGAGTTGGGCGTTGTCCCGGACGCCGGGCGGCCGCCAGAGCCGACGGCCGTCGCGGTTCCTCAACGGTGTGGCGCCGCACTCGCCGCCCGAGGCGTCGGTGACCAGGCCGCGCCGACCCCGTGGCGCCACGCCGCGCTGTCGGGTGTGCAACGAACCACTGACCACACCGCCGTCGATCATGTTGCGTCGCTGCGAAACGTGCTCGTCCGACGTCGACGAACAGCTGCTCGCGGCGCTCAAGGAATGGCGACTCAAAACGTCAAAGGAACTCGGCGTCCCGGCGTTCGTGGTGTTCACCGACAACACGCTGATCGCGATCGCCGAATCGCTGCCCACCGACGAGGCGGCGCTGGTCACCATCCCCGGAATCGGCGCCCGCAAGCTCGAGCAGTACGGCGCCGACGTTCTCGCTTTGGTCAACGCCCGCGGCTGAAACTGCCGACGACCACCAAGATCGCGCCAAAACCGCTGGCAATAAATTGGTTGTGCGATCCGGCTGTGAGGCTCTACCCTCAAGATCACACGTTTGGCGGAGACAAGGAAGGCGGGTGCCCGGATCATGGACAGCAATTTCGTGTTCACCGGCGTAGCCGTTGTCGGCAGCGTGCGTGCCGTTCGGACGGCCGCTGGGATCTCCGTTGCAGCAACGCATCCCGCCTGCACGGCAGTGGCCGGTGCACCGGCTCCGGCTGCGGCGACGCGTGTTGCCATTCCCGCGCAGCCCAAGCGCCGTGCCGCTATCGCCGCGACCCGCAGTCCGTGGAGTGGGGCTCCACCCAGGTAAGCCCCCAGCAAGCCGAATGGCCACGGACCCGCAGTCGCCGGATCCGTGGCCACAGTCTTTTTCGGGGACGCCCCTCCACGAGGACCTGGTCGCGGATTCAGCCAAAGACAGGTGGCCGAGGAAACAACGACCAGGAAGCAGGAATTTCATGTCTGTGGAGGCATGCATACAAAGCGCGGTCCCCGACTTGCCGTGCGAAGTCGGTGATCCCGACCTGTGGTTCGCCGAGAGCCCCGCCGACCTCGAACGCGCCAAGACGCTCTGCGTGAACTGCCCGATCCGCCGAGGGTGCCTGACGGCGGCATTGGAGCGTCGCGAGCCGTGGGGTGTGTGGGGTGGGGAGATCTTCGAACGCGGCACCATCGTCGCGCGTAAGCGTCCGCGGGGACGCCCGCGCAAGAACACAGCGCCGAACCCGGCGGCGGCCTAGCCCCGAGTTCCGGCCTGACGGTCAGTCCACGCCCTCGGCAAATCCCGGGATCAGTTCGGTGGCAAGGGCTTTGGCGGGGATATAGGCGTCGAGCTGGCAGGAGATCGCGACGTTCGACGCGATGACGCGCATCGGGATCGCGAGCTTGGCGGGAACGTCCATTTGGCGCACCGTCTTGATCTGTTGCACCGAGCGGTCCATGTTCACCGCCGCCATCTTCTGCAGCCACTTGCGGGTGTAGTGGAACACCTCGACCTCGAGGGGTTCGACGTACTGGCGCAGCATGTCGTCGACATCCCCGGGGGAGACCTGTTCGCCGCGCTGGATGAAGCCGATCTTCTCCAGGGTGGGCAGCAGTCGGTCGTAGTCCTTGGCCAGCGCGTACCGCACCGCCAGGCCGAGGTCGACGGGGATGCCGCCCGGCAGCGGTGCCACCGCGCCGAAGTCGATGACGCCCATCTTCCCGTCCGGCATCAGCATGAAGTTGCCGGGATGCGCGTCGCCGTGCATCATCTCCAGCCGCCGCGGCGCGTCGTAGGTCAGCTCGAACAGCCGAGTACCCATCAGGTCACGCTCTTCCTGGGTGCCGTCCCGGATGATCACCGACATCGGAATGCCGTCGATCCACTCCGCGACGACCACCTTGGGTGCGCTGGCGACGACGGCGGGTACCACGAAATGCGGGTGGTCGCGATAGGCCTGGGCGAACGCCCGCTGGTTGTCGGCTTCCAGCCGGTAGTCGAGTTCCATCTCGGTGCGCTCGACGAGTTCGTCGACCACGCCCTCGATGTCGGCGCCGGGGGAGAGCTGCTTGAGCACGCTGACCATGCGCTGCATGGTCTTCAGGTCCGCGCGCAACGCCTCGTCGGCGCCGGGGTACTGGATCTTGACCGCGACCTCGCGGCCGTCGGACCACACCGCCTTGTGCACCTGGCCGATGCTGGCCGAGGCGATCGGCTTGTCGTCGAACGAGGCGAAGCGATCCCGCCACTTGGTGCCCAGCTGCGCGTCGAGCACCCGGTGGACCTTGGCGGCGGGCAGCGGCGGGGCGTCCTTCTGCAGCTTGGTCAGGGCCTCGCGGTACGGCTTGCCGTACTGCTCAGGGATCGCGGCCTCCATCACCGAGAGGGCCTGGCCGACCTTCATCGCGCCGCCCTTGAGTTCGCCGAGCACGGTGAAGAGTTGTTGAGCCGCCTTGTCCATCAGTTCGGCGTTGACCTCGTCGCGGGACTTGCCGGTCAGCCTTTTGCCGAAGCCCAACGCCGCGCGCCCGGCCATGCCGACCGGCAGGCTCGCCAGCTTCGCGTTGCGGGCGGCGCGCCCGCGCTTGATGTCAGCCACCAGACCATCATCCACGACGCCGCCGGGCGGGCTGACGACGAACGGGTCACAACTGGTCCGTCAGCAGGTACAACGCGGATGCCGCGACCAACGTCGCACGACGGTGGTGCGGGTGCCGACGTGGAACTCCCACGTGGTGTCCGTGGCGGCGGGGTCCGCCGCGCTCACCGGGTCGCCGGTGTCCTGGATCGCCCGCAGCACCCGGTGGATGCGGTCGAGTGCGACGGCAGCGGTGGCCAACACGGTGGCCCGGTCGGCGCTGCCGACGGTGCCGCGCAGCTGGGCCGCCAGCGCCGGCCACGCCGCGTCGCGGTCACTGCGGTGCAGGTCGGCGCAGGACAGACAGCTCGTGCGGCCCGGAAACACCAGCGGTCCGATCAATCCGGAGCCGTCGCGCATCCGGACCGGTAGGTGGGCGAGGCGCGCGTTGTGCAGATCGCGCACCATGCGCGGTTCGGTCACCAGGTAGTCCGCCAGCACCACCAGGTCGGTGGACTCCGGCGGGGCGGGCGCCTTTGGGGAACGGCTGTGCCCGACCCGGGCGCCCGAACACTGCAGCCCGGCGACCAGCAGATCGGACAGCGGTCCGCGACCGTGGATGCGGATGTTCGGGGTGCGGCAGCGGCGCGGCGGGTCGGCGGTCAGCACGCCGGCGTCGACCAGGTCGCCGACGAGTTCGGCGAGGTCGGCTGGGTCGGCCGTCCCATGCTGGTGCGCTTCGCCACGCAGTTCGGCCATCGTCATCCCCGCCTGCAGGGCCCGCAGCAGATCGGCGAGCCCCGGTGCGGTGAGCCCGGCCGGTGGGCGGACCAGCGTGGCGCGGCGCGGATCCCATCCGACTTGCACCGCGCCGTCCGGGCGCAAGAGCACGGGCAGTGCCGTGTCGAGCGCGTAACGGGAAATCGCGGCGGGAGACGCGGCGAAAGACATGGAAGGACTCTGCCACGGGGCGACCGCGTCACCTGTCACCCATCGACAGGCCTGTGGATAACTAGCGCTGGTCGTCCTCGGGGCGGTCGTCCGGGCCGTCCTCGTCGGGCTTTTCCAGATCGGCTTCGAGGTCGGTGAGGGCCTGCTCGATGGCGCTGTCCACCCCGCTGGTGTCACCGCCGACGATCCGGTCGATGAACGCGGCCGGTTCGTCGAGATCGTCCGACGACGGCAACAGGTCCGGGTGCTGCCACACGCCGTCGCGGGCATCCTGGCCGGCCGCCGCGGTGAGCCGCTCCCACAGCACCGCGGCCTCGCGCAGCTTGCGCGGGCGCAGTTCGAGCCCTACCAGGGTGGCGAAGGTCTGCTCGGCAGGCCCGCCGGTGGCCCTCCGGCGGCGCAGCGTCTCCGACAGGGCGCCGGTGCCGGGAATGCGGTCGCCCAGCGCGGCGGTGACCGCGGTCTGCACCCAGCCCTCGATCAGCGCGAGCAGGGTCTCGAGCCGTTCGAGCGCCGCGACCTGCTCGGGGGTCGCCTTCGGTTCGAAGATGCCCTGGTTGAGCAGCTGTTCCAGGTGCGACGGATCGGTCAACGCGGCCGGGTTGAGGCCCTGCGCCATGTCCTCGATGCCGCTCATGTCGACCTTCATGCCGCGCGCGAACGCCTCGACCGCCGACAGCAACTGGCTCGCCAGCCAGGGCACGTGGCTGAACAACCGATGGTGGGCGGCTTCCCGCGCGGCCAGGAACGTCAACACCTCGCTGCGCGGCTGCTCGAGCCCCTCCGAGAACGCCTCGACGGCCTCAGGCAGCAGCGCGGCGACACCCTTCGGGCCGAGCGGCAGCCCGATGTCGGTCGAGGTCAGCACCTCCTTGGACAGCGTGCCCAGCGCCTGCCCGAGCTGGGAGCCGAACGCCATGCCGCCCATCTGCGACATCATCGCCAGCAGCGGCCCGGCCATCGCGCGGGCCTCCTCCGGCAGCGCCGAGGCCCACACCGTGGAGATCTGCTCGGCCACCGGGTCACATAGCCGCTTCCAGGTGTCGAGGGTGTTGTCGATCCAGTCGGTCGGCGTCCAGGCGACCGCGCGGGTGGTGCCCGCCGGCAGCGGGGTGACGCCGTCGAGCCAGGTCTCGGCGAGCCGCACCGCATCCGCGATCGCCGATGCCGTCTGTTCGGGCACGGGCGCGACGAACCCGATCGCGCTCGCCGCCAGCTGCCGGGCGAGGTCGTAGTTGACCGGTCCGGACTGGGCTCCACCGGCGGTCACAGTGCCTGCGGCGCTGAACATCTCGCCGAGTTTGGTGAAGATCTGGCCGAGGTCGGACACGTCGAAACCGGCGCCGCCCTGCCCGAACATCGAGCCGAACGGATCCGACGGCGAACCGCCCGAACGGGACCCCCCGTCGGGGTCCTTCTTGCTCTTGTCTCGCTCCGGGTCGTCACCCGAGGAGAAGCCGAAAGGCAGGTCAGCCATACCGTCAACGGTACTCACCGGCGCCAGGTCGCGCGGGGGGCCGGTCACGCTTTCGGAGAACGAGGGTGGGACTCCCTTACTGTGGGCGGCGTGAACAGGCGGATTCTGACGCTGCTGATCGCGCTGGTCCCGGTCGTGGCGTTCGGCGTGCTGCTCTCTGCGGTGACGGTCCCGTTCGTCTCGCTGGGCCCCGGACCCACCTTCGACACCCTCGGTGAGGTGGACGGGAAAGAGGTCGTCGACATCACGGGCACCGAGGTGAAGCCGACGTCCGGGCATCTGAACATGACGACGGTGTCCCAGCGCGACGGGCTGACCCTCGGACAGGCACTGACCCTGTGGATGTCGGGCCGCGAACAATTGGTGCCCCGCGAACTGGTCTACCCGCCCGACAAGAGCAAGGAGGAGATCGACGAGGCCAACACCGCCGATTTCCGCAACTCCGAGGACAACGCCGAATACGCCGCGCTGTCGTACCTGAAGTACCCGCCCGCGGTCACCGTCGAAAGCGTCACCGACCCCGGGCCGTCGGCCGGCAAGCTGAAGGACGGCGACGCGATCGACGCGGTCAACGGCAGACCGGTCGCCAATGTCGACGAGTTCCAGGCGCTGCTGAAGACGACTAAGCCCGGTGACGAGCTGGTGCTCGACTTCCGGCGTAAGGGGCAGAAGGATCCGCGCGGCAGCACCACCGTGAAACTCGGCACGAACCCCGACCGCGACTACGGATACCTGGGCATCGGCGTCATCGACGCTCCCTGGGCGTCGTTCACGATCGACTTCAACCTGGCCAACATCGGCGGGCCGTCGGCGGGGTTGATGTTCAGCCTCGCGGTGATCGACAAGCTCACCGCGGGCGACCTCAACGACGGCAAGTTCGTCGCGGGCACCGGAACCATCACCGGCGACGGCGAGGTCGGGTCGATCGGCGGCATCACCCACAAGATGCTCGCCGCCAAGGAAGCCGGCGCCTCGATCTTCCTCGTTCCCGCCGACAACTGCGCCGAAGCCAAGTCCGACCCGCAGGACGGGCTGGAGCTGGTGAAGGTCGGCACACTGACCGACGCCGTCGACGCACTCAACGTGATTTCCGCTGGTGGTGAACCACCACGGTGCTGACCGAACACGAACCCGACGATGCGTAGAGTTGGGGCACGTCGGTGACGACGTCCCCCTTTCCTGTGAGTGAAACGGAGACACCAAGTGGGTATGCGGCCCCCCGCGAGGATGCCGAAGCTGACACGACGAAGCCGGATTCTGATCGGTGTCGCCGTTGTCGCCGTGGTGCTGCTGCTGATCGGGCCGCGGTTCATCGACACCTACGTCAACTGGCTGTGGTTCGGTGAATTGGGTTACCGGTCGGTGTTCACCACGGTGCTGTTCACCCGCATCATCGTGTTCCTGGTCGTCTCCGTCCTGATCGGTGCGATCGTCTTCGCCGGCCTGGCGTTGGCGTACCGGACACGGCCTGTGTTCGTCCCGACGGTCGGACCCAACGACCCGATCGCCCGCTACCGCACCACGGTGATGTCGCGGCTGCGCCTGTTCGGCATCGGCATCCCGGCGTTCATCGGCATCCTGTCCGGCATCGTCGCGCAGACCTACTGGGTGCGGATCCAGCTGTTCCTCCACGGCGGCGAATTCGGTGTCACCGACCCGCAGTTCGGCCTCGACCTCGGCTTCTACGCCTTCGAACTGCCGTTCTACCGGCTGGTGCTGAGCTATCTGTTCGTGGCGACGTTCCTGGCCTTCATCGCGAACCTGTTAGCCCACTATCTGTTCGGTGGTATCCGGCTGACCGGGCGCAACGGGGCCCTGACCCGCTCGGCGCGGATCCAACTCGTCACCCTGGTCGGCATCTTCATCCTGCTCAAGGCGTTCGCCTACTGGCTCGACCGCTACGAATTGCTCAGCCACACCCGCGGCGGCAAGCCGTTCACCGGCGCCGGCTACACCGACATCAACGCCGTGCTGCCCGCCAAGCTGATCCTCCTGGCCATCGCGGTGATCTGCGCGGTTGCCGTGTTTTCCGCGATCGTGCTGCGCGACCTGCGGATCCCTGCCATCGGTGTGGTGCTGCTCCTGCTGTCGTCGCTGGTCGTCGGCGCCGCCTGGCCGCTGGTGGTCGAGCAGTTCAGCGTCAAGCCCAACGCCGCGCAGAAGGAAAGTGAATACATCTCGCGCAGCATCGCCGCGACGCGGCAGGCCTACGGGTTGACCGATGACGTGGTGACCTACCGGGACTACCCGGGCGACGCGCCGGCGACCGCTCAGCAGGTGGCCGCCGACCGGGCGACCACGTCGAACATCCGCGTGCTCGATCCCAACATCGTCAGCCCGGCGTTCACCCAGTTCCAGCAGGGCAAGAACTTCTACTTCTTCCCCGACCAGCTGGCGATGGACCGCTACCGCGACGACGACGGGAACCTGCGCGACTATGTGGTCGCCGCCCGTGAGCTCAACCCGGACCGGCTGATCGACAACCAGCAGGACTGGATCAACCGGCACACCGTCTACACCCACGGCAACGGGTTCATTGCGTCACCGGCCAACACCGTGCGCGGGATCGCCAACGACCCCAACCAGAACGGCGGCTACCCCGAGTTCCTCGCCAGCGTGGTGGGCGCCAACGGCAAGGTGGTCTCGCCCGGGCCGGCACCACTGGACCAGCCGCGGATCTACTTCGGCCCGGTCATCGCCAACACCGTCGACGACTACGCGATCGTCGGTGAGAACGGTGCCCCGCGCGAGTACGACTACGAGAACAACGTCGAGACCCGCAACTACACCTACACCGGATCCGGTGGTGTGGAGATCGGCAACTGGCTGACGCGGAGCCTGTTCGCGGCGAAATTCGCCGAGCGCAACTTCCTGTTCTCCAACGTCATCGGCGATGACAGCAAGATCCTGTTCAACCGCGACCCCGCTGACCGGGTGGAGGCCGCCGCGCCGTGGCTGACTACCGACACCACGGTGTACCCGGCGATCGTCAACCGCAGGATCGTGTGGATCGTCGACGGCTACACCACGCTGGACAACTACCCGTACTCGGAGTTGACGTCCTTGTCGTCGGCGACGGCGGACTCCAATGAGGTGGCCGTCAACCGGTTGGCCCTCAACAAGCAGGTGTCCTATATCCGGAACTCGGTGAAGGCCACCGTCGACGCCTACGACGGCACGGTGACGCTGTACGCGCAGGACGAGAACGACCCTGTGCTGCAGGCGTGGATGAAGGTGTTCCCGGACACGGTCAAGCCCAAGAGCGAGATCTCGCCGGAATTGCAGGATCATCTGCGCTATCCCGAGGACCTTTTCAAGGTGCAGCGCGCCCTGCTGGCGAAGTACCACGTCGACGATCCGGTGACGTTCTTCTCCACGTCGGACTTCTGGGACGTGCCGCTGGATCCGAACCCCACGGCCAGCAGCTTCCAGCCGCCGTACTACATCGTCGCCAAAGACCTTGCCGAGAACAACAGTTCAGCGGCGTTCCAGCTGACCAGTGCGATGAACCGGTTCCGCCGTGACTTCCTCGCCGCGTACATGAGCGCCAGTTCGGATCCGGAGAACTACGGGCAGATCACGGTGTTGACCATCCCGGGTCAGGTCAACGGCCCGAAGCTGGCGTTCAACGCGATCAGCACCGACACCGCGGTCAGCCAGGACCTCGGCGTGATCGGCCGGGACAACCAGAACCGGATCCGGTGGGGCAACTTGTTGACCCTGCCGGTGGGTCCTGGCGGCCTGCTTTACGTGGCGCCGGTGTACGCCTCGCCGGGCACCAGTGACGCGGCGTCGACGTACCCGCGCCTGATCCGCGTGGCGATGTTCTACAACGATCAGGTCGGGTACGGCCCGACGGTCCGTGACGCTCTCACCGACCTGTTCGGCCCAGGCGCCGACGCGACCGCCACCGGCCCGGCGCCGACCAACCTGCCCGACGGGCAGCAGCCGGCGGCCCCGCCACCGGCCGACGGTCCGCAGCCCGCGGCGCAGCCACCCGCCAACCAGACGGGCCGGGTGCCGCCGGCGCCGCCGCCTGCCGCGGTCCCGTCGGGTCCCCAGCAGTTGTCCGAGGCGAAGGCCGCGGCGCTGCAGGAGGTCCAGGAAGCGATGAGTGGACTGCAGGACGCGCAGCGCAGCGGCAACTTCGCCGAGTACGGCGAGGCGCTGCAGCGGCTGGACGACGCGATGAGCCAGTACTCCGAGACCCGCTGAGCCGACACGGGCACGTTCGCGGCCGGACAAGAGTGCCAAAGTGGTGGTAGAGGCCCGATTTGGAATACCAAGCCGGGCTGGGTAACCTCATGTTCACCAACGCGGGGTGGAGCAGCTCGGTAGCTCGCTGGGCTCATAACCCAGAGGTCGCAGGTTCGAATCCTGTCCCCGCTACCAGGTAAAACGGCCCCCGGAGACTACTCCGGGGGCCGTTTTCATGCCCGATGGGAACACTTTTGGGAACATTCCCAACGCAAAGACTTCGTGGGAACGGAATGGGAACCGACTAACCTCCCTTGGCTCACTGACGGGACGACAAGTGCGCCGCCTGGGCTGAAGCCTGTGGCGGTAGACCAACGTGACCCCGGGCGGACGTACCGCCGCGAGTCCGTCTCAGACGGCGCGAGCCGGCGGTTCGCCCTACTGTGCACGGTGCAAAATGAGCACCGTGGACGGGGATCGCTATCCCGGGAAAACTTGGGCGTGCAGATCCGCTCGCTGACAGCGAACATGGCTTATCGACGCAAGTGCTCCGCTACCGTGTGCACGCTGGCGGTCTGTAACCCATGAGGAAAGAGAGCGGGAGTGGCCCGGATAGAATCGGACGTGCTGGAAGAGTTCATAAATCGACTCGCACAGTCGGACGCCGTTCCCTCGACGGTCTCTGAAAGCCTGCGCACGCTGCTTACCCAGGAGAAGCTCCCTAAGCCCGAGCTCCTTGTGGCGCTGTATGCAACGGAAAGTGGGGATCGGCTCGCATGATCCAGCTAAAAGCCATACACATCGAAGAATTTCGGGGCATTCGGCGCCTAGATCTGAACCTGAATTGCGAATCGTTCGTCGTGGCTGGACCCAATGGCTCGGGCAAGAGTGGTGTAGTCGACGCAATTGACTTTGCGCTCACTGGCGGCATTACCCGCCTCAGCGGCTCCGGCACTGGCGGCGTCAGCCTGCTGAAGCACGGACCACACGTGCATCAGCGAGACAACCCGGCGGTAGCACGAGTTGAGCTAACGATCGTCGACACCGCTAGTGGCCAGACGGGTGTGCTGACACGTTGCATCAAGACCGCTGGACAATACACTCTGGAGCCTAGTTCGCCGGAACTTGTTGCTGCCGTGGAGTGGGCTGCTCAGCACCCTGAGCTCACGCTTTCGCGGCGGGAGGTCATTAAATACGTCAACACTGAACCGGGGAAACGAGCCCAAGAGGTTCAGGCGCTCCTCAAATTGGATCGCATCGACGACACGCGCCGACTTTTGCGTACCGCCTTGTCCAAGTCCTCAACCGACGAGAAGCAAAGCGCCGCAAAGGTGAAAGACGCCGAGGACAGCGTGCGGCGACATCTTGACTTATCTTCCTTGCTGGAGTCGGAGATACTCGGTGCGGTAAATAAGCACCGCGACGTGCTAGGCATTGAGCGACTAGGGCTGTTGACCTCTGATACTGACTTGAGCGTTGGCGCTGGAGATCCTGAAGAACCCTCCGGCTTCAATAAGGCTTCCGCGTTGCAAGATATCGCGGTCCTAATTGATTACATCGACGACCACGCTGAGTTGTCCGCAGCAGCGACCGAACTAACCTCTGAACTTGCCGAGCTAGAACGCGACCCTTCAGTGCTCGATGCGCTAAAGCACCGCGCGCTCGTTGAGGTCGGATTGCCGCTAGTCACTGATGCCGCATGCCCGCTGTGCGACCAGACCTGGGACGACGTCGAGACGTTGCGAAATCACCTCCGCGAGAAACTGGCTCGGTCTGAAGCTGCCAAATTCCTTCAGCAGCGCGTGGAGCGAGCGTCCGAGCGGGTAGCTCGGCAGGTACAGCGCGTCCAGGCTCTTATCGGGGCTGCTCAGCCACACGCCGTGAGGCTCGGACTTACGAGCGACCAAGCGACATTGTTGGAATGGTCGGCCGACTTGGCGAGCTTTAACGCGGCCCTGACCAATGTCGAGACCGCTCGTGAACAGGCAGCGCGTCTCAACTCCGACCCGCTGGGGCAGCCCCCGACGTTGATGGCTATTTTAGACGGCATTCGTGGGGCGCTCGAAGCGTTGCCTGATCAGGGCGCGACCGTTAGCGCGCGAACCGCTCTCACGATCGCTCAAGAACGATGGAACCGGCTTCGCCAAGTACGGGCCGAGCATGAAAAGGCCACTGCCGCACAACATACCGCAGATGCCGTGTACAAAACCTATAACGATGTTGCCGACTCCGCTTTGACGAATCTGTATAAGAGCGTTGAGGGCAACTTCAGTGCTTACTATCGCCAAATCAACGCTGACGACGAATCATCGTTCAAAGCCGGTTTGGCGCCGTCTGCTGGAAAGTTGGATTTAGAGGTTGATTTCTACGGTTTAGGCATGTTCCCGCCGATGGCGTATCACAGCGAAGGTCATCAGGACGGTATGGGGGTGTGCCTGTACCTAGCACTGATCAAGCAGCTATTGCGAGAAGACTTCCGCATTGCGGTGCTCGACGACGTCGTTACTTCAGTTGACACTAATCACCGTCGACAATTTTGCACCCTGCTCAAAGACGCTTTTCCTGACGTGCAGTTCATTATTACGACGCACGACGAGGTCTGGGCACGGCAGATGCAGTCGTCGGGCTTAATTCGTCGGCGTGCCCAAGCGCGATTTCACGGATGGAACGTCGACCGCGGACCCGTGTACGGCGAAGGTCAGGATTTCTGGGCACAGATCGATGCCGATCTTGCGAAAGATGATGTACCCGCGGCCGCCCACAAACTGCGCCGCAATCTGGAAGCGTCACTCGCCGATATTGCTGCTGCTATTCAGGGCAGAATCGTATATCGCCCCGACAATAACTACGATCTCGGGTCCTTCTTCTCAGCGGTCAAGGGCCGCCATGGTGATCTACTCAAAAAAGCTGCCACATCGGCGAACTCGTGGAAGAACGAGGTGGCCAAGGAGCAAGTTGAAGAGTTGAAGGCAGCCAGACAGAATGCAATGCTTGGACAAGATGGCGAAAATTGGGCGATCAACGCGTTAGTGCACAACAACGACTGGGCTGTCATGGCAAAGGCGGACTTCACGCCGGTTGTTGAGGCATGCAAGGATTTCTTGGACCTGTTTACGTGCCGCGGTTCCGAGTGCGATGCATGGGTGTACGTAGTCGGGCTACCAGGAAAGGAAGAAGCAATGCGGTGCGCATGTGGCACCCTCAACCTTAATCTGCGGTCGAAGTAAGAGCTCCATCGATCTCTCGGTTATCAGTCGCTCCTTATTCGCCGAGAATGAAACCAGCTTAGGTCGCGTCGCAAACGGATGAGCCGAGGCTCGTATGTTAGGCGTTCAGCTCGACTGTCTGGCCGCCGAAATCGGCAACAATCCGCAGGTGCCCGCCGAGTGCGGCCACGTAGGATTGCAACGTCCCCAACTCCGTGTGCGCCAGGTCGCCACTCTCGAGCTGCGACACCCGCGCCTGCGAGACGCCCATGAGCGCCGCGACGTCGGCCTGGCGAGCATGACCGTGTGCCTTGCGAATCTCGGCGAGACGATAGGCCTGGACGGCTTCGTGCATCTTCTTGCGTGCCGAGTCCGCGCGTGCCGGGTCGACGCGACCTTGTTCCACCGCCTCGGCCCGGATCTCACGCCAGTTGCGCGCCATGCCTACTCACCTCCGTGGCCGGTCGCCAGCCATCTGGCGTAACGCTCGTCGGCGACCGGGATGTTCTTGTCGTACCAGCTTCTCCAGTTCCCGGCCTTGTCTCCGCCGAGCAGCAGAATCGCCTGGCGTTGCGGATCGAAGATGAACAGGATGCGGACGCTCGTACCGGCGGGACGCAGCTCCTTCATGTTGTGGAACTTCGACCCGTTTACCCGGTCCACCGTCGGCCGGCCCAAGGCGGGCCCCTCCGCCTCGAGTAGGTCGATGGCGCCAGTCACCGACGTCATCGTGTCGTCGTCCAGCGTGAAGTACCACCGTTCGACCTCCTCCAGCAGGAGTACCGCCCACGCCATCAGTATAACTCCAGCATTATATCGGTCAGACTCCGTCAGTCGAGGTCCGTCGGGTCGGCGTCCTCGTCGTCGGCCCACGCGTCACCGATCAGGAACCCGGCCGCCTGCTCGGCGGCCTCCCGGTCGTCGTTCTCCAGCACGTGGGCGTACGTCTCGAGGAAGAAGCCGACGTTGGCGTGGCCGATGCGTTCGCTGATGACCTTCGGATTGACCCCTGCCCGCAGGGCGCCGGTGGCGTACGAGTGGCGCAGGTCGTGAAAGGTGATGCGGGACAGGCCCGCCGCGGCCGACAGACGGTCGAAGCGCTGCCGGATCGAGTCTGGGTGCAACGGCCGGCCGTCTTCGTAGGTGAACACGTAGCCGCCGGGGTGATAGTCCGGCCCGAAGAACGCCCGCT
The DNA here is from genome assembly GCF_010728155.1 of Mycolicibacterium doricum. Lineage (NCBI taxonomy): Bacteria > Bacillati > Actinomycetota > Actinomycetes > Mycobacteriales > Mycobacteriaceae > Mycobacterium > Mycolicibacterium doricum. The sequence goes on from NZ_AP022605.1 coordinate 997,735, forward strand.
CGCCGTCCTGGACCTCACGCCAGCGGCGCAGTGCAGCCACGGTGGCGCGGTCGATCGAGATGGTTTTGTCGGCATTGCGGGTCTTGCCTCCCGCTTTGTCGCGGGCCTGCCCGCCGACGACCACGCGGTTGTCGTGGACCGCGATGTGGCCGGCGTCGAGGTCGACGGCCGACCACCGCAGCCCGCAGATCTGGCCGCGCCGGATACCCGTGGTGAGCTCCAGCAGGAAGAGCGCGCCGAAGCGGTCATGCCGGACGGACGCGAGGAAGGTCTGGATCTCTTCCGGCTTCCACACCTGGCGGCGGGTGCGCGGCCGTCGTGGCGGCTTCACATTGCTTGCGGGGTTGTCGGTGAGGAACTTCCACGCGACCGCGTCGACCAAGGCGCGATGCAGGAACGCATGTACGTTGCGGACCGTCTTGGGTGCGAGACCGCGGGGCGTCGGTTCCGGCACGATGCCGGAGCGGTATCGGCGCACCGCGGCGCGGGCGGCGTGAATCGAGGTGCCGCAGGCCTCGGACACCGCACGCGGTGTGGGCTCGGCTCCGCGCGCGGCGCGCTTCGACCAGTACGCGTACATCACCGAGTCGTTGTCGCGTTTGACGCGTCCCTCGGCGAGCAGCTTCGCGTAGAGCTTCAGCAGGGTGGGTTCGTCGAGTCGTTGGAGGCGCTCGCCGCCGATGTGCGGAATGACGTACCACCGCGCGTAATCGCTCCAACTGCGCCAGGTGGTGGCGTCGAGTGTCGGTTCGACCGCGGTGAGCCACTCGGTGAGGAACTCGCCGACGGTGCGGGTGGAGGGTTTGACGATGCGGCCGCGGTCCGCGTCGCGCATCGCGTCACGGCAGGCCTTCCACGCCTCCCGCTCGGTGTCGAAGCCGCCCTTGGTGATCCATGGGTAGGTGCCGGTGGCGGGATCACGTTGTGGGGAGCGGAATTTGTAGTACCACTTCGCGCCCCGGTGATACACCGATCCCTTCATGACGCGAGCTCACGGAGACCTGAGGTCACGACATAGACGCGGCCGCCCAGCCGGCGAACCGGCAACTCGCCGGAGTTCACGAGGCGATACGCCGCTGCTCGGCTGATCCCCAGCAGTTCCGCGGCGTGCGGCACGGAGAGAAGCAGGGGGAGTCCCTTGAACGGGTTGTCTTCCATTTTGATCACCACCCTCCACTGGAGTTGTGTGGGGCTACGGCTCGTGCGACGTGCTGCAGCGCGTGTGTGGAATTTGTCGCCGCGACGTCACGTCGCAGACGGTTCTGCTTGGCTGCGCTGAGGTTCATCAGGCACCCAACACCACTGTAATTCGCGGCACGACAGGTTTGTGCAGAGTTTTCGCGCATCGACTCACGACGAGTCACGCAATGCGCAATGTCGCAATGCTTTTCACACCCCCGGACTTACTACACACTATCCTCCCCTTCCCGCCATCGCCTCACTTTCCGTCAATCGCATCACCATGCATACCGCTGCGTCTCCAAACACGCTGCCTCCCTTACTCTTATCCCAGGCGCTTCACCTCGTCTCACATCCCCGACACCCCCAAAGTTCTGCATGGCACATTTGCACAACGGTGCGAGAATGGCTGTGGCGCAGCACGTGCCGCGGGCGCCAGCGGGAGGGGCGAGACGATGTTGACGATCGCCAAGTTGAAGCGGTGGTCGATCAACTACTACATCGACACCGCCCAGGCGGCCGAGCGCGCGTCCAAAGATCGCGCCCGGTCCGGCGGTGGGCTGGGGGAGTACTACTCCGAACACGAGACCCGCACTCCGGTGTGGTTGTGCGCGGGTGACACCCGCCGCGCGGCGGCTTTGGTCGGGTTGACAGACGCCCAGCGCGCGGGCGGGGAGGCTGACGCGGGGGTGGTGGCGCGCTGGCTCGATGACGGGGTCGCCCCGAGCGGTGCGCGTGGTCGGGCGTTCGGGGAGCGCGGGGTGCATGGCTTCGATCTGACGTTCTGCGCGCCGAAGAGTGTGTCGTTGGTGCGGGCGTTGCGCGTCGACGACGTCGTGATGAAGGCGATGGCCGATGCGCATGACACCGCGTTACGTGAGGCGATGGAGTATGTGTCGACGCACGCGGGGTACACGCGGGTGCACAACCCACGGACCGGTGAGAAGGATCTGGTGCGGCTGCCCGGTTTGGTGGCGGTGGCCTATCAGCATGAGACGTCGCGGTGCGGGGATCCGCATCTGCATACCCACGTCATCGTCCCCAACCGGCAGGCCCGCGTCGACGGACAGCTGGTGTCGATCGACGGCACATCGCTGTATCACGAAGCGCGGGCCGCCGGAGTGATCTATCAAGCCACGCTGCGCCGGGAACTGCACCGGTCCATGGTGTTCGAGTGGGCGCCGGTCGATTCATCGACCGGCATGGCCGAGCTGGCTGGAGTGGACCGCGACACAATCACCGCGTGGTCGCGACGATCGACCGCGTTGCGGGAGTGGGCCGCCGGCAATCTCAAGGTGGTCGATGGGCCCTTGTCGGCGGCGCAGCTTGCCGCCGCGCAGAAAGCCACCCGCCCCGGCAAGCCCGAAGAATTGGCCTGGGGACAGCTGGTCGCGGAATGGCGCGCCGATGCGCGGGGTCTGCGCCTGGACCGCGCAGCGTTCGAGGCGGCGCGCGCGGCGCGGCGCGCGGCCGCGCGGACGCCGTTCGACCGTGCGCGCCTGGCCGCGGCCGCGGAGAAGATCGAGAAGGCGGCGTTCACCCGCGCGGACCTGGTCGAGATCGTCGGCGCGCACCTTCCCGTCGACAGCGACCAGTCACCGCGGGAACTGGTGGAGGCTGCGGTCGACGAAGTGGGGGTCAGGCTGACCGCCCCGCGGGCGGCGCATCAGCGGGAGGGACATGAGCGGTTCACCCTCGATCAAATCCTCAATGAAGAGAAAGCGGTACTGTGAACCGTCCCCGGTTTTGTGCGCACTTCCTTTGTTGGGAAGGATGGCGCGATGCCGAGTAAGTACGACGAGAACACCAAGGCCAGGGCGGTGCGGTTGGTCCGCGAGCACCGCGATGATTACGACTCGGAGTGGGCGGCGATGAAGGCGATCGCGGGCCGGCTGGGGATGAACGCGGAGACGCTGCGCAAGTGGGTTCGCCAGGCCGAGGTCGACGCCGGTGAGGCGGCAGGGATGTCCAGCGAGGAGAGCCGGGAGCTGCGGGAGCTACGCCGCAAGACCAGGGAGCTTGAGGCCACGATCGAAATCCTCAAGGCCGCAACGACTTTCTTCGCGCGGGAGTGCGACCCGCTACACCGCTGATCTGTGCGTTCATCGACGAACACAAGGAGCGGTTCGGGGTCGTACCGATCTGCCGCGCCCTGGGGATCCAGGGCGTGGCGATCGCCCCGCGCACCTACTGGGCACACCGCTCGTCGGCACCATCAAAACGGGCCCTGTGGGACACCACGATCACCGAGATCCTGGCCGGCTACTACGAACCCGACGCCGACGGGAAACACCCACCAGAGAGCCTGTACGGCAGCCTGAAGATGTGGGCGCACCTGCAACGTCAGGGCATCCCGGTGGCGCGGCGCACGGTGGAACGGATCATGCGCCACAACGGCTGGCGGGGCGTCATGCGTGCTCGCCGCCCGCCGCGCACCACCGAGCGCGACCCGGCCGCGGACCGGGCGCCGGACCTGGTGGGCCGCAACTGGCGCGTTGGCGCACCCAATTTGCTGGAGGTAGCTGACTTCACCTACGTCCCGCTGGACACCGGTGGGTTCGGCTACACCGCGTTCGTCGTCGACGCCTATGCCGGGCTGATCCCAGGCTGGGAGTGCTCGATGGTCAAAGACACCGGATTCGTCGAGCGCGCGCTGCGCCACGCGGCAATCTTCCGGGCCCGTCAAGGCCATCCATTCAACGACACGATCCATCATAGCGACGCCGGAAGCCAGTACACCGCAATCCATTACAGCGAAACGCTGATGTTGGAGGGGCTGATCCCCTCGATCGGTACCGTCGGCGATGCCCTGGACAACGCGCTGTGCGAAACTACGATCGGGCTCTACAAGACCGAGTGCGTTCGCCCTGGCTCCCCGTTTCGTACGGGGCCGATCCGAACCGTCGCCGACCTGGAGAACATGACCTCGGGGTGGGTTAGCTGGTACAACGAGCGCAGGCTCATGCACCGCCTGGGCCGCATCCCACCGGCCGAGGTCGAGGCCGAGTACTACGCTCGACTCCAGGCCGGAGAGCACACCGGTCACACGTAACGAGGTGTGCATGAAACCGGGGATGCTTCACTGGATCTGGTCGATGCGCAGGAGCCGCGCGCCATGCTGTGGATCAAGCCCGAAGACACCGCCGGACTCTCGGCCGATCAGCGCCGCGCCGTGGAGAACATCGGCGCATCGCCATGGTTGGTGCAGCCGTTGTCCGCGCCGGCGGGTGCGGGCAAGACCACCACCATGCGCGCCTTGATGCCGGCGGTGCACCGCCGCCACTACGGCCACATCCTGGTCCTCGCCCCGACAGGCAAGGCGGTCGATGTCGCGATGCGGGAGGGGGCCGGCGACACCGGCCACACCGTCGCCAAAGCCCTCCAACTGCTGCGCGACAACCAACTCGATCTGAGCCCGGCGACATTGGTCGTCGTCGACGAGGCCGCCATGGTCGGCACCAACGATCTCCGTCAACTCCTCACCGCGACGACTGCCGCCGGGGCGAAGACAGTCCTAGCGGGAGTTTCCGGGCTACGGTGAGGGATGGTTTGATTGTGCCTGGTGGCGCGGTGTTTTCGGGCAGTGGTGGTGTATTACCCAACGTGTCGTGGGGCGCTGTGGGTGGGTCAGCGGGTGGGCGCGTATTGGTGAAGTTGAACAGGTCGGCTAGTTTTCGCTGGGTGGGGGTCATGTCGGTGAGCATGCGTTGGGCGCGGGGGCGGCCCTTGGCGCCGTCGTGGTAGAGCAGCACGGTTTCTTCGATGCCGGCGAGTTGGTCGAGTAGTTCACGCACTGACAGGTGCAGGCCGGCCTGGTCGGCGTGGCGGCGCATCAGGTGGGCGACGGCCAGGGCGAGCACGCAGTAGAACACGTGCACGCGGATCTTGGAGTCGGTCCAGTGGTGCATCGGGCTGAACGAGACCACGTGGGGGTCTTTGAGTTGGCGGAAGCCGAACTCGGCGTCGGATTGGGACCGGTAGGCGGCCACCACATCGGGCACCGGCCAGTCGCGGTTGGTGAACAGGATCCGTTTTCCGAACAGCCGCGCCTCGAGCCGGGCCCGGGCGCGGGGGTCGGTGCGCCAGGTCAGACGCAGTTCGGCGGGCCCGTCGCCGGTCAGCGTGACGGTGAGGATGTCGGCGACCCAGCGGGGCTTGCAGATGGCGGCGATCTCGGCCTCCACCTTGTCGCGGTCACGGCGGGTGCGGCCGCGGGCCAGCCTGGCGGCCAGCTCGGCCAGGCGGCGCCGCGCCTTGGCCAGGGTCTGGTCCAGGCCGCGGGCCTGCTTGGCGTGCAGGTTCGCCGAATGGGTGAGCACCGCGCGGCGGGTCACCCCGAGCGCGGTGACGGTGGTGTCGACGTAGCTCAGTCCCGGGTAGCGGTCGGGGTCCACCGGTCGGAAGGAGCGGTCGGGGATCGCCAGCAGGTCGGGGTGATCGCTGGGCGGCAGTGAGCCGACGAACCCGATGCCATGCTCTTCCACCACGGTGTGGTTGTCGCTGCTGTTCTGCCCGGCGTCATAGACCACGGTCAGCGACTCCACCCCGGCGACCAGGTCCGCATAGCGGGTCACCAATTCGTCGATGACCGCGCTGAACTGGGTGACGTCGGGCCGGTCTCCGGGGTAGGCATGGCTGATCACCGGCACCCCGCCGTCGCGGGTGATGACCAGCGCCAACCCGACCAGCCGCAGATCGGTGCGTTTCTGCTTGGCCTTGCCCCGCTGCGCGATCGGCGCGCGCTGGTTGCCGGTGTCGATGAAGGTGGCGAAGTTGGTTATGTCCAGCGCCAGCCCGCTCAGGTCCAGCCCGAACTCGGTCACCATCGCCCGCGACAGCCGGCTCTCGATCTGCCGCAGCTGCACCTCGTCGAGGCGGTCCATCGCATCCCAGAACCGGCGGTGATCGGTCGCGGCCCGGTTCAGTTTCACCCACCGGCCCCCGGCTGTCGTGTCCCACCAGTCGGCGAAGCCGCGCTTGGAGCACGGATCAACAATCCGGTTCGCACACGCCAACGCCACATAGGTGCCCACCGACGCGGCCGCATCCCCGCGGCGGGGCGCCACTTCATCGACGATGCCGGCCACGTCCAGCCGGACCAGCATCGACCACACTGCCGCCAAGTCGCCGAACCGCTTGTGCTGGCTGCGGACCGGCTGCCCGCCCGGCGTCTGCGTCAGCTTGGCCAGCACCTCCTCGGCGCTGCCCAGATACTGCTGGGACACGATGCGTGGCTTGCCGCCCACCCGGGCGGACTCCACCAGGTAGTAGTAGGTCTGCTGCCCGCGGCGCTTCCCCACGATCGACGCCATATATGGGTAATACACTCCTGTCACACAAACCTCAAGCACCACAACACAAGACACGCCGGTCAACTACAGAGCCCGGAAACTCCCGCTAGTGGGCGATGAGCATCAGCTGGCCCCGGTCAAAGCTCGTGGCGGCATGTTCGCCCAACTCTGCGACGACCTGCCCTGGACGCAGAAACTGTCCGAGGTGTGGCGGATGCGCGACCCCGAGGAACGCACCGCCTCACTTGCGTTGCGCGACGGAAACCCGGCCGAGGTGGCCCGCGCCGTCTCTTGGTATCGCACTCATGACCGGCTGCACTGCGGTGACGCCGTCACCATGGCCCAAGACGCACTCGCCGCCTACCAGACTGACCTGTCGAAAGGCCATGACGCGCTGTTGATCTGCGACACCACCGAAATGGCCCGCGCGCTCAATTGGCGCCTCCATGGACAACGCATCGGTAGAGACGAGCCCACCCTGACCGTCGCGAATGGAGAGCAGGTCGGGGTGGGGGATCTGATCGTCAGCCGCCGCAACGATCCCGACGTCACGGTCATCGACAATCCACAAGCCACCGAGTCCGCCCCGATGGTCCGCAACGGAAACCGCTGGCGAGTCGCCGCAGTCGACGAGAGGAACGATCGCATCGCCGCGGTGCGGCTCGATGACGGCGTCGGTGCCGTTTTCAGAGGGGACTACGTGCGCGAGCACATCAACCTCGGATACGCCGTCACCGTGCACTCCGCCCAAGGCGTCACCGCCGACACCAGCCACGCCATCCTCGGCGAAAACAGCACCCGAAACCTGCTCTACGTAGCCATGACTCGCGGCCGCCACACCAACACCGCACACCTCTACGAACGCACCGTGGAGAACCTTCCTTCGCTGGAGTCTGTACCACTTGCCCGCGGAAACTCCACCGAAGCGGCGCAACTCGTGCGGTCCCTGACTGCCCGCGACGACACGCCGCAGACTGCCCATCAAATCGCCTCCCAGGCGAATCTCGCAGCGATGCCCGCAATCGTCGCGGGGTTCGTGAGCTGCCGCACCGACGCGATCGAATCTCGACGAGAGGCCTTCGGCAGTTGGAAGGCCGCGATCGCTCAACAAAACCAGGGACAGGATTTGGCGCGCGACCGAGGCATCAGCCTGAGCCGAGGTAGTGACAACGGTCTGGATCTCTAAGCTCACCAAGGTCGCGACGAGCTACACAAACTGTGCTATCGCGATCCCTTTACCACCAAGCATCAACTTGACACACATCACCATCGAGGATTGCCGGAATCATATGAAAACCAGAAGTATTCGCGAACTCATCGATTCGCACAGTCTGCTTCGTGATTGCCCCCGTGGGCATGACTAGCACCACAATCGGTATCAGTGAGGTTTTCTCACTTGGGGCGTGTGAGGTTGGTGTGACTGGAGTTTCCGGCGTGTCGTGAGAGCAGGACGTGGGGTCCCTGCTCAAGGATCGGTTCCGACGAAGAAAGCCGTTCCGCTGCAAGAGGACCCCACGTGTTCACCTACTCTGCCATCTGCGACGTCCCCGAGGAAACCCTGCTTCATGTGACCGCGTTGCTGCACGCGCACCGGCGCGAGATCGGCACCCGCGCCGGGCGTCGCGCGGGCACAGCCCGCACGCAGGCCAAGCTGGTGCTGCGCTGGTTCCGCGACGACGCCCCGATCCGGCTGCTGGCCTTCGAGGCCGAGCTGCCAATCTCCACCTCCTACCGGTACCTGCACGAGGCGATCGACGTGATCGCCGAACAAACACCCGAGCTGCACGACGTGCTCGACCGGGCGAAGCGGGAACAGTGGTCGCATCTGACGCTGGACGGCACGCTGATCGAGATCGACCGGGTGAACGAGCGCGCCGAGGCCGGTCATCACCTGTGGTACTCGGGCAAGCACAAGACTCAGGGCGGCAACGTGCAGATCCTCGCCGACCCGGGCGGGTTCCCGGTGTGGTCGAGCGAGGTCGAACCGGGCAGCGTGCACGACATCACCGCTGCCCGCGCGCACTGTCTGGGCGCGTTGTACAAGGCAGCCGCCGACGGCGTGCCGACGCTGACGGACAAGGGATACGAGGGCGCCGGGATCGGGGTGCACAGCCCGGTCAAAGGCCGCGACCTCGATGTCGCCAATCGCAGCTACAACACGCTGCTGACCGCGACCCGGGCAATCGGGGAACGCGCCAATGCCGAACTCAAAGAACGCTGGCGGTGTCTCCGGCGAATCAGACTGTGCCCAACCAGAATCGGCCAGATTGTTGCCGCCGCAATCGTCCTATCAACTCTCCAGAGGGGAAACTACTGAGAAAACGTCAGTCCACGTTATCCGCACCGAATGTGTTGGCCGCGCACATTTTGTCGACGCGCGAGCTTCGGTGCAAATTGACCTCAGCTCAACAGATTTCTACGAGTCGCCTCGGTGGCACTCCGTGATGAAGCATAGGCGAATTGCGGGGCGCATCGGTGCACGCGGCGATCCCTGGTTCTGTCTGGCCAATGGAGTAGATCTACCTACCGCATAGGATGCCGGCGAGCCAGCGTTTCGATCTCATCGGTGGTGATGTGCGCGCGCTTGCTCACGGTCGGCGGCGTCGCGAAATCTGCTGGGCCGCCTTCGACGTTGAAGCACTCCACAATGGCGACCAGGTTGGAGTCCATCAGCTCGGCCCAACCCTCATTGCGAGACGGGTGATGCCAGGAGTGGCATACAGCGGGTAGCCCAGAAACAAGATCGGTGAACGGGTGAATCTCGCCCGGATGTAACTCCGTCCAGCAGCTGACGTCAACCCAGGCGTCATCTACGAGCGTGGTATTACTCTTATGGACCAGCTCCCAGGCGAGAGGCGGAAAGTAGACCGATGCAATAGCATTAATTCCGCGCGGCACGCCGGCAAGATTTCGACGCACGTAAGGCCCGGTAACGTGAAACCCGGCGATGGGACCCGCGACGCGGGCTGTTTTGCCGCGAGCCAACGCCAGATATATACCGATGCTCGACGGCATTTGAAAAGGGCCGCCGCTCAGGAGCCCCTCCGCAAGACTCGTCCACTGGCGTTGAATCGAAGGCCCCGTTGCACACATACCGATGAGGATCGAGCGAGCTACCGCGCCTGGATCGATCAAAACTGGCGGCATTGCGATAAGGCGGGGTACCTCGATATTCCAGTTCTTGATCCATACAACGCGTAGATCATTTGCAAACTGGCCGTATGCCGGCTCTTCGATTTTAATGGGGCAGTTGTGATTTCGCTCTCGTAGGGCGTGTCGCTGCGTGGGGAGGCCCTTGGCCTTCGGAAGTCTGAAAGTTGCGAAGCATTCAGGCTGACGAAGGGAACCAAGGGCCGTGTCCGACGGTACGACATTGTTGTTTGGGCTGCCAGGAGTGAGGGTTGAGCGTGTCGAGCGCTGGGCCGACGGGACACGGGTAGTACACGCGGTGACCGCGAGCGAGTCGGCGGCGGCGTGCCCGTCGTGTGGGGTGTTGTCCACCTCGGTGAAGGCCCGAGTCGCCACCGCGCCGAAGGATATCCCGTACGGTGAGGAACGAATCATGCTGCAGTGGAACAAGACCCGCTGGCGTTGCCGGGAGGACTACTGCGAACGTGGATCCTTTACCGAGTCCATCGCGCAGGTGCCGGCGCGGGCTCGCACGACCCTGCGGTTGCGCACTCAGGTCGGCGCGGCGATTGGGGATGCGGCCCGTTCTGTGGCCGAGGTCGCAGACAGCCACGGCGTGTCGTGGCCGACCGCGCACCGCGCGTTCGTCGCACACGCCGAGTCGCTGCTGGTTGAGCCACAGCCAGCCGCGGTGCTGGGCATCGATGAGACCCGTCGCGGAAAGCCCAGGTGGGAACGCTGCGCCGCGACGCAGCGGTGGACGCGGGTGGACCCGTGGGACACCGGGTTCGTCGACCTGGCCGGCGATCAGGGCCTGCTCGGTCAGCGAGAAGGCCGCAGCAGCGCCACCGTGATCGACTGGCTGCGCGAACGCAGCGAGGAGTTCCGGGCCGGGGTGCAGTTCGTGGCCATCGACCCGGCCGCGGTCTACGCGACGGCGATCCCGCACCCCGGACCTGCTGCCGAACGCGACGATCGTGGTCGATCACTTCCATCTGGTGAAGCTCGGCAACGACGCGGTCACCAGGTGCGCCGCCGCGTAACCTGGGACCTCCGTGATCGTCGCGGCCGTAAACTCGATCCCGAATGGGCGAACCGCCGACGGCTGCTGCGCGCACGGGAATGTCTGTCAGACAAGAGTTTCGCGAAGATGTGGAATGCGATCGTCGCCGAGGACGACAGCGCACAGATCCTCTCAGCGTGGATCGCCAAGGAAGAGCTGCGCACCGTGCTGTCCACCGTGCGGGTCGGCGGCGACCCGCATCTGACGCGGCACCGCCTGCACCGGTTCCTGTCCTGGTGCATCGATTCGCAAATCCCGGAACTGCTGACCCTGGCCGCCACCGTGGACACCTGGTGCCCGAGATCAACGCCTTCATCCAAACCGGAATCACCAACGCCGGCACCGAGGGATACAACCGGCTCGTCAAGCAGGTCAAGCGCGTCGGCTGCGGCTTCCGGAATCGAGACAACTCGGCCCGCCGGATACGATTCCACTGCACCCGCAAACAGCGGGCCGCAACCCAGACATCATGCTGATTGCCCGCTCAAAATCGAAGAGCCCGTATGCCGCATCGTAAGCGCTCGCTTTGCCGTTGCAATCACTGCAATGCCCGTAGAAATGCATTCCGCACATTGCATTACGGCCAGCATCCACCTCGTGCCCGCTAACCCGCAGAGAGAACCGGTTCACGAGCATTTCGTTGCCGGCGCACCGTGGAGGTACGTGGGCCTTCGTCATTCGGCGCTTGTCGCCGCACATACCGCAGGTGAAGAGTCAACGTCAATTTCGTAGTGGACCGAGGACTCGTTTGGCACTCACGTTGGACACGCCCGCAAGGGGAGGGCTCGCGTCCGACAATGCAATGCTTGTCAGCGACGAGCTGCTGCGACATTTACCCATAACTTATCTATGGCTCCGCGTCCGCCATCCCGCTGAACCCCTTGCATGGGCCCAAGCAGCCGTCGCAATGAAGATAACCTTGCTCGGCTCCCCATTTCAAAATCTCGTAGCGACGAGAATTGCTAAGATCCAGCGTGAGCTCGGTGAAACGCGCCTGTGGATATCTAGGACGGGCAACCATTGAGACTTCGTGAGCCATTACGTTACGCGCGTTTCCGTACGCGAGTATTGGATACGTGGAGCCGATTCGGTGCTCGCAATCCTTGGATTTGCAAACAGTGCAATCCCCTGCGCTGTCCCGTTCGGCAACCTTGTCATACGTAAGCCCCGTGGTGTGGTCGCACTCATCCACGAGACGGTCGCATACTGAACACTCGAATTCGCTTGTCAGGCCCGCGGACATACCTATACGGATGTGCGACATCCGAATTGAACAACTAGTCCAAAAATCACCGTCGCGAAATGTGATTGGGCAGCCGAAAAGCCCTCGTCGAACGAAAGCCGCTCGATGGATTGCCTCGTGTGCGGTTTCGCTCAGATTGTGATCCTCGAGGAAATTCAGAGCGGCAACAGCTGATTTCTCAGACTTGCGGATTCGCGGTTCAATCTCCTGCAAAAGATCTGGGCTAAGCGTCGTGGTGAATTCGTCCCACTGCGCGCGGAGACGGCTCTGAATACGCAGGCGTGCATCGTCATCGTCCTCCATGAGAGGCATGTGCATGACGGGCACTGAGCCCCGCTGTGCGTCAAGCATCTGCATAACAGCGGCGAATTTATCGTCGGCCACCTGCAAAGCCCGGCGACCATTCACATCAAGATAGCGGACCCGACTCGGGCCGCCCGCGGGTGGAACTGGCCCCCACTGAACTACCGTCGCCTTGAACTGCAGGCCCTTATTCTTCAAGGTCATCCGTGAGTCGGCGTTGATCACCTTTTGATAGCAGATTAAGCGCGTCCATAACGTCCGCGCCGCTGCCCTCAAGTTCGTAGGTTTCCGAAATTCCCGCGTTCATATCCAGCTTGGCGATGGAGACTTTCAAGGGCAGCGCCTCTGCTTCGCTCGTCGTCCAGCCTTGAGACTGTCGACGTATTTCAATGAAGTGCTGAATCGTGGGGATCAACCAGTCGCTTGCGAGACTCACGACGGCGACAGCGAGTGCCCAAACTTCGACAGCACTGAACTCCTGCAAGTATCTCCGCGAATTTGCAGGGGTCGAAAACTCTACGGCGGCGCCCCCAGCGCGGGCCACCTTAGGCAAGTAACGAACGTTGTCGGTATACAACGGAAAACGTTCGTCAGTGTCCTCAGCCGAAGTGCGCGTCGGTAGTACGTAGACCGTTTCTGCCTCGACCTGCGCGGGCAAGGCCCCAGCGAGCGGTATCCAGATACCCCGCGTGACGCGCGCTGACATGGGACACGTATAGCTTTGTAAGCCCCACAAGGGGCAGCGCGGTCGGTCAAGCCTCGGGCAGGTCTCGATATTGCAGTCCTCGAAGCTTTTGCGAAGGCCCCGAGCGGTCTAACGAGTTCGTCCAAATCGGTGCGCCAACTGGTGGGAGGAAAGCTATTTGATCCTGCGCTTCCGGCAACGAGGCGAACACGCCGATACGGACCCATTTTGCTGATGCTTCGATGGAGAGACAGTCGAAAATGCCCGGTTTTAGCTGTGACTTGTCGTCCCCGGTCCCGATCCAACCAGCGGCGTTTATTTTCGAGCAGATGCCCCTGTTTATGTAACCGGTCCCGTATACGCATTCTATTCCTGCAGGGGGGGCGATCGTGGGACCGCTGCCTAGGTCACACAGATTTTTCCTTGTGGAGGATCACGTCCGCCTTGCTTGCGTCAGTGAATGGGGCACCGGGCAAATGTTCGGGTGCGGTCGACTTGTTGGTGACGTACGGATCGCGCCAGAGAAAATGAGTGGCGGCTAACCCCTGGCACATGTGACCATCGAGGGATGACCTCTAGGACAAAACGCCGTGAAACACGGCGCCGTAGACGAGCAAAGGCAGAGGCGACAAGCCCGGGCATCGACCGCCACGGTGCAGTAATGATGACTGTGATAGCGGAGTCCGCGGCCTTGCTGCAGCAGGCACCTGGTGGCGAAGCCACCCTCCCGTGGCTGGAACAGCAACTGGCAGACACCATCGACTCGCTATCTGCTGGGCTCAGCCGGTACACCACATTCGCTGTTTGCGAGGTGTCCCGGCTTAACTTGTTGCCGTGGACCTTCATGCAGGGCGTCAATTTCATGGACACGGATGGTGGTCCCGCGCGGCTCGAATTGCTGACCTTGCTCGCCGCTGCGACCTCGCAGAGGCACAACGGTGATGCGCTACCAATATGGAAACAGTTCGCTGAGTGGAAGACGGCGGCGGACAAGATAATTCAGCTGTCGGCGATGATCAACCTCTACCGCGCAATCGAAGACGGCGCGCTTGATCCCATGGCTAAGATCCAGGCCAGCACCCGCGCGAGCGAAGTGTTGCTTCGCGAATCATCGTATGGGGACATGGTAAAGGCGACACTGACGGATCTGTTTGATCCGCCCCAAATTAAATCTGCTCTGGTAGATCTTCTGTCCTTCGACCTCGGCGGTGCAATTAGTGTGCTGGAGGCGTGCGACGAGATTCAGACCGACAAGCTCAATGAGCGACTTGCTGCGATGAGAGCTGCGCTCGATCAGGGCATGGCGAACGAAGAGAATCTGACTGACGCTGACAAAGAAGAAATAGGAAACAGGGTGAACATCACCTGGGACCCGTCAGACGACGACGTGTCCGCGAGTGTTGCTGAGATAGCGGAACGACTCCGAATTCCTGAAAGTACGGTTGCCGCGGTACTTGCCCAGTTCGTTCTACCGAGCGATCTTGGGTCGCCTGAAGAAGTAGTTTCGAGCTTTACTACCGGCGACAACGCTCTGCGGACAAACCCCGTCATCTCTGACGGGAACGGCCGCTTCTTGCTGGTTCATCCCTCTTTGGTCCTCCCCGCGATCCGCGAGAATCTAGAGCAGCGCCTGAAGCAGTCGCCGTTCTGGAACGAATACCAAGCACACCGCGGCAAATACCTCGAATATGAGACGTCCAAATGCCTTAGTCAAGTGCTACCGGGTGCGGACGTTCGTTCAGGCTTCGAATACTTCATCCCGGCTGACGAGACCGAGGCCGCGGGCGATCCGGCTGGCTACACAAAGTTGGTCGAGGGTGACCTCCTCTATCTGCTGGATGATGTCGCGGTCGTCGCTGAGGAAAAGGCGGTAGCGCTCGCTCCTAGTGCACGAGCTGGCAACACTCGACGCCTGCGCAATGACTTGGTTCGCATCGTGACAAGAGCGGCGGAGCAGGCTGGCCGGCTGAAAGAACGAATGGAGAAGGACAGGGGATTTCGTCTCCGAGACGGCACCTGGGTAAACACCGAGAACGTTCGTGAAATCCACACCATGGCAGTGAGTCTGGAAGATCTGTCTGGAGTGAGCACCGCGACGGCTGACATGCTTCGAGCGGGTCTGTTAGACGCCGAGAGTATTCCATGGACGGTCTCGTTAAATGATCTGAGGCTCATAGTCGAGCTGGTGGACCCATCCGCAGTCGCAGTATTTCTGCTGTACTTGCGGCGCCGTCGGCACCCAGAGGCCACGGTAGTGTTCGCTGCGGTGGACGAGCTTGACTTCTTCCTCAATTTTTTCGAAAATGGTTTGTACGTTCAGCCGGATCCCGAGCTCATGAGAGCCGAACTGCCATATATGACCGGAACGCAGACTGGCTACCGGAGGCGAAGGGATGGGCAAGCTCGCCAATTCATCACCAGCAGAACGGATCCGCTCGACGCTTGGCACGCCTATACATCTGGCTATTCGGATGTACCCGCTAGAAAGCCCGAGATTAGGAATTCGCCGACGATCCCGCTGCTTCGGGAGTTGCAGACCCGTAGGGACTTCGGTTGGTGCAGTATCGGCGCTACTTTGTTGTCGGGATCTACCCGGACGCAGCAGGAGTGGATGAACACTCCGAAGGATCTGATCAAGCGAGCCAGGTTCGACGGTCATGGGCACTCCGTAACACGGCCCTACGGATCGAACCGCGCGGATGCGTGGGTTCAGGTGTGGGCCGTCGAAGACTCGTCGACGCCCGAATTTGGGGCGGCGATCGCCAATCTGAAGGACTACATCCGAGCGAAGAAGTATCAACTACGTTTTCCGCGCGCGATGGCGCTACTTTTCGACTCGCAATCGGGGCAGCTGCACACCGCCCTCTACGATGGGACTCCCTTAGTTGCAGACGAATACTTGGATGGTTTGGTCGCAAAACTATTCCCGGCTGATAAATGGCAGAAATCGCTTCCAAAGCTTCCTAATACACGGCGTGGCAAACGGCGATAGGTGTGGGGAATACCCGGCCGGCATCCTCGGTTAGCGTCGCACTGCCGAGAAGCGTTTGCGGTAACGGCAAGCTGCGGGATACGGCCACGTCGCCCATGCGGTATTTATTGGCACGCGGCTTCGAAACTGACGCGGCGTGGGGGCGGCGCACGGTTCAGGGGCAAGGGCATCGGTCGCGGGCAGGATTGGCATGGCATCGAGTCAGACGGGAATCTTCACCGGCAATCGCCGGTATCCCGTCTCGCACGCAACTCCGTCGTCACCGTCGCGGTCGAGCTTCCTGGAGTAGCCGGGTTGTCCGGCAAATAAGCGGCAAGGCGCTAGCGGCACGCGCGCGGTTCCCAACTGCTGTCGGCGTGTGCCGCCGGTGCCACACCAAATTGGAGTCCGGCGATCACGGCAGCAATACCGAAAGCTGCGAAAAGTGCAGACCTGACCATGTATCCCCCCGACGTCTGGCAGCCGAACGCGCGAATGCGACCGGGCCGCGGTCAAGATCACTGGGCAATCACCAGACGCGAGCTGACAGGCAAGCGGACGTTCTTGCCCGCCGGTGATGAGCAGCTTGGAGGTCGAGAGCAGACTGCCCCGTGTGGTCGAGTGCCGCCAGGACCTCGCGTACCACTGTGCGCGGCCCACCATCGACGCCGAGGCGAGTCGCATCCCACCAGGCCACTCCGACGCCTTGATCGCTCGGCCGGGGCGAGGCCGTGGGCGTCGTGACCGTTGTTGACCGTCTCTGGGGGTGACGACCACGGGGTGTTGTGCCGTCGTTGATCGTGCCGATGTGGTGGCCGGCGTTGGGGTGGGTTTGATCTTGGTGGTCTGCACCGTCAGTGTGTCGATGAACTGATGGGTGCACGGCGCCGCCGCTGATTTCTTGGCCGAACCTTCGGCGACGCCGTGCGTAGTGCGAAAGGCACTGATGGTCACGGTAGAGGTCGATTCCGAGCGCGTCGAGTCCCGGTTGGCTGCTGGGGAGGTGTCGTGCCCGTCATGCCCGGACGGGGTGTTGGTGCGGTGGGGTTTCGCCCGTTCTCGCCAGGTGGTTGGGTCGGCCGCGCCGGTGCGGCCGCGGCGGTCTCGGTGCCGCACGTGTTTGGTGACCCATGTGTTGCTGCCGGTGACGTTGCTGCTGCGCAGGGCCTATGTCGCGGAGCTGATCTGGGCGGCGGTGGTGGCGAAGGCGGCCGGTGGGGGGCACCGCCGGATCGGGGCGCGGTTGGGGATTCCCGGATCGACGGTCCGCGGCTGGCTGCGAGTGATCACCGGGCGCGCGCAGGTGGTGCGGCACTGGTTCCTCTCGGTCGCGGTCGCTGCGGGGGTAGACGTGTCGATACCGAGGTCGACCGGGTCGGGGTGCGGGGACGTTGTCGCCGCGGTCGGCGCTGCGCGGGCCGCGGTCGGGGCGCGTTTCGGTGAGCGGTCGGTGATCGGTGCGGTGACGTCGGCGCGGGTGGCTGCTGCGTGCAGCGGTGGCCGGCTGCTGTCACCGGGTTGGCCGCCGGCACCGAAACCGGTCGGTGCAACACCAGTTGACCCTGACATCAGCGGTGTGGATGGGTCATCGTCGCGAGGATGACTGCCCGGCAAACGGTTGGGTGGCATCACCGAGACAGGAGTGGGTGTCATCAGTACCGAGGACGAGAAGCGCCGCCAGAGAAGTCACGCCGTGGGGTTGTTCCGCTACCAGTTGATCTGCCCGGCATTGGACAAGGATTTGTCGACGAAGGCTCGTGGCCGGCTGGTCCGTGAGATCGCCGCCCGTGAGCACACCGACCCGTTCGGGACGTCGGTGCGCTACTCGCGCGACACCTTGGACCGCTGGATCCGCCGCTACCGCGCTGGCGGGTTCGTCGAGTTGATCCCCTCATCGCGATCGTCGGCGCCGCGCACCGACGGCGCCACGTTGGAGTTGGCGGCCTCGCTCAAGCGGGAGAATCCGGCGCGGACCGCCGCGCAGGTGGGGCGCATCCTGCGGGCGGCCACGGGGTGGTCACCGTCTGAGTCGACGCTGCTGCGGCTGTTTCACCGCCTCGAGTTGATCGGCCCGGCCGCCGGGGACGTCCCGGCGGTGTTCGGCCGGTTCGAGGCCGAGAACCCCAATGATCGGTGGACCGGGGATGCGTTGCATGGCCCGAAGATTGGTGGCCGCAAGACCTATCTGTTCGCTTTCTTGGACGATCATTCCCGGCTGGTCTGCGGCTATCGGTTCGGCTTCAGCGAGGACACCGTCCGGTTGGGCGTCGCTCTGGAACCGGCGTTGGCCGCTCGTGGAGTTTCGGCCAGTGTCTACGTCGACAACGGGTCGGCGTTCGTTGATGCCTGGTTGTTGCGGGCGTGCGCGAAACTGGGGATCCGGCTGGTGCATTCCACCCCGCACCGTCCCCAAGGCCGCGGGAAGATCGAACGGTTCTTCCGGACCGTGCGTGAGCAGTTCCTCGTGGAGGTCGTCGACACGACTGCCGACGAGCTGGCCGCCGCCGGCACTGATCACCGCACCGCGCTGTGGGAACTCAACCGGTTGCTGACCGCGTGGATCGAAACCGAGTACCACCGCCGGATTCACACCGAGACCGGGCAAGCCCCGCTGGACCGCTGGGATGCGGGGTGGCAGCGGCTGGGGCGGACTCCGGCGATGCCGACCTCCGATGATCTGACCGAGGCGTTCCTGTGGTCGGAGTACCGCATGGTCACCAAGACCGCGACAGTGTCATTGCATGGCAACACCTTCCAAGTCGACGCGGCGCTGGTAGGCCGCAAGGTCGAGTTGGTGTTCTCACCGTTCGACATGGAGACCGTGGAAGTTCGATACCGGAACATGAGTCATGGGAAGGCGTTGCCGCACAACATCACCCGCCACGTTCATCCGAAGGCCCGACCCGAGACGCCCGATCCGGCGGTGGTGCCCGCGACGGGGATCGACTACCTCGAGCTGACCGAGCGAACCCATCATCAGCAGGTCCGCGCCGACCGGCGGATCGGTTACGACGCCCTCTTCGGCGATGGCCAAGACCCAAGCGGCGACGAGGGTCAGATTCACGGGGAACTCAGCCTCCACGACGTAGACGACATCGAGCGGAACGGAACAACTGCATGAGCATCGAACGCCTGCAATCACATTACGGTTTCACCCGTATGCCCTTCGGGCGGGGCTTGGCCCCCGCGATGCTGCACCGTCATCCCGGACACGCCGAGGCGGTCGCCCGCATCACCTGGTGCGTGGATCAACACGCCATCGGGGTCATCACCGGGGAGGTCGGCGCGGGCAAGACCGTC
The DNA here is from genome assembly GCF_010728155.1 of Mycolicibacterium doricum. Classification (NCBI taxonomy): domain Bacteria; kingdom Bacillati; phylum Actinomycetota; class Actinomycetes; order Mycobacteriales; family Mycobacteriaceae; genus Mycobacterium; species Mycolicibacterium doricum. The sequence continues at coordinate 1,016,899 of NZ_AP022605.1, forward strand.
GCGATCCGCGCGGCGACCTCGGCGCTGGACCCCGCGCGGCACGTGATCATCTACCTGCCCAATCCCTCGGTCGGGGTGCGCGGCATGTTGCATCACGTCGTGACCGCGTTGGGCCGGGTGCCGAACTTCTACACCGCGACGTTGGCGCCGCAAGCCGCCGAGGCACTGGCTGCCGAGCACGCCGAACGGGGTCGCACCCCGGTCGTGGTGATCGACGAAGCCCACCTGCTCGACAACGCGCAGATGGAGGCGATCCGGATGCTGACCAATCACGACATGGACTCCGGGTCGCCGTTCGCCGCCCTGCTGGTCGGGCAACCGACCTTGCGGCATCGCCTTCACCTAGGCGTGCTCGCCGCACTAGATCAGCGCATCGCGGTCCGCTACGCGATAGCCGGCATGCAACCAGCCGACACCGCTGACTACATCGCCCATCACGCCAAGATCGCCGGGCGAACCGATCCATTGTTCTCCGATGATGCGATCACGCTGATCCACAACGCCGCCCGAGGATATCCACGCGCGGTGAACAACCTCGCAGTGCACGCGTTGACCGCGGCGTTCGCCGCGAAGTCCTCGATCGTCGACGAGAAATCCGCCCGCATCGCCGTCACTGAAACGGGCCACGACTGAATCACTGATCATGCGACGTCACTACACCGACGACGCCGTCACCGCACCGACGAAGACCCTGTCCGCTACACGGGCAGGGTCTTTGTTTCATCAGAACCATCCGCACCGACCATGACGGCAACGTCTGCATCCTCAGTGACGGTCAACAGACCGTCCGAGACCACAACTTGGCTTGTGCGCTGAATGCCGGAACCCCGCAATTTGGTCCTAAATTGCGGGTTATGTCCAGACACATTTTGCCATCGAATATTCAGCGATAATGATCGAGAATCGGCCAGATTCTGCCAAGAATCGCTCGGTCTCGCCTCGGTTTGTCGGATCTGGAAAGCCTGTGTGCCGCTGGGAGATAACCGGATCAGCGCGCGTACTCCGAGAACGGCCAAAAACGAATCCATTGGTCGCGGGTTCGAGCCCCGCCCGCCCCGCAAACTAAATAGCGAGGTAGAGAGGTTTTCGCGGTTGCTGACTGGTGAACCAACCGCCCAAAACGGCCGAGATACACGCAAGTGTTACGCAATCAAAGGACGCAATCAACGGCACAAACCGCCCACAGCAAACCCGGAATCAATGGTGAGGTCAGAAGCGCCAAATCCAGCGCCACACCTTTTTCGCAGCCAACTTGATCCGATACCGCCGATAGCCGAGTCTTTGACGAAAGTTCATTGTTGTCGGTGGCTTAACTGTTCTTGCGAAACGAACATCCGCTTCATCGACAGCTAGAGGGTATTGTCCTCCTTCACTTGAAATTGCCTCGGATGACACCACAGTGAGCGTATTGGCAGTTATACTCGATGCCTCTACGCATTGATCTTCCGGTGTGTCAGCCGAATTAACGATATCGCAATACGTCATAGGGAATCCAATTCCACCCGCGCCAGCCTGGTTGTAAGACAGGTGGTAGTAAAGAGTTACGCCGCTGTACCGAAAACTGTAGCTCTGGGTATAGCCCGTTCTCGCTGGAACGGCAGACCATAGATGTTCCCGTTCAAAACCCATTTCGGGGCGCGGTGGAAATTTGTCCTTGCCGAGCTTGATATTAAAGATGTCAAACGTCAGCCGCTTGGTGTTGTAATGCATCTTGCGGTTGGTGATGGTGATTGCGTATGAATAGACGGCGTGGTCGCGTATTTCGACGAGGACCCATGCGCCGGGCAATTGGTAGGTGCGCCGTTCATGACCTGATTTATGGTCAACGAACTGTGCGACGCCAAATACGGACTCAACGAAAGGCACAGAGCTTCCGCAGGCTAACTTATCTAGTAGCTTCGCTTGAGCACGGCGGCGGCCTAGCCGTGCGGCTAGCGGATTCAGGCCGAATTTGATCGCAGCCCAAACGATGCCCGCAATGACGGTGACAGCCGCTAGCGCGCTGAAGATGTTGTCTAATCGCGACCACTCCAACGCCAGAAACCAATTCCAGCCATCGCTCAACCAGTCTAAAGTCATGAAACTACCACCAGCACCGGCGAAGCCAGCCTAATCTTCTTCCATGAGTTCGCCATCTTTATTGATCCGAATTGTTTTGCGCGAGTTGTTTTCTGGGTCTTTGATTGTGATCGAGATTGCGCTGGGCCTTTTGCGTTTGTCTGCAAAGTAACGCCGGATGGCCTCAATGGCGATGCCTATGCCGATGTTGATCCCTTCGTCACCGGCTTTGGTCGCGACATACATGAAGATGTCCAACGCCAAGTCCGGGATTCCTGAGCCACCCAAAGGCACGTATGCAGGAATCACGGGATAATCAGAGTCTGCCTGTATGTACGCTGCTAGATCGGCAAGCACGTCCATTTCGTCCGGGGTTTGGTTCACTAAGACGAAACTGACGTCAGTGTGCCGCTCTGGTGCAAGACGCTCAGGTGGGATTGATTTCAGCTCATCGATAATGTGGCTTCGCACGATCTTATTGACTTCAAGAAGCGCTGACACCGATTTCTGGTCGTAAGCTAGCTGTTCTGCGTTGGTCAACTGCCCGCCCTCCGGTTGTGTGATTGTTCCGCCCCGCTGGATGCTAGGCAGGTTCTCCGACACATGGAACCGTTCGACTACCTTGCGCGTCTGACCATCCACCGCTGGCTCAAGATCGCTGACCGAGAGGATGCCCGCGTCCAGCCCCTCGTCACTAGCCAATGCAACGTCAATTCAGCGCAGCCGGCCCCAACCAGGTCTGGTAGGCCGACATCAACGAGCACCGCACCGATGAAGGCAAGCTCTACCTCTGTGCCATCAAAGATGTTCACTCCAACCGGATCGTGGGGTACTCGATCGACTCCCAGATGAAGTCCTCACTCGCGGTGGCCGCCCTAGATCACGCTGTCGCGTTGCGATCGCCGGAGGCAACGGTTGTCCACTCCGACTGGGGCAGCCAGTTCAGGTCTCGGAACTTTGTCTATGCGCTGTCGCACAACGGGTTACACGGAGCACTGGGCCGCGTCGGAGCGTGCGGCGACAATGCCGCCATGGAGTCGTTCTTCGCCCTTCTACAACGCAACGTCCTCGACCGGAAACGGTGGTCCACCCGAGCCGAGCTGCGCCTAGCGATCGTGTCTTGGATCGAGCGGACCTACCACCGACGCCGTCGGCATTGCGCACTCGGCAGGCTCACCCCGAAAGAGTTCGAACTGCTCCACACACCAGTCGCAACCGCGGCCTGAAATTCACACCCCGCGGGTCAACTGAACTCGGGGCAGTCCCATTGCCGTTTATCCACCCCAAATGAGTCGGAGTCGACCGGATTGGGCGCCTCCTTTCCGTATCAGTTGAGCGTCGGAAGGCATTGTGCCGCAGCACTTATCGAGGCTCTTCGATTTTAATGGGGCAGTTGTGATTTCGCTCTCGTAGGGCGTGTCGCTGCGTGGGGAGGCCCTTGGCCTTCGGAAGTCTGAAAGTTGCGAAGCATTCAGGCTGACGAAGGGAACCAAGGGCCGTGTCCGACGGTACGACATTGTTGTTTGGGCTGCCAGGAGTGAGGGTTGAGCGTGTCGAGCGCTGGGCCGACGGGACACGGGTAGTACACGCGGTGACCGCGAGCGAGTCGGCGGCGGCGTGCCCGTCGTGTGGGGTGTTGTCCACCTCGGTGAAGGCCCGAGTCGCCACCGCGCCGAAGGATATCCCGTACGGTGAGGAACGAATCATGCTGCAGTGGAACAAGACCCGCTGGCGTTGCCGGGAGGACTACTGCGAACGTGGATCCTTTACCGAGTCCATCGCGCAGGTGCCGGCGCGGGCTCGCACGACCCTGCGGTTGCGCACTCAGGTCGGCGCGGCGATTGGGGATGCGGCCCGTTCTGTGGCCGAGGTCGCAGACAGCCACGGCGTGTCGTGGCCGACCGCGCACCGCGCGTTCGTCGCACACGCCGAGTCGCTGCTGGTTGAGCCACAGCCAGCCGCGGTGCTGGGCATCGATGAGACCCGTCGCGGAAAGCCCAGGTGGGAACGCTGCGCCGCGACGCAGCGGTGGACGCGGGTGGACCCGTGGGACACCGGGTTCGTCGACCTGGCCGGCGATCAGGGCCTGCTCGGTCAGCGAGAAGGCCGCAGCAGCGCCACCGTGATCGACTGGCTGCGCGAACGCAGCGAGGAGTTCCGGGCCGGGGTGCAGTTCGTGGCCATCGACCCGGCCGCGGTCTACGCGACGGCGATCCCGCACCCCGGACCTGCTGCCGAACGCGACGATCGTGGTCGATCACTTCCATCTGGTGAAGCTCGGCAACGACGCGGTCACCAAGGTGCGCCGCCGCGTAACCTGGGACCTCCGTGATCGTCGCGGCCGTAAACTCGATCCCGAATGGGCGAACCGCCGACGGCTGCTGCGCGCACGGGAATGTCTGTCAGACAAGAGTTTCGCGAAGATGTGGAATGCGATCGTCGCCGAGGACGACAGCGCACAGATCCTCTCAGCGTGGATCGCCAAGGAAGAGCTGCGCACCGTGCTGTCCACCGTGCGGGTCGGCGGCGACCCGCATCTGACGCGGCACCGCCTGCACCGGTTCCTGTCCTGGTGCATCGATTCGCAAATCCCGGAACTGCTGACCCTGGCCGCCACCGTGGACACCTGGTGGCCCGAGATCAACGCCTTCATCCAAACCGGCATCACCAACGCCGGCACCGAGGGATACAACCGGCTCGTCAAGCAGGTCAAGCGCGTCGGCTGCGGCTTCCGGAATCGAGACAACTCGGCCCGCCGGATACGATTCCACTGCACCCGCAAACAGCGGGCCGCAACCCAGACATCATGCTGATTGCCCGCTCAAAATCGAAGAGCCCTTATCGAGCACAAAGCGGTGGCATCGAGATAGGCCAGTTTCAAATCCATTGGTCGCGGGTTCGCGCGGTGAACCTCTGCCGTACTAGCGCTGTGGTCGCTCAGAAGCCGAGCGACCACAGCGCAAATTTCCGTTCATCGAGGTTCGCCAAACCGGTGAGGAAGTTCCGAGCCTCCGCTCGCACGGCCATCGGCGCTCGATGACGGCGCATCTTCACCCATCATGACCTAACCGGAACTCACCGGTCACTAGCCATGGTTCTGGTGGGGTACTCGTCAGCTTTCTCAGGCGCTGTCTGGTGAGACCCGGTCGGCGCCGACGTCTCAGCCTGTCCGCCGACGTCACGCTCTGCTTGCCCCTGCCTGTCTGTCGCCCGCGACGACTTATTTGCTGGCTCGACCGCGCTCCAGCAAACCCGATTTGGGAACGGATTTGGGAACAAAACTCTGCGAAACCCCCCGAAATCGGTGCAACGGGGCGCCACGGGCCGAACCGCATACCCCCTCTGACCTGCGCAAATGAGACTTAGCGGCACTCCAGAAATCCCCGGAAGCCAGCTCATAACCCAGAGGTCGCAGGTTCGAATCCTGTCCCCGCTACTAGGTAGAACGGCCCTCGGAGCCTCTCCGGGGGCCGTTTTCATGCGGTTTGTGAACGCATTTGTGAACATTAGCCACACTAAACAAACGCGAGAGCGCGCGCACTCATCCGGGGGCCGTCCGCGCCGGTCTGTGGCTTCGCTCGCAACTACGAGCATGAGCTGATCGCGAGTGGTTTGCTCGGCCTCGGTGAGCGGGTTGGGTGTCGCTGTCGCCGGCGGCACAGATGCTCCACGGCGAGCGCATCGAGGTACTTCCGCAGGCGCGACGACGAGAGCAATTAACGAAACGAAACGACGAAACGAAACGAAACGAAATGACGAAACGAAACGAAACGCCATGGCGGCAGGAGTGAGGTTGACCCCTGATAGTGGACACGGGGTCAGGCGGCTTGTGCCGTCTGATTGTGGCGGTCCTCGAACTCGACTGGGCTGATCATGCCGATCTTCGAGTGCCGTCGTCGGCGGTTGTAGACCCGTTCGATCCAGTCGCCGACCGCCAGCCTAGCAGCAGCCTTGGTCGGCCAGGTGTAGCGGTTGTAGAACTCTGATTTCATTGTGCTCCAGAAAGATTCGGCCTGAGCGTTATCCCAACACACCCCGGTCCGGCCGACCGATTGGGCGATGTCGTGAGCGCGGGCGAACCGGGCGAGCTGCCCGGAGGTGTACTGGGTGCCGCGATCGGCATGGAAGATGACCTGCCCTGGTAAGTGCCCGCGCATGGTGACCGCCATTGACAGCGCGGACTCCACCAGATCGGTGCGCAGGTGATCCTCCACCGCCCAGCCCAGAACCCGCCGCGAGCACCCGTCGCGGACCGCGCACAGATACAGCCAGCCCTCGCCGGTGGCCAGGTAGGTGATGTCCGACGTCCAGACCTTGTCGAGCTCACCGCGGTCGAATCGGCGATCCACCAGGTCCTTGGGGGGTCGATGCGCGTCCAGGTCGACGACCGTGGTGACCGGGGTGAACTGCCGCGGGCTGATCCCGGCGATCTGCTGGCGGCGCATCGAGGCCGCCACCGTCTTGCGTGAGATCACTTCTCCGTCGTCGCGCAGATCGGCCAGGATCCGCGGTGAGCCGTACACCTGATCGGAGGCGTCGTGGAACCCCTTGACCTTCGCGTCGATGACCTCACGGCGCTGCTGGGCCGGCGAGGGCCCCGCCACCTGCGCCGCGCGCCACTTGTAGAAGCCCGACCGCGACACCTCCAACAGTGCAGTCATGCGGATCACCGTGAACTCGGCCTTCTCCGCCTCGATCAGCCGGTACATCTCTACCGGTTCTGTTCGGAGGCGAAGAAGGCCGCGGCTTTTTTCAAAAACGCCCTGTCCAAACGTAATTCAGCATTCTCCTTGCGCAAGCGGTGCAGCTCTGCGCGTTCATCGTCATCGAGCACCTCGGGATTATCGGCTGCCGAGCGCGCTTTGGCCGCCGCGACCCACCGGCCGAGCAATTGTTCTCCAACGCCGATCTCCGCGGCGACGTGCGCGATCGGGCGTCCGGTATCGACGACCAGACGCACGGCCTGCTCGCGATACTCCGGGGTGTACTTCTTGCGGTTTCCCGACACGGGAACATCCTCCCCGCAGGACCAGCAGTCCCGCGATCAGATGTCCACCTCCAGGGGTCAACCCCAGGCGGGGCTTACCGAGCCGTGGCGGGCGGTGTCGCACCGCTGAGTTGGGCGGGCCGTGGCAGCGACCGAGCGGGGGTTTAGCCGCGCTGCAGGAGCGTCGCCTCGCGCGGCGGTGCACCGTGGTGGCGTCGAACCACACCGGCACCGCGCACACGCCGGCTGTGCGGGCACAGCAGACGCGGTGCTGGCCAATCGTTTCGCGCTGGCCGTGACCGTTGGTGTTAGATGCGCAGCGAGTCGCTGTAGCTCAGCAGTGCCAGCGCCAACCGGCGGTCCGCCGCGGTGAGGGTGGCGAACGGCTCGTGGTCGCGCGGCGTGGGAGATGGCGGCAGTGTCGGCGCTGGCCGGGAAAGGCGCCAGGAAGGCGATGACGGCGGGCAGCACCGCAGTCCAGTCTCCGGCGTGGACGTCGCATGCCTAGTAGCGCTCGGCGTCTGCGGCTTCGTTGCGGACGCCACTATCGGGTGTCAGGGTCAGCTCTCGCAAATCGGTGAGCAGCGTGAGTACTTCACTCACGGGCACTTCGCACTCCGCCGCAAGCTCGCGGGCAGTAATCATCGCGACCTCCCATCAGCCGCAGCAAGTCTAGAACGCCATACCGACCCCCAGTGGATGTCCGGCAAGCGGGTGGTCGGACGCGACGGCGGGCAGATAGATACGCGAACAAGCGGTTCCGGCTCGGAGTGCGTCGAGGATTTCGACACCGGCCAGCAGCGATAACTCCCTCCGGGCGGCGGGACTCGGTGCAGCAGGCCCAAATCGCCTGAGCTCGTAGCGCTCGACTTCATGACTGAAAGCACCCATGCACGAAAAGCGACTTCGCAATTGGCAATTAGTGGTGACGAAGGTGGGCGCAGGACATCTGAAAAGACACCCGGACTAGTTGGCTCTTCGCGGCTGCTGCGTGGTGCCTCGTTCGTCTGCCGCGGGCGGAGACGCCGGCTGAATAGTCGCCTGTGTCGCAGCGCCCTCTTTGGTTGCGGATGGTCGACCTGCCGCGTGGGGAACGGTGGGGAGATATTGTATGGCCTGATCAAGGCGGTGGAGGACCGGCCGCAACGCGAGTACGTCGTGTAGGTCCGGGTCTGCAGGGTTATTTCCTGTTGTGATCAGGACGCCGGATTCCGCGGGTTCGACGGTAGTCGATGGCGGTAGCGCGTTGAGGTGATCCACCTGGGCGGCGCTGACGTTCTTTGTATAGTTTGCCCATCCTGCGGGGCGCCCGTTTAGCTGGCCGAGGATTACGCGTCCGTCGTCCGTTTGCCGGTTGGGTTCACGTTGCCGGTCGACGAGCCCGTTGTTGGTGAAGACGGCCCAATCTGGTTCGAAGTGCTTGATGATCGTCTTCACGAGTTGCTTAGCTGTTGCCGGTTCGTAGAGCGTCTTGTGCTCCCGAGAGTCTGGCAGGTTGAGCACAACCCAATTTGAGATGTTTGGTGCCTCCGCCCCACAGCCGATACTGAGCGTGGCGGCGGCGCGTGATGGCGCCGCGTTCCACCAAGAAACTGTGGAACCAAGTTCGCCGATGACTTGCTGATTGTCGTCGCGGCGGTTGACTCCTGCGAGGAGTCTTTCCACCAGATCGTCGTAGTTTGTGGTGACCACTGAAGCCGACTCTGCTTGGCGCTTGGTCTTGCCTTTGTTGCGCCACTCAGTAAGCAGCGCGTCAATGTCAGCGAGCGCTTTAAGAAAGCCAGAGAGCCGCCTGGCGCACGACTCGATACCTTCGGGACGTGGTCCCCAGTACCCTCCGACGTAGGACTTCGACATTGGCCTTCCTTATTTCGGTGCCACGATGAGGATTTCGATGCCCGAGAGGTTGTTCTCGGCGAGCATTCGGCTGACGACTGCGGCGCTATCGGCTTCGGCGAAAACCCACTGGATCGGCGTTCCTGGCGCCGCCGCTAGTTGGCGTTGGGCGTGGCTGATGAGTGCCTGTTCTCCAGATAACCATGGTTTCCACGCGCCGTCGTCTATGAACTGTGAGTAATAGCCTTTGGTATCGGTGAGGATACCGTTGGCGAAGCCATCGAACTTGACGCCGTTGACCAGGTAGCCCTCTGTGATGGGGTGCCCGGTGACCTGTACCTGGTAGGCCGCAGCACGCGCGGACATCGACTCGGTGACCGGTGTCCATGTCCCTGGACCCATGGCGGCCAAGTTGTCGAGTGCTGAGGAAGCTCGTCCCGCAGCCAGCTCGGCAGCACGAGGAAGGACGGTTTCGCCGCTGACGGCAGCGAGCGCGTCGGCACCTTCTCGGCCGAATAAGGCACGCAGCCCCAGCCAGGCTCCCTCGCCGCCTTTGACGAGCGGTCCGGCGCCGACCGCCGTGGTGACGGCGGTGAGCAGGGGTTCGTTGGTCGCGGTGGCTTGCCCCGGGTCGAGGAAGCGGGTGGCGATCAGCTTGCCGTCTTTGTAGGTGTAGTAGGCCGACGTGCCCTGGTCGAAGATCTCTCCGGTGCCGTTCTTCAGCGTGCCGAGCACCTGCTGGGTGGTGCCGGCCGCCCCGTAGGGGAACAGCACGTTGCCGTTCGGCCCAACGGCGATCGAGTTCGGGTGGATGCCGGAGTAGTCCGGGATTTTGCCAAGGTCGTCGAGGGCCTGCGCCAGATCTTGCTTCAGCTGCGGCAGCTGCGCCAATGCCGCCTCAGCCTCAGGACTGCCGGGACCATAGGTGTAGGCCGCGCTGGCCGCCTTGTCCACCTCGGCTTGGGCAGCCCGTACCCGCGCCATGGCGTCGACGAGAGCCTGGTTATTCGCACGGTTGAGGTCAGTGAGGACTGACCGGCCGTCCTGCCCGACCTGCACGTCCTCGCCGACGCCTTCGGGTTGACTGTCGGGGAATGACCCTGCCGAGGCGGGGATGGGCGCTTGGCCGGTTGCCATGTTGATAGCGCTGGCCAAGTCGTCGTCGACCAGAGCGGCGTCGGCGAGGATGGCATCAAGGCGGGCCTGGAGTTCGGCCATCTCGGCGATAGCGATCAGCATGGGTGCTTTGGGCACTGGCCCTGGAATCACCCGACTCGTCGCCGGATCAATTTGGTAGCCGCCGTCGCTGGCATCTGATTCCAGTTGCGACAGCGCCGATTTGATCCGCTCCATGCCGTCCGCGGCATCCGACGCTGCATGGGCGACAGCCAGCGCCTCGTTCCCGGCGGCATCTAGATCGACCCGGAGCCGGTCGTTGGCATCCTGGGCCGCGGTGGCGGCGTCGCCGCCCCAGTTCTCGAACGCGGGTAGCTGGGTGATGCCGTCGGCAGCCTCGTAGGCAGCTTCAGCCCGGCTGCGCGTGGCATGGAACACCTCGCGGACATCGCCGGGATCCCAGCGATGAATATCGGCGACCGACACCGTCATGATGTGGGTCCCGCTACAAGACGTTGGCGTCCGTGGCGACGGCCGAAGTCCCCGCCTCACCGACCGCTTTGATCGCCGCAGCGTTCGACGAGTCGGTCGTCGTGAACTCCCCGGCGGTGCTTGCCATGGCAGCGCCGTGTGCCGATAGCCGGCCGAACAGCACCTCGGTGTCAATCTGCCACTTGGCAACGGCACCACTGAGGGCAACAGCAGCTCCGCCGGGGACACCGGGTTGAGAGGCCTCGATACGTCCGGCGCTTGAGGATGGCGCAGTTGCAGCTCGTCGGCGCACCCAGCGATCCTCCGAGCCGAAAGCAGCAGATCTTCCGGAATGAGCCGTATCTCTTCCGCGGGCACGCGACTTTCCCTTCGTCGGGCGATCGTCACCTCGCCTCTACGCTAGCGCCCGCTCGAGGCTGCATGTGCACTCATTTGCGCCGCATCTACCGCGGTTTCTACCTGATGCGGCGACGGCGCCACCAAGTCCGAGTCATCCCGACCGCAGGGAATTCAAGACCCAGATAGGTTGAAGATCATGGGAGGTACCCACGTGCTGAAGTACAACGGTGGCACATTCTCCGTTGAGATTGGCCCTCGGAGAGAGATCAGCACCTTCCGACGGCCGCTGAGTTGCATGAACGGTCAACAACCGTGGGCCCTAACTCTGATGCCCCTGCCTGAAGGCGCGGACTACGACGAACTGCTCGCATTGAGCTGGCAGACGGACAAGTTCTTGCAGGCCGGTGGCAGCGCCGATGCTATGACCCTTGAGATCCGCCGCCCCGGCGGTCAGGAGGTCGGGGTCGAGTCGATATGGGGCGTCGTTGGGCACCAACACGACACCAAGATGAGACGTGACGTGGCAATCAATGTCCCGAGCAGGCCGCAAATGATAACTGAGGCAGAGGTTTTCGCGGCCGACGAAGCTGCCCATCTTTTTTATGCGTACTACACGACCGGCAACATTCCGCGCGAATACGCCGTCCGGCCGATCGGCGGTTGGACAGCCAACGGCGAGTGGGTCGACTTGGGGCAGGCAACCAACTGAGCCCCGGCACTGCAAGCGCCCGCTGACAGTGGCACTCTGAGCGGCCAGAGCCGATGACGCACGGAGAGACCGGAGCGAAGGGGCCACGGAATTCGGATGCCGCTTCTCGACACAGCCGAGTAACAGCGCGCGACGCAATTAAGACGCTGTCGAAGATTGCCCGGCCACTTGTTCGCCTTGGTCGGTAAGCGCGAACCAGATGCTGAACGGCCAGGCCGCGTCATCGTCGTGGCGGACGATGTGGAGGTCGCGGATTCGGGCGATGGACTCTTCGATCGTCAACTTCCTCCACGGTCTCGGGGAATGTCAGTACTCCGGAAGAAGTACGACCGGGAGGCCGAAACGACGATAGGGCTGTACAAGACCGAAGCAATCCGCGACGACTCACCGTTCCGGCGAGGCGCACTACACCGACTGGCCGACGTCGAACTGCTCACCGCCGAGTGGGTGCACTGGTACAACTCCGACCGGCTCATGCACCGACTGGACCGCATCCCACCCGTCGAATACGAGGCCATCCACTACGCTACAAAGACAGCCCAAACCGGGGCTGCACACCAGTAACCAGGTGTGCATCAAACCCGGGGCGATTCAATTGTCCCAGTTCAGAAGGCCTTTTCGCTATTCACACGCCGGCAAAATCACCGGCCCATCCACGGATTCAGGCTAAGGGACACCGCCTGCAAGTGCGGCCATGGGCGCATGTCGGTAGCGGCGATACGCATCAACAGGATCACGGTCGGCAGCGTCGATCCGGATCAGCGGAGGTCTCCCCATCGCCGGTGTTGCTAGATCGCGGAGCGCGTCGTAGTAGGCACGCTGCCGTTGCCTGCCGCCGACACCGAACCCGCGGGCTTCCTTGGAGCGGAAGTAGTTATCGGACTTTCGCTGCCACGTCCGGCACAGCTGCTTGTACTCATCGATGTCGAATCCGAGCGGTACACCAGGCGGGTACATCTTGAGTGTCAGCTGCCGAAATGACGTAAAGTGTTGCGATTCATCGATTTCGATCAAGGTTCCCGTCGCCGCGTGGAGGAAGTCACCGCGGAGCGGCGTCAGTTTGGCTGTGGCGAGCGTCTTGAGATCGCCGCCAAGGGCGAGATAAATGCGCTCCAACGCCGCGATGGTGCTCGGCATGAGTTGGCCGCCAGGTAAGCCGAGGTGGCCACGTCGGTTGAGCCAGTCGACCGATTGCCCAGTAAGGACAATGCCGTCCAGCGCCGCCGCCGAAGCGAATCCGCGCTGCGTATCTCCGACGGGCACGACGACAGTGTCTCAGTTATGCCGGCTGCTGAATGACCGCGGGTCGTCGCACGTCATCGCTGCGGAGAGTGCCGGGAAAGCACGGCGATGAACCGATAAGCGAGGGCGGCTGGGTTGGGTCGGGTCGCGCCTGAATCTGGAGTACGTAGCCGTCCGGGGCGTAGCCGAACCGATTCGGTTTGCTGAAGCCGTCACGCTCCATCACTTGCCAGCCCCATTGCCTCCAGATGTCACCGGTCTGGGCGATGATGCCATTGACGTCGGCACCGGGAGGAAGCCGCATGTCACGCCAGTCTTCGACGTGCACCGGCGCATCCGGTCCGCTGGGGTTGTCTTCGCAGTACGTCGTCCCGTCGCCGACGATGTAGCGCGTTCCGTCAAGGCTGGTGCCCTTTGGGAGCGCATCGACGGTCTGCTGCAAGTAGCGCACCACCGTGTCTTGCGCTTCCTGTTGGCTCGCGGGGATTTTCGGTGAGGCGGGAACTGGTGTCTGCTCCATGGGCCCTCCTGGGATGGCAGTGGCGCCCGTCGGGACGGACGGTCCGAGTGATTCAGCGGGCTCTGTCGGCGATGACGACGTGCACGCGGCGACAAGCCCGGCAAGCAGCATCGCGGCGCAGACGTGCAGCAGTGTTTGTCGACTCATGGCGTAAACGTCGGTGGGGTCACGTCGGTCCTTCCAGCGATGATGCGGCCCATGTTATCCAGCGCCGGATTGCCGGCGCTTTAATAGCTGCTGTGGGCGTCGACGGTGGGTAAGCCCAGCGGACCGGCAGCCCCGGGTGCCGCCTCAAACGGGATGCCGCCGAACTGGCGCGCCATAGGGTCAGGGCCGAGAGTGGCGTACGTGGCGATGCCGATGACGTCGTTTTCAGCTCGGGACGCAAAAAGATTCGCGCCGGGAGCAAGACTCAAATCGCTCGCATTCTCGGCGAGGATTCCTGGGCTGCCCACGGCGACAAGGTTATTGGCGTCGAGGTGGTTGCCCTCCAGCCCTGCGGCCCCCATCAGGGTGGAGCCGTAGCTATGACCGATCACCGTGTTGACTGACGGGCCAGCCGCAGCGCCGTCGTCATGCGATGCCCGCATTCCGGCCTGGAATGCCGCCAGATCGTCGCCTCCACCATGGGCATAGTCCGGCGAGGCCGCCTCCCACAGATTCATCGGCCGGTCGTAACCCATCCAGGTCGTCACCGAAACGTCTTCGACCCGAAGATTTGGGTCCGCCCGCAGTGCGGCCTGCAGCATCTGCTCGGACTTATCGGCGCTGCCCTCGAAGCGGGTGAGATCCTGACCGGTGCCCGGTACAAACGTGGCATTGCGCTTGGCGGTATCAGGATTGTTGATCGACACCGCGGCATGGCCCTGGTCATCGATAGTGGCGAGGTAGCGCGGCAACCCATCGGGCGATGCAAGCGCCTTGTCGATCTCTTCATAACCGTGGCGCGTGTGGTTTGCCGCGTCCCACTCGGCTTTCCAGCTCTGCCACTCCTCTGAGGGAGCCCCGCTCTCGCCGCTGGCCCAGTCCGGATGCTCGGCGCGCAGACGGTCAAGCTCGGCTTGGTTCGCCACCTGCAACTCGTCGAGGTACATCCGGTTGTAACGGTTTTTGTCAACGAACGGCATGCCGGGATGGTTCCCGATCGAATGGTCCCGCTCGTACAGCCAGTCCTTCTCCTCCTGGTCCAGCTTCTCCCACAGATCGTTGAACTGCTGTGGGTCCTCGGGCATCGGCCGCGACAGCGCATCCTGGAGTGCTGGATCATTGGTATGCGGCGTGTCGGGTATGGGCTCGGCGCCGGTCGCCATGCTGATCGCCCGGGCCAGCTCTTGGTCGGCGCGCACCGCGTCCGCCAGGATGGCATCGAGGCGCGGCTGCAGCTGCATCCGCTTGAGCATGACTTCCATCGGGTCAGCGCCTGTCGCGCCCGGCCCCGGCTCGATGGTGTTGCTTACCGGATCGACCACCATGCCAAGGCCTTCCGCCTCGGCGCGCAGCTGCGCCAGTCCGACTTGACCTGCTCGACGTCGTCGGCGGCTCGGCCCGCCGCCTGGGCAACCGCCAAAGCCTTTGCCCGTGCGCGTCGAGGTCCTTGCGCACCCCGTCGACTGCCTCTTTCGCTGCCGCCGACGCATCGCCGCCCCAGGTGCCGAACGCAGGCAACTCAGCAATGCCGTCGGCCGCCTCGAATGAATCGCCCTGGTTCTGGTGGAGGCTCGGGCTATTGGATTTCGACCAGGGGTTGGTCGGTCCGTTTCGTAGCGTAGAAAGTGGCTTCGAACTCTGTGGGCAGTTGGTCGTTGAGGTAGCCGTGGAGGCGGCTGGTGTTGTGCCAGTGCACCCATCCGAGGGTGGCCAGCTCGACGTCCTCGACGGTCTTCCAGGGCCCGGTGCGGGCGGGCCCGTAGATCAGCTCGGACTTGTAGTAGCCGTTCACCGTCTCGGCGAGGGCGTTATCGTAGCTGTCCCCGACCGATCCGATGGAGGGTACCGCGCCGATCTCGGCGAGGCGCTCACCGTAGCGGACCGAGGTGAATCCGCCTTGTGACCCGGCATCGGAGTGACATCGCAAGTGAGGAAATGTGATTCCACGCGACCAGCGGGCCATCTCGATCGCGTCGAGCACCATCGTGGTCCGCATGTTCGACGCGACCCGCCATCCCACGATCATCCGGCTGAACACGTCGGTGATGAAGCAGACGTAAGCCACCCCGGCCCGGGTCGGCACGAACGTCAGGTCGGTCACCCACAACTGATTCGGTGCGGTCGCGGTGAAGTCCCTCTTGACCAGATCGGGATGCCGCGCCGCGGCGGGGTCGGGTTTGGTGGTGCGGACCCGTTTACAGCGGCGGACTCCTTCGATGCCGGCGGCCCGCATCAGCCGGGCGACCTGATCGCGGCCCACATCGTGACCGGCCCGGCGTGCCGTTTTCCACAGCTTGTGCGCCCCGTAGACGCAGTAGTTGTCCCTCCACAACCCGACCAGGGCCGGACCCAGCACGGCGTCACGGCAGGCCCGCTGCGACGGACCGCGGGTCTTGGCCGCGTAGTAGGTGCTCGGGGCCACCGACACCCCTGCTGATCGCAGGACGGTGCAGATGGGCTCGACCCCGAACTCGGCGCGGTTGTCGTCGATGAAGTCGACTATTTCTTGTGTTGGCGGTCGAGCTCCGCCCCGAAGAAACTCGCCGCCCGCTTGAGTATCTCGTTGGCGCGCTCGAGTTCTCGGTTCTCCTGCTCAAGTTCTTTGAGCCGCTGCGATTCAGCAGTCGTCACCCAGGGAGACAGGCCCTCGTCGATGTCAGCCTGGCGCAACCCACATGCGCACCGACTCCACGCCGTAGCCGAGCTGGCGGGCCACCCGTTGCACGGTTCCCTGCGTGGTGCCCAACTCCGCGCGCAGCGCCCGCACCATCCGCACCGCGGCGGCCTTCTCCTCCGAGCTGTATCTACGTGTCGTCGGGTTTCCTGGGGACTGTTCCTTCGGCATACCTGCATCCTCGTTTCCAAGGTCAGGAGCCTCCAGCATTTCCAGGGCGATTCACATAGCGTTCGCTGGCCGCGATGGTTCGTCGTTTCCTGCCTCGAGATGGAACCAGTCATCCGTGGTCGCGCGGCGTCCCACTATCTCTTTGTGGGCGCTATCTCTACGCATCAAGTGTTGCAGTTGCGACCCACACGCCGCTGTCTGTACGAGCCAAGAGCAACTGATGCACGGCGGCTAGAGTCAGAGCCACTATCCTTAGGTCGGCGCCGGTGCCCATTCGCCCCGAAGACATGGGCCTCTAGCCCCGCACCGTGACCGTTTCTGTCGAGGAGATCGACCGCTGGGACGCCGGTGACGTCCGCGAGGTCTTCCATGCCACGCGTAGCCGGGCGGAGGCGGCGTTTGAAGCCGCCAACGGTATCGCCGAGTTGCCGGCCTTCGGCTCGTGGGGTGGCGACGCATCGGAGGCGGCCAAGGAGGCGATCAACCAGACCCGTAAGGACCTCGATGCGCACGGCCAAGAAGCGTTAGCGGTCGCTCAGGCGGCGAGCAGAGCGGCGGACGACGTCGAGCAGGTCAAGTCAAATCTCGCTCAACTGCGGGCGGACGCCGAGAGCCTTGGCATGGTGGTCGATCCGGTCAGTAACAGCATCGAGCCGGGGCCAGGTGCGGAGGGTGCCGACCCGATGGAGGTCATGCTCAAGCAAATGCAACTGCAGCCGCGCCTTGACGCCATCATGGCCGATGCTGCCCGCGCCGATCAGGAGCTGGCGCAAGCGATCGCTATGGCAACCGGTGACGCGCCAATCCCCGACACCCCGCACACCAATGACCCCGAGCTGCAGGACGCGCTTTCGCGGCCGCTGCCCGAGGACCCACAGCAGTTCAACGACCTGTGGGACAGGCTGTCACCGGAGCAAAAGGAGTTCCTGTACCGGCAAGATCACAGCGTCGGTAATCACCCCGGTATGCCGTTCGCCGACAAAAATCTCTTCAACCAGAGGCACCTCGGCGAGCTGACGCAGACCAGTCAGTCAGAGGTGGACCGGCTGCGGGCGGAACATCCCGCGTGGGCGAACGGCACGGTGCCCAACCCGAAGGGCGACTACCAGAACTGGCGCCAGTGGCGAGACTGGAAGCAGCAGTGGGACAAGGCAAACCACACGTTGGACGGTTACCACGCGGTGACGGAAACGCTCGGTCGCAAAGACGGTGTGCCGCGCTTCCTTGGTCTCGTCGACGACCAGGGCCACGCCGCCGTCTCGATCGGCAATCCGGATACGGCCATCCGAAACGCCACGCTGGTTCCGGGGACGGGACAGGACATGGCGGCCTTCACAGGCAGCGACGGCAAGTCGCTCGATATGTATAACGCGGCTCTCGATGTCGATCCGAGCCTGACAGGCGCCGACGTCTCCGTCACCACGTGGATGGGGTACGACCGCCCAATGGATCTCGGCCAAGCAGCTGATACGAGCTACGCAACCAATGGCGCCGGATCCTTGGACGCCTACTTGAACGGGGTGCAGGCTTCACATGCTGACGGCGTCCCAGCCGCCATCGACACCGTCATCGGACATAGTTACGGCTCGACGCTGGTGGGGGCAGCCGGTGCCGGTGATCATCACTTGGCCGTCGAGAACGTGATCGGCGTCGGCAGTCCGGGCATGATGGTGGGCCATGCCTCGGAACTCAACCTCGATCCGGGTGGCCAGGTGTACGCCACCCGGGCGCAGCACGACATCATTCACCTTGTTGCCGGCGCGGCCCTCGGTCCCAATCCGACATGGGATGGATTTGGGGCGATCGAACTCGAGGCTGCTCCCGGCCCCGCCCTCGGCCCTGAAGTGCTGAACATCCCGTCGGTCGCCGCCCACAGCAGCTACTGGGACGAGGGCAATCCGGCGCTGGCCAATATGGGCGCGATCATCGCGGGCATGCCGCCTCCGAAGGTCGTGCCATGAGTGCAGATCATCTACACGGGCGTCGGCGGATGCCGCGCGGGCGTCGATTCACGGCAGTCCTGACGCTGCTCTCCCTCGTCGCCGCCGGCTGCGGTGACGACGGGAAGCTCGGCCCACCGACGCCAACCGGCGCTACTGACATTGGAGGTCCGTCCGTGACATCCGCACCACCGCCCCCTCCCGGTTGGAGTCCAAAAGACGTCGTGCCGCAGTCCCAGCAGCAGGCGCAGGACACCTTGCTTGATTACCTGACGCGGACCGTGCGCCAGCTCCCGAAGGGAAGCGTCCTGGATGCGACGCGGTACGGCAGCTCCGGGCACAACAGTTGGTGCGAGGACGAGCCGAAAGACCCGAAGAATGTCCCGACACGATTTCATACCACCGGTGACCTGACCGTCCCGGCCGGAATAAATGCCGATGCGCTCGTGCGACAGGTCGGTGATATCTGGCGTAGCTGGGGCTGGTACGTCTACGAGCGAGACGGCTTCAGGACGCCGAACGAGTTCGGGTACGGACCCGACGGCTACCGGCTGCAAATTGTCACGGCCGGCCGGCCGGGGTACGCGCCCACGCTGAGTGGTTCATCGCCATGCTTCCCTGGTGAGATCGCGGCGGACGGGATTCCGTTTCCCTTGGTGGTCAATCCCGCCTGACGGCGAACACCGGATATGTCTCTACGATGCAGAATCTCAGTAATTCATGTGGAATTGTTTGGGGAATAGCTTAAATCCGGATACTTCATAGCGAATACGACTAGCCAATGCTAAAATCATCACAGGATGCAGAATGGCAAAAAAGGGAGGCCCATAGTGGCGCTCAAAAAGTCGGATCTTTACGCATCGCTATGGGCGAGCTGTGATCAGCTGCGTGGCGGAATGGACGCTTCGCAATATAAGGACTACATTTTGACGCTGCTATTCGTGAAATACGTCTCGGACAAAGCGAAGGCTGATTCGAACAGTCTGATCGACGTACCCGAAGGCGGTTCGTTCGACGACATCGCACTGGTCAGTGCGGTGTTGGTCGCGGTTCTGTCTGCGTTCATCGCGCGTGTCCTTATTGGCCGTGACCGACGTCGCCAAATGTACGGCGAGGCGTTCCGTGTGGCGCTGGAGTGGCGCGAGATGGTGTATCGGGTGCGTCGCAGGGATAACTCGAAGGAGCACGACCGAGTGCTCATCGACCGATTTCACGAACTGCAGGAGCGACTCGATTACTACGAGGGCTGGATCGGCAGCGAATCGAGGTATATGCGTCGGAGCTTTAGGCGCCTGGTTACAGTGATCAAAGGTGCGACGAAGGGCGATCTTCAAACCGCGTGGGAGGCGAGAGGGAGATCAGGGAACGCCGATCCTGACACCAACCATCCGAAGATCCCGTCGTCGGCGATGGATAACTATTTGCTTGACGTACGGTCGCATTTGTCACTGCAGCCATGGCGATGGCCCGCCGTTTGGTGGCGTAACCGCGAGGACGGCCGATGAAGACGGACACCTCCACCCAGTTTGCCGAGTTTGCGGATGCGATCAAGCTCAAGCAGACGCAGGTCGAACGTATTGAGAGCGCGCGTACGTCGCTGACGAAGCTCCTCAAGGAGTCGTACGACTTGAGTGAAGACGATGTGTTTGTTCAGGGCTCGTACGCCAACAACACCGCCGTCCGACCGGTAGAGGGCGGTGAATACGACATTGACATCGTTGTTGTGTCGGCCGACAGCGAGGAGGGCGCGACCGAAGCGATCCATGATCTATTCGAAAAGCTTGAGGACAGTCGATACAAGGACATGATCATGGAACGGAAGCCGTGTGTCCGCGTGACGCACGCGGACGAGGTGATCGGCGGCTTCCACGTTGACGTCATTCCGCTGCGAGTCTCGACGAGTGACGAGCATGACGCACCGTATGAGGCACCACGCAAGGGAAGTGGATGGCACGGCACCGCGCCGGGCGAGTACACCGACTGGTGTAGCGGGCAGGGAGAGCGTTTCCAGCGCACCGTTATGATGTTCAAACGGTGGCGCGACGAACAGCAGGACGTTCGTAAGGCGGTCAAATCCATCGTGTTGCAGGTCCTCATCTCGGAGTACATGCCAGCGGACATCGACGACGATGCTAGGCGGGTTGCCGTAACTTTCGCCGGAATGCATGAGGAACTCAAAGATCTTGAGTCCGCCCCCGAAGTGCTCAATCCAGTGCTGGAGTCGGAGGACCTTGCTGCTCGCTGGAGCGATACCGATCTCCTAAACTTCAAGACCGAGCTCGAGTCGGCAGCTGAACTCGCGAGCGAGGCGGATGAAGCAGACACACTCGTCTGTCGTTTGCCAGGAGCTTGGGACCAGTGTGACCTGATTTTGCCAGGGTGATGGGACCACCTGGATTGCCAGTTATGGGACCACCGGCGCGTCGCGTCGGTGGTCTCTTCGTTTGTTCGTTCGATCGCTGTGACAGCTCAAGTCACGGAGGGCGGCGGGCATGGTTTTTCGGGAGGTCAGTGTGAACGAGATCAGGGAAGTGCTGCGGGTGTGGCTGGGGGTGGCGGGGCTACCGCCGGAGCCGGGGTACCGCACGATCGCCGCGCATTGCGGCGTGGACCGCAAAACGGTGCGCCGCTACGTGGAGGCCGCGCAGGCAGCCGGGCTGCGCCGCGACGGCGATGTCAGCGCCCTCGATGACGGGTTGATCGGGGTGGTCGCCGACGCGGTGCGTCCTGCCCGCCCAGATGGTCACGGCGCCGCCTGGGAGCAGCTGTTGGGGTTCGAGGAGCAGATCAAAGTTTGGGTGGCCGGCGATGGTGAGCAGCGGCCGTTGACGATCACCAAGATTGAGACGTTGCTGGCCCGGCAGGGGTGTGTGGTTCCGTATCGGACGTTGCACCGATTCGCCAGTGAGCGTTGCGGTTTCGGCCGCAAGGGCACCACGGTGCGGGTCGCTGATGGTGATCCGGGGGTGGAATGCCAGATCGATTTCGGCTATCTGGGGATGCTCACCGATGCTGCTGATGGGCGGCGCCGCAAGGTGCACGCGTTGATCTTCACCGCCGTCTATTCCCGGCACATGTTCGTGTGGTTGTCGTATTCGCAGACCCTGGCGGCGGTGATCGCCGGGTGCCAGGCGGCGTGGGGATTCTTCGGCGGCGTGTTCGCGGTGCTGATCCCCGACAATCTCAAGCCGGTGATCGCCGCCGCCGATGCGGTCAACCCGCAGTTCACCCGCGGGTGGCTCGACTACGCCGGTCATGCCGGATTCCTCACCGACCCGGCCCGGGTTCGCTCCCCCAAAGACAAGCCGCGGGTGGAGCGGACTGTGCAGTATGTGCGCCGAAACTTCTGGGACGGTGAAACATTCACCAGTCTCGAACAGGCGCAGCAGGCTGTGATGACTTGGTGTGCGCGCACTGCCGGTACCCGCATCCACGGCACCACCTGCGCACGTCCCCTGGAGGTGTTCACCGCCGAAGAACAACCGACGCTACTCACGGTGCCGGGGACCTATGACGTGCCGATGTTCAAAGCGGTCAAGGTACACCGCGATTTCCACGCCGAAGTCGCCAAAGCCCTGTATTCGCTGCCCGAGTGCTGGATCGGGCACACGTTGGACGTACGCGCCGACAGTGAGCTGGTGAAGTTCTATCACCGCGCCACGCTGGTGAAAGTCCATCCTCGCCAGCCGGCCGGTGGCCGCAGCACCGACCGTGCTGACCTGCCCGAACACAAAGCGGGTTACGCGCTGCGGGACCTGGCGGCGTTGATCGCCGCGTGCGCGGCGCACGGCCCCAATATCGGGATCTACGCCGAACGCATCCTCGATGACCCGCTGCCCTGGACCCGGATGCGCACCGTCTACCGGCTCCAAGGCCTGGTGCGCCGCTACGGCGCGCAGCGCGTCGAACAAGCATGCTCCTTATCGCTGGACCTCGACGTCGTCTCGGTCAACAAGATCGCCTCCATGCTGCAACGCGCCACCGAGAACACCGCCCCGACACTACCGCAAGCAGTCGGCCAAACAGCCACCCGGTTCACCCGCAACCCATCCGAATTCAACGTCACCACAACATCATTGACCGTAGTGCCCGTTATCGATTCCGAGGAGACCTGCTGACATGACCACCCACCGTGCCCCCCGCCGACCCGGTCGGCGCTGACCTGACCCGACTGCTCAAAACCCTCAAACTCGGCGCGCTGGCCGACACCCTGCCCCGAACGCGCCGCCCTGGCCCGCCAACACAAACTCAGCCACATCGGATTCCTCGAAACACTGCTCGCCGACGAAGTGTCCCGCCGCGAATCCCGTTCAGCAGCACTACGAGCCACCAAAGCCGGACTCGACCCGGGCATGCGTTTGGACACCTGGACCGCACAACACGACCTGCGCTATGACCGCACCCTACTCGGCGACCTCACCTCACTGAGATTCCTCGACGCCGGCCAGTCAGCGATCATCCTCGGACCCGTCGGCGTCGGCAAGACCCACCTAGCAACAGCCCTGGGACACATAGCAATCCGCCGCAAACACACCGTCCTGTTCGGCCGTGCCGACAAGCTGTTCACCAGGCTGCGCGCCGCCCGCCTCGACAACACCGTCGACACCGAAATCCGCCGACTGGCCGCCACCGACGTCCTCATCATCGACGACTTCGCGCTGCGGCCCCTCGACGCCACCGAGACCAGCGACTTCTACGAAATCGTCGTCGAACGCCACCGCACCAAAACCACCATCGTGACCTCCAACCGCGAACCCGCCGAATGGCTGACCATGACCGCCGACACCCTGCTGGCCCAATCGGCGATCGACCGGCTGACCGCCACCGCCCACACCCTCGTCATCGAAGGACCGTCCTACCGCCAACGGACCCGCGGCGGCCGGCTTGACCCAGACCACCCCGACGAGCATCCTCAATAACGCGCCACGGTGGTCCCATCCCACTGGCAACCAGGTGGTCCCATCACCCTGGCAAGCGACACTCGTCGAAGCGTGCGAGAAGTGGAACGAGATTTTTGGCAACGCTTTCCCGGTTGTCACCAGCGATGAGCTCAGTATGGAGGTCGGGGACAGGTCGCACGCTAAGCACCCGCGCACGAAGGATTGGGTCGTCGACCTTCGGCCCGACTGCTCGGTTCGTATCAGCGTGCAGAAGCTAAGGGGGCGAAAGGGTAAGTTTCGCGACTATCGCAGCGGAGGGCCACCCATTTTTGCGTCGGCTCAAACCACGCTTCGATTTCGCGCGCTCACCTCGGGAGATAGCGGCGCCTCGATCTGGTGGCGCGTGACTAACACGGGTGCCCACGCACGCGAGACCGGAGTCAAACAGTTGCGGGGTGACTTCTTCAGGGGCAAGGGACCCGACTGCAAATCTCCAGGCGACAACCCCTCCATTAATCACGAATCCGCCGCCTACACAGGCGCACACATCATTGAGGCGTTCATGGTTCGAGGTGGGCGAGTCATCGCACAGTCCGAGCCCTTCAGGGTCAACGTATTCTCGCGGAAGTTCCCGGTGTTCCGACGATAGCTGTCGATACCGAACAACCTCAGTACTTGAGACCCTGCGGACGTACTACTCCTGCATCTTTCAGGATTCCGAGTACCGTGCTCTTGCCGAGATCGAACGTCTCAGCTACTTGCCTGCTTGTCTGTCCCGTCACGTAGGCAGCGACGACGTCGGCTCGCAACCTGGCGGTCAGTCGCTGGCGCTTGCGCGGTGGTGTGTCGAACCGATCCTTGGCCTTCGCATGTGCGCTGTCGTCCTGATCAGGCGATTCATTGCTCGGACTGAATCGGCCCAGGGCTACCAGTGAGGCTTCGCCTCTGACCGCCGAGTCTGGGGTCTTGTTGGGAGCGTGAGCTGCGGTCACGCTCAGGGTCATGGACAAGCCGGTGACTGTGAATGATGTGCTCGACGGTTATGTGGCGCTCGATCTGGAGTGCATGGATCGCATTTATCTGAACGGCTATGTGCCGAATCTGCAGGTGGGTGGTCAGGTGGTGTCGTTCATGACCGCGCATCTGGGTTATCCGATTCCGTCGCCGGCGATCATGGAGAAGATCGGCACCGGGTTCCGCAGGGCGGTGGACCGGTTCGCCGGCGACAACAAGATCCCGGTGGTGCGGTTCGGAAAGGACGACCGCAAGATCGATCGGATGCGGCCGTACCTGGCCCGACAGGCGGCAACCGGTCGGTCGGGGGTAGCCGCGATCGGGGTGGCGCAGGAGTTCGCGCCGGTGTTTGTGGCGAACAAGCGCACCGGACATACCACGGGCGTGTGGTTCTCCTTCACCAAGGCCCAGCGCCGGGTCACCTGTTTTTACTTTTACCTCTGGGACGATGATTTCGGGCCGGCGTTTGTGAAGATCTGCGCCTACTTCCCGTATCCGATGAAGATCTGGGTCAATGGACATGAGTGGGCCAAACGGCAGGCCACCAAGGCCGGCATTGGGTTCACCGAGCTGTCCAACGGGTTCGCCACCTGTGACGATCCCGCCGCGTTGCAGGCGATCTGCGATCGGCTCGGCCCGGGAACGATCCAGGTGTTCGCCGAACGGTGGTGGTCGATCCTGCCGCTGCCGCTGACCGAGCATGACCGCGCCGCAGGGTATTGGTGGGAACTGTCGATGCGCCAAATCGAGACTTCACGCACCCTGGTGTTCGACGCACCCCGGCACGCTCGCGGGTTCTTCGAGGCCTTGGTCACCGACAACCTCGACATCGGCCGCCCGGAACTCATCGAGCTGATCTTCAAACGCGGCCAACGCCGCGGTCGACCGGCGGCCGGTCAATTCAAGACCAAGATCGTCACCTACGGCACCGAGGTCAACGTCAACGCTTTCTACCGGCACTCCCGCATCAAGCAGTATCTGAAGGACGGCCGCGCGCTGCGGATCGAGACCGTCATCAACGACCCCGCCGACCTGGGCTGTCTGCGGCGCCTGGCTCATCTCGATGAGCTGCACACCCGCGCCCGGGCGGTCAACACCGCCCTGCTCGATACTGAACGTGTCGGTCAGGGCTGCGTCCTGGCGAGTCCAGCCTTTGAGCGGATCGCCCAGCCCACCCTCACCGAGGATGGCAGGAGGGCCCCGGCCTTGCGGTTCGGCGACCCTCGGGTCCAAGCCCTGGCCGGCGCCCTATGCACCAGCGTGCTCGCCGTCACCGGCATCACCAACAAGAGCCTGCGCGCCTTGATGACCGGACTGCTGGGCGGTACGCCCTACACGATGAACCAGGCCAGCTACGACCTGGCTCGGCTGCGGACCAACGGCTTGATCACCCGGGTTCCGGGCAAGAATCGCTACCGCCTCACCAGCGACGGACTGCGGTTTGCGATCTTCTACACCAAAGTCCACGACCGGCTGCTACGACCGCTACTGGCCGCCGACCAGCCGCCAGCTCCACCACCGATACGAAAAGCGTTGCAGAACATCGATATTCACATCACCGAAACTATGGGCCAGGCGCGCATCCTGGCAAACGCAGCCTGAAAACTCAAGACAGCTCTCAAAGCTCTAGCGACCAAGGTTCGCTAGGTAGAACGGCCCTCGGAGCCTCTCCGGGGGCCGGTTTCATCCCCGATGGGAACATTCTCAATGCAACGACCGCCTGGAAGCTTCTCGCCGCCAAGAGGGCCCGACGACGACAAGACCCCACCGCCGTTCGAGCGGGCCGGCGGGTTCCTCGCCGACGAGACACCGTACGTCGACAAGGTGCATGGCGTCTGACGACCGGCGGCGTCGTGTTGAGCCGCCTTGACGGACGAAGATCAGGCCCGCCCGTCCTGGATGCCCGTCGGCCCCGGCACGTACGGTCGCTTCCTGGCGATCCGGGTCTTCGACTTCTGGGTGCACGAGCGTGACATCACAACGCCGCTCGGCCGGGACACCGACCACGGCGGAGTCGCTGCGGAGATCGCGCTGGAACAGGTGGAGAACTCGATCGGCTACAACGTCGGCAAGTGGGTGGGCTTGCACGACGGCAAGAGCCTCACATTCCACCTCACCGGACCACTCGCCCGTCGCCTCCACGTCGCCGTCGACGGACGGGCTGCGCGGGTCGACCACGTCGAGCGCCCGGACGTCACAGTGACTGCGGACTCCAGACGTTCATCCAGCTCGCGTGCGGGCGCATCGACCCGCAGGAGCAGATCGACTCCGGTGCGATCAGCTGGACGGGCGACGACGAGCTCGGCGACCGCGCCGCTCGCAACCTGAGGTTCACGATGTGACCAATCACTGGCTCGCCGGTTGCTGCGGGAAGGGCTAGCGCTTGCGGCTCAGCTCGCCGCCCACTGTTTGGCGGCGTCTATCTGGTCGAGACCGAACAGCGCCACCTCGCCGGGAATCATCCAGGCCAGCGCGTGCAGGGTGTGGCCGATCCACTCCTTGTCGGTGACCACGGCAGTGCGTTTAAACCCGCGAAGGTGCTTGATCGTCCTGAAGCCCTGCTTGACATCGGCGAGCAGCCCGCCGGGGCCGAAACCCTCGTAGTCAGACCCGATGACCTCGACGAAGCGGATTTCGTCGGTGTCCAGCATCCGGTCCAGGGCCGGTGTGAACTGGTGGAAATCGTTGGCGGTGACACGCCCTGACACCCGGATACCGGCGACGCCGGCGGGCATGTCCTGCAGTACCTCGATAATGGGAACCTCCAATACCCCTGGGGCGACGGTAGGCCGATATTCGCGCCGTGGCCAGGGGACGTGGTGTTCGACCCGGTCGAGCCGGTCTATTATCTGCGTATGAATGCAGATAGCGCGCGATGCGGTCGGTGCCTGCCCGACGACGAGGCGAACCTCGTGGCCGAGGTCTTCCGGATGTTGGCCGACCCCACCCGCGTGCAGATTCTCTGGGCGTTGGTGAGTCACGAGAAATCGGTCAACGACCTCGCCTCCCACGTTGGGAAGCCGGCCCCGTCGGTTTCGCAGCACCTGGCGAAACTGCGCATGGCGCGACTGGTCCGCACCCGCCGGGAGGGCACCACCATCTACTACAGCCTGGACAACAACCACGTCGCGCAGTTGGTCACCGACGCGGTCTTCAATGCCGAGCATGCCGGGCCGGGCGTCCCCGGTCATCACCGTGACGCGTCCGACCTCGCCGCCTTGCACGCGGACGTTCCCGCCGCCTATCCATCGAGGAACGGACGACGCGGATGACCCACGAATTCAAGCGCGCGCACCACAGCCGCGACCACGACCACTTTCATGAGCATCGTGGGGGCAAGCTGGGTACCGCGATCCGCGAGGTGTTCGCTCCGCACAGCCACGACGCCTCCGACAGCATCGACGACGCGCTGGAGTCCAGCGCAGCCGGCATTCGGGCGGTGAAGATCAGCCTGCTCGCTCTCGGCGCGACCTCGCTAGCGCAGTTGGTGATCGTGATGATCTCCGGGTCGGTCGCGCTGCTCGCCGACACCATCCACAACTTCTCCGACGCCCTCACCGCCATCCCGCTGTGGATCGCATTCATGGTCGGCACCAAGGCCGCCACCCGGCGCTACACCTATGGATTCGGTCGCGCCGAGGACATCGCCGGGCTGTTCGTCGTCGCGATGATCGCCCTGTCGGCCGTCGTGGCCGGGGTCGAATCGATCCGGCGCCTCATCGAACCGGCGCCGATCGAGAACGTCGGGTGGGTGGGCGCCGCCGGTCTGGTCGGGTTCATCGGCAACGAACTCGTTGCGCTGTACCGCATCCGGGTCGGGCGTCGCATCGGCTCGGTCGCCCTGGTCGCTGACGGGCTGCACGCACGCACCGACGGGTTCACCTCACTGGCGGTGCTTGTCGGCGCCGGCGGCGTCGCCTTGGGGTTTCCGCTGGCGGACCCCATCATCGGCTTGGTCATCACGGTCGCCATCCTCGCCGTTCTGGGCACCGCGGTGCGCGACGTCTTCCGCCGCCTCATGGACGGTGTGGAACCAGAACTGGTCGACATGGCCGAGGCCGCGCTCGCCGCTGAGCCCGGCGTCACCGACGTGCGTGCCGTGCGGATGCGGTGGGTCGGTCACCGGCTGCACGCCGACGCCGAACTCGACATCGACCCCGCCACCAGCCTCGCCGACGCGCACCGCATCGCACACGAAGCCGAGCACACGCTGACTCATGCCGTCCCGAAACTGTCTTCGGCACTGGTGCACGCCTATCCGGCGACGGATTCGGCTCGCCGTGGTGGTGGGTGAACAGCGGCCCCGGCGCCGCGAGCGCGACGAGCCCGTAGCCACGGCACCGCAAGTTCGTATCGCCAGTCGGCTAGCGCGCCAACCCCAGCAGCGGGGGGACGAGGTAGCGGCGCGCGAACGACCGGGCGGCGTCGTCGTCACCGAGGGCGACATTCTGCGACGGCGTCAACACGAACGACACGATGACCCGGACGGTGACCTCGGCAACCTCGAGTAACTCGATCTGCGAACGGCTGTCGTCGGGCAACGCCACCGCGAGTTGATGGGCCAGGAATGAGGAGGCCGTCCGGATGACGCTCTCACCCTCGACCGTCAGGAACGGCAGCACGGTGTCGGGTTCGGTGGCCAGCAACCGCTGTAGAAGCGCGTGGCCGCGCAGCGTGGTCAGCGTGAGCACGAACCCTTCGACCAGTTTGTCTTCCGCGTCGGCGTAGCCGCCGGCCCCGGCGGCGAGGTCGGACAGGAACCGCTCGAGTTCCCGTAACAGCACGGCCTCGACGACGGCGTCCTTGTTGGCGAAGTTACGGTACAGCGTGACGCGCGCCAACCCGGATCGGCGGGTGATGTCCTCGACCGTGGCGCGGCGGATGCCCAGGAGCTCGAATTGCTTCAACGCGGCGTCGAGGATGCGCTCGGCATTGCCTTCTGCCGTCGGCGACCCGAAGCGCTGCACCGCTTTGGCGAGCAGCCCGCTGTACTTCATCGGTGTCTCCTTGACATGGACGCGCCCGGGGACGACGGTGCTGGGTCGCAGTGTAGAGCGTGCACCCGCCGCTATTGATACAAACTAACCGCGAATGTATCTTTGGTTCAGATGGCACTCGATGCCTTGGGCACCCAGGACCAGCAGGAGGCTTCTCATGGCCAGCACCATCGATCGGGCTTCTTCGACGGGGACCGTTCCCAGTCGCGACGAATTCTCCGAGCGACTGCTCCGGGGGTCGGCCAAGAAGTCGTACGCCCCCGTGGTCGACATCGACTGGGACACACCGGTCGTTCCGGATCAGTTCTTCCTCCCGCCCCGGGTGGTGTCGTTGTACGGCACTCCGCTCTGGTCCGAGATGACCCGCGAGCAGCAGATCGAACTGTCGCGCCAGGAGTTCATCAACCTGCTGTCGGCCGGGGTCTGGTTCGAGAACATCCTCAACCAGGCGCTGCTGCGCGGCCTCATGCACGCCGACGTCACGTCGCCGTCGACCCACTACTCGCTCACCGAACTCGGTGACGAGACCCGCCACATGGTCATGTTCGGGCGCACCATCGAGGCAGTCGGCGGAAAACCGTTCCAGCCCAACCGCATGCAGCGCATGATCATCAACACACTGCCGCTGGTGTTCCAGAAATCGGTGCTGTGGATCGCCGCGCTCGTCGGTGAGGAGATCTTCGACGCGTTGCAGCGCCGGATCCTCGACGATCCCGAGATTCAGCCGATCGTGCGGCGCATCATGCGGATTCACGTCACCGAGGAGGCGCGCCACATCCAGTTCGCGCGCGACGGTGCCCGCCGGGCCGTCCCCACCATGCGCCCGGTCAACCGGTACCTGCTCGCCACGATCCACGGTGCCGGTGGGCCGTTCTACCGGTATCTGTTCACCAACCGCGCGGTGTATCGCCGCCTCGGACTCGACCCCCGGGAGGCACGCCGGCAGGCCCGCAGCAACCCGCACTTCCACCAGGCGATGCGGGACGGATTCGCGCCGCTGGCGGCGTTCCTCGAAGAGGTCGGGTTGATGAGCCGGATCGGCCGGTGGATGTGGAAGCGGAGCAACTTCCTGTGACCGTGGATGAGGGCGGTGTCTTCGACGGCGACGCCGAACTGGACGTCGCCGGAGTACGCTGCCCGGTCCGGGTCCGCCTCACCGGTCACCTGAGCCCGATCGACGGCCGGTACCACTGGCAGGGCCTCGCCTACGGTGCGCCCGAGGACGTCCAGGCGGGTAGGCCCGCGCAGTTGCGGATCGGAAACCGCAGCGCCGCGGTGCGGCTCGTGGAGAAGATCCCGTCCGGGCAACTCATGGTCAGCGGCGTGGGTGCCCCTCCATACGACCTTTCGCCGGTCTGAGCGTCACCTGACGGGTCGTTGTGCCCGTCGGGTGGAGCGGCGATTATCGTTTCGGCGCCGCGGCCAATAAAATCGTCAGCAATGACCGATACCGCCTCAGGAGTGTCGACGACGGCCACCGGGCCGCAGGCAGACCGCATCTCCGCTGAAGCACGACGCCGCAGGACGTTCGCTGTGATCAGCCATCCCGACGCCGGCAAGTCCACCTTGACCGAGGCGCTGGTGCTGCACGCCAAGGCGATCACCGAAGCAGGCGCCATCCACGGCAAGGCGGGCCGCCGCGCCACGGTGTCGGACTGGATGGAGATGGAGAAGGCCCGCGGCATCTCCATCACCTCGACGGCCCTGCAGTTCCCGTACCGCACCCAGGGTGGGGACACCTGCATCATCAACCTGCTCGACACCCCGGGCCACGCCGACTTCTCCGAGGACACTTACCGAGTCCTGACCGCGGTCGACGCTGCGGTGATGCTCATCGACGCCGCGAAAGGCCTGGAACCACAGACGCTGAAACTCTTCCAGGTCTGCCGCCACCGCGGCATCCCCATCATCACGGTGGTGAACAAGTGGGACCGACCAGGCCGGCACGCTCTGGAGTTGATGGACGAGATCCACGACCGGATCCAGTTGCAGACCACACCGTTGACGTGGCCGGTCGGCATCGCCGGCGACTTCAAGGGGGTCCTCGACCGGCGCACCGGCACGTACATCCGGTACACCCGGACCGCGGGTGGTGCCACCGCCGCACCCGAGGAACACATCGATGCCTCCCGCGCGCACGAGGCCGTGGGCGCCGACTGGGACAACGCGGTAGAAGAGTCCGAGCTGCTGAGCGCGGACGGCGCCGACTTCGACCGGGACTCGTTCCTCCGCTGTACGTCGACTCCGGTCCTGTTCACCTCCGCCATCCTCAACTTCGGTGTCAATCAACTCCTCGACGTGCTCGCCCAGCTCGCACCGTCGCCGAGCGGTCAACTCGACGTCGATGGCAACCGGCGCGAAGCGACCGCCCCGTTCAGCGCGTTCGTCTTCAAGGTGCAGGCGGGAATGGACTCAGCGCACCGCGACCGGATCGCCTACGCGCGGGTGTGCTCGGGCACGTTCGAACGCGGCGAGGTCCTCACCCACGCCGCCACTGGCAAGCCGTTCGTCACCAAGTACGCGCAATCGGTCTTCGGGCAGCAGCGCTCCACGCTCGACACCGCGTGGCCGGGGGACGTCATCGGGCTCGCCAACGCCGCCGCGCTGCGTCCGGGCGACACCTTGTACCGCGACATCCCGGTGCAGTACCCGCCGATACCGAGCTTCTCTCCCGAGCATTTCGCCGTCGCACGGGGCACCGACCCCGGCAAGCACAAGCAATTCCGCAAAGGCATCGAGCAGTTGGACCAGGAAGGCGTCATCCAGGTGCTGCGCTCGGACCGGCGAGGTGAGCAGGCGCCGGTGTTCGCCGCGGTCGGCCCGATGCAGTTCGAGGTCGCTAGTCACCGGATGGCCGGCGAGTTCAATGCGCCGATCGCGCTCGAGTTCCTCCCGTACACGGTGGCGCGAGTGGCCGACCCCGCCGATGCCGAGATCCTGCAGCAGCAGGCGTCGGTGGAGGTGTTCACCCGGACCGACGGAGTGGTCATCGCGGTGTTCTCGACGAAGTGGCGCCTGGAGAACGTCGAGCGGGAACTGCCCGGCGTACGCCTGCGCTCGCTGGTGGCGGCAGCGGACTAGCCGCATCGTTCCTCGCGAACGTTCACCGCGTGCACCGTGCAAGCGGGGCTACTCCCGCGGCTTTGCGACGACGCCGTCGGGGCCCGTCGCCCTTTCTGCTCCGCTCCGGCTGTGCGCGCGTAGCGGCCAGGCCGCCGCCGTCGGCCCGTAACAGTTCGACGAAGGTGCTCCGGCACGGGTGAGTCTCAGCGGCTGATCGCGTGCACGGCTGTCGAGAGCTGCGCGTAGCGCATGAGCTCGGTGCGCAACGGCGCCAACACCAGCTCCTCGGCTACCCCGTCGACCCGTCGGTGCAGTTCGGATGCCACCTTCCGCCGCCGTCTCGCCGCGCCCACCGCCACGAAGGGCCGCACGAGAACTCGCAGCACGAGTCCGAGGGCGAGCCCGCCCAGGAGCAGAACCGTCGGCAGCGCGAACGGACCGAGCGAAGGAGTGTCGAGGTCGATCTGCAGGTACGCCAAGACGGCGAGCGCACCCAGCCACCCACCTCCCGCGACGGCCACCGCGACGAAAAGCCATTGCAGCACCCCGACCAGCCGCCACCATCGCGGTGGCCGGGCCATCCCCAGATCGGCCCCGCCCACCGCCCTGTCGAGGGCGTCGGGGACCGTATCGGCCTGTGATCTCGCGGCCTGCCGCATGATCCGCGGCCACGGCGCGGGCAGCCCGTCGGACGCGGTGTCGGCCAGCGCCCGCACCGCACTGTCGACTCCGGCGCGCGCAGCGGCCGAACCCGAGGGCATCGACGTCCGCCGCAGGATCTCTTGGGTGTCGGGCGCATCCAAACCCAGACGGCGCAACGGATCCGGGCGCAACTTGGGGAGCCAGCGCACCGGTGGCCATCCCGTCGCGACCAGGCCCCGACGGGTGTGGGCCCGGCCGACGGCGTCTACCACCGTCGGCACTCCCGCGGCACCGGCGAGGGCGCTGCGCAGCTGCCGTGCGGCGTCGCCGAGCGCGGGTTCGGAGCGCCGCGCCGGGACCAGCGGCGTGAGCCGGGCGGCCATCGCGTCGAGATCGGCGCTCACGCGTGCCGTGCGGGCCCGGTGATCGGCCACGGTGCAGACCAGGAATTCGTGCAACTCCGAGGCTCCCTCGGGTTTCACGGCCGAGGTGGCGAGTACCGGCACGCCGATCAGGCCGTCGTCGGCGAGTAGCCGGTGCAGATCGTGCATGCACGACGCCAGATCGGGGAGGGGCAGTCGGTCGGCCTGGTTGAGGACGACGACCATGACCTCGCGGTGCGGCGCCAGGGGACGCAGATATTCGTCGTGCAGCACGGCGTCGGCGTACTTCTGTGGATCGAGCACCCAGACGAACGCGTCGACGAGTCGAATCAGCCGGTCGACTTCCGCGCGGTGTGCAGCCTCGACGGAGTCGTGGTCGGGCAGGTCGAGCAACACCAGACCCCCAAGCTGTGGAGTGGCGGAGCCGTCGCCGCCCTGACGGTTGCGGATCTCGAGCCAGTCGAGGAGTTCGGTGGCAGGTGACGGTCCGAAGACGACGGCCTGCGTGGCCGATGTGGTCGGCCGCCGGATTCCCACCTGCGCCAGTGGCGCCCCTGCGATCGCGTTGAACAACGAGGACTTCCCGCTTCCGGTGGCCCCGGCCAACGCCACGACGGTGTGCTCGCCGGACAGTCGCAGTCGGGTCCCGGCGCGCCCGTCGAGGTCGTGGACCTCGGCCAGCACCTCCTCGGGCAGCCGGCCGGCACCCAACACCGCCACCGACGACAACGCGGCCAGCCGTTCGACGAGGCTCATTGCAGCACCGCGGCAATGCGGTTCGCGGCCGCCCGCAGGTCCTCACCGCTCACCACCGACGTCGCCGATCCCAGGACCCGATGGTACCGGCCGGAATCCTCGCTCAGCAGCTGTCCGACCCGGGTGAGGAGCTCGTCTCGGGCTTGACGAGCCAGGCCGCGCACCGCCTGCTCACCGAAGATCGCCTCCAGCACCTTCTGACCGGCCACCGTCGTCCCACCGGCGACCGCGATCTCGGCCCCGGTCAACCCGGCCGTCTGGCTGAACACGGCGAGCATCACGACGAGCCCCGCGCCGTTGACCCCGTAGGAGGCCAACCGGGCACCGGAGCGCTTCGACGCACCCTCGGTGCGGACCAGCTCGAGGACGAACCCCTCCCAATCGCGGACCAGCCGCTCGACGGCCTCGTGCAATCCTGGTTCGGGCCTGGCCAACTCGTCGTGGAGCAGCAGTGCGCCGGCCTGGTGGCGGGCCCAACAGGCATAGGCGGCCTCGGCGGCGTCCTCCACCGCGGCACGCACGACCGTGGCGATGCCGCTCTCCAACGCCGACCCCAACTCCTCCACCGGGGTCGAGCGCCCGGTGACCGCCGCGACCATCCGGTCGCGGGTGCGGCCGACACGGGATTCCAGTCGTCGCAGGAGCTCACCGGTGCCCACCACGTCCTGCCACCGAGCCAGGACCTCGCCGCGCAGCATCGCGCCGTCGCGGATCGCCTCGTCGACCCGGGTCAGCGCGCCGTCGTAGGACGACCGCACACACGATGTCAACTGAGCGCGGACGTCGCCCTGTTCGTCGGCGGCCCCGGCGAGCGCGTAGGTCCGCGGCGGGAGGCTGCGCAGCGCGCCGTCGAGCGTGTAGCGCACCACCGACGCCCGTTGTTCGGCGTCCGCGGTCAGGCCACCGAGCCAGGAGCGGATCGGCACGATCGATTTCTCCTTCAGTCGCCCGTTGCGCAGCGGCTGCTCGGCGATGACGAACAGCGGAGCCCCGTTCAGCCCGCCCGCGGTGAGCATGTCCGACAGATGACCCGCGACGTCGTGCACGGCCTCCGGCGGGCAGCGGTCCAGCACGACGGCGATCGCGGTGCCGCGGTCACGCGCGGTGTGCAGCATCTGCCAGGGCACGGCATCGGCGTAGCGAGCCGCGGTGGTGAGGAAGATCCAGAGATCGGCGGCGGCCAACAACGTGGACGCCAGCTCCCGATTGCTGCTCACCACGCTGTCGATGTCGGGGGCGTCGAGCAGCGCGAGGCCCGGTCCGATGCCCGGGTGGGGCGCCAACCGCAGCCCGTCGGGGCCGGCCGAACGCGGCAGCTGCGGCAAGATCCGGTCGTCGGTGAACCACTGCAGATCCGTCGGATGGCAGACGATCACCGGGCCACGGGTCGTCGGACGCAGAACACCCGACTGGCTGACGTCCGCGCCGACGAGTGAGTTGATCAACGTGGACTTGCCCGCACCGGTCGAGCCCCCGACCACTGCGAGTAAGGGTGCGTCGATGCTGCGCAGCCGCGGGATCAGATAATCCGAGAGCTGACCGGTCAGCTGCCGGCGGTCGCGGTCCGCCGGCCACGCCGACGGCGTGGGAAGGGGGAACGTCGTGCGCTCGAGAGCCGCGCCCAGGGCGGCCACCGCGTCGAGGAGATCCGTGGCCGCCGTCATCGCTTCAGCGTGCCTCACCAAGCGGTCACCGCGGAAGGCTTCGGCCAGCTGCATGCTTGTCAGAGATACCGGTGGGGGGCGCGTCCTGCACTCTCGTCGCGGCGAGCACCGCCGCCGATGCGCACGCGCAAGCCTCAGTGATCGCCTAATGGGTCGAGCAGTTGCGCAAGGTGCTGTGATGACCGATCGATGTCCAACTGCCGCACCTGCAGGTGGCAGCTGAATCCATCGGTCAGGACCGCCGCGCCGGCGGAAGTGTCGTGTAGAGCCGGGATGAGGCCTTGCTCGGCGACTTTCATGCTGACGTCGTAGTGATCCGGTTCGAACCCGAAATTGCCTGCCAGACCGCAACAACCGGTGGCCTCACGGATCTGGTTCACTCCGAGCACCTCGAGGGCCTTCCGTTGCGTGGCGGCGCCGAACACCGAGTACTCATGGCAGTGCGTCTGAACGGTCACCTCGTCGGGAACCGGATGCTCTGGCCGCCACCCCTTCTCAGCCCATTCGACAACGAGCTGGGGGAACGTGCGGACCCGACCGGCGACCCGGCGTGCGGCGTCCGTGGGGACCAGCTCCGGCAGGTCTTTACGCAACGCTGCGGCACAACTGGGTTCGAGGACGACGATCGGCCGGTCGGTTCCGTCGTCGAGCGCCTCGGCAGCCTTCGCGAGATGCTTCTTGGCCTTCTTGAGTTGGCCGGTGGAGATCCAGGTCAGCCCGCAGCAGGCGTCCGTGCGGCACTCCGCGGACATCCCGGCGTCTGCCAGTACCCGCGCTGCGGCCCCGATTACCTCCGGGCGAAAGCCCCGGGTGAAGGTGTCGGCCAGTAGGACGACGTCACTCCCGGTGCCGGCGGCCGCCACCTCCCGGCGGATCTGCCTGGCGGAGGCGAACGCCGGCATGGTGCGGTGCGGGGTGAGACCGCCGATGCGCGCCGCCATCCGTCCTATCCGGCCCCTTGTGAGCGGATTGACCAGCGGCGCCGTCCAGGTGGCCAGTGCGAGCCATGTGGGTAGCCATCCGAGCGAATAGTGCGACATCGGCCTCCGGCGGCCGCTGTAGTAGTGGTCGAGGAACTCTGACTTGTAGGTCGCCATGTCGACGCCCACCGGGCAGTCGGTGGAGCAGGCCTTGCACGACAGGCACAGATCGAGCGATTCCTTGACGTCCTCAGACCGCCAGCCTTCGGCGACCGTCGGTGAGTTGCGCACCATCTCCTGCAGGGCACGTGCACGTCCGCGGGTGGAGTCCTTCTCGTCGCCCGTGGCCCGGAAGCTGGGACACATCACCCCACCGCTCGACGCGCGGCAGCGTCCCACTCCGATGCAGCCCTGAACTGCATGGACAAATGGTGCGACCGGGACGTCATGCGCGGGGGTGAGGTCGAATGACGTCGGCCAGTTGCGCGGTTCGATTCCGGCGAGGGAGAGGTTGCCCAGCAGCGGTTCCGGGTCGACGATCGATCCGGGATTCAGATTGCCGCGGGGATCCCAGATCTGCTTGAACCGGGAGAAGGCCGCCATGGTGGCCGGGCTGTACATCAGCGGCAGCAGTTCCGAGCGCGCACGGCCGTCGCCGTGCTCACCGGACATGGAACCGCCGAACTGTACGCACAGCTCGGCCGCTCGGCGGATGAACCGCGACATGACCTCCCGGCCCTGTGTGGTTCGCTGATCGAAGTCGATGCGGACGTGCATACAGCCGGCGCCGAAGTGCCCGTACATGACACCGGTGAGCCCGAACTCGGCGAGCAGTGCCTTGATCTCGACCAGGTAGTCGGCGAGTCGATCAGGGGCGACGGCGGAGTCCTCCCACCCGGGCCACGACTCGCCGCCGTCGACCATTCGCGCCGACAGTCCGGCGCCGTCTTCGCGCACCCGCCACAGCGCGGCGCGTTCGGCAGGATCAGCCACGACTCGTGCCTCGACCAGCCGCGCGGCGGACTGCAACTCGGCGACCAGTTCCGCGGCGCGCGCCTGAACCTGCGCGTGATCGTCGCCGTCGATGTCGACGTACAGCCATGCGTCGCCTTGTGGAAGGCCCGTGACCGAATCGGACCCGCGCAGACGGCGCATCGTGTCGACGATCGACGAGTCGATTCCTTCGACGGCGGCAGGGGAGTAGCGCAGGATCAGCGCGTTGTCCCGCGCCGCGTCGACCAGATTCCGGTAGCCCAGGCACAACAACATGGCGGACGGCGCCACCGGTACGAGCGACACCGTGGCACCGACGATCACCGCACACGTGCCCTCACTACCGACCAGCGCGCGCGCCACGTCGAAGCCGTTCTCTGGCAGCAGGTTGGCGAGGTGGTACCCCGAGACCTGGCGGGGGAAGCGGGCCAGCTCGCGCCGGAAATCCAGGAGGTGTTCCTCGGTCAGTGCGCGAAGCTCGGCGGCGATGTGCGCGGCCGCCTCAGCGGCCTGGCCATCGGCTGGGTCGGTGGCGCACAGCCCGTCGCTCGTGGCGGTGAGGCGGTAACCGGCCGCGGTGACCAGGTCGAGGGCGACGACGTGGTCGGACGTGCGGCCGTAACGCACCGAGTGATTGCCGCACGCATCGTTTCCGAGAGCGCCGCCGACTGTGACCCTGGACTTGCTCGACGGGTCGGGGGCAAACGTCAGCCGGCCGTCGGTTGCGCCCTGCACGTGCCGCTGCAATTCGGTCAGGACGATGCCCGGCTGCACCTTTGCGGTGCGTTGGATTTCGTCGACGGACGCCACCGCGTTCATGTGGCGGGAGAACTCGAGGATCAGACCGCGGCCGATCGCGTTACCGGCCAGGGACGTGCCGCCACCGCGACTGGTCACCGGAACACCGTGTTCGGCGCACACCCGCACCGCGTGAACCACCTCGTCGGCCGAACGCGGGAAGATCACGCCGAGCGGTTGGAGGCGGTAGTTCGACGCGTCGAACGAGTATTCCGCTCTCCGCCGGGTCGAGGTGTCGACGTCGATGCCCACAGCGCTCAGATCGGCCAGGACGCCAGGGGCCGTGGCGATGTCTGTCGTTGGTTCGGGGGCGCCGCGGTCGTTCATGACGGCCTCCACCACCTCCGCATCTCACCCGGCCGACCCCAGCACGGACTCGGCGACAGCCACGACACTCCAAGTCTGCCCGGCGGTCGGTCCTGCTTCGACCTCGGCCCATCAAGGGCGGCGTCGAGCATGAACGGACGCCGGTGTTTGCCCCGGTCAGCGGGGCTGCGGGCGGCTTTTCCCGGGCCAATGCTGTTTGCCCGATGCAGCGCAGGGGTAGAGACCCGTCAGACGCACACAACATCCTGGAGCTGAGAGGTATGAGTGGAAAACACCGGTCACCCGAACCGATGACCTATGGCCGGACGACGCAGTGGCCCGTCGTCGTGGGCGGCTCCCTGTCGTTCGCCGTGGCGTCGGCCGGCGTTCTCGCCGGTGCGATCGTGCACTTCTCCTCGCCCGAACCCGCCGCCGCGCCCGCCGCGCCGCAGGCCGCGGGCAGCGCGCCGGTCACCCAGAACGGCACCGTGGTTGCGGTGACCGCTGACTCGGTCACCACACGCAGCGACGACGGGCTCATCCATACCTACCGGATCACCCCAGACACCCACGCCGTGACGGCGGACCGCCGGCAGCCGGCCGGCCCGGTCGCATCGTTCGCGGTCGACGACCGCGTATCGGTCTTCGCGACCGTCCAGGCCGGCCAGCCGGTGGCGACTGCCGTCGCCGACCAGGCCGCCGTCGGCCCTGACGGCCCTCCGATGGACTACATCGCCGCGCCGTGAGCGCTCACCGCAGCGCGATGACGACCTTGCCTCTGGCGGTCCGATTCTCCAGTGCGGCAATGGCTTCGGCTGCACGGTCGAGCGGGTAGACGTCAGGCCGCGGCGCGGACACCGCACCGGCGGCAAACAACGGCTCGAGTTCGGCCCACTGCTCGCGCACGTAGCCGGGATGCGCGAAAGTCCACCCACCCCAACCGACTCCGACCACATCGACGTTGTTGAGCAGCAGTCGGTTCACCTTCACGGTGGGGATGTCGCCGCCGGTGAAACCGATCACCAGCAGGCGTCCGCCGGGGGCCAGTGAACGCAGTGAGTCGGTGAACCGGTCGCCGCCGACGGGATCGACCACGACGTCGACACCCCGGCCACCGGTCAGTTCCTTGACCGCGTCTTTGAAACCGTCGGCCAACACGACGTCATCGGCGCCGGCCGCCTGCGCCACCGCGACCTTCTCCTCGGTGCTGACCACGGCGATGGTGCGTCCGGCGCCGAAGGCCGGAGCCAAACGCAATGCCGAGGTGCCGATCCCGCCCGCAGCGCCGTGGACGAGGACGGTTTCGCCCTGGGCCAACCGACCGCGGGTGCGCAGTGCGCAGTGCACGGTCAGATCGTTGAACAACAGGCCCGCCCCGGCTTCGAAGGACACCGCCTCGGGCAGCCGGAACACCTGATCGGGTGCCAACGCAACGACTTGCGCCATACCGCCGGACAGCATCGTCAGACCCGCCACTCGGTCACCGGGCGACAGCCCCGAACCGGCAGGTGCGTTGCGCACCACGCCGGCGATCTCAGCACCCGGCGTGAACGGTAGGTCCGGCTTGTACTGATAGAGCCCACGGGTGAGCAGGGCGTCGGGGAACGCGACCCCCGCGGCGTACACATCGATCAGCACCTGATCGGTGCCGTCGGGCTCGTCGACATCGACGACCCGTACCGAACCGGGACCGTCCAACTGGGCAATCTGAACCGCGCGCATGGTCGCCTTCCTTCCGTGGACGGGAACCATTTAACATCCCGGGGTGATCGACACCCGTGCCGCGTGCTGCCCGTTGATCACGACCTTCCCGTACGAGGAGCTCGATGCGGCCTGTTCGGCCGCGAAATCGAGCTGGCTCGTCAAGCCGGTACTGGTTACCGGCAGCTAAGCTGAGGGCACCGGGCAACGCCGCCGGATCGCGATGGGAGGACCCCGTGAGTAGGGCAAGATCAACGACCCAATTCGCTGCCGCGCAGGCACTGCCGCCGAGCCGGGTGGTCCAGGTGCGTTCAGTCGACGGGGTGCGGCTACACACCGAGGTCTTCGGGCCAGAAGACGCTCCACCAATCGTGCTTTCACACGGCATCACGTGCGCGATCCGGGTGTGGGCCTATCAGATCGCCGACCTCGCGCGCGATCACCGGGTCATCGCCTTCGACCATCGCGGACACGGGCGCAGCGGAGTGCCGCCGCGGCGCGGCAACTACAGCCTCGATTACCTTGCCGCCGACCTCGACGCGGTGCTCGACGCGACCGTCGCGCCCGACGAGCGGGCGGTGGTGGCGGGTCATTCGATGGGCGGTATCGCCATCA
The DNA here is from genome assembly GCF_010728155.1 of Mycolicibacterium doricum. Lineage (NCBI taxonomy): Bacteria > Bacillati > Actinomycetota > Actinomycetes > Mycobacteriales > Mycobacteriaceae > Mycobacterium > Mycolicibacterium doricum. Next base: position 1,057,862 of record NZ_AP022605.1, read on the forward strand.
CCAGTTGGGCCGAGCGTTTCCCCGAGCGGGTGGCGCGGCGCGCGGCAGGCGTCGCGCTGATCAACACGACTACCGGAGACCTGGTTCGCGACGTCCAGTTCCTCCCCGTGCCGCAGCGGCTGTCGGCGCAGCGGGTGCGGGCCGCAGAAACCATCGTGAAGGCCTTCGGCGCGGCGCCCCTGCTGGCCGCGGCTCAGCGGCCGAGTCGCCGCTTGGTCTCCCAGCTGGCCGTCGGTCGTGCCGCTGACCCCGCGGTCGCCGCGTTCGTGTTCGAGCTGTTCGCCGGTACCCCGGCTGCAGGCCGCGGCGGCTGGGCGCGGGTCCTGGTGGAGTCGCTGGGGCCGCGCCACATCGGCCTGGAGAACCTCAACGTGCCGACGCTCGTCATCGGCAGCGACAAGGACCGCCTGCTGCCGATCACGTCGGCAAAACGGATCGCCCAGACCGTGCCCAACCTTGCGGCCTTCCTCGAGCTGACCGGCGGGCACTGCGCCATCCTCGAACACCCCGACGAAGTCAACGGAGCGCTGCGAAACCTGGTGGAGTCGGTGGCCACACCGCGCCGCGCGACGTCGTGACAGCCTCGTCTTAACGCGCTGGTCCTAACGCGACAACCGGTCGTGCACCTCGGCAGCCGCCCGCTGGCCCGAGCGCACCGCACCGTCGAGGAAGCCGGTCCACTGGTCCGCGGTAGGGCCGCCTGGAGCGAACGCTTCAGCCGCCTGCCTTGACGTCGCGCACGGCATGCAGCATCGACACCGCGCCGGGTTCAGACCCCCACGTCACCCGCGACATGACCGCCATCAGGTCTCGGGTCGAGGCGGTGGGCGCTCGGCGCGGTCCACGGCGCCGCGACCGGGATCTGCTTACACAACCGCTCGAACCGCCACTGGATGCGGGAGACGTCGAGCAGCTCGAGGATCGACAACCGCGGGACGGTGCTGCGATACGACCGCACCGACCGCGCCAGCGGATGAGGTTTTTGCCACGGTTGTACGTGCGGACGGTGTGGCAACCCAGCTCTGCCGCCTGCGCGGTGACCGCGTCCTGGGGTTTGGACCGATGAACGTGGCCCCCAGATCGACGGGGACGCCGGCGACCGTCGTGGTGTAGGCCCGGCCGCCGACCCGGTCGCGTCCCTCGAACACCACGACGCCGTGTCCGCGGCGGCTGAGTTCACGGGCCGCCGTGAGCCCGGCGAATCCGGCCCCGACCACGACGACATCGGCGTCGACCGGTACGCTCGTGTGACAAGGCTCTCATGTTGTGCAGGTGTGACGGCGCTCTTCGGCCCGACGTGGATTCGTCGGCCGGAACGGCGACGGGTGCATAGGTGAGCCCTATGGTGCGGGTCGTACGTAAGCGGACCAATGGAGGTTACATGAGCAGCGTCGATGCTGGTCACACCGATGTCCTGATCATCGGGGCGGGGATTTCGGGGATAGGCGCGGCCTACCGCCTGCAGGAGAAGAATCCGGGGCTGACGTACACGGTCCTCGAGCGCCGGGCGCGCATCGGCGGCACCTGGGACCTGTTCCGCTACCCGGGCATCCGCTCGGACAGCGACATCTTCACGCTGAGCTTCCCGTTCGAGCGGTGGACCAGACCCGAGAACATCGCCGACGGCGCCGACATCCGCGAGTACCTCACCGCGACCGCCCGCAAGCACGGTATCGACTCCCACATTCGGTTCAACACCCATGTGCTGGCAGCCGACTGGGATTCGGCCACCGACACCTGGACGGTGCGCACCGAGCAGGACGGCCAGGCGCGGACCTACCGCAGCCGGTTCCTGTTCTTCGGCACCGGCTACTACAACTACGACGAGCCCTATCGACCCGAGTTCCCCGGGATCGAAAAGTTCACCGGCGAGGTGGTGCACCCACAGCACTGGCCGGAAACCCTGGACTTCGCGGGGAAGAAGGTCGTGGTGATAGGCAGCGGTGCCACCGCGGTGAGCATGGTTCCGGCGTTGGCGCGTGAGGCCGGCCGCGTCACGATGTTGCAGCGCTCGCCGACCTATGTGCTTTCCTCGCCGCGGATCAACCCGGTGGTGCAGGCCATCCGAAAGGTTTTCCCGGCCCGGCTGGCCTTTCACCTCGTGCGGTTCTACAACCTGGCGTTCGTGGTCTCCACGTACGCGCTGTCGCGAAAGACCCCCGGCCTGGTGCGGCGGTTCATCCGCCACCAGGCGGCCAAGACGCTGCCGGCGGGCTATCCGGTCGACGTGCACTTCAACCCGCACTACGACCCGTGGGACCAGCGGATGTGCCTGAGCCTCGACGACGACCTGTACTCGGCGATCGCGGAGGGGCGGGCCGAAGTCGTCACCGACCACATCGACACGTTCGATGAGAACGGCGTCGTGCTGCGGTCCGGTGAGCACATCGATGCCGACGTGATCGTCACCGCCACGGGACTGCAATTGCAGGCCCTCGGTGGGGTGGCGCTGAGCATCGACGGTGCGGAGGTCAAACCGCAGGACCGGTTCGTGTTCAAGGAGCACATGCTCGAAGACGTGCCCAACCTGGCGTGGTGTGTGGGGTACATCAACGCGTCGTGGACGTTGCGTGCCGACCTGACCGCGCGAGCCTTCGCCCGACTGGTCGCGTTCATGGACGACCACGGCTACACCCACGCCTACCCGCACCTGGGAGACAAGCCGATGGCCGAGAAGCCGGCGTGGAACATCAACGCCGGCTACGTCCAGCGAGCGCCGCACGCACTGCCGAAATCCGGCACCCAGCGGCCGTGGAATGTGCGGCACAACTACGTCCTCGACGCCATCGACCACCGTTTCGACCGGATCGAGGAATCGATGGTGTTCGGCCGCGTCCCAGCCTCACAACGGGTGATTTCGGCGTAGTTGGTCGCGCTGAGCGCGACCAACTACACCTCGATCACAGGCTAAAGGCCGGCGCTCGAACAGCCGCAGCCCTCGAACGTGCGGCCCGGCCACCGAATATGCCGCCCGGCTGGTTCGGCGCCAAGCATCTACTTGAGGTCCGACGAATGTGCGGCCTCATCCGCCCCGGCCGGCGGGTTGCGGATGACACCGCACACAATCGAGACGCGCGTGCGGTCAGTCGGCCGCGATCTGAGAGCGGTTGCGCGCGGACACGTCGTCGAATCGTGTGCTGAGTTCGGAGAAGTCGCGGGCCTGCGCACCCACGATGTCCTGTTCGGCCGCGAGGGCGGCGGAGATGACGGGGTCGGTGCCGCGGGTGTAGATCTCCTTGAGTCCCGTCATGGTGGCTGCGGGTAATTCGGCGATCTGGGCGGCCAATTCGATCGCGCGGTCGAGTAGCTTGTCGTGGGCTACCACCTCGGTCACCAGGCCGATCTGCGCGGCCCGCTCGGCGTCGACCACCTCGCCGGTCATCGACAGCCGCCGCGCCATCGCGGCGCCGACCACCTGCGGCAGCCGCGCGGTCATCCCGCCGGCGGGCAGTATGCCGACGCCGGCGTGGGTGTCGGCGAACACGGCGCGCTGCGAGGCGATCAGGAAGTCGCAGCCCAGCGCCATCTCCAACCCGCCGGTGAACACGGCACCGTTGACCGCCCCGATGACCGGTGTGCGCATCTGCGCGACCCGGGCGATGCAGCTCTGCGACTTGAGCTCGGCGAAGTATTCTGTGCCGTCGCGGGCGGCCTCCTTGAGGTCCACCCCGGCGCAGAACGCCGGGTCCGCTCCGGTGAGTACCACGGCGTGCACCGACTCGTCGTCGTCCGCCTTGGACAGCGCCGTGTACAGCTCCCGGATCAGGTCGCGGCTGAGAGCATTTCGCGCCTCCGGCCGGTTCATGGTGAGCAGGCGGACGTGGTCGATGTCGGCCACCTGAACGAGGGAGGTCATGTCCGCCATCCTTCCGGTTCGTCGAGATCGACGTTTTGCCCACATCTACTCGCACTTTTCCACCCGTTTGTTCGTTTGGGCGAACAGAACGCTAGCGCAGGAACAGGTCGGCGCTGTCGGCGAGGTCGAGCAGCGGTTGCGGCAGCGCGCCGAGGGCCAGCGTGACAGCGGCGGTCACGGTGATGGCCGCGGTGGTCAGTCCGCTGGGTACGACGATCTGCGGTGCGTCGGCGGGCGGATCGGTGAAGAACATCAACACGATCACCCGCACGTAGAAGTAGGCGGCGATCGCGCTGGCGACCACACCGACCACCACCAACGGGATCGCCCCGCCCTCGCCCGCCGCCTTGAACACGGCGAACTTACTGACGAAGCCGCTGGTCAACGGGATCCCGGCGAACGCCAGCAGGAACAGCGAGAACACCACCCCGACAAGGGGACTGCGCCGGCCGATTCCCGCCCACCGGGCCATCGCCGTCACCTCCTGCCCGTCGGCGTCGCGGACCAAACTGACAATCGCAAACGCCCCGACGGTGGAGAACCCGTAGGCGAAAAGATAGAACAGCACCGACGACAGGCCGGGCCGGTTCTGGGCGATCACGCCGGTGAGGATGAACCCGGAATGGGCGATCGCCGAGTATGCGAGCATCCGTTTCACGTCGGTCTGGGTCACCGCCGTCACGGTGCCGACGATCATCGTCAGGATCGCGATCGCCCACAGCACCGGGCGCCAGTCGTCGCGCAGTTCAGGCAGCGCCACGTAGACGATCCGCAGCAGGGCGCCGAACGCCGCGATCTTGGTGGCGGCCGCCATAAATGCGGTCACCGGGGTCGGCGCCCCCTGGTAGACGTCGGGGATCCAGGAATGGAACGGTGCGGCGCCGACCTTGAACAACACGCCGACCAGGATCAGGCCGGTACCGGTCAGCGCAAGCGACGTCCTGCCGGCGTCCTCGGCGACCACGGCGGCGATCCTGCGCAGGTCAAGGGTCCCCGCGTAGCCGTACAGCATCGCGACGCCGTAGAGGAAGAACGCCGAGGAGAATGCACCGAGCAGGAAGTACTTGAGCGCAGCCTCCTGGGAGAGCAGCCGCCGGCGGCGGGCCAGCCCGCACAGCAGGTACAGCGGCAGGGAGAGCACCTCGAGCGCGACGAACATGGTGAGCAGGTCGTCGGTTGCGGGGAACAGCAGCATGCCGGCGACGGCGAACATGGTCAGCGGGAACACCTCGGTCTGCACCAGCCCCATGCGGGTGGCGACTCGCTCGGTGACGCTGCCCGGTATCGCCGAGGCCTGCGGGGTGAACGCGTCGAGTCCGCTGGCGGCGTCGCGGTCCTCGGCGCCGACCGGGATCTGCCGTTGCGCGATGAGTGCGATGCCGAGGACGGTGACGAGCAGGATGGTGCCCTGGAGGAACAGCGCCGGCCGGTCGATGACCACCGAACCCATCACGGCGGATCGGCCGACCTCCTCGCTCATCTGCCAGCTCACCACGACGACGGCGGCCAGCGCGCCCACCGTGGCGCCGAGTGCGAGCGTGAGCTGGGCGGCGTAGCGGCTGCGCACGGGCAGGAACGCCTCGATGAGTACGCCGGCGATTGCGGCGCCCAGCACGATCAGCATGGGTGAGATCAGGCCGTATTCGACGGTAGGGGCGGGGATCACGGGTTCGCCGCCACTACCGGCGTCGGCGCCGGGTCGGGTTGGTTGATGGTCGTCAGCGTGTGCCCGACCGCCGGGTCGATCACGTCGAGTGCGGGTTTGGGATACACCCCCAGCACCAGCAGCAGCACGATCAGCGGGGTGACCACGGCGAGTTCACGCGGGACCAGGTCGCGCAACCGCTCGTTGCCGTCGGCAACCGGACCCGTCATCATCCGCTGGTAGGTCCACAGCACGTAGATCGCAGAGAGCACCAGCGCGCTGGCCGCCAGCACCGCCAGCACCGGATAACGGGTGTACGTGCCGATGAGCACCAGGAATTCACTGATGAACGGTGCCAGCCCGGGCAGCGACAACGTCGCCAGACCCGCGACGAGGAAGGTGCCGGCCAGTACGGGCGCCACTTTCTGCACGCCGCCGTAGGAGGCGATGAGACGCGACCCGCGCCGCGAGACCAGGAAGCCCGCGATGAGGAACAGCGCCGCGGTGGAGATGCCGTGGTTGACCATGTACAGCGCCGAACCGGACTGGCCCTGGCTCGTCATCACGAAGATGCCGAGGATGATGAACCCGAAGTGTGAGATCGACGTGTAGGCGATCAGCCGCATCACGTCGGTCTGCCCGATCGCGACCACCGCCCCGTACACGATGCCGACCACCGCGAGCGTGATGATCAACGGCCGGAACAGTGTCGCGGCGTCGGGGAACAACTGCAGGCAGTAGCGCAGCATGCCGAACGTGCCGACCTTGTCCATCACCGCCATCATCAGCACGGCGCTGGCGGGTGTGGCCTCGACCGCGGCGTCGGGCAGCCAACGGTGCAGCGGCCACAGCGGGGCCTTCACCGCGAACGCGAACATGAACCCGGCGAACATCAGGTTGAGCACCGCAGGGTTGACGACGAGATCGCCGGCCGCAACGGCCGCGACGATCGCACGGAAGTCGAAGGTCCCGCTGTCGAAGGCGTCGCTGCCTGCGGTGGTGACGTACAACCCGATCACCGCGGCGAGCATGATCAGGCCGCCGAAAAGGTTGTACAGCAAGAACTTCACCGCCGCCTTGGAACGATCCAGCGCGCCGCCTGACCCGAACCCGCCGATGAGGAAGTACATCGGGATCAGCATGGCTTCGAAGAACACGTAGAACAGCAGCACGTCGAGGGCGACCAGCGACATGAACACCATGCCCTCGACGGCCAGCGTCAGCGCGAGATATGTGTGGACCGAGCGGCGTTGCGGTGCCCGGTCGGCGTCGTTCCACCCGGCGACGATGAGTATCGGCACCAGCACCGCGGTCAGCACGATCAGCGCCAGCGCGATGCCGTCGACACCGAGGGTGTAGCCGGTCCCGAACGACGGTATCCAGCGGCGGGATTCGACGAACTGGTACTGCTGACCGCCGGGGTCGAAACCAACGGCGATGACCGCGGTGACCGCCAGCGCCACCAGCGACACCGCCAGCGCCACCCACTTCGCCAGCGCGCGGCGGGGAATCACCATCACCACGCCGGCACCGACGATCGGCGCCGCCCACAGCGCGCTCAACCAGGGGATCACCACAGGTTCACCACCAGGATCGCCGCCACCACGAGCGCCGCGCCGCCGAGCATACCCAGCGCATACGACCGCGCGAGTCCGGTCTGCAGACGGCGCAATCCGTCCGAGGTGCGCGCCACGAGCGTGGCGAGGCCGGTCGCGGCGCCGTCGACAGCCCTGTCGTCGACACTGACCATGCCCGCCGTCACCACCTGACCGGGTCGCATGAACACGGCCTCGTTGAGCGCATCCCCGTAGAGGTCGCGGCGCGCGGCGACGGTCAGCGCCGACCCGGCGGGTACGTCGGCGGGTACCGCTCGGGTCGCGTACGTGCGGTAGGCCACCGCGATGCCGACGGCCACCACCGACAGGATCACGGCGGTCGCCACCACCACCGGAACCGCGTGCGCCTCCTCGTGCGTTCCGACGACGGGCTCGAGCCAGTGCGAGAGTGTGCCGCCGACCGCCAGCAGCCCTCCCGACGCCACCGATCCGATGGCCAGGACAACCATCGGCGCGGTCATGACGGCCGGCGCCTCGTGCGGACGAACCCCTTCGGCCCAACGCTTCTCACCGAAGAACGTCATCAGCATCACCCGGGTCATGTAGAACGCGGTGATGCCCGCACCGAGGATCGCCGCACCGCCGAGGAACCAGCCCTTGACACCTCCGGCGCCCAGCGCGGCTTCGATGATGCCGTCCTTGGAGAAGAACCCGGCCAGCGGCGGCACCCCGATGATCGCCAGGTAGCCGAGCCCGAACGTCGCGAACGTGATCGGCAGGGCTTTGCGCAGACCGCCGTAGCGGCGCATGTTCACCTCGTCGTCCATGGCGTGCATGACCGATCCGGCGCCGAGGAAAAGCCCGGCCTTGAAGAATCCGTGAGTCAGCAGGTGCATGATCGCGAACGCGTATCCGGCCGGGCCCAGCCCGGCGGCGAGCACCATGTAGCCGATCTGGCTCATGGTGGACGCCGCCAACGCCTTCTTGATGTCGTCCTTGGCGCAGCCGATGATCGCGCCGAACAGCAGCGTGACGGTGCCGACGATGACGACGCCGAGTTGCGCGGTCGGCGCCAGATCGAACACCGGGCCCGAACGCACGATCAGGTACACGCCCGCGGTCACCATGGTGGCCGCGTGAATGAGCGCCGACACAGGCGTGGGGCCCTCCATCGCGTCGCCCAGCCAGGACTGCAGCGGCACCTGAGCGGACTTGCCGCACGCGCCGAGCAGCAGCAGCAGACCGATCGCGGTGAGGGTGCCCTCGCCGAGCTGCGAGGCGGCGCCGAACACTCCGGCGAACGACACCGAACCGACGGTCGCGAACATGATCATCAGCGCGATCGCCAACCCCGTGTCGCCGACCCGGTTGACGATGAACGCCTTCTTCGCGGCCGTCGCCGCCGACGGTTTGTCCGACCAGAACCCGATCAGCAGGTAGGACGCCAGCCCGACGCCCTCCCAGCCGACGTAGAGCCCGAGGTAGTTGTCGGCCAGAACGAGTAGCAGCATCGCGGCCAGGAACAGGTTGAGGTAGGCGAAAAAGCGCCGCTTTCCGGGGTCGTGCGCCATATACCCGATTGAGTAGACATGGATCAGCGAGCCGACTCCGGTGATCAGCAGGACAAAGCACATCGACAACTGGTCGAGTTGCAGACCGAAGTCGACCTGCAGTTCGCCGACCGGGACCCAGGAGAACAGGGTCTCGTGCACGGCGCGGTCCTCGGCGGCGCGGCCGAGCATTCCGGTGAACAGCACCGCACCCACGACGAACGACGCGACCGACGCCGCCGTGGCGAGCAGGTGCCCCCACCGGTCCGAACGGCGCCCGGCCAGCAGTAGGACGACGGCACCGGCCAGCGGCAGCGCGATCAGCAGCCACACCCCAGTGGTCATCGGCGCCTCAGTGCCTTCTCTTCTTCGCGCAAGCGCTCATCGGTGCCTTCTCTTCTTCGCGCAAGCGCTCATCGGTGCCTTCTGTTCTTCGCGCAAGCGCTCATCGGTGCCTTCTGTTCTTCGCGCAAGCGCTCATCAATGCCTCAGCAGGTTGGCGTCGTCGACCGACGCCGACCGGCGGGCCCGGTAGATGGTCATGATGATGGCCAGGCCGATGACCACCTCGCAGGCCGCGACCACCATCGTGAAGAACGCCACCACCTGACCGTCGAGGTTTCCGTGCATGCGGGAGAACGCCACGAACGCGAGGTTGGCGGAGTTGAGCATCAGCTCCACGCACATGAACACCACGATGACGTTGCGGCGCAACAACACCCCGGTGGCGCCGACGGTGAACAGCAGCGCGGACAGGTAGAGGTAGTTGTCGGGGTTCACCGGTCGCCGTTCCTTCCGCTCTCCGACGGCGGCACCTCACGTGGCTGCAGGACCGTGCTGACCGACGACTTCGCCCCGCTGCCGTCCGGAAGCCGGCCGGGCATGTCGACCGCGTTGTGGCGGGCGTAGACCCCCGGATTGGGCATCGGGGTGGCATGACCGCCGTCTCGGAAACGTTCGATGGACAACTCCCGCTGGGTCTTGCGGTTTTCGAAGCGTTCGCGGTGCGCCAGCACCATGGCGCCGAGTGCCGCGGTGATCAGCAGCGCACCGGTGAGCTCGAAGGCCCACAGATATCGGGTGAAGATCAGCGCCGCAAGACCCTCGACGTTGCCGCCGCTGTCGGCGCTGGGCCGGCCGGTGAAAGTGGCCGAGGAGCTTGCGGATCGGCCCGAGCGACCGGTCGTCGATACGGTTCCGATGCCCGCGATCAGCAGGATGCCGAATCCGACGCCGACGGCGATGGCCGCGGCTCGTTGCCCCCGGATGGTCTCCACCAGCGACTCCGAGGAGTCGACGCCGACGAGCATCAGCACGAACAAAAACAGCATCATCACCGCGCCGGTGTAGACCACGACCTGCACCACCCCGAGGAACAGCGCCTCCTGGGCGATGTAGAGCACCGCCAGCGCGATCATGGTGGTGGCGAGGAAGATCGCCGAGTACACCGCCTTGGGCGCGGAGATCACGCCGAGCGCCCCGATCAGCGCGACGCCACCGACGATCCAGAACACGACGGCCTCGCTGGTCGAGGTGATCGCCGCGCCCTCCGCGGCGATCACCACGATCTCCGTGCTCACCTGACGTCCTCGGTGACGGGCCCGATGCGGCCCAGGTAGTAGTCCTCGTCGGTAGCGCCGGGCGCCATCGGATGCGGTGGCGCCAGCATGCCGTCGCGCAGCGGTGCGAGCAGTTTCTCCTTGCCCCAGATCAGGTTCTCCCGGTTGTCGTCGGCCATCTCGTAGTCGTTGGTCATCGTCAGCGCTCGGGTCGGACACGCCTCGATGCACAGACCGCAGCCGATGCAGCGTAGGTAGTTGATCTGGTAGACGCGGCCGAAACGTTCACCGGGGGAATAGCGTTCCTCGGGGGTGTTGTCGTCGCCTTCGACGTAGATCGCGTCGGCAGGACAAGCCCAGGCGCACAGTTCACAACCGATGCACTTCTCGAGACCGTCGGGATACCGGTTCAATTGGTGGCGGCCGTGATATCGAGGGGCGACCGGACCCGGTTTCTCCGGATACTCCTCGGTGATCGGCTTCTTGAACAGCGTCCCGAATGTGACGGCGAAACCGGCGACCGCGTCCCACAACTTAGGCATCTGTCGTCTCCCTGGTTTCGGCCGCACGCGCGGTGTCCGCGCGGCCGGGTATCGGCGGAATCGGGAATACATCCGCGGCGGTGCGTTCGGGCACCGCCCGGTCCGGACGGAATCGCAGGGTGTGCCACAGGATCGCGGCCAGTACGAAAGTCAGCACGGTGCCGAGGATCAGCACACCGCTCGCCCCACCGCCGTAGCCGGTGCTGCGCAGCGCGTGCGCGGTCGCAACGACCATGATCCAGCCCAGTGACACCGGGATCAGCACCTTCCATCCGATCGCCATGAACTGGTCGTAGCGCAGTCGTGGCAGCGTGGCTCGCAACCAGATGTAGACGAACAGGAACACCCACACCTTCGCCGTGAACCACAGCAACGGCCACCACCCGCTGTTCGCGCCGTCCCACAGGCTGATCGGCCACGGCGCCTGCCAGCCGCCCAGGAACATGGTGGTGGCCAACGCCGAGACCGTCGTCATGTTGACGTACTCGGCGAGCATGAACATCGCGAACTTCAGCGACGAGTACTCGGTGTGGAAGCCGCCCACCAGTTCGCCCTCGGCCTCGGGCAGATCGAACGGCGCGCGGTTGGTCTCCCCGACCATAGACGTCACGTACACCAGGAACGACGGCAGGAGCAGGAAGACATACCAGGTCGAATTCTGGGCGGCGACGATCCCGGACGTGGACATCGTGCCTGCGTAGAGAAAGACGGTCGCGAACGACAGCGCCATCGCGATCTCGTAGGACACCACTTGCGCGCTTGAACGCAGCCCGCCGAGAAGCGGATACGTCGATCCGGAGGCCCAGCCTGCCAGCACGATGCCGTACACCCCCACGGAGGTGACGGCGAGGATGTAGAGCACCGCCACCGGGAGATCGGTCAGTTGCAGTGCGGTGCGGTGGCCGAACACCGAGACCTCACCGCCCATCGGGATCACCGCGAACGCCAGGAACGCGGGAATGACCGAGATCACCGGGGCCAGTAGGTAGATCGGTTTGTCGACCGCGGCCGGCGTGATGCCTTCCTTCAGGGCCAGCTTGATGCCGTCGGCCAGGGACTGCAACAGCCCTTTGGGGCCGACCCGGTTGGGGCCGAACCGCATCTGCATGCGGCCCAGCACCTTGCGCTCGATCAGGATCGCGGCCAGCACGGTGAGCACCAGGAACCCGAAGACGCCGACGGCTTTGGCCAGGATCAGCCACCACGGGTCGTGGCCGAACAGCGTGGGGTCGGGGTAGGTCACGGGGCGGCCCGCCCGATCGACACGACGGCGCCGGTGCTCACACCCAGTTGGCGGTGTACCTGTGAGCCGGGGGAGTTCAGCGGCAGCCACACGACGCCGTCGGGCATGTCGGTGACGGTGAGGGGGAGCCTCACCTGTCCGCGGCCGGTCCCGACCGTGACCAGCTCACCGGGCGCCGCGCCGATGACCTCCGCGGTGGCGCCGGACAGCCGCACGACGGCGGGCGGCGCGGTGCCCGCCAGATGCGGTTCGCCGTCCTGCATCCGCCCGAGGTCGAGGAGCGTGCGCCACCCCGCCAGCACCGCCTGCCCCGCCCCGATGCGCGGCGGCGCCGACACTTGGTGCGCGCATGGCGGGCGCGGACCGTCCCACCAGCCCAGCCGCGCGAGTTCCGCGCCGGCGCTCTGCACATCCGGCAGGCCGAGGTCGACGCCCATCTCGTCGGCCAGGAAGTTCAGCACCCGCAGGTCGGGGATCGCGTTGCTGCGTAACGCCGGTTCGAAGGACCGCAGCCTGCCTTCCCAGTCGAGGAACGCCCCGGCCTTCTCGGCCACCGGCGCCACCGGGAACACCACGTCGGCGGCGCGGGTGACGTCGCTCTCGCGTAGCTCGAGGCTCACCACGAACGGTACCGCCGTCAGCGCGGCGAGCGCGGCGTCCGGGTCCGGCAGATCGGTCACCTCGACACCGCCGACCACCAGTGCGCCCAGTGCCCCGGAACGCGCGGCGTCGATCATCGCGCCGGTGTCGCGGCCCGGGGTTTCCGGCAGTGCGTCGCTGTGCCAGGTGGCTGCCAGCTGAGCACGGGCGGAGCCGTCGGTGACGGGGCGGCCGCCGGGCAGCAGGGTGGGCAGCGCGCCGGCCTCCACGGCGCCGCGCTCACCGGCGCGCCGCGGAATCCACGCCAGACGGGCACCGGTCACGCCGGCCAGCCGGGCGGCCGCCGTCAATGCCCCCGGTGTGGTGGCCAGGCGTTCCCCCACGACGACGACCGCACCGGGCAGACGCAGCAGCGGTTCGTCGGTCAGGCCGTCGAGGGCGGCGGTCTCACCGCCCGGCGCGGCCGCGACGAGGCGACCGGACAGCTTGGTGAGCCCACGGCCGGCGAACGGCGCGACCGACAGCACCTGAAGTCCGTTCTTGCGGACGGCCTTGCGCAGCCGCAGGAACACGATCGGTGACTCGTCCTGCGGTTCCAACCCGGCCAGCAGGACCGCGGGCGCGTTCTCCAGGTCGGCGTAGGTCACCTGCATGGGACGGCCCGCCACGTGGGCGGTCAGGAAATCGGCCTCCTCGGCGCTGTGCGGCCGCGCCCGGAAGTCGACGTCGTTCGTACCGAGCACCATCCGCGTGAACTTCGCGTAGGCGTAGGCGTCTTCCACCGTGGCCCGTCCGCCCACCAGCACCCCGGCGCTGCCTACCGCGCCGGCCAGTCCGGTGGCCGCCACCGCGAGTGCCTGCGACCACGACGTCGGCCGCAGTGCACCGTCCTCGGCGCGGACCATCGGCGTGGTGATTCGGTCACCGACGGCCGTGTAGGTGAACGCCCAGCGGCCCTTGTCGCAGTTCCACTCCTCGTTCACCTGCGGATCGTCACCGGCCAAGCGGCGCAGGACTTTTCCGCGGCGGTGGTCGGTGCGCTGGGCGCAGCCCGAGGCGCAGTGCTCGCACACGCTGGGCGTGGAGACCAGGTCGAACGGCCGGGCACGGAACCGGTACGCGGCCCCGGTCAGCGCGCCGACCGGGCAGATCTGCACGGTGTTGCCGGAGAAATACGACTGGAACGGTTCGCCGGGAGCGATGCCGACCTGCTGCAACGCACCGCGTTCCAGCAGTTCGATGAACGGGTCGCCGGCGATCTGCTGGGAGAACCGGGTGCACCGCGCGCACAGCACGCAGCGTTCCCGGTCCAGCAATACCTGGGAGCTGATGTTGATCGGTTTCGGAAATGTGCGTTTGACGTCGGTGAACCGGGTTTCGGTGCGTCCGTTGGACATCGCCTGGTTCTGCAGCGGGCATTCACCGCCCTTGTCGCAGACCGGGCAGTCGAGCGGATGGTTGATCAGCAGCAGTTCCATCACGCCACGTTGCGCCTTGTCGGCGGCTTCGGAGCTGAACTGAGTGCGTACCACCATGTCGTGGCTCACGGCGGTGGTGCACGACGCCATCGGCTTGCGCTGGCCCTCCACCTCGACGAGGCACTGCCGGCACGCCCCGACCGGGTCGAGGAGCGGGTGGTCACAGAACCGGGGGATCTGGATGCCGATCAGCTCGGCGGCCCGGATCACCAACGTGCCCTTCGGCACGCTGACCGTGACGCCATCGACGGTCAGCTCCACCATCTCGACCGGCGGTGTGCTGGGCGTTCCGGTGTCGGCGGTCCGGGTCATCACACGCCCACCTCTCGCCTGGCCGTCAGTGTTGAGGCGTGGGGATCGAACGGGCACCCAGCAGAGTCGGGGCCGAGATGCGCGAGGTATTCGTCGCGGAAGAACTTGATCGACGAGACGATGGGGCTCGCCGCACCGTCGCCCAACGCGCAGAACGACTTCCCCAGGATGGTGTCGGAGATGTCGAGCAGTTTGTCGACGTCGGCCTCGGTGGCGTCGCCGCTTTCCAGGCGCGCGTAGATCTGGGTGAGCCAGTAGGTGCCTTCGCGGCAGGGGGTGCACTTGCCGCAGGATTCGTGGGCGTAGAACTGCGTCCAGCGGCGCACCGCACGCACCACGCAGGTGGTCTCGTCGAAGATCTGCAGCGCCTTGGTGCCGAGCATCGACCCGACCGAGGCCATCCCCTCGTAGTCGAGTGGCACGTCGAGGTGTTCAGCGGTGAGCAGCGGCGTCGAGGAGCCTCCCGGCGTCCAGAATTTCAACTGGTGATCGGCGCGGACACCGCCGGCGTAGGTGAGTAGTTCGCGCAGCGTGATTCCCAGCGGCGCCTCGTACTGTCCTGGCCGGGTGACGTGGCCGGACAGCGAATAGAGCGTGAAGCCAGGCGATTTCTCCGACCCCATCGAGCGGAACCAGTCGATGCCGTTGAGCAGGATCGGCGGCACGCTCGCGATGGACTCGACGTTGTTGACCACCGTCGGACAGGCGTAGAGCCCGGCCACGGCCGGGAACGGGGGGCGCAGGCGCGGCTGGCCGCGACGACCTTCCAACGAGTCGAGCAGCGCGGTCTCCTCACCGCAGATGTACGCGCCCGCCCCGGCGTGCACGATCAAGTCGAGGTCGAATCCGGATCCGCGGATGTCGGCGCCCAGATAGCCGGCTTCGTAGGCTTCGGCGACCGCCGCCTGCAGCCGGCGCAACACCGGTACCACCTCACCGCGAACGTAGACGAAGGCGTGATGGGCTCGGATCGCGTACGCGGCGATGATCGCGCCCTCCACCAGGAAGTGGGGGGTGGTCAGCAGCAGCGGGATGTCCTTGCACGTACCCGGTTCCGACTCGTCGGCGTTGACCACGAGGTAGTGCGGTTTGGCGGCGGGCCCGTCGTCGCCCGCTGCTTTCTGGTCGCTCCGCGAGCTCGGCTGCTGGGGGATGAACGACCACTTGGTGCCGGTGGGAAAACCCGCACCGCCCCGGCCGCGTAACCCGGAGTTCTTGACGGTGGCGATGACGTCGTCGGGAGCGGTGCCGAGCGCCCGTTCCAGCGCGCGGTACCCGCCGTGGCGCCGGTAGGTGTCCAGCGTCCAGGGTTCGGGTTCGTCCCAGAACCGGCTCAACACCGGGGTCAGCGCGGTCATGGCGCCGGCCCGTCGACGGGTTTAGCCGGCACGCCCTCCGTGGGCGCGGGGGCAGGTTCATCGGTGGTCGAGTCGGCCGCCTCGGTGATCTCCGGATCCGGCTGCCTCCCTTCCCCTTCGGTGCTGGCGGGATCCGGGGCCGACATACCGTTCGCTCGTGCCACCCGTAGGCCGGCCAGCGTCGCGTCACCCGTCCCCCCGGGAGTGGTGACCGCACGCTGGTCGGCGAGTCCGGCGAGGGTGCGTGCGGTGTCGCGGAAGGTGCACAGCGGTGCGCCGCGGGTGGGAGCGGCGGGAGTGCCCGCGCTCAGCGAGTCGACGAGATCGCGGGCCGAGGCGGGCGTCTGGTTGTCGAAGAACTCCCAGTTCACCATCACGACCGGGGCGTAGTCACACGCGGCGTTGCATTCGATGTGTTCCAGCGTTACGCGGCCGTCGGCGGTGGTCTGCCCGGCGGGTATGCCGAGATGGTCCTGCAGCGCGTCGAGAATCTCGTCACCGCCCATGATCGCGCACAGGGTGTTGGTGCAGACCCCGACCAGGTAGTCGCCGGTGGGCGTGCGCCGGTACATCGAGTAGAACGTGGCCACTGCCGTCACCTCGGCGTCGGTCAAGCCGAGTCGCTCGGCGCAGAAGGCGGTTCCGGCGGTGGTGACGCAGCCGTCCTCGGCCTGCACCAGGTGCAGCAGCGGTAGCAGCGCCGACCGGCCCTGAGGGTACCGCGCGATGATCCGGGCGGCGTCGTCGGTCAGGCGTGCGGCGACCGCTGGCTCGTAGGACACCGGTCCGCTGATCGGCGGTCCGGGTTCGTCCGGCCGCTGGCCGAGTTCGAGGAAGATGCTCATGGTCGTCTCTTCTTCGCGCGAGCGCTCATCAGCGGTCCACCCCGCCCATGACCGGATCGATCGACGCGACGGCGGAGATGGCGTCGGCGACCATTCCGCCCTCGCACATCGCCGCTACAGCTTGCAGATTCGTGAACGACGGATCGCGGTAGTGGACGCGATAGGGCCGCGTACCGCCGTCGGAGACCATGTGCACTCCCAGTTCGCCGCGCGGTGACTCGACGGCCGTGTACACCTGCCCGGCCGGCACCCGGATGCCCTCGGTCACCAGCTTGAAATGGTGGATCAGGCCCTCCATCGAGTGCCCCATGATGCGGGCGATGTGGGCGGGAGAGTTGCCCAGACCGTCGGGCCCCAGTTCGAGGTCGGCCGGCCAGGCCAGCTTCCGGTCCTCGATCATCACCGGTCCGGGTTTCAGCCGGTCCACACACTGTTCGACGATCTTGAGCGATTCGCGCATCTCCTTGACCCGGATCAAATAGCGGCCGTAGGCGTCGCAGCCGTCGTCGGTGATCACGTCGAATTCGTAGTCCTGGTAGCCGCAGTACGGCTGGGCCCGGCGCAGATCGTGCGGCAGCCCGGTCGAACGCAGCACCGGGCCGGTGACGCCGAGTGCCATGCAGCCGGCCAGGTCGAGGTAGCCGATGCCCTGCGTGCGCGCCTTCCAGATGTAGTTCTCGTTGAGCAGGTTCTCCAGGTCGCGCAGCCGCACCGGCAACAGCGCGAGCAGTTCGCGGATGCGTTCGACGGCACCGTCAGGCAAGTCGGCGGCCAGCCCACCCGGCCGGACGTACGCGTGGTTCATCCGCAGCCCGGTGATCATCTCCAACACCGACAGGATCTCTTCGCGTTCTCGGAAGCCGTAGAACATCGCGCTCATCGCCCCGAGCTCCATACCGCCGGTGGCCAGCGCGACCAGATGCGACGAGATGCGGTTGAGTTCCATCATCATCACCCGGATGACGTTGGCACGGTCTGGAATCGCGTCGGCGACTCCGAGTAGCTTCTCCACACCAAGGCAGTAGGCCGTCTCGTTGAACAACGGCGACAGGTAATCCATCCGGGTGACGAAGGTGACGCCCTGGGTCCAGTTCCGGTACTCCAGGTTCTTCTCGATGCCGGTGTGCAGATAGCCGATCCCGCAACGGGCTTCGGTGATCGTCTCGCCCTCGATCTCGAGGATCAAGCGCAGCACCCCATGGGTGGACGGGTGCTGCGGGCCCATGTTGACCACGATGCGTTCACCGGCCTGCGCCTGTTCGGCGGCGGCCACGACCTGCTCCCAGTCCTCACCGCCGACGACGATCACGGTGTCGGTACCATCGCGTGCGTCACCGCCCGCGACGGGCGGGTCAGTGGGGGTGCTCATCAGTTGTAGGCCCTCCGCTCGTCGGGCGGTGGTATCCGGGCGCCGTGGTACTCGACCGGGATGCCGCCCAGCGGGTAGTCCTTGCGCTGTGGATGTCCGACCCAGTCGTCGGGCATCTCGATCCGGGTCAGCGACGGGTGGCCGTCGAAGACAATGCCGAAGAAGTCATAGGTCTCGCGTTCGTGCCAGTCGGTGGTGGGATACACCGAGAACAGCGACGGGATGTGTGGATCACCGTCGGGGGCGACCACTTCCAACCGGATCCGGCGGTTGTGGGTGATCGACATCAGGGGGTAGACCGCATGCAGTTCGCGCCCGGCGTCGTCGGGATAGTGGACGCCGCTGACGCCGAGGCACAGTTCGAACCGCAGGGCGGCGTCGTCGCGCAGCGCCTTTGCGACGCGGGGTAATCGGGCCCGGGTGATCTCGAGGGTCAGTTCGTCGCGGTACGCCACGACGCGCTCGACCGATGCGTCGTATTCGTCCTGGCCCAGTGCGGTAGTCAGGGCGTCGACCACCTCGTCGAAGTATCCGCCGTACGGCGGCGGCGAACCGCCGGGCAGCGTGACCGGCCGGATCAGCCTGCCGTAACCCGACGTGTCACCAGAGTCTCTGACGCCGAACATCCCTCGGCGCACGCCGATGACCTCCGGGTCTCCGGTGCCGTCAGCGGTGGCCTGGTCTGCGTCCGTCACCGCAGCAGACCCTTCAGCTCGATCGTGGACGGCACCGCCAGCGCCGCCCGTTCGGCCTCCCGGATGGCCTCGTCGCGGTTGACGCCCAGCGGCATCTCCTGAATCTTCTCGTGCAGCTTGATGATTGCGTGGAGTAACATCTCGGGACGGGGTGGGCAGCCGGGCAGATAGATGTCCACCGGGACGACGTGATCGACGCCCTGCACGATCGCGTAGTTATTGAACATGCCGCCCGAGGACGCACACACGCCCATCGCCAGCACCCATTTCGGTTCGGCCATCTGGTCGTAGATCTGCCGCAGCACCGGTGCCATCTTCTGGCTGACGCGGCCGGCGACGATCATCAAGTCGGCCTGTCGCGGCGTCGCAGAGAAGCGCTCCATGCCGAAGCGGGAGATGTCGAACCGTGGTCCCGCGGTGGACATCATCTCGATCGCGCAGCAGGCGAGGCCGAACGTCGCCGGCCACAGCGAGCCGCTGCGAACGTAACCTGCGACCTTCTCGACCGTCGACAGCAGGATGCCGCCCGGCAGGCGTTCCTCTAGTCCCAATTGAGTCCTCCCCGCCGCCATACGTAGGCGTAGGCCACGAACACGGTGAGCATGAAGAGCAGCATCTCCACCAGAGCAAAGAGGCCAAGGCTGTCGAACGCCACTGCCCACGGGTAGAGGAACACGATCTCGATGTCGAAGACGATGAACAGCATCGCGGTCAGGTAGTACTTGATCGGGAACCGCTGACCGGTCGCCTGGGCGTTGGCCCCTGTGGGTGACAGGGGTTCGATGCCGCATTCATAGGCCTCGAGTTTCGCCCGGTTGTAGCGGGTCGGACCGATCACGCCGGCGATCACCACCGACACCACCGCGAACACCGCTGCGATGGCGCCGAGTACCAAGATCGGCGTGTACAGGTCCATACCGGCGAAACGCTCCCTCGACTGTCAAATGTGAGCTGACCCACAGCTTAGCCATGTTTAAGATCTGCGCCACATCTTTCGTTAGTATCATTCACCAGTGCGGCGTGGCGCGTCGGCATGCCCGGACTTGGACGTATCCCGCAGCGGGCCAGCAGGTTTGAGGGATTCGCTACTGCGCGGAAAGCCGCAGCAGCGACACCACCGCGTCACCGAGGCGGATCGGGTCGATCGGGTGCGGGACCGCCGCTTCCGCACGCGACCAGGTCGCCAGCCAGGCGTCGTCGGGCCGGCCGGTCAGCACCAAGATCGGCGGAGCGCCGGGGATCTCGTCCTTGATCTGCTTCGCCAGGCCCATACCGCCGGCGGGGGAGGCTTCGCCGTCCAGGATGGCCAGGTCGAAACCACCTGCGTCGAGCTGATTGATCACCATCGGGGCAGTTGCGACGTCAAGGTAGTCGAGCTCGGGTAACTCGGGGTGGACCCGCCTGCCGAGCGCCATTCGCACCGCCTCCCGGGTCTGCGGATTGTCGCTGTAGACGAGGATCTGCAGCGTAGGAGGCGGTGCTGCCATGGGCCGATGTTAACGGCTGCGTCGCCCATCGCGACCGACTCGAGGAATTTCCTCTGCTGTACCACGACGGCGCGACGAACGACTTTTGGTCGCCTGCTCGATCGGGTACCGGGTCTGGCTGCCCTTGCTGCTCAGCGCGGACGGCTCCGGGGCCATGGCCGCGCTCAGCCGGTGATCCGGTCGCCGGCGCGCAGCAGCGCACTGGGTAGGTCATGGCCGACGACCGTGCGGGCGACCTCGGCGGCGGCGATGGCGGCCCGCAGGTCGACGTCGGTGTCGACACCACTGTCGCGCAACAGGTAGACGAGATCCTCGGTGGCGATGTTTCCGCTCGCACCCGGCGCGAACGGACAACCGCCCAGACCCCCCACCGACGCGTCGAGCCGTGTGACGCCACTCCGCACGGCGGCGTAGGCGCTGGCCAGCCCGGCGCCGCGAGTGTTGTGGAAGTGGGCGCCGAGGGCCAGGTCGCCGATGCGGGAGCGCACCAGCGCGACGAGATCGCTGACGCGCCTGGGGGTGGCCGTGCCGATGGTGTCGGCGATCGTCAACCGGTCGGCGCCGAATCCGGTTGCCGCCTCGACGACGTCGAGGACCCGCTGCCGTGGTGTCGGGCCGTCGAACGGGCAGTCCCACGCCGTCGCGACGATCACTTCGACGGTCGCGCCGCTGTCGTGGGCGATTGCGGCGATGTCCGAAATGGCGGCGGTCGCCTCCGCGCTGGACCGGCCGACGTTGGCCCGGCTGTGGCCGTCGGCCGCCGACACCACGTACTCGATCGACCGCAGCCCGGCGGCGATGGCCCGTTTGGCGCCGTTGGCGCTGGCGACCAGAGCCGAGAACTCGACCTGGTCGAATCGGCCGAGTTCGGCGACGAGTTCGGCGGCGTCGGCGAGCGCGGGGACTTTCGACGGCGAGACGAACGCGGTGGCCTCCACCTCGCGGACACCGGTGGCGACGATCGCCTCGAGCAGCTGTAGCTTGGCCGACAACGGAATCGGCGTTTCGATCTGCAAGCCGTCGCGCATCGAGACCTCGCGGATGGCCACCTTGGCGGGCAGTGCACTCACAGCACGCCCTCCGCTCGCAGTTCGGCCAGTTCGTCGGCGGTCTTGCCGAGGATTCCGGCATAGACCTCGTCGTTGTGCTGACCCGGACGCGCCGGACCCGCGTTGCGGATGGTGCCCGGCGATTCCGACAACACCGGAACGATGCCCGGTCCCAGGACGGCGCGTCCGACGCGTTCGTCCCAGTGCTCGGCGATCATACCGCGCACCCGAAGTTGCGGATCCTCGACCACGTCGGCGACGGTGTTGATCGGCCCGGCGATGACACCGGCCGCCGAGAGTGTATCGATGATGTCGACGGGCTGACGTTCTGCCGCCCAGTCGCCGATGATCTTGTCGAGTTCGTCCTGATTGCGGCCCCGCGCAGGGTGATCGACGAACCGGTCGTCGACGGCCAGTTCCGGTTGCCCCATCGCGGCGCACAACCGGCGGAACACGGTGTCCTGGTTGGCCGCGATCACGACCCAGCTGCCGTCGGCGGTGCGGTAGATGTTCGACGGGGCGATGCCGTCGAGCCGGGTTCCCGACGGGCCGCGCACCACGCCGCCGACGTCGTAGTCGGGGATCGTTGACTCCTGCACCGCCAGGCACGACTCGGTGAGGGCGGTGTCGACCACCTGACCCTCGCCGGTGACGGTGCGCCGGTACAACGCCGCCAACGCGCCTTGGGCGGCGAACATCCCGGCCAGGCTGTCGCCCAGCGACAGGGCCAGCCGGGGCGGCGGGCCGCCCGGGAAACCGTTGAGGTGGCGCAGGCCGCTGGCGGCCTCGGCGACCGACGCGTAGCCGGCGCGGCGCGCGTCCGGCCCGGTCTGGCCGTAGCCGGACACCCGCACCAGGATGATTCCCTTGTTCCGGGCCTTGAGGCTGTCGTAGCCCAGCTCCCAGCGTTCGAGGGTGCCGGGCCGGAAGTTCTCGACGATGACGTCGGTCTGCTCGACGAGCTCCAGGAAGATCGCACGACCGCGTGGAGTGCGCAGATCGAGCGTGATCGCCTTCTTGTTACGGGCGTGAACGGTCCAGAAGAAGTGGTGGCCGTCGAGTTCGGCCTGGCCCCAGGTGCGCAATGGGTCCGGGGCGCCGGGCGGTTCGATCTTGAGCACCTCGGCGCCCATGTCGCCGAGCAACCGACCGGCGAACGGTCCGGAGATTAGCGTCCCGATCTCGATGACCCGGATACCGTCCAGTGCGCCTGCTGTCATTCGCCCTCCATTGAGAACCCGTGGCGGTGCAGCCGCTCCGTACAGATGCCGACCGCCTCCACAGCGTCTCACGTGGCTGGGGTCCGGCGTGGTGGTGGTTGGCGCCGCCGATTTCCTGCCGGTGGGCCGCATGCCGTGCCCGACGCGTCCTCGACGGCGACCTTGGAGATCGGCAGCAGGGCAGGTCCTCCGCGGCAACGATCAGGTAACCGTGGTGTATCCAGTTGTGGACACAAAGCCGGCCGGTGCCCGGACGAACGAGACCTCGGCATAGCCCTCGACAACAGCCGTTTCCGCAGGTGACATGGTTTCGTTCGAAAGTCGCAGAACGGTGCTTCGCCGGAGGTTTCCCCGCGGCTAGGGCCCTGCCTGCGCCTTTATGGGGTTTTCTCAGTTAAGGGCCCATGTTTTACTCAGTGCGCAACAACTGAATCTCTCGGTCCGCTCTCTGCCGCACCGGTCAGTTGAGCGGGCGCGGACAACACAGTGCAGAAATGCGCTGCGGGGCCTTTGGGGACTGTGTCCGCTGGGACGAGCGTGATACGCGTTAACCGGAAGATGGATGGATTGCTTTATGACGATCGTTGACAAGATTCGAGGCCATTGGGCACGCCGCATCGCGGTGGCCACCGCCGTGGCGGCACTGCTTCCCGGCATGATCGGCCTCACCGGAAACACGGCACTCGCGGGAGCGTTCTCGCGGCCGGGATTGCCGGTTGAGTACCTGATGGTCCCGTCACCGGCGATGGGACGTGACATCAAGGTCCAGTTCCAAAGCGGTGGCCCCGGATCTCCTGCGGTCTACATGCTCGACGGGTTGCGTGCCCGCGACGACTTCAGCGGCTGGGACATCGAGACCCAGGCCTTCGAGTGGTACCTGGACTCCGGTCTGTCGGTGGTGATGCCGGTCGGCGGACAGTCCAGCTTCTACACCGACTGGTACGCCCCCGCCTGCGGCAACGCGGGCTGCCAGACCTACAAGTGGGAGACGTTCCTGACCTCGGAGCTGCCGAACTGGCTGGCGGCCAACCGCGACGTCAAGCCGACGGGCAGCGCCGCGGTCGGCCTGTCGATGGCCGGGTCCGCATCGCTGGTGCTCTCGATCTACCACCCGCAGCAGTTCATCTACGCGGCGTCGCTGTCGGGCTTCCTGAATCTGTCCGAGGGCTGGTGGCCGTTCCTGGTCGGCCTGGCTATGGGTGACGCCGGCGGTTACAAGAGCGAGCCGATGTGGGGCCCGGGCGGCAGCGAGGCGTGGCTGCGCAACGACCCGATGGTGAACATCGACAAGCTCGTGGCCAACGGCACCCGGATCTGGGTGTACTGCGGCAGCGGCAAGCCGGGCGAACTCGGCGGCGCCGGTCTGCCTCAGGAGTTCCTGGAGAGCCTGACGCTGCGCACCAACATCACCTTCCAGGAGCGCTACATCGCGGCCGGCGGACAGAACGGGGTGTTCAACTTCCCGGCCGGCGGCACGCACACCTGGCAGTACTGGGGCCAGCAGCTGCAGCAGATGAAGCCCGACCTGCAGCGCGTGCTGCTGGGCTGAGCCGCCGACGGCCGGCGGCCTGGAAGCCGCCGGCCACCCGAACCACTGGCCTGCCGGAATACCGGCCGGCGCGCACGCCGACGCAGTCCACGGCGCCCGCCCAGCGGGCCTCACCCAGCGGCGCAGATCGATCCGACGCCTCTGCTGGCGCCGGTCACGACGATCGAACCATCGTCGGGGCGGATGCCGCGCTCGGTGAAGCCGGGCGGACTCCGCGTAACCGCCGTGCTTTGGGGTGCCGATGTCATCGCCGTGGGCCAGCACCAGGTCGCCGACACCGAACTCTCGTCGCTTTGGGAGGCCACCACCTCACGGTCAGTTCGATGCCCGGTAGGATCGGGTAGTCGCGCACCACACCGCCCTTGGGTGTCAAGGCCAGAGCGTCCTTGAAGACGCCGGCGTCTTCGTCGACCCGTTGTGGACTTCGGTCCTTGGCTACCAAGGGCTCCGGCTCGCCGCGTTCGTACCGGCTCGACAGCTGCTCGAAATGGGAGCGCCTACTTACTTCAGTTGTTACTTCAGTTGTGCCGAGGTCAGGCCGAGCAGTCGGCGGGCCACCACGAGCTGCTGGATCTGCTGGGTGCCCTCGAAGATGTCGAGTATCTTGCTGTCGCGCGCCCACTTTTCCAGCAGGGACTGCTCGGAGTACCCGACGGTGCCGGCCAGTTCGACCGCCTTCAAGGTGATGTCGCTGCCCACCCGGGCCGCTTTCGCCTTGGACATCGACGCTTCCTTGGAGTTCGGGATTGCGTTGTCGGCCTGCCAGGCCGACCGCACGGTCAACAGGTATCCGGCCTCCCAATCGGCTTCCAACCGAAGGAATTCCGCTGCGGCTGCGCTCTGGGCGTGGGCGGGTTTGTCGTAGGAGATCTCGACGCCGGCGTCGGTGAGGATCTTGCGCAGTTCCTCGAGTGCGGCGCGCCCGATGCCGACGGCCATACCCGCCACCACCGGCCTGGTGTTGTCGAAGGTTTCCATGACACCGGCGAAACCCTTTTCGACTTGGATCTCCGGACTGCCGAGGAGCTGGTCCTTCGGGATGCGGGCGTTGTCGAAGCGGATCACCGCGGTGTCGGACGCCTTGATGCCGAGTTTGTCCTCGAGCCGCTCCACTGTCACGCCCGGATGGTCCCGCGGCACGATGAAGGATTTGATCGCCGCCCGCCCCAGCGACTTGTCCAGCGTGGCCCAGACGACGATGTGGCTGGCGCGCGACCCGGCGGTGACGAAGATCTTCTCGCCGTTGATCACGTACTCGTCGCCCTCGAGCCGGGCTGTCGTCGATACCGCCGCGGAATCCGAACCGAAGCCGGGTTCGGTGATGGCCATGGCAGCCCACACCCCCTTGCCGAGCCGTTCGAGCTGCTCGTCGGTCGCGACACTGGAGATAGCCGCGTTGCCCAGGCCCTGCCGCGGCACCGACAGCGTCAATCCCACGTCACCCCAGCTGACCTCGATGGCGCTGAGAACCGCCGACATGTTGCCGCCGTTGACGTTTTCCTTCGGGCCCCGGACGGCGCTGCGGAAGGCGTCGGCGCCCGCAAGCGACATGGTGTTGGCCTCGGAGACGCCCTCGAACAGGCTGGCCATGGTGTCGAGTTCGACCGGGTAGTCGTGCTCGCGGAGGTCGTACTTGCGCGAGATCGGCCGCAACATCTCCGCGGCGCCCTGATGGGCCGTCTCGATGACCGTGCGCAGCTTCTTCGGAAGTTCCAGGTTGATTGCCATGACGAAAATCCGTTCTCGAGAAGTCTTCTACAGAACCACGACGCCCTCGGCGACACCGATCACGCGCAGGTCGCGGTACCAGCGTTCGACCGGGTGTTCTTTGGTGTATCCGTGGCCGCCGAGCAGCTGGACGCCGTCGAGGCCGATCTGCATGCCCTTGTCGGTGCCGAGCCGCTTGGCGAGCGCCGCCTCCCTGGCGTAGGGCAGGCCCTGTTCGGCGCGCGCCGCGCCGCGCCAGGTGACCAGGCGAAGCCCGTCGAGTTCGATCGCGATGTTGGCGCACATGAACGCCACCGCCTGGCGGTGGGCGATCGGCTCGCCGAACGCTTGGCGCTCCTTGACGTAGGGCACCACGTAGTCGAGCACGGCATGTGATGTGCCGACGGCCAGTGCGGCCCAACCGAGCCGGGACAGGGCGATCGCCTCCCGGTAGTCCTCATCGGTGGCGCTGGCCTCGCCGAGCCGGTTGCCCAGCGGCACCGCGACATTGTCGAGTTCCACCCGGCCCAGCGCGGCCGCGCGCACACCCATGGACGGGTCGGGTGTCACCGTCAGCCCTTCGGAGGCTGATTCGACGACGAACATCGCGGGCTTGCCGTCCAGCTGCGCGGCGATGACGAAGAGCTCCGCATCCGCGGCGGCGGGAACCAGCGATTTGATCCCGGTCAGCCGGTAGCCGCCCGGGGTGCGGACCGCCGTGGTCTTCAACGCGGTCGGATCGAACAGGGGGCGCGGTTCGGCGATCGCCAGACATGCCTGTGGCGCGTTCTCGCCGGCGAAAGCCGGCAGGTAAGTGGCCTGCTGGTCCGCGCTGCCCCAGTGGGTGAGCGCCGCCGCCACTCCGCCGGGCGCCAGGATCGGCAACGCCAGTCCCATGTCGCCGTAGGCGAGCGCCTCGGCCACCAACGCATTGGTGATCGTCGAACGGTGTTCGGCGATGCCGTCGAAATCCTCGGGAATGTTGACCGCGGTTATGCCCAGTGCGGCGGCCTTCGCGATCAGGTCCGGGGGATAGCTGGCCGCGGCGTCGGCGTGGTGAGCGGCCGGGCGCAAGACCTCCTCGGCGAACTCTTCGACGGTCTCGACGATCATCTTCTGGTCGTCGTCGGGAGTGAGGTCGAAGTGGTCCGATCCCTTCGGGGCGCTGGTCAGGCGAGTGGGCTGCTTGCCGAGGCCTTGAATCCGCTTGAACTGCCGGGTCGATGCGCCCGCGGCGGAGAACACCTGCTTGACGCCGTATTTCAGGCCCCTGTTGAAGGGGTCACGCAGGTTGTACCGGTCGAGGAACTCCTGGCCCACCAGCGGGGTGATCAGCGCCAATCCGATGTCGGTCGGTGTCCGCCTGTGTCGCTGCAGACCCACGGCGCTTTCGCGGTCGGTGCGCTTGGCGCGGGCTGAGGTGCCGTTCTTGGACGGCAGGGTGTTGGTCATTCCGGCTGCCTCACTTTGTCGGGGCGATTGCCACGACCATATCTGACTCAGGAGTAAGGTTAGCGCGCGGTGTTATCTAGTTCACACTCGTTCTAACCCGAGAGGTGGGCCAACACCGCCCCGTGGAGCAGTCCGTTGGATGCGACCCCGCTGCCGCCGTGCGGACCGGCTGTGCCGCCGAGGTTGGTGAACGTGCCACCGGCTTCTCGCACGAGGATGTCGATTGCGGCCAGATCCCACAGTGACACCTCAGGTTCGGCCGCGATGTCGACCGCACCCTCGGCCAACAGGCAGTACGACAGGAAGTCGCCGAAGCCCCGCACGCGCCACACGGCGTCGGTGAGGTCGATGAAGCGATCCCGCAGACCTCGCTCCGCCCATCCGGACAGGCTGGAGAACGACAGGCTGGCCGAGTCCAATTCGGCGACCTTGGATACCGCGAGCCTGCGTGGCGACTCTCCGGCAACCGCAACGAAAGCGCCCAATCCGTCGGCCGCCCACCAGCGTCGGTGCAGGGCGGGTGCGCTGACCACGCCGACCACGGGCACCCCGTTGTCCAGCAGCGATATCAGGGTGGCCCAGATGGGGACGCCGCGGACGAAATTCTTCGTCCCGTCGATCGGGTCGATCACCCACTGGCGGCCACTGAAAACCGCTGTGCCCCCGAACTCTTCGCCGAGGATCGGATCGTCGCCGCGTTCCCCGGAGAGTTCCCGGCGCATATCGCTTTCCACGGAGCGGTCGGCGTCGGTCACCGGCGTCAAATCGGGTTTGGTCTCGACGCGCAGATCCATTGCGCGGAACCGGTCGACGGTGACGGCGTCGGCGTGGTCGGCGAGCCGCAACGCCAACGCCAGGTCGTCGGCAACGCCGGGAGAACCGGTGCTCATGCCTGCAAGTCCTACCATGGCCGTGTGTGGGAATTCGCTGTGCTCCTGTTGTTGATCGGTGTGCTCGCGCTCTTCGTCGTCCCGTGGATGAGGCGGGGCCGAGGTCCGCGAGGGGAGCTGGCACAGGGCACCCTGCTGGTCACCGGCGTCAGCCCGAGGCCCGATGACGTGACGGGGGAGCAGTTCGTCACGATCTCGGGGGTGATCAACGGCCCTACGGTCAACGAGCACGTCGTCTACCAACGTATGGCCGTCGACGTGAACAACTGGCCCTCGATGGGCGCGTTGTTCCCCGTCGTGTACTCGCCCAAGAACCCGGACAACTGGAACTTCGCCCCACCCGAACCGCCCGAGGTTCCGCTCGGCTGACCTCGACTCAGCCGTGCCCGATGCGCAGCAGTTCCGCCACGCTCGTGAGCTTCACCCGCGGCCGGCCCGCTGTCTGTCCGGCTGATCGTTCGTGATCGTCGATCAGCTTCCAGTGGTCGTCGGTGACCAACTTCGGCTGGCGGGACAACAGCCATTCGACCAGCCGGTCGGAGTGGTCGTCACCGAGGTCGGCCAAGGTGGCGCCACGCAGGTCCGCGACGACCGTGTCGACGGTCGCCTGCGAATCCTTCTTGTTGCTGCCGATCACGCCGGACGGTCCGCGCTTGATCCAGCCGACCACATACTCGTTGCGCCGGCCCTCGATGCGGCCGTCGGTGTGCGGGATCGTCCCGCTGCGCTCGTCGAACGGCAGACCCGGCGTCGGCACCCCGCGATAGCCCACCGCCCGGACCACCAATTGCGCGGGCAGTTCCTCCCGTTCGCCGGTGTCCTTCGCGACCACCCTGCCGTTGTCGGTGACGAGCTCGTTGCGGCCCAGCACAATCGACTCGACGTGCTCCCGGCCTTTGATCTCGATTGGTGACGTGCGGAACCGGAACACGATCCGGCGGCCCGCTCCGCGCGGCGGCCGTTCGGCGTACCCGCGCAGGACCTTGATGTTCTGCTTGACGGTCTTCCCGGCCGCCTCCAGGTCCTCATCGGTGATGTCGGCGAGATCGGCGGGGTCGACGATGACGTCGACGTCGGCGAGACCCTCGAGGTCGCCCAGTTCACGCAGTTCCAGGGTGGTGAACGTGGCCTGTAGTGGACCTCGCCTGCCGATCACCATCACCTCTTCGACCGCGCGCCGGTGCAGCGACTCGAGCGCGTGGTCGGCGATGTCGGTACGCGCCAGGGCATCGGGATCGGTGACGAGGATGCGTGCGACGTCGAGGGCCACGTTGCCGTTGCCCACCACGATCGCCCGGCCCGTCGACAGGTCCGGCCCCATCTGCTCGAAGTGGGGATGGGCGTTGTACCAGCCGACGAAGTCGACGGCCGCGACGCTGCCCGGCAGATCCTCGCCCGGGATGTTCAGCGAGCGATCGGACTGCGCACCCACCGCGTACACCACCGCGTCGTAGCGCTCGGCCAACTCGTGGGGGTGGACGTGCTCGCCGACGGCGATGTTGCCGAAGAAGCGGAAACGCGGGTCACCTGACGTCTTGTCGAACTGTGCACTGATGGACTTGATCTTCGGGTGGTCCGGCGCCACACCGGAGCGCACGAGACCCCACGGAGTGGGCAGCATCTCGAGCATGTCGACGCGCACATCGCGGTCCGCGTCGTCGCTGTCGGCGAATTTGAGCAACGAGGAAGCGGCGAAGTAGCCGGACGGGCCGGAACCGACGATCGCCACGTGATATGGGCGCTTCTGGGGCATGTGAGGGTGCCTTCTGTCGCTGCCCGGCCACGCGCAAGGGGCTGTCCCGACGCGGTCGAGCTGGTTACCCGTCCGACTCTAAACGTGACGGCTGCGCGTCGACGGCAAGTCGAGACGAACTCGTCCGCGCCGCGGGTAGGCCGGCGACCCGTCATGGCGCGGCCGGTACCCTCAATCTTCGTGGATCCTGACCGCCAAGCCGACATCGCCGCCCTCGACGCCACCCTCACGACGGTGGAGCGAGTGCTCGACGTCGAGGATTTGCGGTCCCGTATCGAGAAGCTGGAACAAGAGGCCTCCGATCCGAACCTCTGGGATGACCAGAGCCGCGCCCAAAAGGTCACCAGCGAGCTGTCCCATGCGCAGGGTGAACTGCGCCGCGTCGAGGAACTCCGGCAGCGGGTCGAGGACCTTCCGGTGCTTTACGAGCTTGCTGCAGAAGCAGGTGGTGCCGAGGAGGTCGCCGAGGCCGACGCGGAGTTCGCCAAGCTGCGGGTGGACATCGAGGCGATGGAAGTCCGCACCCTGCTGTCCGGCGAATACGACCAACGCGAAGCCGTCGTCACCATTCGGTCCGGCGCCGGTGGCGTGGACGCCGCCGACTGGGCCGAGATGCTGATGCGGATGTACATCCGGTGGGCCGAACAGCACAATTACCCGGTCGAGGTGTTCGACACCTCCTACGCCGAAGAGGCCGGCATCAAGAGCGCCACCTTCGCGGTGCACGCGCCGTACGCGTACGGCACCCTTTCGGTGGAACAGGGCACACACCGGCTGGTCCGCATCAGCCCGTTCGACAACCAGGGCCGCCGCCAGACGTCGTTCGCCGACGTCGAAGTGCTGCCGGTCACCGAGACCACCGACCACATCGAGATCCCCGAAACGGACCTCCGGGTCGACGTGTACCGCTCCAGCGGGCCGGGCGGTCAGTCGGTGAACACCACCGACTCGGCAGTCCGCCTCACCCACATCCCGACGGGCATCGTCGTCACGTGTCAGAACGAGAAGTCTCAGCTGCAGAACAAAGTCGCCGCGATGCGGGTGCTCCAGGCGAAGCTGCTGGAACGCAAGCGGCAGGAGGAGCGCGCCGAGCTCGACGCGCTCAAGGGCGACGGCGGGAGTTCCTGGGGCAATCAGATGCGCTCCTACGTGCTGCATCCCTATCAGATGGTCAAGGACCTCCGCACCGAGTACGAGGTCGGCAATCCCGGCGCCGTGCTCGACGGTGACATCGACGGATTCCTCGAAGCGGGGATCCGCTGGCGAAACCGGCGCGATGACCAGTAGTGCGCCGCTGGCAATCGGATTCGCCGAGGGTTGGCACAATTTCTGGCACGGTGACATCGGCATCTGGGTGATGACCCGGGGCCTGCAGATCGCACTCCTGGTGATCGGCGCGCTGCTCGCCGCCCGCTTCATCAACTGGGTTGCCCGTCGGGTGACGCGACGGATCGACGCGGAGTACCAGGAGAGCGATCAGCTGGTGCGTTCGGAGAGCGCCAAGCACCGCCAGGCGGTGGCGTCGGTGATCTCCTGGGTGTCGATCGCGGTGCTGTTCGTCGTCGTCGGCATGCAGATCACCGCGGTGCTCAACATCCCCGTGGGTTCGTTGGTCGCGCCCGCCGCCGTCCTCGGCGCCGCGCTGGGTTTCGGCGCCCAGAAGCTCGTGCAGGATCTGCTGGCCGGGTTCTTCATCATCACCGAACGCCAGTACGGCTTCGGTGATCTGGTGCAGCTGAACATGATCGGCGCGAACGACGCCGCCGAGGGCACCGTCGAAGAGGTCACACTGCGGGTGACGAAACTGCGGACCAGCGAAGGCGAGGTCTTCACGGTCCCCAACGGCAACATCGTCCGGTCGTTGAACATGTCCAAGGACTGGGCGCGGGCGGTCGTCGACATCCCGGTGCCCACGACAGTGGACCTCAACGCCGTCAACGAATTGCTCCACAAGGTCGGCGAGGATTCGATGGACGATCCCAAGCTGCGGGCGCTGCTGCTCGACACTCCGCAGTTGATGGGCGTGGAGAGCATCGGGGTCGACACGGTCAACCTGCGGATGGTGGCGCGGACCCTGCCCGGCAAGCAGTTCGAAGTCGGCCGGCGTCTGCGGATCCGGATCATCGCCGTACTGAACAGGGCCGGCATCGCCACCAAGGACCACACCCCCAAGGTGGACACGATCGCCGGTCACGGTGAAGCTCCACCGCAGAGCCGCTCGGAGTCGAGGCAGTGAACCTCCGGCGACTCCTGCACTACGTGCAGAACGACCAGCGAGCGTGGCCGCGGTACATGCCGGGCGGCCGGGTGCGGACGTCCACGGTGGGCCTCCTCGTGGCGTTCGTCGCGCTCTTCTGGCTTTACCAGGTCTACGAGCCGCCGCCGCAGAATCCCACGCAGCAGGTCGTGCCACCCGGATTCGTGCCCGACCCCGACTACACCTGGGTGCCACGAACCCAGGTGGAGGCCCCGGCAACGACCACGTGGCGCGCCCCGCGGACGTCCACGTCCACTACCACCGCGCCGACGACCACGAGCCCGACGGAGACCACGACGACCAGCCCGACGTCGCCGACCTCGACCCCGCCGACCTCGACCCCGCCGACCCCGACGCCGCCGACGACGGTGATCGACCCCGACGGCCCCGGTTTACTGCCCCCCCGGACCGTCACCGAGACTCCGGCGCCCCCAGCTGGACCGCAGCCCCTACCCGGCCTGCCGCTGCCACCGCCGTAACCGGTCGCACGCGGACACCCCGCTACACTGGCGAGCCGTGATGATCACCCTCGACCGCGTGACGAAGCAGTACAAGTCCTCGGCGCGACCCGCGCTGGACAACGTGTCGCTCAAGATCGACAAGGGTGAATTCGTGTTCCTCATCGGGCCGTCCGGTTCTGGCAAGTCGACGTTCATGCGACTTCTGCTCGCCGAGGACACCCCGACGTCCGGCGACATCCGGGTATCGAAGTTCCACGTCAACAAACTGCCTGGGCGGCACATCCCGAGCCTGCGGCAGGTGATGGGCTGCGTGTTCCAGGACTTCCGGTTGCTACAGCAGAAGACGGTGTGCGAGAACGTCGCGTTCGCGCTCGAGGTCATCGGGAAACGGTCCGAGGTGATCAACCGGGTGGTGCCCGACGTGCTCGAGATGGTCGGGCTGTCGGGGAAGGCCAACCGTCTTCCGGCCGAGCTGTCCGGCGGCGAACAGCAGCGGGTGGCAATTGCCCGGGCGTTCGTGAACCGGCCGCTGGTACTGCTGGCCGACGAGCCGACCGGGAACCTGGATCCGGAGACGAGCAAGGACATCATGGACCTGCTGGAGCGCATCAACCGCACGGGTACGACCGTGCTGATGGCCACTCATGACCATCACATCGTCGACTCGATGCGCCAACGCGTGCTCGAACTGGAGCTGGGCCGACTGGTCCGCGACGAGCGGCGCGGTGTCTACGGAATGGATCGCTAAGTGCGCTTCGGATTTCTGATCAATGAGGTTTTGACCGGACTTCGTCGCAACGTCACGATGACGGTGGCGATGATCCTGACGACCGCGATCTCCATCGGTCTGCTCGGTGGGGGTCTGCTGATCGTGCGATTGGCCGACAACTCCAAGGACATCTATCTCGACCGGGTGGAGAGTCAGGTGTTCCTGACCCCGGAGGTCTCGGCGAGTGATCCGACCTGCGATGCGGACCCGTGCCAGACTCTGCGGACCGAACTGGAGGAGCGGAACGACGTCCAGTCGGTCGTGTTCCTCAACCGCGACGACGCCTACGACGACGCGATCCGCAAGTTCCCGCAGTACAAGGACGTTGCGGGTAAGGACGCGTTCCCCGCGTCGTTCGTGGTGAAGCTGGTCGATCCGGAGCAACACCAGGAGTTCGACAGGGCGATGGTCGGGCAACCCGGCGTCCAGGGGGTGCAGAACCAGAAGGACCTGGTGGACCGATTGTTCGCGGTGCTCGACGGCTTGAGTAACGCCGCGTTCGCCGTGGCGTTGGTCCAGGCGATCGGTGCCGTGCTGCTGATCGCCAACATGGTGCAGGTGGCCGCCTACACGCGCCGCACCGAAGTCGGCATCATGCGGTTGGTCGGTGCGAGCCGCTGGTACACGCAGCTGCCGTTCCTGCTGGAAGCGATGCTCGCCGCCCTGATCGGCGTCGTCATCGCGATCGCCGGGCTCGTGGTGGTGCGGGCGGCCTTCCTAGAGAACGCGTTGAACCAGTTCTACCAAGCCAACCTGATCGCCCGGATCGACTTCGCGGACATTCTGTACATCGCACCGGTCCTGTTGTTTGTGGGCGTGGCGATGGCCGGCGTGACCGCGTACGTCACGCTGCGCCTGTACGTGCGAAAGTAAATCGTGGCAGCAAAGAAGGCCGGGAAAGCCGGGGGAACGAAGGACCCCAACAACCAGATCGTCGCCAGTAACCGTAGGGCCCGGCACAACTACGCGATCCTCGACACCTACGAGGCCGGTATCGCTTTGCTGGGCACCGAGGTGAAGAGTCTGCGCGACGGGCAGGCGTCGCTGGCGGACGCGTTCGCCACCGTCGATGACGGCGAGATCTGGCTGCGCAATCTGCACATCCCGGAGTATCACCACGGCACGTGGACCAACCATGCGCCGCGGCGCAACCGCAAGCTGCTGTTGCACCGCAAGCAGATCGATCAATTGGTCGGCAAGATCCGCGACGGCAACCTGACGCTGGTGCCGCTGTCGCTGTACTTCTCCGGCGGCAAGGTCAAGGTGGAACTCGCGCTGGCCCGGGGTAAGCAGGCCCACGACAAGCGCCAGGACCTGGCACGTCGCGACGCCGAGCGCGAAGTCGTCCGCGAGCTGGGCCGCCGGGCCAAAGGTATGTCCTGATAGGGATTGTTTTCGCGCTGGCCTCGGCGGCCGGCTACGGGGTCAGCGACTTCGTCGGTGCGATCGCCGCGCGAAGGGTCGCTGCGCTACGGGTGGTGCTGATCTCCTACCCGATCGCGATGGTGCTGCTCGCGGTGTTGGCCGTGGCTGCGGCGGGGAGATCTCGCGAGGAGCGCTCTTCTGGGGCGCGCTGAGCGGACTCGCGCAAGGCCTCGGCGTGTGGTGGTTCTACGCCGTTCTGGGCGCGGGCCCGATCTCTGTGGTGTCGCCGTTGACCGCGGTACTCGTGGCCGCGTTGCCCGTCGGGTCGGGAATTGCTTTCGGGATGAACTTCGTGCTGGTCGACCAGGCGCCGCACGCGGCCGGGCTCTGGCCGCTGGTGTTCGCGCGAGTGGCGGCGACCGTGCTGGTGATGGGGGATCGCGGTCGGAACCAGACAGGTGAAGGCGCCGACCGGGGTGCCGCTGAAGCTGGCGGTGCTTGCCGGTGTGCTCGACACCGGCGCGAACGTGGCCATGCTGCTCGCGCTGCAGGCATCGCTGTTGTCGTTGTCCGGTGTGCTGATGTCGCTCTACCCGGTGGCGACGGTGCTCTTGGCGATCGTGGTCCTGCGGGAACGGGTGACACCCTGGCAGGCCGTCGGCATGGCCATGGCGGTCGGTGCCGTCGCGATGATCGCCGCGAG
The DNA here is from genome assembly GCF_010728155.1 of Mycolicibacterium doricum. Taxonomy (NCBI): domain Bacteria; kingdom Bacillati; phylum Actinomycetota; class Actinomycetes; order Mycobacteriales; family Mycobacteriaceae; genus Mycobacterium; species Mycolicibacterium doricum. The sequence goes on from NZ_AP022605.1 coordinate 1,093,132, forward strand.
GTTAGCCGATTTGCCCCGCGAAGAGGCCGTTCCGCGCCCGCGACCCGCGGAACAAAGGGGTGGAGGACGACGTTGAATCTGGCGTACCATTGATCTTCCTGCTGAAGGCCGGCAGGGATGCGAGGGGCTGAACGGTTTCGACTTCGCGCATCGAATCAAGGGAAGCGTGCCGGTGCAGGCAAGAGACCACCGCAAGCGTCGCTGCAACCAATTAAGCGCCGATACCAATCAGCGCGACTACGCTCTCGCTGCCTAAGCGAAGCTAGTCCGTCAGACCGGGAGCGCCCTCGGCCCGGACCCTGGCGTCATCTAGAGGGACCCACCTTCAGGTCCGGTCGCGGGACCTGGAGGGACATCAAACAGCGACTGGGATCGTCATCCTGACTTGTTCGCGTGATCAGGAGATCCGAGTAGAGGCATAGCGAACTGCGCACGGAGAAGCCTTGAGGGAATGCCGTAGGACCCGGGTTCGATTCCCGGCGGCTCCACAACAGAAGAAACTGGTCAGAGCCTTAAGACTCTGACCAGCTTTCTTGCTGTCAACATCTCATCAACATCGCGGCCGGGACCGCGGGCGCGCACCACTGGCGAGCAGCTGTCGACAACGCCGCCGCCGCGACCTTCCCCTTCGGCCTGAAGGCTCAGACGGAAACCGGTACCTGTTTCGACTTTCGGGTCGTGAATTGCAATCCTTCGTCGATTTTTCCTCGGCGGATTTTGCGGATGTCGAATAGGTAATTGTGTTTGACCTGCCATGGCCCACGAGATCCCGCTTTCGGCAACTGATCCATAGCGCGTTGGAAGTAGCCGGGTGCGAAATCGGCGAAGGGCCGTTCTTCGACATCTTCGCCGGGGTGGGGGGCCACCACGGTGTCGTAGCCGTGTGCGTCCATATGATTGAGTAAGCGAGCGACGAATTCTGACACCAGATCTGCCTTCAAGGTCCACGACGCGTTGATGTAACCCATGGTGAACGCCATATTTGGCACGTCTGACAGCATCATGGACCTATAGGTCATCGACTTCGCGGGGTCGACAGCCTGGCCGTTCCGCGCGATCTTGGTGCCACCGAAGAGCCGCATGTTCAAACCGGTTGCCGTCACGATCACATCGGCGGTCAACTCATCACCCGACGAAAGCTTGATCCCGGTATTGGTGAAGTGGTCGATGGTATCGGTGACCACATCTGCTTTGCCGCTTCGGATTGCCGTGAAGAAGTCACCGTCCGGCGCCAGGCACACCCGTTCGTCCCACGGGTTGTACTTCGGCGAGAAGTGCTTGTCCACGTCATAGCCGGCGGGTAGCTGGCGCTTAGCCATAGCGATCATCGCCTTGCGCATAGCCCCCGGGAAGCGGCGCGCCAACTGATACTGCGCCACCGCGAACAAAATGTTCTTCCAACGGTTGACGAAGTCCGCGTTGTCGGTCGGTAGCCACTTGATAAGTTGTGCGGCGATAGGGTCGACGTTCGGCAGCGATCCGATGTATGTAGGTGACCGCTGCAGCATCGTTACGTGGCCGGCGCCCGAGTCGATCAACGACGGGATGAGAGTGATCGCAGTAGCGCCACTGCCGATGACGACGACGTTCTTACCCGCATAGTCGAGGTCTTCGGGCCAGTGCTGGGGATGCACGATTGTCCCCCCGAAATTCTCCTCGCCGGGAAACTTCGGGCGATAACCCTCGTCGTAGTTGTAGTAGCCGCTGCACATGAAGAGGAACCCGGCCTGGAACTCGGTCTCTTGTCCGTTTTGAAGCGTCCTGATAGTCCAGCGCCTGTCGGCGTCGGACCAGTCGGCAGACAGCACCTCGGTGCCGAGCCGGATGTGTTGATCGATTCCGTTCTCGGTCACCACTTCGCGCAGATAGCTCTTGATCGACGCTGCATCGACAGTCCACCTCGGGGAGTGCCATGGCTTGAAGCGGAACCCGAAGGTGCACATATCGGAGTCCGACCGGATGCCCGGGTACTTGAACAAGTCCCACGTACCACCGAGGTCTGATCTCCGCTCGAGGACCACATAGCTCTTGTCGGGGCAGCGATCCTGCAGGTGCCAGGCAGCGCTTATGCCGGAGACCCCGGCACCGACGACGATCACATCGAAAAACTCAGACATGTTAATGGACATTAACAGCAAGATCACCGTCTCGGCAACATGCTTGATCGGCGATGTGCAGTCCGAGTGACCCAAGCGTGCCCGCGCGGTCAAGCCGCATGGTCGATCACCGTAGCGATATCGGACAAGACGTCGGCGGAATGTGACCCTTGAGCGGTGTGCGGTGTGAACGCGTCTTGGGTCGGTCTCGCGGCTGCTCTCGTCGTCGGCGCACTGCCTGCGCTCGCGTTTCCGGCGCCGTCGTGGTGGTGGTTGGCCTGGATCGGCATCGTCCCACTGCTTCTTGTCGTCCGCGCCGCGCCCACCGCCCGGACGGCGGCTCTTCGGGCGTGGTGCGGCATGGCCGGCTACATACTGGCCACCCAGTACTGGCTGCTGCCGAGCGCCGGCCCGCTGCTGCTGGTGCTCGCCATCGGACTCGGCGCGTTGTGGCTACCGTGGGGCGTGGCCGCGTTTCTGCTTCTGCGCGGACCACCGCATACGGTCGGCAGGACGTTCGCCGCCATGGCGGTGCTGCCCAGCGCCTGGGTGGTCGCTGAAGCGGTCCGCTCCTGGCCGAGCCTGGGCGGTCCGTGGGCGATTCTGGGCGCCTCGCAGTGGAATCAACCGGTCACACTTGCCTCCGCATCGCTCGGCGGCGTGTGGCTCACCAGCTTCCTGATCGTCGCCGCGAACACCGCGGTGGCCAGGGTGATCGTGAACCGGAACTTGCCCGTACGCCTGGTCGCGGCTGCGGTCGCACTGGCGTGTGCGGCCCTCGGACCGGCATGCTTCTGGTTGGGACCTGCGCCGCCGACCGGTTCGACGGTACGGGTGGCGCTCGTGCAACCGGGCGATATCGAGGACTCCGTCGCCCGTCAGGCCGCCGGCGAAGCGCTGACCGAGGACTTGCGTGGCCGGCGGCTCGACCTGGTCGTCTGGGGTGAGAGCAGCGTCGGGGTCGACCTCACCGGCGACCGGGACGCCGTGGCGCGTCTCGCGGGCCTGTCCAGCCGGGTCGGCGCGGACCTGGTCGTCAACGTCGACGCCCGTGATCGCACCGGGGGAATCTCCAAATCTTCGGTCCTCATCGGACCCGGGGGCATTCGCGGCACGTACCGGAAGACGCGGCTCGTGCCGTTCGGCGAATACGTTCCGTTGCGGCCGCTGTTCGGTTGGGCCACCCGGCATACGAAGGCGGCGGCGGAAGACCGACGGCGCGGCAGCGGAATCATCGTGCTGTACACCGAAGACCTCGCCCTCGGGCCGCTGATCAGTTTCGAGACGACGTTCTCCGATCTTCCCCGTGAACTGGTGGCTCGCGGCGCACAGTTGCTGGTGTATCAGAGCTCCACTTCCACCTACCAAGGGAGTTGGGCGCAGCCGCAGTTGGCCAGCATGGTCGCTGTACACGCCGCTGAGGTGGGGCACCCGGCCGTGCACACCGGGTTGTCAGGTGTCAGTTCTGCCTTCGACGCACGAGGACGGCAACTCGGCTGGTACGCCGCCACCGAGAGCGGCGTGCTGGTGGTGGACGTCCCGCTCGGATCGCACACCACCACATTCGGACGGTCCGGCAATTGGGTACTGGCAATGGCGCTTTCGATCTTCGCCTGTGGTATTGCCGTGGCGGCCGTGCGGTACCGCGTGGCTCGCCATACAACACGCCGGGCGGGGTGAGCGACTCAGCGCCGGATCGGAGGCATGATGGGTCGCTGATGAGCACCGTGACCTTGGTGGACAAGGCGTTTGGCGGATCCGCTGACCGCCGTGGGTACGACTCGCCCCCGTCGCTGGACGGGGGGATGCCGGCCGAATACCTGTCCCGGTTGATCGCTGTACTGGTCGACGGACATCCCGACCTCGGCCGCATTCGGGCTTCCGACGCCGGACAGTGCGGCGAAACGCCCTGTGACCCGCGCCTGATGGTCGCCGTTCTGTTCTACGGGTACGCCAGCGGGGTGTGTTCGTCACGGCAACTCGAACGAAAGTGCCTCGACGATCCTTGCTTTCGGTGGCTGGCGGTGGGCCAGGTCCCGCACCATCGTGCGATCGCGCGGTTTCGCAGGCGGCACCTGGCCGCTTTGCTGCCCTTGTTCGTGCAGGCACTGTTGTGTTGTCAGAGCGCGGGTGTCGACCGGTTGGGCCGGATCGCGCTGGAGGGCACGACCAGGGGCGCACTGGCGGAGGAAGTTCTGGCCCTGTTGGCCGACGCCGAACGCACCGACACCGCCGAGGACGCGACGTGCCGTGATCCTTCCGCGGGAACCTCGAATGTGCGGCGTGCGTTGGCCGGCGCGGTGCTGGTGGCGCTGATGTGCGCGGGTGGTTACACCGTGGCGGCGACCAAGCGGGTCACGCTTTCGGTCGACGGGGTCTCGACGACGGTGTCGACGATGAAGTCGCGGGTGATCGACGTGCTGCGGGACAACGGCTATGCCGTCGGCGAGCACGACGAGATCAGTCCGGCCGCCAACCAGTCGGTCCGCGCGGCCGACACGATCGTGTTGAGGCGTGCTCGGCCACTGCAGGTTTCAGTCGACGGACAGCCCGGTGAGCAGGTGTGGACGACCGCGCTGACCGTCGGCGACGCACTCGAACAGCTGTCGATGCACGACGTGGCGCCCGTTACCGCCTCACGTGCCAGTCGCGTCCCGGTGGCCGGTATGGCGCTGCCGGTGGTCACCCCGAAGCGGGTGCGCATCAACGACGGCGGTGTCGTCAGCGAGCGACGGCTGGCGGCGGCGACCGTCGGCGGGCTCCTCGAAGCCGCCGGCGCGCCGCTTCAGCAGACCGACAGGGTCATGCCTCCGGCAGCGACGGCCGTCGTCGCCGGGATGCAGATCGTGGTGACCCGCATTCGGGTGCACAAGGTTTCCGAACGCCTGCCCTTGCCTGCACCGCTGCGCCGCATCCACGACCCCTCGATCAACATCAGCCGCCGCGTCGTCGACGACCCCGGTACGGCCGGCACCCAGGACGTCACCTTCGCCATCTCGACGGTCAACGGCCGGGTGACCGGCCGACAGGTGCTGGCTCGCAGCATCGTCACCCCGGCCCGGCCGCAGGTCCAGCGGGTCGGCGCGAAACCGGGCACCACCGTTCCGCCGGTACACGACAGCGCCACGTGGGACGCGCTCGCCTCCTGCGAATCCAGCGGCAACTGGGCCATCAACACAGGCAACGGGTTCTACGGCGGTGTGCAGTTCACCCAGAGCACCTGGGAGAGCTTCGGCGGATTGCGCTACGCGCCGCGCGCCGACCTGGCCACCCGCGAAGAGCAGATCGCCATCGCCGAACTGACACAGGCCGGGCAGGGCTGGGGCGCCTGGCCGGTGTGCAGCAGACGGGTGCGGCGCTGACCAGCGTCGGCCATCTACCCGATCTGGGGACGACGGGATGCGGCCGCGGCGGCGACGACCGACTGATAGAGCACCGCCCTGGGCTAGCGCTCGCCGGCGGACCATGCCTTGGTCTGCCATGCCCACCAGTGATCCGGCGTGGTCGACCGGCCGATCACCCCGTCGGTGATCGCCGACGCACCCGCGCAGGAATGCCCGTAGATCCCGGTGCGGTGAACGCCCAGCACCGAGTTGATACCTCTGAAGTTGACACCTCTGAACCACTCGACCGCGACGGTGTTCCAGGTGTCGTCTTCGATATCCTCATCGACGCTGAAGAAGAGTCGACGCTGAAGAAGATTTGTGCCGATCCCGACCCTCCTGCGGCGGCATTCAGGCGCAGGGCCGTTCGTTCGTCGGCCAGACCGCGGTCGTATCCCCGGGTGTAATCCGACAGCGTGGGCCAACCGGGTTCGCCGTACTGGTAACAGCTGACCACGTGAAGCTTCACTGCGCGGGGCGCATCCGCATAGCCACGGGTGACGGGTTTGAAATCTAGCTACCGTCGCGCAGCGCGGCGAGAATCAGTCCCGTCCAGTCCTCTGCGTGAGGGCGGCGACGGCGCCACCTATCCGCAATCTCGGAAACCATTGGGTGGCCGCCGGTGGCTATGGCTACCTGGTCTCGAGTTCTGGGACCGCCGTGAGCGCCGTGGCGACTCGACTGGGTGGCCGACGCGAACCAGGCATGCGGGGTGGACGCGACCATACGCAGGCCCGGCTCGCACAGCCAGGATCGTTCGATCCCCGGAACGCCGGCCAGCCAGCGATCGTCTCCGGCATCCCCGCCGATCACCAGCGCGGCCGTCCCTTCGTGGTACACGGTGGCATCAACTCCGCGCGTGGTGGCCAGGCGGGCGAGGTCGATGCGCCGCTGGTCGTCCACCGGTTCCTGGTCGTGATCGGAGGTGATGAGCACCACCAGCTCGTCCCAGCGGGGCCGCAGCACCTCGACGAGGTTAGCCACGGTAGCGTCCGCCGACCGGTATGCGTCTGCAGCACGTGCGCTTTCGGGTCCGTGGAGATGGGCAGCGGTGTCTGGACCGTTGAGGTGCACGACGAGCAGGTCCGACCGCCTCTCCGCGGCCTCGACGGCCCGCGGTAAGACCTCCTCGTCGGCGGCGTAACCGAATTCGTCGCGCATCGCCGACGGTGGAAGCGTGCCATCGGGCGGCCAATGCCGGCCCGCGGAGCGGGCTCCGGCGACGTCGATGAGATGTTGGTCCCCGACCACCACTTCGGAGGAGCTCGACGCTGCCAGCTCGAACAACGTCGGTGCGTACGCATCAGCGGTGAATTGATGTCCGACAAATTGATGTCCGACAAATTGGGGTCCGACAAGGGGGTTCGCGAACACCCGGTGCACCTCGGGAGACCTCCCGGTCACCAGTGTGAGAATGTTCGGGTAGGTCGCCGAACACAGCACCGCCTGCGCGCCGTCAGGGCGCCACGCCCCTGCCGTTGCCAGAGCGTGCAGTGCGGGCATGGTCTCCGGACGGACTTGGCGGGCACCGACCCCGTCGAGGATGACGAAGACGACCGCCAGACTCATGCGGCGAACACGCGAACGGCGTCCGGCGCGACGGCCACCCCGACCCGTTGACCGTGCGAGAACGCCGCGGCTTCGGGAGACGGCAGGTCGACGTGGAGCGTGTGCCCGTCCACCGTGACGTAGACACGGCTGATCGCGCCGAGGAAGACGACGACATCGACCGCCGCGGCCATCCCCCCGTGCTCGGTGATCCGCACATCCTCTGGTCGAAAGACCGCGAGCGCCTTACCGTTGCCGCCTTGCGGCGCTGGGACCGCGAAGGCCTCGCCCCAGCGGACCATGCGGTCCGGGTCGATGGGAAGCTCGATCGCGTTGCGGGATCCGACGAACGTAGCGGCGAACCGGGAGACGGGCCGGTCGTAGATCTCGGCCGGCGGGGCCGCCTCCAGGATGCGGCCACCGTCCATCACCGCCACCCGGTCGGCGACGGCCATTGCCTCGGACTGGTCGTGCGTGACGAAAACCGCAGTGATGCCTATGCGGTGCTGAATGCGCCGGATCTCGTCGCGCAGGCCGTTCCGGATCGTGGCATCGAGCGCCGCGAGCGGTTCGTCGAGGAGCAGGACGTCGGGTTCCGGGGCCAGCGCGCGTGCCAGGGCGACGCGTTGCTGTTGGCCGCCGGATAGCTCATTCGGATAACGTCCGGCCAGGTCGGTCATTCCGGTCAACTCCAGGAGCTCGGCCACCCTCGCGGACCGCGCCGCGCGCCGCTGTCTCCTGATGTCGAGGGGAAACGAGATGTTTTGGGCGACCGTCATATTGGGGAACAGGGCGTAATGCTGGAACACCATGCCGATGGGGCGCTGCCGTGCCGGGGTGCTCGTTACGTCGCGGTCCCCGATCCGGATGACGCCGCTGTCGATGCCGTCGAGGCCCGCGATGGCGCGCAGCAACGTGGTCTTGCCGCACCCGGACGGCCCGAGCAGAGCCACCATCTGGCCCTCTTCGATGTCGAGCGAGACATTGTCGAGTGCAACCGTCGCCCCGTAGGTTTTTCTCACCGCTTCGATTCGTACTGCGCTTGGCACGGCTCCTCCTCTTGTTGCTATTTGGCCCGATCATCGATGCCCGGCAGCAGACGAAGCGGCTCCCCCTGGCTCGCTCGGGCCAGGAGCACCGACACGACGAACATGAGCACGAAGGTGAACATCGCCATGACGGCAACGCCGTTGGGATTCCCGCGGGTGTCGTCGAGCGCGGCCACCTGCCAGACCGGCAGCGTCTCGAACGAGTTGCCGGTGATGACCCGAGCGATCGAGTATTCCCCGAAAGAGGTGGCGAACGTGAGGATAGATCCGGTGATAATCCCTGTGCGAATGTTCGGAATGATCACGCGGACAAGGGTTGAAAACGGCGAGGCCCCCGATGCTTCAGCCGCCTCCGACAACCGGCGCGCCCCGGCCGACGCCATCGAACCGTCGACCGGCCACAGGAAGAACGGGAACGCCAGCGCCACGTGGCCGAGCACGACGAGAAGGACGCTCGACTCCCACGGCTGGGTCAGCTCGCTCGCGCCGGCCAGGCGTTTGATGCCGTACGCGAGCACCACGAACGGCAGTGCGAACGGCAGCAGCGCACACAACTGCATCACCGTGCGGATGCGCGGATTGCGCACGTATGCCCAATACAGCGCCGGAAGAACGAGTATCGCGACGATGACCACCGTCACCGCGGCCAGCCAGGTCGACTTCAGCAATGCCGACACGACACGCGGTTCGCTGAGTGTGTCGATCCACCACCGCAGGGTGAAGCCGTCGGGGAAAGCCTGATTGCGCCAGACCGTCGCAACCGAGTAGAGCAGCGTGGCGACCACGGGAAGCGCCAGGAAGACTCCCCACGCTCCCAGCAGGGTCCACTTCGGCCAGTTACGCGTGCTGACCCGAACGCGAGGGATGTGGGCGGACACGGCGATCGGAGCGGTTGTCGTCATCGCGCCCCCTCCAGCCGCGCCAGCATGCGGGAGGCGATCATCCGATAGAGGACGAGCGCCACCGCCGAGATGACCATCAACAACACCGCCAGCGCCGCTGCCCGCTCGAACCTGTTGCCACCGCCGGTGGCAGAGAACAAGAAGTTGCCCAGTCGCGTTGTGATCAAGAACCTCGTCGACGTCTCACCGAGTAAGGCATACGGAACCGAGAACTGACCGAGCGACCACGCGAAGGTCAGCACCCATCCGGACAGTAGAAACGGAAAGAGCACCGGAACGCCGACACGGCGCCAGAAATACCAGCGCCCACCACCGGCGGTTTGCACCGCTTCCCACCATTCAGGTCGGATCACCGACATCGCCGGCAGCACCAGTAGCACGTAGAGCGGAAGAATGAAGTACACGTAGGTGACGACGAGCCCCCAGAACGAGTACAGGTTGAGCCCCAGGGTGTAGGAGAACCAGTCCTGCAGGAGCAGCCGGACGAACCCGACCGCTCCCAGCGTCGACACCATGGCGATCGCCAACGAGGCGCCGCCGAAGTTGGCGGCGACGTTGAGCAGCGCCTGCGAGCCGGCGCGGCCGTGGCGGCCCAGGCTCGCCACCTGGTAGGCAAGCACCGAGCCGGCGACCGTGCAGATCGTCGCCACGAGTGTTGCCAGGGCAAAAGAGCGCACCATCGCGTCGCGGGTGATCTGCTGGGTGAAGATGTCGCGCCAGGGTTCCAGCGTCCAACCGCCGTCGGGCCCGGAAAAGCTGAGGCGAACAAGCCACCACGCCGCCGCGACCAACAGCACTCCGGCAGTCAGGATGAACGGCACGGCGGGTGCCCACTGCGTCATCGCAGATCGTAGTTCGCCCAGCCGCCGGCGAGCAGCCTCGGAGACCGGCCCAGGTGTCATCCGGCCTCCGTGAGCACTTCGTTCTCCCAGCGCTCGGCGACGACGGACGGGTTGGGCCACTCATCGCCGGGATACTCCGCCACGTTGACGTACTCCGCTTCCGGCAGCCACGATGCCTTTAGTTCCTCCGGGACCTCGAGCTTGCCCAGGGTGTAGAGAACGGGGCGGGCGCCGACCCTGGCGAAGACCAGCTGACCTTCGTCGGAAAGCGTATGGTCGAGAACGAGTTTCGCCAGATCGGGGTCCTCGGTCTTCTTGTTGCACATCGTCGCCGACGGTGACCAGACGCCGCCCTCTTCCGGAATCGTGATGTCGACGCCGATGCCCTTGTTCTTGACGAGATCGGCGGTCTGGATGTTGACGAAGTCGTAGGCGAGCCGGATCGGCGTCTCCCCGCGCTCGAATGCCGCGGCCGAGTATTCGGCGTCGTTGCGCTGACCCAGCCGGAAGAACTCGGCCCAGTAGTCGATCGCGGCGTCCAGGTCGAATTCACCCTTGGTGGTCGACAGTGCCGCGGCGGTCGAGAACACGGTGGCCTGCCCGGTTCCTGAGGTGATGGGGTTCGACATGGACACCTTCCCCTTGTACTCGGGCTTGAGCAGATCAGCGAAGGATTTCGGCGGGCTGGGCACCACCGACGTGTTGGTGATGATGGAGATGACGCCCACGGCCGTGGCGACCCATCCACCGGTGGCGGACTTGTAAGCGTCCGGTAGTTCGGCGGCCGCTTCGGGCATGTAGTCGAGCAACACGCCCTCCTCTTCGGCCACCTGACCGAAGGCGATGCCGATATCCGAGCACATCGGCGCGTTGGTCGTCTCGTTCTTGAAGGCGGCGATCTCCTCAGCTGAACTCATGTCGGTGTCGGTGCGGTTCTTGGCCTCGACCGCAAAGCCGTTGCAGCCCAGCTCGTAGGTGTCACAGACCGACTGATAGAACTCGCCGAAGTTGATCCAGTCGTCGGGCATGCCCGCGGTTCGGAACGACTTCGCCTGCTCCTTGGCGGCGGTGACGTCCGCGGGCGCCGAGGCGTCGGCAGGCGTGCCGGCGTCCGAGCCGCTGCACGACACAAGCGGCAGCGCGATCGCCGTCAGCACCGCGGGGATCAGCCGTCGTGACCGGCGTCCGCTCTCACATTGGGGTGTTCTGCTCTGTTGACCAGGTACATACCCAGGTACATACATTGTGGGGCCTCCTTCTGGACCGAGATGAATAGGGATCAACGACGCTGCAGGATGAGGTCGGCGAATTGGGTGACGGAGCCGACGATGTGGGTGGCTCCTGCATCTCGCAGCTCCCGTTCGTTGTGGGCGCCGGTGAGCGTGCCGGCAGCCACCGAAGCGCCTGCGCGACGGGCGCTTTCAATGTCGCTGGTGGTGTCGCCCAACGCAGCGACCTCATAGACGGCGTCGACCTGCAGCCGCATCAGTGCGGTGAGGATGAGGTCGGGATGCGGACGGCCGCGCACACCGTCGCCGGGTGCGAGTACCAGGTCGACCAGCGACTGCCAACCCAGCGCGGCGAGCAGCTTCTGCTGGATGACCGAGCTGAACCCGGTGGTCAGGGCGACCTTCACCCGGGCATCGCGCAGTCGCGTGATCGCCTCCTCCACACCGGCGATCGGTGCGGCGTGGCCACTGTCGATGAATTCGGCGTACGCGAGCTCGAACGCGGCATTAGCGCGCTGCGCCCGCTTCTGGTCACGAAAAAGCGTCTCGAAGACGGAGATCTTCGACTGCCCCATGGTGTCGAGCAGGTATCGGCGGGCGTCGTCTCGTTCAGCTCCGGAGTCGGGCAATCCCGCCGCGGTGGCCGCCGCCTCGAAGGCGCTGACCACGAGTCCGTCGTCGGCGACGGTGGTGCCGGCCATATCGATAACAGCAAGTTCAATGTGGTTGGGCTGCACAGTTTCGCCTCGGCTCTCGGTCAGAGGTTGATGAGGTCGGCGGTTTGTTCGGCCAGTGCGGGTGCGAGCGTCATGCCCCGGCCGCCGGGACCCGTGATGACCCACACGCTGTCCGCCGGCGACGTGCGGCACGCCAGCGGGGCTGCGTCGGTGCTCTGGCTGTAAACGCCCGCCCAGCGCTGAACGACGGGAGGTAACGGGCGGCCGAGGAATCCCTCGACGACGTCCATCAGGTATGCGTACGGCGACTCGTCCAGGTCGAAGTCGAACGGCTCGTCATACTCGTGGGTGTCGCCGATCGTCAAGCCGCCGTGTAGTCGTTGCACGCACAGCAGCTGGATGCGGTGCTTGTCGGCGACGGTGTCCTGGGGCTCGTTGCTTTGCAACGCCTCGAGTGCCGCACCGGCGAAGCCGGGGTAGTAGCGGAAGCTGTCGCCGTCGGCGATGGCCGTGGTCAGCTGCTCCCCGAGTGGCTCGGTCTGCATCATCTGCAGCCGCACTCGGCGCACCGGCAGCGGACCGGCGAGCTCCCGCACCAGGCCGCCATGCGCGGCACCCGGGCACACGATGACCACGTCACCGTCGTAGCGGCGGCCGTGATCGTCGACGACAGAAGCGCCGTCGGCCGAACGCGCCTCGCTGCCCGCCATGAACCGGTACCGGCCGCTGGCCGCCATGTGCTCGCGCAGTGCGGGCAGCACCTGCCGCGGTTCGACAACTGCGTCGGTCGAACAGCGCAGCCCGGCCAGGTACTCACCTCGCAAGGCGGGGTTCAGCGCTGCGACCTGTTCGGGGTCCAGTAGCGCGAAGCCACGCAACTCGGCGTCCGCCCGGGCGACCATTTCCTCGGCGACGGCCAGTTCACCGCCGGTGCGCAACAGAGTCAGCGAGCCAGCGGGCCGGAATCCGACCCCGGGCACGTCGGCACCGAGCTTCTCCCACAGTTCACGGGCGCGCAGGGTGGCCTCGAGTTCGTGGGCCGCCCGGCCGGACAGCCAGACCAGGCCGAAGTTGCGCACTGTCGCGCCACGCGCCTGGGCTTCGCGTTCCAGCTGGACGACGTCGTGTCCGCGGCGGATCGCCTCGAGCGCGTGGGTGGTGCCGAGGATGCCGCCCCCGATGACCGTTACACGCACGTCCCGGACCTTTCTTGGCCATGGCTACCGCGCCTCGACCCGTGGGTATTGAGAGCACGAACAGAAGGTGAAAAATTGGTATAGACCAATGCGAATACACTCCGATCTATGCCGGTGCGACAGGAGACCGCAGATCTGCTGTGCTCGTTACGAGGAGTCTGGGACGGGGAGGCCGTCGACGAACTGGGCCACGCCCTGCAATCGGGGCGCACGCGCGATCGAGGACAACGCCGATGACGAATTGACCCTCGCCGCCACGCTGCACGAACTGCGGCACAGCCGACTGTGCGGTGGCCCGGACCGCGCCGATCACGACGTGGGGATATCCTTACTCTTGTGGAACGGGTTGTAGGCCAACAGCAATCGATATGAGTGGAGCAGCCCGACTGCCGAAGCCATACGTGGTCCGCACGGCGCTCGACGAGATGCTCGCCGACCTGCAGGAGGGTGACCCGGTGCCCGCAGAGCGCGAGCTCGCCGTCCGCTTCGGGGTGGCACGGGAAACCGTTCGGCAGGCATTGCACGAGCTCCTGGTGGAGGGGCGCATCGAGCGCCGCGGACGCGGTACCGTGGTGTCTCGGCCCAAGCTGACCCAGCCGCTTTCGTTGAAGTCCTACACCGATGGTGCGCTTCGGATGGGCCGAGTCCCCGGGCGTCTGCTTGTCACCTGGGAGGACATCGAAGCCAGCCCGGCATTGGCTGCAGCGCTGTCGGTTCCAGCGGGAGAGCCGATCATGCATCTCGAGCGGGTGCTGCTGGCCGACGGGCAGCGCATCGGGCTGGAGAGCACGTACCTGCCCAATCACCGGTTCGGCTATCTCAGAAGGACGTTCGACCCTACGACATCGCTGTATGCCGCGATCCGTGCCGGTGGCGTGCGGTTCGCTTCGGCGGTCGAACGGATCGAGACCGTGCTGCCCTCACCCCGTGAAGCGGATCTGCTCGAATCCACCACGGCCATGCCCATGCTGCTGCTCGACCGGCGCTCATTGGATACCGAGGGCGTGCCGATCGAAGCCGTTCGCGCCGTGTACCGCGGTGACCGGGTGGCGTTCGAGGCAGTGCTGACCGACCCCGACTGACGGCGTACTGGCCGGGTGCGCGAGAAGTGCTACCCGAAGTTCGGTGTGGGGGCGGTTCGGATGGTGCGTGCCACGGGTACGCCGATCGCCGCGGTCGCGCGGGACGTCGTCCCGTGGACCTCGGCGGCGCTGGTGGTGTCGGGCGCGCCGCGCGTCCGTCGGTGAAGGTCACAGCGCGCCTTGGCGGACGCCGCTGTCGATGGACACCGCTGCTGGCACCGGTTCGACGGTGACCACACCGTGCTGCGCGGTCAGGGCGTCGACCACCGCGAATCCGGCCGCGATCCGCTCGTGGGTGTCCACCACGATCGTCGACACCGGGACACGGCGGCCGACGCGCAACAGACTGTCCGCGAGCGGTGCCGTGTCGCCCTGCGAGCCCCATACTCCGCGAAGCACGGTGACCCCGGCGCTCTGGTGCACTTCGCGAAGGCGGGCGACCAGCGCCCGGTGTACCGGCACACCGTGGTAGAGCGCCGACGCGCAAGTCTGCACCGTCAGCTTCTGGAGAACATCATTGCCCGCGACAGCCGACGGCTGTGAGACCAGCGTGCCGTCGAGCTTGCATACGTCCACCGCCGCGACGGTGACCATCTGCACACCCGGTGTGCCGTGCACTTCGTCGAGCGCCTCGACCGCCCGCGTGCAGGGGCCCACGGCGACGACCACCGCGGGCACCGTCACGTTGCGGCTGAAGAACGCGGCACGCTGCCTGCGCCCGCCCGCGGTGCCGTCGACCCCGAGGAGGGCCGTCGCGGCGTGGAACCCGTGGCGATGCAGCACGTCACAGACGGCGGCGTAGGCGAGCACTCCTGACGTCCGGTGACCACGTTTCACGTACGCCGTCACCTTGACCGACGGCCCACCGGGTAGAGGCCCGTCCGCCGACTGCACCGATTCGAGCGTGACGAGTCCTCGAGGGACGAGTTCGACCGCCCGCGACGCCAGAGCGCGTATCGTCGGGGCGGTGTCGACTGCGGTGACCGCGATCGGGGGGTCCTCCGACCCGGTGAGCGTGACATCGCTTCGCAGTTCGTGCCGTGGCCCGAATCCCGCGATCCCGCGCACCACGATGCTGTGGGCCACCGGCTCGGCGTCGTACACGTCGAGTAGTGCATCTGCGGTGAACCGGTCACCGCTGCGCGCACGTTCGCCGACGTAGACGGTCATCTGCAGGAGGTCGCCGCTCACAGCAGGCTCCCGAGCCACAGACCCACCGCCGCGGCGGCGAGGCCGGCGGCGACACTGCCGACCACGTTGGCGGCCGCCGGCCAGCCGCGGCGCTCCTCGGCGAGGCGTTGGGTCTCCAGCATCCAGGTGGAGAAGGTCGTGTACGACCCGATGAACGCCGTGCCCATGAGAAGTGCCAGCTCCGGTCTCAGCGCCAGACCGCCGAGGAACCCCAGGACGAAGGCCCCGCTGATGTTGACCGCCAAAGTGCCGAACGGAAACGGTCGCCCCATCGCCGCGGTGACCGTGCGGTCCAGCACGAATCGGCACACCGCGCCCGCCCCGCCGAGGAGCATCACCCCCGCCCACACGATCATCGGCGGAGGCGTGCCCGTCTCACCAGCGCGGTCGCGACCACGACCGCGGCCAGTCCGGCCGCCAGGCTGGCCACGGTGTAGCCGGCCGCCAGCCCGAGGTGGCCGTGCTCGAGCATCCGCACCGTCTCCACCTGCATGGTCGAGAACGTCGTCAGGCCCCCGCACAGGCCGGTGCCCAGAAGCGGACGGCGGTAGCTCGACACCGGCAGCCTCTCGAGTAACCGCGTGGTGACGTAGCCGAGCAGGAATGCCCCCACGATGTTGACCGTGAAGGTTGGCCACGGCCACCGGCCCGGGTCGGCTGCGGCGAGTTCCTCGAACCCCGCCCGCGCCAGTGTGCCCAGCGCTCCGCCGACGAAAACCGCGGCCAATTCCCGACCGTCGAATCGAAGCATGACCGAGAGTATGGCGGGAATACCGTCCGGTCGTCGGACAGCGCCACGTCGTAAGGGAGCAGAATCGAGATCATGGCGGCCAACCCCCGCGCCGGGCAGCCGGCGCAACCCGAAGACCTCATCGACGTCGCGCAGGTCGTGACGGCGTACTACGCCGTGCATCCCGACCCCGACGACGTCGCCCAGCAGGTGGCGTTCGGCACCTCGGGGCACCGCGGTTCCAGCCTGGACGCGGCGTTCAACGAGGCACACATCCTGGCGACCACGCAGGCGATCGTCGAGTACCGCGCCGCCCACGGCGTGACCGGGCCGCTGTTTATCGGCCGCGACACCCACGCCCTGTCGGAGCCGGCGTGGACCTCGGCGCTCGAGGTGCTGGCCGCCAACGACGTTGTCGCGATGATAGATTCCGCCGGCCGCTACACACCCACCCCGGCCGTCAGCCACGCCATCCTGAAGTTCAACCGCGGCCGGGACACCGATCTCGCCGACGGGATCGTCGTCACCCCGTCACACAACCCGCCCCGCGACGGCGGGTTCAAGTACAACCCGTCCAACGGTGGGCCCGCCGACACCGACGCCACCGGGGCGATCGCCAGACGGGCGAACGAGATCCTGCGGAACGGTCTGCGCGACGTGAAACGGATGCCTCTGGCCCGGGCGCTGCAGACCGCGCAGCGGCACGACTACCTCGATGCCTACGTGGCGGACCTGCCGAATGTGGTCGACCTCCACGCAGTCCGCGCCGAAGGGGTCCGCATCGGCGCCGATCCGCTCGGCGGCGCCAGCGTCGATTACTGGGGCGCGATCGCCGAGCGACACAATCTGAACCTCACCGTGGTCAACCCGCTGGTGGACGCGACGTGGCGGTTCATGACCCTCGACGGGGACGGCAAGATCCGGATGGACTGCAGTTCCCCCAACGCCATGGCGTCTCTTATCGGGAAGATCGGCGATTATCAGATCGCCACCGGCAACGACGCCGACTCAGACCGGCACGGCATCGTCACGCCCGACGGTGGATTGATGAATCCCAACCACTACCTCGCCGTGGCGATCGACTACCTGTTCACCCACCGGCCTGACTGGCCGTCGTCGACCGCGGTGGGCAAGACCGCGGTGAGCTCGTCGATCATCGACCGCGTGGTGGACGGTCTGGGCCGCACACTGCAGGAGGTGCCGGTCGGCTTCAAATGGTTCGTCGACGGCTTGATCAGCGGCACAATCGGTTTTGGGGGCGAGGAGAGTGCCGGGGCGTCGTTCCTGCGCACCGACGGCACCGTGTGGACCACCGACAAGGACGGGATCATCCTGGCGCTGCTGGCTTCGGAGATCCTCGCGGTGACCGGTTCGACGCCGTCGCAGCGATATGCCGAACTCGCCGAGAAGTACGGCGCCCCGACCTATGCGCGCATCGACGCGCCGGCCGACCGCGAGCAGAAGGCACGGCTGGCCAAGCTCTCACCGGAGCAGGTCACCGCCACCGAGCTGGCCGGAGAGCCGATCACGGCAAAGCTGACGGCTGCCCCGGGCAACGACGCGCCGCTGGGTGGGCTGAAGGTGACCACCGAGAACGCGTGGTTCGCCGCGCGGCCTTCGGGCACCGAGGACGTGTACAAGATCTACGCGGAGTCCTTCAAGGGGCCTGAGCACCTCGCCGAGGTGCAGGCGGCTGCGCGTGACGTGGTGGCGGCGGTCATTTCGTGAAGCGGGTCAGTGCGTGAGTTCGCGTACGGAGGGCCACTGTCCGGAGACGACGAAACCGCGGCTGCCGCGCGAAGTGTGGGTACTGGTCGTCGCCAACGTCGTCGTTGCGCTCGGCTACGGAGTGGTGGCCCCGGTGCTGCCGCAGTACGCACGGCACTTCGGTGTCAGCATCAGCGCGGCGACGTTCGTGATCACCGCCTTCGCGGTGATGCGACTGGTCGCGGCGCCTGCGGCCGGGCTGTTCGTGCAGCGGCTGGGGGAGCGGCGGGTCTATGTCAGTGGCCTGATCATCGTCGCCCTGTCGACGGCGGCGTGCGCATTCGCCGAGACCTACTGGCAGCTCTTGCTGTTCCGCTCGCTGGGCGGGATCGGTTCGGCGATGTTCACGGTGTCGTCGCTGGGGCTGATGATTCGGATATCACCCCCGGACGCGCGGGGACGTGTCGCGGGGTTGTTCTCGTCCGGGTTCATGGTCGGCTCGGTGGGCGGCCCCATCCTCGGCAGTCTGACCGCCGGCTTCGGGTTGTCGGCGCCGTTCGTCATCTACGGGGCGGCCCTGTTGGTCGCCGCGGTTGTGGTCTTCGTCAGCCTGCGCAACTCGGTGGTGGTCGCCCGGGCGGACGAGGATGCCGGGACGCCGGTGCCGTTCCGGGCGGTGATCCGACACCGGGCGTATCAGGCGGCCCTGTTCTCCAACTTCGCGACGGGGTGGACGTCGTTGGGCCTGCGGATCGCGCTGGTGCCGTTGTTCGTCGTCGAGGTGCTGGGCCGTGGGCCGGGAGCGGCCGGTCTGGCGCTCACGGCGTTCGCGGTGGGCAACATCTCCGTCGTCATCCCCAGCGGGTACCTCTCGGACCGCCTCGGGCGCCGCAAGCTGCTGATCTTCGGGCTGGCGTTGGCGGCGGTGTCGACCGCGCTGGTGGGGTTCACCACGTCGATGCCGGTCTTCCTGGCGGCCGCCTCCATCGCGGGCGCTGCCACGGGCGTGTTCGTCTCGCCGCAGCAGGCCGCCGTCGCCGACGTGGTGGGCAACAAGTTGCGGGGCGGCACCGCCGTTGCGACGTTCCAGATGATGGCCGATTTGGGCTCGATCGGCGGCTCTCTGCTGGTCGGCCTGATCGCCCAGTACACCTCGTTCGGCTGGGCGTTCCTGATCAGCGGCGTCATCCTGGGTGTGGCGGCGGTGGGCTGGATCTTCGCGCCCGAGACCCGTCCGCGGTCGTTCACCGAGCACACACCAGTCCGCCCGCTGGGACCGGAGGCCGGTGGCGAAGTGCCGTGACCAGCGATTTTGAGCGGCCACCCGTCGTGGTGTAACTTCGGTGGGCACGACTTACGGGGCTATGGCGCAGTTGGTAGCGCACCACACTGGCAGTGTGGGGGTCAGGGGTTCGAATCCCCTTAGCTCCACCAGATCGGCCTTACTCGAACCGCTGGCCAAAAGAATGCCAGCGAGTCCGGGTGGGGCCGTTTTGTTGTTCTTGGTTCGCTGGGACGCGACGGGGGCCGTGGTTCCGGTATCCGCCGCGACGGCGGTCATCACCTTCTTCGCTTCGGCGATATCGTCGAAGAGCGGTTTGAGTACGTCATGGGTCACTTCGCAGTCGTCGATGTAGAGCCTCTGAAAGAAAGTGTCGTTGAGATTGCGGCGTATCTGGCTGTTGCCGTTCTGGTAGAGATCGTGGGTGTCCGCAACGAGGTGGAGGGCGTCACGGAGGACACTTGCGCCGACGGAGAGCTGTTCGGCAGTTGTCGTGAGACCTGCTTCGACGCGGGCGCGGGCGATCTTGATATCGTTTAGTTTCGTTCTGATCTTCGCGGCGGGCAGTGTGCCGTCGGCAGCGAGGTCGATTAGTCGCGACTCCTTGTCATTCAGTTCGTTGATGCGCCGGGTGAGGGCGGCATGCGCTTCTCGCTCGCTGCCTTGGGCTTCGGCGAGCGCGGCGTCGAGTTTCTCCTGGCACTCGGTGGCGAAGTCCTCGCCAAGCTGGAAGCTGATGTAGTGGTCGACGACGGCCTGCTCGATTCGCGCGACGGCGATGTGCGGCAGGTCGCAGAGTCCGTCTTGTCGTGCGCGGCAAAGGAAGTAGCCGTAGCGTCTGGTGCGGCCTCTGGCTTCGGTGAAAATGAGCCGTGATGTTCGGCCGTGGTCGCGGCAGCGTTGGCAGAACAGCAGTCCTTTGAGGTAGTGGTTGAGGATGCGGTCGCGGGTGCCGCGTCCGCTGCGCGCCTGCTGGACTTCCTGAACACGCTCGAAGAGGTCCTGGCCGATGATCGGTTCGTGCCGTCCGGGGTAGATGTCACCTTTGTAGACGACGAAGCCGGCGTAGTAGGGGTCGCCGAGCATCCGGTGCATTTGCGTATCGGACATCGGTCGGCCTGCAGGCCAGCGGACGGTTGGCTTGCTGGTCAAGCCGAGGTCGGCCATCGTGGCAGTCAGCCGTTCGATGGAGTAGTCGCCGGTCGAGTAAAGCTCGCAGGCTTTCAATACCAATGGGGCACGGTCGGGGTCGAGGCTGACGGTGTTGATCTGTCGCCCTTCGATTACGGTCCTGGTGTTGAGGTAGCCGATTGGGGCTCTTCCCGTAGTACCGCCGTTGATGGCTTTGTGCTGCAGTTTGATTCGGATGTCTTCACCGCTGAGCTTGTTCTGGACATCGTTGAAGATGTCGGTGACGGCCTCCATCATGTCGGCGTAGACGCCGTCGCCGAAGTCCTCTCGCGCAGAGACGAGTTTGACGTTCAGCTTGTCGAGGAGCCGTTTGGTGATGGCGGCGTCGATGTAGTTGCGGAAGGCGCGTGAGCGGGCGTAGACGATGACGTAGCGCACGGGTTTTCTCGCAGGAATGTCAGCATGTCCTGGAAGGCTTGGCGCTTCTCGATCGTGGATGCTGAGACACCCGGCTCGACAAACTCCCGGACGACATCGGCGCCAAGGTCGTTTGCCTTACGGGTACTGACTTCGCGCTGCGTGGCAATGGAGTTGCCGTCGGGGTCGATGTCGACCGCTGTGTCCATCTGTTTCTTGCTAGACACGCGGAGATAAAGAACGGCCTTGGTCACGTCCATCGGGTCATTCGTCGGGCTCATGCTCATTTCTCCTTCTTGATGTCGGCGGCGTGTGGGGCGGAAGTTGATTGCGGTTCCCCGAGAGCCTTAGAGCGGCCGACGAGGTGCGAGCGTGACTGTCGGCGAGGCTGTAGATGTACTGCGTCCGGTGGACGTAGCGCTCGATGTCGGTGATTGCAGCATCGGAAAGCTGGCCGGATTTGGCCCTCAGGTAGGTGCTGAGAGATGGCAGCTCATCGGCGGTCAGCCAGCCCACTGCAGTAAATAGGTCTACGGTGTTGATGTCGAGCACTCGTGCGATCGCTACTAGGCTTTCCATTCGCGGTTTGGCGATCATGCCCTGCTCTATATGCCAGACCGTTCCTGGGTCGACGTTCGCCTGACGTGCAACTTCGTTGACGCTCATACGCAATTCGTTGCGTTTCTTGGTAAGTATGTTTATGAGTTTGACGGTTTGTTCCGGTGTCATGAAAATGGCGCCCCCTTGTACCGTTAATTGTTAATTGGCGTGGCTCGCAGCGACTACGGTCGCTGCACGGTTACGCCCGGAGCGTCGAAATCCAGTTCCAGGCCTCTAACTTGGATCGTGCTGGCGTTGTCATCGACTTCTCCTCGATGAAGTCGATCAAGGCATTGTTGGAGATGCAGTTCGACCACACGGTCCTGGTCGCCCAGGACGACCCATTGCGAGAAGAGTTCGAGCGGTTAGCGTCGTTGGGGGCGGCCAACCTGCGCGTGATGGAAGACACAAGCCTCGAAGGTTCGGCTAGGTGGATACATGACGCCGTGACGCCCATCGTCGAAGTTGAGACATCCGGCCGCGTCCGAATCAGCCGAATTGAGGTACGCGAGAGCGCCAAAAACACAGTGCTGCTCTCACTTGGGCCTTAATGCGTGTCGGCGAAATTCACTCGCTGACAGGTACCGTTTCGTTTCATCCGTGCAATTCCATCTTGACTTCAACCCTGCGATCGCGAAACGTTCGGGTGCACACCCAAATACGCGGATCGGCAACCTGTTGTCATGGATTGCCAGATCTGCCTGAGTGCAGCCAGGTGTCGTAATAACGATCCCCGGCGCCGCGGCGAGTTTCGACGTGTCGTGTTCGGTAAGTTGCTCGCCCTGGGCGCTCACGGGTACAGGACTCCTGACATAGCTCAGTAATTGGTGTGCGGTCGTCGGTGGAATTTGATGCTGTAGCGCAGGGTCAGGCCGGTGCCGGGGTAGGCGGTGTGGGTGTCGTTGAGCAGTTCGCAGAGTTCGTCGATGGCGGCGGTGTGCCGGGGTGCGGGCAGCGGGTCGAGTCGGATGTGCAGGGTGTTGGTGTCGTGGTCGGGGATGATGTCGCCGGAGCCGGCCAGCGCGGTGCGGATCAGGGTGTGGGCTTCGTCGTCGGCGCGGGTGTAGCCGGTGTCGGTGAGGATCGCCCGGGCCAGCGATCGCATGGTGTTGTAGGCGGCGATGCGGATGGCGTGGTGGATCAGTTTGGTTTCGGTGTCGAGGACCTGCTGGCCGGGGTTGACCTGAGACAGCGGGACTCGGACCGGGATCGCCTGGTGGGCGGCGAGCGCCGCGTCGAGGGCGGCTTCGGCGGCGTGGGTGTCGGCGTTGATGGTGTTGATCATCTCGTTGGTCAGCACCACCGAGGTTCCGGGTTGCGGCGAGTGGGCGGCCAGCAGCGCGGCGTCGCTGGCGGTTTCGGCCAGATCAAGTGCCCGCCGGGCCTTTTCGACGGCGCGGTAGGCGGGCTTCTTGGCCGGGTTGGGCACCATCCGGTTGGCGTCGTCGTCGGTGGCGCGGTAGGTGTCGTGGGAGTCGAGGTCGAAATGGATGCGGCCGTAGCGGTAGTGGTTCTCCTGGCGCCAGCGGGACCCCATCCGGTAACGGATCTCGGCGGCGGGGAGATCGGCGCGGGTGGTCAGGATGTGCATTTGGCGGGCCGCGGCGGCGTCGTGCAGGCTGATCTGCCGCATCGCGAACACCTCACCCGCGCGTGGGCCCTCGGCGATGGCCAGCTCGACGCCGGTGTCGGCGAGGCGCCAGGTGTGGGTGCGGCCGTGCTCGTCGGTGTGGGTGTGCTCGGCGAACTCGTGCTCGGCGATGTCGGCGGTGGCGCCTTTGCGCCAGGTCAGGGTGTCGAACCCGGCCGCGTCCAGGTCGGCGAACAGGGTCGGGGACCAGCCGCCGCGGTCGAACCCGACCAGCACGCGGCGGTCGTCGCCGACCAGCGCACGCAGCTCGGGGATCAACCGGCGCAGCTCCGACGCCAGCGAGGCGGCGGGTTCGGCCATCACCACCAGCAAAGGGTCCCCGGCGGCGTCGGCGACCCAGGTTTCCACCGTGGCCGGGGCGGGGAACTTCAACCGCGGCACATGGGTTTTCGCGATCTTACGGGTGCCCTGATAGGCGCGCACATGCCCGTCGACATAGCACACCGCCACCTGCTCGGGCCGGGCCTGCACATGCCTGGCCGCCGTCGCGGCGATCCAGTCGCCGGCCCTGCCCGCCTGGGCGAGCAGCCCGATCTTGCGGCGGATCGTCTTCACCTCCGGCGCCCGGTCCAAACCGAGCACTCGACCCAGCGCGGACGGGTCGATCCGGGTGGCGCCCTCCGCGCGAGCCTCGCCGAGCAGGGCGCGGAACACGCTCTCGCACAACATCGTATCCAGCGAGTAGAACCCGTTCGGGAAATCGCCGTAGACGGTGTGCGCGCACTCGAGCAGCCCGGTCGCCGTCAACGCGGGCAGCGCCAGCAGCAGCCCGGCCAGCGGGGCCCGCGCACACGGTGTGAACACCGGTGCCGCGTAGCCGATCAACCCGAACGCCGCCAACGCCCGCTCACCAGAGCGGTCGACCGGATCCGCCAACACCGGCACCCGCGCAGGATCATCGGGAACCTCTGCGGGGCAACCCGTCTCCACCTTCGCCTCGGTCTTCGCCTGGGCCTTCGCCTCGGCCTCCACCGCGGGCTCGGCCTCCGCCTCGACCTCCGCCTCGGGCTCGGGCTCGCGCTCGACAGGGGCATCGGAAGTCGTTGCGAGGCACGGTTCCTCGGTACGGGGGCCGCCATGGGTGAGCACGAGCGCGTTGCGGACACTGCCCCTAGACACGCCGGTTTCGGCGGCGATGGCGCGGTAGGACGCCCCGCCGCCGCGCAGCCGGTGGATGGCCGCGACGGTGTCGGCGGTGAGTTTCGACCTGCGTTTGGGCCCTTTGCGTTCGGCGAGCAGCCCGGCCACACCGGAATCGGTGAGCTGGGTGTCCCAGCGCCGCACGGTGGCCGGTTTCACCGCGAACGCTTCGGCGGCCTCGAGCTGGGTGGCGGCCTTGATCCGGATCAGCGACACCGCCGCGAACCGGCGCGCCGCGGTGTCGCCGGCGTCCCAGGCGTAGGCCAGATTGCCGTGCACGAACACCCGGCCGCCGTCGTCGTCCTCGACCATCGCCGCGGCCGTGCCGACCGGGCGCGCGTCGCCCGGCGCCAACGGCAGGGGCGGCTGCGTGGTCATCACGGCCATCATCCACCACTCTCGAAGTCGCCGAATCGGTCTATCTATTATTGGACATCGCGGGCGGGAACCGCGCCGTGACACACCGGAAATGAGCAGATCAGAGCACAGAATTACCGACCGGGCACCGGCTCCATGTCAGGAGTCCTGGGGTAAGGCACCCGGATATTGTCGTACTTCTTACCGTGCGCTCGCCGGTACTCTTATCTTGAAGTTACGGTTTGCTCGGCATGAGGGAGGGGTCAATTGCCGAATGCAGTTCGCGTAGTACCCGAGGACCTTCACGTGTCGGCGTCCACGGTCGATGCCCATGGCGACGAGTTATGGTTACGGCATGGGTCCGCCGATAGCCGCGTCGAGGCGGCGCAGGTCGGTGTACCGGCGCAGGCCGCAACGGCACTCGCCGGTGCGCTGACCAAGTGGCAAGCTGACACGACGGCGCTCTTCGGCCGGTTCGTCGAGCTCAGTGAGGCGATGCGGACGGCCGCGCTCGGCTACGCGCAAACCGATGCGCACAACGCAGCACGTATCGCTGGCGTGGGCGACCAGGTGACCGCAGACAATCTCGGTCTGTAGCTGCCGGCCCTGACCATGACCATTTCTGTCGAGGAGATTGACCGCTGGGACGCCGGCGACGTGCGCGAAGTCTTCCATGCCACTCGTAGCCGGGCCGAGGCGGCATTCGAGGCGGCCGACGGCATTGCCGAGTTGCCTGCGTTCGGCACCTGGGGCGGCGATGCGTCGGCGGCAGCGAAGGAAGCGGTCGATGGGGTGCGCAAGGACCTCGACGCGCACGGGCAAGAGGCTTTGGCGGTTGCCCAGGCGGCGGGCCGAGCCGCCGACGACGACGAGCAGGTCAAGACGGACCTCGCGCAGCTGCGCGCAGAGGCGGAAAGCCTTGGCATGGTGGTCGTTCCGGTAAGCAACACCATCGAGCCGGGGCCGGGCGCGGCAGGCGCTGACCCAATGGAAGTCATGCTCAAGCAAATGCAGCTGCAACCGCGGCTCGATGCCATCCTGGCGGACGCGGTGCGCGCCGACCAGGAACTGAGCCAGGCGATCGCCATGGCGACCGGCGATGCGCCGATACCTGACTCTCCGCACACCAACGACCCGGCACTGCAGGACGCGCTCTCGCGGCCACTTCCCGAAGACCCGCAGCAGTTCAACGATCTGTGGGAGAAGCTGTCGCTGGAACAAAAGGAGTACCTGTACCGGCAGGACCACAGCATCGGCAACCATCCGGGCATGCCGTTTGTTGACCGGAACCTCTTCAACGAGCGGCACCTCGGCGAGCTGACGCAGTCCACGCAAGCCGAGGTTGACCGGCTACGGGCAGAGCACCCCGCCTGGGCGAGCGGCGCGGTGCCCAACCCGAAGGGCGACTACCAGAATTACCGCCAGTGGCGGGATTGGAAGCAGCAGTGGGACAGCGCTACCCACAAACTCGACGGCTACCAAGCGGTGACGGACACCTTGAACCGGAATGACGGCGTACCGCGTTTCCTCGGCCTCATCGACGACCAAGGCCATGCCGCCGTGTCTATCGGCAACCCGGATACCGCGATCCGCAACGCAACGCTGGTCCCCGGCACCGGACAGGACATGGTCGCCTTCACGGGCAGTGACGGCAAGTCCCTCGATATGTTCAACGCCGCCCTTGACGCCGATCCGAGCCTGACGAGCGCTGATGTCTCCGTCACCACCTGGATGGGCTATGACCGGCCGATGGACCTCGGCCAAGCCGCCGATTCCAGCTACGCGACCGGCGGCGCCGGTGCGCTCGAGTCCTACTTGGACGGCGTGCAGGCCTCCCACAGTGACCGCGTCCCACCTGCCATCGATACGGTGATCGGCCACAGCTACGGCTCAACCCTGGTCGGCGCCGCCGGTGCCAGTGATCACCACCTGGCCGTCGAGAACGTCATCGGTGTCGGCAGTCCGGGCATGATGGTGGGCCATGCCTCGGAACTCAACCTCGATCCGGGCGGCCAGGTCTACGCCACGCGCGCCCAGCACGACATCATTCACCTCGTCGCCGGTGCCTCCCTGGGGCCGAATCCGACATGGGACGGCTTCGGTTCCGTCGAGCTGGCAGCCGCACCAGGCCCTTCAACTGGACCGCCCATTCTGAATCTGCCGTCTGTGGGCGCACACAACAGCTACTGGGACGAGGGCAATCCCGCACTCGCCAACATGGGTGCCATCATTGCCGGGATGCCCCCACCAAAGGTCGTGCCATGACCGGCGAACGTCCTGGTACCGGCAAGCGATTCCCCGATGCGCTTCGACGTGTCTCAAACCTCGTGCTTTTGGTCGCACTGCTCGCGGGTTGCAGCGACGACGGCCCGCTCGGCCCGCTCGGCCCGCCCGTGCCCACCGGCGCTACCGATATTGGAGGTCCGCCTGTGACATCTGCTCCGCCGCCGCCACTCGGATGGAATCCGAAAGACGCTGTGCCGCAAAGCCAACAGCAGGCGCAAGACGCGCTGATGGACTACTTGACGCGCACGTTGCGTGAACTTCCGGCGGGCACGGTGCTCGACGCGACACGCTACGGAAGCGCCGGTCACAACAGTTGGTGCGAAGATGAGCCCGAAGATCCAAAGAGCGCCCCAACCCGGTTTCACACCTCGGGCGATCTCAAGTTTCCGCCGGGGACGAACCTCGATGCAATGATCAGGCGCACGGGCGATATCTGGCGCAGTTGGGGCTGGTACGTCTACGAGCGCGAGGGTTTCAGGACGCCGAACGAGTTCGGCTACGGCCCAGACGGTTACCGACTGCAGATCGTGGCGGCCGGGCGCCCGGCCTACGCACCTACCCTGAGCGGTTCGTCTCCATGTTTTCCCGGTGAAATCGCGACCGACGGGATTCCCTTCCCGATCGTGGTTGATCTTACTTGATGCCCGCCCGCCTCGCCGCCTCCGCTTCTCGTCCGGCTGCTGACGGCTTATCTGCCGGAAAGGGTCCACCCGCTCGCAAGTGAAAACGCGCCGCTGAAGGGATCTGCCAATCGGTTGTGGCTCAGCGATAGCACTGGGCATCGCACCGTGAAGGCAAGCTCGGCCCCTTTGCGATCAAGGACGTGCTCTCCAACCGGATCGTCGGACTCGATCGACCCGAGGATGAAGTCTAGTTGGCGAAGAAATACTACTTTTCGAGGATATCGACAAGGTCTGTCGGTGGAATCCACCTGCCGGCTTCGGAAGGAAGGATGCTCTCCATAGCAACCCATCGATCACCAAGGAAAGTCTGAACCTCTTCGGTTTTTTGATCGGTGAGGATCCTGATGCTTCTGGGTGCTCTAGTCATTGGCGTCGGGGCGGTGATCGTATGGCGCCACGGCGCCCAACGGCTCAGGCAAGCCGACGACCCGTGCACTCGTGGGGCAGGTCGGCGAGACGGCTCATGGACATGGGCTGCCGGGACGACAACTTCCAGCATTGGCCGCCGTGGGCTGGTCGTCGAGACCGCGTGGCGCGTACGCGACTACATCGGCGGCACCCTTGGTGATGACGATGACCGTCCTGCTCGAGCCCTACGCCGAGGCGGCCTGCACGTGTGGGTTGGGAGCGAAGGCCTGATCCGCGATGAACCTGGTGTCGAACTTGCTGCCCAAGTACGGGGTGTACGTGCAAGTAACGTGTGACTGCCAGGTCTGGAGGAGATTCGCGGCCCGGTGGCGGTGCTGATCGGGCAGCGTGATCTTGCAGTGCGCCGCGGCCGCGCCGATACGCTCAAAGGTGAAACTCGTCGAGGCGAACAGCCGCCCCGTGGTGTTGTCGGACTCGGCGGCGAAGCAGCGGACCGCCTGCAGCAGCGGCCGGACGGCGGGCGGGACGGGGAAGACGGCCGTGATCGGGTGATGCCGGCGAATCGTGAACTTGCTCGGAACCAGGGTGGCGTACTGCGGGAACCAGGTCAGGCGCAGCGCGTGGTTGTCCGGTGAGAGCGCCTCCCAGGGCAGGCTGTGCAGGAACAGGATCGGCAGCTGGGTCAGCAGGCTCAGCGCGATCCCGGCCCCGATCGTCGGGTGGGCGACACCGGCCCGGATCCGCTGCAGGACCGCCACGCTCAGGCCAGCGGCGCCGCCGTCCAGGCCCGGGCCGGTCAGCTGGCCGGTGACCATGAGCTGTCCCGGGGGCAGCTTCAGGTCGAAGCTGCGGGCCCGGAAACCACCCTGGGCGCCCCGCAGCCGCGCCAGGCTGTGATTGCGGGTCGGGCTGTCCTGCACGAGCTCGGTCAAAAACAGCTGCACCTGCGCGATGTCGAGAACCTTCCACGCGCCGGTGAGGTGGGTGTCCAACCAGGCGCCGGCCGCGGCCCGCCCCTGCTGGTACACCGCGTCGGTCTGCAGGAACCCCCGCAGGCCGATCGCCGCTGGCGCCGCGCTGCGGTAGGTGTGGATCTGCTCGTTGGCGTAGAGCGGCAGATCGACGGCCTGCGGCGCCGGCGCCAGCACGGAGTGGATCGCCGCCGGCGCACGACCCGGCCGGCCCGGCCGGCCCGGCAGGGTCGTGCCCAGGTCGGTGAGGATCTCGTGGCTGGTGCCCTCCAGGACGTCGGCCAGGGCCGGTGCGACGGCGTGGACGTGGCAAATCAGCACAAGACGGGTGCCGCTGCGCCGGCACACCGCCAGCAGCCAGTCCCAGCCGGCCGCCGAGAGCCGGTCGGCGCGCAGCACCACCAGGTCCTCGATCTGGTCGGCCAGCAGCCACGCCACCACCGCCCGCCCAGCCCGCGCGGACCCGACCAGCCGTTCGGCCTTCAGCCGGCAGATCGATCGCCCCAGCGCGGCGAGCACGTCATGGGCGAGCGCGGCCAGGCCGCACAGCCCCGGGGTTGGATGCACGACCACCAGGCCCCCGGCCGGGTCGTGACGCTGCAGCAGGCCCACGCTCACCCGCACCTCATCACCCGGATCCAGCAGCACCCGCACCACCGGCCGGCCCGGCCGGTCAGCCTGGTCAGGCCGGTCAGGCACTGCCGCCGAGCCGGCGCAACACCCACGCAGAACGTCCCGGTCCCGCGACGTCGCGCTGCAGGCGGGCCCGGCCCCTCACGACGTGGGAGGTGATCTTCGACCAGGCCCGGAAGTTGCCGTGCCCGGCCTGCACGTCGGTGTAGGCGATGTCACCCACTGCGGCCGGACATTTTCGCGAATACCGAGCCCAGCACCTCACGGTCGATTCGGTCGCGGTCGAGGCGTTGCAGTGCGCGGACGGTGTGCGCGGTCAGCTTGGCCCAGGACCGGAAGTTGCCGTGGCCGGCGTGCGCGTCGGCGAAGGACAGGACGTCCGGATCGGTGTGGTCCCACACCGGGTGGAACGCCGGAATCACCCGCAGGACCTGTTCGGGGGTCATGCGACGGAATTCCTGCCACACGTACACCCGGCTGGACAGCATCGGTTCGCGGGAGAGCACGTGGTAGCAATCGCCGCCGCCGACGAACACGATCGCGATGTCGGTGCGCCGGTCGTCCCACAGGTGCCGCCAGTATTCGAAGCATTCCCGCGACATCCACTGAGCCTCGTCGCAGACCAGCACCCGAAACCGCTCAGATAACACGGTCTTGAGTGTCTGGTCGAACTCGATTGGGCGCAGCGGTGGCACTCCGGCGACGCCGAGCGCGTCGAAGAGAGTATGCCGGATATCGCGCGGGGTGGGCCGTGCCCGGAACTGCACCCGGCACACCGTGTCCGCAGCGAGGCGTTGACCGACAACGTCTTTCCCACGCCGGCGTCGCCGTGCACGCACATCATCGCCTTGGCCTCGATGACGTCGGCGATGTTGTCGCGGGTCAACATCAGCGCGTCGGTGGCCACGATATGCGCCCCGGGCAGCCCGAGGAAGTGATCGGCCTGGGCGCCATCGACATCCGGGCCCGGGTTGCGGGGTGTCCTTGTCACCGGCGGTCCCCGTTTCGGTTGGGTTGTGCATGCTCGTTCGGGTCCACCGGCAGTCGCCAGTTCGCCGGCGGCGGGTCGAGGGGAATCAGATCCGGTCGCGCCCACCGCACCATGTCGGCATCGTGTTCGTCGGCCAGGACCGCGGCGGCCTCGGCCGTCGTCAGCGCATCGAGCCGCTTCGCCGGTTCCGGCACCGTCGACGCCGCATACCGGACCCGCCGCTCCCGTTCAGCCGCGGCCAGATCCGACCGCAACCGGCGCGCCTTGCGGGTGCGGGCGTGCAACACCCGGGCGCGGTCCTCGGCAGAGGCGGCATCGGCGAGTACCGCGGTGCCCAGATGCGTGCCGGTGGCGGCGTCGAACACCTCGATTTCGCCGGTGTGGTGTGGCATGTACCGGATCCGCACCCCGGTCCCGACCAACCCGACCATCCAGTCGGCGATGTAGTGGCGGCCGCGGCCGAACGCGACGCCCTTGGTGGTGATAGTGCGGTTTCTCCGGTCGTCTTCGAGGGTGAACATCCACAATCGGGTCTCGTCGGCGTCGTGGATCGGGGTCGGGTCGTTGTCCCAGGACTGCATCGGCGTTCGTTCACCGAGTTCGGCAATGGTGTGTTCGGTGTTCCACCACCGCACCCAGCCCAGCACCTCGGCGGTGAACGCCTCGAACGACAGCGGCGGCTGGTCGGGATCGACCGGGGCGCCGCTGACCTGTGTCTGCCGGTGGGTGTAACGGGGCAGGGCTGCGAACAGCATCCTCTCGGCTGCACCGTTGATCGTCTCCACCGTGCCCTTCAGATGCGCACCGTAGGCCGGTAGGTCGTCCACCCGCACCGCGAACGCGCCCAGTGCGTCGGTGACGGTGCGGGACAGGAAGTCCTTGCCCCGGTCGATGCGCACCGCCGCAGGCAGGCCCCCGGCCGGTCCGTACGGCTCCCGCCGCATCACCGCTGCCCGCAGTGCCGCCAGCACGCTCTCCCGGTTCGGGGTTCGCGGCGTCACCGCCACACCGAGGATCACGTCGTGGGCGGCATCGATGAACCAGGTCACCCACGGTTTGACCAGTCGCCCGTCCGCGTCGACCTGGACGGGCGCCTCGACGTGGTCGGCCTCCCATGCCGCATTGCGGTGCGACGGGGGCCGTTGTACGTCGAATCTCCTGCGCGCCCGTTCCCCGGCACGGAGCCCGGCGCGATCGCCCGCGCTGATATCGGCCTCCACCGCGCGATACAACGCAGACTTGCTCGGTGCCGGTGAGCCACCGCCCTTCTCGGCGGCCACCAACTCCCGATGCAGCGCCATTACATTGCCGTGCCAGTACGCCAGGCGCACCCGTAGTTCATCATCGAGTCGGAACCGTCGTCGTGGCACCGGCCCGACCCCGGCCCGGCGCGTCGCCAACCAGCGCCACACCGTTCGTTCGGCGACGGCCAATGTTTGCGCGCTCAACCGCACATGATCGCTCGTCAGTTCACCGCGCTCGTCCAACGCCGCAAGCCGGTTCGCAGCAGCATGCCGCAGCGCCCGTGCGCCCGCATCGACCACCAGCTGGCCTCCCAACACCTCGCTGGGTACTCGAACGCATGTATTCGATCACGAAGAAGCAAGCACTGACATCGAAACGGGAAATGCTACTGACAATCCCGCGGGAATCCTCAGAAGTGGCGCGAGTGGCGGCGGATCTGGCGGAAGTAGCGGCGGGTGAGGTCCG
The DNA here is from genome assembly GCF_010728155.1 of Mycolicibacterium doricum. Taxonomy (NCBI): domain Bacteria; kingdom Bacillati; phylum Actinomycetota; class Actinomycetes; order Mycobacteriales; family Mycobacteriaceae; genus Mycobacterium; species Mycolicibacterium doricum. Next base: position 1,124,985 of record NZ_AP022605.1, read on the forward strand.
GTGAACGGCCAGCGCAGCGTGCTGCGGATCGGTGACCGGGTGGTCTATGCCGGGCAGTGTCCCCGCTTCACCGATGATCCGGCTGAAATGTCGGCGCAGTTCGGTGATGCTGATGCGCGGCAGCGAAGGATCGATAATCGGTTGGCTCCGGGATTGGTGACGGCACCGAATATCTCAATCCAGCCCTCGAGCTGAGCGGCGGACTCGATGAGTATCGGCGCGAGAGCACGCGCGTTTTCAATTGTTAGTCCGGAGTCGGGGTGGCAATCGAGGTATATGTGTGGAGCTTCGTGAGCGGTTTCGAAGCTGCCGTCTTCGACCTGAATCGCGCTGATATGGACGCAAGCCGTGCATCCGACAGGATGCCGTTCCGGCTTGTAGACGACCCGAGATGCGATGCCTTGGTCCACCTCCCATTCGGTGCAGAGCGATCCAGTTGGTGTAGCGGGCTTCTCACAACTTCGGGCTGACTGTGCCACGATCATCCTTCCTGCGCTGCCGGGTCTGGCGTGACTTCGACTTCAGATGGCCGCAGTGTGCTGGTCGATCAAGTCCAGGTGCATGCGGGTCAGAAACGCGTGCTTCGGTCAGCTGCGGGACTTTCACCCGCATCCGTTTCTTGGCGAGCTCGGCCATGGCCGCCGGATCGGTTTCGCCGGCCAGCAAGGCGTCGAGCATCGCCCGCGAGGAGGCGCGCCGGCGTCCTCGACCGCCGAGACGTGCTCACCGGACTCAGTGTCCGACGCACGATCACCGACCGCTGCCGATGCAGATCGATCCCAACGAATTGCTTGCCGTCATACTCGTTTCATAGGGGCCTCCCATGATTTGTGGAACGTGAACACCCCCGCATCCGCCGGGAACGCTACGAGAGCGGAGGCCCCGCCCCTTCATCGCCACAAGAGGTATTTGCGGCTGATTCCGCGGGCTCTCGGGCGGTGCGGTGCGGTCTTCGTCGGCGAGCACGACTCTCCAGGCCAGAGATGGGCGGCGAGGTGTGGTTTGAGCGCGCGGGGCCAACTACGGCAATCAAGGCACAATGCACCCACCCTTAAACTGGGCTTCCCCTTGTATGCACATGCATGCGGTTAACCTACGTTTGGATCGATTCGCAGTCGGAACAGTGGCCGTGACCGCCCGTAGACCGCGGCTGTGTCGGCGATGGGGGAATCAGAATGGGTTTGGACGGCGCAGGTCTGGTGATCGGTGACGTCAGTGGTGCGGTACACCGCGTCATCGGCGGATTCGCCGCTGGTGAGCGGATCTTAGGGTCCGAGTCGGGGCCAGTGGTTCTGCGGGCGGCCAAGGATGCTGAGCTGCTCAGCTTCGCTGTGGGTCGGTTGGGACGGGGCGAGGTGGTGGCGCTGGTCCCGGAGGCCAGCGGTGGCGACTATGTCGACGAGGTACGGGAACAGCTCGGCCTGGTGACTCGGGCGCGCACGGCAGGAGCCGATGGAGGGGAAGGCATTCTCGCGCTGCCGACGTCGGGGTCGACGGGCCATCCAAAGATCGTTGCCCTTGCGGTGTCTCGGATCGAGCGGTTTATGAGCTGGGGTGCCGGATTTTTCGGTTTCGGGGCCGACACGGTGTCGTTGAGTTTGAGCCCCTGGAATTTCGATGTCTCCTTGCTCGACACGTGGGCTGTGCTCGCTGCCGGCGGTGTGGTGGTCGCCGCAGATCCGCGACGGTTTCAAGAACGCGAGCACGTCGCCGGCCTGTTGAGCGATCACGGCGTGACGTTCCTCCAGACGGTTCCTTCGACGCTTGATGTCGTTGTCGACGCCGTTGAGGGCAGGTCGTTCGGCGGTGTCCGCGACGTCATCGTCACGGGCGGAGTGGCGGCAGCCGCGACGCGTCGGGCTGCCGCCACTCTGTTTCCCAAGGCGCGGTTCCACAATGTCTACGGGTCGACCGAGGTTAACGATTGCCTGATCTACACAGCAGCGGCGGCCACGTTCGCGACCGCAGACGACGTGCCCTTGGGGCTCCCCATCGCAGGGTGTGAGGTCTTTCTGGATTATGGGGTTTCGGTACAACCTTGGGATCGTTGCCCGGACGGATTACCCGGCGAGCTGCTGGTGCGAACCCCGTGGATGGCCGAGGGCTACATCTCGGGTGGTGAGATCGAACCGCTGGCTGAGGCATGGGGCGAGCGAGCGCTCTACCCCATGCGAGATCGGGTAGAGCGTGTTGGCGATCAGTTGCGGTATCTCGGCCGCACCGACCGCACGGTCAAGCTCCGTGGCCAGCGCATCAACTTGGACGAGATCGAAAAGGTTGCCTCGGCTATCGGCCCCGTGCGGGCCGCGTGCGCCTGGATCAGCTCCTCAGTCGCGGGCGACGAACTTCACCTGGCCTGCTCGCAACCCGTCAATGGGCTGCAGGTGTCCGGGATGGCACTACGTCTCGCGCTGAGCCGTCGACTACCTCCCTATGCGATCCCAAATCGGCTGCACCTGCTCGACAAGCCCTTTCCGCTCAACGGCAATGGAAAACCGAATCTTGAGCGCATTATGGCCGAAGTTGAAAAGGCATGACTATGGCGACGTTGAATGATGTCAAGTGGTACATCACGGAAACCTTTGCCCCCGATATCGGACCGGACGAGCTCCCTGAGGATATCGATCTCAACGCTACCGGGATTCTTACCAGCGTCAGTACCGTGCAGCTGCTCGGATGGTGTGGTCGGACATTTCGCGTTCCGATCAATTCGTTGGCGATCGATCCTGAACAACTCAGAACCCCGCTCAGTATCGCGGAGTTCATCGATGCACACCGAACGGACACACAGTTGGAGAAAGGGGAATAAGAAAATGTTCGCTAGATCCAAGGACGACGTCACGCCTGTAGAGTGGGGAAGCGGCACAAGCCACCGGCTGCTGGTCGATTCGGACAACATGGGATTTGCGCTTGCGCACACCCTGGTACGTGCGGGCACCGAATCCAAGCTCGAGTACCGCCGTCACCTCGAGGCCTGCTATTGCATCAAGGGGTCTGGCAGCGTCGCGGACCTCGAAGGCAACATCATCAAGCTCAGGCCCGGCGTTCTTTACGCCCTCGACCAACACGATCGCCACTATCTGCGCGCGTGCGAGCACGAGGATATGGAACTGATCAGCGTGTTCACCCCGCCCATCCGCGGAGATGAGCAGCACATCCTCTCCGACGCCAGCTTCAGCTCGTACTGAGGGAGTGGCAGCGATGGAGGAAGAACGGTGGCGGCATCTGCTGAAACATCTCCGCGAGCAGGACCGAGCTGCCGGGGCACGCGAGAAGTTCTGTCCCGAAGTGTGGAGGGAGCTTGCGGCTGCCGGGCTCTTCGGAGTGCTTGCACCGTCGGCACGCAGCCACGGGCTCGTAGAGGCGACCACCCGCCTGCGTGAACTCGGGCAGGCCAGCCCCGACCGGGGTCTGACCTTTTCGGCGGTGACGCAACTGGCCAGCACGATCTTCGCCCTCCAGGCATTCGCCGGAACGGAGCTGCAAGAACGCTACCTGCCTGCGGCACTATCCGGGGAGGCGATCGGCGGCCACGCGATCACTGAAGCCGGTGCCGGCTCGGACGTGCTCAGCATGTCCACCACGGCCGCCCGGCGAGGTGATCGCTATGTTCTCAGCGGGGCCAAGCGCTTCATCACCAACGCCCCGATCGCTTCCACGCTGGTCGTGTACGCCAAGACAGAGAGTGAAAGACGCGCGGAGAGCGTGTCGGCGCTGCTGGTGGAGACGGGATGGCCCGGGGTCGAGGTGTCTGCGCCGATGCCGACCGCGGGCTTGCGCAGCTCGCCGATCGCAGAGGTGCGCTTCGACGAGGTCGAGGTGCCCGAGGCCAACCGCGTCGGGCACCCCGGAGCCGGGATGCTGATCATGGACCAGGTAATGAAGCGGGAGACCCTCTTGGCGTTCGCGGCCAACATCGGCGAGATGGAACGGTCCGTGCAGGAGTCGGTCAGTTACGTCAACCACCGCACACAGTTCGGTGCGCCCATCGGGAAGAACCAGCTGGTGGCCAACCGCCTCGTGGATTCCCAGATCGCGATCGAGCTGGGGGCAGCGTTGTTGGAGTCAGTCGCCGCCAGAATCGACGGGTTCTGCGACGTGACGATACCCGTGGCGGCCGCGAAGATCTTTATCAGCGAGGCGCATGCGGTGTGCGCGCTTGACAGCATCCGCATCCGGGGAGGTAACGGCTACCTCACCACCGAGCCTTACTGCGCAGACCTTCTCGACGCCGTTCCGGGGGCAATCTACTCCGGTTCGAACGACGTCCTGCGCACCAAGATTGCAACCATCATGGGGGTAAAAACATGACGCTCGACATCGAAGAGGCGACAGCTGCGTCGGCCGTGCTCGACTACCACCACTCGGCCGTGCGCTTGTTTGTGGAGGATGCCGGCTGCTATCGGGCACCGCATATGGCGGGGGCGGTCGAACGGCTCCATGACGCCGTGCGGGATGGCATCGACTACAACGTCTTCAACGTGCCCTTGCATGAGCAGCTCAGCGCCTCGGCTGTGGCCACCCACGGGGTCGGGTTCTGCCTGCACAAGAGCCTGTTGTTCGTCACCGGTTGCCGCAAGCTTGGCGTGCCGGCGATCCTCTGCTCGGACAGCGTGACCAATCACGTCGCCGACAGCGCGATGCTGGAGCTCGTGGGTGGCGCGGAATTCCTGCACTGGTATGCCCGGATTTACCTCAACGGGCGGTGGATTAAGGCCGCCCCAATCTTCAACGCGTTGCTGTGCGGTCTGTACGGAATCGAGGTGCTGCGTTTCGACCCGCATAGGGATTCGGTGCGCCAGCCCTATCGCGGTGGCTCTCGGATGCAGTACCGCGGGAGGGAACGCTGGTATCCGAACCCGGACATGCGTGAGATCTTGAGGGTGATCCGGGAGAAGCACCCGCGCATGGTCGTGGCGTCGGGCAGAACACCCGCGTCGCACGCGCTGCGCGCCCCGGCGGGGCAGGACTGCGCAAGGAGCGCCGACTGATGTGGAAGTCCGACGGATGGGACGCGAAGTTCAAACTCGGGCTCGTCACCCCGCACGCCGACATCGGTCCGGAAGCCGAGGCTCAAGCCATTCTCGCCGGGCACTCGGCCACCGTTCACGGGGCCCGAGTGGATTTCTCGCCGATGCATCCGGGTGGGCACATCGACGACAAGATTGCCCACGACCCGGTTCTGCAGTTCATCCAGCCCGAGGTGATCGATCAGACCGTCGCCAGCCTTTCCAGTGCCCCCCTTGACGCGATCGGGCTGGCGTTCACCAGTTCGTCGTTCAAGGTAGGTGCCGCCGGCGAGAATGAACTCCTCGCCCGCTTGGCCCACATCAGTCACGGGGTCAGGCTCGCCACCACGGGCACCGCGGCGGTAGCGGCGAGTCAGGCGCTGCAACTCGAGCGAATCGCGGTCATGGCCCCGTCGTGGTTCGACGACGAACTGTGCGAGGCCGGCACCGCGTACTTCGCCGATCAGGGCCTCGACGTGATCTCGGTAACTCCCTGCGGGCCGGAGGGTGGGCCGCAGGCGATCACGCCTGCCAAGATGGCCGGAGCGATCCGCGGCTTGGTAGAGCGTACGCGAGCGCGCGCGGTGTTCGTCGCGGGCAACGGTCAGCGAGCCGTCGGTGCGATCAATCAGGCCGAGCGGAAGCTGGGTGTCACGGTCCTGACCGCCAACCAAGTCCTTGTCTGGTCGTGTCTGCAAGGGTCGGTGATTCGGGGACGGATCGCCGGCTACGGCCGCCTCTTCGCTAGCGCGTGACGGGAGGCCCCGCCTATGTTAGGGTTGTTGTATGTACATGGAGTCACTGAGCGGGGTGGGGTCGTCAGCCCGCGACGTGAGTCTGTCCTGGTCGCAGATCAGCATGTTCGCCGCGGCCGTGGATGCCAGACTCGGCAAGTGGCTTGCAGACACCTGCCGTTTTGGCTTGACAGAGTATCGGGCCCTGCTTCTGCTCAGTGGAGCGCCGGAGCGCGAGCTGCGGATCCACGATCTGGCCGAGCAGGTTGGTTTGAACCAGAGTTCGGTGACCAGGCTTCTCGGACGGCTGGAGGCCAAGTCGCTCACTTACCGCGACACGTGCCCTGACGACGGTCGGGGCGTGTTTGCGGTGATCACCGAGAAGGGTCTGGATCTGGTGCAGGAGCTGCGCGAGCCCTTCGAGGCCAAGGTCGTGGAGACTCTCGACGACGTGGCCGCCCTCGGCCCGGCATTGGAGCCTCGGCAGCTGAGCATGGCTTTCGCGGCCATCGGTGCACACCTCTGGGCGTAATCACACCAAGGAACGGTAACGCAAACATGCCAATGACATGCAGTGAAGAACATGCATGTACATAAATATTGTGATTAGGAGTTGAGGTCGATGACCACCAAGGTGAGCGTATTCGTGGATTACGTGTGCCCGTACTGCTTCCTGGCTGAGGGAGCGATCGAGGAACTCAAGCGCGACCGGGACGTCGTGGCCGACATCCGGCCGTTCGAGTTGAGGCCCGACCCGGTACCGACTCTTCGGCCGGAGGACGACTACCTGCCGACCGTGTGGAACAGGTCGGTGTATCCGATGGCGCGCCGGTTGGGGGTGCCGATCTCACTGCCCACGATCTCCCCGCAGCCGCGCACGGAGAAGGCGTTTCTTGTGTTGCAGCTGGCGGCCGAGCGCGGGCTCGCCGAAGCGTACTCGCACGCGATGTTCGCGGCGTTCTTCCAGGACGATCGCGACGTCGGGCGAGAGGAGGTGATCATCGACGTGGCGGCCTCGGTGGGCTTAGCCCGGTCGGACGTCGAGGCCGCCCTGACCAGCCGGCAACGAGCCGACCGCCACGCCGACGACCTGACCTACGCAGTCCGGCAGGTTGGGGTCCAGGCGGTGCCGAGCTTCCTGATCGGTGACCGTCTGCTGTCCGGCGTCCACGACGCGACTCAGCTCAAAGCCGCGGTGGACGAGTTTGCCCGCACGGCGGCCATCTCATGAGCTGGTCGCCTGACCAGCTGACCCGGCTCATGGAGGACGCGGTCGCGTTCAGCATTGCCCACGTCCGCTCCGGCGGACTACCTTTCGTCGGCCTTGTCTTCACCGACGACGGGTACGTCTCCGACTACGGCGTCAACCAGGTTCAGAAAACCGGAGACCCCAGCGCGCACGCCGAGATCGTCGCGATGCGAGCCATGCTCCGGCAGCGCGGGCTCGCCGATCTGAACGGCATGTCGCTGCTGGCCACCGGCGAGCCTTGCGGGCTGTGCTACGAGTTCGCGCTCGAGCATCGCATCAGACGGATCTATGTTGCTGTCGACAGTGACACAGTCGCCAGATGGGGCTTCGATTACCGCCGCAGCTATTCCGCGTTGGGCATCGACCGGACCCACGTCGCCGACATCGTCACGCCCCTTCCCGTCAGCACCGCGTTGGAGCCCTTTGAACGCTACCTCGACCGACACAGCTTGGACCGACACAGCTCCGGCTGACAACCTGCCTGCAAAAGCACGAAAGGAGAACTCCGATGCACTGGCTCTATTTGGGGATCGCGGTGATCTTCGAGGTTGCCGTGGCCATCTCGGCAAGCAACGCGCACGGTTTCACCCGACCGGGCTGGACCGTCGCCACCCTCATCAGCGGCGGCATCGCCACCTACTTCCTCAGCCTCGCCCTGCTGACGTTCGACGTCGGCGTCGGCTACGCGATCTGGACTTCCATCGCCAGCGTCGGAATCGTCGTCCTGGGCGCGGTGTTGTTCGGCCAAAAGCTGAACTGGAAGAAGGTTCTCGGGATCGTCCTCGTCATCGGGGGTGTCGTTGGACTGCGCCTTAGCGGCGCTGCCTAGACCCCGCTAGTCAACTCCCCAAGTCCTATCATGCAGAAAGGCTTACGGCATGGCATCGACACGCGAGAACGACACGAAACAGGGCTTCGGCTGGTTCATGCTCCTGCTCGCCGGAATGTTTGAGATAGGCTACGCGCTCAGCGTGGGAGGCAGCCAAGCGTTCACCGTACTGAGCTGGTCACTCGTAGCGGTGGTGTTCTTCCTGCTGACGCTGTTCTTCCTCAGCCTCGCTCTCAAGACCATCGACGTGGGCATCGGGTACGCCGTGTGGGCCGGCATCGGCTCGGTCGGCTCCGCAGTCCTGGGCGTCTACCTGTTCGATCAACCGCTGACCCTGATCCAGGCGGTGTTCCTGGCCGTCATCATCGCCGGCGTCATCTGGCTCAAACTTGCCGACAGCCCCGCACTCGAAACCGACCGCATCGGCCTTTGAGGATGGGCGCGACTGTTCGGTCAGGTAACGAGAACGTACGCATACTGTTAACCCGCTGTTTCAGTGTGCCCACCCTGCGCTCGTGGGAAGCGTGTCCAAGATCGCGCCAAAGGTGCTGCTGTTCAACAGGTTTCGCGGTTGATGGCCCGGGTTGTCAACTCCCGGCTGGGAGTTCGTGCTGTCGATCGACCATCGCGGTGGAGGGGTTTGTCTTGGCTGAATCAGTAGATATCTCGTCCGTTCTCGGGCCGCCGGTGCGCGATCTAGGGACCTCCCCGAGCACGCCGGTCGTCGGTGAACTCGACGAAGAGTTCGTTGTCCCCGTGCTGCGGTCGGGTCGATGGGGACTCGACAGCACAGGTGGGCAACCGGTGCTGCCAGGCGTCGAGGTGCGGACGGCCGTCAGCGAAGGCCTGGGGGTGGAGCAGGCACGGCTGGCCGCGGAGTTCGAGCATTTCCAGGGTGCGTCGCATGCGGTGCCGGTCGCCAACGGCACCCGCGCGATCGTCGTCGCCCTGATGGCCGCGGCCGTCGGGGCGGAGCGGCTCGGCAAACGCCCGATTGTGCCGGGCGGCAAGGTGCTGGTGCCCAGCATGACGTGGCAGGCAACGCTGGGCGCGCCGATCGACCGTCGACTGATACCGGTGATGGTCGATGTCGACCCGCTGACCGGCGTGGTCGACCCTGCCGCAGTCGAGCAGGCGTTGGCGGCTGATCAGGGCCGCGAGATCGTCGCAGTGATCCTTCCGCATCTGTACTGCCGGATGGTTGATACGCCGGCGATCGGATCGTTGTGTGACGACTACGGTGTGATCTCGATCGAGGACTGTGCGCATGCACACGGCGGAGTGATCCGGGGATACCCGGCGGGGTCGGTCGCCGACTTCGGAACCTGGTCGTTTCAATCATCGAAGTCGATCGGTTCCGGCGAAGGCGGGATGGTGACGACACGTCACCCATGGCTCGTCGACCAGCTGGTCTCGATCACGACCTGCGGCCGCAGACTCGGCGAGTCAGTTCCCTTCCAATCCGGCAATGAACGGCTGAGCTCCGTGCAGGCCGCCCTGCTGCGAGCACAGCTGCGTCGCTTCTATTTCGAGCAGCTGCCGGTCAAACAAGACGTGCTGATCGAACTCGAGGCCACGATGGCCACGTTGGACGGCGTGATTCCGATGGCGGCGCAACCGTTTGTGGATCAGCAGGTGACCTACAAGGTTTTGGGCCGGATCGCGCTCGCCGGGTTCGGCGGCCTGTCGTTGACGCAGATCATCGACGGCTACCGGTATCTGGTGAACTGCGAGGTGACCAGGCTGTACGAGCCGCTGGACCAGACGGATGTCTATCAGCCACAGGCCGATCCGGCCAATCGCTGGTCGGAGGAGTTCTACGAGGCGCTGGATCCGCGGCGCTTCGACCTGTCCAATGCGCATGCGCTCTTCAACAGCACCATCGCGTTCGAGCATGCGGTGCTTCTGGATCGCGACTTCCCGGAACACTTCGGTCGGGCTACCGACGTTCTGCGAATGCGAGCCCCTCAGTTGGCCGTAACACGCTGATTCTCCGGCCTGTGGCCCTGAGGCCCGTGGCTGTTCTCTACCCGAAACATCAAGGGCTGCAAGGGGTATGTGCGGCCATCGAGGAGAAGAAGTGACCGACACAATCAGGCGGGTCGCGATCGTGGGGGCTTCCTCGGCCGTGGCTCCCCGGCATCTCGAAGCTCTACTGGCGCTGCCCTCGACAGAGGTTGTCGCTTTGGTCGAAGTTGACCCGAACAAGGCGGAACGACTCCGGCTTGCGCATCCCGAGATCGCCGTGTATCCGCAGGCCGCGGATATCGATCAGGATGGGATCGACCTGGCGGTGGTGTGTGTTCCCGACTTCGCGCACGGACCGGTGGTGGTCGAATGTCTGGATCGCGGCTGGAATGTGTTGTGCGAGAAGCCGCTGACTGACGACGTGGCGCTTGCCGAAGACCTATTCGCGCACGCCGACAAGGTCGGGCTGCTCCTGGCTGTTGGTTATCAGCGCCGCTTCATGCTCGCGAAGTTGGGTGAACAGATCGTCAACGGGTTGATCGGAGACCTGTATTGGGTCGACGCATGGTGGCTGCGGCGCGCCGGGCATCCCGCCTCACGACGGGAGTTCACGCGTCGCGGCTTAGGTGTTCGCGGAGACCTTGTCCCACACTTGCTTTCGCAGACACTGCAATTCCTCGATCCTGGCCAGCTTGTCGTTCAGGCGCGTGATTGGCGGATCAGTCCGGGCTGGAGGAGCGAGGACGTGGCCCGGCTCACCGTTCGAGACGATAAGGGCGTCGAATTGCAGGCGCACGTCGCCTACGACAAACCGCACGTCGACGCAGTCGACGACTGCGGGATCGCATGTTACGGAACCCTCGGTTCCATCCATGTCCAGCTCCCGACCACCCACGATCAGTTGTGGGCGAACCGAAATCCACCCACGCTGTTCTCTCGGGACGGATCGCCTGCGCGCAAGCTCGACCCGTTGCCGTCCACACAGCAGTGCCACCTGCTACAGGCTCAAGCGGTTATCGATGCCCTGACAGCCGGGTCGGCCCCAGCCGAACAGCAGGCCGCGGAGATGACATTGATTCGAACCGTCGCTGCGGCACAAGCTTCCGCGACGTGGCGTGGAGTCGCCGTTCCGATCGAAAACCTCGGCACCGCTGTCGGTAAGCGACGCTACGCCTCCTGAAGGGCCACAGAATGAACGGCGCCTTGTGGCGGCAACCGACGGTGTGGGCCGCACTAGGATTGTTCCTGCTCAACGGGCTCGGCTACGCCGCACTGGCGTCGCGGCTGCCCGAACTCCAACAACGCTACGACCTGTCGGACGCGCAGATGGGGTTTGCCCGCATCGGATTCGTCGTCGGGCTCACCGCGACGATGCTCGTGGCCCCGCAAATCGTGCGCCGTGTCGGAGCGGCCCGCGCCGCGCCCATCGCCGCCGGGCTCTATCTGGCCGGTATCGGGCTGGCCGGGATGGGAATCGGGCTGTGGGCGACCGTCGCCTGGCTGCTGATGGCCGGAGTATTCAATGCTCTGCTCGATATCGGCCAGAACGTCCTCGCGGTCCGCCTGGAGAAGATCCACATGGCCGGGACCACACACGCCCGGGCGAACGGTCTGCTCTCACCGCTGGAAGGATTCCAGGCAGTCGGCGGCACCCTCGGCGCCGGCTTCGGGCTCCTGACAGCCGGGCGTATCCCGCTGCTGCACAGCTTCATCACGCTCACCGCAGTCGGGATCGTCGGCACCGCCTCAGTATTCGTCATACTCCGCCGCTTCCACTTGGCTACGGCGCCAATGGGTGTGGAGCCGGCCCCGCAACCACACCCATCCGTCGCTCCGCGTCGAACCAGTTGGGCGACTGGGTTGCTGGAGCGGATCAGGGTGGCGTATCCGCCGTCGCTGCGCTGGTTGACGGCGATGAGTTTTTCCGCGCTGCTGTTGGAGGGAATGCTCACCAACTGGCTCGCCATTCTCGCCGTGCACTCCGGGGCGTCGCTGACCTCGGCCGGCCTCGCGCTGACGCTGTTCATCGGCTCCGTCTGCGCCGGACGACTCGGGTTCGGGCCGCTGAGCCGACACCTGGACCGGGTATGGTTGGTCCGTATCAGCGGCCTGTTCGTTATCGCCGGAATCACCGGAATCGTGACTCATTCTGTCACCGGAAGCGTCGCTCTGGCGGTGGCTTCGGCCGTCACCGGTCTGGGCCTGGCCAACCTTCATCCCTTCTGCACCGGATCTGTCGGCCACGGCGTCAACGCGGGAGACGAAGAACGAGCACTGGGCAAACTCAACCGAATAGCCTACACCGGAATCGCGCTCGAAGGCGTGCTGATCGGCGCGTTGGCCGCCGCTATCGGCCTCACCCCAGCGATCGCCGTCATCGGTCTGCTCGCCTTCCTGTTCGTCGTCAAGGCGCCGCTGTTCACCACCCACGGAGCCGTTCTCACGAATTGACCGCAGCCGCCACGGAATTCCATCTCAGCTGGTCTGTCGACGCAGCACGCCATGCGTGGCAACGGACAGCTGAGACTGCCCGTGGGTGCACATGGGAAGTGAACCGTCCCGAGTTTCATGCACCCCCGGGGTTGTGTGAGCCGGCCGATTGGCTGGCGTCTAGTTGATCGTAGTAGCAGGCTTCGGCTTCGGCGGGTGGGTGAGACTTCCCACCGGCATGTCAGTGCGGTGAGCTGATTTTCCCGAACCGTGTCAGTGGACTTTCCCAGTCGATGTCAGTAGGGCCTCGGTGAGAGGCCGCAGCTCGTTGTGTCAGCGATTAGGTCATCCAGGTGTCAATGCACAGCTCATCTACCTGCCCTGCGGGCGGTGAGGATCCTGATGCTTCTGGGTGCTCTAGTCATTGGCGTCGGGGCGGTGATCGTATGGCGCCACGGCGCCCAACGGCTCAGGCAAGCCGACGACCCGTGCACTCTTGGGGCCGCTGCTTCCAGATTGACGAGTTTTCGACGCCGAGAAGGTCGGCGAGACGGCTCATCGACATCGGCTGCCGGGGACGGACAACTTCCAAGCATTGGCCGCCGTGGGCTGGTCGTCGCGACCGCCCGGCGCGTACTCGACTACACCGGCGGCACCCTGTGATGCGCATGACGGTCCTGCTCGAGCCCTACGCCGAGAAGTCCCAGCGAGGGGGGCCGACCCGGCCGCGCTACCCCACAGTAAGTACTCGGATGGCTTCGATTGCCAAGATGGCAGCGAAGACGAGCAAGATGACTCCGGAGGCCATGTCCACGTATCGTCGCCGTTTGGGGTTGAGCCATTGAGATAGAGTCGCCGCGAGTGCCGATATGGCAAGGAACCAAAGCAGGGAACCGGTCATCGTTCCTGCTGCGAACGTCGGACGTGTGGCGGCAGGTACGGCGGCGATGCTGGTGCCTATGACTCCGACTGTGTCCAAGATTGCATGCGGATTAAGGAGTGAGACCGCAATTGTCTTTGCTATCAGGGCGATTGGTTTGAAGACTAGGACTTGTTGATCGTCGTCGGGTTGGTGTGAGCGCAGGGATTGGATGCCTAGGTAGAGTAAGAATCCTGCACCGAATACTAGTAACGTCGTTTTGACTCCGGGAACCTTGGATAGCAGGGCAGATGCTCCGACCGCGCCAATCGCGATGAGAAGGGTGTCGCAGGCGGCGGCGGTCAGGGCCGGGATGAGTGCGCGCGGCATCCCGAGCTTCAGTGCTTCGTTGATCACGAATACGTTTTGCGCACCGATGGGGATGATCAGCGCGAGCCCTAATGCGATGCCCGCTAGATAAGTGCCGGTCACAGCGCTGTTGAGGTGCTCACGAGCTGCACATCCAAGTCGTTTTGAGGGATATCAAGTATTCCGGCTAAGTCAGCTATAGGGCGGCGCAAGTTTGCCCCGACTCCGCGTATGGACTCGAAGATGAACACGGCTTTGGTTGTGCGTTCGTCTACTTTCGTCTGATTTGCATCGCGATAGTTCCAGCAGGAAGTCATGACGGTGTTCCCGGTCGAATACACGACCTGACCATCCGGTAGCACTTCTGGGGTATCGGTTCCGATGGCAAGGAATTCGTCCCCGTTTCGTGAGAGACGTAGTTCGATCTCATCGCCTAATTTATGGAAATCATATGCACCGGCTGGTATTCCATGCAGGACTGACACATAGTTGTACGCATCCACTACCGGAAACACGCGGGGGAGCGCACCGGCCTTACATGCTCTCTTCGTGAGCGCATCGAAGCTTGGTCGTTGTCGGCGCGGGTTTATACCGAACTTCCGGTAGATTTCGTGCCAAGCCTCGATGTGGGGGCTGTGCTCGTCGTAGACAATTTTTCCAGATTGAAGTTGCTTGTCGAGGTTTTGCACGCGTTCGTCCAGACAGCCATCTATAACGCTTTGGTCGATTCCCTCGACGCAGACTAAAGCGATATCTACGTCCGGGGCCAGCTTACGAACGTCTGGAGACACCAACAACATCGAGGTAACGGAACTCCCTATTGTGTTTGCGACCGGTCAGACTCAAAGAGTTTCGTACGGTAACGCAACTTTTGCGCATAGTCACCTTCTGGGAAGCTCATCAACAAGCGGTGAGTGGCCGCCACCTTGTGGTGGGGGATTCCTGGCCATAGATGATGAATCGTGTGGTATCCGTCTCCGTGCGGATGAAAAAGAACCTTCTGGAACCATCCCAGGTTGGAGATCGTTGCCTCGAAGACACTGGTCCTGCCCGTGAATCTGTGCTCGCTGCTTTCCGCTACGAACCTTATCAGCGGGAGCGTGACTCGGGTTGTGAGCATCCAGCAGACAAGTGCGTGGATCACTCCTCGGCTGCCGATCCACCTCGTTTGCGGCAGGATCAATGCTGAGGCGTACACCGAAGGCAGCGCAAAACTGCGTATAAAACTTCCTGAACTCGACTTGAACCATCCTTGTTGGTAGCGAACAAACTTCCGGGCCAGCATCCCTGTGAACCGCCAGACATTCGTCCGATCCAGATCATCAATGCCCAGTTCTCGGTAGCGGATGAAATCTGGATCGGATTCGGAACCGAATTTGCCGTGGTGCAGCAAGTGTTCAGCTCGGTAGGTTGAAAGCTTCACGCCGACAGGGGCCGCAGCCAGCAAAATGGACAACCTGTCATTTAGCTCTCGTCGGTCCCGTGACCAGTTGAAATGAGAAGCCTCATGGACGAGGTTCTCCAGTCCACGAAATGCGCGAGCACATACCGTGCTGGCGGCTACCATGCAGAAAGCACGGATGACCGCGTTCTGGCTCCCGGTACGTCCAGCTATACCCAGAGAACATGCAGCTAGGACATGATCGGCGCCGACAGTCGCCACGCTTTTCAGCAGAGAGGTCTCGTGCATCTCTGCCAACGCCCCGCGAATCGAGGGAGGTGTGGAGTACCCGCGTTTTAGCTCCCGATGAGAAGCAAGCCGAGTAACGTTCGACGTCTCTAGTGCAGTCATCCTCTTATCTCCCCGGAACAAGCAAATGGCTCAACTGGCTAAGCCGTCTGAAATGTGCCCGTGACATGGTCGCCAATAGACGCGACAGCTCGGATTAATCGCCGCGCTCAGGAATTGGGCATCCCTCTCACCGGCAAGAACACAGTGAACTCATGACACGTAAAGTTTTCCACATCGGCGCGGCCACCAGAGCTAATTTTGCGTTTGTCTACTATTGTTCATCTATTAGTCGAATTGGCCTCCCGCCGTGCTCCGATCCGACGCTGCGGTCTGTCTGCTCGACATCCCCACCCACAAGACCGGCACCGCTTTCACTAAACCCGTTGACCCGCTCCTCGGCCGAGCCATCGACGCCTGGCAGGCTCTGCGACCAGGTCGATGGTGGAGAGTGGTTGCCTGTACCGGGAACATCGTGAGCAGATGGCAGCGGGCATGGCGCAGCCAATGGCGCTCGCTGGTGAATCCCAGCAGCGCCTGCATGACCGCCGGCGTCAACAGTTCGGCGTCAGTGATTTGTGGGACGAATCCCACCTTGGGGCGCGGCGGTACCCGCTCGGGGTGTTGTCTCAGCAGGTCATCGGTGATGACGTACAGTGCGGTAGCGAGGGCATCCAGATCAGCGTCCACGACAAGTCTCCAGGCTTGAGAGTGCGGTTTACGACGCCGGTCCTGGACACTGGACGCCCCCGCCTCAAAAACCTCACAAGACACACCAGTCCCCTGGGAATCACTCATTTAGACTTAGGCGTAGTCCGGCCCCGCTCAAGCCCAACCACCTGGCCGCGCGTAGGGGCGAGAGCTGGCGCGCTGACGTGGATCGGCGTTAGGTCTCGGAGCCGCTGCGTCGATGCGGTTATGATGCGAGCCTGTTCGTGGCGCAGTTCCTCTACCAGTTCTAAGCAAATGGGAGCGAGTTGTCCGGCGCGTTCGGTCAGGCAGGGCAGGACGGTGCCGATGGTGGCGGTGTTCAGACCGGCGTCAAGGAGCTGCCTGATGCGCCCCGCGGCGGCGAGATCGCCCTCGATGTAGTCGCGGTACCCGGAGATGTTCCGCGCGGGGGTACTGCCGACTCGAATCCCGCTCGCCCGCTGATCGTCTCCCCGATCGCACCGGCCACACGGAAGGCCATGTTCTGCGTATCCTGGCGTTCCTTGCCAGTGGTGACGCGAAAGTACCTACCGCACAGACGGTTCTCGACAGACTCACCGACGTCGGACTCGGTTATGTCAGTCCCGGCCAGCCGTTGACCACGCTGTCCAGTGGCGAACGTCAGCGGCTAAAGCTGGCCGCCCAGTTGGCTGACAAGGGCGAATCTACGAGCCCACGTCTGGCCTGCACCTGGCCGACGTTGAGCAACTTCTCGGGCTGCTCGACCGACTGGTGGACGCCGGGAAATCGGTGCTCGTCATCGACGATCACCAGGCGGTCATGGCGCACGCCGACTGGATCATCGACCTTGGGCCCGGCGCCGGCCATGACGCCGTCTTCGAGGGCCCACCCGCCGATCTGGTGAAGGCGCGTTCCACGCTGACGGGCAATCGCCTCGCAGAATATACCGCCTGACAAGAGCATTCGCATGGTGTAGATCAAGGATTGACGTGTGGCATGCTGGGCCCATGGCCGTTGTCGAACCGACTGAGCTGAGCCTCCGCGGAGGTATCAGGGTATGGATCGGAGGCGCCGGTCAGGATCTCGTGCTTCTGCACGGCGCCTGGGCGGGCGCCGCTGCACATTGGTCGCATGTATGGGACCGCCTCGCCGAGTGCTATCGGGTCATCGCACCCGATCTGCCCGGGCTCGGTGACGACCGATCGGCGGGTCTCCGCAGCGCCGAGGAGTATGTCCGATGGTGCACCGAGGCGCTCGCCATCCTCGGCGTCGAACGAGCTTGGCTCGTCGGCAACAGCTTCGGCGCGGGTATCGCCGTCCGCATGGCCTCGCAGAGTCCCGTCCACGGCCTGGTTTTGGTGAACGGCCTGCCGCCGCCGTCGCTGCCCAAGCCGGCGCTGCCGCTCCTGCGGCTGGCACCGGTGCGGGCGGGCATCACCGCGTTCTTCCGTCGCGACGCCTATAACCCCTCCACGCTGGCCCGGGCCTTCGCGGATCCGGCGAACTGCCCGGACCCAATCGCCGCTGTGTGCGCAGGTGCATACCCTGAGCGATTGCGCACCGTCGTGGACGTGGTCCTCGCGGGCGACCCGCCTGCGCGGCCACCGAGCATCCGCACGCTGGTGATATGGGGGACGGCCGACCGACTGGCGGGCAGCTCGGTCAAGGCTGCACGGCGGTACGTCGATTCGTTGCCCGGCTCCAATCTCCGGTTGATCGCCGACGCGGGCCACCTGCCCCAGGTCGAGCGGCCGGACGCCTTCGTCGAGACGCTCACCGGCTTCTGCTCCGATTGACGAACGCTCGCGTAGGGATTCGTTGATGCGCCGATTCGACGGCTTCTCGCTCTCCATCACCATCACGGCGGCTGGCGTGGTGTGTGACAACACCTAGCGAACCTTGGTCGCTAGGACTTGAAGAGCTGTCTTGAGTTTTCAGGCTGCGTTTGCCAGGATGCGCGCCTGGCCCATAGTTTCGGTGATGTGAATATCGATGTTCTGCAACGCTTTTCGTATCGGTGGTCCTATCCGTGACTCTTAGCCTGAATCCGTGTTGCGTCCTGGAAGTTGGATTGGACTAGCGGGTGAAAGTCCCGTCCCGGTAGGTACCGGAACGCCGGGTAGCAGGCCCCGGTTTGTCGTGGAGACGCGGCGGGCTGAGCGGGGTGTCGAGAGCCTCTTCGGAGGGAGCAAGTGTGCGGGCCGTAGCGTTAAGCGAACTCTGCAGCCTCGTCACAGTCACAATGGAGGAGCCGAGCCGCTCATGTCACGGCGAAGGCCATGTCCGGCGAGCCCTGGTCCGGGGTTAGCTCGTCGGGTCCTTCCGGGGTACGGGTGGCGGCACGTGCACATAGTCTGGTTCGAAACAGGAGAGACCCGTCTGCCTGGCCTCGTCGGGCAAAGACCAGGGGTATAAGCCGATGGCGAAATCCTTTGGAGGGCAGCGGGAGTCCGATGGGGTCGTAGTACCGCTGATCGGCGTGCAACATAACGCGCCGGGAGGGAAGGGCCCCAACTTTGATCACGCGGGCAAAGTGGGTAAGTGCGAGGGCATGACCGGTTTTGATCGGTCCAACTACCCCGACGGGTCACGGCCCGTCGTAGCCGTGGAGGAGCCGCTGTGTTTCTCGCCGGTGAAAGTACGACAACTGCAACGCACGCTATGGGCTGCGGCCAAGCAATCTGAGGGCCGGCGTTTCCATGCCCTGTATGACCGTATCCACAGGGGTGACGTCTTGTGGGAGGCGTGGGAGCGGGTGCGTAAGAACAGGGGTGCGGCCGGGGTGGATCGTGTCACCTTGGTCGCGGTGGAGGACTACGGCGTGGACCGCATGTTGCGTGAGTTGCGTGATGACCTTCGCCGGGGTGTGTACCGTCCGGCGCCGGCGCGTCGGGTGGAGATCCCGAAACCACGAGGTGGTAAGCGGCCGTTGGGCATTCCCACGGTGCGAGACCGGGTGGCCCAAGCGGCGGCCAAGATCGTGCTGGAACCGATCTTCGAGGCGGACTTTCTGTCGTGCTCGTATGGGTTTCGGCCGAAGCGGTCGGCGACCCAGGCGATGGAGCGACTGCGTGTCGGTTTCATCGAGGGCTACTCGTTTGTGGTTGAGTTCGACATCGCCAATTTCTTCGGCGAGATCGACCACGACCGGCTGCTCGCCGAGGTGGGTAGGCGGGTCTCGGACCGGCGGGTGCTCAAATTGCTGCGATTGTGGCTGCAGGCAGGGGTGTTGGTCGATGGGGTGGTGTCGCGGACGGTTGCGGGCACTCCGCAGGGCGGGGTGATCT
Organism: Mycolicibacterium doricum; assembly: GCF_010728155.1. Lineage (NCBI taxonomy): Bacteria > Bacillati > Actinomycetota > Actinomycetes > Mycobacteriales > Mycobacteriaceae > Mycobacterium > Mycolicibacterium doricum. Next base: position 1,144,120 of record NZ_AP022605.1, read on the forward strand.
CGCCGCTGTTGGCCAACGTCTATCTGCACGTGCTCGATACCGAACTCTCTCGACGGAATGTGGGTGAGTTGGTGCGCTACGCCGATGACGGTGTGGTGTTGTGCCGGACCGCGGCACAGGCCGAGCAGGCTTTGGCGGCGGTGGGAGAAGTCCTGTCGTCGTTGGGGTTGCGGCTGCATCCGGACAAGACGAAGGTGGTCGACCTGCGCGACGGTCGCGAGGGCCTGGACTTTCTAGGCTGTCACTTCCGGGCGCGTATGTCGGGGCGGTTGTGGGAACAGAAGCGGATCGTGCGCAAAACACTGCACCGTTGGCCCTGCCAGTCTGCGATGCGCAGGTTGCGGGACAAAGTCCGTGACCTGACTGGCCGCAACCGGGTCGGAATCGACATCCGTGATGTGATCGCGGTGTTGAATCCGATCCTGCGTGGGTGGGGTAACTACTTTCGTACCGGCAACGCCGCCGACAAGTTCCGCCAGGTCGACAGTTACGTGGTGTGGCGGCTGTTCCGCTTGATGGTCAAGAAGCGGGGCCGCAATCTGCGTGCTGGTCAAGCCGGTCAGTGGACTGAGGAGTGGTTCAACGGGCACGGCCTGCACCGCCTGCGCGGCACCATCCGCTACCCGAAGGCTGCGTAACCATGTCAAGAAGATCATCGGTAAGCCGTGTGCGGGAAAACCGCACGCACGGATTGAGAGGGGGATGGGGAAACGGGTCCGCACTGCGGACACCGCGCCCCTGACTACCAATGGATGAGTGAGTGGCTGATCGGCGTGTGAACAGCGAAAATGCCTTCTGAACTGGGACAATACGAGTAGCGAAGTCGATGTTGTCCAGCGTTCGGGAAGGCATTTTCGGTGCACTCATGCTATACGTTCACCGTCGAGTCGGCGGTGTTTGACGAACGGAATCTGGTGTCGGCTGCGGGATTGGTGCCGGTGCTGGAACTGGCTGAGCAGACAGGGCTTTCGGAGTTGATCGGCGAGCATGTGGACCTGCCGTCGACGCGGGTGCGCTCCGGGGCGGTCAACCCGGCCGGGAAGCTGACCTCGATCATCGCCGGCATGGCGTGCGGCGCGGAGTGCATTGATGCTGTCGACGTGCTGCGCGCCGGTGGCACCCCGCGGGTGTTTGACGAGGTGTACGCGCCCTCGACGCTGGGGATCTTCCTGCGCGAGTTCACCTTCGGACACGCCAACCAGCTGGCCGCGGTGGCCCGCGCACATCTGGTGGCGCTGGCGGCCCGGGTGCCGCTGCTGCCCGGCATCGAGCAGCGCGCGTTTGTCGACATCGACTCGCTGCTGCGCCCGGTCTTCGGACACGCCAAACAGGGCGCCTCGTTCGGACACGCCAAGATCGCCGGCCGCGCGCTGCTGCGCAAGGGGCTCTCGCCGCAAATCACCACTATCTCCACCGCCACCACCGCGCCGGTGATCGCCGAGGCGCGGCTGCGCAGCGGCAAGTCCGGTTCCGGGCGAGCGGCCGCCTCCCAGGTCAAACAGGCCATCACCACCGTGCGCGCCTGCGGAGCCAGCGGCAAGATCATGCTGCGCGGCGACTCGGCGTTCGGCAGCAAGAAGGTGATCGCCGCCTGCGTAGGCGAAAGCGTGGAGTTCTCGCTATCGATGGCCCGAAACCGGGCCATCACCACCGCGATCGAGGCCATCGACGAGTCCGCCTACTCCCCGGTGCACTACCCAGGCGCGGTCACCGACCCCGACACCGGGGCGCTGTTCTCTGATGCCGAGGTCGCCGAAACCCCCTACACGCTGCAGCTGGGCCGCGGCAAAAGGATCACCGCCCGGCTGGTGCTGTTTTGCGCCTGACTTCGCGATAGACATCGGCGTGTCGATCAGACAACATCCGACGGGTTCTCCGAGCTTTTACGGAGGATCTGATCATGTTCGAAGCAAACTCTGGTGGCGACCGGTCGAGCCGCCGTCCGAAACGATTTTTGTCGCCGTCGCAGAAGTACGAGATCTGGTTGCAGCTGGTCCGCCAGGAGGTCACCATCGCCGAGGCCGCCGCCGAGCATCAGGTGGACCGCACGACGATCATGCGCATCCGCACGATCGCCAAGGAGGGTGCGCTGGCGGCGCTGGCCGCCTCCAAACCCGGCGTGGCGGCCCGGCAGCGCGACTATGGGCTGCCCTGCGTTTTCCGGACTGCGGATTTCGCATCCATTTACGCTGCGAGCTGTGAATTCATGTACTCGATGCGGACCTCGTGCGGTGTCCGATAGCCGAGTGCGGAATGAATTCTGCGTCGATTGTAGAACAATTCGATGTAGCGTGCAATATCTTCCTTCGCCGCCTTCCGGGTCGGGTACACCATGTGGTGGACCCGCTCATTCTTCAAACTCGCGAAAAACGATTCCGCGAGCGCATTATCCCAACATACCCCGGTGCGGCCCACCGATTGCCGCAGCCCGAACTCCTTAAGCGTGGCGGAATACTCGGCAGACATATATTGGGTGCCGCGATCGGAATGCATAATGCAATCTTGCTCCAGCTGGTGGTTGCGGGCCGCCATATCCAGCGCGTCGGTGACCAGCTCAGTGCGCATGTGCTCGGCCATGGCATAGCCGATCACCTCTTTGTTGAAGCAGTCAATGACTGTCGCCACATACAGCCAGCCTTCCCACGTCTTGATGTAGGTGATGTCGCCGACGCACTTAACCCCGGCTTATCGGCGGTGAAATCGCGGGCCACCAGGTCGGCCACCGCCTGCTCGGGCTTACCCGGGATTGTGGTGCGTTTGTACGGTTTCGGTTGCACCGCAACAAGGTTCAGCTCACGCATCAGCTTTCGCACCAACTCTTCCCCGACGTGTTCGCCGGCGCGGACCAACTCGGCGTGGATGCGCCGATACCCATAGGCGCCGTCGAATGAGTCGAACAACGTGGCGATCTTGATCTTGAGTTCCTCCCGGCGCTTCTCGGCCGTACTAGGCGGGCGCGCGGCCACTCGTAATAGCCGCTCTTGGACACGCCCAGCCAGCGGGTCATCTGGGCGACGGTGGGAGCCTCGGCGACGTGCGCGGCGGCGTGCTCCGCGGCGATGAGCGCGTATTTCTCGCTCACCGCTGCTCCCTCGCGAAGTACGCTGCCGCTTTTTTCAGGAAGGCGAGTTCCATCGCCATTTCCCGGTTCTCTCGTTCCAACTCGCGGAGCCGCGCGCGTTCTGACAATTGCAGCGGCGGCTCGTCCCCGGCGCGCTCCTCTCGGTATTTGCGCACCCAATTGCCGACAGTCGTCTCACTCAGCCCATGTTCACGAGCGACCTTAGCGATAGGCTGTTGCCCCTCCACCACGAGTTTGACGACTTCCTCACGAAACTCTGGAGAGAATTTCTGGTATTTCTTCGCCAATTCCCTTCATTCCTTTCCGGCTCGGACCCTATTTGGTCCGCAGTCCGGAAAGTGGGAGGCACGCCACTACGAGCTGGAGGCAGCCAAGGCCGACAACGCGCGGCTGTCCGAGGCGCTCAAGGAGATGGCGGTGCGGCTGACGTTGGTCGAGGGAAAAGGGAGTTGGGGCTAAGTGGCCGGGTCCCGCACCGGGTCGACGCGGCCACCAAGACGGCACTGCTGGGCCTGCTCGACCACGCGACCGGCGCCGGCTGGACATTGCGCCGCGCCTGCCAGGAGCTGGAACTCGGCGAGGTCCGCGCGCACCGCTGGATCGCGCGGCGCGCGCTGGGGCAGTTGGCCGACAAGACACCGGGCGGATCACCCATGCACGGGTTGCTCGACGCCGAAGCCGCCGAGATCCTGGCCCTGTTCGACGAGTGGGGCCAGACCGACCGCAGCCATCGTAAGCTGGCCCACCGCGGCTCCTACCTGCACCGGGTGTGGGTGTCGCCGTCGAGTGTGCGCCGTGTTCTGTTCCTGGCCGACAAGCATTTCCGGCCGCTGCCCAGACCGGGCCGCTCGCAGCGCAAACCGTTTCCGGACTGGGTGGATTACAAGCCCAACTCGATCTGGATCTACGACACGACCCATTTCACCAGGGCGGGGATGGCGGTGCTGATCATCCAGGACCTCGTCTCGCGCAAGTGGATCACCGAGGTCGTCTCCGTCGAGGAAACCTCCACCCAGGTCGAGGTCGGGTTCACCGACGCACTCGACGCCGAGGGACTGCTGGAAGCCATCGAGCGACGCCAAGACGGGCTCGTCGACATTGCTGCCGACGACGAGGCTCGGCCGATCCTGCTTGCGGTGTCCGATAACGGCCCGCAGATGACGTCGGGGTCCACCCGGGAGTTCATGGCGCTGTGCGCGATCGCCCAGCACTTCGGGCGGCCCGCAACGCCGACCGATCAGGCCTGGATCGAGAGCTTCAACGGGCACCTCAAAGCCGAGTTCCCGCACCTGCTCGCCATCGAGGACCCCGCCACCCTGCGCGCCGAACTGGCCGTCACCCGCGAGCTCTGGAATTCGGTCCGACTGCATGCCGGCATCGGATATGTGACACCCAACGACGAACACGAAGGACGAGGAGAGGCCATTCGCAAAGCACGACAAGCCGGACTCGAACAAGCCCGAAAACGCCGCCTTGCCTGGCACCGCCAGCAAAGGCACACTGAACCCATCCAGGGCCCCGACGATGTTGACTGATCAAACGCGAATGTCTATCACGAAGTCAGAAACACCTCACGCACGACATGCGGCAACCGCGCCGACCCGCCACCCCGGAACCCACACCCAAAACGACCACTCAGCCCAGCTCACGCGCTGAGCCGTACCCACGTGAAAAATCACGGTCAGTAGATCCCAAAGGCGTCGTGTAACTACGTGATCATCGCGATGTTCAGACCATTCATCTTCATGACCGTCATCGTTCGCCTATCAATACGTGACAGCCTGTACGGTGGCAAACGCACAGGCATGTCACAGCCGTATCATCAATCGTTGATTGGGGGGTTCGCCGATTGTCGGCAGAGAAGGTCCGCCGCCGAAAAAGAGACCGATGTCCCCCGGAAAGTGAAATGTGTTGAGTTCCGCAACATCCGAAGAACTGTCATTTCGCTGGCTATGGGCCGGCAGCACACTCAATCTCTACATAGAGCAGTACATCTCATTCGCAATCCCCCTGCTTTTGGTATCTCGAACCGGCACGTCGGTCGAGTTGGGACAGTTCGTCACCTTTCTATTTTTCGTGCCGTATCTCGCCTTTGGCCTCAATGCCGGTGTATGGCTCGAAGGGCGGTCGCACAAGCGCTCGCTCATACTGAGTTCCGCAGTTCAGGCGATATTGATCGCGCTGCTGTTGATTCCACTATTGTCAGGCAGCGATTCTCCCTTTCCGTATGTGGCGTTCACCTTGGCGGCCGGTACCGCAGCGGTATTCTTCCAGGTTTCTTTCCAAAGCATCCTGCCTGCGATCTTCAACGAAAGACCGAAACTGTATGGCGCCAATTCCCGACTGGCTCTGTCAGACGCGCTGATGCGCATCATCGGGCCCGCATCTGCCGGGATTCTCGTCGGTTGGCTACAGCCAGGGTCGAGCACCACGTTGGTTCTGCTTCTGGCGCTGCTCGGGACGCTGGCATTCCTTCCAGTACGCTCAGCCGGTCCGGCCGAAGCCAACTCCATCAAGCGAGACGTCAGGACTCGTACACTGCTGCTCGAAGGGCTGAATTTTGTTTCGTCCCACAAATGGCTGAATCCGATCATCTTCTGCGGTGCGTATTACATCGTCTCGGTAACTGCAATCAAAGTTACGATACCGCTCTATCTCGTCGAGTCAGGCAAAGCAAGCGCCGCTCAAGCCGGAATTCTGATCGCTATCATAGCAGCGGGATACGCTCTCGGCAGCGCCATCGGCAAAAAGATGGCGACCGCCATAGGGGCGCGTACCACGCTTCAACTCGGCGCTATTCTCGCCACGATCGGCATCGCCGGCGCGGCGATGGCGACGACATTCATTGATTCCTCCGCCGTATGGGTCTCTGGCGTCTTCTTGGCACTCCACGGCGTTGGCGACGGAATGTTCGCGCCTACAGCGCTGTCGGTGCGGCAAATATCGACGCCACCCGATCTAATGGCGCGAGTCACTGCCGTTCATCGGTTCTTCATCTGGGGCGGAATGTCGTTGGGCGGCCTCGTCGCCGCCGCCGCGACGTTCTTGGGCGGCCCCGAAATAGCACTTATACTCACGGGGGTCTGTGTCTGGGGAACTCTTCCAATTCTTTACCGAAGGAATTTCACGTTAACGTCGTCAGGAGAAGCACATGAGCGGGATCCCGAAATGGCACTTCGCGATGCTCAATGACGCGGAAAGAAACCGCGCTTTCGCAGAAGCAATCAATGAACGAGTCAACAACAAGCACACCGTCCTCGACATCGGCGCCGGAACCGGCTTGCTGTCGGTACTCGCCCTCGCCTCAGGCGCGCGATCGGTCGACGCATTCGAGGCAGATCCGGACATCGCGAGGGTAGCCAGACAGGTCCTCTCCACGCACGGCGCTCGGGAGGTCAACCTCTTCGCCATTCATTCGACGAGGGCGAGTCTGCGTACGACGGCACGGAAGAACTTTCTGTTGACGGAGACGTTCGACTGCGCCGTTATCGGGGAAGGAATCTTGCCGACGCTGCGGCACGCCCGCCGCGAACTGCTTCAGACCGCCTACGACGCACTCCCCGCCGAAGTATCGCTGAGCGGTCGGTTGATATCGGCGCCGCGCCTTCGCGCCCTCAACGAGGTATCGGACGCCGTCGGGATAAAGGTCGATCCCATGAACAGGTTGCAGACGGTGGGCCACTTTCCGGTACGCCTCCACACCTGGCCTCACGAATTCGTCAGTGATGCCGAACTGCTCTACCGACTGGATCTCCATTCAGAGCCTGACAATACGACCGGACTGAATGCCAGATTCCGTGCCGACCGGTCGTCATACGTCGATGGGGTCCTTGCATGGTTCGACATGGATCTCGGCGCAGGCGCCATTCTGACAAACAGTCCGGGGACCGACAGTCACTGGATGCAGGCGTTCATCCCGCTACCGGCACCGGTCTACGTCGACCAAGGCTCCGAGGTGGATTTCAAGTTCCGGATCGTCGACGACACCAAATTCGTCGCCGACCATCTGGGTCCGTCACATCACACAGCCGAACGCAGACATCCCGCATTGGCAACCCGAATTTTCCAAGTCTGACAGGAATCAACGATGCCTACGACGAATGAACTACTCAAGAGGTACGCCGACAACCAACTCTTCCGCGACTCGGACACCTGGGAGATGACCCGCCCTCCGTATCAGCGGTCGCTGCGCCATCAAGCACTTGGCGCCGTGGACGTCGAGTCGCCGTTGTCCGCGGATGACTTCATGAATTACGAAGCTCTTGCGGCCCAACGGATTTTGACCACCGTGTACGAGCAAGACCTGGTATTCCTTCCACGAGACCGATACGACGGGTGGAAGGAAGATTTCGACGAATTCTACTCGCAGGAGCTGCGGGACCTGGCCAACCAGTTTCGGGGCACTCTCGAGCAATTCCTGTACGGCCATCTGGAGCGGGACGTCGCCGTCTCCGACGGCTGGACAAAGGAGCGGTTCTGCGAGTTCCTGAGCGACCGGGACAAGGAACCGGAGGGGGCCATGGACTGGAACCAAACCATACGATCCAGCCGCGATCCCCAGAGGGCAGCACGCATGTGGTTGGTGCAATTGGCGCCGGACTTCCTCTCGGAATCCTCTCCGATGATCAAGAACGTTCTGGGCAACTTCGGCCCCGTGCAATCCGAGTGGTTCAAGATCGTCATTGACGAGTATGGCTACGGCGTCCACGACAAAAAGCACTCGACGCTGTACGAGAAGACTCTGGAGAGCGTGGGGCTGGACTCACGTCCGCACTACTACTGGCAGTACTACCTGTCTTCGGCGCTGTCCGCCAACAACTTCTTCCACTACATGGGATCGGAACACCGAAACTTCTTCCGCTACGTGGGAGCCCTGGCATTGACCGAGTCGTCGCTCGTACATTTCTGTGAACAGGCCGCAGAAGTGCTGGCCTCTGTTTTCCCGGAACAGTGTGACGTCGAGTACTTCACCGAACACTGCCATATCGATGATCACCATGGCCGGATGGCGCTGGAGGATGTCTGCCTACCGCTCGTGGACAAATTCGGTGAAGCGATCATTCCGGAGATGGTGTGGGGAATGTTGGCATACGAGCACCTGATGTCTCAATTCGACACCCAGTTCAGGATTCAGATCGAGTGGATGGACGCGCAACCGGAGATGTTCGATTTGCACAAGAAGATTGCGCAGCGAATCCTGAGCGCTTCGAACGTCCCTGTGGCCGACCTCGATGAGCCGTTCAATGACCTTTCGAACTCCCATTGCCACAACCAGGACGAGCTGTGCCACATCATCAGCGGCACAATGTATTTCTTTTCAGGCTTGGATTCCAAGCTCATCTTGGGGCCGGGTGACGGTGTGGTGATCAAGAACCGCCGACAGCACGGAGCGGACATCCTGTCTGATTCCTGTCAGTATCAGATCCACAGCATCGGGGACGTGGATCGATGGCTGTGACCTGGATCCCGAAAGACAAGAATGTCGTGGCATTCGAGAATGCCTCCGTGTGGGTGCTGCGACAGTACGACGACAATTCTGTGGCGGCTCACAGTGTCGTCTGTCGCCACCGTGGCGGCCCGCTGAACCTCGGTACCATCTGCGAGGGGTTCGTCACCTGTCCGTGGCACAAGAACCGGACCCGGATACCGCGTGCCGGCACGAAGCGCATGCCCTTCGTGTTCGCGAAGGGGCCTGCCGGGACGTACGTTGTCGGGCCGCTCGTTTCACGAACCATGAGGATGAGTGTGCTGTGAACGACGGCCATCGCACTTTGGTTGTCGATCCGACAAGCAGCGGAAAACTGTTCGCGGAGCGGCTGATAGCGCATGGGTACGACGTCGATGTACTCTTCACCACCCCGATTCCAGAACCGTTCGTCGCAGGTGCGAAGGAGGTGCGCGAAGTCGTTGGTGACGCACGGTGCCGATTTGTTGATATGCGGCCGGGCGACTGGACAGACTCGGATTGCGAAGCAGTAATCCGTGGCGCATGGGGATACGTAGTCGCCGGGGCAGAAAGCGGGATAGCCGCGGCCGACCATGCCAGAGAGCTCCTGGGCCTTCACCCGAGAAATGACTTCTCGGTCCGTCAGGCACGGTATGACAAATTTGCTGCGCAGAAAACGCTGGAGTCAAGGGGACTTTCGCACGTCAAGTCCAGGCTGGTCGTTTCACCCAACGACGTCCAGACGGTGGAAGAGTATCCAGTTATCGTGAAGCCAGTCGACAGCGCCGGCACCGACGGTGTGTGCCTTGTGAACGGCCATGCCGAGTTGTCGGAGTATGTCACCGCGGCTTTGGGGTCGACGAATGCCATGTGCCGAGACATATCGTCCCTGGTGATTCAGGAAGTGGTGCAGGGCGACGAGTATGTGGTTGACGGCGCTGTGGTGAACGGAATCCCGACCGCAATCTCGGTGGGCGTATATCGCAAGACGTGGTCGCAAGGTTTTCCGGTGTACAAGTCGTTGACCTGGCTCACTGAACACGAAGTTCCACGATATGGCGAACTTATCGAGTATCTGCGGGAATGCCTGGGAGCATTGGGCGTACGGGTCGGATGCTTTCATTTCGAGGCCTTCGATCGAGGGTCCGAATGGACCATGATGGAGGTTGGCCTGCGCCCGCATGGGGGCGGCCACCCCTTGTACACCGAAACCCTGACGGGCGGAATCTCACAAGTTTCAGTTGAACTCGCGACGTGTCTTGGCGGTGAAGTCGCCATCGACGGATTACCCCGGCTCGGCATTCGTGGCCGCGTCGTGTTCTTTGCGGTTGACCAACAGTCGACCGTCATCTCAGATCCGCGGGAACGCATCGGTTCGGCTCCCTATGTCCTGGAATCTCACATCGCGGTAAGCCCTGGAGACGCGGTGACGCCGCCGAAGTCGCTCTTCGACACATTTGCGTTGGGATTCGCAGTGATCACTGGCGATACTTGGGACGAACTTGAGACAAGGGAGGTGAACGTGCGTGCGCTGTTTGCGGGCTGCTTCAGCGCCGCAGTTTGAACAGGCTCCCGGTTGCATTTGTTCGCCCGTCGCGCATACTCCGGAACCCACCTCGGCTAAAGGTCGGCTAAAGGTGAGGGGTTACGGAGATGTCCGCCGGAGGCGCGCAAGTGGGTGGTCGCGCCTAGCGCGTCATCCCCTTCCGGTACGGGTCGCACGGGCTCGTGGCTGGCACCGAATCGGAGCTATTGTGGTGCCATGGAGAGTGCACTGCTGCAGATGCTGGTGGCGCGGGGGTAGCCCGTTGTCATTGGCGTGTCTGCGGTGGGCGGTCGGCGGTGACGGGTCGGCGTTGGGCCCACCTCTTCTGACCCTGATTTTTCAGCCGGCTTGCGATGATCGTGTTTTCGGCGGCCCGGTTGGTGGTGGCGGCGCGGTTGGGATGCGCTGATGGGGGTCGGAAGCCGTTGGGCGATGGTGTAATTGGGCGTAGACGCGGCTGCGGCGGCACGGTGACCGGTTTTAGGCATGAGTCGATCGCGGTGTGGCGGTGGAGGGTTGGAGATGCGGTGCGGGGTTTGCGTTGAAGGGCCGGTTCGCCGCGGTCAACCGAAGGCCGGTAACGCCCGGATGTGTCGTAGCGCGGTGGCGAACGCCTCGACGTGGGGGTAGGCGGCGGCAAAGCGCAGGTGCAGGCGCCGGCCGTGGCGCACCAGGCGGGCGGCGACGTTGAGGAAGGCCAGGCGCAGTCGTTTGCCGCGGGCGCGGCGGACTGCGCGGGGCAGCGCCAGGGTGCGCAGCCACAGCCCGACGTTGTGCGCCAGGGCGGCGGCCTGCCAGTACAGCCAGTTGCCGAAGAACGACTGCACGGGGGGGTGGATCATCCCGAAGTCGTTTTTCAGCGCCCGGATGCTGTCTTCGGGGATGCCGCCGCGCAGCCGGTGATGCGCCTCGACCTGGACCGCGCTGAGCCGCTCGGCGTCGACGTTGGTGATGATCGCGTGTCACCGCCAGCCGTCCAGATCGTCGAAGGCCAACTGGTCACCGGAGTGTTTGGGTTGGCGGCGCACGATCAGCCGCACCCTGCGCCCGAGCAACGTCGTGGTGGTCTCGGCGATCTGGCTGCCCTTCTCGGTTTCGGCGCCCAGCGCCGGCACCCATATGGTGTGCGGGTCGACGGCCAACGCGTGGATGAGCGCGGCCACCGGCCGGTACTGCTTGGCGGTGACCGAGAAGTCCGCGCCGTGGCGTTCAGCGGCCTCGATCACGTCCTGTTGGGGGAGGGTGCTGGGGTGCATGCTCCGGCGGGGTAGCCGGACGGGAGCAGCCGGAGATCTTCCAGCGCTGCCGGCGGGGCCGCGGTGGTCGTCGATGGCGCCGCCGTGGGTGCGGTTTCGGGCGGGTCGGAGCCGCGGCCGATAAGCCACACCGACAGGGCGACGATGAGCACGGCGGCGACTGCGAGCGCCGCGAGCAGCCGGCGCCGTTGCGAGACGGCACGGGTGTGCGGGAGCAGGCTGATGAAATCAGCTGCGGCGCCGTGGGACTCGGCCCCGCCGAGCTCAGTGTGGGGTGGCGGTGCGTCCCGATCGGCGGGAGCCGATGCTGGCGCCGAGGGGCGGGGAGGGTGAGTGCTGCGGCGGCAGCGGCGGCGAAGTCGCCGGCGGTGGGGTAGCGGTCAGCGGGCGTCTTGGCCAGCGCCTTGGCGATCACGCTGTCCAGTTGTGGTGAGGCCCAGGTGAGCCGGTCGGACACTCGGGGCGGGGTGGTGTCCAGATGGGCTTTCACTGGGGCGCCGACCCCGGCGTCTGTCGGGTAGGGGTGTTCTCCGGTCAGCAGCCGAAAGAGCGTGCACGCGAGGGCGTAGACGTCGGCGCGTCCGTCCAGTTCTGCCCCGGTGATGACTTCGGGCGCGCTGTAAGCGAGGGTGGCGCTCATGGGCCCGTCGCCAGCACCGCGGCTGTGGGGGGCAGGGCGGCACCGAAGTCGGTGAGCACGACGCGGTCGAGACCGCCGGGCAGCTTCTGGGCGGCGATGAGGAAATTCGAGGGCTTGATGTCTTGGTGCACGACACCGCGGGAGTGCGCGTAGTCCAGGGCGCGCGCGACCTCGGTGACGATGTGGACTGCCCGCGCAGGCGTCATCTGTCGGTCGCGCAGCGCAGTCTCGGCGTCGGTCCCCCCGACGTACTCCATGGCGATCCACAGTTGGCCGGTGTCGGTCTCGCCGCGGCTGAACACGCGCACGATGTTGGGATGTTCGAGCCCGGCAGTGATGTCAGCCTCGTGGAGAAAACTGCGTGCGTACGTGGTCGCCGCTGCCTGGGTCGGCTTGAAGCACCTTGAGCACTTCCCGGCGCGGCAGGGTGGGACTGTGTACCAGGTAGACGGTCGCCATCGCCGTGACGGCCAGGACCCGCTCGACGCGGTATCCGGCGATGTGAGCGGGCGGCGGGGGCAGGCCCTCAGGTGTGGGTCATGTCGACGCCTTCCCTGCCGAACGGTGGAGGCTGAGGCCGTGCGTGCTCACCGGCGCAGCCGTTCGACTGCTTGCCCAGTGACTTGCGCGATCAGGTCGAAGTCCGTGTCGAGGGCGAGCACGGTCAGGCCGGCCATCTCAGCGACAGCAGCCACGAGCAGATCCGGGATCGCGGGGGCGCGGTGCAGCCCACGGTCGGCCAGCTGGAGCTGCACGTCCACGGCACGGTCCTCGGCGGCCGGGGTCAGGTACTCGAGCGGCATCAATGCCAGCGGCGGTGCGCCTGATTCGCTGCGGGCCTGCGGTCCGTTCCGGAACGAGTAGCCAATTTGCAGGCGGGTGACAGTGCTCATGCGCACGAGGCCACGTTCGATGCGCTCAACCCAGGCCTGAGCATCTGGGGATGCGACCAGTCGCGTGTAGGCCGATTTGTCGATGAGCCAGTTGGTCACCGCCACGCGGCGTCCATAACGTCGGGATCGTCGAGGTCGGTCGCCGCGGCGGCGGCGCGTCGTAGATCGTCGACGGTCATGGTCCGCGTGGAGGCGCTCACTGAACCTTCGGTCTCGAATCTGGTTCGCAGATACTCTTGGCGCGAGAGACCGCGTGCGGCGGCGTCGGCGTCGATACGCGCGATCGCCGCGTCGGACAGCCCGCGGATCAGCACATCATTACCGCATTGCCGTAATACGGTTGCGGTGGCAGAATGGATGCATGACGTTTCATGGCTATGTAGCCGTCCAGTCCCGTGGCGTCGTCGCATTGCCGGCCGAGGTACGTCGGCGGCTGCGCCTCGACGAACCGGGCGCGCAGGTCGAGATCACCGAACGCGACGACGGAGTGCTCGAGCTGCGGCCGTCGCTGCCGGTACCGGCCGATCAGCAATGGTTCTGGATCGAGGAACGGCAGCGGCGTGAGCGCGAGGTCGACGCCTACGTGGCCGCCGGCGAAGTGACGGTGCATCCGGATGGCGATGCGCTACTCAAGCATCTCGACCACCTGGACGCCGACGCTGGCGAACCGTGAAGTACGAGACGACGCCCGCCTTCGACGCAGACTTCAAGCGCCTCAAACCCGAACACCGCGCGGCTTTTCGTGAAGTCCTCCGAGCAAAATTCATTCCCGCGTGCTCGGCCCTTGCGGCCGACGCAGCGGTGGCGTGGCCGAAGTCGCTGCGAGTGAAATCCGTACAGGGAGCCCCGGGCATACTGGAGATGACGTGGTCGTTCGCCAGTCCCGACGGCCGCGCGACTTTCGAATTGGTGACCGTCGACGACGAGTTGCGCTGCCGCTGGCGACGCATCGGCGACCACGACGTCTTCAAGAATCCGTAGCGCTCCCCAACGGGGGTCCAATCCTGAACCGATAAACCGTCACGGTGACAAAACCGCACCGAGCGGGGCCGCTGGTTGCGGTCCGCCGACTTGGTCGATGGCGCTGTTTCTGAAACACCGTAGCGGCTGCCCGCACCCTTCGCGCACCGTTTCAGAAACAACGCCGTCGATTGCAGATATCCTCCGATATGTGGCTCGACCGAGCAAAGGTGACCGCGCGGCGTACATGGTCAGAGCGCGAGACGGCCTCGCGCGGCATCTCGCCGACAGGGTCGCAGAGACAGGGGTGTCATCACTGTCGCAATACGTCGCTGATCTATTGGCGATTCATGTTGGCCTGCCCAATCTCGTGCGAGAGCTCAACAGAGCTGCGATTGCGGATACCGCGAGGCGAGCGCTCACCCCGCCGCGTGGCAATCGCCTGATGATTCGGCCCGAACGCCAGGTGTCTGACCGACTGGCGCACATGGCGTTGGAAGCCGGCTACCCTCCAGGCCGGGTATCGCCCTACATCGGTGATGTGCTCGCAGAGCACGCCGGACTACATCCTCGTCGTCACACGTCCCAGGCGGGACCTGTCAAACGTGAGCAGCCTGGTGTCGTGCAAACTGGCTCCGAATCCACCACCGCAACTGCTACGGGTCGACTAGGACAGGCTGTCACCGGCCGCGAAGCTGCGCTCGCTGAAGTGCGACGGGTGGCTCAACGTGCTGCCCAACGGCGCGCCGAAGAGGCCGCGCGGGAAGCCACCCGTCGCGAGGCGGCCGTGCGCGCCGTCCGTGGGCCTCAGCCTGAGTAGCAGGGACAGGTGGCTGAGCACCACCGCCTTCGGTGACGTTCTCTACATCGCAGCGTCCGACCGATTCGCCCGCCAGGTTGATTGACACTTCGGCTCGCATCCGAGACCGCCAGAACTATCGCGAAGTCCGCCAGCTAGACTGAGACCGGACAATTATCTGCGCGAGTCATGTTGGTGCACAGGCGAATTAGGAAATGTCATAATCGCTATTTTCGGCGAAATGCGTTGTGGCGCAGCACTATTCACTGCTGCGTCCTTAAGTAGCAGCCAGAGTTGCCAACAGGGTGCGTGAGCCGGACAAGAAGTGCCCGATGTCGGCGCGGTAGCGTCACGGCGGTGATCAACGCTCTGCCCCGTTCGATCAACGGCAAGGTCCAGCGAGCGCTCCTGGTGCGCACTCACCACACATAGATCGGATAGTCGCGGGCACCGTTGAACCGATTACCGAGCACCCCTGCCAGCACGAGCACCAGGGCTGCCGCGCCGGCCAACAGCACGAACTCCCAGCCCGGCACGGTCGCCGACATCGTCCCGATGACCGCGGTCGCCGCCGCCGGTGAATGCGGCACGCGGCACAGCAGCATTGCCGCCAGTGCCAGTGCACCGGCAAGGGCGCCCAGCCACAACGAGTGCCCCATCAGTCCGACCACCGCACCCACGGCAGCCGAGACCATCTGACCGCCAATCACATTTCGGGGCTGAGAAAGCGGCAGTTTTGGCGCGCCGACGACAAGGGCCATACTCGCCGCCATGGGGGGGATCAGCCACGGAATCCCTGTACCCACGGTCAACGCGGCCAGCACCAGCAGTCCGACGGCCGCGGCGAACAGGGCGATGGCGATGGTCTTGACCGGCGGTCGCGGTGGAGCCGCCGAAACCCACCACGGCTTGCGTTTCGATGCCGGTGCGACCCCGTCGGGCGATGAGGCAGCGGATGCGGTGTTCGAGGCGGACATCAGACTCCTTACTAATGTTACTAATGGCTAAGGCATTAGCCATTAACCTAGGTCTATCCTCGACCTAACGCAACCGCTGCAACGAGACGCAGCGAGCAACCGGCAAAGGAGCCCGAGAGGAGGTGCGGTACTGGTGCGCACCCAATACATCGAGCACGGAATCTTGGTGCGCCCCCTTGAAACAGCGGCCACCAACTTCCTCAGCAGCCGCTTCTACGATGGCCGAAGGATTAACGACCTCCTCGGCACCACCAACAGCGCACATTCCTGGATGACGACACTGCACCGCGCGATCCAGTTCCCCCGGACGCCATTCACACCCCACGAACGACAACTGGCGACGCTGCGCACCCTTCGTGGCGCGGTCGAGGCCACCTACCGTGCCTGCGTCGACGGTGACGCGACCGCTGTGGCCGACCACCTCAGCCGGGTACTCGACCACGCCGACATCCACATTGGAATGGCACACGCAGCCAGCGGGATCGCCGCGACCTGGTCGACGACACCCGAAGATCCCTACAGCGAACTCATCGCGCAGATCGCCGTGACCGCCGCGCTCTCGGTCACCGACCAAGCAGCCACTCAACTGCGCAAATGCCAAGCACCCCGATGCGTCCTCTACTACACGCAGCACAACTCCCGCCAACACTGGTGCAGCGACGTCTGCGGCAACCGGGTCCGCGTCGCGCGAGCCAGCAAATCCAGGTAGGCAAGCCCCGATACCGACAACGCACCGGTCGCGACTTTGACGACGACAATGTGTGGATCTCCCGGCGAAGTACTGGCGAAGTACGACTCGACCTTTAATTCACAGACGAGACCAAACCGGCACCGCCAAGCAAGGTGCTATGGGGAGGCCGGGGTATGGCCCACGTGTCGCTTGCCAGGGTGATGGGACCACCTGGTTGCCAGTGGGATGGGACCACCGTGGCGCGTTATTGAGGATGCTCGTCGGGGTGGTCTGGGTCAAGCCGGCCGCCGCGGGTCCGTTGGCGGTAGGACGGTCCTTCGATGACGAGGGTGTGGGCGGTGGCGGTCAGCCGGTCGATCGCCGATTGGGCCAGCAGGGTGTCGGCGGTCATGGTTGGGCTGCCCTGCGTTTTCCGGACTGCGGATTTCGCATCCATTTACGCTGCGAGCTGTGAATTCATGTACTCGATGCGGACCTCGTGCGGTGTCCGATAGCCGAGTGCGGAATGAATTCTGCGTCGATTGTAGAACAATTCGATGTAGCGTGCAATATCTTCCTTCGCCGCCTTCCGGGTCGGGTACACCATGTGGTGGACCCGCTCATTCTTCAAACTCGCGAAAAACGATTCCGCGAGCGCATTATCCCAACATACCCCGGTGCGGCCCACCGATTGCCGCAGCCCGAACTCCTTAAGCGTGGCGGAATACTCGGCAGACATATATTGGGTGCCGCGATCGGAATGCATAATGCAATCTTGCTCCAGCTGGTGGTTGCGGGCCGCCATATCCAGCGCGTCGGTGACCAGCTCAGTGCGCATGTGCTCGGCCATGGCATAGCCGATCACCTCTTTGTTGAAGCAGTCGATGACTGTCGCCACATACAGCCAGCCTTCCCACGTCTTGATGTAGGTGATGTCGCCGACGCACTTAACCCCCGGCTTATCGGCGGTGAAATCGCGGGCCACCAGGTCGGCCACCGCCTGCTCGGGCTTACCCGGGATTGTGGTGCGTTTGTACGGTTTCGGTTGCACCGCAACAAGGTTCAGCTCACGCATCAGCTTTCGCACCAACTCTTCCCCGACGTGTTCGCCGGCGCGGACCAACTCGGCGTGGATGCGCCGATACCCATAGGCGCCGTCGAATGAGTCGAACAACGTGGCGATCTTGATCTTGAGTTCCTCCCGGCGCTTCTCGGCCGTACTAGGCGGGCGCGCGGCCCACTCGTAATAGCCGCTCTTGGACACGCCCAGCCAGCGGGTCATCTGGGCGACGGTGGGAGCCTCGGCGACGTGCGCGGCGGCGTGCTCCGCGGCGATGAGCGCGTATTTCTCGCTCACCGCTGCTCCCTCGCGAAGTACGCTGCCGCTTTTTTCAGGAAGGCGAGTTCCATCGCCATTTCCCGGTTCTCTCGTTCCAACTCGCGTAGCCGCGCGCGTTCTGACAATTGCAGCGGCGGCTCGTCCCCGGCGCGCTCCTCTCGGTATTTGCGCACCCAATTGCCGACAGTCGTCTCACTCAGCCCATGTTCACGAGCGACCTTAGCGATAGGCTGTTGCCCCTCCACCACGAGTTTGACGACTTCCTCACGAAACTCTGGAGAGAATTTCTGGTATTTCTTCGCCAATTCCCTTCATTCCTTTCCGGCTCGGACCCTATTTGGTCCGCAGTCCGGAAAGTGGGAGGCACGCCAGGTCAGCCATTCGGCGGGTTCGCGGTTGGAGGTCACGATGGTGGTTTTGGTGCGGTGGCGTTCGACGACGATTTCGTAGAAGTCGCTGGTCTCGGTGGCGTCGAGGGGCCGCAGCGCGAAGTCGTCGATGATGAGGACGTCGGTGGCGGCCAGTCGGCGGATTTCGGTGTCGACGGTGTTGTCGAGGCGGGCGGCGCGCAGCCTGGTGAACAGCTTGTCGGCACGGCCGAACAGGACGGTGTGTTTGCGGCGGATTGCTATGTGTCCCAGGGCTGTTGCTAGGTGTGTCTTGCCGACGCCGACGGGTCCGAGGATGATCGCTGACTGGCCGGCGTCGAGGAATCTCAGTGAGGTGAGGTCGCCGAGTAGGGTGCGGTCATAGCGCAGGTCGTGTTGTGCGGTCCAGGTGTCCAAACGCATGCCCGGGTCGAGTCCGGCTTTGGTGGCTCGTAGTGCTGCTGAACGGGATTCGCGGCGGGACACTTCGTCGGCGAGCAGTGTTTCGAGGAATCCGATGTGGCTGAGTTTGTGTTGGCGGGCCAGGGCGGCGCGTTCGGGCAGGGTGTCGGCCAGCGCGCCGAGTTTGAGGGTTTTGAGCAGTCGGGTCAGGTCAGCGCCGACCGGGTCGGCGGGGGCACGGTGGGTGGTCATGTCAGCAGGTCTCCTCGGAATCGATAACGGGCACTACGGTCAATGATGTTGTGGTGACGTTGAATTCGGATGGGTTGCGGGTGAACCGGGTGGCTGTTTGGCCGACTGCTTGCGGTAGTGTCGGGGCGGTGTTCTCGGTGGCGCGTTGCAGCATGGAGGCGATCTTGTTGACCGAGACGACGTCGAGGTCCAGCGATAAGGAGCATGCTTGTTCGACGCGCTGCGCGCCGTAGCGCACCAGGCCTTGGAGCCGGTAGACGGTGCGCATCCGGGTCCAGGGCAGCGGGTCATCGAGGATGCGTTCGGCGTAGATCCCGATATTGGGGCCGTGCGCCGCGCACGCGGCCAGCAACGCCGCCAGGTCCCGCAGCGCGTAACCCGCTTTGTGTTCGGGCAGGTCAGCACGGTCGGTGCTGCGGCCACCGGCCGGCTGGCGAGGATGGACTTTCACCAGCGTGGCGCGGTGATAGAACTTCACCAGCTCACTGTCGGCGCGTACGTCCAACGTGTGCCCGATCCAGCACTCGGGCAGCGAATACAGGGCTTTGGCGACTTCGGCGTGGAAATCGCGGTGTACCTTGACCGCTTTGAACATCGGCACGTCATAGGTCCCCGGCACCGTGAGTAGCGTCGGTTGTTCTTCGGCGGTGAACACCTCCAGGGGACGTGCGCAGGTGGTGCCGTGGATGCGGGTACCGGCAGTGCGCGCACACCAAGTCATCACAGCCTGCTGCGCCTGTTCGAGACTGGTGAATGTTTCACCGTCCCAGAAGTTTCGGCGCACATACTGCACAGTCCGCTCCACCCGCGGCTTGTCTTTGGGGGAGCGAACCCGGGCCGGGTCGGTGAGGAATCCGGCATGACCGGCGTAGTCGAGCCACCCGCGGGTGAACTGCGGGTTGACCGCATCGGCGGCGGCGATCACCGGCTTGAGATTGTCGGGGATCAGCACCGCGAACACGCCGCCGAAGAATCCCCACGCCGCCTGGCACCCGGCGATCACCGCCGCCAGGGTCTGCGAATACGACAACCACACGAACATGTGCCGGGAATAGACGGCGGTGAAGATCAACGCGTGCACCTTGCGGCGCCGCCCATCAGCAGCATCGGTGAGCATCCCCAGATAGCCGAAATCGATCTGGCATTCCACCCCCGGATCACCATCAGCGACCCGCACCGTGGTGCCCTGCGGCCGAAACCGCAACGCTCACTGGCGAATCGGTGCAACGTCCGATACGGAACCACACACCCCTGCCGGGCCAGCAACGTCTCAATCTTGGTGATCGTCAACGGCCGCTGCTCACCATCGCCGGCCACCCAAACTTTGATCTGCTCCTCGAACCCCAACAGCTGCTCCCAGGCGGCGCCGTGACCATCTGGGCGGGCAGGACGCACCGCGTCGGCGACCACCCCCGATCAACCCGTCATCGAGGGCGCTGACATCGCCGTCGCGGCGCAGCCCGGCTGCCTGCGCGGCCTCCACGTAGCGGCGCACCGTTTTGCGGTCCACGCCGCAATGCGCGGCGATCGTGCGGTACCCCGGCTCCGGCGGTAGCCCCGCCACCCCCAGCCACACCCGCAGCACTTCCCTGATCTCGTTCACACTGACCTCCCGAAAAACCATGCCCGCCGCCCTCCGTGACTTGAGCTGTCACAGCGATCGAACGAACAAACGAAGAGACCACCGACGCGACGCGCCGGTGGTCCCATAACTGGCAATCCAGGTGGTCCCATCACCCTGGCAAAATCAGGTCACACTGGTCCCAAGCTCCTGGCAAACGACAATCGGTCTCCTGGCTGTCCCGAAGATAAACGACGCGCGTAGGGAGGCCGTCCACCGGCTCGACTTCACCTATGGCTGGCGGTGACCTGCCCGGGGTGTCGAGCACAACGCGCAGCGCGCTAGCCAATATGACCCGCGAAGCGGGTGAACTACGAAATGAAGCTGTGGACATCGCGACGCGCGTGAACGAAGGCACAAACATTTCCACCGTTGCGTGGACGGGGTATCAACCCCCGCCGGATATCGTCTCGTGGGACACACCCAGTGACGACTTGGCGCAGGCGGGCGCACCGAAACTGACTTCGTTCCTACAGAATTTGGATGCCGCCTCACACAACCCGGACCACACAACAGCCTTGTTCGGGCATTCCTACGGTTCGTTGGTGTCGGGTATCGCCCTACAGGATGGAGCCAGTTCGGCGGTGGACAACGCGGTGATGTACGGATCGCCAGGATTTCAGGCGTCCTCAACTGCTCAGCTCGGGATGACGGACGATAACTTCTTCGTCATGACGACACCCAACGACCACATCAGCAATTACATCGGCGAGGCGGCGCCACTGCATGGTTGGGAATCGAATCCTAACGAGATCATTAGTGACCTCGACTCCGCGGTGCCCCGGTATCGTTTCCCGCATCTGCAGACCGATGCCGGCTTGACGCCGATACCCGACTACGAGTACAAGACTGGCGCTTCTGGACATTCAGAGTACGGAGGCGATGCCGGGGAGCGGATGACCGGCTACAACCTTGCGACGATCCTGCTCGACCGCCCAGACCTCTCTGTAGCGAAGACACCCATCTCATGACCGATCGACACCACAACCGCGCGCGGACACGCATAGCTGCATTCGCGCTAGCCATTTCAGTGACTCTGATAGGTGGCTGCACCATGTTCGACAAAGCGAAAGATACGATCGACGACTTGAATGGCCCTTATCAACCAGAGCCACTCAGCGACGAGCAAAAGATCCAGCTGATCGACAGTATGCGCGACAAGGGATCTTTCGAAGACGCCCGCCAACGGCTCAACGACACCTCCCGCGTGATCGGCGAACGCGTTGTCGCAGCTATCCCGGGCCAAACGTGGAGGTTCACGGACGACCCGAACGTGCGAAGAGTCAAGGAGCAAGGGTTATCGTGCGACAAGCTCACCGGTGATATCGCGCTGCGCCCCCTGTCCTATACCGTTGAGTTCGGCAGAACGTTTACCGCACAAGAGTTTCCAGTCGCCGCCGATATCGTGCGACAAGAAGCCGCCCAGTATGGGGCCACCGGCGACTCATCACTGTTCGACGAGCCGTCCAAGCGTGACTTCAATCTGCAGGGCAACGGATATGAATTCGACCTCGGCCAGATCAACAACGCCACGCTCAATATCAAGGGAGATTGTTTCCTTCGACAGAGAGTGCTGGACCTGCCACCCGGCGAGCTTCCCCCGAAGCCACCCATTCTGCCGACGACACCCACGCCGACACCGTGACCGCCGATGCGGAGCCAGCCGGCCAGCCCCAAGCCACGGTCGGTGGGGTCCAGCATGCGCTCGGCGAACGGCTGGTTGCCGACCTCAAAGACTGGGAGCTGGTCGGCAGGTTGCGTCACTACCTCGCTGATATGGCTGAACGCATTGAACACATCACCGACGACGAGGAACGAGCCGCGGCGGTCGAGTGGCTGGAGTGGTGCAACCAGTACATGGCGAAACGCGACCCCTTCACGAAGCCGATCCGTCAGCCGAAGATCAAGCCGCCCAGGTACTCCGAGGTGCAAGAGTTCAGGACCCGGCTGGGGTTTGGTTTGGGCCATTGGTGACCAGGTGCCCCAACCAGAGATCGGCTACCAGTAGTACACGCGCGAAGGCGGAGCGAGATCGTCGAAAGCGGATTCGTCGCGCTTGCGCCAGCGGCCGAGCGCGGCGTGCAGCGCCACGCGGTCGCGGTGTCGCGCATTGGGATTCTCCTGCCGGTGCTGAGGGCCACCGTGGCACATCCAGCAGGAGCAGACATTGGTCCCGGTGTAGCGAAGAGTCCAGCGGCATTTCGTCGCTGGCAACCATCCGTCCCACTTGGTGGGAGGTCGCTCGGGGAGATCACAAACGGCTACCGGCTGCAGATCGTGACGGCCGGGCGGCCGGGTTACGCGCCGACTCTGAGCGGTTCGACTCCGTGCTTTTCCGGTGACATCGCGACCGACGGAATCCCGTTCCCGGTCGTTGTCAAACCCTGAGGGCGAATCCGATCCTTCTCAAAATATGCCAGTCATTTCATAATCCATTGTTCGCAGGTTGACCGGCCTAACAGGACCGGCTGCGTCGCCCGGCTCGCGCGGCGAACGCGTCGAGCGCGCTGAGGACTTCTGGTGCGCGCCATGCTCTATTGCGGGCGCGGTCGGTGAACTCGGCGATTATTCCGGCGGCGGTCAACGGGTCGACATATCGGCGAGCGTTCCCGGTCGTTATGCCAAGTTCACGCTGAAGAAGTTGCGCGTTGAAGACCGGGTGCTGGATGAGCAGGTCGGCGACGCGATGAACAGCTGAGTCTCGCCGGGCACCGATCCTTGTATCCCACTCTTCGCGAATTGATCTGAGGTCGGTGACCAATCGGCGTCCGTTCGCGACCGCGAGCAGCGACGCTTCGGAGAGCCGCTCGACCATGGGTGCGGGATCACCGTCGCGATAGGAGCCGAGGGCGCCGAAGTAGGCATCGGTGTCGGTGAGGAGCCCGGCCGAGACGGGGACGGTGATCTGGCGAGTGAGTCGCTTTTGGCGCAGCATCGCTTGGATAAGTGCGCGGCCGGTCCGGCCGTTGCCGTCGGTGAAGGGATGGATGGTCTCGAACTGTGCGTGGGCGACGGCGATCTGGGGGAGGCTGGGCACATCGGCGCGACGGGTGAAGGCGAGGAGATCCTCGATCGCGCCGGGGACGCGGGTGTGATGAGGTGCGATGTAGTCGGCGCCGCGGGGGCCGAAATTTCCACCGCCGATCCAAACCTGCTCAGTGCGCCAGTTTCCGGCGGAGACAGGGTCGCTGTGGTGCATCAGGGCGGCGTGCATAGCCAGGATCGCTTTGTCGTCGAGTCGGTCGGCCAGCGCGACTGCAGCCTTCATGGCTTCGGTGTTGCTCACGATCAGGGCGGCATTGCGCCGGCTGGTGTCGCCGAGGGCTTCGGCTTCAGCGATCGCGCGCGCGGAGGCGGTCAAGTTCTCGATGTTCGAACTCGCCGCGGACTCCGATCGCAGCAAGACGGCGGCGAAGGGCGCGATCTCGTCGCCGAGCTCAGCGTCGAAACGTGTGATCTCATTGCTCGCTTCGTCAGCGTCGGCCAGGACCGCCGCAGGAAGCGACACCGCGAGTTCGGCGATGGAAGCCGGGATCGCGGCCTCGTACTCTCCGGCTTGTCGCTGCGCCGCCCGCAGGTCCGCAAGTCCGTAACCGGCTTCGACGGGCGCGTCCCACGTCAGCGTCTCGTACGTGAGCGCGGTGCTCTCCCCAGCTGATGCCACGCATCGAAGGTAGCATCACTTCATGCCTTAAGTGATGCCATCGGGCGCCGCGAGCATCATGTATCGGCTGGCTGTCCGCGGACCTCTTCGCCTCCTGTGACCCGTGGAAGGGCTGACGCCTACCGCGACCATTGCGGTCCAAGCGTCGGTGTATTGGAAGATCGCATGCCTCTCGTCCTCTAGCGCGTCCCTCGCGATGTGCGGTAGGCGTTCTTGACGAGTTCGTCTGTCCGGTCGACGACCGGGCATGCCGCCAACGCGCGGCACATGCCGGTGGGCGACCTCGACCGCAGCGCGTTCGGGGTCCGGGGCGGTAGTCGTGACGTGCCGCTCGGGAAACCGATCACGGAAGGCCGCTGCTCTCCTGGCCAACGCCGGCGTCGACGCGGTAAACCTCGACGTGCGGCATGAAGGCCTGGGCCGAGGCTGGTCACCCTCTCGTGCGCGATGACGGAGCCCCCGGCACGGTTGCCTATCGATGCTGCGCCCTGCGGATATCTTCGGTCCGGTTCGCCCTCGTGCCGCCGCTGTATTGGCCGAATGAGGCGGTCTTGTCGGGGGATCAGGGCTCAGGGGCTGCGGGGTGATCTCGGATGAACGCCTCTTCGTGCTCACGGGAGAGCTGGGCGGCGGCCGCAGGGTCGGCGGCCGCGACGGCGTCGAGAATGTGGCGGTGTTCCTCGACGCCGCCGACCATGTCGAACCCGGGCATGAGGACAAGTTGGGCGGTGCGGCCTTCGATGGCCAGGGAGTCCCAGGTCGATAGCAGTACCCGATTGCCGGAAGCCACCACGATCAGCCGGTGGAAGCGCATCGCATGACGGACGTAGGCCTGGCGGTTCTCAGTTGCTGCCGCGGCCGCCATACCGACCACCTCGGCGGTAAGCGGAGTGGGATCGGGGCGGCGGGCGGCGGCCAGTCGCGCGGCGGTTTCCTCCAGGCTCGCCCGGACCTCCGACACTTCGTCGATCTCTCGCTGGTCGACTTGTTTGACGCGGCAACCCCGGTTGGCTTCGAACTGGACCAGGCCCATCCCGGCAAGCTGGCGCAGCGCCTCACGGACGGGACCCTGGCTGACGCCGAGCTGGCGGGCGATGGCCGTCTCGACCAAACGACGTCCAGGCGGATAAGAGCCGTCCACGATGCGCCCCAGCAACAGGTCCTTGATCTGATCGGGCAGCGAGACGCGAAGCATCCCCGAGTCAGCGGACGGCGTGGTCGTTGTCACAACACTCAGGGAAGATTCCACGCTAGGATCATAAATGATTGAGGATCCTCCTCGATGAAAGGACACTGCTATGAGTCTGCGACTGGGCGATGTCGCCCCTGACTTCACCGCTGACACCACCGCCGGCCGAATTTCGTTTCATGAGTGGCTGGGCGACTCCTGGGGGATGCTGTTCTCGCACCCCGGCGACTTCACCCCTGTGTGCACCACCGAGTTGGGCGCGGTCGCTCGGCTGAAGGGAGAGTTCGACAGGCGCAATGTCAAGCTGCTGGGGCTGTCGGTGGACCCGGTGGAGTCCCATTTGGCGTGGGAAGGCGATGTCGGCGAAACGCAGGGCTGTGCGGTGAATTTCCCGATCGTCGCCGACGCCGATCGCAAGGTGTCCGAGCTCTACGACATGATCCACCCAAATGCAAGTGCAGCATCCACGGTCCGCTCGGTGTTCGTGATCGCACCCGACAAGACGGTGCAGCTGATCCTGACCTATCCGATGTCGACAGGACGCAATTTCGCCGAGATCTTGCGGGCGATTGACAGCCTGCAACTAACCGCGGCATACCCCGTCGCGACGCCCGCAGACTGGCAGCCCGGTCAAGACGTCATCATCGGACTGGGTGTCTCTGACGACGAGGCGGCGGCCCGCTTTCCCGGCTATCGCGCGGTCAAGCCCTACCTGCGCCTGACCGAGCAACCCAGCCCGGCCAATGTTGGTGCCGAGGCCCATTGAGGGGCGTGTTCCCGCGTTCGCATAGTTCCGCCATCGGAACTCGTATCGATGCTGATTTCGTCGGCGAAGAGCCGCGATGATGCTGGCGGCCAGGTCTAGCTGCGCCGGCTGAAGATCGGGCGCCGACCAGGACACGCAGGGTGCGTCTCTTGATGGCGTCGAGCTGTGCGCTGCGCTGGTCGGTGCGGCGGTGGGCGTCCGGGTGGGGCAGTCGGTTCGATGCGATCGACCTTGCCGAGCTCGCTGCGCGGTCAGCGCATGGCGCCGTCGTGGTGCTTGACGTCCGACCACGCTTAGACACCCTCATGTCCAGTGCTGCAGTCCCCGAACAGCGCTGCAAGAACCAGGGCGCCCATTGACAACACCGTTTCAGCGTTATCTGGGTGACCTGACATGGTTATCTGGGTGACATGGTTTCAGCGTCGACTCAATGGGTAAGGCCGGGGTTGTGACAAATGACGTCGAGAAGCGGTGGCGCGATCCTGGCGCCTTCCGGGCGGCGGTGCGCTACGCTGTCGCCGTCGTCGCCGCGGCGGGTGTGGCCTTGGTCGTCTATGCAGTCTCGAAAGGCGTGTTGGCCGCTGTTCTGGTCCCGGGGATCTTGTTTGCGGGCGGTTTGGGCGCGTTCATCCGTACGTATCAGGTGTGGCGGGCGGAAGGGACATGGCCGATCTGGCAAGGCGCGGGCTGGTTTCTGTTCGCGCTGTTTCTTGTCAGTCTCCCTGTAGCTGGTACCGCACTGACCGCACCGTAGCTGGTACCGCACTGTGGTGTAGCCGGATATCGCCCGCGTAAGACCAACAGTTTCAGGTGCGCGACCATTCGTCGGTTTGGGTGAGCCAGAGCAGATATCCGAGCGCGGGGAGGACGATCACGGCTGCGAGGGCGACGACGATCAGCAGTCCTGCGAGTGTGGCGTCGGCGCCGGCGGCGTCGTTGATGGTGACTTCATCGACGAGCAGCCAGGGGTATTGCCCGACGCCCCATCCGGTGATCACCGACCCGACCGCCGCGGCAGCGGGGATGCGGGCGATTGCGTAGCGGCGCCGGAACACCAGCACGACGGCGGCCACCCCGGCCAGTAGCGCCGCACCCAGCAGCGGGAGGGCGTGGGTGCGCAGCCCGGCGGCAAGGGTTGGTGCGTCGTGGGCGACGGGGTAGAGCCCGGCGAAGACGATCGCACCGGTGAGGATTCCGACGACGAGGGTGCGCAGTCGCAGGTTGTCGGCCAGGTCGGTGTCGCCGGCGCGGGCGGCGTCGGCGGTCAGGAACACCCCGGCGAGGAACACGCAGGTGGCCACGGCCAGGCAGCCGCCCACCAGGGAGGTCGGGTTGAGCCAGGAGGTTATTCGGTCGCCGTAGCCGTCGGCGGGGACGCGGCCTGAGGCGATCGCTCCTGCGACGGTGCCGAGGAAGAACGGTGCGATCAGCGACGATCCGGCGAAGATTGCCCCGAAGAGTCGGGCCTGCGACAGGGTGGCCGAGTACTTACGGAACGCAAAGCTGGCGCCCCGGAGCACAATTCCGGCCAGTGCAAGGGCCAGGGGGATGAACAAGGTGGTGGTGGCGGCGGCGAACGTCTCAGGGAAGCCGGTCCACCAGATGACCAGTATGTAGACCAGCCAGACGTGGTTGGCTTCCCACACCGGTCCGATGCTGTGGTCGACGAGAGTGCGGATCTTTGCGCCGCTGCGTGCGTTGCCTGCGGTGAGGTCGTAGAACCCGGAGCCGAAGTCGGCCCCGCCCAGCAGCGCGTAGAGGATCACGCCCAGGAACATGGCCATCGCGACGACCGTGGCCAGGGTCATGGCACTGTCTCCGCGCGTGGCGGTCCGTAGGGGCTGGGCAGATCGGTGTCGCCGGCACGCCACCGTTTGGCCATCGAGCGGAGCACCACGACCGCCCCAACAGTCATCGCGGTGTAGCCGACGAGAACCGCGATGTAGCTCCACCACAGTCCACTGCTTTCGCTGGCGGCGTCGACGGTCGTCAGGACCTGCCATACCGTCCATGGTTGGCGCCCCACCTCGGTAGCGATCCATCCGGATTCCACGGCCACGATGGCCAGTGGCCCGGTGATGGCCGACCAGCGAAGGAACCATCGATTGCCGAGAAGATCGTGTCCGCGCCAGCGCGCCAGCCAGTACACCAACGCCACCCCGGCCAGCAGGGTGCCGATCCCGACCATCGACTGAAACGCCAGGTGCGTGATGTTGACCGGCGGCCACTCCGATTCAGGAATGTCTTCCAGTCCGGGCACGGGGGCGTCCCACGAGTTGCGCGCGATGATCGATCCGAGCCTCGGGATGGTCAGCGCCCAGCGCACCTCACCGTCGATGAGCACACCGCCCAAGCGCAGCGGGGCAGGACCCTCGGTGGTCTGGGCCAGTTCGAAAGCGGCGAGTTTGGCCGGTTGGGCGTCGTGGATCAGCATGCCCAACACGTGCCCGATGAACGGTTGGGCGACTGCGGCGACCGAGGCGAACGCGAATGGCACAGTGAAGCCGAGCTTGTGGTGATGGTCGATGCGGCCGCGCAGCATTCCGACGGCGTACACCCCCGAGACAGTCAGCCCGACCACCATGAACGCCGCGACCCACATGTGGAGGAATTGCAGCCAGACGCCCTCGTTGAACATTGCCGCCCAGGGGTTGATGTCGACGACGTCGCCGTTGCGGATACTGAATCCGGCGGGATGGTTCATCCAGGCGTTGACGGAGATGACGCAGAAGGTGCCGACGATGCCGGCGATGCCCATCGGGATGAGCATCATCAGGTGCCGCCGCGGTGGCATACGGTCCCAGCCGTAGAGGTAGATGCCCAAAAAGATTGCCTCAACGAAGAACGACAGCCCTTCGAACGCGAACGGTAAGCCCAGTACGTCCCCGAAGCGGCCCATCAGGCCCGGCCACAGCAGCCCCATCTCGAAGCTGAGTACCGTCCCGGACACCGCCCCGATGGCGAACAGCACTGCCGATACCTTGGCCCAGCGCCGCGCCAGTCCCAGCGCCACCGCGTCATCGCGGACGAGGCCGCGGCGGTGGACGACAAAGATGATGGTCGGGAACGCCACCCCGAAGCTCGCCAACACGATATGCCAGCCCAGCGAGACGGCCATCTGCTGACGGGCCGGCAACAGACCCGGGGGCTCCCCGCTGGCGGCGAGCAGCAGCACGGCCTCGGTCAGGTACATGGTGTGACCTTACCCATGCGGGGGTCGGCTAATCGAGGTGGACGACGAATCCATGTCACCGCCCACTTGCCTTGATTCGCAATGTCTTTAGGAAGATCTGCTCTGCTGTGCGGCGATGGCTGCAACAGATCGTCATGGCAGTGCGCTGCCGGCGAGCCACTTGTCCCAGGGCACGCTCCAGTCGCCGTTTTGCCAGACCTGCAGGGGTTGGCCGCCGGTGTTGCGAACCTCGAAGACATCTCCGGGTTGGGAGAAGTCGTAGAACCACTGCGCGTTGTCGGCGTTGACGTTGAGGCAGCCGTGGGAGACGTTGGTGTTGCCTTGGGCCCATACGGTGCTCTCGAGCTGGTGGACATAGATTCCGTCGTTGCTCAATCGCACCGCATAGGGGATGGTTTCCTTGTATCCGAGGCGCGAGTTGATGGGCAGGCCGTAGGTGGAGGAGTCCATGATGACGGGGTTGGCCTTGTCCATGACGGTGTAGGTGCCGGTCTGGGTCCAAAACGACAGCGTTTGCCCACCAACGGTTTCCGTGCCGCCCATACCCATCGAGGTGGGGATGGTGCGCACGAGTTGCCCGTTGTCGTAGACGCTGATGGTTTTGGTGGTGTCGTCGGCGATGGAGACATGCGAGTCGCCGACGGTGAACGACGCGGTGGTGTCTTCTTGGCCGTAGAGTCCGCCGCCGAGGTCGGCGCCGTAGACGTTGGCTGACACGGTGACCGTGGTTCCGGGGGTGTAGTAGTGCTCGGGTCGCCAGTGTGCGTTCTGGTCGTCCATCCAGTACCAGGATCCCTCGACCGAGGGTCGGGTGGTGACGGTGAGTCGGCGTTGGGCCGCGGCGCGGTCGGTGATGGGCTCGTCGAAGTGGGCGACGACCACGGTCCCAACCCCGAAGGTGCTGCCGTCCGTCAGCGTTGCCCCTGACGTGGTGGTCAGCGCCACTTTGGTTTGCTTGCTCGGCGTCAAGGTGGTGAACACCGAGGTGTGGTTCGCCGGCACGCCGCCGACACCTTGGCTGGACACCGCGAGGGTGTAGGTGCGGCCATAGCCGAGTGGGACGCTGGGTTTCCACACCTGAGCGTCAGGGGTCAGGACGCCGGGCACGGACTGCCCTCCGTCGTTGGTCATGCGGACATCGGTGAGGGTGCCGTCGGTCGCCGATATCCGCACGACGCCGAGGGGGTCGACGCCAGTGGCGTGCGCCCCCGGTTCGATGGTGACTCGTGCCGGAGCCGGCGAGGGCGGGGCGGCCGCCGGCGCCGCCGGGGCAGGCCGGGACAGCACCCACCACCCGAACGACGCGACGGCCACGCTAGCCACGACCGCGCAGACGGTCCACACGAGCAGTGACCGGCGATTGATGACCACGGCAGAACTCTCCTCCAGACTCGGCGTAACGCGAAGTGGGTGCTAGTCGGTCAGGTGACGCTTGGCGGCGTTGTCGAATTGGTCGTCGATGAGCACCACGGTGCGCTCCGGTGAGTCGATGAGCGAGGCTGCGATGGAGGCGCGGTATCCCGATCCGCAGTGCACCCAGACCTGTCCCGCCGGGACCTCATCGAGGCGGGAGAGCAGTTCGTGCAGGGGAATGTTGACGGCCTTGCCGATGTGGCTGTCGTCGTACTCGTAGCGTTGACGCACATCGAGCACCGTGAGGTCGCCGTCGTGGATCGCTTCGGCGAGGTCGGCGAAGTCGGCGACGCGGTAACTGTCCAGTGCGGCCCCGTCGGCGTAGGCGCGGAGGTCCCCGGCGGCCGAACCAGTGATGTTGTCGACGCCGATGCGCGACAGTTCCCGACGCGCTTCCAGGATCTGGTCGGTGTCGTCACCGACGAGTGTCAGCGGGGCGCCCCAGGCGTAGAGCCAGCCGAGGTAGGTGACGAACTGGGTGGACAGTTCGAAACCCTTGGTGCCGGCCAGATGTCCGGCGGCGAACGCCGTTCGGCTGCGGAGATCGACAACCCACTCGCCGGCGTCGATGCGGCGACGTAATTCGGCGGCGTCGACCGGTTCGGGCAGCGACAGATCGGCGGCGGTGGGTCCGGCGGCGTTGATCACCCCCATGTGCGCGTAGTAGGCGGGGTAGGCGTGCAGACCGGCGATCAGATCGTCGACGTAGTGCTGTTCGTCAGTGGTCAGCGCGGGGTTCGTGGTTCGCTGATCGGCGATGGTCGAAGAATTCCCGCTGGCCGGGCTAGCCGAGCAGAAGCTGCCGAAGCCGTGGGTGGGGTAGACCTCGACGTCGTCGGCCAGTTCTGCCGCGAGTCGCCGCACGGAGTGAAACTGGGCGTGGGTCAGCTCTTCGGTGTATTGGGGGCCGACCAGATCGGTGCGGCCGGTGGTGCCGTGCAGCATCGATCCACCGGAGAACACGCCGACCGCGGTGCCCGTCGCGTCCTGCAACACGTAGCTGACGTGGTGGTGGGTGTGACCAGGGGTGTGCACCACCTGGAAGCGGAACGGTCCGACGTCGATGAGGTCGCCGTCGGTCACGGCGCGACGGTCGAAGGCAACGTCGTCGCCGGCGGCGACGACGTACTGCGCCTGTACTGTGCGCGCCAGTCCCAGGCCGCCGGTCACGTAGTCGTTGTGGATGTGGGTTTCCAGCACGTGGGTGATCCGCACCCCGTGCTCGGCGGCCACGCCGAGCACCCGGTCGATGTCGCGTTGCGGGTCGATGACGGCGGCCACACCGTCGGCGCTGACCAGATAACTCCGATCACCCAGACCTGAGGTTTCGATGATGGTGACGTCCATGAGTTGATTCCTTTCGCTACTACGGGGCTGTTCGGTTGGTGTGGTGGCGTCAACGCAGCCAGATGGCGTCGACGAGGACGGACGCTGCGACGACGAAGACCAGATAGGCGAACCAACGCTGCAATCGGTCGGTGTTCATACGGGTCCCGAGCTGGCCGGCGATCAAGGACGTGACTGTTGCGGTCGCCGTGAACGCCCCAGCCACCGCCCAGTCGACGGTGAAGCCCTGCAGGTGCGACAGGAAACCGGCCGCGGAGTTGGCGACGATCACGAGCAGTGAGGTGCCTACCGCGATCGGCATGTCGACGCCGAGCATCAACACCAGCGCGGGGATGATCAGGAAGCCGCCGCCCACTCCGAACAAGCCGGTGAGTACACCCACGGCGAGGCCGGCGGGAACGGAGCGGGGCGCGCAGCGGCGCCAGTTGACGCCGCCGTCGCCAGCCGCGCAGGCGGTGCCGGTGTGTCCACTACCGGAGAGCATCCGGATACCGGCGAGCACCATCACCGCCGCGAACCCGATCAGCAGTGCGGACTGGGGCAAGTGTGATCCGATGGCCGCGCCGGCGAAGGTGGCGGGTATCCCGACCACGGCGAAGATCCCCGCGAGGCACCACTGCACCTGCCCGGCCCGCACCTTCGGTGCCGCTCCCACTGCCGACGCGACACCGATGACCAGGAGTGACACCGGGATCGCCTGGCGCATGTCCATGCCGAGGCCATACACCAGCGCCGGCACGGCCAGGATCGAACCGCCGCCGCCCAACAAACCCAGCAGCACCCCGATCAGCGCGCCGAACAGCAGGGCGAAGGCGATGGTCATGACAGCACGTGGCAGTCACGACGCGGCGGGGCGACCGGTGTCACCGCGGCGCGTCGGCCGTGGTGGTCAACGCATCCGTAGCGAGGCGCAGCCTGGCTGCGGCGTCAGCAGGTGAAACTGCATGTTGGAACGATGTCCGCAACGTCGTCGATGATGTCCGCAACGTCGTCGATATCGCCATCGTCATGAGTTCTCCTCCTTGGCCTGTGCACCTTCGTCTTACCGGCCAGTGGTTGTACGCCGACGCCACAAAAAATCTTTTCGCCGGAGTCCGTCTTGGCCATCGGGCTCAACACCGTCGATGGTCTAGCACTGGCGAGCCCCGCTGGCGACAGTCTTTAACCCGGCGCGATCATCACGATCCCCCGGCGACTTCACCTTGGGCGCGTTAACCGGTTGAGCACCAATCGCTGTCGCATCAGGGTCCCGTGGCATTACTGCTCTTATCGTCCGCTCGGGTTCGCTCCCAGAACTATACCCGGCGGGGTATATGTTCGGCAACGCTGCCCTGAATTTTCAGAATGCAATTGTTCGCCGCTTCGGTGCGGTTCGGACCGGAGACCCCAAGTCGCGGCTGTCAGCTCGACTGGTCGACGGGTTGCGCGTCCGACCGATGACGCTCGCGCCCGATATGCGCTTCGGCGCGCATCCGCTCGACCATGTGGGGATAGTGGAGTTCGAAGGCGGGTCGTTCCGAACGGATGCGGGGCAGCTCGGTGAAGTTGTGCCGCGGCGGAGGGCAGCTGGTCGCCCACTCCAGGGAGTTTCCGTATCCCCACGGATCGTCGACGGTGACCGGTTCGCCGTAGCGGTAGCTCTTGAATGCGTTCCAGATGAAGACGAGGGTGGACACGCCCAGAATGAACGATCCGATGGTGGAGACGACGTTGAGCGTGGTGAAGCCGTCGCCGGGTAGGTAGTCGGCGTAGCGGCGCGGCATACCTTCGTCGCCCAGCCAGTGCTGGACCAGGAAGGTGGTGTGGAAGCCGATGAACGTCAGCCAGAAGTGCCGTTTGCCCAATCGCTCGTCCATCAGCCGGCCGGTGATCTTCGGGAACCAGAAATAGAAGCCGCCGAACATCGCGAACACGATCGTGCCGAACAGCACATAGTGGAAGTGGGCGATCAGGAAATAGCTGTCGGTGACGTGGAAGTCCAACGGCGGACTGGCCAAGATGACTCCCGACAGACCACCCAGCAGGAACGTCAGCAAAAAACCGACGGCCCACAGCATGGGCGTCTCGAATGTCAGCTGGCCTTTCCACATCGTGCCGATCCAATTGACGAACTTGATGCCGGTGGGCACGGCGATCAGGTAGGACATGAACGCGAAGAACGGCAGCAGCACAGCACCGGTGGCATACATGTGGTGCGCCCACACCGCCACCGACAGCGCCGCGATCCCGATGGTGGCGTAGACGATGGTGGTGTAGCCGAAGATGGGTTTGCGGGAGAAAACCGGGATGATCTCGGTGATAACGCCGAAGAACGGCAAGGCCACGATGTAGACCTCGGGATGGCCGAAAAACCAGAACAGGTGCTGCCACAGCAGCACGCCGCCGTTGGCGGGGTCGTAGATGTGGGCGCCGAGGTGGCGGTCGGCGGCCAGCCCGAACAAGGCGGCAGTCAGAATCGGGAACGCCACCAGCACCAGGATGCTGGTGACGAAGATGTCCCAGGTGAAGACCGGCATCCGGAACATCGTCATGCCGGGGGCGCGCAAGGTGACCACGGTGGTGATCATGTTGACCGCACCGAGAATCGTGCCGAGTCCAGAGACGATCAGGCCCATGATCCACAGATCCGCGCCGGCACCTGGCGAGCTCACCGCGGTCGACAGCGGGGTATACGCCGTCCACCCGAAGTCCGCCGCACCACCGGGGGTGATGAACCCTGACAGCACAATGAGACCACCGAACAGGAAGAGCCAGAACGAGAAGGCGTTCAGTCGCGGGAACGCCACATCGGGCGCCCCAATCTGGAACGGCAGTATCAGGTTGGCGAACGCGAACACCATCGGGGTGGCGAACAGCAACAGCATCAGCGTGCCGTGCATCGTGAACAACTGGTTGTACTGCTCGTTGGACAGAAACTGCAGACCAGGAGTGGCCAACTCGGTGCGCATGAACAGTGCCATCAGGCCACCGGCGAGGAAGAACCCGAAGGCGCCGGCGAAGTACATCTGGCCGATCAGCTTGTGATCGGTGGTGGTGATCAGCCGGTAGATCAGGCCGCCCTTGAGCTTGTATCTCGGCGGAAACGGTCGGGTTACCGTCAGTTCCCGGGTCACGGTCTGCGTCATCGGTGCTCCCATCAGTGCGACAGCGGCAGGTGCCCCCCACCGTTGAAACTGGCCCCGAGGGGCTACCACATGCGGACCGGGCACCCGACACGCCACCCGCCGGTGAACCACTGGCGCCGCGAGGCCGTGCTACCCGCTCCGTTCCACGCCAAACATTGCGATCCGACAGTTTTTCGATGCCGTACGGCCGCCGGCAGGGCCCGACACCCGGACCCCGTAACCGGCTCTTTGGAGGTTTGCGGTGTGCGCATCGATACCACGAGCTCAGGCGCGCCCTTTGAGGATCAGGTTCCAGTACATCGCCGGCAGCCCGTAGCGTTTGAGCAGCCACATGTCTCGGCGTTCGTGGGTGGTGTCGATGAACGGGATCGACGGCGCAGGCCGCATCGTGTAGTCGAATTCGGCGAGCAGCATCTTGTCGCGCGCGGTGGTCAACGGACACGACGCGTATCCGCCGTAGGACGCCGACAGCGGGCGGCCGGCCATGCTGTCGGCCAGGTTGGCGGCCACCACCGGGGCTTGTTTGCGGATGGCTGCACCGGTCTTGGAGTTCGGTGTCGATCCGGCATCGCCGAGTGCAAAGATGTTGTCGAATGCGTTGTGCCGCATGGTGTGTTTGTCCACGTCGACGTAGCCTCCGGGATTGTCGGGGGCGGCCAGGGGGCCGGCCTTGATCCAGTCCGGCGCGGACTGGCGCGGGACGACGTGCAGCAGGTCGTAGCCCACTTCGGTAGTCGTCTGCGCGGCGTTGTCGGTGACGGTAACGGTGCGGGTGTCGGGGTTCACCGTGGTCACTTCGCTGTTGAAGCGCACCTCGATGCCGTAGCGTGCGACGACCCGTTCAAGTTCGTCAGAGAATTCCTTCACGCCGAACATGCCGGGCGTCGGCAACACCATGACGATACGAATCTTGGACAGCACGCCTTGGCGCCGCCAGTAGTCAGCAGCCAGGTAGGCAATCTTCTGCGGCGCCCCGGCACATTTGATCGGCCCCGACGGCATGGTGAAGATAGCCGTGCCCGAACGCATCGACCTGATCAGCTCCCACGTCTTGGGGGCCAGGTCGTAGCGATAGTTGCTCGACACGGCTGGCGAGTCCAGTGATTCGGCCATACCGGGCACGGCGGTCCAGTCGAGCTGGATGCCGGGGCAGACCACGAGGTGGTCGTAGCCCACGGTAATTCCACCTTCGGTGCTGACCCGCTGCTTTTCCGGGTCGATCTCACACGCGTGGTCCTTGATCCACCCAACACCTTGGGGCATCACCGAGGCTTGCGGCCGTGCGCTTGCCGTCGCCTTCACGCATCCG
Organism: Mycolicibacterium doricum; assembly: GCF_010728155.1. NCBI lineage: Bacteria > Bacillati > Actinomycetota > Actinomycetes > Mycobacteriales > Mycobacteriaceae > Mycobacterium > Mycolicibacterium doricum. The sequence continues at coordinate 1,180,377 of NZ_AP022605.1, forward strand.
CCGCCGACGAGCGTCCACAGCGGCTGGTAGTAGTGCGTGTCCGACGGCTCGACGATCCCGATGTCGATCATGCCCGCGCGGCGAAGACGCGCGGCGAGCGACACACCCGCATTGCCTCCACCGACAACGACGATTTGATGTCGCACTGCACTCACTGATTTACCTCCTGAAGCCTCGCCGCGGGTGCACGTTGCCCCGCCAACCCGAGGCTCATCGAGCGCACTCCCAAAGCGGATTGCCCAACCGAACCGCACATGTATGGATGTACGTACATCCGTCTACGTTAGCGTGTGAGACTCGGGAATGCACTAGTGCGAGGGACAATGGATTCCTAGGCGATTGTCACGTGAGGAGGTGTGCCGATTGAGCGACGGTGATCTGTCGTCTCGCATCGACCGCAGTAGCGCGTTGCCGCTGTGGGCTCAGGTGCACGCCGACCTGCTGGCGCGGATCGAGTCCGGTGAATTCGTCGGCGACTTTCCCGGGGAGCACGCCTTGACATCGAGTTATGGCGTCAGTCGTCACACCATCCGCGAGGCGCTGCGCCATCTGCGCCATGCAGGGGTGTTGATCGCTGAACGTGGTCGGGCGACCCGGGTTGCCGGGATGCCGGTGATCCAACAGCCGCTGGGCGCTTTGTACAGCCTATTCGCGGCGGTGGAAGCCACCGGGGTGTCTCAGCACAGCGTGGTGCGGGTGCTGGAGACCCGCCGCGACCCGACGGTCGCCGACATTCTCGAAGTGGCCGCTGATGTGCCGCTGGTGTATCTGGAGCGGCTTCGTATGGCCGGCGAGGTTCCGCTGGCACTGGACTTCGCGTGGTTGCCTGCCGATGTGGCCGAGCCACTTCTGCAGGCCGATTTCACCCATACTGCGCTCTACATCGAGCTCGACAATCGATGTGGGGTGCGGCTGACCGGTGGACGTGAGGACATCACCGCCGTGGTGCCCGAACGTTCCGACGCCGAGCTGCTTGGCCTTGCCGAATGTAGCGCCGCACTGGCGATTAGACGGCTCAGCCACGTGGGGCCGCGCCCTGTCGAGTTGCGCCATACCCTGATTCGAGCCGATCGCTTCACCGTCAGTGCGCGTTTCTCACCGACCGAGGGCTATACCTTCGTTGCTGCCGGGCCCTGTCGGCCGCACCATCAGTGGTCAGCGCCGCCCGTGGGGCCTATGTGACGGGTCCGACGTCGGCGTGCCGGCCGGGCAGTTGGTGGGCGTGACGTTGACCTGGTGAGGGTCCGCGGCGGGCGGCGAGCGCGTCGGTGACTGCGCCGGTGGCGAAGGCGTAGACGCCTTTGTGGAGTACGTCGATGACCTGCTCGCGCCGTGGCCAGGTCGCGGGCGGAGCGCCGATACCGGTGGCGTTCTCCAAGATCTGGTCGGTGGTCAGGCGCAGCACGGTGAACTTGCCCGACGCCAGCGGTCCGCGCAGACCTGCTTCAGACATCACCGACCGCAGCACGCCCAGTAAGGCCCCTTGCCCGTAGTGCATGCCCCAGTTCGCCGCCAGCCGCGCACGCGGTGACATGTCCCGCGCCCCGCTGAGGCGCGACCACACATCTGCCGGCACGTAGGAGTTCGGCCGGCCGGTGAGCCGCTGTTCGATCTTTTCCGCGACGGTCATCACCGCCACGCCCATCGAGCCTGCAATCAATCCCTCGGTCACCGTATGTCGCCACATGGCCGAAGTCGGTACCCCGCTGGATATCACGCTCAGTGAAGGCCACTGTTCCGTTGGTCGGTGAGCCATCGCGCCGCTGATTGGTGGGCCGCTGCTCCGGTGTGGTGCGAGCCGCGTGCGTCTTGGGCTTTGGGTAGTGCCGGTGGGACGGGCCAGCTGGTGGTCCGCCCCACCGGCGGCTGGTCAGCCGGGCAGGCCGAAGTGCTTGCGCATTGATTCGTCGCAGGTCAGCACGGTGGCATGGGCGTTGGTGGTGATGCGATCGATAATCGCGTCGGCGAGGATCTTCTCCTCCATGCGGTCGTGCCACTGGCCGGGCGGCAGCTGGGTGCAGTAGATCGTCGATGCCGTCTTATGCCGTCGATCGATCAAGGTGTGCAGCTGCTGAATCTGCTGGCGGCTCGGCGTGGTGAGGAACCAGTCATCGATGATCAACAACTCCACCTTGACCAGGGTGTCCAGGCAGCGTTTGCGCTCCCCGGTGCGTTCGGCGATGGTGAGCCGGTCGAACAGTTCACCGGCCGGCAAGTACAGCACACTGCGGTATTGCTGGCAGGCCTTGTTGCCCAGCGCGCAGGCTACATAGGTCTTCCCGGCGCCGGTCGGGCCCTGCAGGATGACGTCCTGACGGTTTTGCAGGTAGTTGCCGACGGCGAGGCGGGCGATCAGCTCGGCATCCACGTTGCGGCCGGGCATGGCTTTGATGTCAGCGATGTCGGCGGCGGGTTGGGCCAGTGCTGCGTGTCGGCGCAGTCGGTGCAGCTTGCTGTTGCGGCGGCGTTCGTATTCCCAGTCGACGGCCATCTTGACCATCTCCGGGCCGGTGGGCGGTTGCGCACCGGTGACGGCGGCGAGGTTCTCGAAGTACTCGGCCATGCCTGACAGGCGCATCGCCTTGAGCCTGTCCAAGGTCTGCACGTCGATCATGATTGGCCCCGCCCTGGCCGTAGTAGTCGGCGCCGCGCACGAAGCCGGCGTCACCGAGGGACGCCACCGGTGGTGGATCGGCAGGTTCCCACGTGGCCCATAGCTTCTTGATCAGCGTGTAGGACGGTGCCGGTGTCGCGCCCAGCGCCCGGCCACAGGTGTCTTCGAGCCGAGCCGCACCGCCTTGGCGTTTGGCCAATGCCATCACCCCCAAACACGACCGGTAGGACTGCTCGACGATCGTGCGGGAGGCCAGGATCGCCTGGATCGACGCCATGGTGTTCGGGCCGATGGTTGCCGCCCACTGCTCGAAGCGGGCCGGGCTCCAGTCGGCCAGTCGGTGTCGATGCCCGGCAGGCATGTGCTCGGCCACGGTGGCATACCGGCCGCGAACACCTTTGAACCGGACATGGCAGGCCACGCGTTCGGTGCCGACGAAGACCTCCACGGTGCCTGAGGTCAGGCGCACATCCAGACTCTGCCCGATCAGCGTCGATGGCACTGAGTAGAAATTGCGGTCCACTTGAATGTGATAGTTCGGTCCTGCCTTGGCTTTTCGTAGATCCGCTAACTCGAACCGCACCGGCGGCAGGGATGCAGCAGTGGCTGCTCGTCTCGTAGGAATACGATCTGCCTGGAGTCCTCCCGCTTCTGAAATGGCCGCGCATTGATCGCCTCGACCACATCGAAGAGGGCCTCGTTCAACTCGGCCAGGCCCACGAACCTGCGATCACGCAGCACCGCGGCGACCTGGTTGGCGACGAACCGCACGCTGCCTTCCACGACCGGCTTGTCGCGCGGCCGCTTGACCCTGGCCGGGATGATCGCGGTGCCGTAATGCTCGGCCAGCCCGGCATAAGCCGGGTTCAGCGCCGGTTCGTAGCGGTCGGCCCGCGATACGCCGGTGCGAAGGTTGTCCGGGACCAGCAGTCGGGCCGTGCCGCCAAAAGCCTCGAATGCGTGCACATGCGCATCGATCCACGACACCAGCGTCATATCGGTGAACGCCTCCACATACGTGAAAGCCGAAAACGACAGCGCGGCCACGAACAGCCACGCCTCGGTCGCCGCACCGGTCAGCGGGTCGGCGAAGCTCATCGCATCACCGGCCCAGTCGACCTCGATGGATTCGCCCGGGGTGCGCACGATGCGCATCGATGCCCCCGTCGCGGCCACCCAGCGGCGGTACTGTTCGTTGAAGAACGAGTACCGATACGGCACTCCACCGCTGGCCCGGCACGCCGCGACGTACTCATTCCACAACAGCAACAGCGTCACCGACGGGCGCCCGAGTTCGCGGTGCACATGCTCGAAATCCGGCGCCACACGGTCTGAGTCCGGCCTGATCGGTGCGGGCAACAACCGGTGGCGGACCTCGTCAGCAGCGAGGTCCGCCACCTCCCCGAAGCCCACGCCGGCCGCAGTTGCGGCTGCGAACACCGACGCCACGGTGTTGCGCGAGCAGCCCAGCACATCGGCGATACCGCGCTGACTCACCCCTTCTGCACGTAGCCGCAGGATCTGTTTGTAGTCGACCATCGAAGGCGACCCCTTTCGTCACGTCCGCGTCCCAATGACGCGGACCGACGAACGGTCGCACCCACAACATCAGCGGCACCACGGCTCATCCGCCACCGGCATAGTGGCTCACCCCGCAACGGAACGATGGCTCACCCAACCCCGGAACAATGGCCCTAACCAGCCGTAATATCCACCCGCCGCCTCGGAAACAAACTGACCTCGAGCGCCTCACCGCACCACGCAACCGGCGTTTGGCGTGCCTCCCACTTTCCGGACTGCGGACCAAATAGGGTCCGAGCCGGAAAGGAATGAAGGGAATTGGCGAAGAAATACCAGAAATTCTCTCCAGAGTTTCGTGAGGAAGTCGTCAAACTCGTGGTGGAGGGGCAACAGCCTATCGCTAAGGTCGCTCGTGAACATGGGCTGAGTGAGACGACTGTCGGCAATTGGGTGCGCAAATACCGAGAGAGCGCGCCGGGGACGAGCCGCCGCTGCAATTGTCAGAACGCGCGGCTACGCGAGTTGGAACGAGAGAACCGGGAAATGGCGATGGAACTCGCCTTCCTGAAAAAAGCGGCAGCGTACTTCGCGAGGGAGCAGCGGTGAGCGAGAAATACGCGCTCATCGCCGCGGAGCACGCCGCGCACGTCGCCGAGGCTCCCACCGTCGCCCAGATGACCCGCTGGCTGGGCGTGTCCAAGAGCGGCTATTACGAGTGGGCCGCGCCCGCCCAGTACGGCCGAGAAGCGCCGGGAGGAACTCAAGATCAAGATCGCCACGTTGTTCGACTCATTCGACGGCGCCTATGGGTATCGGCGCATCCACGCCGAGTTGGTCCGCGCCGGCGAACACGTCGGGGAAGAGTTGGTGCGAAAGCTGATGCGTGAGCTGAACCTTGTTGCGGTGCAACCGAAACCGTACAAACGCACCACAATCCCGGGTAAGCCCGAGCAGGCGGTGGCCGACCTGGTGGCCCGCGATTTCACCGCCGATAAGCCGGGGTTAAGTGCGTCGGCGACATCACCTACATCAAGACGTGGGAAGGCTGGCTGTATGTGGCGACAGTCATCGACTGCTTCAACAAAGAGGTGATCGGCTATGCCATGGCCGAGCACATGCGCACTGAGCTGGTCACCGACGCGCTGGATATGGCGGCCCGCAACCACCAGCTGGAGCAAGATTGCATTATGCATTCCGATCGCGGCACCCAATATATGTCTGCCGAGTATTCCGCCACGCTTAAGGAGTTCGGGCTGCGGCAATCGGTGGGCCGCACCGGGGTATGTTGGGATAATGCGCTCGCGGAATCGTTTTTCGCGAGTTTGAAGAATGAGCGGGTCCACCACATGGTGTACCCGACCCGGAAGGCGGCGAAGGAAGATATTGCACGCTACATCGAATTGTTCTACAATCGACGCAGAATTCATTCCGCACTCGGCTATCGGACACCGCACGAGGTCCGCATCGAGTACATGAATTCACAGCTCGCAGCGTAAATGGATGCGAAATCCGCAGTCCGGAAAACGCAGGGCAGCCCAGTTTGACTCGCGGCTCACCGGGTACGGGAGGCGCGGTGCGATTTGGAGGCAGCGAAATGAGCGAGGGGCGCGAGGACGTCGGCGGCTCCGAGGCGCCCGCCGAGCAGAGTGGCTGGCGGGTGCCGGGGGCGCAGGGATCGCTGTGGGCCGGAGTGTTGCTCGCTGCGGCGGTGTTCACGATCATCGACGAGACGATCCTGCATTTGCTGCTGCATTGGCACCACTTCTACGACCGCGCCAGCCCGGGCTTCGCCCTGACCAGTGACGGGATTTTTCAAGCCGTCGGCATCATCGCGTTGGTGTCCAGCGGCTACCTCATCGCGGACCTGCGCCGACGCCAGGTGTGGCGGCCTGTCTGGTTGGCCACCGGCCTGGCACTAGGGCTCGGGGTCATCGGCCTCGTCGACGAGGTGCTGGTGCACAAGATCCTGAACTGGCACCAGATCCACTACGGGCCGGAAGTTTGGAAGTACGACATCGGCGCCGGATTGTGCATTGTCACAGCGCTATTGGTTGGCGGGGTCCTGCTGCGGATCGCCCTACGCGGCGGTGCGTCGCTGCGGGTGGGTACCTCACAGGTCTTCCGGGGCGATCAGCGTGTCGACCACAGCGACCAGCGTGGATAGCGGTCACAGTCACGCCGGCCACGGCGGAGCCGGCGACATTCCCTGGGGCTGGCTGATCACGGCAGTAATCATCGCGGTCGCCGTCGGCGGTTACCTCTTGGTGATGGCGCGCGCCCAGAACCGGCTGGGGCAGGCGTGGAGTCGGGTTCGGCTGGCCAGCTGGGTGACCGGGGTGAGCGTGGTCGCAGTGGCGATCTGTCCACCGATGCAGGACTTCGCTCACCGCGACGCCGGTGGGCATATGGTGCAGCATCTCCTGCTGGGAATGTATGCCCCAGTGTTGTTGATGCTCGGGGCGCCGGTGTCGGCCCTGCTGGCTGCCGTACCGCCGCCGGTTGGCCGCCGGATCGGCAGAGCCCTCCACAACCCCGTCCTGTTTGTGGTTTCGCACCCGATCACCGCCGCGGTACTCAACATCGGCGGACTGTACGTGCTCTACATGACTCCGCTATATGCCGCGACCATGCATCACCCCGTATTCCATGTGTTGCTGCAGTTCCACTTCCTGGCCGCGGGCTACCTGTTCGCCTGGTCGATCGCCGGTCCTGATCCCGCCCCACGCCGCCCGGGGATGGCGATGCGGCTCAGCGTTCTCATGGTCGCCATCGCCGCCCACGGATACTTGGCAAAGCTGCTCTACGCGCGGGCTCCGCAGCTGCCGCCCAACAACACCGACACAGTTGCCGCACTGGAGAAGGCTGCGCAATGGATGTACTACGGCGGCGAACCCGCCGAACTGCTTCTCGCTGCCGCACTGTTTTCCTGGTGGTACCGCCAGCGTGTACGAGCCACCCGGATGTCTTCGGCGGCCGCGGTTGCCGCCTAATGCGACATTGCTTTTCGCCACGCGAAGTCGTGAGCGCTCTCGAAAGCGTGTCGAACAACTGGTTGTGGTCGATCTGCGGAGTTGTAGGGCGGTTTGGTTGAGGTAGGGAAAGCCTTCGTGGGCGGTGAGCGTGGTTTCTGAGCGTGGTTTCGTGGTGGTGGTCGAGGCGGCGGCGGTGGTTGATCCAGCCGTTGGTGGGTTCGGCCACCCAGCGTCGTGGCTGGACGATGAATCCGTGGCCGGGTGCCACCGAGACGACACTTGATCTCGGCCGAAGGTTCCTTGAGCGTATGAGTGTGCCCACACCAGCGCTGCCCCATGGCGGCGCGTCGCGGGCGACTCGTGTCGTGGGGCCGCAAGCCGTCGAATATGTTGTGCAGCGGGCTGGTTCGCAGCTGGGAGTGCCCTATTCGTGGGGAGGAGGGGACCTTCGGGGGCCTAGCGCGGGAGTGGATAGCGGTGGCGTGCCGGCACGTTTGGTTTCGACTGCTCGGGTTTGACGCGCTTTGACTTTGCCGGGGTCGGGGTCTTGCTTCCTCGGTGGTCGGGCGACCAGTACACCGCCGGACATCAGTTGCCCCGCTTGCGAGCCCGGCCTGGGGAACAATCCGGTGTTCCTGTCAAGGTGTCCCTGGTCCGCCTCGCGGGGACGACCCCCTACGTGACTCGTGTCATCGCCCCCTGAGTGGCCGGCAACGACACTGGGCCCGCACCGGGGTCGACTACGAAATCCCTTGCGGAATGGCCCCGAGGCTGCGCTGCATGTCGGGTTTCATGAGCTCAAGCTGTTGGGCCCAGTAGCCCCAACTGTGCGTGCCGCTGTCCGGAAAATTGAAGACACCGTTGCGGCCGCCTTCGGCCAGATATTTGTCCTGGAAGGTCTTGTTGGTCCGCAATGTGAAGCTTTCCAAGAACTTCGCCGGCAGATCGTCGCCTTCAAGGGCGCCGGCGCCGAGGTCTGCGGGTTTGCCATTGCCGGCGAAGACCCAGATACGGGTGTTGTGGGCGACCAGACTGCCGATGTTGACCATCGGGTCATTGCGCTGCCAAGCGGGATCCGAGGAGGGGCCCCACATGTCATCGGCGCGGTAGCCGCCAGCGTCTTTCATCGATATCCCCACCAGTGTGGGCCACCAGCCTTCCGAGAGATTCAGGAAGCCCGACAGCGAAGCCGCGTAGGGGAACTGGTCAGGATGGTGAATGGCGAGTGTCAGCGCCGCCGACCCCGCCATGGACAGTCCTACGGCCGCACTTCCCGTTGGCTTCACCTGCCTGTGCGTGGAAAGGAATGCTGGAAGTTCTTGTGTGAGAAAGGTCTCCCATTTGTAGGTGCTACAGCCGGCGGTGCCGCATGCCGGCTGGTACCAGTCGGAATAGAAGCTCGACTGCCCGCCGACGGGCATCACCACGGAGAGCCCGGACTGGTAGTACATCCCAAAGGCATTCGTCTCGATGTCCCAGCCGTTGAAGTCGTCTCGGGCTCGAAGGCCGTCGAGCAGATACAACGCCGGTGAACCTGTTCCGCCGCTTTGAAATTGGACCTTCACCTCGCGTCCCATCGCCGCCGACGGCACCATCAGATACTCCACTGGCAACCCGGGAGGGGAGAACGCCGAAGCCAGCCCCGGTGATCCCGGGCCTGCGCCCACGGCACATAGTGCTAAAGCACCACACAACGCGATCGCGATGCGCCTCAAACAGGACATGGACTTCCCTTCGTTCGGCGGCGAGACCCGCTCCTACGCAGCTACGTAGTAGGTGCGTATGTGATTAGCATTCCTACGCGAGCCGGTCCGCTATCGCAAGTCTCACGGCTCGCGGACATTGAAGTGCCAGCCGCGGTGCTCGGTGGGACTGCGACTGAGCCCAGCGGCGCCGCCGGTCTTGTCGTCGCGGACCCCCTGGTGATGTGGTAGACCTTCCTACGTACCTACGCCGTAGGTGCATAGGATCGAATGGAGGTATTCGGATGGCCAGCCAGCGCAGCGCTGTCGGCAAGGAAGTGGCATTCATCGGCGGACTGGTCGTGATCGCCGTCGCACTGATCCTGTACTTACTCATGTCTTCCCCGGACGCCGCGGCACCGACGGCCGGGCCGCCGGCCACGCTGCAGGCTGTCGAGCCTTCCGTGCCGGCTGCGGAGCGACAGTCGCCGTTGTCGGTGGAGCGGCGCGTCGAGGCGGACCCGTTGGCGATGGGGGATCGTGAGGCGCCGGTGGTCATGGTGATGTTCGCTGACTATCGGTGCCCCTTCTGTGCCAAGTTCAGCCGCGAGACCGAACCTGAGCTGGTGCAACGATTCGTGGAGAGCGGAACACTACGCTTGGAATGGCGCGACTTGCCCATCTTTGGCGAGCAATCGATGCTGGCGGCCCGGGCCGGCCGTGCTGCCGCAGAGCAAGGAAAATTCTGGGAGTTCAACCACGCGGTCTTCGCCGTCGCGCCGGAGCGCGGCCACGCCGACCTCACCGAAGACGCGCTGATCGAGTTCGCCCAGCAGGCCGGTGTGGGAGATATCGCTGCGTTCACCGCGGGAATGAGGGACGGTACGTTCAACGCCGCGATCGACGCTGATCTGGCTCAGGGCAACAGTATCGGGGTTCCGAGCACGCCGGCATTCGTTGTCAATGGTGTCCCGATGTTGGGCGCTCAACCCACCGAGATGTTCGTGCGCGCCATCGAGGATGCGGCCAAGCGACCGTGAGCAGCGTGGGGTTCGTCGGTGCTCTGCTGGCCGGTGTGGCCTCACTACTGAGTCCATGCTCCGCGCTGTTGCTCCCGTCGTTCTTCGCCTACGCGTTTGACCGCATGCACCGGCTGATCGGCCGCACCGTCGCGTTCTGGCTGGGCTTGTGTCTGGTGTTGGTACCTCTCGGCGCGGGGGTGGGCGCTGTAGGCAGCGCGGTGACGCGCTATCGGAGTGAGGTCACGATCGTCGGTGGCATCGTCATCATCGGATTCGGGATGATGACGTTGCTGGGCAAGGGGTTTGGGATACCCGGTGCTCAACGGCTGACCGCCCGCATCACCATCTCGACGACCCTGTCGGTGATTGCCCTGGGCGCGGTGTACGGGCTTGCCGGATTCTGCGCCGGCCCACTTCTGGGTGCCGTGCTCACCACGTCGGCGATGGGCGCCAATCCGGCCTACGGGGCACTGTTGATGGCGGTCTTCGCCCTCGGCATGGCATTACCGCTGTTCGTCCTGGCGATCCTGTGGGACCGCTTCGATCTTGCGCATCGCGGGTGGCTGCGCGGCCGGGCCCTGCGGATTGGGCCGGTGAACACACACAGCACGGCATTGCTGTCCGGCCTGATCATGATCGCGATCGGCCTGCTGTTCGTGCTCACCGACGGGACCGCCAACCTGGGCGGGGTGCTCGGCGTCGATGCACAATTTGACTTGCAGGTTTGGCTGGGGCGCATCGCGTCGCAGGTGAACGCGGCAGCGGTGGCACTCGTTACTGTGGTCGCGCTGCTGACCTGGCGTGGCGCCCGGCTCTGCCGGCGCAATTCTGCAGAGCGTTCCGTCGACGGCACTACTGCTGACGCCCCGATCGCCGGCGCGAAGCGCGGCCCGTGACCCGACAGGATACTATCTTTCTACGTAGGTAGCGTGACAGTAGGTTGGAAGGTAGGTGCTGTGGGAGAGCAGGGGCAGGGCTCACCGCCCGAGCCGGCGGCAAAGCTGCGGCAATTCGGCGAGCTGGAGGCCGTCGTCATGGATTTGCTCTGGTCGCGCAACGACCCAGCGACGGTGCGCAGCGTGCATGAAGAATTGAGTGCTACGCGTCAGATTGCGTACACCACGGCGATGTCGACGATGGATAACTTGTTTCGCAAGGGTTGGCTGCAACGGGAGAAAGTCGGTTTGGCCTATCACTACCGTCCGACGCTCAGTCGCGAAGAGCACTCGGCGAATCTGATGCGAACGGTGTTCAGATCCGGCGGTGACAGCGCATTGATCTTGAATTTCTTCTTCGACCAGATCGACGACAACGAGTCGGCGGAATTGCGCAAGGTGATCGACCGCCTTGCCAGCGGTGAGTCGTCATGAACTCGGTGACATTTCTCCTGCTTTATGCAGCGACCCTGAGCTGGCTGGCGCCGGTGGTGCTGACCCCTACCACAACACGCGGGGGCCATCCCAGGCTTGCGGTGGCCGCTTGGCTGGCCGCGGTCGGCACCGCGATCACCGCGTGGATGGGCGCCCTGGTGATCCTGATGTTCGGCGCGATTCACGCATTGATCACCCGGTCGACCCCAACGTTCTGCGTTCAGACGCTGGGCCTTACCGATGCCGTGCACCTGTCGACCTCGGTGGCAACCGCGCTGACGGCGGCTCTGCTGGGCCTCACCGCCGCGGTCGCGATGCATACCATTCGAAGGGTTGCGTCGGCCGCGGTCCGTACCCGGCGATGCAATCGGCACCATGCCGAGGCCGTGCAGATTGTTGGTCGGCCCACACCCCACCCCGGGGTGGTGTCGATCCAGTCCGACAAGCCGGCAGTGTACTGCGTAGCAGGAGGCGGTCGGCGAGCCATCGTCACAACCACGGCGGCATTAGAGCTACTCGACGGTGAAGGCCTGACGGCTGTCCTCGCCCACGAGCGGGCCCACCTAAGGGGCGGCCACCACCGTATCGTCGCGGCGCTCACCGCACTCGCGGTGGCGCTGAAGTGGCTACCGCTGATGCGCTGCGCCACCCAATCCGTCCCGCCACTGCTGGAGATGTGCGCCGACGACGCCGCCATCCGGGCGCACGGCCGCATGCCCTTGGTCACCAGTCTGGTGTTGCTCAGCACCGGGTATCGCCTACCTCGAGGATCACTTGCCGCGGCGGGGACCGCAGTCCTTGAGCGGCTTACGCGTCTGTCGCAATCGACGCCGCCGCGGATCTGGCGCACACGCGCCGGCGCATGCGCCGTCGCTGCCGTCTGCGCAGCGCCGGCACTGGCCTTCCTGTTCTGCATCTGAGTCCCGCTGCCTCGGAGGCTGTTCAGCTTCCCGGGTTGTCAGCGGCTTGTTTACGATGTCGGCTCGGCCGTTCGGCCGGTGGCGGTTGCGCAGCTGTCCGCGCTGCAGGGACGATTGCGCCACCGCCACAGCACCAAACCCCCCATCAACGCCACCGACACAACCGCGAGCACCGGTTGCGCCGGTGCCCACACCCCCAGAGCGCCAGTGGTGCCGATCGCAGCCAACACCACCTTGTTGCACAGGGGGCAACCAATCGCCAGCGTCGCCAGGGTAACGCCGCCAACGGCGGTACCAGACCCGCGCCAAGGGGCCGCGACGGCGAACCACAGGGTGGTCAATATGCCGACGGCGACCAGCGTGGGGTACTCCCACCATCGGACCGGAAGCTCGCGACCGAACCACGGCGTATCGATCACATCGGTAGGAATTGCCATCGTCACAACCGTGAGCACACCCAAGACTGCGGCACACCAATAGCGGTTGGCAGCGCTGACCGTAGCGCTGGCTCGTGTCGGCGGTGGGGTAGGCGGGAGCGGCTCAGTCATACCTACGTATCTACTACGTAGGAAAGTCGCTGTCCACTTGTTGCCTGGGCACCCGGATGTACGTACATTTACTGGTGTTGGGGCTCGGCGATCCGACGTGGGTGCCAACGGCTTAGAAGGCTCTAGCGCAAAGGAAGTCCAATGTCTCCCAAAGCTCCCGACGTCGACGTGGCCCGGGCAGTCGTCATGCTGTCCCGTGGCGACGTGACGCTCCTGGACGTCCGGGAGGACGACGAGTGGGCGGCCGGGCATGCCGCCAACGCGCGGCACATGCCGGTGGGCGACCTCGACCCGAGCGCGTTCGCCGGGTCCGGGACGGTAGTCGTGACGTGCCGCTCCGGAAACCGATCACGGAAGGCTGCTGCTCTCCTGGCCAACGCCGGCATCGACGCGGTAAACCTCGACGGCGGCATGAAGGCCTGGGCCGAGGCTGGTCACCCTCTCGTGCGCGATGACGGAGCCCCCGGCACGGTTGCCTGACGTGACATCACTGCTGACCGCGCTGGCAGGCGGCGCCGCCATCGGAGTCTTCCTGGGTGTCCCTCGGCGGCGGCGATCCATCCTGACCGTGCCTGTGCTGGTGTCACCCTCCATCTCACCCCGCACGCCGCCACCTTTGCAGCGCCCATCATCGTCTGGATCAGCACACTGACCTCGACCATCAGCGGAGACCCGCGCCGGAGAAGGGACCAACCGGTCCGGTTCCCGGATTCAAGGTCTTGGCGTCGTCGGTCAGCTTTGGCGATGTCATCTCCACGTGGATGCCCGAACGGCATGGCTCGAGCGCGGCGGATACTGGTCACATGACAGCGAAATGGGATGTCGTGGTCGTGGCCCCCTTCGAGCAGGGCATCGAGCGTCCTTCGGACGAGGATCTGCAGTCCACCACCATCGACGGGGCAGACGAGGCCGACGCCCGGCAGATGTACGCCGAAAAGCTGCAGGCCGCCGGTGTTCAACGCCACACCGCCGTTCAGCTTCGCTGCGACGGCCGCATCATCGAGCAGTGGCCGGGCTAGGTCACTTCGCTCTGCGCGCTCCCCGATGACGCGCTGCCCAACGACGTGTCCGCGGGCCCGGGTATGCCCGGCGGCGGGTAGCAATATCCGTGTGGCCCAAAGCCTGACCGACAGCAGTAGGCTCTGGTCTCTTCAAACCCTTATAGTCCCTTATAGTCGCGGGGGTGGGTGTCCCGGATCACATCGGCGGCGCGTCGCCGGAGGCGATGACCGCTGACGAGGCGCTGCACATGGTCACCGAAGAGACGCACGCGCTGCTCGACGCCGGGCCGGGGCGGGTGATCGTCGGGATCACCGGCCCACCCGGCACAGGGAAATCCACGTTCGCCCGGCGGATCGTCCAGCAGGTGGGTCCCGTCGCGAGCTACGTTCCGATGGACGGCTTCCACTTGGCGAGCACGCAACTGGACCGCCTGGCGCGGCGCGCGCGCAAGGGCGCGCCGGACACCTTCGACGTGGACGGCTACCGCGCGACGTTGCGCCGCATCATCGAAGACCACGGTCTCCGCGAGGTCTACGTCCCCGATTTCGACCGGGCCATCGAGGAGCCTGTGGCGGCGTGCCGGGTGGTGCCCGCAGACGCGCGGCTGGTGGTCACCGAAGGAAACTATCTCGGTGTCTGGGACGGTGTTCTGGCGTTGCTTGACCGGCTCTACTATCTCGACAGTGAGCACGCGGTCCGCCGCGCCCGGCTCGTCGCCCGCCACGTCACCGGCGGGCGCACCGACGCCGACGCGCGACACTGGGTCGACACGGTCGACGAGGCGAACGCCAACCTCATCGCTGGGATTCGTGACCGATGTGACCGCATACTGCACATTGTTGCCAGACAGTGCGGTTCATACGGCGGCTGACGGACGCACACTGCACGGCACCCCGTTGACGAGCCTGCTTGTTGCGCTCGGAACAGGTGCTTGGAACTGCGACGTGCGGCCTAGCGGCTGGTGGGCTGTGAACCGCCGAAACGACCCAGCCGCGAGGCTGCCGAAACACCCCGAGACGGGGTGGAAGTCGCCTGAACACTCATGACGACTCATTTGCAACGGCGTCGAGCGGGAGTCCCACGCATCCCGGCTTTCCCTGGGCTTGTTGCGGTGGTACCTTCATCCGGTTGCCACGGCCTGTTCTGGCAAACCCCCTCGAATCCCTGCACAGGCCGTGGCGACCCATTGTCTAGCCGTGCGAAGTGTCCGACCTGGCGCCGAAACTGGATGGCGGAACGTTACGGAGCAACGGCGAGGTGTTTAACGCATATGTGGGACCACGAAGTCGAGGTCTTGTGCGTGGGTGGTCTCATCGGAGCGCTCGCCAGTGCTGTGGTGGCGGCCGACGAGGGGGTCGACGTGCTCGTCGCCACCTCGGCGACCGAGGAGGGGTGGCCCGCCGACCGGGTTGAGGACGACGAGACCCGCGCCTACTTCGCCGCGCTGACCGACGGCCTCGCGGCGGACCCGCGGCCGACGGCCGATGTGCCGGTGCGTCTCGTCCGCCCCTTGACCGCAGCCGAGCGCCGCAGGAGCCCGCCATTCTACGGCGCTCGGCTGAAGAAATGGACCGAGCAGTGCCTGCACTCTCCGTATGGGCTCATGCACACCAGGGTCTCCGACTGGCCCATCACCATCATGCGGACCCTCGAGAACCGTCCCGTACAGGTCAAGACGGTCGGCAGGATCGCGTTGCCCGCCGAAGGCGGTCCGGTGCCACTCGCGACGTGGCTCGACAGTGAGGCCCGCATCCGCGACATCGACGTCGAATTCGATACCCGCCTGCAGCGAATGGTCTTCGAGGAGGACGCCGTGATCGGTGCTGTGCTGCAGACCGGTCGGGGTCCGTACGCCGTACGAGCTCGGCACGGGATCACCCTCGCGCCGTATGTCGGGCATGTCGGGCACACCGTCGCCGATCCCGTGCAGGGTGACGATGAGGCCGAAGTCGCCTTGGTCAGCGAGATCGGCAGCCGGTTCGCGCGGGTCGAGCTGCTCGCCGCCGCCCCGACCGCCGTCACCCAGCCGGCCACCTGCGCGAGCAGTAACGGGAAGCTCCCGAAGGCGACGCGCGAGTCCCGGAGGAACCGCGGCGAGCCCAGCCGCTCACGAGAAACGGACGGGCACC
Source organism: Mycolicibacterium doricum (assembly GCF_010728155.1). NCBI lineage: Bacteria > Bacillati > Actinomycetota > Actinomycetes > Mycobacteriales > Mycobacteriaceae > Mycobacterium > Mycolicibacterium doricum. Next base: position 1,196,157 of record NZ_AP022605.1, read on the forward strand.
CGCCCTTCGGCCAGTAGCCGCTCCATCTGTGCTCCGGGTACCGGACGGGACAGCATGAAGCCCTGGGCCCGGTGGCACCCGTGGCGCAGCAGGGTCTGTGCGGCGGACCCAGTTTCCAGGCCCTCGGCCACCAGTTCGAGGCCGAACGCGTCCGCGAGCGCGATGATGGCGCGCACGATCGCCAGATCCCCGGCGTTGGAACCGAGATTCTGGACGAAGCTCTTGTCGATCTTCAACGTGTCCACGGGAAGCGATTTCAGCAGTGACAACACGCTGTAACCCGTCCCGAAGTCGTCGATCGCGACCTGCACCCCGGCGTCCTTGAGCCCCGCAAGGGTGGCCCGCGTGGTGTCGATGTCCTGGACGACGACGCTCTCGGTGATCTCCAGGCAGACGGATCCGCGTTCCAGGCCGAAATCGGCCATCACCTGCGCCACCGATTCGACGAAGCCCTCGGTCACCAGCTGTACCGGCGAAACGTTGACACGCAGGACGATCCGGCCCGCCACCCCTTTCGACTGCCAGCGGGCGAACTCGGCGCAGGCATTGCGCAGCACCCACCGTCCGAGTTCACCGGCGAGGTTGATCGACTCCGCTACCCCGATGAATTGATCGGGGCAGAGCAGTCCGCGCGTCGGATGCTGCCAGCGGACGAGCGCCTCCGTGGCGAGGATCTCCCCGGTGCGGATGTCCACTTCAGGCAGGTAGTGCAGAACCAGGGCGCCGCTGTCGATGACGTTCTGGAGGTGCAACTCGATGTCGTTGCGCAGCGCGATTTCTTGTGACATCCGTTCATTGAAGACCGAAATACAGTTGCCCCCGGCATTCTTGGCACTCAGCACCGCCTGGCCCGCCCGGCTTATCAGCTCGGAGGTCGTGTCGCGGCCGGGCACGCCGACGGCCACACCGATGCTGATCGTGCGGGTCAGCATCTCGCTGTCTATCGAAACCCGTTGGCGCAGAACGGCCTGCATTTTGTACGCGAGTGTCTCCGCAGCGTCGGCGGTCATCGGCCCAGCCGGCACGACGACGAACTCGTCGCCGCCGAGGCGGGCGATGAACTTCTCCTCGTCGCCTCGTTGCAGTCGTTCGGCGAGGATTCGGATGAACCAGTCACCGGCGATGTGGCCGAGATAGTCGTTGACCGCCTTGAGCCGGTCGAGATCGAAGAAGAGCACCGCCACCGGACCAGGGCGGCCATCTGCCAGCCGGTCGGCGAGATGGCCCAGCAGCGAACGACGGTTGTGCAGTCCGGTCAGATCGTCGTGGTCGGCGAGGTACCGCAGGCGTTCTTCGGCGGCGATCCGCGCCTGCACCTGGGCGAACAGAGACGCGATTGCGGTGAGCGCGTTGAGTTCGTTTTGCTGCCAGACGCGCTCGCCGAACTTGACGAAGCCCAGAACGCCTGTCGTGACGTCACCGGATCGCAACGGCACCTCGGCGACCGTGGCGGCCCCGCTGCGGCCGCTCGAGTTCGAGGGGTCCAGCCGGAGGATGACGGGTTCACGGAGACCCTCGGTCTGCGCGAACGCCGAATCGGCGTCGGAGAAGTAGACGACCTTGAGCGGGTCGGTGCCCGCCGCGGCCTCGCGGGGCGGCCACTCGGCGACCAGTTTCGATGCGTGGATGTCATGGTCGTTGTACCGCAGGGAGCTTCCATCGACGCCGAAGTACGAGACGAGGTCGCCGAGTACGCGTTCGCTCACCTCCACCGAGGTCGCCGCCGTGACCGCCATCAGGTCTGTCGCGACCGATGTCACGAGGACCTCGAGGTTCCTCGGCACGGTCATCTCCGTTCCCGGTGTCATGCCGGTGCTGGTGAACTCAGCCTGCGGCGTCTGCTGCGCATCGACGGTCGGGGCGCGATGGAGAAGCGTAGGACCAACGCCTCGGACTCCTCTGCGGCGGTACCGGCGAGCGCGCGGAAGCGCCGGCGCAGCTCCCCGAGCTGACCGGCGAACGCCGGGGAGAGTTCGGCGAGCTCGTGTTCGTCGTGCGCGTACAGGAACACCGGTGACATGGGATGGGTTGCCACACGGTGCTCTTCGGCGGCGATCCAGACTGCCTCGGTGGCTGAGCCGCCGCGCAGGTAGTCCGGGAGTGTGCGTCCGGTGACGGTGACGACACCCAGCGCGGCGCTGGACCTCAGACGGTCATAGGTGTCATCGCCCAGCGCCGACCCCGCCTCCCACCGGGCCAGATTGGCCATTACCTCACTCCGCCGCAGGATGTCGAGCTTCACCATGTCTGTCGCTCCCAGCTCCAACGTGCGCACGTCGATGCCCGAGTCGGGTGCAGGATCCCCGGGCCAGCGCAGCTCCGAGAACATCTCCGAGTGCAGGCGTGGCGTGAGATACCGGATGCGGTCGGTCGCCGCGAGGATCTCCGCGGCCTCGGCGATGTCTCGGGCGTCGGTCAGCATCGTCAGGCGGCCGCCTTCGGCCTGCGCCGCGGCGGTCAGCGCATCGACTTCCGCCGCACCGATTGGAGTGCCGGATCCATGATGTCGGTTGGTCTGCCGACACAACATCGCAGGGTAAAGACGCGCCAGATCCGCGTCCACGGACTGCCCGAGCTGAACGACGGCCCGCAGGGGTGTGCGCTCATCGCCGCGCTCGAGGCGAACGTCACCGGCACGCTGATGGGCCGCCGCGGCGATCCGCGCGTTGAGGACCGCTGCACCCAGTGCGACGGCGCTGCCTCGGTACGCGACATCCATGGCGGTGGTGGCCTCGGGGACCACCCACAGGTGCACGGCGTCGGGTTGCAGTTCGATGTGCCACGGCTGCGAATTGCCGCCCGATGGTGCCCGCACTGCAGCCGCGGCGACCTTCTCGGCGACGGAGTGGGCCTGCGGGTCAGTGGCCGCGTCGTCGTCGATGTCGTCGATGTCGTCGACGGTCGAGGACCCGAGCGGGTCCTCGACGCGGTCGAGGAGTGCGGTGGCATCGATGCGAACCCGGCCCGAGGACAGCGGCTCGCCGAGACCGATGCGGCGTACCGCCTCGGTGACGGCGGTGGCTCCCAGCGCCACTTCACCGGCGAGCTGCGGCCATGTCGTCAGGCTCGTGCCGACTTCCACCAACGACGCGGCCATGCGTGGCGACAGCGCGTTCGCGTCGAGGATCCGCAGGACGTAGGGAACCTTGTCCTTGCTCGTCAGCCCCGACAGAGCTGCTGAGTCGATGTCGCCCAGCAGTCCGTGCAGGAGCGGCCGGGATGCGTCGACGTCGAAGCGCTCGATGTCGAGCAGGCCGCGATCGCTGGTCGCCATCAGAACCGGGATGAGACGCGCACGGGCGTGCTCGCGGACCAGGACCTTCACATCGAGGGAATCGCACTCCTCAACCACCACGTCCAGTCCGTCGAGGAACGTCTCGACGGTGTCGGGCGTGACACCCTCGGTCATCACCTGCACCGGGAGGTAGGGGTCGAGTTCGGCGATCCGCCGGGCGGCGACCACGGCCTTGTTCACTCCGACGTCCATCAGGCTCGCGGGTACCCGATTGAGGTTGGAGACCTCAAGTGCGTCGAAGTCGGCGAGCCGCAGTTCGCCGCAGACTCCCTGCGCAGCGAGCGTGTGCGCCACAGCGTGGCCGACGCTGAGGCCGATGACGCCGACCCGCAACCGACCGAGTCGCTGCTGTTCTCCGGCGGAGATCAGATTCCGGTTGCGGTCGAGCCGGAGTCGACGGTGGGCGCGAGGGCCGAGCACGCTGACGACCGTGCGCCGCCACGGGAAGTACGCCCATCGAGTCGGCTCACTGGTCAGATCGGCCTCCGCGGGCGGACGCAGTTCGGCCAGCGCCAAGTGGAGTTCCGCGGCTCGGTCGACGAAGTCGATCCCGGAATCGGACCGCAGCCTCGCGAGTACGTCATGATCCTCGGTGTCGGTGAGGACCGTGGCGGTATGGACAGTCGGGTCGGCGACGAATCGTGCCATCAGCCCATCGCCGCCGCGGCCACAGGTTCGCCGACCCTGTCGAGTTGTGTCGTCACCTGCCGGGTTTCCGCGAAGAACGTCGAAACCTGGTTGGGATCTGCGTGATTGGCGAAAGTACGCCTGTCCCACCACATCATCTTGGTCTGATAACGGGCGTCCGGATATGGAGTCGCGGGGATCTTGGCGGCAAGCACACCGCCAGAGGACAACCAGCGATTGAGGACATATGCCGCCGCCGTCGCGACTGCGAATTGCGCGTCGAGCAGAAGCAGCGAATGCAGCGGCACACGAGCCAGGACGTCGGTGAGCGCACGGCTCTGTTCCGGGTCGTCGCTCACCCATGCCGATTTGATCTCCACCACGCCGAAAGGAAGGCGATCGCCGACCATTTTGCGCACCGCGGCCAACCCGGGTTGACCGTCCCACTCGACCACGGCGTGGCATTCGTCGACTTCGGTGTAGGGGCCCTTGGCGCGGACCCCACCGACCACCTGCCCGGCGTCGTTGATGCCGACGCAGAACAACGCGGTGTCGTCCCCCCGCTCGAGCGCGCCGCTGTCGAGTGCATTCTCCACTCCGTGCTTGTGGTAGCTGAGCTGCGCGCCGCGAACATAGTCGGCCCAGAGCTCCGGCTCGGCGAAGGGCTGTGCCAAGACGACCGTGCATCGACTTGTGGCATCGAACCAGGTGGGGCTTCGGTCCAGTTCCACAAGCCCGTGGGTTGAGGTGTCTCGCTGGGCAACAGGCATAGGTGTCCGTCCTTCGGGTAGCCGCCCAGGGAAGCGGCGGCTGATCATGGTGCGCGTCTCGCGGTGTTGCGAATACGCGAACTTGAGTATCCCGCTCACAGTGGGTTTCATTCCAGCTAGCGAGAAAAACTTGTCCAGTATTGCGTTATGGGTACTGCCCTCCCATCGCCATTCGTACACGCAACTGCAATTATGGCAATCGCCTTTATGCCGGTCTCCGCAGGTTGTTTGTCCCGCGGCCGTTTTCGGCGAACTTTGCGATTGCATCCAGTGCCACTCCTGTGTGCTCAACCCCCGAGCGGGCTTTCTCGCTGTTTGCTTGCTGTTTGCCACCGAGCCAAGTTGTGAGGCTCGTCGCGCCCGCGCACCGGTGGGCTGCGGACCGGCGAGGTGTGCGGGTCGCGGCCGGCGATTGCGCGGCGGTGGCGGCGGTATGCCCGTCCATGCGAACGTGATCGCGGAGCGGGGGATGCCATCGCCTGCGCCGACGCACCGGGGTTGCTCGGAGACGACCGAACCGGGGTCTGTCGTCGGCGGCCTTCCACCGCCGTAACGGCGGGGAAGCCGACGGCCGATCGGCGCCGACGCAGCCGCTTCCGGCGAAACCTGGACGGTGGTGTTGCTTGCGTCCGGCAATACCCCTAGATTGCTAGTGGGATGCCGAACTATAACCGCCGGATTCCTCGTCGTCCGCGATTGTGTCCGCGAACCAGGCGACTGGCACCTCTAGGCCGTCGTCGGCAACCCGATACAGATGTCGAGACGCCTACCGTAGTTCTGCGTTTGCATTATTGATTTTCGATCTGCTCCACAATGGACAAGTCACGCTCGAACCGGTGCGAATGAGCGTAATTCTGGCAAATTCGCAACTCGGATTCTTCATGCGGTGGGCCGTCCGGCGGCGCGCCCGGCATCGGTCGGCGGGGTAGAGAACCGTAGGGTGCGAAGGGTCGGTGGCGCGCCGGCGCCGGAGAGGAGAACCCGTGAAGACCTTCAATGGACTCGACGAGCTCGCGGCTGCAGAGGGCACCTCACTGGGCCCGACCGAATGGCTCGAGATCACTCAGGACCGGGTGAACCTTTTCGCCGACGCCACCGACGACCACCAGTGGATTCACGTCGATCCTGAGAAGGCGGCGCAGGGACCGTTCGGCGGCACCATCGCGCACGGGCTGTTGACGCTGTCGCTGCTGCCTCACTTCAGTCACCAGCTGTACACGGTCGGCGGCATCGCGATGGCGGTCAACTATGGCTACAACAAAGTTCGCTTCATCAGCCCGGTGAAGGTGGGGGCGCGCCTGCGGGCCCGCGGGGAGATCAGCAAGGTGGACCGACTCGACGGCGCGGTCCAGGCGATGACGACGATCACCGTGGAGATCGAGGGAGCGGAGAAGCCGGCCGCCGTCGCGGAGTCGATCGTGCGCTTCATCGGCTGACCCTGGTTCGACATCTGTCAGACGTCGCTGACGCGCGTCATTCCGCGTGGCCGGTTAGTGCGCCACGGGTAGGGGCACCGCTGTCAGTTCGCCGCCCGCTGAGCGGCCTTGACCAGTCCGCCACCGATGATCAGGCGCTGTATCTCACTGGTGCCTTCGTACAGCCGTAACAGCCGAACGTCGCGGTATATCCGCTCCACAGGAACCTCCCGCATGTACCCACTTCCTCCGTGGATCTGTACCGCCAGATCGGCGACCTGACCGGCCATCTCGGTGCAGAACACCTTCGCCGCCGACGGTGCGATACGGCGGTCCTCTCCAGTGACCCACATCCGAGCGGCGTCGCGGACCAAAGCACGGCCCGCCATGACGCCGGTCTGCTGGTCGGCCAGCATCGCCTGCACCAATTGGAAATTGCCGATCGGCTGACCACCCTGGGTCGCGGTGGCGGCATAGGCGACGGATTCCTCGAGCGCGCGTTGGGCGGCTCCAACGGCCAGCGCGGCGATGTGTACGCGGCCGCGCGCCAACGACGTCAGCGCCGAGCGGTACCCGAGGTCCTCGCTGCCGCCTACGAGCGCTGCGTTCGGCACGCGGACGTCGGTGAAGTTCACATCGGCGGTCCAGGCTCCCTCCTGACCCATCTTGGCGTCCTTGACGCCGACCTCGACACCCGCGGAGTCGGCGGACACCAGGAACACCGCGATCCCGGTGCCGTTGTCGTCGGCAGGCCGGGTGCGAGCGAAGACGACGAACAGGTTCGCCGTCGGGGCGTTGGTGATGAAGCGTTTGTGGCCGGTGATGATCCAGTCGGTCCCGTCGCGCACAGCCTTGGTGCGGAGTCCGGCGGGATTGGATCCGGCGCCCGGTTCGGTAAGGGCGAACGATGCGACGACGTCACCGGAGGCGATTCCTTCGAGCCACTGCTTCTTCTGCTCGTCGGTACCGAAGCCGACCAGCACCTGTCCGGCGATGCCGTTGTTGGTGCCGAACATCGACCGCAGCGCCAGCGACGTGTAGCCGAACTCCATGGCCATTTCGACGTCCTGGGGCAGATCCAGCCCGAGTCCGCCCCATTCCTGCGGAATGGCGTAGCCGAACAGCCCCATCTTCTTGGCCTGTTCCCGCAGGTCGTCGGGGACCTTGTCCTCGGCGAGGATCTCGGGCTCTCGCGGCACCACCGCGGTCCGGATGAAACGCCGCGTCTGTGCGAGGACCTCACGGAAGTCCTCGTCACTGACTTCGCTCATCGACGACCTCCAGTCGCAGTCGGCGTCCCATAGGCGGGCGGGCGGCCGGCCAACATCGTATAAGAAATACGATGTCCCGAGTGGGCCCCTCGGAGGCCCCGACGAGTCAGGTAGGTGATCGAGTGTCGTTGCTGACCGGACAGGCCGCGGTGGTCACGGGCGGTGCGCAGGGACTGGGCTTCGCGATCGCGGAGCGCTTCGTGTCGGAGGGGGCGCGGGTGGTGCTCGGCGACCTCCACCTCGATGCCACCGAGGCCGCGGCCGAGCGCCTCGGCGGAGCCAAGGTGGCCACCGCGGTCCGCTGCGACGTCACCCGGGCCGACGAGGTGGAGGCGCTGGTGGCCGCGGCGGTGGAACGCTTCGGCGGCCTCGACGTCATGGTGAACAACGCGGGGATCACCCGCGACGCGACTCTTCGCAAGATGACCGAGGAACAATTCGACCAGGTGATCGCCGTGCATCTCAAGGGCACCTGGAACGGGCTGAAGTCCGCGGCGGCGATCATGCGAGAGAGCAGGCGCGGCGCGATCGTGAACATGTCGTCCATCTCGGGCAAGGTCGGGCTGGTCGGACAGACCAACTACTCGGCGGCCAAGGCTGGGATCGTCGGGATGACGAAGGCGGCCGCGAAGGAACTCGCGCACCTGGGGGTGCGGGTCAACGCGATCCAGCCCGGCCTCATCCGGTCGGCGATGACAGAGGCGATGCCGCAGCACATCTGGGATCAGAAGCTCGCCGAGGTGCCGATGGGCCGAGCCGGCGACCCGTCCGAGGTCGCCAAGGTGGCGCTCTTCCTCGCCTCGAACCTGTCGTCGTACATGACCGGCACCGTGCTGGAAGTCACCGGCGGACGGCACATCTGATGCGTGACACCGTCATCTGCGAACCGGTCCGCACCCCGATCGGGCGGTACGGCGGCATGTTCAAGGACCTCTCCGCGGTCGAGCTCGCGGTGGCCGCACTCACGGGCCTGCTCAGCCGCACGGGGATCGATCCCGCTGTGGTCGACGACGTCGTCCTCGGGCATTGCTATCCCAGCAGCGAGGCACCCGCCATCGGGCGGGTGGTGGCCTTGGATTCCGGACTCCCGGTGACCGTGCCCGGTATGCAGGTGGACCGCCGCTGCGGATCCGGGTTGCAGTCGGTGTTGCAGGCCTGCCTGCAGGTCGGCAGCGGCAACAACGAGCTGGTGGTCGCCGGCGGCGCGGAGAGCATGAGCAACGTGGTGTTCTACTCGACCGACATGCGTTGGGGAGGCGCACGCGGTGGGGTCGCCGTGCACGACGCGCTGGCGCGCGGACGCACCACGGCCGGCGGCAAGAACTACCCCGTGCCGGGCGGGATGCTGGAGACCGCCGAGAACCTGCGCCGCCAGTACGGCATTTCCAGAACGGAACAGGACGAGCTGGCGGTCGCCTCGCACCAGCGGGCGGTCGCCGCGCAGAAGAACGGCGTCTTCGCCGAAGAGATCATCCCGGTAACCGTGCGCACCAGCCATGGTGAGGACGTCCTAGCCACCGACGAGCATCCGCGGGCTGACACGTCGATAGAGACGCTCGGGCGCCTGAAACCGATTCTGGCGGAACAGGATCCGGAGTCGACGGTGACCGCGGGCAACGCCAGCGGTCAGAACGACGCCGCGTCGATGTGCGTGGTCACCACACCGGAGAAGGCCGCCGAACTCGGCCTCACCCCGGTGGTGCGACTGGTGTCGTGGGGCCTGGCCGGGGTGGGGCCGAACGTCATGGGCATCGGTCCGGTCCCGGCCACCGAAGCCGCGTTGCACAGAGCGGGTCTCGACTTGGCCCACATCGATCTCATCGAATTGAACGAGGCTTTCGCCAGCCAGGCGCTCGCCGTCATGCGGGAGTGGAGGTTCACCGCCGCCGACACGGAACGCACCAACGTGCACGGGTCGGGGATCTCCCTGGGACACCCGGTCGGAGCGACCGGCGGGCGCATGTTGGCCACCCTCGCCCGCGAACTGACCCGCCGGCAGGGCCGCTACGGGCTGATCACCATGTGCATCGGCGGCGGCCAGGGGTTGGCCGCGGTCTTCGAGCGGGTGGCGGCATGACTCGCCTCGCGCAGACGCTGGGTCTGACCGAGTTCCAGACCGAGATCCTCTCCACGGTACGGCAATTCGTGGACAAGGAGATCATCCCGAACGCCCAGGAACTCGAGCGCGCCGACACCTATCCACAGGCAATCGTCGACGCGATGCGCGAGATGGGGCTGTTCGGCCTGATGATCCCGGAGGAGTACGGGGGACTGGGGGAATCGCTGCTGACCTATGCCCTGTGCGTTGAGGAACTCGCCCGCGGCTGGATGAGTGTCTCCGGCGTCATCAACACCCATTTCATCGTCGCCTACATGCTTCGGCAGCACGGCACGGACATGCAGAAGAATCGCTTCCTGCCGCGGATGGCCACCGGTGAGACCCGGGGCGCGTTCTCCATGTCCGAACCTGAACTGGGCTCCGACGTCGCCGCGATCCGCACGCGTGCCAGCCGCTGCACCGATCGGCAAGGCGACGACTACATCATCGACGGCCAGAAGATGTGGGTCACCAACGGTGGGAGCTCCACGCTCGTCGCGGCGCTCGTGCGAACCGACGAGGGCGCCGACAAACCGCACCGCAACCTCACCGCATTCCTCGTCGAAAAGCCCACGGGTTTCGGTGAAGTGGTGCCGGGCCTGACGATCCCCGGCAAGCTGGACAAACTGGGCTACAAGGGTATCGACACCACGGAACTCGTCTTCGACGGTTATCGGGCCAAGGCGTCCGACATCCTCGGAGAGCAACCCGGCCAGGGCTTCTTCCAGATGATGGACGGCATCGAGGTGGGCCGGGTCAACGTCTCGGCACGGGCCTGCGGCGTGGGTCTGCGCGCCTTCGAACTCGCGGTGCGCTACGCCCAGCAGCGGCAGACTTTCGGCAAGCCGATCGCCGAACATCAGGCGATCGCCTTCCAACTGGCCGAGATGGCGACCAAAGTGGAAGCGGCGCATCTCATGATGGTCAACGCCGCCCGGCTCAAGGACTCCGGTGGACGCAACGACGTCGCCGCCGGCATGGCGAAGTACCTCGCCAGCGAGTTCTGCGCCGAGGTGACGCAGCAGAGCTTCCGCATCCACGGCGGCTACGGCTATTCCACGGAGTACGAGATCGAGCGGCTGATGCGTGACGCGCCGTTCCTGCTGATCGGTGAGGGCACCAGCGAGATCCAGAAGAACATCATCAGCAAGCGTCTGCTCGCCGACTACCGGATCTGACATGACCGTCCCGGATTTCGCGGCCCGCCCCCAACTGTCGGAGGACGTCGCGCGGTTCGTCCGTCGCCGGATCTTCGACGGGACCTACCCGGCCGGCGGCTACATCGGACTCGAACAGCTGGCCTCGGAACTGGGCATCAGCGTCACCCCGGTGCGGGAAGCGCTTTTCGAGTTGCGCGCCGAAGGGCTTCTCGCGCAACAACCGCGACGCGGATTCGTCGTGTTGCCGGTGACGGGCCGCGACATCGCCGACGTATCGAACGTCCAGGCGTACGTCGGCGGTGAACTGGCCGCTCGCGCGGCGCAGAACATCAGCGACGATCAGGTCCGGGCGCTCAGCGCGATCCAGGATGCCCTCGAGGACGCCTATCGGCGTGACGACGGTGAGGCGGCGGTCCGGCTCAACCACGAGTTCCACCGGGCGATCAACGTCGCCGCGGACTCACCCAAACTCGCGCAGATGATGTCGCTGATCACCCGCTACGCCCCGGAGTCGGTGTTCCCCACGATCGAGAGCTGGCCCGCCGAGTCGATGCGCCATCACCGGCAACTGCTGACCGCACTGGCCGAGCACGACGATGCCCTGGCGCGGACCGCGATGTCGGAGCACCTCGCGTCGGGGGCCGGACCGCTCATCGAGCACCTCAAGACGCGCGGCGTGGTCCGGTAATCGAAGCCGTCCAGCGGATCTCCGAGCATTCGGACGTGCAGATGGCGGCACGGCGTGACAGTGGCGGGTGCCTGTGGTCGATCCTCGCACCGACCAAATCGGCCGTGAGCCGAATCCCGGGTTTCAACCGTGTTCGTACAAGGCACGAACGGTGTCGACGGTATCCGCCTCTGCGGGCGATTTGTCGTCTCGGTAGCGCAGAACGCGAGCGAACCGTAGCGCCAGCCCGCCCGGGTACCGCGTCGAACCCTGGATCCCGTCGAACGCGATCTCGACCACCTGCTCGGGCCGCACCGTGACCACGTACCCGTCGGTCGGACCGTCGGCCAGTGCGAGGAACCGGGTGGTCTGCCAATCGAGCATGGCGTCGGTCATGCCTTTGAACGTCTTGCCCAGCATCACGAAACCCCCCGTCGCCGGGTCGCGGGCACCGAGGTGGATGTTGGACAGCTTGCCGGTGCGCCTGCCGCTGCCCCACTCGACGGCGAGGACCACCAGATCCAGGGTGTGGACGGGTTTGACCTTCAACCAACCCGCCCCGCGGCGGCCCGCTTCGTATGGGGCTGCAGGGCATTTTGCCATCACGCCTTCGTGGCCGGCGGCGAGGGTGGCTTCGAGGAAGCGCTGTGCGGCGGCACCGTCGTCGGTGATGAGTCGGTCGACGCGGTACGCCGCGGGGACCAGGTGGTCGAGAACCCGCACCCGGTCGACGGTCGGATGGTCGAGCAGATCGGTGCCGTCGACGTGCAGCAGGTCGAAGACGAACACCGACAGGGGTTGCGTGGCACCCGAAGCCGCCCGACCGAACCGTGACGCGGTCACCTGGAACCGGTGCGGGCGCCCGTCGGGGCGCAGCGCGATCGCCTCGGCGTCGGCGATCAGGTCGGTGACCGGCAGCGCGAGCGCCGCATCGACCACCTCAGGTAGCCGGGCGGTGACGTCGTCGAGGGAACGGGTGTATACCGCTACGTCCGATCCCTGGCGGTGGATCTGCACGCGTGCGCCGTCGAGTTTCGCCTCGAACACCGCAGTTCCGCCCAGCCGGTCAAGTGCTTCGGCGACTCCGGTCGCGGTCTGGGCGAGCATCGGGCCGACGGGCGTACCCACCTGCAGGGTGAACTGTGCCAGCGCCGCGTCACCTCCGGTGAGCGCCGCGGCGGCCACCGCGGGCAGAGCGCCCGCGAGCATCGCCGCACGGCGCACCTCCGCGGCGCCGACCCCTGTGGCCTTGGCGACGGCGTCGGCCATCACGCCGATCAACGCCCCCTGACGCAGTTCTCCGGTCAGCAGGCGGCGGAGGAAGGTCTGCTCGACCGGGGTGGCCGAGGCGAACAACTCGGCGATCAGCGCCGCGCGGCGAGCCTGTGAACCCTTACCGGCGGCGGCCCCGATCTCCGAGAACGCCGCGTCGACCTCCGTCACGGTCAGTGTCGGTGCGGCGGCCGGTTCCGGAAGCGAACGCAATGCCGCCCAGCCGACGCCGATCTGGCGCTGGGGCAGTTCACCGGACAGCCACGCGACCGTCACCGCGATCAGCCGGACATCCTGCTCCGCGCCCGCTCGGCTCAGCAGATCGGCGATCCGGGCGGTCTTGGCCAGCCGCGACGACATCCCGCTGACGTCGACCGAGGCGGTGGCGACATCGACGAGCAGCACACGTCGAGGATGGCACGCCGGTTAGACATTCCTCAGCAGAGCCTCGAGGACGCCGGCTTCTCTGCGCGGTGTAGCCGCCGGCGCGCAGGCGGAAGTCGTCGATCCATGGAGTGTCGGGCGCCCACGTTCAGACGAAGAGACAGTTCAGACGAAGAGACATCAGACGAAGAGACATCAGACGAAGAGACATCAGACGAAGAGACATCAGACGAAGAGACATCAGTCGACGCGGAAAGTGACGGTGTGCCAACCCGTGGCGCCGTCGGGCACCGGGTCGGCGCGATCCTCGGTCTGCACTACGCCCGTGTTGTCCGTGGCGCGCACGGTCATGGTGTACCGGCCCGGCTCCTTCGCATCCCACGGAAAGCTCCACAGCCGCCATGTGTCGTTGGAGTAGCTGTCGCCGAGCTGGGCCTGCCGCCATTCGCCCCGACCGCCGGGCGGATCGATGCGGACCTCGACAGCGCGCACGCCGCGGTCCTGCGCCCACGCCACGCCGCCGAAGGTCACCGGCCCCGATGCGACGTCGGTTCCGCTGCGGGGCACGTCGATTCGGGACTGGGTCTTGATCGGCCCCCGCTCAGACCATCCCAATCTCGTCCAGTACGCCTGCGCCCGGTCGAAGCGGGTGAGTTCCAGGTCCACGACCCACTTGGTGGCGGACACATACCCGTACAGTCCGGGCACCACGAGACGGGCTGGGTAACCGTGTTCGGTCGGCAGCGGTTCGCCGTTCATGCCGATCGCCAGCAGCGCATCGCGCGAATCGGTGAGTGCCTCGACTGGGGTGCCCGCGGTGAATCCGTCCTTCGAGGTGGACAGGACCATGTCGGCGTCTGCGTGGATCCCCGCCTCGCCCAACACGTCTCGCAAGCGGTATCCGGTCCAGGTGGCATTCGAGACGAGGTCGCCGCCCACCAGGTTCGACACGCACGTCAACGTCACGACCTTTTCCACCACCTCGAAACGCTCGAGGTCGGCGAAGCGGTAGGTGATCTCGCGGTCCACCATCCCGTGCACCCTCAGCTGCCACTGATCGCGGCTCAACTGCGGCACGCTGAGCGCGGTGTCGATGCGGTAGAAGTCGGCGGCCGGCGTGACGAAGGACGGCAGGGCCACACCGGAGGGCTGTACCGTCGCCGGTATCGACGGTGCAGGCACATCGACGCGCGGCAGCGAGAACGCGGCGCGATCACCGCTGACCGAGGCGGCGCGCCTGGAGAGAGCGGCCCCGGCCACACCCGCGACACCGCCGGCGGCCAGGAAGCCCAGCGCCATCAGCGAGAGCCGGCGGCCCCGGTCGACGGTGGCGGTCTCAGCCGCATCGGTGACCCGGCCGGACAGCAGTAGGTGCAGAACCGCGACCCCGCAGACCGTTCCGGCGATCGTCGGGACCAGGTCCACCGCGTCGGCGCCGGACCGGGACAGCACCGCGGCGGCACCGAGCACGCCACCGGCGACGATCGCGGCGCTGCCCACCGGTACGCGCCGCGTCTGCAACGCGGCGCTGACGGCGGCGAGTATCGCTATCACCGCCACAACGAGAAGCGACAGCACCAGCTTGTCGGCCATCCCGAACGTCGCGATCGCCCACTCCTTGACCGGACCGGGCGTCGTGTCGATCACCGCGGAACCGACAGCGGTGCGGGCGTCGGCTTCCGGACCGAACGGCGCCGCCGTCAGTTCGGTGACACCGACCGCGACGGCCGCTGCGGCGATACCACACCAGGCGCGCGTGGTACGTGGGAGACCGGCCATGACCGCCACGGTAGTCAGTCCGCGACCCGAAAGCCTTAACGAACCGTGACGTCGGCGGGGTCCTACACCGCGTCCAAGTGCATCGCCGGAATGTGCGATGCTCGACGGGCAGTGCATCCGGCTCGGCACCGGACAGCGGGGCGCTGGCACGTAGTGGAAGTTCGATCCGCTCACGCCGGCCGCGGCACCGCCGCGAGCGACGCCTGGCCGATCCAGGACGGCACCGCCCGACGGACGTCGGCGGGACCGGACACCGCCGCACTGCCGTCGAGAAGGGCCTGCTGCCAGCTGCAGTCGCCGCGCCAGATCCTGGTCAGCGCCCGCACGCTGGTCTGCACCGTGGCCGTCACCTCGTAGCCGGGGTCGAAATCGCAGACGTCGGCCCGCCCGTCGTCGACAACAAGCCACCACCGCGAGGTGCCCGCATCGACGCCGCCCAGGCGGAAGGCCACGGTGGTGCGGCCCCCGGGCCACCGCGCCACCGGGAGGCTTCTGCGGATGTCCCACATGAGCAGATGGGGGTCGAGGTCCTCATCACCGAGGCCACCGATCCAGCGCACGCCCCAGGTGCCCAGCGCGTCGACCACCGCGGCCAGTTCCTGACCGCAGCGGGTGAGCGAATAGCTGGTGCGACCGTCGATTTCGGTGCGGTCGACGACCCCGGCGCGGGTCAGCGCTTTGAGCCGTTTCGACAGCAGCGCCGGCGACATCTTCGGTACGCCACGCCGCAGCTCGTTGAAATGCGCACTACCGAGCAGCATTTCGCGGATAACCAGCATCGTCTATCGTTCGTCGAGCACTTCCATGGCCTTGGCCACCGGGCAGAACTGGCCGTAACCCGACATCGACACACCTCCTCGACGACCGCACAGACATCGTCGCGCACAAACCGCCGGCAGTACAGATCTGGAACTGGAAACGCCGCGGACGAAGGGTGACGATGAGTGCATCGGAACAAGGAGGACGCGTCATGAGCAGCGACACCGTCACGGTCGATGACCGGCAACTGGCCGCGAAACACCGGTCCATGTGGGCCTCCGGCGACTATCCCAAACTGGCGGCCGAACTCGTCGCCCCGCTGGGGCAGGTGCTGGTCGAGGCCGCTGGAATAAGCGCAGGCGACCGGGTTTTCGACGTCGCGGCGGGCACCGGCAACGCCGCCATCCCGGCCGCCGCCACAGGCGCCGCGGTGACGGCGAGTGATTTGACTCCCGAACTGCTGGAGGCCGGCCGCGCGCTCGCCGCACAGTCCGGTGTCGAGCTCGAGTGGCAGGAGGCCGATGCGCACACTCTTCCTTTTGCGGACAACGACTTCGACGTCGTCATGTCCTGCATCGGAGTGATGTTTGCGCCCTACCACCAACGCGCGGCCGCCGAGCTGATCCGGGTGTGCCGGCCGGGCGGAAGGATCGTGCTGATCAACTGGACACCCGAGGGCCACATCGGCCGGCTGTTCGCCACCATGAAGCCCTACATGCCGTCCCCGCCGCCCGGCGCGACGCCGCCGCCGCAGTGGGGGCGTGAGGAGCACGTGCGAGAACTCCTCGGGGACCGGGTCACCGATGTCGTCGCCCAGCGCCGCACCCTGCCGGTGACACATTTCGCCGACGGTGCCGAGTTCCGCGACTATTTCAAGGCCGTGTACGGCCCGACCATCGCCGCGTACCGCAATGTCGGTGACGACTCGGACCGAGCCGCGCAGCTGGACACCGACCTCGCGCGGCTTGGCGATGAACTGATGGGCGGACCGTCGCGTATGGAATGGGAGTATCTGCTGCTGACGGCGGGTAAGGCCTGAGACGATGTCGGCATGCCCGATGCCGCGCAGCAACTACCCACCCTGACCGACGACGATGTAGCCGCCCTGACGCGGTGGGCCCGCCGGGAGGGTCTAGGCTCCACCGTCACCGACGTGACCCCGCTGGCCGGTGGCAGCCAGAACGTCGTCGTCCGGCTGCGCCTCGACGAACGGCCGATGGTGCTGCGCCGTCCGCCGGTTCATCCGCGCCCGGCCAGCGACAAGACGATGCAGCGCGAGATCGCCGTGCTGCGCACCTTGGCTGGAAGCCCCGTGCCACACCCGGGTTTCATCGCGGGATGTGAGGACCTCGACGTGCTCGGCGTGGTCTTCTACCTCATGGAGGAGATCGACGGGTTCAATCCCGGCAACGAGGTGGCCGAGGCCTACCGGCACGATCCCGGCATGCGCCACCGGGTGGGGTTGTCCTACGCCGCGGGCCTGGCGCAGCTCGGTAACGTGGCGTGGGAGGGCAGTGAACTCGCCGCGATCAAACGCCCGGGTTCCTTTCTGGCCCGCCAGGTACCCCAATTCCTGCGGCTGCTCGGGAGCTATCGCCACGATCGCTACTCCCCGGAATGGCTACCGGCCGTGACGGATTTGGCCGAATGGCTTGAGAGCAATCGGCCCGCCGACGGCGAGCCGGGCATCATGCACGGAGACGCGCACCTCAACAACGTGCTGCTGCGCCGGGACACCCCCGAACTGGCGGCGTTCATCGACTGGGAGATGTGCACCGTCGGTGATCCCCTGCTGGATCTCGGATGGATGCTGATCTGCTGGCCGCACGAACCGAATCCGATCAACGCCGGGTCGGAGTTGGCGGCCCTCGGCGGGCTGGCGAGTCGCCGTGACCTACTGGACGCCTACGTGTCCGCGGGTGGCCGGCACACCGACGCGCTGCATTGGTATCTGGCGATGGCGTGCTTCAAACTCGCCGTCGTGATCGAGGGGACGTGGTCGCGGTTCTTGGCCGGCCGTGCGACGAAGGAGGCCGGCGAGCGGTTGCACACCTCGGCGACCAACTTGATCGATCTCGGGATGCGCGTCGCGAAGGGTGAGGACGTCTTCGCGTGAAGACGCCGGGGTGGCCGTGTCTCGGCGCGCTTTCTGACCTGCGACGCCGATCGCGAGTCCCATCGGGCCGGCCGGCGCATGGCGGACCACCACCGGCGGCAGACCGGCGCGGCGAAAAAAGCGTTTGCATCGCCGCCGCGCGGAGGTCTAGCATCGCCCACGTGCCAAGGCGACTTGTAGTAGCAACCCGCAGCGGGGTCTGATCCGGACCGACCCCTCGCTGCGGGTCGTTGCTACATCGTCGGTCACCTCCTCCTCCAGAGAACCGGCACATGATCACCACATCGCCAGCAGTCGCCCTCACGCCCACCGCCGGCGAGACCGCACCGCATGCCTGGAATTCGCGGCTGCCACGCGGTCTTCGTAAGGAGGTCGACGAGATGACCTGGGACGCGTTCCTCGACGAATACGCCCCCACGGCCGGCCCACTGCGGCTCGGTCAGTGGACTTGCACCGACACCGAACGCCCGGCGGGTCGGCTCGGCCCGCAGGCCCGCAACTTTCAGGCGACGCTGGCACTCGGCGACCGGATCGCCACTGCGACGGCGGCCGCATGCGGTCCGATCGCAGCGCTGACCGCGATGCTGCACGACCAGGGCATCGCCGTGGAGCTGGTCGCCTTCCACCAGATTCCCGCCGGCTCACACACCGCGACGTTCATCCGCGGATCCGACGGCACGCACACAGAATGGGCGATGGGCTGGTCTCAGGACCCCACCCAGTCCGCGCTGCGGGCCGTCATCGCCTGCGCCAACCGGCTGCTCGCCGCCTGAGTCAGCGCAGCGGACGCAGGACGATCGGCATGCCGTCCATCGGCACCGGCATGCCCGCGTAGTCGAGCTTGGACACGTAGCCGGGCCGCGACGGCTCCAGCCGGTAGCGGCGCAGCAGCCGGTGCATCACCGTCTTGATCTCCAACTGGCCGAACACCATGCCGATGCACTTGTGGGCGCCGCCACCGAAGGGCGCAAACGCATACCGGTGTTTCTTGTGCTCGTTGCGCGGTTCGGCGAAGCGGGCCGGGTCGAACTTCTCGGGGTCGGTCCACAGCTCCGGGAGGTGATGGTTGACCGACGGCCACGTCACCACGTTCGTGTCGGCCGGGAGATAGTGGCCCAGCAGTTCGGTGTCGCGGACCGTCTGGCGGACGTTGAACGGCAAGGGCGTCACCAGCCGCAGCGATTCGTTGGTCACCAGGTCGAGGGTCTCTAGCTTCTCGAGTGCCTGGATGTCGAGGGGCCCGTCTCCCAGACGTTGGGACTCCTCGCGGCAGCGATCCTGCCACTCCGCGTTGCGCGACAGGTGGTAGGCCATCGTCGTCAACGTCGAGGTCGAGGTGTCATGTGCCGCCATCACGAGGAAGATCATGTGGTTGACGATGTCCTGGTCGGAGAAGGTGTTGCCGTCCTCGTCGGCGGTGTGGCACAGCACCGTGAGCATGTCGGTGCCCTGGGAGCCGCGCCTATCCTTGACCCGCTGCTCGAAGTAATCATCGAGCACCTTGCGGGCCTGCAGCCCGCGCCACCACTTGAACGGCGGCAGGCTCGTGCGGATGATCGCCCCGCCGGCACGGGTGGCCATCGTGAAGGCGTCGTTGACCTTGGTGACCAGCTCCTTGTCGGTGCCGGGTTCGTGGCCCATGAACACCACGGAGGCGATGTCGAGGGTCAGCTCCTTGACCGCCGGATAGAACAGGAATCGGGGATCGTTCTCCACCCAGTCGCGGGCGATGACCTGTGAGGCGACCCGGTCGATGTGCTCGACGTAGCCGGCCAGCCGGGTACGGGTGAAGGCCTCCTGCATGATGCGGCGGTGGTACATGTGTTCGTCGAAGTCGAGCATCATCAGTCCCCGATTGAAGAACGGCCCGATGACCGGATGCCAGCCGCGCTGGGAGAAGTCCTTGTTTTTGTTCGAGAAGATGGCCTGCGTGGCGTCGGGTCCGAGTGCGACCACCGCGGGCAGCGCGGGGGAGTAGGCGTAGTGCAGCGGACCGTAGGTCTCGTACACGTCGAGGAGGTAGTCCGGCCCGCTGCGGAAGGTCTCGATCATGTGGCCGAGCACCGGTAGGCCGGAATCGCCCATCACCGGTTTGAGCCCGCTGCCGGCCGGCGGCTCGGCCAGCACGAACTGCTTCCACTCGTTGTTGTGCAGCTTGGTTCGCAGCCGCTCCTCGACGATGCCCATGCCCGGGATGGTGTTCAGTGTCGGTGTGAACCGCCGCCGGGCTTGGTCGAGCAGATAGTCCGAGGTGCTGATGGTCGCCATCTGAACGCTCCTGGTGATCACAACGCTGTGGTGCACGTCACCTGCTCCTCATCCTGACCGGCCTTCTTGACGCGTGTCAAGTTTTGTTCTGGCTCGCCGCGGTGCCATGGTTGGGTGTCATGACCGCCCAATCCGCCACGCCTGAGATCCGCCGCCGCCGCGGCGACCGGCAACGCGACGCGATCGTCGCCGCGGTTCGTGAGCTGCTGGAGGAGCAGCCGTTTGCCGACCTGTCCGTCAGCGCCATCAGCGAGCGGGCCGGTGTGGCGCGGTCGGGGTTCTACTTCTATTTCGACTCCAAATACGCCGTGCTCGCGGTGATCGTGGCCGACGCGATGGCCGAACTCGACAAGCTCACCCACGACTTCGCGCCCCGAGAGTCCGACGAGTCCCCCGACACCTTCGCGCGGCGCATGGTCGGTTACGCCGCCGCCGTGTTCGCCAGCAACAACCCGATCGTGCGTGCCACCACACTGGCCCGGAACACCGATGCGCAGATCCGAGAGATCATGAACGATTTCGAGGACACGGTGATCGAGAAGATCGTCGGGCTCGTGCGCCAGGACGAGGGCGTCCGGCCGATCTCCGAGGACCTGCCCGCACTGGTCCGGACGCTGACCGCCACGACGGCAATGACGTTGTCGCGCGACAGCGGTTTCATCGGCCGCGGCGCCGATCCAGCGCGGGCGCTCGATGTTGTCGAGCGCCTGTGGCTGTATGGCTTGTGGGGCAGCTCAGAGGTGCGCGCCCGGTTGAGCGGACGGGCCGGCGGGTAGGGTCACCGCCATGACGCAGCGCAGCGGATTCACCGGCAAGCGTTGTCTCCTCACCGGTGCGGCCAGCGGTATCGGGCGTGCGACGGCCCTGCGGCTGGCGCGCGACGGCGCCGAACTCTTCTTGACCGACCGCGACGCCGACGGGCTCCAGACCACCGTGGCCGACGCGCGTGCGCTCGGCGGCAAGGTCGCCATGCACCGCGCGTTCGACATCTCCGACTACGACGCCGTCGTACAGTTCGCCGCCGACATCCACCGGGCTCACCCGGCGATGGACATCGTGATGAACATCGCCGGCGTCTCGGCGTGGGGCACCGTCGACCAACTGACCCACCAGCACTGGAAGTCGATGGTCGACATCAACCTGATGGGGCCGATCCACGTCATCGAGACCTTCGTGCCGCCGATGGTCAAGGCGCGCCGGGGCGGTCACCTGGTCAACGTGTCCTCTGCCGCGGGGCTCGTCGCGCTGCCCTGGCATGCCGCCTACAGTGCGAGCAAGTACGGTCTGCGCGGGCTTTCCGAAGTGTTGCGCTTTGACCTCGCGCGCCATCGGATCGGGGTGTCGGTGGTGGTGCCCGGCGCCGTGAAAACGCCACTGGTGCAGACAGTTCAGATCGCCGGCGTCGACCGCGATGATCCGAACGTGAAGAAGTGGACCGAGCGCTTCAGCGGCCACGCCGTGTCCCCTGAACGGGTCGCGGAACGCATCCTGGCCGGTGTGCGCCGCAACCGCTACCTGATCTACACCTCGCCTGACATCCGTGCGCTCTATCTGTTCAAGCGCACGATGTGGTGGCCGTACAGCGTGGCGATGCGGCAGGTCAATGTGTTGTTCACCCGCGCCCTGCGGCCCCGCCGGTAGGGCTCAGCGTCCACCACAGTCCCACGGTCGGGTGCTCAACAGCCCCTGGCCCTCCACCGGGCCTCGCCGAACTCCTTGTACAGCGCAAGCCGGACGGCGACTCTCGACCGTCGCACCGTCGAACGCGTCCGCGACCGCGTGGGCGAGATCGTCGAAGCCGGTCTCAATGATGGTCGCCACGGCGGCGGCCAGGTCACTTCCGTCGGCGGAGAGCCCCGGTGTCCGCGTCCTGACCTGAGGGTGACGCGCTGCCTTCAGTGGTGCCTGTGCGGGGCGCGCCGGCGACCTGTCCGGGGCCGGCCCACAGCGCCGACTCCGAGTCCGGAGCATGAGGCGAGGTTAATGGTCTGAGGTGACAACGGCTTCCGGGGTCTTCGGGATGTTCGAGGGTCCCGGCATCGCCAACTCGAGGCGCACCCCGAGGAGCCGGATCGGCTGGTCGAGGTCGAACAGCGCGAGCAACCCGATGGCGGTGGCGGTGACGACGCCGGTGTCGGCCGTCGGCGCGCTCAGCTTACGGATCTTCGTGCGGGTGTAGAAGCTGCTTGTGCGTACGGTCACCGCCACGCGGGTGACGACGCGGCCGGCCTCGACGACCTCGGTCACGGTCTGCTCGGCCAGGCTCGCCACCGCGGCGTCCATCTCGGCGCGGCCGGTCAGATCGTGCGGGAAGGTCACCACATGGCTCCGCGACCGCGGCACCCATGGCTGCGCACTTACCCTGTCGTCGCCACCTCCTTTGGCCAACAACAGGATCCACAACCCCGTCGTCGGTCCGAACGTCGACGTCAGCACCGTGGCGTCGGTCGCGGCGAGGTCGGCCACCGTGGTGATGCCCATGGCGCCGAGCTTCCTGGCCGTCTTTGGTCCGACTCCCCACAGCGCGTCGACCGGGCGGTCACCCATCGCGGACATCCAGTCGGCATCGGTGAGCATGAAGACCCCGCCCGGCTTCCCGAACCCGGTGGCGACCTTTGCGCGCTGCTTGTTGTCGCTGATGCCGACCGAGCACGACAGCCCGATGTCGGCGATCACCTCGCGGATGCGCTCGGCCAGCACGAGCGGATCATCCACGTCGGCGCCGAGGTAGGCCTCGTCCCAGCCCCACACCTCCACCGGGTGGCCCAGATCGCGCAACAGCCCCATCACCTGTTCGGACGCCTCGTCGTAGGCCGCGGTGTCCGACGGCAGGAACGTCGCGTCGGGGCATCGCCGCGCCGCTGCGCGCAGTGGCATCCCGGCGTGCACTCCGAACTCGCGCGCCGGGTACGACGCACAGGTGACTACCTTCCGTGGTTCCGTCGGGTCACCGCTGCCGCCGACGATGACGGGCAGCCCTCCAATTCGGGGTGCCTTCGCATCTCGACGGAGGCGAGGAACTGGTCGAGGTCGACGTGCAGGATCCAGCGTGGCATGCCTCACCGCCGACACGGTTTGACGGCCACGCCCTCACACGCGTCGGCCAACTGGTCGAGCGTGGCGCCGTCGGCGAGGCGGTGCTCGAGGTCGTCGGCCTCGAGGAGGGCGGTCAGGGCGGCGGCCTGCGCGGCGAGGTCTCCGGTGGTGCCCGCAGACTGCAGCAGCTTCCGGACGTGGGCGTCATGCAGGCGGAACGGCTCGGTGAACCGGGTCTGCCG
Source organism: Mycolicibacterium doricum (assembly GCF_010728155.1). NCBI lineage: Bacteria > Bacillati > Actinomycetota > Actinomycetes > Mycobacteriales > Mycobacteriaceae > Mycobacterium > Mycolicibacterium doricum. The sequence goes on from NZ_AP022605.1 coordinate 1,219,316, forward strand.
ATCGCGCCCGGCATCCGCGAGCAGGCCGTGGTGGTCGGGGACGAACGCGTGCCGGGCGCGTCCGTACGACAACAACCCTTCCAGCGGCGGGGCGCCGGGCCCGAGCGGCGGCGGCCCGGACAAAAAGGCCTGCTGCTCGGCTTCCTCGTCTTCGTCGAGCAGAACCATCAGACCCGTCCGGCTGCCGAAGCGGCGGAACAGCGTGCCCTTGCCGACTCGTGCGGCCGCGTGGCGAAGCGGTCTGGGGCGCTCACCGTTCCGACTTTAGCCGAGCCGGAATTCATCGGACCGGAGTCCGTTTAGCTGGGTAGAAACATCAGCGGTACTGGCCGAGTTGCCGTTCCACAAGAGGACATCGATCCGGTAGCCGAGCCGGTGCGGGCGCTCCGTGCCCGGGCCGTCGACACCGACGCGGCGTTCGCATCACCCCGAGTGCAGCGGGAGCATCCCCGGCGTGCCCAGCGACCCGGCAGCGTTTGCTGGCCGCATCTGGACGGCATCGACCCCGAGCCGGCTGTCGGAGCTCGATGGTAGACCTACCCAGATATAGCGACACACTCCTCGTTAGGCGTGGCGACACGCCGATGGGGCGGTTCGCGCGAGCTTACGACCTGGGAATTCCACCAATGTTGTTCAGAACATCTTGTATCCCTCGGCGATGTCCGCCACTAGGTGTAGTGTCTTGCACACCGACAGGCCACCAAGATTCGGAGGTCGGCCGGAGCGCGGAATCCAGTGCAGCCGGCTATCCGGGCCGCTGGAGACGTACCCCGGCCGACCAGGAATTTCCGGAGCCTGCGGACCGCTGAACATCACAGCGGCGCGAAGTACCGATGCAGTTGCCAGACCGATTTGATTTCACTACCGCCGCTCGCGTAAGGAGCCGTACCGCCGATGACCGTCACCGTGTACACCAAACCCGCATGCGTGCAGTGCAACGCCACCTACAAGGCGCTGGACAAGCAGGGCATCGACTACGACGTCGTGGACATTTCACTCGACAGCGAGGCGCGCGACTACGTCATGGCTCTCGGCTACCTGCAGGCGCCCGTCGTGGTGGCGGGCAATGACCACTGGTCGGGCTTCCGTCCGGACCGGATCCAGGCGCTCTCCGGCGCGGTGGCCGCGACCGCCTGACGGGTACGCGGCTACTGCGGATTCGACTCAGAAGGACTGTGATGGGCAACCTGGTGTACTTCTCCAGCGTCTCGGAGAACACCCACCGCTTCGTCGAGAAGCTGGGATTGCCCGCCATCCGGATCCCGATTCGTGGACGCATCGAGGACGCCAACTTGGTTCGAGAGCCGTACGTGCTGGTGCTGCCCACCTACGGCGGCGGACAGGCGAACGGGCCTGATCCGGACGCCGGGGGTTACGTCCCCAAACAGGTCATCGCATTCCTGAACAACGAACACAACAGGTCGTTGATCCGCGGCGTCATCGCCGCGGGCAACACCAACTTCGGCGCCGAATTCGGTTACGCCGGCGACGTGGTGTCCCGCAAGTGCGGCATCCCCTATCTCTACCGCTTCGAACTGATGGGGACGGTCGACGACGTCCTCGCGGTCCGCGCCGGTCTCGAAACTTTCTGGAAGGAACAGACGTGCCACCCACCGTCACAGCTGCAGAGCCGGTAAGCACCGGCGCGCACGCGCTTCCCGGGGAGACCGACTACCACGCGTTGAACGCGATGCTGAATCTGTACGACAAAGACGGCAAGATTCAGTTCGACAAGGACGTGCTCGCCGCCCGGGAGTACTTCCTGCAGCACGTCAACCAGAACACGGTCTTCTTCCACAATCAGGACGAGAAGCTCGACTACCTGATCCAGAAGGAGTACTACGAACGCGAGGTGCTCGACCAGTACTCGCGCAACTTCGTCAAGACGCTGCTCGACCGGGCGTACGCCAAGAAGTTCCGCTTCCCGACGTTCCTCGGGGCGTTCAAGTACTACACCTCCTACACCCTCAAGACGTTCGACGGGAAGCGGTACCTCGAGCGCTTCGAGGACCGCGTCGTGATGGTGGCCTTGACGCTGGCCGCCGGGGACACGACGCTGGCCGAGAAACTGGTCGACGAGATCATCGACGGGCGCTTCCAGCCGGCGACTCCGACGTTCCTCAACTCGGGCAAGAAGCAGCGGGGCGAGCCCGTCAGCTGCTTCCTCCTGCGCATCGAGGACAACATGGAGTCGATCGGGCGCTCCATCAACTCCGCGCTACAGCTGTCCAAGCGTGGTGGCGGAGTGGCGTTGCTGCTGAGCAACATTCGTGAGCACGGCGCACCGATCAAGAACATCGAGAACCAGAGTTCGGGCGTCATCCCGATCATGAAGCTTCTCGAGGACTCGTTCTCCTACGCCAACCAGCTCGGAGCCCGGCAGGGCGCCGGCGCGGTGTACCTGCACGCCCACCACCCGGACATCTACCGGTTCCTCGACACCAAACGCGAGAACGCCGACGAGAAGATCCGCATCAAGACGCTGAGTCTCGGTGTGGTGATCCCGGACATCACGTTCGAGCTGGCGAAGAAGAACGAGGACATGTACCTGTTCTCACCGTACGACGTCGAGCGCGTGTACGGCGTGCCGTTCGCCGACATCTCGGTGACCGAGAAGTACTACGAAATGGTCGACGACAGCCGGATCCGCAAGAGGAAGGTCAAGGCGCGCGAGTTTTTCCAGACCCTGGCCGAGTTGCAGTTCGAGTCGGGTTATCCGTACATCATGTTCGAGGACACGGTGAACCGGTCGAACCCGATCGAGGGCAAGATCACGCACTCGAACCTGTGCTCGGAGATCCTTCAGGTGTCGACGCCCTCGGAGTTCCACGACGACCTGTCCTACGCGAAGGTCGGCAAGGACATCTCCTGCAACCTCGGATCCTTGAACATCGCCAAGGCGATGGACTCGCCCGACTTCGCGCAGACCATCGAGGTGGCAATTCGCGGCTTGACTGCGGTCTCCGACCAGACGTCGATCACCTCGGTCCCGTCGATCGAGAAGGGCAACAACGACTCACACGCGATCGGCCTTGGGCAGATGAACCTGCACGGGTACCTGGCCCGGGAGCGGATCTTCTACGGCTCCGAAGAGGGCATCGACTTCACCAACATCTACTTCTACACGGTGCTCTTCCACGCGTTGCGGGCGTCGAACCGCATTGCGATCGAACGAGGAACGCATTTCGAGGGGTTCGAGCGCTCGAAGTACGCCTCCGGTGAGTTCTTCGACAAGTACACCGAGCAGCCGTGGGAGCCAAAGACCGAACGAGTCCGGCAGCTGTTCGCCGACGCGGGCATCCGCATCCCGAACCAGGACGACTGGCGGCGGCTGAAGGAGTCGGTGCAGACGCACGGCATCTACAACCAGAACCTGCAGGCCGTGCCGCCGACCGGGTCGATCTCCTACATCAACCACTCGACCAGTTCGATCCACCCGGTGGCGAGCAAGATCGAGATCCGCAAGGAAGGCAAGATCGGCCGTGTCTACTACCCGGCGCCGTACCTGACCAACGACAACCTGGAGTACTACCAGGACGCGTATGAGATCGGGTACGAGAAGATCATCGACACCTACGCCGCGGCGACCCAGCACGTCGACCAGGGGCTGAGCCTGACGCTGTTCTTCAAGGACACCGCGACGACGCGCGACGTCAATAAGGCGCAGATCTACGCCTGGCGTAAGGGCATCAAGACGCTCTACTACATCCGTCTACGCCAAATGGCTTTGGAGGGAACAGAAGTCGAGGGTTGCGTCTCCTGCATGCTGTAGGCAGTAGGGGCCGGTGAGGTTCAGGCTCAGCTCTCGCGAGCGTGTTCCGCGCGCAGCGACTTCAGGCGTCGCTGTTCGCGCAGCATCTCCTGGTAGTTATTGCGTTCGGCGATTAGCCACTCGGGCTTGTCTTCGAGCAGCGCATTGATCTGCTCGGTGGTGAACGCGTCCTCGATGCCGTTGCGGGTCAGCGCGGCGATCGAGACGCCCAGCTTGGCTGCGACGAGGTTCTTGGGGTGCGGTCCGTTCTTGCGGAGGTCCTTGAGCCACTGCGGCGGATCCGCGTGCAGGGCGCCGAGCTCGCTGCGGGTGATTGGCTTCTCCTTGAACTCCGCAGGCGTCGCGGGCAAGTACACGTCCAGCTTCTTCGCCGCCGTGGCGGGCTTCATGGACTGCGCATTCGGCCTGCTCATGGCACTAAGCGTATCGGTAGCCTGATGCGGTGCCTTCTTCCTCGCTGCCCTCGCTCACCCTCGGGTACGTCCCCGGCGGGACGCCCGCGAAGTGGGCCCGCAACTGGGAGGAGCGCCATGCTGAGGTTCCGCTGCGGTTGTGCGCCGTCGCCGCGGCGGCGGCGGCCGCCGCCGTGCGGGACGGCACCGTAGACGTGGCCTTGCTGCGGATACCGACCGATACCTCGGGGCTGGCCGTCATCCCGTTGTACGAGGAGACGACGGTTGCCGTGGTGCCGACCGATCACCTTCTCACTGCCGCGGACGTGATCACCGCGGCGGACCTCGACGGCGAGCCGATACTGCTCCCGCGCGACCATGTCGTCGCCTGGGCGGACGCTCCCGGCGCCCCGGTCCAGCACCGACCCCAAAACACCGCTGACGCCGTCGAACTCGTCGCCGCAGGGATCGGCGCCCTCATCCTTCCGCAGTCGCTGGCGCGGCTGTACCACCGCAAGGACCTCACCTACCGTCCGATTACCGACGCTCCCGCCTGCCCGGTGGCGCTGGCCGTACCGGAGGGGCCGCAGTCGGCGCTGCTCGAGGACTTCATCGGGATCGTGCGGGGCCGCAAACCCGGTTCGTCGCGGGGCCAGGTTGAGCCGGCACCGAAACGCACCGCGCGGGAGAAGGCGCTCGCGAAGCACGCCGCCCGCGCTGCGGCGGGTGGGGGCGCGCGTGAGCCGGGCCGCGCCGGCCGCGGTCGACGCTGACGCCGGCGCCAGGTCCGCACCCTCAGCTCACGTGATCAGACCGGAAACGGACGGCCGGCAGGGCGGTCGGTGGCGCAGGAGGCCCGTCGGACAGCCTGTTGACGTAGTCGGGCAGGTTGTCAGCGACGACCCGGATATCGGCCTGGTAGATCGACAGCACGGGATGCCGTCCACCGGTAGTCGCAGGTGCCTGTCGAGGCTTCTGTGCCCGTCGGCGCCAGTTCGGCCATGCCTCGCCGACTGGTGCGCCGATCACTCGGCGGGGCGGAACTCTCAGTACTTGTGCTGTGGCCCTTGCTCTTTCTTGTACAGCGCTTTGAGCAACCGGTCCCGGAAGAACGCGTTGTCGATCAACTTGATGCCGTTGTTGGCAACGGCGGGGATGCCGGCCAGCTTGTGGAAGTAGCGGCCCCGCTTGTATTCCCGGCCCCACGCCGTTTCCATCCGCTGCGCGTAGTTCGTGAAGTCGTCGGGACCACCGTTGGTCAGCGCGGCGATCGCGCACTCACCGGCGGCCAGCCCAGACTCCAGCGCCTTGGAGATCCCGGCGCCCGACGCCGGCTTGCCGGCGCCCAACGAATCGCCGGTGAACAGCACGCCCGGACGCCACGGCGGCCACGCGGTGAAGCCCATAGGTAACCGCCAGGCCCGCACGCTCTTGTTCTTCTTCAGTTCCTCGATCGGGGGAAGATCCCATTCGCGAGGAAGTGATCGCAGGAACTCGCCGAGGAATTGCGTGGCGTTGATCGACTGCCAGTTTTTGTAGCTGTTGACGTAGCCGAGGCCGATGTTGAAGATCCCGTCACCCATCGGGAAAACCCAGCCGTACCCGGGTAGCTGATCGCCCTGGAACGCCAACTTCAGGTAGATGTCGAGGCTGTCGGAGTCGGGACGGTTGGCGTGCATCTCCGAACGGATCGCGATCGCCGAGTAACCGTTGTACTGCGAATCGATCTTCAGGGCCCGCTTGATGGGGGAGTACGCGCCGTCGGCCGCGATCACCGCGTCGCCGTAGATCTTCTCGCCGCCCTTCAGCGTTACGCCGATCACCCGGCCGTTGGCGTCCAGTTCGGGGCCGGTGACCTCGGCGCCCTGACGCACCTCCGAGCCCGCGGACTCGGCATGCTTGAGCAGCACGGTGTCCAGATGCTCGCGACTCACGGTGTGCCCGTGGTCGGGCATGCCCGGACGCTTGGGGAACGACAACTCCCACTGGCTGGGGCTGAAGACCGTCACACGGTCGACGCGGTGGAACGTGGCGACCTCGTCGGCCAGGCCCATCTTCTGCAGGTAGCTCACCGCCCGCGCGGTCAGGCCGTCACCGCACGGCTTGGCGCGCGGGAACACGGCTTTGTCCAGCACGACGACCTTCGCGCCGGTCTGTGCGGCCTGCCATGCCGCGGCCGAGCCGGAAGGGCCGCCACCTGCGATGACCAGGTCGTATCGCTGAGTCATGAATCTCGTCTCGTCTGTCGGGCTGTCGCGACAGATAGTACCCAAGGTGCGTGCAGGCGGCTGCGCGGGCGAGTCGGGTCCCTTGCCCGCTCCCAACGTCGCGCCGGCCCGGGTTCTGAGCAGGTCAGCGGCACCGAAGCGAGTACAGTGAGCGGGTGCGGCGAGGGTCGAGAGCACGCACCGGTGACAAACCGGGCGGCAAAGTGGACGCGCGCAGCGAACGCTGGCGCGAGCATCGCAAGAAGGTGCGCTCGGAAATCGTCGACGCCGCGTTCAGGGCCATCGACCGGCAGGGCCCCGAGGTCAGCCTGCGTGAGGTAGCCGAAGAGGCCGGCACCGCCAAACCCAAGATCTACCGCCACTTCACCGACAAGTCCGACCTCTTCCATGCCATCGGTGAGCGGCTTCGGGACGTGTTGTGGGCAGCCATCTTCCCGTCGATCGACCTGTCCGTGGATTCGGGCCGCGAGGTCATCCGACGCGCCGTCGAACAATACGTGAGGCTGGTCGACGAGCATCCCAACGTCATCCGCTTCCTCATCCAGGGCCGCTTCGCCGAGCAGAGCGAGCCGACCATGCGGGCGCTCAACGAGAGCCGCGAGATCACGCTGGCGATGGCCGAACTGTTCGACAATGAGCTGCGGGATATCGAGCTGGACGCCGCCGCGCTCGAACTCGCCGCCTACGCCGCGTTCGGGTCGATCGCCTCGGCCACCGACTGGTGGCTGGGCGCCGCACAGGACAGTCCCCGGCGGATGCCGTCGGAGGAGTTCGTCGCCCACCTCACGACCATCATGATCGGGTCGATCAACGGCACCTGTGAGCTGCTCGGCATCGCCATCGACCCCGACCTTCCACTGCATGAGGGCGTCCGCCGCCGCAAGCGCGCCGCCTGAGCGCGCGACACGCCGCAAACCCAATATGTGGGTTGGCCCGTCGTGTCAGCCACTACGAGTAGTGTCGGCATTAGCCGTGCGGTCTGCGGCGAACTGGCGAAAGACGTGGTGAAGTGGGGTTCTGGTGAGTGATGGCATGAAGCTGATCGACCGTGTCTCGGCGATCAACTGGAACCGCCTGCAGGACGACAAGGACGCCGAGGTGTGGGACCGGCTCACCGGCAACTTCTGGCTGCCCGAGAAGGTGCCGGTGTCAAACGACATCCCGTCGTGGAACACGCTCACCGCCCACGAGAAGCAGCTCACGATGCGGGTTTTCACCGGGCTCACGCTGCTCGACACCATCCAGGGCACGGTCGGCGCCGTCAGCCTCATTCCCGACGCGCTGACCCCGCACGAGGAGGCGGTGTACACCAACATCGCGTTCATGGAGTCGGTGCACGCCCGCAGCTACAGCAACATCTTCTCCACGCTGTGCTCAACCGCGGAAATCGACGATGCGTTCCGCTGGTCGGAGGAGAATTCCAACCTGCAGCGCAAGGCTGAGATCGTCATGCAGTACTACAAGGGCGACTCGCCGCTCAAGCGGAAGGTCGCCTCCACGCTGCTGGAGAGCTTCCTGTTCTACTCGGGCTTCTACCTGCCGATGTACTGGAGCAGTCGCGCCAAGCTCACCAACACCGCCGACATGATCCGGCTGATCATCCGCGACGAGGCCGTGCACGGTTACTACATCGGCTACAAGTTCCAGCGCGGTCTGGCGATGCAGGATCCGGCCACGCAGTCGGAGCTCAAGGACTACACCTACGAACTGCTCTTCGAGCTCTACCACAACGAGGTCGAGTACACACAGGACCTCTACGACAGCGTCGGTCTGACCGAGGACGTCAAGAAATTCCTGCGCTACAACGCCAACAAGGCCCTGATGAACCTCGGGTACGAGGCGCTGTTCCCCCGCGACGAGACCGACGTCAACCCGGCGATCCTGTCGGCGCTGAGCCCGAACGCCGACGAGAACCACGACTTCTTCTCCGGCTCAGGCTCCAGCTACGTGATCGGCAAGGCCGTCAACACCACTGACGAGGACTGGGACTTCTAGTCCTCCCGACGAACTCGCCGCCATTCGGCGCAGCGACACGGTGCGAGCCAGCTGTCGTCCCACGCCGGGTTGGTCACGACGCTTTTCTGACGAAAACATGACCGGTGGTAACCCGGCCGATTTCGAGGGCGTAACACCGGGGCATCACATCGCGACGTATCGGGTGGCGGCATCGGTTCAGCGGTGAACCGTCTGCGCGTGCGGGGTGCCAAGCAGCGGCACCGTCCGCTCACCTTTCCACGGAACGCGCGCCCGTACGGCGAGCTCAAGAGGATGGCGAAAAACGATATGAGATTCATGCACAGCGTGCGGCGCCGGCTGATGGCCAGCGCGCTGGCAGCCGTGATGCTGCCGGGCCTGGTAGCCGTGGCCGGCGGTTCGGCAACGGCCGGCGCCTACTCACGGCCGGGTCTGCCGGTCGAGACGCTCATGGTGCCGTCGGCGGCGATGGGCACCACCGTCCCGGTGAAGTTCCAAGGCGGTGGTCCCAAGGCGGTCTATCTGCTCGACGGACTCCGGGCCCGCGAGGACAACAGCGGCTGGGACATCGAGACGGCGGCATTCGAGAACTACTACGAATCCGGGCTGTCGGTCGTCATGCCGGTCGGCGGCACCTCGAGCTTCTACACCAACTGGCAGTCGCCGGCCGTCGGCAATGGCCGCACCTACAACTACCAGTGGGAGACGTTCCTGACCTCGGAGCTGCCGGCCTACCTGGCCGCCAACAAGGGCATCTCGCCCAGCGGCAATGCGGTCGTCGGTGTGTCGATGTCCGGCAGCTCCGCATTGATCCTGGCAGCCTACCATCCGGGCCAGTTCAGCTACGCCGGCTCCCTGTCGGGGTTCCTGAACCTGTCGCAGGGTATCTGGCCGACGCTGGTCGGGTTCGCGATGCGCGACTCGGGCGGCTTCGACGCCACCGCGATGTGGGGACCGGGCGGCGGCCCGGCTTGGCAGCGCAACGATCCGACCCTGCAGGCCGGCCGGCTGGTCGCCAACGGCACCCGCATCTGGGTGTACACCGGTAACGGTCGACCGGGTGACCTCGGCGGTGGCGGGGACATCCCCGGCCAGCTGCTCGAGAACATCACCCAGGACAGCAACCGGGCCTTCCGGGACGCCTACCGGTCCGCCGGTGGCAGCAACGGCACGTTCAACTTCCCGCCCAGCGGCACGCACGGCTGGGGCTACTGGGGTTCCCAGCTCAACGCCATGAAGGGCGATATCCAGCGCACGCTGGGCGTCTGAGTCGCAGACAGGAAAACGGCCGGAGTGTGGAACGCACTCCGGCCGTTTTGTCGCCGGTCAGCTCCGCAGCGAGGCGGTGTCGATCACGAAGCGGTAGCGCACGTCGCTGGCGAGCACGCGCTCGTAGGCCTCGTTGATGTAATCGGGTTCGATGACCTCGATCTCGGGGCGTACGTCGTGCTCGGCGCAGAAGTCGAGCATCTCCTGCGTCTCGGCGATGCCACCGATCATGGAGCCGGCGACGCTGCGCCGCATGGCAGCGAGCGGGAAGAAGGGCACCTCCAGCGGATGTTCCGGGGCACCGAGTTCGACCAGCGTGCCGTCGCGCTTGAGCAGGCCCAGGTAGGCGCCCAGCTCGAGGTTCGCCGAGACGGTGTTGAGGATCAGATCGAACTGACCCGCCAGCTTGGCGAAGGTGTCGGGATCGCTGGTGGCGTAGTATTCGTCAGCCCCGAGGCGTAGCCCGTCCTCCATCTTCTTCAGCGACTGGCTGAGCACGGTGACCTCCGCGCCCATGGCCTTGGCCAGCTTGACGCCCATGTGGCCCAGACCGCCCAGGCCGATGACCGCGACCTTCTTGCCCGGGCCGGCGTCCCAGTTCCGCAGCGGCGAGAACAGGGTGATTCCGGCGCACAGCAGCGGCGCGGCAGCGTCGAGCGGGATGCTGTCGGGGATGCGCAGGACGTAGTTCTCGTCGACGACGATCGCCCCGCTGTACCCGCCCTGAGTGGGCTCGCCGTCGCGGCCCACCGCGTTGTAGGTCCCCACCATGCCGGTGTTGGTGCAGTACTGCTCGAGCCCGGCCCGGCAGCTGTCACAATCGCGGCAGGAGTCGACGAAACAGCCGACGCCGACATGGTCGCCGACCTGGTATTTGGTCACCTCGGAGCCGACCTCGGTCACGATGCCCGCGATCTCATGGCCCGGCACGACCGGGTAGTTGGGCTGACCCCACTCCGCCTTGACGGTGTGGATGTCGGAGTGGCAGATGCCCGCGAAATGAATATCGAACGCCACGTCGTGGGGGCCGACGTCGCGACGGGTGATGGTGGTCTTGGTCAGGGGTTCGGTCGCCGACGTGGCGGCGTATGCGGAAACAGTCGTCATGCTCATCCTCTTCATCGTCTTTTACGACAGCCGGCGCCAAGGCCGGGTCACATCAGGGAGTTCGCCGCGACGATGCGGCACCCAAACGGGTGTAACCGGGACCCTATGCCCACTAATCCCGATCTGCGAACATGTCAGCCATCTGACAGTGCGGGCGCCCGGAAGGCGCCGTTGAACGACACCCGCTCGTAACGCACCGCGCCGGCCTGCTGATACGGGTCGGCCACGATGATGCGGTCGGCATCCTCGGCGCTCATGTCGCCGGTGACCAGCACCGCGCCGGCTTGCGACTCCACCCGCCCCGCCAGCAGGATCCTGCCCTGGGCGACCTGCTCACCCAGCCATTCCAGGTGCGCGGGACGGATCTGGTCGATCACGTCCGGGGGATGCAGATACGTCGTGGTCAGCACGTGGAACACCGCCCGAACACTAACCGACGACACTGGGTGGGCAACGCCCGACGCGTTGCTGCGAAATCCAGGTTCTGCAGGCAACGGCCGAGAGGCCGGCTACCGAATGTGGATCTCGCGAGGTGCGGACGCCCTGGACGCCCTGGACGCAACCGGCCCGGATACCTGTCACATGACAGACACACGCGCAGCCTGTTCTTAACCGACGCCCGGCGATCAGTTACACCTCGGCAACCACCGGTGCCTCGTCGACGCGAAAACTGTCACTTGACAGAAATGCCGCCGTCTGGCGCGGCGCCGCACGCTTCGGGAGTACCTGTGACCAGCGATCTTCGTACCACCGAAGGCACGGCCTCGGCGACCGCCACCACGGCCGGCGCCCGCGCCCATGCCCGGGCCCAGCACGGGCATACCGCCGAGCACATGCGCCACATCCCGGCCTCGACCGGACCCACGATCGCCGACGGCGTCGCCGCCGAGCAGCTGGTGTGGTCGGAGACCGTCGCCGCCGGCGGCTACACCACCGCCGTCTTCGCCCGTGGCACCCGCATCCGGCTGACCGACCCCGACGGCGAGGCGTGCGCGCATGTGTTGTTGCACCGCGCCGACGCGCCCTATGAGCGGCTCAACATCGCCGACACCGTGAAGGTGCCGTGGCAGGCCTATCTCGGCGCGGGCCATCCGCTGCTGAGCGCATTCGGCCGCGTGCTGGCCACGGTGGTCGCCGATACGTCCGGTGCCCACGACGCACTGACCGGCACCACCACCCGGGCCGGCAACGAGACCAGGTACGGGGCCGGCGCCCCGGAGTCGGCCACCCCCGCCGGGCGCGAGCTGCTTCTGCTGGGCGCGCTCAAGCACGGCCTGGATCAGCGCGACCTGCCGCCATCGCTGTCGTTCTTCAAGGGGGTGCACGCGGACGCCGGCGGTGCCCTGCGGTGGCTCGGCTCGTCGGGTGCGGGCACGACCGTCGACCTCCTGCTGCACGTCGATGCCGTCCTGCTGCTCGCCAACACCGCGCACCCGCTCGACCCGCGCCCGGAGTTCACCTGCTCGCCGGTGCGGCTGCATGCCTGGCCGGCGCCCGGTGACCTGGACCTGCTGGCCGCCGGGAAGCTCGTCGGCGAACTGGGCCCCGAACATCTGCAGGCCATCGCGAACACCGACGCCGACCTGGTCGCCCGAGGAGTGCTGTGACCACCACCACCGACCGTTTTGTGCCCGCGCTCGTCCCCGGCGAGGTGATTCTCGACCAGGTCGTGGCCGCCAGGGCGCCGTGGTCGGCCGTCGTCGCGGCCGGTGACGTGCTGACGATCGTCGACATCGCGGGCAACCAGGCCGTCGACTGCCTGCTGTACTCCGCCGCCGACACCCGGGTACGCTACTCCGCGCCGGAAACGATTGCGCGACAAGGGCGTATCGCACTGACCTCCGGCTCGGTGCTGCGCGCCGACACCGGAGCCGCGCTGATGACGGTGCTCGCGGACGAGGTCGGCGTACACGACACCCTCGGCGGCGCCTGCTCGAAGGAGTCCAACACGCTGCGCTACGGCCAGCACACCCGCTTCCAGCACGGCTGCCTGGAGAACTTCCTCATCGAAGGGGCCCGCTACGGCCTCGGTGCCCGCGATCTCGCCAGCAACATCAACTGGTTCATGAACGTGCCCGTCGACCCCGACGGCGCCCTGGGGATCGTCGACGGACTGTCCGGCCGGGGCAAGCGGCTCGCGCTGCGCGCCGACGTCGACACGCTGGTGCTCATCTCGAACTGCCCGCAGATCAACAACCCCTGCAACGCGTTCGACCCCACGCCGGTCCGGATGATCGTCACCCGACCATGACGGCCGGCGACACGGTGCTGGTCGCCAATCGCGGCGAGATCGCCGTGCGGCTGCTGCGTGCCGGGCGGGAACTCGGCCTGCGCACCGTCGCAGTTTTCTCCGACGCCGACCGCGGCGCGCCGCACGTCCGGCTCGCCGACGACGCGGTGCGACTCGGCCCGGCGTCGCCTACCGAAAGTTATTTGCGCGCCGACGCGATCCTGGCCGCGGCACAGGCCACCGGCGCGGGCCTGATCCACCCGGGTTACGGATTCCTCTCCGAGGACGCCGATTTCGCCGAGGCGGTGCAGCGCGAAGGTTTGGTGTTCGTCGGCCCGACCCCCGAACAGCTGCGCGCGTTCGGCACCAAGCACACCGCGCGCGCCGCCGCGAAAGCCGCCGGGGTGCCACTCTTCGCCGGATCGGAACTGCTCGCTGACGCCACCGCGGCGCTCGAGGCGGCCGAGCAGATCGGCTACCCGGTCATGCTCAAACCCACCGGCGGCGGCGGCGGGATCGGCATGCAGGTGTGCCGGGGCGCGTCCGAACTTCTCGCGGCGTTCGGCCGGGTGGTGCGGCTGGCCGAGCGCAGCTTCGGCGCCGCCGGGGTGTTCGTCGAGCGCTTCGTCAACGGCGCGCGCCACGTCGAGGTGCAGATCTTCGGTGACGGCGCCGGGCGCGTCGTCTCCCTCGGCGACCGGGACTGCTCGCTGCAGCGCCGCAACCAGAAGGTGATCGAGGAGGCTCCGGCGCCCGAACTGCCCGACGGGGTGCGGACGCAGTTGCATGAGTCGTCGCGGGCACTGGCCGCGTCGGTGTCCTACCGGTCGGCCGGAACCGTCGAATTTGTCTACGACCCCGCCCGCGGGGAGGCGTCGTTCCTGGAGGTCAACGCGCGCCTGCAGGTCGAGCACCCGGTCACCGAGGCCGTCACGGGCGTCGATCTCGCCGCCTGGATGTTCCGCCTGGCCCGCGGCGAAAGTGGCTTTCTGGAAGGCTATCTCGAGCCCGGCGCCGCGTCGGGGCAGGTGCCGGTCAGCGGGCACGCCGTCGAGGCGCGCGTGTACGCCGAGGACCCGTTCCGCGACTACCGGCCGAGCACCGGGACCATCACCGCGGTGTCTCTGCCCGGCGACGCCCGCGTGGACACGTGGATCGAGGACGGTACCGAGGTGTCGGCGTTTTACGACCCGCTGCTGGCCAAGGTGATCACCGCGGGCGCCGACCGCGACGAGGCGTTCGACCGGCTCGGGCGCGCGCTGGAAACCACGGTGCTGCACGGCATCGAGACCAACCTCGGCACACTGTGCGCGGCGGTCGACCACGACGACGTCCGCGCCGCGCGCCACAGCACGGTCACGCTGGCGACCATCCCGGATCCCCGGCCCCGCATCACCGTCGAACGCCCCGGCCTGCTCACTACGGTGCAGGATCTGCCCGGCCGGGTCGGGCTGTGGCACGTGGGTGTCCCGCCGAGCGGACCGATGGACGACCTGTCGTTCCGGCTCGGCAACCGGGCGCTGGGCAACCCCGACGGCGCCGCAGGACTCGAATGCACCGCATCGGGGCCCGCACTGCGGGTCACCCACGGCACCACCGTCTGTCTCACGGGCGCAGACTGCCCGGTCACCGTCAACGGCGAGCCCGTCCCGATGTGGGAGCCGGTCGAGGTGCCGGCCGGGGGAGTGATCGACGTCGGCGCGGCCGACACCGCCGGCCTGCGCACCTACGTGCTGTTCGCCGGCGGACTGGACGTACCGCAATACCTCAGCAGCGCTTCGACTTTCACGCTCGGCCGGTTCGGCGGCCACGGCGGCCGTCAGCTCGTCACCGGCGACGTGATACGCACCGCGCCCGCCCCCGAGGACGCCGACATGCGTCCTGTTCCGCGCGAGCATCGCCCGGTGCTGCCCGCGGAGTGGCAACTGACGGTCACCGAGGGGCCACACGCCGCCCCGGAGTTCTTCACCCGCGACGACATCCAGGTGCTGTTCGACACCGCGTACCGGGTGCACTTCAACTCGGCCCGCACCGGGGTGCGGCTGGTCGGTCCGAAGCCGCACTGGGCGCGACCCGACGGCGGCGACGCCGGCCTGCACCCGTCCAACATCCACGACACCCCATATTCGGTGGGGGCACTGGACTTCACCGGCGACACCCCGATCCTGCTCGGACCCGACGGCCCGAGCCTGGGCGGGTTCGTGTGCCCGGTGACCGTGATCGCCGCCGACCGCTGGAAACTCGGCCAGTTGCGGCCCGGCGACACGGTGCGCTTCGTGCCGGTGCGCACCTCCGACGCGCCCGCGCCCGCCGACCATGTGGCGGTGCGCCGCGCGGCGTCCCCGTTCCTCGTGCGCAGTGGCGGTGACCGTGACGACGGCGTGCTCGCCCGTCGCGAGGGCAACGGCGCACCGGCGGTGACGTACCGCCGCAGCGGCGACGACAACGTGCTCGTCGAATACGGCGACATGGTGCTCGCTCTCGCGTTGCGAGCACGGGTGCACGCGCTGCACACCCGGCTCGAGGAGGTGCGGTGCGGCACCATGCCGGGGATCGTCGACCTCACCCCCGGGATCCGATCGCTGCAGGTACACGTCGATCCGCAGCACCTGCCCGTCCACCGGCTGCTGGGTGTGCTCAACGAGCTGGAGGACGACCTGCCGGCGACCTCGGAGCTGCTGGTGCCGAGCCGGGCGGTGCGCCTGCCGCTGAGTTGGGACGATCCGGCCACCCGCGAGGCGATCGCCCGGTACATGTCCGGCGTGCGTGACGACGCACCGTGGTGCCCGTCGAACATCGAGTTCATCCGCCGGGTCAACGGCTTGGACTCCGAAGCCGCCGTGATGGACGTCGTGTTCTCCGCGGAGTACCTCACGCTGGGGCTGGGCGACGTGTATCTCGGTGCGCCGGTGGCCACTCCGCTCGACCCCCGCCACCGGCTGGTGACGACCAAGTACAACCCGGCGCGAACCTGGACCGCCGAGAACTCGGTCGGCATCGGCGGTGCCTACCTCTGCATCTACGGGATGGAAGGTCCCGGCGGATATCAGTTCGTCGGCCGCACCACCCAGGTATGGAGCACCTACCGGCACAGCGGCGCATTCGCGCCGGGCAGTCCCTGGCTGCTGCGGTTCTTCGACCGCATCTCCTGGTATCCGGTCTCCCCGGAGGAACTCCTCGAGATGCGCGCCGACCTGGCCGCCGGCCGCGGAGACGTCGACATCACCGAAGGCACCTTCTCGCTCGCCGACCATGAATGCTTCCTCGCCGACAACGCGGACTCGATCGCCGCGTTCCGCGCCCGGCAGAACGCCGCCTTCTCCGCCGAACGGGCGGCGTGGGCTGCCGCGGGCGAGTTCGACCGTGCGCAGCGCGCCGAATCACGCAGCGCGGCAACCACGACCGATCTCGTGCTCGACCCCGGCGCGCAACGCGTCGACGCACCGTTCTCGTCGAACGTCTGGAAGGTCGACGTCGAGGTGGGCGAGCGGGTCGCGGCGGGTCAACCCCTGCTGGCGCTGGAGGCGATGAAAATGGAGACGGTGCTCACCGCGCCGGCCGACGGAATCGTCACCCAAGTGCTCGTCGAAGCCGGCAACCAGGTCGATCCCGGCACCCCGCTGGTGGTCGTGGGCGCTGAGGACGACGTGACGGACATCCCGGCATGACGGCCGCCGACCGGGTGCGCGCCGCCTACGCCGCCATCGATGCGGTGGACCGCCCGGAGATCTGGATCTGGTTGCGTCCCTTGGCCGATGCGCTCGCCGACGCCGAGGGGGTCGACGCCGCGCTCGAGGGTGGTGCGGATCTCCCGCTGGCCGGGCTCACCGCCGCGGTCAAGAACAACGTCGACGTCGCCGGGCTGCCCACCACGGCGGGCTGCCCGGCCTACGCGGCGGCGCCTGCGCTCACCGACGCCACGGTGGTGGCCCGGCTGCGGGCCGCCGGCGCCGTGGTGATCGGGGCGACCAACCTCGACCAGTTCGCCACCGGACTGGTCGGCACCCGCAGCCCGCACGGCGCCGTGCGCGACGCCCGACGCCCGGCCTACATCTCGGGCGGATCGAGCGCCGGTTCGGCGGTCGCGGTGGCCCTCGGCCTGGCCGACATCGCGGTCGGCACCGACACCGCGGGCTCCGGCCGGGTCCCCGCCGCGCTGCAGGGTGTCGTCGGGATCAAACCTACCTATGGTGTCGTGCCGACCGACGGGGTCGTGCCGGCGTGCCGGTCTTATGACTGCGTGACGGTGTTCGCCCGCGATCTCGACACCGCCGCCGCCGGCATGGGCGTGATGGGCGGCGGCGCGAGACAATTCCCGCCGGACGCTCCGCTCGCCGCCCCGGCTGCGGCCCGGGTCGCGGTGCCGCACGACCTGCCGGGACTCAGTGCCGGCTGGCAGGCCGCCTTCCAGGCGGCCCGGGCGCGGCTCGAAACCGACGGGGTGTCCGTCCGCGAGATCGACATGGCGCCGTTCCTGGACGCCGCCCGCCTGCTCTACGACGGCGGCCTGGTGGCCGAACGGCACGAAGCGGTCGGTGATTTCGTCGACGCGCGCCCCGGCGACGTCGAACCGACGGTCCGCGGCATCATCTCGGCCGCGGGCGAGGTCCCGGCCACCCGGCTGCTGCGCGATCGGGTGCGTCTGGCCGAGCTCACCGCCGCGGCCATGGCCGCACTCGACGGCTGCGACGCCCTGCTCATCCCCACTACCACCGAGCATCCGACGATCGCCGAGGTCACCGCCGAGCCGGTCGCGGTGAATTCGCGGCTGGGCACCTACACCAACTTCTGCAACCTCATGGACCTGTGCGCGGTCGCGGTGCCCAGCGGCACCGCCGACGGTGCACAGTTCGGGGTCACGGTCGTGGCGCGGGCGGGTGCGGACGCCGTCGCGCTCGACCTCGCCCGGCTGGTCACGCTGACCACCCCGCCGGTCGCCCAGCCCGGCGCGGCCGCGGTCGCGGGCACCGGCGGTGCGCCGTGGCCGACCCGGGCCGGTGCTTCGGTGACACCCCTGCTCGTCGTCGGCGCGCACCTGCGCGATCAACCGCTGGCCTGGCAACTGGAGCAGCGCGGCGGCCGCTGGCTGGGTCCCGCGCTCACCGCGCCGCTGTATCGGCTGGCCCACCTGGACACCACCCCGCCCAAGCCGGGGCTGGCACGCGTCGGCGCCGACGACGGCGTGGCGATCGGCGGTGAACTGTGGCTGATCGGCACGGCGATGCTCGGCGATTTCCTGGCCGCGCTGCCCGCGCCCATGTCGCTGGGCTGGGTGACGCTCTCCGACGGCACGGAGGTGGTGGGCTTCGGGTGCGCGCTGGACGCCTTCTCCGCCGGTGCGGACATCTCCGGCTACGGGGATTGGCGGTCCTACCTGCGGCACCTCGCCGAGGCGCAGGCGGGTCAGCCCGGGGAGCGCGTGTAGCGGGTGACTTCGGCGCTGCTGCGGGCGCGCACCGCGTCGGTGGCGTTGTCCGGGATACCGAGCACGCGCAGGCAGGCATCGGCGACGTGGAAGGGCAGCTCGTCGCGCTGTGCGCGCGCCGGCACCGACCACATGTTCACCAGCGACTCGACCAGCCGGAACGGCAGATCGGCGGCGGCCTCGTGGACCCCGGTCTGTTCGACGACCGCGCGGCTGAGCGCCAGGTAGTGCAGCCGCAGCCGCTCCCGGTCCGACCAGAAGGGCTCGAGGCGTGCACCACGCAGTTCCGGCAGCAGATACAGCGCGCCGAGATTCCACCGCCCGCTGAGCAGCTGGTCACCGTCGAAGGCGGCGAGCGCGTGCAGGTGTTCGGCGGCCGTGAGCGCAGGCTGCGCGCCCAGCAGGGTGGGGATGAACGCCAGCGTCGGACTGACGGTCTGGCTGAGCAGGGCGCACAGGATGTCGTCCTTGGTCTTGAAATAGTGATACAGCGACGCCTGCCGGATGCCGACCGACTCCGCGATGGTCCGCGTCGAGGTGCCCGCATAGCCCAGCGTGGTGAACAATTCCCCTGCGGCGTCGAGGATTTCTTCGCGAGCGGTCATCCCCGGACGCCGTGCGTCATGCAGGCGTGGGCGCCCGGCCCGGGTGAGCGGCATGACACCATCGTGGACCACGTCGGCGGCAGAATGCGACCCCCCTTGTTTCTGTCACACGACAGAAACCTGCGATACGCATCTGGTTACCTGCGCCGTCGATTGGTTACGTCGGCGACACCCACGGCGCGGGCCCTCCGTGAAAACTGTCAAGTGACAGGCTAGCGGTACACCGGTGTGCCGCCCGAAGACCGGTTCGAGCTATCTCGACTCACTTCCGCGGGAGCCGTGCGATGGGCATCGCTGTATCCGAGATCGACACACCGGCGACGGTGCCGTCGACACCGGATCCGGTTGCGACCGTCGGCGACCTACGGGTGACGTTCCGCCGTAACGGCGCCGACGTCCAGGCGTTGCGCGGGGTCTCGCTGGCGATCGCGCACGGCGAGATCCTCGGACTGGTCGGCGAATCCGGCTCCGGCAAGAGTGTGCTCGGCTTCGGCCTGCTGGGCCTGCTGCCGCCGAACGCCACGGTGACCGGGACCGTGCGGGCCGCCGGATCGGACATGGTCCGCGGCGACGCCAAGGCGCTGCGCAAGGTGCGCCGCCTAGACCTGGGCGCGGTGTTCCAGGATCCGATGACGTCGCTGAACCCCACCATGCGGATCGGCAAGCAGGTCGCCGAAGCGGCCGGCAGCGACGACGAGGCGCTGCGCCTGCTCACCGCGGTCGGCATCCCCGACCCGGCCCGCCGGATGCGGGCCTACCCCCACGAACTGTCCGGCGGTCTGCGGCAGCGGGTGATGATCGCCATCGCGATCGCCGGTGACCCCGACCTGATCGTCGCCGACGAACCCACCACCGCACTCGACGTCACCGTCCAGGCCCAGGTCCTGCGCCTGCTGCGGCGGCTGCGCGACGAGATCGGCTGCAGCATCGTGCTCATCACCCACGACCTCGGGGTGGCCGCCCAGATATCCGACCGCATCGCGGTGCTCTACGCCGGCCGCATCGCCGAGATCGGTCCCAGCGCCCAGGTGCTCGGCGCCCCGGCCCACCCCTACACGCACGGTCTGCTGCGGTCGCGGCTCACCCTGCAGACCGACCGCGACCGGCCGCTGGCCGCGCTGGCCGGATCGGTGCCCAGCCCCGTCGCCCCGCTGCCGGGCTGCCCGTTCGTCCCGCGCTGCCCACTGTCGTCCGACGACTGCACCAAGAGCCCACCGGATCCGCTCGCCGTCGGCCCCGACCGGGTGAGCGCCTGCATCCGGCCCTTCGAGCAGGTCAACACCGAGCTGGGCGCCACGACGACCAACGTCGAGGACGCCTTCCCGGAAACGGCCGGCGCGGCAGAGGAACCCCCGTCGGTGGTGTTGCGCGCCGTCACCAAGACGTTCACCGTCAACCGGCGCTGGCTGGACCGCTCGCCGGACAATCACGGCAAACTGCAAGCGCTGCGCGGAGTCTCGCTGTCGGTGGGGCACGGCGAATCGGTGGCGCTGGTCGGTGAGAGCGGCTCGGGCAAATCGACACTGCTGCGGGTCATCGCCGGGCTCGAACAGCCGACCACCGGTGAGGTCAGCCTCGCGGGCGGCGAGCGGCCGCAGATGGTGTTCCAGGAAGCTGGCGCGTCGCTCACCCCGTGGCTGTCGGTCGGCGAGCTGATCGGTGAGCGATTGCGGGCAACCCGGATGTCGCGCGCCCAGCGCCGCGACCGGATCGCCGAGGTGCTCGACCGGGTCGGCCTGCCCGCCGAGATCGCCAAGTCGCGCGCGGCGCAGCTGTCCGGCGGTCAGCGGCAACGGGTTTCGCTCGCCCGCGCGACGGTGGTGCCGCCGTCGGTGCTGATGTGCGACGAGCCGACCAGCGCACTGGACGTCTCGCTGGCCGCGTCGGTGCTCAACCTCATCGGCGACCTGCGCCGCAGCCTGGACATGTCGGTGGTGTTCGTGACCCACGACCTGTCGGTGGCCCGGGTCGTCGCCGACCGCATCGCGGTGATGTACCTCGGCCGGATCGTGGAGATCGGGCCGGCCGAGCGTGTCATCGGCCACCCGGCCCACCCCTACACCCAGGCGCTCGTCGACTCCATCCCCGACCTGGGTCGTGAACCTCGCGCACTGGCCGGCGAACCGGCCAGCGCACTGTCGCCGCCGTCGGGCTGCGCCTTCCACCCGCGCTGCCCGCTGGCCGTGGACGCCTGCAGCGACGTCCAACTCGACGTCCGGCTCGAAGGTATCCCCGGTAACCCGCAACAGGTGGCGTGCATCGAGCGGAAGGCGGCCTGATGGCGGTCGCCCTGCCGGCACCGGCCCTGACCCGCGGCCGCCGGCGGCTGTTCACGCTGCCGCAGGCACGCTCGGACCTGGTCAATTGGATCGGCGTCTCCTCCGTCGTGCTCATCACGCTGATCGCGGTGGCGGTCCCGCTGCTCGCGCCGTACGACCCGCTCCTGCCGGTCGGGATGCCGCTGCAGGCGCCGCTCAAGGACGGCTTCCTGCTCGGCACCGACAGCGTCCTCGGCACCGACAGCGTCGGACGCGACATCCTGTCCCGCGTGCTCTACGGCGCCCGGTCGAGCTGGTTCGCCGCGCTGGCGGTGGTGGGCATCGGACTGCTGATCGGCGGCCTGGTCGGGCTGATCGCCGGGACGGTGGGCGGTTGGGTCGACTCGGCACTGATGCGCGTGACCGACGCCTTCCTGTCGCTGCCCGCGCCGGTGCTGGCCATCTCCGTCGTCGCCGCGCTGGGACCCGGGTTCGTGCACACGCTGATCGCCGTGTCGATCGTGTGGTGGCCGTTCTACGCCCGGCTGGTCCGCGGAGAGGTCGCCCGGCTGGCGGCCCGCCCGCACGTCGAAGCCGCGAAACTCGCCGGTGTGGGCGGCATCCGGCTGGCCCGGCGGCACCTGTTGCCGGGTGCGGTGCCCAACGCACTGGTGGCGGCCAGCCTCGACCTCGGCACGTTGATCCTCACACTGGCATCGCTGTCCTTCCTCGGGCTCGGACAGTCCGCTCCCGCACCGGAACTCGGCGCTGACTCGGCCCGCAACCTGAGCTACTTCCTGCAGCAGTGGTGGGTGCCGGTGATGCCCGGCGTCGGGGTCCTCGTCCTGGCGGTGATCGGCAACGTCGCCGGTGACTGCCTGCGCAACCTGATGAAGACGAAGTAGGCCTGCCCGTGAAGACTTTCGTGACGACGCGGATCGCGGCCATGGTCGCCATCCTGGTCGCCCTGACCGGGGTGATGTTCGTGCTGCAACACATCTCGCCGCTCGACCCGGTCAAGGCGCAGCTCGGCGCCCAGGCCTCCCAGGAGGCCGTTGCCTCCCGCCGCGAGGCATTGGGTCTCAACGACCCGCTGCTGGTCCAGTTCTGGCGTTACCTCACCGGCGCCGTGCAGGGCAACCTGGGCACGTCGTACCGCACCCGGCATCCCGTCGCCTCCGATCTCGGTGACTTCGTGCCCGCCACCATGGAATTGGCGTTGTTCGGCCTCGCCATCGCCCTGGTACTCGCCGCCCTGCTGGCGTTCAGCACGACACTGAAGTGGCGTGGTTCGGCCGTGTTGCGCGGGATTCTGTTCACCGGTGCGTCGGCGCCGATGTTCCTGCTGGGCATCCTCGGACTGATCGTGTTCTACCAGCACCTGGGCTGGGTGCCGGCCAACGGCCGCACCGCCATCACCAATGTGCCGACCGGACCGACCGGGCTGCTCGCCGTCGACGGCCTGCTGCACGGCCGGTTCGACGTGGTCGCCGACGCCGTGCACCACCTGATCCTGCCCGCGGTGGTGGTGGCGCTCGGGCCCGCGGTCGCGATCGGCCGGGTGCTACGGTCGAGCCTGCTCGGCGACGCCGACAGCGATTACGCGAGAACCGCGCGCGCCAAGGGCCTTTCCGAACCGCGCATCATGGCCGGCCACGTGCTGCGGAACTCGGTCGGGGCGGCGCTGTCCATGACGGGCCTGCAGATCGGGCTGATGTTCTCCGGCGTGCTCGTCATCGAGCAGGTCTTCGGTTGGCCGGGGATCGGCCAGTACATCGCGCAGAGCATCCCCGTCGCGGACTTCCCGGCGATCGCCGGCGTGACGCTCATGCTGGGCGCACTCTACGTCTTCATCAACACCGCGGTGGACCTGCTACAGGCAGCCGCCGATCCGCGTATCGCAGTCAGAGGAGGATAAGTGCCGAAACAGCCACTCATCGTGGGCAATCCCGTGCTCGTCGTGGTCGACATGCAGGAGGCCGGTGACATGCCCGCCGAGGAGGTGGGCATCGAGCACATGCCCGGCTACGACGGCCGGATCGAGCGCGCCCAGCGTCTGATCGATACGGCGCGCGCAGCGTTGATCCCGATCGTGTTCTTCCAGGAGGTGCACCGCCCCAGCGGTATCGACTTCGGGCGTGAACTCGACGGCACCGAGGGCGAGCACTGCGTCGACGGCAGGCCCGGTACGCCCCTGCATCCCGCGCTGCTGCCGAAGTTCGACGGTCCGAACCATGAGTTCCACATCGTCAAGCGGCGATACTCCGGTTTCATCGGCACGGAATTCGAGATCGTCCTGTCGGGTGTGAAGGCGTCGACGCTCATCCTTGTCGGCGGGCTGACCGACGTGTGCGTGCACTACACCTTCGCCGACGCCCACCAGCGGGATTTCTACGTGCGGGTGGTGACCGACTGCGTGGGCGGATCGACGCAGTACCGGCACGACGCCGCGCTCGACGCGATGGAGTACCTGCAGACCGGCGCGTTGCGGACCACCGAGGAAATCCTCGCCGCGTTCGGTGAACTCGCCCCCGCAGCACCGCCCGTTCTCGAAGGAGCCCTCCGATGATCCGTCGCCTCAAGGTTTTCGCCGCGGCAGGCGCCGCGGCCGCACTGACGCTGTCCGGCTGTGGCGGTTCCGATTCGGGCGGGGGCGCGCCGAACGCGGCGCCGACCGACAAGGTGCTGCACGTGTCGTTCCTGCAGGACCCGGGCCAGCCGCCGGACCCCGACATCTTCTACGCCGGTCAGGGTCTGCTGCTCACCACCAACCTCTACGAGGGGCTGCTGCAGTACAAGGGCGGCACCGAGAAGCCCGAGATCGAGCCGCTGCTGGCCACCGAGTGGACCGAGTCGCCCGATCACCGGGTGTTCACGTTCAAGCTGCGCCAGGGCGTGACGTTCCACGACGGCACGCCGTTCACGTCCGCGGCGATCAAGGCTTCCTTCGACCGTCGGCTGGCCGTCGACCAGGGACCGGCCTACATGGTCAAGGATGTGGAATCGGTGACCACGCAGGGGGACTACGACGCCACCATCACGCTCAAGGCGCCCAACTCGGCGTTCCTCGACTACATCGCATCGCCCTACGGCCCCCGGATGGTCAGCCCCGAAGGGCTGCAGAAGAACGCGGGCAGCGACAATGCAGCGACCTACCTCACCAACCACGACCTGGGCACCGGTCCGTACACCTTGACCGCCGCCGAGGTGGGGTCGCGGTACGCGCTGGCCGCGTACCCCCAATACTGGGGTGACAAGCCCTATTTCGAGCAGGTCGAGATTCCCGTCATCACCGACGTCTCCGCACAGCAACTTCAATTCAACAACGGACAGATCGCGGCAATCATGCACGACCTGCCGTCCTCGGCCGTCGAGCAGTACCTCAACGACGACAAATACGCGCATTACTCGCTGCCGACGATGATGTCGAACTACCTGTACCTGAACCCGCACAAGGGGATGCTGACCGATGCTGCCAACCGCAACGCGGTGGTGCAGGCCATCGACGTCGACGCGCTGGTCAAGCAGACCTATGCCGGTCGCGGCAAGAAGGCCGAGCAGGTCTATCCGCCCAACATGATGGCGCCGGAGTTCGCCAAGCAGTCGGTCACCCACGATCGGTCGGTGCTCACCGGGATCGCCGGGGGGCTACCCGCCGACCAGAAGGCGATCACCATCGGCTACGACTCGTCGAACCCGGACAACCAGTTGATCAGCAACCTCATCCAGACCCAGTTGGCCGCCGCCGGTCTGACCGCCAAGGTGCAGAGCTACCCGACCTCGGAGATCTACGGCTGGATCGGCACCGACGGGCAGTCGGCGCCGGACATCTTCTCGTCGACCGCGTGGCCGGACGCACCCTCGCCCTACACCTGGGGACACATCTCCTTCGATCCGGACGGCGGTCTGAACTACCTCGGCTGCTCGGCGCCGCCGGTTACCGCGGCACTGGCCGAGGGCCTGGCCACCGGTGCGCCACAGCCGTTCTCGACCGCCGCCGAAGAGGCGATCAAGACGGGTTGCTGGCTCAACATGGCCGACGTCGACGACTTCATGGTCGCCCAGCCGTGGCTCAAGGGTGTCGAGGCGGCCCACGTGGTGACGAACCCGAACTCGCTGCGGCTCTTCGAGCTGTCGGCCGGCTGATGGCGGTACGGCTGGTCGGCAAGAGCGGTGTGCGCCGCATCATCCTGCTGACACTGGGCTGGGAGGATCTGCCGAAATCGGTCAGCGTGCACGGTGATTCATCGGGGGAGCAGCTGCGCGAACCGGTCCCCGGCGTGCTCCTGCAGACAGACGGCGGCTGGGTGCTGCTCGACACCGGGTTCAACACCGCACTGATCCGCGACCCGTATCTGGCGCGGCGGTACTACCCGGCGGTGGAATACCAACCGGTGCTACCCGGCCCCGGTGAGCCGATTGAACAGCGGCTCGCCGAGGTCGGCGTGGACGTCGACGAGATCCACGCCGTCGCGGTCAGCCATCTGCATGTCGACCACGCCGGCGGACTGAAGTTGTTCGCCGGCCGGGTGCCGGTGCATGCGCAGCGCCGGGAGCTGGAATACGGGCTGTCCAACCATCCCGAGCCGGAGAAGCATGCCATCTTCCGCGTCGACTTCGACGATCCGCGCATCGACTGGCGGCTGGCCGACGGGGACGCCGAGATCGCGCCAGGCATCGCCGCCGTGCCGACGTACGGCCATACCCCCGGCCACCAGAGCTTCGTGGTGGAGCTCGACGAGTCGGTGGGCGGAGACGGGTTCGTGTTCGCCTTCGACGCCGCCGACCTCACCGAGAACATCGAACACGAGTTGGCGATCGGCGGGTTCATCGACGTCGATCCGCAGGAGACGGTCGAACCGATCCGGCGCCTGAAGAAGCTTGCCGCCGACAAGGGTTACCCGCTGATCCCCGGCCACGATCCGCACGTGTGGCCGCAGCTGACCGTGCACTTCCACGAGCGGTTCGCGCCGTGATGGATCTGGTGCTGCGCACCTGGCGCGCGCTCGTGGCCGGGGCGCTGCGGCCGGCCGCGGTGGCGGTGCGCGACGGGCGGATCGCGGCGATCGCCGCGCCCGAGACGCCGTTCGCGGCGGCCACCGACATCACGGTCGCGCCGTCGGCGGCGCTGCTGCCCGGCTTCGTCGACACCCACCTCCACATCGACGACCCCGGCACCGACTGGGAGGGTTTCGCGTCGGCGACCGCCGGCGCCGCGGCGGCCGGCATCACCACGCCGGTCGACGTGCCGCTCGGCAGCGCGCCGGTCACCACCACGGTGGCCGCACTTGCCGTCAAACAGGCTGCAGGGCAGGGCAACTGCCGGGTCGACGTCGGCTTCTGGGGCGGCGTGGTGCCCGAGAACCTGGACGACCCGGCGCCGCTGGCCGCCGCGGGGGTGCGGGGCTTCAAGTGCTTCCTCACCGACTCGGGCAATCCCGACTTCGGCCGGCTGACACCTGAACAGTTCCGGCGCGCCGCGGCGAGATCGCCGGAGCGGACGGTGTGCTGCTGGTGCACGCCGAAAGCCACGCCGCGATCGCGGCGAGCGCCCCACCGAGAGCGCCCGCCTACGCGTCCTTCCTCGACTCGCGTCCCGACACCGCGGAAGCCGACGCCGTCGCGCTGGCCATCGACGTCGCCCGCGACACCGGCGTGCGCATGCACATCGTGCACGTCTCGAGCGCGTCGGTGGTGCCGCTGCTCGCTGACGCCAAGCGCACCGGCGTGCGGATCACCGCGGAAACCTGCCCGCACTACCTGGCCTTCGCCACGCACGAGGTCCCCGACGGCGCCACCGAATACGCGGTGTGCCCGCCGATCCGCGCCGGCGCCAACCGCGACCAGCTGTGGGCGGCGCTGTGGGACGGGACGCTGGACATGATCGTCTCCGATCACTCGCCGTGCGCGCCGGAACACAAGGGTGCCGACTTCGGCGTGGCCTTCGGCGGGATCAGCTCCCTGCAGCTCAGCCCGGCCGTCACCTGGACCCACGCGCGCTCACGCGGCCTCGGTCTGGCCGGTCTAAGCCGCTGGATGAGTGAACTCCTCGCGACACTCGCCGGGTATGACGACCGCGGCCGCATCTCCGTCGGGCTGCGTGCCGACATGTGCGCATTCGATCCCGACGCACAGGTGGTCCTCGACGCCGCCGCGCTGGCACACCGGCATCCGGTCAGCCCGTACGACGGCCACACGCTGTCGGGGGCGGTGCTGCAGATGTGGGTGGCCGGCCGGCCCGTCCTGCGCGAGGTGTGCCAGCCGGTATGAGACTGCTGCTCAACCCCGATACATCCGCGGCGCTGGGGCTGGTGCCGTGAGCGCCGGGTGGGTGGACCTCGCGTCGCGCACGCTGGGCGGAAGCGTCGTGGCCGCCAGCGACGAGTCGTTCGGTGTCAAAGAGCGCCTGGTCGACCCGGCGGAACCGGCATTCGTGCCCGGCACCTACGACCTGCGTGGCGAGGTGGTCGACGGGTGGGAGACCCGTCGGCACGCCGGCCCCGGCGGCGACTGGGTGATCGTGCGGCTCGGTGCGGCCGGCCGGCTGTGCACCGTCGACGTCGACACCCGCTTCTTTTCCGGCAACCACCCCACGGGTTGCTGTGTGGAGGCGGCCGTCCTGGACCCGCTCGCCGATCCGACCGGGCCGCAGGTCCGGTGGCGGACCGTCGTGGAACCGGCTGCGCTGCGCGCGGATTCGCACAATCTGCTGTGCGTCGACGATCCACATCGATACACCCACCTGCGGCTGCGGTTGCGCTCCGACGGCGGTGTGGCGCGCCTGCGCGCCTACGGCGAGGTGATCCCGGACCCGCAGCTGTGGGCTGACGTCACCGTCGAGGTGTCCGGGGTGGAGCAGGGCGGGCGGGTCGAATGGTGCAGCGACAGCTTCTATTCGGACGCAGCCCCGCTGATCGCCCCGGACCGGCCGCGCAATATGGGCGACGGCTGGGAGACCCGGCGTCGGCGCGACATCGGACCCGAGACCCACGATGCGGTGATGATCTCGTTCGCCGCCGAGACCGATCTGCAACGCCTGGAGATCGACACCTCGTACTTCGTGTTCAATGCCACCTCGGAGGTGTCGGTGCTCGGCACCCGTGATCGCCCCGACGGCGCCCACGGCTGGGGTCTGGTGCCGTTCGACTTCACCGTGCTGCCGCGCACCCGGCTGGCGGCGGACAGCCGCCAGGTGTTCACCGTCGATGCCGCCGGCGTCACCGCGCTGCGGGTACAGGCCTTCCCGGACGGCGGCATCGCGCGGGTCCGCGCCTTCGGGCGGCCCACACCGACCGGGATCCGGCAGTTGCAGGAACGCTGGGCGGCGTCGCAACGGGCGGCGGCATGACCGCCGACGCGCTCGGCGACTGTAGGGCACTGTGGCGGCGCACCCTGCTCATCGAGGCCGACGGCTCCCGCGACACCGGCACCGACGTGTTGTGGTTGCAGGGCATCTCGGCCTACGTGGACTCCCGCGGTTTCGCCGGGGAGCTGTTGCGCAGCGGGGACGTCTTCGAATGGCGCCGCGACATCGACATCGAGCCACCCCAACCCGGCCCCGACGTCGGCACGATGCGGTGGGACGGCGACACGCTCGTCGAGACCGGCATGCACGACGACTACGTCGAGCACTGGGTCCGCGATCCCGGACCCGCGACACCGTGCTGGGCGCTGACACTGCGCTCACCGCGGGGCGGTGCCCTGCTGCTGCGCGTCGGCGCGATGTTCGGCTGGGCCGCCGCGGACACCGTCGTGGTGGACCGGACCGACGGGCCGCAGTGGGCCGCGCTCGACCTGGCGCAGGCGGCCGGAGAGCTCCACGCCAACGGCGTGCGCTGGAGCGTGGAACGATCCGAAGGGAATGTGGAACTATGAGTGGCACAACATCTTTCACCTCGATACCGATCATCGACATCAGCGGCCTGCACTCCGCCGACCCCGCTGACCGGGAACGGGTCGCCACCGAACTGGGGGCCGCGGCGCGCGACGTGGGCTTCTTCTACATCAGCGGCTCGGGCATCGACGAAGCGCTGTTCGACCGGATGCTGGCGGCCACCAGGGACTTCTTCGCCCTTCCCCTCGAGGAGAAGATGCGCAGCTACATCGGGATGTCGCGGTGCCACCGCGGCTACGTGCCCGTCGGAGAGGAGGGCGTCGAGCAGGGCACGCCCGACCTGAAGGAGGCGTTCGACACCGCGCTCGACCTGCCCGCCGACGATCCCGACTACCTGGCCGGCAATCCCATGCTCGGACCGAACACGTGGCCGGACCTGCCCGGCTTCGCCGAGGCCGTCACCGCCTACTACCAGGCGGTGATGGGGGTGGGGCAGCAACTGCTGTGGGCGTTCGCCGTCGCGCTCGGCGAGGACCCCGAGGTGTTCACCCGGCACGCCACCAAGACGCCGAGCCAGCTGCGACTCGTGCACTATCCGTTCAACCCGGACGCCGAAGACCACCTGGGCATCGGCGCGCACACCGACTACGAGTGCTTCACGCTGCTCAAGCCGACCGCCCCCGGCCTGGAGGTGCTCAACGGCGCCGGCGAATGGATCGACGTGCCGCCGGTGCCGGGCACCTTCGTCATCAACATCGGCGACATGCTCGAGCTGTGGACCAACGGCACCTTCGTCGCCACCAGCCACCGCGTGCGCAAGGTCAAGGAGGAGCGGTACTCGTTCCCGTTGTTCTTCAACGTCGACTACGACACCGAGGTCAAGCCGCTGCCGCAGTTCGCGCCCCGCGACGACCGGCCGCGCCCGCCGCTGCGCGCCGGGGAGCATCTGTTCGCCCAGACCGTGCAGTCGTTCGCCTACCTGCGCGGGCGCATGGAGCGCGGAGAATTGGTCCTGCCCGAGGGGTCGCTCACGCTCGGCCAGTTCGGCCAGCAGGCGCTGCAGCAGACCCCTAGTTGATCGGCGCGTTGACCCAGCGGATGTCGGCGAGGATGCCGCGCGCCGCGACGATGCCCTGCCCGGTCTGCCACACCTCGTTGTTGACGACGAACACGCGGTCGTCCTGTGCGGCGGACAGCGCCCGCCATGCGTCACTGTCCAGGATCTGTGGTGCGTTGTCGCGCGCAGCGGGCGAGTCGAACGACACGTAGACGATGTCGGCGTCGGCGATCGAGTAGTCCGGTTTGTTGCCGGTGCCGAGTTCCACGAATGGTTCGTCGGTGAAGCGCTGGGCGGCCGGGCGGTCGAGGCCAACCTCGGCCAGCACGCTGCCCGGGAAGTTGTCGGCCCCGTAGACCCGCACGGTGTCGTCTGTCAGTTGCACCACCGAGGCCTGGAAGTGGGCGGCGTCGTTGTCCGTCCCGGTGCGGCGCGCGGCGTCGGCGAAGCCGTCGAGCAGCCCGCCCACGGCGTCGAACCGTCCGGTGGCGGCCCCGACCGTACGCAGGTTCGCCTGCCAATCGGCCCCCGGGGGCCCGGTGAACACCGTGGGGGCGATCGCCGACAGCTCACCGAACAGTTCCGGCGTCGACGCCTGCGAGCCCAGGATGAGGTTCGGCGCCGCGGCCCGGATGGCGGCCACGTCGGGCGCGCTGCGGGTCCCCGCCGGCGCGACGTCGTGGATCACCGCCCCGAGGTACGACGGCTGCTCGTCGCGGCCGTCGGGCAGGGCCGCAGCCACGATGCGTGTCTGCAGACCGAGCGCACACAGGGCGTCTAACTGATCACCGGAGAGCACCACGATGCGCTGAGGGTCGGCGGTCACTCGGGTCTGCCCGGCGGCGTGGCGCACCTCACGCTCCGGCGGGCCTGGATCGACCCGAGCGGGTTCCGGGGCGCACGATTCGTCGGGCCTGCGTTCGTTGCCCAGCACATCGGCACCGGCGATGCTGGTGGTGCTGGTGATGATCGACGTCATCGGCGTCGAGGAAGCGGCATCCCCGTCGGTCGACCCGCACCCGGCCAGGCCCGCCGCGAGTGTCGCGACCAGCGCGGCCGACACCATGGTCCCCGCTCTGGTTCGTGTCCTCTTCTGCGGTCGGCCGATCAGCACGGGCCCGACGGTAACATCCTGCTCGCGACCATCGCCCCGGTCGAGCTGCGTCACGTCGCCACACCAATTACGACGGTTTGTAGGACCCAGGCTGACCCCGGTCGCGTCGAGCGATAAGATTCCAGGCAGCAAGGCGGGGAATCGCCGACAGAACTTTTGGAGGACCTCTTGGTAGCCGAAGCGCCCCCGATCGGAGAACTCGAGGCACGGCGTCCGTTCCCGGAGCGCCTCGGTCCCAAGGGCAACCTGTTCTACAAGGTCATCACGACCACCGATCACAAGCTGATCGGCATCATGTACTGCGTCGCCTGCTTCGCCTTCTTCCTTATTGGCGGCCTGATGGCGCTGTTCATGCGCACCGAACTTGTGGTCCCCGGGCTGCAATTCCTGTCCAACGAGCAGTACAACCAGCTGTTCACCATGCACGGCACGGTGATGCTGCTGTTCTACGCGACCCCGATCGTGTTCGGGTTCGCCAACCTGGTGCTGCCGCTGCAGATCGGCGCTCCCGACGTGGCGTTCCCGCGCCTCAACGCGCTGTCATTCTGGCTGTTCTTGTTCGGCGCGCTGATCGCGCTCGGTGGGTTCATCACCCCCGGTGGCGCCGCGGACTTCGGCTGGACCGCCTACTCGCCGTTGACGGACGCCATCCACTCACCCGGTGCGGGCGGTGACCTGTGGATCATGGGCCTGGCCGTCGGCGGTCTGGGCACCATCCTCGGTGGCGTCAACATGATCACCACCGTGGTATGCATGCGGGCCCCCGGCATGACGATGTTCCGGATGCCGATCTTCACCTGGAACATCCTGGTGACGTCGATCCTGGTGCTGCTGGCCTTCCCGCTGCTGACCGCGGCGCTGTTCGGCCTGGCCGCCGACCGCCACCTGGGTGCGCACATCTACGACCCGGCCAACGGTGGTGTGCTGCTGTGGCAGCACCTGTTCTGGTTCTTCGGCCACCCCGAGGTCTACATCATCGCGCTGCCGTTCTTCGGCATCGTCTCCGAGATCTTGCCGGTGTTTTCCCGAAAGCCGATCTTCGGTTACACCACGTTGATCTACGCGACCATCGCGATCGGCGCGCTGTCGATCGCGGTGTGGGCGCACCACATGTACGCCACCGGTGCGGTGCTGCTGCCGTTCTTCTCGTTCATGACCTTCCTGATCGCGGTGCCGACCGGTATCAAATTCTTCAACTGGATCGGCACGATGTGGAAAGGCCAGTTGACGTTCGAGACACCGATGCTGTTCTCCGTGGGCTTCTTGCTGACGTTCCTGCTCGGCGGTCTGTCGGGTGTGCTGCTGGCCAGCCCGCCGCTGGACTTCCACGTCACCGATAGCTACTTCGTCATCGCGCACTTCCACTACGTGCTGTTCGGCACCATCGTGTTCGCGACGTACGCCGGCATCTACTTCTGGTTCCCGAAGATGACCGGCCGCCTGCTCGACGAGCGGCTGGGCAAGCTGCACTTCTGGCTGACGTTCATCGGCTTCCACACCACCTTCCTGGTGCAGCACTGGGTCGGTGACGAGGGCATGCCGCGCCGCTACGCCGACTACCTGCCGTCGGACGGGTTCACCACGCTGAACATCGTGTCGACCATCGGTGCCTTTATCCTCGGCATCTCGACGTTGCCGTTCCTGTGGAATGTCTTCCGCAGCTGGCGCTACGGCGAGCCGGTCACCGTCGACGACCCGTGGGGTTACGGCAACTCGCTCGAGTGGGCGACCAGCTGCCCGCCGCCGCGACACAACTTCACCGAGCTGCCCCGGATCCGATCGGAGCGTCCGGCGTTCGAGCTGCACTACCCGCACATGGTTGAGCGGATGCGGGCCGAGGCCCACGTCGGCCGCGACCACCACGCGGGCGAACCAAAACCGATCGACGCGTCCAGTTGATGGGCTACTACACAACCAGGGGTTGAGTGGTCGAAAGGTGTTGTCCTCACCTGTCGGCTCTTCGCGCAAGCGGTCATCGCTGTTGATCACCGTCACCGGACTCGACCAGCCGGGTGTCACATCGGCGCTGTTCGAGGTGCTGTCGCGGCATCGTGTCGAGCTGCTCAACGTCGAACAGGTCGTGGTCCGCGGCCGCCTCACGCTCGGCGTACTGGTGGCGGCCACGCCGGAGGTGACCGACGGTGATGCGCTGCGCGCCGACGTCGAAGAGGCCATCCACGGTGTCGGCCTCGAGGTGGCGATCGAGCGCAGCGCCGATACCCCGGTGATGCGGGAACCCTCCACGCATACAATCGTCGTGCTTGGTCGGCCGATCACCGCCGAGGCGTTCGGTGTGGTGGCCCGCGAGGTCGCCGCTCTCGGCGTCAACATCGACACCATCCGCGGCGTCTCCGACTACCCGGTCACCGGATTGGAGCTGCGGGTGTCGGTGCCGGCGGGCGCCGCGTACGGCCAGCTGCAGAAGTCGATGGCGAGGGTGGCCGTCGAAGAAGGTGTCGACATCGCGCTGGAGGACTACAGCCTGTCCCGGCGGGCGAAGCGGCTCATCGTGTTCGACGTCGACTCGACCCTGATTCAGGGTGAGGTGATCGAGATGCTTGCGGCACGTGCGGGTATGGAAGCGCCAGTCGCCGAGGTGACCGAAGCCGCCATGCGCGGGGAACTGGACTTCGCCGAATCCCTGCACCGTCGCGTCGCCACGCTGGCGGGTCTGCCGGCGTCGGTGCTCGACGACGTGGCCGAGCAGATCGAGCTCACCGCGGGTGCGCGCACGACGCTGCGCACCCTGCGCCGGCTCGGGTTCCACTGCGGCATCGTCTCCGGCGGCTTTCGTCAGGTGATCGAACCGCTGGCCGATGAGCTGCGGATCGACTTCGTCGCGGCCAACGAACTCGAGATCGTCGACGGGAAACTGACCGGCCGCGTCGTCGGGGAGGTCATCGACCGGCCGGGCAAGGCAAAGGCGTTGCGTGATTTCGCCCAGCAGGCCGGCGTGCCCATGGAACAGACGGTCGCCGTCGGTGACGGCGCCAACGACATCGACATGCTCGCCGCGGCCGGGCTCGGCGTGGCATTCAACGCCAAACCCGCGCTCCGTGAGGTCGCAGACGCCTCACTGAGCCACCCATACCTGGACACCGTGCTGTTCATCCTCGGCGTCACCCGTGGGGAGATCGAAGCCGCCGACGCCGTCGACGGCCTGCTGCGCCGTGTCGAGATTCCCGAGGACTGACCGGTTACCGGAGTCGTCAGACCACGACGACACGCTGGGAGGCCGCCGCGCCGGTCACCGCATGCCACGCCCGCGCCAGCAGGGTGACCGCCTCGGTCATCTGCTCGGGCGGCAGCGTGTAGGGAATCCGGATGAACCGCTCCAACGAACCGTCCACGCCGAAGCGCGGGCCCGGCGGCACGTCCAGTCCCATCCGCGAGGCCGCGGCCGACAGCGCCGAACTCATCGGAGCGGGCAGCCGCATCCACAGCGCCAGACCGCCGCCACCGGGACACGGCTGCCAGTCCGGCAGGCGTTCAGCCAGCAGGGACAACATCCGCGCGCGGCGGGTGCGCAGGAGCTCGCGGCGCTCCGGCAAAACCTCGGCCCCGCCGCGGAGCAGTTCTGCCGCGGCGAGTTGCTCGAGGATCGGTGTACCCATGTCGATGGACGGACGCAGGGCGGCGATCGAGGCCAGCGTGGCCTGATCGGCGCGGATCCACCCGATGCGCAGCCCGCCCCAGAAGGACTTCGACATCGACCCGGTGGTCAGCAGAAGGTCGCGCCGGCGGGTCATCGCCGTCGCGACCGGCGGGGGGACGGGTTCGTCGAGCCACACCTCCGTCATCGTCTCGTCGATGATGGTGCGGGTGCCGGTGTCGGCGATGAGTGCGGCGAGTTCGCGACGCTGCTGCAGCCGCATCGTCCTACCGGTCGGGTTGTGGTTGTCGGGGACCAGGTAGGCGAGCGTGGGCGCCAGCTGGCGGATCACGGTGTGCACCGCTACGAGGTCCCAGCCGTCCTCCGCGATGGCCACCGGGACAGGACGGCCGCCAGCGGTGGCGATCGCCGCCAGTGCGCCGTGATACGTCGGCTGCTCGACGAGAACGCGATCGCCGGGCTGGGTGTAGGTTGCGAGGATCAACCCGATCGCGTGCAGCGCACCGGTGGTGATCATGATGTCGTCCGGTTCGGTGGGAAGCCCACGTGCGCAGTACTCCGCGGCCACCGCTTCGCGAAGGGACGGGACGCCCACGAGCTCGATGCCGGTGTCGTCGAGATAGGGCGCCATCTGCTGGGTCGCCGTGGTGAGCGCGGCCAACACCGCGGGGGCGGGTGCCGCCAGCGCGGCGTTGGCAAGGTTGACCGCGCCGCGGGCTGCGACAGGTGGAACGGGGGCGTTGAGGGTGGCCGGCAGCGCGGTCGTGCTGCGAGCGCCGCGGCGGGCCAGCAGATACCCGTCCTCGCGCAGTTGGGCGTAGGCGCTGGTGACCGTGGTGCGTGAGACGCGTAGCCGGTCAGCCAGGGCGCGCTCGCTCGGCAAGCGGGCGCCGATCGGAAGCCGCCCGTCGACGATCAGCATCCGGATTCCGTCGGCCAGACCCTGGTACACGGGACCACTGGAACTGGCCGTCCGCCAGTTCCCCAGTTCCCGGGCCAGTCGGTCGACGTCGAGGTCTCTGGCAGAAAGGTCTCTGGCAGAAAGGTCTCTGGCAGAAAGGTCTCTGGCAGAAAGGTCTCTGGCAGAAAGGTCTCTGGCAGAAAGGTCTCTGGCAGAAAGGTCTCTGGCAGGCGTCTCCGGCGTCATTGTGGCCAGTATGCGTTAACTGGCTATTGAGAGGCAAGCCACCCCGTCGAACAATGGCCGACATGACTGAAAATTGGGTATTTCGACTAGGAACTGGCCTTGCCGCACTGGTCAATTATCGGCCAGGGGAGTTCGTCGACCCGGAACTGGACGCCGATCTGCGACGGACGCGCACGGAACTGGATGCCATCAGGATACGGTTTCCGGACCACTCCTAGAACGTGTCGAATGACTTCGCTTCGGTCCAGTCGTTGTAGTAGGAAGTCGTTGTTGTAGTAGGAAGTCGTTGTAGTACGAGGTCGTTGTAGTACGAGGTCGTTGCAGTAGGAGGTCGTTGCAGTAGGAGGTCGTTGCAGTACGAGGGCGATTTGGCTGAGGTAGGGGAATCCTTCGTGGGCGGTGCGGGTGGTTTCGTACTGGCGGTCGACGCGGCGACATTGGTTCGATCCAGCCGTTGGTGGGTTCGATCACCCAGCGTCGCGGTTGGACGACGAATCCGTGGTCGGGTTTCGGCCCGCTAACTACGTCGGTGGTGAGACCGGCTTTGGCCGGAGGCGGCGGTGACGGCCTGCACGACGTCTGCTCGGGCCGTGGTGCTGCCCGACGCGCCACGCTGCCGGTGCAGGTGAGCGATGTTCACGGCGGTGGTGTTCAACACACCGGCGCGAAGTACCCCGCAGGTTGCCGACGGTGTCGAGTACGGCACGATGGGCGGGTGCCCGACGAAGACACATCCGAGGGTTTGACCGAAGATTGGCCCGACGATGCCACCGACGATGCCCCCGACGAGGACCTACTGATCGACTTCGCCCAGGTGAGTCTGCGCCGCGGCGGCCGCACGCTGGTGGGTCCGCTCAGCTGGGCGGTCGAACTCGACGAGCGGTGGGTGGTCATCGGGCCCAACGGCGCAGGGAAGACGTCGCTGCTTCGCATCGCCGCCGCGATCGAGCACCCGTCGTCCGGGGTCGCCTACGTGTTGGGCGAACGGCTCGGCCGCACCGACATGGCCGAACTGCGGTCCCGCGTCGGGCTTTCGAGTTCTGCTCTAACACAACGAATTCCGCCTGGAGAGATGGTCCGGGACCTGGTCGTGTCCGCCGGCTACGCCGTGCTGGGGCGGTGGCGGGAACGCTACGACGACGTCGACTACGAGCAGGCCGTCGACATGCTGGAAAGCGTCGGTGCCGAGCATCTGGCCGGACGGGTCTACGACACCCTGTCCGAGGGCGAACGCAAGCGCGTGATGATCGCGCGCTCGCTGATGACCGATCCGGAACTGCTGCTGCTCGACGAGCCGGCCGCCGGTCTCGACCTCGGTGGGCGTGAGGAACTCGTCGCGCGCCTGGCCGATCTCGCCGCCGACCCTGAGGCCCCCGCGATGGTGCTCGTCACCCACCACGTCGAGGAGATCCCGCCGGGTTTCAGTCACTGCCTGATCCTCTCGGAGGGCGAGGCCGTCGCCGCCGGTCTGCTCACCGACGTGCTGACCGCCGAGAACCTGTCCAAGGCCTTTGGTCAGCAGATTGCACTCGACGTCATCGACGGCCGCTACTTCGCCCGTCGTACCCGAACCAGAGCCGCCCATAGGAGACGCGCATGACCGAACCGATGAAGAACCCGACCCCCAATCCGCTCGTACCGCGGCCGGCCGCCACCGTGATGCTGATCCGCGACACCCCGGACGGCATCAAATGTTTCCTCATGCGTCGGCACGCCGGTATGGATTTCGTCGCCGGCGTGATGGTGTTCCCCGGCGGCGGCGTCGACGACCGCGACCGAAACGCCGACATCGCGTGGGCCGGTCCTGGCCCGCGGTGGTGGGCCGAACGGCTCGGCGTGGACGAGGGTCTGGCCGAGGCGCTGGTGTGCGCCGCCGCCCGCGAGACGTTCGAGGAGTGCGGCGTCCTGTTCGCCGGCGCCGCCGACGACCCGGACGTACTCGTCGACGATGCGTCGGTGTACCGCGAGTCGCGGCTGGCGCTGGCCAACCGGTCGCTGTCGTTCGCCGACTTCCTACGCAGCGAGAAGCTGGTGCTGCGTGCCGACTTGCTGCGGCCGTGGGCGAACTGGGTGACCCCCGAGGAGGAGCGAACTCGCCGCTACGATACGTATTTCTTCGTCGGTGCACTGCCCGACGGCCAGACCGCGGACGGTGAGAACACCGAAACCGACCAGGCCGGCTGGGTCACCCCCGAGGAAGCGCTGCGCGACTTCGCCGACGGGCGATCCTTCCTGCTGCCGCCGACGTGGACGCAGCTCGATGCGCTGGCCGGCCATACCGTGGCCGAGGTGCTCGCCGCCGAACGCCGCATCGAGGCGGTGCAGCCGAGGCTGGCCGTGCACGACGGCAACTTGGAGATCGAGTTCTTCAACAGCGACCGGTACAACGCGGCGCGCAACCGTCGGGCACCGGCGGGCAGGAGCGAAGCGATCGGGGAATCGCCCGAGTGAGGGAGTTCGTCGGCGTTCACACCAGCGAAGAGCAGCCCGGCATCGCCACGGTGCTGCTGTCGCGTCCGCCGACCAACGCGCTCACCCGCCAGGTGTATCGCGAGTTGCATGCCGCGGCAGACGAACTCACCGGCCGTGACGACATCGCCGCGGTCATCGTGTTCGGCGGTCACGAGATCTTCTCCGCCGGCGACGACATCCCTGCGCTGCGCACCCTCGACCCCCAGGAGAAAGCGGTCGCGGCCGAGGTGGCCGGACGGGCCCTCGCCGCCGTCGCGGCCATTCCTAAACCGACCGTCGCCGCGATCACCGGCTACGCCCTCGGCAGTGGCCTGACGCTGGCCCTGGCCGCCGACTGGCGGATCAGCGGCGACAATGTCAAGGTCGGCTCGACCGAGATCCTCGCCGGTCGGACCCCGGGTCCGGACGCCACTGCGCTACTTGCGCAGGCCGTCGGCCTGAGCAAGGCGAAGGACCTGGTGTTCTCCGGCCGCTTCGTCGGCGCCGCGGAGGCCCACACGCTCGGGCTGCTCGACGAGTTGGCCGCACCCGACGGTGTCTACGACGCCGCAGCGGCCTGGGCACGCCGGTTCGCCGACTACCCACCGCAGGTGCTGGCTGCCGCCAAGGCGGCCTTCGCCCATTAGGCTGCCAGCCATGTCGAGTATCGACCACACGTCCACCGACCTGCCCGCGTCCAACCCGCACGCGACCGCCGAACAGGTCGAGGCCGCGATGACCGACTCGAAGCTCGCCCAGGTGTTGTACCACGACTGGGAGGCCGAGACCTACGACGAGAAGTGGTCGATCTCCTACGACCAGCGGTGCGTCGACTACGCCCGCGGCCGGTTCGACGCCGCGGTGCCCGACGCGGTGCAGCGCGAACTGCCATATGACCGGGCGCTCGAGCTTGGCTGCGGCACCGGGTTCTTCCTGCTCAACCTGGTCCAGGCGGGGGTGGCTCGGCGCGGTTCGGTGACCGACCTCTCGCCGGGCATGGTCAACGTGGCCACCCGCAACGGCCAGTCACTGGGTCTCGACATCGACGGGCGCGTGGCCGACGCCGAGGGCATCCCGTATGACGACGACACATTCGACCTGGTCGTCGGGCACGCGGTGCTGCACCACATCCCCGACGTCGAGCTGTCGCTGCGCGAGGTCATCCGGGTGCTCAAACCGGGCGGCCGGTTCGTCTTCGCGGGGGAGCCCACGACGGTGGGCAACCGTTACGCGCGCGAGTTGTCGACGCTGACGTGGCGGATCGCCACCAAGGTGACGAAGCTGCCGATGCTCTCGGATTGGCGCCGCCCGCAGACAGAACTCGACGAATCGTCACGCGCCGCGGCCCTGGAGGCCGTCGTCGATCTGCACACCTTCGACCCGGCCGACCTCGAACGCATGGCCCGGTCGGCCGGAGCCGTCGACGTGCGCACCGCCAGTGAGGAATTCACCGCCGCGATGCTGGGCTGGCCGGTGCGGACATTGGAGGCCGCCGTTCCCCCCGGGCGATTGGGTTTGAACTGGGCGAAATTCGCGTTCGCCAGCTGGACGTCGCTGAGCTGGCTCGACGCCAACGTGTGGCGACGGGTTGTGCCGAAGGGCTGGTTCTACAACGTGATGGTCACAGGGGTCAAGCCGTCCTAGCGTTCGACCTGGAGTCGGTTGCCTATCTGCGCGGCGACGAGGGTCGCGCCGCATTGGCCGACGTCGCCGCACTGTCGCTGACCCCCGCCAGTCTGGTGGCCGACATCACCTGGGTGCGAAAACGATTCGGAAAACGCGCCGGCATACTCGTCGAAACGGTGCGATTGCGCCGCAAGGCGGAGGACAAGCTGCCCGGCGCGGCCGACTGGTTGTTCACCGACGAGGCACTGCAGCAGGCCACCGCCGGTGCCGTCGCGGCGCACCGGGCACGCCGGTTGGCCGGCGCGCGGGTGCACGACGTCACCTGCTCGATCGGCACCGAGCTTGCCGCACTTGCTGATCGAGCCGCATACGTCGTCGGCAGCGATCTCGATCCGGTGCGCCTGGCGATGGCCCGCCACAACCTCGATGTCAGTTGTACCGGTGTTCCCCTCCTACGTGCCGACGCGTTGCGGCCGGCGACCCGCGACACCGTCGTCCTGCTCGATCCCGCCCGAAGGCGCGGCGGGCGGCGGACTTTCGATCCGCGCCAGTACACACCGCCACTCGACGAGGCGCTCGACACCTATACCGGTCGGGACGTCGTCGTCAAGTGTGCTCCGGGAATAGACTTCGGTGCGCTGCATCACCTTGGCTTCACCGGTGAGATCGAAATCACCTCACATGGCGGCAGCGTTCGGGAGGCCTGTCTGTGGTCGGCGGGGCTGACAACGGCCGGCGTGACACGCCGGGCGAGCATCCTCGACCGGGGCGAAGACCTCACCGACGCCGAACCCGACGATTGCCCGGTTTCTTCCGCGGGACGCTGGATCGTCGATCCAGACGGTGCGATCGTGCGCGCCGGACTTGTCCGCCACTACGCGGCGCGGCACGGTCTGTGGCAGCTCGACCCCGAGATCGCCTATCTCTCGGGGGATCGGCTGCCTGAGGGTGTGCGCGGTTTCGAGGTGCTAGAACAGATCGCCTACCAGGAGAAGCGGCTCAGGCAGGCGCTCGTGAGCCACGACGCCGGCTCCGTCGAGATTCTGGTCCGCGGTGTCGACGTCGACCCGGACTCACTGCGCCGCCGGCTCAAACCCCGCGGTAGCGCCGCCGTGTCTGTCGTCGTCACCCGGCTGGGCAGCGGGACCGCAAGCCGGCCAACAGCCTTCATATGTCGGTCGTGACACTGACCCGGCACGTACGCTGGCGGTGATGACACGAGCAACTCCGATCGCGGCGCTGCTGACCGCCATTGTCCTGGCCGGCTTGACCGGTACGTCGGTGGCGTCGGCGCAGACCGCCTGCGCCGACCTTGGCGGCGCTCTCAACGCCGAGCAGTCCTGCCAGGTGCACGACGCCACCGCGGCGTACACCGTCGATTTCAGCTTCCCCGCCGGCTACCCCGACGAGCGGGCGGTCTCGGCGTACCTCCGCCAGACCCGCGACGGATTCGTCAACGTCTCCGAGATGCCCGGCGCGCGCGGTCTCCCGTACGTGCTCGACGCCAAGGGCACTGCGTACCACTCGGGGTTGGCCCCGCGCGGTACGCAGAGCCTCGTGCTGGAGGTGTACCAGAACGTCGGTGGCGCGCATCCGCAGACGTGGTTCAAGGCGTTCAACTACGACCTCGGCGCGCGTGCGCCGATCACGTTCGACACGCTGTTCCGGCCGGGCACCCGTCCGCTGGACGTCGTGTACCCCGCCGTGCAGGCTGATCTTCAGGCCAGGACCGGAATCGATCAACCTGTGCTGCCCGCCGACGGGCTCGACCCGCAGAACTACCAGAACTTCGCCGTCACCGACGACGCGGTGATCTTCTTCTTCGGACAGGGCGAGTTGCTGCCCGAGGCCGCCGGCGCGATTCAGGCGTCGGTGCCGCGGGCAGCGCTCGCGCCCATCCTGGCGATCTGAAACCGACTGAAACCGAGCGCTGGTGTCCCCGGGCGTCGGTTCATACGTTGAGCGGATGCTCGCGGGCAGGCTCACTGCGGCTTGAAGCCGTACACCTGGCCGTCGCTGGTGGCGGTGACGACGCGGCCGCCGTGCCCGAGTGAGACCCCGACCGGCCACCCCGTCGCCTCGGGGAGGGGATAGCTGTTGACGGTGCGCCCGTCGCCGGTGTCGAACACCAACAGATCCTGGCCGCCGTCGGGTGCCTCGACGACGGCATAGCCGAGGGCGCCGGCGCGGCTCGATGTGGTCAGCGGGGCGACGTCTTCACGCGTCCACACCACGTCGCCGCGGTCGCCGTCGTCGCGGATCGCCGTCAGCGTGGCCCCTGGCCCGCCGCCCGCGATGATCGAGCCGTCCGGGGACACGGACGGCGGTGTCTGCGGAAGGTAGTTCAACGGAACCGACCACTTCGCCGCGCCGTCGGCGGTGTCGAGCGCCCACAGCCGTTCGTCGCGGCCGTTGACGTACACCGTCGAGCCGTCGGCCGAGATGACCGGACTGGCCAGCGGCCCCTTCTCCACCGTGTCACTGGTCCATTCACGCGCAAGCAGCGGCGTCTGGCCCGGTCGGTATCGCAGGCCCACCAGGACCGGCTTGTCGGCGCCGGGCTCCCACAGGCTCAGCACCACGATGTTGCCCGCGGCCGAGAAGGCCGGGGCGGCGGCCACCGGACACTGCGGCCGCGACAGCCTGCAGTCCGCGAGGCCGCGCTCTGAGTTCCTGGGGTCCACCCCGATGACCAGGTCGAGCGGTGTGTCCTCGACGGTGCCGCGGTGAGCGTCGAAGACCAGGACCTGACCCAGATGGGTGATCACGAGCAATTCGCCGGGCGCCATGATCCGGGGTGTGGTCGGCGCGCCGATCACGGGTTTGCGCCACCGGATCCACTGTGTCCGCGGAAACGACACGATCGAGCCGGGCTGGCCCACGTAGACGTTGTCGAACCCGTCGATCAACGGGCTGGCCCCGCCAGCACCCTGCACGAGGCGCGAACACCACCGCTGGCGCGCGTTGTTGTCGGCCTCCCAGA
Organism: Mycolicibacterium doricum; assembly: GCF_010728155.1. Taxonomy (NCBI): domain Bacteria; kingdom Bacillati; phylum Actinomycetota; class Actinomycetes; order Mycobacteriales; family Mycobacteriaceae; genus Mycobacterium; species Mycolicibacterium doricum. The sequence continues at coordinate 1,262,401 of NZ_AP022605.1, forward strand.
CCATCAGCGAGCACCCGGCGCGGCTCTGGGCGTTGGCCGCCAGGTAGCCGCCGGCGCCCAGTGCCACCGCGGCGCCGAGGCTACCCTTCACCGACCGGCTCCACTCGAGGGTCAAGGTGTCGGCGCCGTCAGCGGCCACGAAGCTGCTGTTGGCGGCGTCACCGTACTGAGCCGGCCACCCCGGGGCGGCCTTGGCTTCCACCCATGACGACGTGTCACCGCACCCGGCCGACACAGCCACCAGCAACGCTGAAACCGCCAGCACGAGGAATCGCCGGAACACGGTGTCCTTTCACGTCGCTGATGAGCCCACGTGAGGGTAACCCGGCGCCTGCATGTCATCCCGTAGGCTTTGCGGCCATGACGACGATGTGGGGCGCTCCGCTGCACAAGCGTTGGCGGGGCTCGCGACTGCGTGACCCGCGCCAGGCCCGGTTCCTGACGGCCGCTTCGGTGCGGTGGGTGCTGGTCAACCGCGCCTACACCCCCTGGTACCTGGTCCGGTACTGGCGGCTGCTGAAGTTCAAGCTCGCCAATCCGCATGTGATCACCCGGGGCATGCTGTTCCTCGGCAAGGACGTGGAGATCCAGGCGACCCCTGAATTGGCGCACCTGGAGATCGGGCGCTGGGTGCACATCGGCGACAAGAACACGATCCGCGCTCACGAGGGGTCGCTACGCATCGGTGACAAGGTGGTGCTGGGCCGAGACAATGTGATCAACACCTACCTCGACATCGAGCTCGGTGACTCCCTCCTGATGGCCGACTGGTGCTACATCTGCGATTTCGACCACAAGATGGACAACGTCGAGATGCCGATCAAAGACCAGGGCATCGTCAAGAGCCCGGTGCGCATCGGTCCGGATACCTGGGTCGCGACGAAGGTCAGCGTGCTGCGCGGGACCACCGTCGGCCGCGGGTGCGTACTGGGGGCGCATTCGGTGGTCAAGGGGGACATTCCCGACTTCTCGATCGCGGTGGGTGCCCCGGCGAAGGCGGTCAAGAACCGCAAACTCGCGTGGGAGACCTCTGCGGCGCAGCGTGCGGAACTGGCTGCCGCGCTGGCCGACATCGAGCGCAAGAAGGCCGCCCGCTAGGTCAGGATCGGTCGGGAAGCGCCCGCTCGACGATCGGCAACCGTCGATGTGGCTCGCGCTCACGGCGTTTGGCGGCGATGTAGACCTGGCAGGTCTCCGCGGCGACGGTGTTCCAGTCGAAGTCCGCGGTGAGCCGGTCCCGCGCGGCGACCGCGCGCTGCTGGGCCGCGGCCGGGTCGTCGAGCACGGCTCGGACGGCAGCGGCGAGCGCCGCGACGTCGCGCGGTCGGAAGGACGTCCCGGTCACCCCGTCGATCACGGCTTCGCCGAGGCCACCCGCAGTGGAGGTCACCAACGGTGTGCCTGTGGCAGCCGCCTCCAGGGCAACGATGCCGAACGGTTCGTAGTGGCTGGGCAGCACCGCCGCATCAGCGGTGTGCAGCATGTCGACCAGTCCGTCGTGGTCCAGCCGCCCGACGAAGGACACGGCTTTGCGCACCTTGTGCTTTCGCGTCTGATCGATCAGCCAGTCCAACTGGGTGCCGTCGCCGGCGATCGTCAGGGTGGTGCCGGGATGGGCGCGGCGGATGCGGGGGAGTGCGGCGATGGCGTCGTGTACGCCCTTCTCGTACTCGAGCCGGCCGAGGTAGAGCAGATGGGCCGGCCCGGCGCGGGTGCGGCGCCGCGCGAACGGCCAACGCCGGGCCTCGATCCCGTTGCGGATCACCCGCATCTCGGGCAGTCCCGGCCCGAAGAGTTCGGTGATCTCCTCGCGCATGGACGCCGAACATGTGATGAGCGAGTCGGATTCGCGCACGAGCCAGGACTCTACGGCGTGCACCTGGCGGCTGATCCGGCCGGCGACCCATCCGGAGTGCCTGCCGGCCTCGGTGGCGTGGATCGTCGACACCAATGGGACGTCGAAGAATTCAGCCAAAGCGATTGCCGGATGGGCGACCAGCCAGTCATGGGCATGTACCACGTCGGGCCGCCAGGGTCGACCGTGGTCCTTGATCGCCAGGCCGACCCGGATCATGGCGTGGCCCATCGCCAGTGTCCAGGCCATCATGTCGGGGCCGAACGCGAACTCGTGCGGATCGTGGGCCGCGGCGACCACCCGCACACCCTCGCGGAGCTGGTCGGTGGTGGGATGCGTGCTGGGGTCGGTGTCGGCCGGTCGGCGGCTGAGCACCACGACGTCGTGACCGGCCGCGCCGAGCGCGGTGGCGAGGTGGTAGACGTGCCGGCCGAGCCCACCGATGACCACCGGGGGGTACTCCCACGACACCAGAAGAATCCTCATGCAGCGGCTTTCATCGCGGCAACCGCCGGGCGTCGAGCGCACCGAACAGGCTGTCGGCGCGGTTCCAGCCGTCGGCGAGGCGCTGCGCCTGTTCACGGCGGCCGGCGGCGAGGGCGTCGGCGATCTCGCGGGTGGCATGGGCGTGCAGGTGTGCGCGGTAACGGGCGTAATCGGCGGCGGAATCCTTGCTCACCATGAACGGCCAGTCGCTGGACACCGTCAGCAGGGTCTCGCGCAGGATCTGGTCGGCGACGCTGTCGCGCGGGGTCGGGCTGCCCACCGATGCGTGCTGAGTCAGCGCCTTGTCCACGGTGCTCAGCGCGGTGTCGACGACCTCGGCGTTGAGTCGGACCAGATCGGTCACCCGGTCGCCGGCCCAGACCTGCCAGTCCTTGCCCGAACCCCAGGAGCTGGGCGGCAGGTCGACCGGGGCACCGACGAACCCGCTGTCGACGGCGTCGCCGAGCGTGCCGATTCGCACGCCGGCCTCGGGCAGCGCCCGTAACACGCGTGCCAGCCACTCCGGGCCCTCATACCACCAGTGGCCGAACAGTTCGGTGTCGAAGGCGGCGACCACGTGCGCCGGGCGACCGATCCGTTCGCTCTCGTCGATTAGCTGCTGCCGGACCACCGCCACGAAGTCGGCGACGTGGGCGTCGATGGCGGCGTCGGCGCGGCCCGGGTCGTAGGGCGCTTTATTCGACGACGTCACGTTGCGGCCGGTGACGCGCGCCGGCTTCAACCCGGTGACGTGGTCATAGGTGTGGAAGTCGCGGTAGGCGGCGTGTCCCGGGTAACCGGACTTCGGCGACCACACGCGGTAGCTGACCTTGAGATCCCGGCCGAACGCGATCACGCCGGAGTCGCCGACGGGCCGGCCCAGCGCGGTGTCGCCGTGCAGCGAGGGGCCGTCGACCATGAAATGGCCGACGCCTGCCGCGGCGTAGTCCGACTCCATGCCCGGTGCGTACGCGCACTCGGGAGCCCAGATTCCGCGCGGAGTGTGGGCGAGGCGCTGAGCGGCGTCGGCGAGCCCTTCGTGAAGCGCGAACTCGCGCAGCCGCGGATTGAGCAAAGGCTGGAACGGATGCGCCAGCGGCCCGCCCAGCAACTCGACCGTGTCGGAGTCGACGAGCTCGCGCAGCAGCGGGCTGCCGCCGTGGCGCCAGAGTGTGGCGAATTCGTCGAGCGCGCGGTCGGCTTCGGCTAGCTCCCTGGCGCCGAACGCCCGCAGCGCCTCAGGCGTACACGCCGGCGCGGTGTCCGACGATGCGCGCAGCGTCGCCGCCTCCAGTGCGCGCAGGCGCCAGTTCGCCAGCCAGCTGTGCATACCAGTCAGGCAGTAGGAGTCGTCGAGCTGGGCGGTCACGACCGGCGTCATGCCGAGCGCCAGCAGGTGGCTGCGGTCTTCGGCGGCCAGCCGGCGCAGCACCCGCATCAGCGGCAGATACGACGCCGACCAGGACTGGTATAGCCACTCTTCGCCGACCGGCCAGCGCCCGTGATGCGCCAGCCACGGCAGGTGCGTGTGCAAGACGAAGGTGAACAGCCCCGGTACCGCGGGCGCGTCGTCACTCACGGCCGCACCGCGATCGCGACCAAGTCGAGGCTGTCGTCGATATCGCAGGTCATCGGGTCGCGCAGGTCGAAGTCCTCGGTGCGCACTGCGGTCACGTCGTCGAGCAGGTCCTGCGGCCATGGCGCATCGGCCACCGCACGGGCGATCTGGGCATCGATGATGGAGCCGCCGTGGCGGGCGTCCAGTTCACGTAGGCGCTCGCCATGGAAGACCCCGTAGACGCCTTCGATGTGGAACCCGGCCGTGGTGAGCAGTTCGGTGATCTCCGCCGCGTTCAGTTCGCGGGTGTGGAACGGGTTGACGGGCGTGTCCCGGCCGGGGGAAAAGGTGACCCGGTTCGGCGTCGACATCAGGAGCACCCCGCCGGGCCGCAGCACCCGCAGGCATTCGCCGACGAATTGCGGCTGATCCCACAGATGTTCGATGACCTGGAAGTTCACCACCACGTCGACCGATGCGTCGGCCAGGGGCAGCGCAGCGAGATTGCCGTGGTGCACTTCGACACGGGGATAACGGGCCCGCACGTGCGCGACAGTGGCCTCGTCGTAGTCCAGCCCGATCACCCGTCGCGCGACCCCGGCGATGAGATCGGCCCCGTAGCCCTCGCCGCATCCGGCCTCGAGCACGTCGCGGTCGACGCACCGATGCGCTAGGCCGGCGTAGACGACCTCGTGGCGGCGGAACCAGTAGTTCTCCTGTGCCAGGCCGGGGATCGTCCGCTCACCCGTGAGGGGGAGGGTCTCGTCGCCGCCGCCACGCGGACCGGTAACAAATGCGCTCATCGCACGCAGGCTAACCCAGGCGGCGGGATCGTGGCCGGTTCGCGAACAGTTCCCGACGGGTTCGCGGTGGTAGGGGAGTCGGGCGCATGAACTTCGACCAGCTATGGTGTCAATGCAAACCACCTTTAGTTACTGACGAGTAACATGGTGCCAGTTTCACGAAAGTGGTAATGGGCCGACCGCCGGCCGGCCTCATCGAGGAGGACGAACCATCCCATGACGAACATCGTGGTCCTGATCAAACAGGTCCCTGACACCTGGTCCGAGCGCAAGCTCTCCGAGAGCGATTGGACGTTGGACCGGGAAGCCGCCGACGCTGTGCTCGACGAGATCAACGAGCGCGCTGTCGAAGAGGCGCTGCTCATCAAGGAGAAGGAAGCCGCCAACGGGGTTGAGGGCACCGTCACCGTGCTGACCGCCGGTCCGGAGCGGGCGACCGAGGCGATCCGTAAGGCGCTGTCCATGGGCGCCGACAAGGCCGTGCACCTGGTCGACGAAGGCATGCACGGTTCTGACATGGTGCAGACTGGGTGGGCGCTGGCCCGCGCGCTGGGCGCCATCGAAGGCACCGAGCTGGTCATCGCCGGCAACGAGGCCACCGACGGGGCGGGCGGCGCGGTGCCCGCCATCATCGCCGAGTACCTCGGTCTGCCGCAGCTGACCCACATGCGCAAGGTCACCGTCGAGGACGGCAAGGTCACCGGTGAACGCGAGACCGACGACGGGGTGTTCACGCTCGAGGCGCCCTTGCCCGCGGTGGTCAGCGTGAACGAGAAGATCAACGAGCCGCGCTTCCCGTCGTTCAAGGGCATCATGGCCGCCAAGAAGAAGGAAGTCACGACGCTGACGCTGGCCGATATCGGTGTCGAGCCCGACGAGGTCGGTGTCGCCAACGCCGGTTCCAAAGTGCTGTCGTCGACGCCGAAGCCGCCGAAGACCGCGGGCGAGAAAGTCATCGACGAAGGAGAAGGCGGCAGCAAGGTCGCCGAGTACCTGGTCGCCCAGAAAATCATCTAGCAGATCATTCCTTCAGGACTTGAGAAACGAGAGACAAACCCATGGCTGAAGTACTCGTGCTCGTCGAGCATGCAGAAGGCGCACTGAAGAAGGTCACCAGCGAACTGATCACCGCCGCCCGCGCGCTGGGTGAGCCCGCCGCCGTCGTGGTGGGTAAGCCGGGCACCGCCGAGCCGCTCGTCGACGGCCTCAAGGCCGCCGGCGCCGCCAAGATCTACGCCGCCGAATCCGAGGACGCGGAGAACTACCTCATCACCCCGCAGGTCGACGTGCTGGCCGCACTGGCCGAGGAGAACAGCCCGGCCGGTGTGCTGCTGGCGGCCTCGGCGGACGGCAAGGAGATCGCCGGCCGGTTGGCGGCCCGCATCGGGTCGGGTGTGTTGACCGACGTCATCGCCGTCCAGGAGGGCGGCAAGGCCACCCACTCGATCTTCGGTGGTGCCTACACCGTCGAGGCGGAGGTCACCGGTGAAACCCCGGTGATCACGGTGCGGGCGGGCGCGATCGACGCCGAGCCCGCCGACGGTGCCGGTGAGGTTGTCAACGTCGAGGTGCCGGCCCAGTCCGAGACCGCGACGAAGATCATCAAACGGGAACCCGCGGTGGCAGGTGACCGTCCGGAGCTCACCGAGGCGACCGTCGTCGTCTCTGGCGGTCGCGGTGTCGGCAGCGCCGAGAACTTCGGCATCGTCGAGGAACTCGCCGATGCGCTCGGCGGTGCCGTCGGCGCGTCGCGCGCGGCGGTCGACTCGGGTTACTACCCGGGTCAGTTCCAGGTCGGCCAGACGGGTAAGACCGTCTCGCCGCAGCTGTACATCGCGCTGGGCATCTCCGGTGCGATCCAGCACCGCGCCGGTATGCAGACGTCGAAGACGATCATCGCGGTGAACAAGGACGAGGAAGCGCCGATCTTCGAGATCTCTGACCTTGGCATCGTCGGTGACCTGTTCAAGGTCACCCCGCAGCTGACCGAGAAGGTCAAGGCACGCAAGGGCTGAGTCCCGGCTTCGAAACGACGCGAAGCCCCGGTGCCGGTCTGGCGTCGGGGTTTCGTGTCGGCGAAGATCAGCGGTGACGATGACAGCCTCCTTCGATGCTCTTGCCGGTCGCCGCGCCGGGCCGTGCTGAGCCCCCGCCGCCCCGCCGCTCAGACGGTCGTCCACCTCGAGGACTGACAAATTCGTCATCCAGCGTGCACCGACACGTCACCCGGTGATTGCCGTCACGCCGGACGGGCCAGCGAGCGTGCTGGCCATGAGCACTGCCGCTGTACTCATCGCCGCCGATCAACCCCGGACCGCGGACGCTCCGCGGTACTCGCTGCTGCTGACGACCGACCCCGATCTGATCACCGCCGCCCAGCGGCTACGGCATGACGTGTTCACCTCCGAACCCGGCTTCGCACTCACCGGTGCGGCCGACGGCCGGGACGCCGATCGTTTCGACGAGTTCTGCGACCACCTGCTGGTCCGCGACGACATGTCGGGGGAGTTGGTGGGCTGCTACCGGATGCTGCCGCCGTCCGGGGCCATCGCGGCGGGCGGCCTGTACACCGCCACCGAGTTCGACGTGCGGGCGCTGGACCCGCTGCGGCCGTCGCTGGTCGAGATGGGCCGCGCCGTGGTGCGTCACGACCACCGCAACGGCGGTGTGGTGCTGATCATGTGGGCCGGCATCCTGGCCTACCTGGACCGCTGCGACTACGACTACGTCACCGGCTGCGTCTCGGTCCCGGTCGCCGGCGCTATCGGTGAGCCCGCGGGCACCCAGCTGCGCGGAGTCCGAGACTTCGTGCGGCGCCGCCATGCCGCACCGGAGTGCTACACCGTGCACCCGTATCGGCCTGTCGTCATCGACGGCTCGAGTCTCGATGACATCGCTCCGCCGGCGCGGGCCACCGTGCCGCCTCTCATGCGCGGCTACCTGCGGCTGGGTGCGCAGGTCTGCGGGGAGCCTGCCCACGACCCGGACTTCGGCGTCGGCGACTTCCCGGCGTTGCTGGACAAGCGGGACGCCGACATCCGCTATCTGCGCCGGCTGAGATCGGCAGCGGCCGGCGATGTCGCGAACGGGGTGGCGTCATGACGCTGAGCTTCGAACACGCCTGGCTGCAGCGCGCCACCTGCGACGCCACTTGCCTCCACGCCGGCGCGGACCGGCCTGGACGACGGTGGTGGGTGGCGGTGCGGACCGGCGTGCGGGTCTGCGCAGCCGTGGCGTTGTTGTCCTTCGTGTGGCTGCTGGCGTTGCCGCTGCCCGGCCGGTGGCACGTGCAACGCGCGTACTGCCATCTGATGCTGCGGAGCTTCGGTGTGCGGATCGCCGTGTCGGGCGGGCCCATCCGCAACCTGCGCGGTGTCCTGGTCGTCAGCGGGCACGTGTCCTGGCTGGACATCTTCGCCATCGGCTCGGTGCTGCCCGGGTCGTTCGTCGCACGCGCGGATCTGGTCGACTGGCCGGCGCTGGGACCCGTGGTCCGGCTGATGAAGGTCATCCCGATCGACCGGGGAAGCCTGCGACGGTTGCCCGCGGTCGTGGCCGCGGTCACCGATCGGCTGCGGGCCGGCCATACTGTCGTCGCGTTCCCGGAGGGCACCACCTGGTGCGGGCTGGGCTATGGCCGCTTCCGCCCCGCGATGTTCCAGGCCGCCGTAGACGCGGGTCGTCCGGTGCAGCCGCTGCGGATGACGTACCGCCACCAGGACGGACGGTTGTCGACGGTGCCCGCGTTCGTCGGCGACGACTCCCTACTGGCCTCGGTACGGCGGGTGATCACCGCCCGCCGCACCGTCTGCCACATCGGCGTCGAATCCCTCCAACTGCCCGGCGACGACCGCCGCGACCTGGCCACCCGCTGTGAGTTGGCCGTCCGGGGCACCGCACCGGCGCCCGTGAGCACGCACGCCCTGGTCGCCTGACCCGGCGATCCAAGTGCTGGTGGCACCGGCGGCTATCCTGGACGGGCCATGACCTCGCCGAAGCCGGTCTACCTCGACCACGCCGCGACCACCCCGATGCACCCGGCAGCCATCGAGGCGATGAGGGCTGCGCAAAGCACCGTCGGCAACGCCTCGTCACTGCACGGTGCGGGCCGGTTGGCGCGCCGCCGGGTGGAGGAGGCCCGCGAGGCGCTGGCCGGGCTGCTGGGCGCGCGCCCGTCGGAGATCATCTTCTGCGGCGGCGGCACCGAAAGCGACAATCTGGCCGTCAAGGGGATCTTCTGGGCACGCCGGGACGCCGATCGGCGGCGCAACCGGATCATCACCACGGCGGTCGAGCACCACGCCGTCCTCGATGCGGTGCAGTGGCTGGTCGAGCATGAGGGCGCCGCGGTGACGTGGCTGCCGGTGCAGGCCGACGGATCGGTGACGGCCGCCGCTCTCCGCGAGGTGCTGCAGTCGTGCGACGACGTGGCGCTGGTGTCGGTCATGTGGGCCAACAACGAGGTGGGCACCGTCCAACCCATCGCAGAATTGGCCGCGGTCGCCGCAGAATTCGCTGTCCCGATGCACAGCGATGCGGTGCAGGCGGTCGGTCAGCTGCCGGTGGAGTTCGCGGCCAGCGGACTGTCGGCTATGAGCGTGACGGCGCACAAGTTCGGCGGCCCCACCGGGATCGGCGCGCTGCTTCTGCGGCGTGACACCGCCTGTGTGCCGCTGCTGCACGGTGGTGGACAGGAGCGCGACGTGCGTTCCGGCACAGCCGACGTCGCCGGTGCGGTTGCCATGGCGGCGGCGGCACGGGTGGCCGTCGACGGGCTCGACGCCCATCGCGCTCGGATATGCGCGCTGCGTGACCGGCTGATCGACGGTGTGCTGGCGACGATCGACGACGTCTCGGTCAACGGCGCCCGCGCCGACCGGCTACCCGGCAACGCCCACTTCACGTTCCGGGGGTGTGAAGGCGATTCGCTGCTGATGCTGTTGGACGCCATGGGGGTCGAGTGTTCGACCGGCTCGGCGTGCACGGCCGGGGTGGCGCAGCCGTCGCATGTGCTGATCGCGATGGGGGCCGACCCCGCCAACGCCCGCGGATCGCTGCGGCTCTCACTCGGCCACACCAGCACCGACGCCGACATCGACGCCGCGCTCGAGGTGCTGCCCGCCGCCGTCAAACGCGCGCGCCAGGCCGCGCTGGCCGCGTCCGGAGTGGTGGACTGACGATGAGCGCTTGCGCGAAGAGGGTGCGCTGATGCGGGTACTGGTCGCGATGAGCGGCGGCGTCGACTCCTCGGTCGCCGCGGCGCGGATGGTCGACGCCGGCCACGACGTCGTCGGAGTGCATCTGGCGCTGTCGGCGACCCCGGGCACACTGCGCACCGGGTCGCGCGGGTGCTGCTCCAAGGAGGACGCCGGGGATGCCCGCCGGGTCGCCGACGTGCTCGACATCCCGTTCTACGTCTGGGATTTCGCGGACAGGTTCAAAGAAGACGTGATCGACGACTTCGTCGCGTCCTATGAGCGCGGCGAGACACCGAATCCCTGTGTGCGGTGCAACGAGAAGATCAAATTCTCCGCGTTGGCCGGCCGCGCGCTGGCGCTGGGTTTCGACGCGCTGGCCACCGGTCACTACGCGCGGCTGTCCGACGGCCGCTTGCGCCGGGCGGTCGACCAGGACAAGGACCAGTCCTATGTGCTCGCGGTGCTGACCGCACAGCAGTTGCGCCACGCGGTCTTTCCGATCGGCGACACCCCCAAGGCGCAGATCCGCGAGGAGGCGGCCGCGCGCGGCCTGGCCGTCGCGGACAAGCCCGACAGCCACGACATCTGCTTCATCCCGTCGGGGGACACCCGGGCTTTCCTCGGTGCGCGGATCGGGTTGCGGCCCGGGGCGGTGGTGGACGCGGGCGGTACGAAGCTGGCCGAACACGAAGGCGTGCACGGGTTCACGATCGGGCAGCGCAAGGGTCTCGGTATCGCGGGTCCCGGCCCGGACGGACGGCCGCGCTACGTCACCGGCATCGACGCGGCGAGCGGGACGGTGCAGGTCGGTGGTGTCGAGGATCTCGACGTGTGGGGGTTGGCCGGTGAGAGCCCGGTCTTCACGTCCGGTACGGCGTTCGCCGGGCCGGTGGAGTGCCAAGTCCAGGTGCGGGCGCACGGCGGACTGGCCGATGCGGTGGCGTCGTATGAGGGCGGTGTGCTCTCGGTGGAGTTGCGTTCATCTTTGCGGGGGGTCGCGCCGGGGCAGGCGATGGTGATCTACCGGCCGGACGCCGAGGGTGACGAGGTGCTGGCCAGCGCGACGATCAGCGGGGCGGACGGGCGCTAGCTGGGTCAGGGTGCCGGATCTGCTGGCGTTGACACACCCCGCCGTCGATCACAGTCTCGGCCGTTCACTTCGCTGTCACCTGTGCCGTGCATACTTTCGCGCATGTCGACGTCTGACCCCTTGCTCCCCTCCTCCGGTGACCCGGCGGAGACCACTGTGGCGGCCGAACCAGGCTCCGGCGGCCCCCGACCGCAGTTCCCGGAGGAGCCGGATCTGATTGTCGATGATGAAACCGACGAGAGCCTCGAGGACGCTCTCGGGGACGAACGGCCGGCGTTTCGGACGCCCGCACCCGGTGCTGGGCTCTCGCCCGAGGAGCTTCGGGCCGACGAGGACTGAACACCCCCTTTCCCGCGGTATGCAGCAGCGCGCGGTGTGGCACTCAGCGGCGTCGCTGAATTGCGGAATGCGAGCTGATCGTCGGCAATGGCGTCGCGGAACAGGCATGCAGCCAGCCGCCCGGCGCACACACCCCTATCCTGGCACCTGTGCAAGGATGTTCGTCATCACGATGTCGGGCACCGATTCGGTGAACCCGCATAACGTCGCCTCGACCAGGACCACCGACTTGAGCCGGTAGTCCCGCCCGCAAGCGACCCGGCCGGGTCTGCACCGCATCCGCCGCGGCCGTCCACTCGCCGATGTACGGCGGTCCGTATGCACTTGTGCCGCAGCCGTCGACCTGGGCGACCAGCCCGTCGAACGCCCGACGCGCGGCCGGCGCATCGCGATAGCCGGCGGCGCCCTGCGAGATCAAGCCACCGTCCGGCGGGTTCTGGAGTCGGGATGATCGTCAGATCCTCGCCCGCTCCTGTGATGGCCTGCATCTGCGCCGGCTCGAGCAGCACGGTGTCGACGTCGACGGGGGAGCGGGGGTCCTCGTCAATTCCGGGCACCGACCGGACCGCGGTGCCGCCGACCACCGACACACACCTGGGCTGTCAGGAGGGCCGCAGCGACCGCCGTCAGCACCCTGGCAGTGCGGTTGTCGCCGTCCCCTTCCCGAAGAGCAGCCGAACCCGTCGCATACTGTGCACCGGGTGAGTGTTTACGCCGCCGCGACCGGCATCGGATCCTGGCCAGGAGACAACCCCCGCCAAGCCGCCGAAGTCGTGGTCGGCGAATTGCACACCCTGCCCCACCTGGTCGAACTGCCGTCGCGCGGCGTGGGCGCCGACATGATCGGGCGCGCAGGAGCGCTGCTGGTCGACATCGGCATCGACATCGTGCCGCGCGGCTACCGCATCGCCGCCGGCCGCAGCTCCGCCATGCGCCGCGCCAAGAGCCTGCTCGACGAGGACGTCGACGCACTCGAGGAGGCCTGGGAGAAGGCCGGCCTGCGCGGAAGCGGCCGCACCGTCAAGGTGCAGGCACCGGGCCCGATCACGCTGGCCGCCGAACTCGAACTGCCCGGCGGGCATCGCGCGCTCACCGACCGTGGCGCCGTCCGCGATCTGGCGGGGTCCCTGGCCGAGGGCATGGCCGTGCACCGGGCCGAGGTGGCGCGCCGCCTCGACACCCCCGTCGTCGTGCAGTTCGACGAGCCGCTGCTGCCCGCCGCGCTGGCCGGCCGGCTCACCGGGGTGACCGCCTTCACCCCGGTGCACCCCGTCGACGAAGCGATGGCCGCCCAACTGCTCGACGGGTGCGCCACCCGCGTCGGCGGCGAGGTCGCCCTGCACTGCTGCGCGGTCGGTCTGCCATGGAAGTTGTTGCAACGCAGCCGGGTACCGGCGGTCGCGGTGGACACCGGCACACTCACCGCCGAAGACCTCGACGGCATCGGCGAATTCGTGGAGTCCGGTCGCACGGTGCTACTCGGCGTCGTCCCGGGCACCGCACCGGCCGCACGCCCGTCAGTCGAACAAGTGGCCGGCAACGCGGTGTCGCTCACCGACCGCCTCGGTTTCCCCCGCGCGGTGCTTCGCGAGCGCATCGGTGTGACGCCGGCGTGCGGGCTGGCCACCGCCACGCCGGAGTGGGCCCGCATGGCCGTCGAACTCACCCAGAGGACCGCCGACGCATTCGCCGAGGACCCCGACGCCCTCTAGCTGTTCTCTGCGTCCACGGCGATGAACGTCGAGAGGGCACGCCGTGTACGCAGAGTCACGCCCTGGCGGCGCAGCTCTTTTCGTAGGATCTTGCCCGACGCCGACTTCGGTATCGCGTCGATGAACTCCACCTTGCGCACCTTCTTGTACGGCGCGACCTGACCGGCGACGAACTCGATCACCTGCGCCTCGGTCAACGACGCACCGGGCTGGCGCACCACGAAGGCCTTGGGCACCTCCTCGCCAGATTCGGTGTCGACGACGCCGATCACTGCCGCGTCGGCGATCGCATCGTGGCTGAGCAACACCGCCTCCAGTTCGGCCGGCGGCACCTGGTAGCCCTTGTACTTGATCAGCTCCTTGAGCCGGTCGACGATGTAGACGCAGCCCTGCGCGTCCACCGGGGCGAGGTCGCCGGTGTGCAGCCAACCGTCCTCGTCGATGGTCTCGCGGGTGGCCTCGTCGTTGTTGAGGTAACCGGCCATCACGTTCGGTCCGCGGAACGGTACCAACGAATCTCACGCCACCGTCGAACGGCGTGACATGGCTGACCGGGCTCAGCTCGCTCATCCCGTAGCCCTGCACCACCGCACAGCCCAGCCGCTCCGCGACGGCGTAGCCTAGATCCGCGTCGAGCGGTGCCGCCCCGGACATAATCCCCTGCAGCGAGGGAAGGGTCGTACTCGTCGATCAGCGGGTGCTTGGCCAGCGCCACGGCCACCGGCGGCGCGATGAACGCGTACGTGCACTTATGCTCGGCGATATTGGTCAGGAACCCGGTGAGGCCGAAGCTGGGCATGATCACCAGCGCGGCCCGGGCGTGCAGGGCGGCGTTGAGCAAAACCGTCATCCCGTAGATGTGGAAGAACGGCAGCACCGCAAGGATCCGGTCGTCGGCGGTCATGCCCTGTATGGGCCGGATCTGGGCGACGTTGGCGACCAGGTTGCCGTGGGTCAGCATGACGCCCTTGGGGTTGCCGGTCGTGCCCGAGCTGTACGGCAGCACCGGCCAGGTGGGTGCCCGGATCGAAGGTCACCTCTGGGGGCGTCAACCCCGGGCCGAGCAGGTCGGCGGCGTTGGGGTGCCCGTCGGCGGCTGCGCCGGGCCCGTCGAGCACGACCACCCGGTCGTCGGGGAGCCCGACGGCGGCCGCACCTCGGCGGCCTGGGCCAGCAGCGGGCTGACGGTGACGAGCATCGTGGCCCGCGACTCGGCCAGCTGTTTGGTGACGTCCTTTCCGGTGAAGAGCGCGTTGATCGTGGTGGCTGTCGCGCCGGCGCGCAGGATGCCGTGGAAGGCGATCGCGAACGCCGAACTGTTCTGCGCGAGGAGGCCGACCACGTCGCCAACGCCGACTCCGCGGTCGGCGAGCGCACCGGCGAAGGCCTCGATGCGGGCGACCATCTCGCCGTAGGTCATCTGATCGCCGGAGCGGGTGTCGATCAGGGCGACCCGCTCGGCGTCGGTGTCACCGAGATGGCTGAACAGGTAGTCGTAGACGCTGGTCGTCGGAACCTGGACGGCGCGGTAAGGGCTGGCGAAACTCGTCGTGTCCCGATCGAACCATAAGCGGCACTCCGAGCGGTCAGAGTCCGTCGAGTTGCTTGACCAACCGGCGTGGCGCGACCAAGCGGAACGAGGCGTCGACGAGTTCACGAACCTCGTCCCAGTCCACGTCGGCCCGGTCGAAGTCGAGTCCGAGCCAGCCCGACGGTCCCAGGTAGCCGGGCAGGAAGAACCGGTCGTCGGCTTGGAGCGCCGAGCGGTCGGAAGCGTCGACCTTGACCAGCACGCAGTGCGACACGGCGGTCATCTCCCCGGTCTCCCTGGTGCTGCCGCCGTACATCGCGAACATCTTCGGGACGAAGAAGCACGGCCGCCCGTGTGAGACCTTCTCGTAGGCCTCCGAATAGCCGAGCGCGATCGCCCTGAGCTCGGCGAGCCAGGGATCGTCGTCGCAGAACATGATCGGATGTGGCACAACGCCAGGCTAAATCGTGTCGGCGCAGCGCGATAGCCTTCGGGGGTGAGCTCCAAAGACGCCGAGGCAGCGCTGGCCGAACAGGCCGAGGACGCCCTCGATGCCGACCTGCGCCGCGAATGGCAGGAGCTGGCCGACGAAGTGCGCGAGCACCAGTTTCGCTATTACGTGCGCGATTCGCCGATCATCACCGACGCCGAGTTCGATGCCTTGCTGCGCCGGCTGCAGACGCTCGAAGACCAGCATCCCGAGCTGCGCACACCCGACTCGCCCAGCCAGCTGGTCGGCGGCGCCGGATTCGCCACCGACTTCACACCCGCCGAACACCTCGAGCCGATGTTGAGTCTGGACAACGTCTTCGACCCCGACGAACTCGCCGCCTGGGCCGAGCGCCTCAAGAGCGAGATCGGTGCCGACCCCCACTACCTGTGCGAGCTCAAGATCGACGGCGTGGCGCTAGCGCTCGTGTACCGCGACGGCAAGCTCACCCGAGCCGCCACCCGCGGCGACGGTCGCACCGGGGAGGACGTCACGCTCAACGCGCGCACCATCTCCGACATCCCCGAACGGCTCACCCCCTCCGATGAGTTCCCGGTGCCCAGAGTGCTCGAGGTGCGCGGTGAGGTGTTCTTCCGGGTCGCCGATTTCGCGGAGCTCAACGCGGGGCTCGTCGCCGAGGGCAAGGCGCCGTTCGCCAACCCCCGCAACAGCGCCGCCGGGTCGCTGCGGCAGAAGAATCCCGCAGTCACCGCTCGGCGCAAGCTGCACATGATCTGCCACGGCCTCGGCCGGGTAACGAGTCCTGCGGGGTTCGGGTTCGCATCGCTGCACGACGCGTACCGGGCGCTCAAACAGTGGGGCCTGCCGGTTTCCGAGCACACCACCCGGGTGCAGGGGCTCGACGCGGTGACCGAGCGGATCGCGTACTGGGGCGAGCACCGCCACGACGTCGAATACGAGATCGACGGTGTGGTCGTCAAGGTCGACGAGTTCTCGCTGCAGCGCCGGCTGGGCTCGACGTCGCGGGCCCCGCGCTGGGCCGTGGCCTACAAGTATCCGCCGGAAGAGGCGCAGACCAAGCTGCTCGACATCGGGGTCAACGTGGGCCGAACCGGCCGCGTCACGCCGTTCGCCTACATGGAGCCGGTAAAGGTGGCCGGTTCCACCGTCGGATTGGCGACGTTGCACAACGCGTCGGAGGTCAAGCGTAAGGGCGTGCTCATCGGCGACACCGTGGTGATCCGCAAGGCCGGTGACGTCATCCCCGAAGTCCTCGGTCCGGTGGTCGATCTGCGCGACGGCTCTGAGCGCGAGTTTGTGATGCCGACGCACTGCCCGGAGTGCGGCACCGAACTGGCGCCCGCCAAGGAGGGCGACGCCGACATCCGCTGCCCGAACTCGCGCAGCTGTCCGGCGCAGTTGCGGGAGCGGGTGTTCCACGTCGCCGGCCGCGGCGCATTCGACATCGAGGGCCTCGGCTACGAGGCGGGCATCGCTCTCCTGCAGGCCGGGGTGCTCACCGACGAGGGCGACCTGTTCACGCTCACCGAGGACGACCTGCTGCGCACCGAACTGTTCACCACCAAAGGTGGCATGGTGTCGGCCAACGGCAGGCGACTGCTTTCCAACCTCGGCAAGGCCAAGGCCCAGCCGCTGTGGCGGGTGCTGGTGGCGCTGTCCATCCGCCACGTCGGCCCGACGGCGGCGCGGGCGCTGGCCACCGAGTTCGGCAGCCTCGACGCGATCATCGAGGCGTCCGAAGAGCAACTCGCCGCGGTTGAGGGTGTCGGCCCGACCATCGCCGCCGCGGTCAAGGAGTGGTTCACCGTCGACTGGCACTGCGCGATCGTCGAGAAGTGGCGCGCGGCGGGGGTGCGGATGGCCGACGAACGGGACACCGGCATCCCCCGTACGCTGGAGGGCCTTTCGATCGTCGTCACCGGGTCGCTCACGGGGTTCTCGCGGGACGAGGCCAAGGAGGCGATCATCGCCCGCGGCGGCAAGGCCGCGGGGTCGGTGTCGAAGAAGACGGATTATGTCGTTGCCGGTGATGCCCCCGGATCCAAGTACGACAAGGCGACCGAACTGGGCGTGCCGGTCCTCGACGAGAACGGCTTCCGACGGCTGCTGGAGCACGGGCCGCAGGAGCTGGCGGACTAGCGGTAACCCTTGCGGATGTCGTCGACGATCCGCGGATGCTCAAGTGTCGAGGGCTCCAACTGCCGACGCGCGACGTCGGCGGAGAACACCGTCGCGGCGTCGAGCACCTCCTGGTTCAGGAACCGCAGCCGCGCACCGACATCGGGCACGGTGGGCACCGGGGGCGTCGAGCCCCGTCGGGCCAGCGCGAAACCCCAGTCGCCGAACGTCGGCACGTGCACGTGGTAAGGGGTGACGGCGAAGCCCGCCGACTCGATCGTCGACACGGTGCGCCAGAACGCCGTCGGCGTCGAGTAGGGGCTGCCGGCCTGCACCACCATCAGCCGGCCGGGCGCCAGCGCGCGGGTGACGAGCGTGTAGAACTCCGTCGAGTAGAGCCGGCCCAACACCGGGTTGTCGGGGTCGGGCAGGTCGACGATCACCGCGTCGAACGTCCGGTCGACGGTGCGCAGCCAGGTCATCGCGTCGTCGATGACCACGGTCACGCGCGGGTCGTCGAGGGCGCCACGGTTGGCGTCCTGCAGTGTCGTGCGGGCCAGGTCGATCACGGCCGGGTCGAGTTCCACCTGGGTGATCTCACTGATCTGGCTGTGGCGCAACAACTCACGCGCTGCCAGTCCGTCGCCGCCGCCGAGGATCAGCGCTGAGCGGGCGCCCTGCGCGAGAGCGGGGTAGACCAGGCTCTCGGTGTAGCGGAACTCGTCGCGGGTGGAGAATTGCAGACCGCCGTCGAGGTAGAGGCGCATGTCGTCCGCGCGTCTGGTGACGACGATCTCCTGGTACGGCGAACGGACGAACGCCACGATGGGATCGATGTAGAGCCGCTGGCGCGTGGTGGTCTCGACGTCGTCGGCGCGAATCAGCAGCGTCACCAACGACATCAGCGCGGCGGCCAGCACCCCGAGGGCGACGCCCAGCTGCCGTGCGGACAGGATGTGGCGCAGCAGGAACACCGCCACCACCGCGGCCGCGACCAGGTTGATTACGCCGGTGGCCGCGGCGCCACGGATCATCCCGAGGTGGGGCAGCAACACGAACGGCCAGAGCAGCCCGCCGACGAGCGCACCGAAATAGTCGGCGGCATTGAGGTTGGCCAACGCCCGGCCGCTGTCCGCGGCACCGGCGGTGTGTCCACGCTGCAGCAGCGTCATCAGCAGCGGAACCTCGGCGCCGACGAGGCCGCCGATCAGCGCGGTGCCCACCACCAGAACCCACGTCGACCCGCCGATGAACGAGAACGTGACGTACAGGGCAGCGGCGGAAAGGCCACCGATGACCCCGAGGAGCGTCTCTACGGCGACGAACGTGAGTGCGGCGCGACCCAGCAGAGGTTTGACGGCCAGCGCGCCAGCCCCCAGCGCTGCCACGTACCCCGCAACGATCAGCGACGTCGCGACGATGCCGCCGCCGTGCATGCTCGACGACAGGGTCAGCAGTGCCAGTTCGTACACCAGCCCGCAGGCCGCGCACGCGGCGACGGCGGCCAGCAGAACCGCCCGCCAACGGGTCGACGGCCGATCGTTCGCCGGATCCGCCGACGCGCGTTCCGCCGTGGTCATGACAGCGCGGCGGCGTTCACTCCTCCCACCGCCAGCAGCACGACCGCGGTCGCGATCGCCGAGGGATGCAGGCGGTCGGCTTCGATCAGGTCGCGGAAGCGTCCCGGCACGGCCACCTCGAGCACCACCAGCGCCACGCCCTGGAGTAGGACACCGACGATGCCGTAGACGGCGGCGTCGACCAGACCCTGACCGAGTTCGTTGGAGCTGGCGATGATCGCGGAGACGACCACGATGGCCACCGCCGCGTACATCCCGGCGGCGACCGCCACGGCGTTGGGTCGGTACTCGACGAACACCAGGTGGCGTAGGTTGCCGGGCGTCAGCAGGTCCATCAGCCCGAACCCGGCCGCCAGCACCAGCGCGCCGACCACGAAATACAGGGTCGCCGCCACCACGTTCTGGGCCAGGCTCTCACCGCTGATGGTGCCGAATTCGACGGCCAGGTACATCGGATCCTCCTTCGTGGGAAATGTCATTTCGAACCGCCGGGACCGCCCGGGCTGCCACCCGACCCACCCGACGGTGAGCCGGGGAAGAAGCCGGGCCCGAGGAAGATGAATCCGCCGGAGCTGTAGCGGGCCCCGAGCTCCTCGACGCGGATGGCGCAGGGGCGCGCGCCGTCCGGCCCGACGATGACGATCTCGTCGTCGTAGCGCAGGTACGTCGATCCGCGATCGGTCGTGCGGGCTTCGGGTGGGACCTGCGCGGCGAGTTCGTCGGCCACCGCGCTCGGCGACCCACTGCAGGTGTAGTTGGTTCCGTCGGTGTCGCCGGCGTACCGCGAGTAATTGGTGGCGACGTGGTCGCGGACGTTGCCGCCCAACATCGACATCCCGAGCAGCAGGCAGACGACACCGCCGACGGCGAGGGCGCCGGAGAGGGTGAACAGTCCGGTGCGGGTCACGGGTGCCACCGGCTGATGGTGTGCACGGCCGTGCCGCCAGGGACACCGGGGCCGCCGGGATAGAGATGACAGGTCCGCCACCGCCAGCCCGGGCCGTCGGGGCGCGCCTGCAGGACGGTCAGCGCGGCGTCGTCGCCGGGAAAGCGGCCACCGAGGGTGTTGCGGTCGGTCAGGCAGCGCTCGTACAGCCGTGCCGCCAACTGCCCGAATCCTGTTGCATCGCAAACTCGTGTTTCAGAGTCGAATCGGTAGCCGGGGCCGTCGTGGCGGCCGGGCAGCGCGCCGCCGTGCGGATGGACTGAACACGAGACTTCCTCGCTGAAACGGCCGGCGGGGTGCTCGACGGTGACGACGTGCGAGGCGCCGAGCACACCGAGGACCAGCGCGCCGCCGCGGCGGTGCGACAGCCGGATGCTGACCAGCGGTGAGGCGGCGGGCCCGTTGAGGGCTAGTCCAAGCGCGGCGCCGTCGACGTCGGCGGGCGCCACGGCGAGTTGGTGGAACGGCAAGGCGCTGCCCTAGGAGCCGGCCGGGGGAGCCGGATAGACGGTGAGCTCGCCGGCGCGCACCGTGCGTCCGATCGAGATCTCCCAGGGCATCTCGGGTGCCCAGCGCTCGAATCCCAGCAGGGTTTCACCGGTGTTGTTCGCGTAGTCGACGAACTCCATGTCGCCGGCCGGCGGCAGGCCCGTGGTGCCCTCGGTGGTGTAGGAGGCGTGGCCGTGCTCGGTTTGGACGAACCCGATCCCATCGACGACGTGTGAACCGCCCGGCTGCAGTTGCAGATCCGGGCGGCGGGTCCACATCGCCAGTTCGAGGCGCCCTTCGTCCTCCTCGACGCTGAACCAGACGGGCTCGTCACCGCCCTCGAGCAGGTGCTCCCACCAGACGAACGGGCCCTGGCGCAGGGTCACCGAACCCCGTACCACCAGGTCGACGCCGCCGTAGCTGACGATCGCGCCGGGGCCCAGCTGGCGGGGTCCGAACTCCTGCGGCATCGAGAACCGCAGCGGATCAGTGCGTTGGGGAGTCGGCTTCGGCCTCTTGGAGCGCTGCAACGCCAGCACG
Organism: Mycolicibacterium doricum; assembly: GCF_010728155.1. NCBI lineage: Bacteria > Bacillati > Actinomycetota > Actinomycetes > Mycobacteriales > Mycobacteriaceae > Mycobacterium > Mycolicibacterium doricum. The sequence goes on from NZ_AP022605.1 coordinate 1,283,118, forward strand.
AGCACGATGACGGCGCCGGCGAACAGCGCAATGGCCAGCACGATCAGGAACGTTCCCACGCAGAGCCTTCCGGACGGCGGAGTCGTCGGTCGGTGTCGACCGTAACAGCCGCCGGCCGGAATGCTCGGCGCGTTTTTGGGTTGACCGGCGGCTCAGGCGGCGCCGCGCAGCGCGTCGCGAGCCCGATCGATCAGCGAGGCGAACGGGCCGAGCGCGAAGTTCGCGGTTGCCGACTCGACGCCGGCGTGCGGGTGAGTCGGCGCGATGCGCTCCGCGACCTGGACCGCCACGGCGAGGCGTTCGAGTTCTTCGGGTTCGAGATGCTCTGTGAGAAGCGGGAATTCCTCGGACTCCTCCTTCTCGGCGTGCTCGAGGACGGCCGCCTGGAGGTGGATGAGCCCCTTGGTGAAGTCCGCGATGTCGATGTCGAGCTTCTCGAGTTCGGACAGCGCGACTTTCGAGTCGTGCTCTTCGGCGAGGCGCGCGTCGACGACCACGCCCGCTCCTTCGATCTTGCGACGTGCCCGCGGGTGCACCATCATCTCCTCGGCGGTCTCGTGGACGGCCAGCATGGTGCGGAGCCGGGTGAACTTCTCACGTTTGGTCTCGGCGTCGGCCGCGTCGAGGGTTTCGACGAACAGCGCCCGGATCGCTTCGTGTTGCGCCTCGAGGTAGTCGACGACGTCCTGGCCTGTGGTGATGGGCTTCTGGGTCACGCGAGGAAACCTCCGCATGTTCGGTGGGAAAGTCGGCGCGCTGCATTGGGCGCCCACTGCTCAGATACCCGTGGTGGGCCAGCGTGAAACGGCGCAAGCGGGTTTGGCGGTCAGTGGCCCGGGAACACCTCTGGTAACGAAGAAAACCGGGAGGACTTCATGGCGACCTGCGATACCTGCGGCAACCACTACGACAAGGCGTTCACCGTGACGTGGGCCGACGGACGCAGCGCGACGTTCGACAGCATCGAATGCGCGGCCGTCCAGGTGGCACCCGAATGCGCACACTGCGGATGCCGGATTCTCGGGCATGGAGTCGAGACCGAAGAGGCGATCTTCTGTTGCGCCCACTGCGCGCGCAAGGAAACCAACGCCGACGTCAACGACCGCTACCCCGTCCCGGCCAGCGGGTAAGAAGGGGACGCGGCGCTACTTCACGATCGTCGCGACGATTCCGGCGAGGTAGCCGAGCCGCGCGACTTCCGACGGCCGGAAGGCCGGTCCGCCCGGGCGGCCGAGCACCACCGCGGTGAAGGGGTCGCCCAGCGGGGCGGCCGCGAGCGTCGTGTCCATATCGCGCCAGGCCTGGGGCACCCACTCCGCGGAGGAGTCGAGCGCCTCGGCATGGGCCAGCGGCAGCCACGGGGCTTTTCGTGCCTGCGTCTCCGGAGCGCCATGACTGCCGACGACGTGCAGAAGCCCCGCCTCATCGGCACGCACCACCGTGCACCAGCCCACTCGCAACACCCGCGGCGCCTCGTCGACGAGTGTCTGCAGCATCACGGCCTTGCCTTTCGCCGCGGCGACGTGGTCGATCAACTCGAGCTCGCGGTGCGCCTCCAGTAACCCGGTGTGCGGGCGGATGGTGTCGACGTAGACGCCGGCGAGGCGTTCAGCGGCCGTGATGAGCGTGTCGGGCATGGTCCCGGCGGGGAGGTCGACCACCAGGTCGTCGATCGCGTAACCGGCGACTCGTTCGACGACGTCGAGCGACAGAATATCGGCGCCCACCGAACCGAGAGCTACGGCCAGCGAGCCGAGCCGGCCGGGCCGGTCCTCGACTTGAACCCGTAGCAGATACGAAGGCACGGCGACCACTTTCGCACGGACGGCAGCACGAAGCGACTCGCGAAACGGCCGTGCTCAGCGCCGCCGACCCGCGTCTCCTCGCCCACGACTAGGCTTCGTGGTCGTGTCACAGATCTCCCGAGACGAGGTGGCCCACCTCGCCCGACTGGCCCGCCTGGCGCTGAGCGACGATGAACTCGACAGCTTCGCCGGTCAGTTGGACGCCATCCTGGGCCACGTCAGCGCGATCCAGTCCGTCGACGTCGCCGGCGTGAAGCCCACCGGCAACCCGCTGACCGACGTCAACGTCATGCGTCCTGACGTGGTGATGCCCGGCCTCACCCAGGGGCAGGCGCTGGCCGCCGCACCGAAAGCCGTCGACGGACGCTTCGCCGTCCCGCGCATCCTGGGGGAACCTGAATGAGCGACCTTATCCGTGAGGACGCCGCCGTCCTGGCGGGCCGTATCGCCGCCAAAGAGATCTCCTCGACCGAACTCACCCGGGCGTGCCTGGACCAGATCGCCGACACAGACGAGCGTTTCCATGCATTCCTGCACGTGGCCGCCGACGAAGCGCTCGCCGAATCCGCCCGCATCGACTCCGCGGTGGCCGCCGGTGAACGTCTTCCCTCGCCCCTGGCCGGTGTGCCGGTCGCACTCAAGGACGTGTTCACCACCACAGACATGCCGACCACGTGCGGGTCGAAGATCCTGGCGGGCTGGCGGTCTCCCTACGACGCCACCGTCACCGTGCGGCTGCGCGCGGCTGGTATGCCGATCCTGGGCAAGACCAACATGGACGAATTCGCCATGGGCAGTTCGACGGAGAACTCCGCATACGGGCCGACCCGCAACCCGTGGGATGTCTCGCGGGTGCCCGGCGGGTCCGGCGGCGGCAGCGCGGCAGCCCTCGCGGCGTTCCAGGCGCCGCTGGCGATCGGCACCGACACCGGTGGATCGATCCGTCAACCTGCGGCGCTGACCGCCACCGTCGGGGTGAAGCCCACCTATGGAACGGTCTCGCGGTACGGGCTGATCGCCTGCGCGTCGTCGCTGGACCAGGGCGGGCCGTGTGCGCGCACAGTGCTCGACACCGCGCTTCTGCATCAGGTGATCGCCGGCCACGACCCCAGGGATTCCACGTCGGTGCCTGCCGCGATACCGGACGTCGCCGCCGCCGCCCGTGCCGGTGCGTCCGGTGACCTCAGCGGTGTACGGGTCGGCGTGGTGAAGCAGTTGCGCGGCGAGGGCTACCAACCCGGTGTGTTGGCGTCGTTCACCGCCGCGGTCGAACAACTCAGCGCGCTCGGCGCGGACGTCACCGAGGTGGACTGCCCGAACATCGACCATTCGCTGGCGGCCTACTACCTGATCCTGCCCTCAGAGGTGTCGTCGAATCTCGCCCGCTTCGACGGGATGCGGTTCGGGCTGCGCACCGGCGACGACGGCATCCACAGCGCCGAAGAGGTGATGGCACTGAGCCGCGCCGCCGGGTTCGGTCCGGAAGTCAAGCGCCGCATCATGATCGGCACCTATGCGCTGTCGGCCGGCTACTACGACGCCTACTACAACCAGGCGCAGAAGGTTCGCACCCTGATCGCCGGTGACTTCGACGCGGCTTACGAGAAGGTGGACGTGCTGGTGTCGCCGGCCACGCCGACGACCGCCTTCCGCCTCGGCGAGAAGGTCGACGATCCACTGGCGATGTACCTGTTCGACCTGTGCACGCTGCCGCTCAACCTGGCCGGGCACTGTGGGATGTCGGTGCCGTCTGGACTCTCCCAGGACGACGACCTGCCGGTCGGCCTGCAGATCATGGCGCCCGCCCTTGCCGACGACCGGCTGTACCGGGTGGGTGCGGCCTACGAGGCGGCCCGCGGGCCGCTGCCCACCGCGCTGTAGGCGCCGATCGCAGGATCGGCGTAGGCGTCCAGCGCGAACAACCGTGCGCTCGGCGCCAGCGACAGGGACAATGGATTCATGCGCATCGGAGTTCTCACCGGCGGTGGTGACTGTCCCGGCCTCAACGCCGTGATCAGGGCGGTGGTCCGCACCTGTGATGTGCGCTACGGCTCCTCGGTGGTGGGCTTCCAGGACGGCTGGCGCGGCCTGCTGGAGAACCGTCGGATCCAGTTGCGCAACGACGACCGCAACGACCGGCTGCTTGCCAAGGGCGGCACCGTGCTGGGTACCGCGCGGGTGCATCCGGAGAAGCTGCGCGCCGGCCTCGAGCAGATCAAGCAGACCCTCGACGACAACGGCATCGACGTGCTGATCCCGATCGGCGGCGAGGGTACCTTGACCGCCGCGCACTGGCTGTCGGAGGAGAACGTGCCGGTGGTCGGCGTGCCGAAGACCATCGACAACGACATCGATTGCACCGACGTGACTTTCGGGCACGATACCGCCTTAACGGTGGCCAGCGAGGCGATCGACCGCCTGCACTCCACCGCTGAATCGCATCAGCGGGTGATGCTGGTCGAGGTGATGGGGCGCCACGCCGGCTGGATCGCGCTGAACGCCGGCCTGGCCTCCGGTGCGCACATGACGCTGATCCCTGAACAGCCCTTCGACGTCGAAGAGGTGTGCCGGTTGGTCAAGCAGCGCTTCGTGCGGGGCGATGCGCACTTTATCTGTGTCGTCGCCGAGGGCGCCAAACCCGCCGAGGGCACCATGCAGTTACGGCAGGGGGGGCTGGACGAATTCGGTCACGAGAAGTTCACCGGCGTCGCTCAGCAGTTGGCGATAGAGGTCGAGAAGCGGGTCAACCGCGACGTGCGGGTGACGGTGCTCGGCCATGTGCAGCGCGGCGGCACGCCGACCCCGTACGACCGCGTGCTGGCGACGCGGTTCGGCGTGAACGCCGCCGACGCCGCACATGCCGGTGAGTACGGGATGATGGTCTCGGCGCGCGGACAGGAGATCGGCCGGGTGTCGCTGGCCGACGCCACACGCCAGCTCAAGCTGGTGCCGCAGAGCCGTTACGACGACGCCGCGGAGTTCTTCGGCTGAGCCTCGACATCGTTGAGCCGGTCGGCGGCGAAGGTGGCGGCCTGGTCGATCAATCTATTGGCGCCCTATGACTGTGGGCGCCGAACAGGACGACGGCGGCGACGTGGTCGGCGACCTCGGGATCCATCGTCCCCGTGATGCCGGCCGGGGGATGTATCCGAGCGGGATCTGGTCGGCCGTCGCACCTTCCATGACCGCCGCACCCTGGGAGTATCCGCCGAGAACCATCTTGGTGTCCGGGCAGGTGGCGACGATGTCGCGGACGCGGTTGCTGGCGTCGGTGACGCCGTCGGCGGCCCGCGGCCAGTCCAGACTCGCGGGATAGACCACGGATAGACGTTCACCGATCTGCCGCCCAGCTGTGGCTGCAGCGGGTCGACGAACTCCTGGCCCGCCCACCCCGGACCGGGTACCTCGGTGGTGTGGCACGCGAAGATGACCTCGCCGTCGGGACAGGGCTCTGCTGCCGCGACCGGCACCGCGACCCCTGACCCGATCCGTTGATCCTGGCCGGAGCTTTAGCGGCCCTTGTCAACTTGCGCGACGAGCCGAGTCACGCCGTCGTGCGGGCTCGGTCACCCTGGTTGCCGCGGTGTTGCCTTCATCGCTTCCGGGGACCGTCGAGTCCAGGGATGCCGCAACTAAGATCGACGCCATGACGGTGACATCGGCGGCGGAACTGCTCAAATACGACGACGTGGTCGACCGCTTCGAACCAGTGATGGGCATGGAGGTGCACGTCGAGCTCTCGACGGCGACCAAGATGTTCTGCGGCTGTGCCAACGCGTTCGGCGCCGAACCCAACACCCAGGTGTGCCCGGTTTGCCTCGGCCTGCCGGGTTCGCTGCCCGTGCTCAACCAGCAGGCCGTCGAGTCGGCGATCCGTATCGGGTTGGCGCTGAACTGCGAGATCGTGCCGTGGTGCCGGTTCGCCCGGAAGAACTACTTCTATCCCGACCAGCCGAAGAACTACCAGATCTCGCAGTACGACGAGCCGATCGCGATCAATGGGTACCTCGATGTCCCGCTTGACGACGGCAGCACGTGGCGGGTGGAGATCGAACGCGCGCACATGGAGGAGGACACGGGCAAGCTGACGCATCTCGGCAGCGACACCGGCCGCATCGCCGGCGCGACGAACTCGCTGGCCGACTACAACCGGGCAGGGGTGCCGTTGATCGAGATCGTCACCAGGCCGATCGAGGGCGCCGGTGCCAGGGCGCCGGAGATCGCCCGCGCTTACGTCACCGCGCTGCGCGACCTGCTGCGCGCGCTGGGCGTATCCGACGTCCGCATGGACCAGGGGTCGATGCGCTGCGATGCGAACCTGTCGCTCAAACCGATCGGGCAGGCCGAGTTCGGCACGAGGACGGAGACGAAGAACGTCAACTCTCTCAAGAGCGTGGAGGTGGCGGTGCGCTATGAGATGCGCCGCCAGGCCGCGGTGCTCACCTCCGGCGGCACGGTCACCCAGGAGACCCGGCACTTCCACGAGGACGGGTACACCTCGCCGGGCCGCAGCAAGGAGACCGCGGAGGACTACCGGTACTTCCCCGAACCGGACCTCGAACCGGTCGCCCCGGACGCCGAGCTGGTCGAGCGCCTGCGCCAGACGCTGCCCGAACTCCCGTGGTTGCGCCGCAACAGGATCCAACAGGAGTGGGGCATCTCCGACGAGGTGATGCGTGACCTGGTCAACAACGGGGCGATCGAACTGGTCGCCGCCACCGTCGAACACGGCGTATCCAGTGAGTCGGCGCGCGCCTGGTGGGGGAACTTCCTGGTGCAGAAGGCGAATGAAAGCGGGGTGGAACTCGAGGCGCTACCCATCACTCCCGCCCAGGTGGCCGCGGTGGTCAAGCTCGTCGACGACGGAAAGCTGTCGAACAAGCTGGCCCGTCAAGTCGTCGAGGGTGTCCTCGGCGGCGAGGGGGAGCCCGTACAGGTGATGGCCGACCGTGGGTTTCAGGTGGTCCGCGACGATTCGGCGCTGCAGGCCGCCGTCGACGCGGCGCTGGCCGCCGACCCAGGGATTGTGGAGAAGATCCGCGGCGGCAAGGTTCAGGCGGCAGGTGCGATCGTCGGTGCGGTGATGAAGGCCACCAAGGGACAGGCTGACGCGGCCAGGGTGCGCGAGCTTGTCTTGGCCGCATGCGGCCAATCGGCCTGAGCCGCATGCGGCCAATCGGCCTGAGCCGCATGCGGCCAATCGGCCTGAGCCGCGTGCGGCCAATCGGCCTGAGCCGCGTGCGGCCAATCGTGCCCGTCGACTCCACTATCAGCGCCTCGTCAGCGACGACGCGTTGGCATTCCCGCCGGCAAACACGGGCCCTGGACGGCTCCGCCGGACAGGATCAACCCCGTACCGAGAACCGCGTCGGAATGCAGTGTCGTGGACGGCGGTATCCGCATCCCTGCCGCAGGGACTGATTGGTGCCTCAGGGACTGATTGGTACGGTGGCGTCATTCCGATGAAAGGGTGATGCATGTGGTGACGGTGCCGCGCAGAGGACTCAACACGGCGATCACACGGTTCTGGAGTGTGGTGGCGCCGCTCTACGACCAGCAATTCGTGCAGCGCCTTGTGTACCGGCCGGCCCAAGATGAGGTCATCGAGGCGCTGCGTAGCCACGGCGCTCGCCGCATCGCCGACATAGCCTGCGGCACCGGCATTCTCGCCGACCGCATCCAGCGGGAACTCGACCCGGACGAGATCTACGGCGTCGACATGTCCGACGGTATGCTGGCGCAGGCCCAGGCCAGGTCGTCGAAGGTCGACTGGCGCAAGGGTCCTGCCGAGCAGTTGCCGTTCGGCGATGGGGAGCTCGACGCCGTGGTGACCACGTCGGCGTTCCACTTTTTCGACCAGCCCGCAGCCCTGCGCGATTTCCACCGCGTGCTCGCCCCGGGCGGCCTGGTCGCCGTCACCACGATCACCCCCAACTATCCCCAGCCCTTCGACCGGATCACCCTCCACCGCCGCAACCCGGCCCACAACCCGTCACCAGCGCAGATGCGGGAGCTTTTCGAGAACGCCGGGTTCACCGTCGCCGATCAGCACCGCGTCCGACGGCCTGACTGGACGCAGCTGGTGTCCGACATGATCACCGTCGGACGGACGTCAGCCGAGTAGCTCGTCGGTGTTCGCCGAACGGACCTGTTCGGTCCGAGCCGGTGCGCGCTGGCGATGAACCAGGCCGCCTACGATCTGCCTCGGCTGCGGACGAACGGCTGGTCTTAGCCGCGGCCAGGCAAGATTGCTACCGCCTCACCGACGGCCAATCGCCATCTGTGCAACAGAGTCCCGACCGGCTGCTACGACCCTTGCCGAACATTGCCTTGACACCTCAAGACAGCTCTGAATACCTGATGTCACGGCGATGAATACCTGATGTCACGGCGACCAAATATGTCACGGCGACCAAATTCGCTCGTCAGGTGTTGTCGGCGTTGCTGCGCGGGAACCCGCCGCCCTGTGGGAACAGCGGGAACACCACGTCGTCGAGTCGCTCGGCGTCGCCGGCGGTCTTGTTCACCGTCGCACCCCAGACGTTGCCGTCCGCGGACAACGTCAAGGCCCATGCGTGGCCACGGGTGTCCTGACGGATCACCTCGGGCTGGCCGGTCACCGCGCCGGTGTCGGGGGCTTGGCGCACCGCGACGGTCTGCTTGGTGTCGACGAGGTTGACGAGCACGGTGCCGTCGAGCGCGGCGCAGCCGGCCACTCCAGGCCGGTCCGGCCACGTCCACACCGTCGAGATCTTCGAATCCTTGGTCATCTTCTGCAGCCGGTCGCCGGTCGCGGTGCGATCGGTGACGTAGAGAGCACCGTCTGAGGGGTCGATGCACATGCCGCCGCCCGAACCCATCCCACTCATCGCCGTGGTCGTCGGCGCCTGGTTGACGGTGGTGGGCTGTTCGATGCGCAGCACCTTGCCGGCCTGCGTCGCGGGATCGGCCGCCGCACCGGGGTTGTCGGCGTCACCGGTCTGCACCAGCAGGGTGGTGGGACTGGTGAAGATCAGCGCACCGGTGTTGCCGGTGGCGCCCTTGGGGATCCCGGTCAAGATCGGTTTCGGCACGTCGCCGTCGGCGATGCGCACCACGCGGTTGTCGGTGGGTGTGCTGACGTAGGCGTACATCAGCCGGTCTTGGCTGTAGGTGGGGGACAGCACGATGTCCATCAAGCCGCCGTCACCCGACGGATCGACCGGGATCGTTGTCTTCACCTTCGGCTCGGCCCGCACCGACACCTCTTTGACTGCGCCGGTGGTGCGTTCGGCGACGAGTGCGGACTGGCTGTCGGGCAGCATGATCAACCCGCTGGTGCTCTCCAGGCAACCCTGCATCACCCCGGGCGCCGGGCAGGCCTTCGGGAACGGTTTGGCCGGCAGCGGTGGGGGCGGCGGCTCGGACGACGTCGGCCCCGGACGGAGTTCGGGCTCGGTGGTGAACGGCTGCGACTGTGCCCCGTCGAAGCGCGCGCAGCCGGAACCGACCAACGCTGTGGCGCACAGCAGTGCTGCCACCCCGAAGAGCGGCCGGCGCGTAGTCATGGTGGCCAGGTTACGGATTCTCTGGCGGAGTGCGCCACGCCCGTCGTCGGGCGACCCCGTGCATTCCGCGTAAGACGAGGCCGGCAGCGCCGGGGTAAATACACGATTCCGTGACGATCAGCACCTACCCTGGCAGACGTGACCAGTCACCCCCAGGACGCGCGCGCCTGGCAGCGGCCCGACGATCCGGCCCGGCCCACCTCGGCAAGCCTGGTCGACCCCGAGGACGATCTGCCCTCGGCGAATTACGGCGGCGATTTCGAGACCACGGCGATCCCGCGATACGACGCGGCCAAGGGCGCCCCCGCCCCGCCGGTGTTCAACCTGATGCACGACCCGGAACCGCTGCCCTACGTCCAGCCGCACACCAGTCACCCCGTGATGCCGTACGGCGCCGAGCCGACGGAGATCGGCCACGACGTCACCGACGAGCAGGTCAAGGCGGCGCGCAGACGCGGTACCCAGGACCTCGGGCTGATGCTGCTGCGGGTGGGATTGGGCGTGCTGCTCGTCGGCCACGGACTGCAGAAGGCGTTCGGCTGGTGGGGCGGACCAGGGCTCGGCGGCTTCCAGGACTCGCTCGCGGAAGTCGGCTACCAGCACGCGAACATCCTCACCTACGTCGGCGCCGCCGCCCAGATCGGTGCGGGCCTGCTGCTCGTGCTGGGTCTGTTCGCCCCGGTCGCCGCTGCGATTGCGCTGGCCTACCTGATCAACGCGCTTCTCGCCGGTGTCGCCGGCCAGTCGCAGAGCGGGTTCCCCTTCTTCCTGCCCGGTGGCTTCGAATTCCAGGTGACGCTCATCGTGATCGCCGCCGCGCTCATCCTGACCGGCCCCGGGCGCTACGGCTTCGACGCGGGCCGCGGCTGGGCGCGTCGACCGTTCGTAGGGTCGTTCATCGCGCTGCTGCTCGGGATTGGTCTGGGCGTAGCGATGTGGGTCCTGCTCAACGGCGCCAATCCCTTGGCATGACGCCCTGCGCCAACCCCCCGGCCTGACCGCCTCACCGATACGGGTTGGGCACTCGGCCACCGCTGACCGCCGTCAACTGCGGCAGCGTGCCGAACGTCACCGCAGGCAGACGCATCTCGGTGCCGTCTTTGAGTGCCGCGCGCGCCCAGTTCGCCCTGCTGAACCGCAGCCCGTCGATGTCCTCCCACGCCACGGTCGTGGTGCCGAGCACGCTGCGGGCGGTCACCGTGTCGCGGTCGGCCACGGTGCGCAGGCGCATGATGAACACCGAGGCCAGCACCGGGATCACCAGCAGCACCCCGAACCAGCGTGGGTTGGCCAGCACGATCGAGAACAACCCCAGTGTGAAGAAGCCGACCGCGAGGTGCGCGGTACGCGGGATCCGGATGACGACGGGAGCGGTGGCGGCCGAAGCGGTGGGGTCAGAGGCGTGGGGAGAACTCACGCCCTCGATTCTGGCACCACCGGGGACCGCTGGTCACACCGTTGACTGCAATTTGACCAGTGACCAGTGCGGAGGCTACCGTCAAGTGTTATGCAGGCTCCGGGGATGCTCGACGGAGGCGCTCAGGCGCCGACACCGCTCGTAGTAATTGGTTGGCGCGTTGATGCCGCGCTGGCCCTCTGCCGGGCATAGCCACCAGCATCGACGCGCCACCCTCGAACAGCGGCCCGCTGTCGGGGGTTTTTTCTTGCCCGAGGACGCGTCCACTCCACCAGAAAGAAACGACAAGAGGACATCGTGAGCGCACCGACCACGCGACCACCGCAGGCGACACCGCCAGACACCGAGCAGGCCGTGTCGGCCGTCCAGTCGACCAGCCCGAAGACGGTGCGGCCCCGCACGCTGGCACCCGAACAGATGTCAGGCGCCCAGGCGGTGATCCGTTCCCTCGAGGAGCTTGACGTCGACACCATCTTCGGCATCCCCGGCGGTGCCGTCCTGCCGGTCTACGACCCGCTGTTCGACTCGGAGAAGCTGCGCCATGTACTGGTGCGCCATGAACAGGGCGCCGGCCACGCCGCCAGCGGTTACGCGCACGCCACCGGCCGCGTCGGAGTATGTATGGCGACGTCCGGGCCCGGTGCGACGAACCTGGTGACGCCGCTGGCCGATGCGCACATGGACTCGATCCCGGTGGTGGCGATCACCGGTCAGGTCGGCCGCGGCCTGATCGGCACCGACGCGTTCCAGGAAGCCGACATCTCCGGCATCACGATGCCGATCACGAAGCACAACTTCCTGGTACGCAGCGGCGACGACATCCCCCGCGCGCTGGCGGAGGCGTTCCATATCGCCTCGACCGGCCGGCCCGGGCCGGTGCTCGTCGACATCCCGAAGGACATCCTGCAGGGCACGTGCAGCTTCAGCTGGCCGCCGCAGATGGACCTACCCGGCTACAAGCCGAACACCAAACCGCACAACCGGCAGATCCGGGAGGCCGCCAAGCTGATCGCCGCGGCCGGCAGGCCGGTGCTCTACGTCGGCGGCGGTGTCATCCGCGGTGAGGCCAGCGAGCAGCTGCTCGAACTGGCCGAACTCACCGGCATCCCCGTGGTGACCACGCTGATGGCCCGTGGCGCGTTCCCGGACAGCCATCCGCAGAATCTCGGCATGCCCGGTATGCACGGCACCGTCTCCGCGGTCGCCGCATTGCAGCGCAGCGATCTGCTGATCGCGTTGGGCACCCGCTTCGACGACCGGGTGACCGGCCAGCTCGATTCCTTCGCACCGGACGCCAAGGTGATCCACGCCGACATCGACCCCGCCGAGATCGGCAAGAACCGCCACGCCGACGTGCCGATCGTGGGTGACGTCAAGGCCGTGATCACCGAGCTGATCGAGGTGCTGCGCAAAGACACCGGGGCCCTGTCCCTGGACAACTGGTGGTCCTACCTGCGTGAGGTGCAATCGACCTATCCGCTGAGCTACGGCCCGCAGAGCGACGGCAGCCTCTCGCCCGAGTACGTCATCGAATCGCTGGGCAAGCTGGCCGGTCCGGACGCGATCTACGTCGCCGGTGTCGGACAGCACCAGATGTGGGCGGCGCAGTTCATCTCCTACGAGAAGCCCAAGACATGGCTGAACTCCGGTGGGCTGGGCACCATGGGGTTCGCCGTGCCCGCGGCGATGGGCGCCAAGATGGGTTGCCCCGATACCGAGGTGTGGGCGATCGACGGCGACGGCTGCTTCCAGATGACCAACCAGGAGTTGGCGACCTGTGCGATCGAGGGCATCCCGATCAAGGTGGCCATCATCAACAACGGCAACCTCGGCATGGTCCGGCAGTGGCAGACGCTGTTCTACGAGGAGCGGTACAGCCAAACGGATCTGGCCACCCACTCGCGGCGCATCCCCGATTTCGTCAAGCTGGCTGAGGCGCTCGGCTGTGTCGGATTGCGTTGTGAGCGTTCTGAAGACGTGGTCGAGGTGATCAAGCAGGCGCAGGCCGTCAACGACCGGCCGGTGGTCATCGACTTCACCGTCGGCGCCGACGCACAGGTGTGGCCGATGGTCGCGGCGGGCACCAGCAACGACGAGATCATGGCCGCCCGCGACATCCGTCCACTGTTCGACGACAACGACGAGGGGCACGCCTGATGGCTGCAGAGAACGTTCGCACCCACACGCTGTCGGTGCTCGTCGAGGACAAGCCGGGTGTGCTGGCCCGCGTCGCAGCGCTGTTCTCGCGGCGCGGCTTCAACATCCAGTCGCTGGCTGTCGGGGCGACGGAGCAGAAAAACATGTCGCGCATGACGATCGTCGTCAGCGCCGACGAGGCGCCGCTGGAGCAGATCACCAAACAGCTCAACAAGCTCATCAACGTGATCAAGATCGTCGAGCAGGACGAGGTGAACTCGGTGGCCCGCGAGCTCGCACTGATCAAGGTGCGCGCGGACGCGGCCACCCGCGGACAGGTCATCGAAGCAGTCAATCTGTTCCGCGCCAAAGTGGTCGACGTGTCCACCGAATCGTTGACCGTCGAGGCCACCGGTACGCAGGAGAAGCTGGAAGCGTTGCTCCGGGTGCTCGAGCCGTACGGCATCCGTGAGATCGTGCAATCCGGTGTGGTGTCGCTGTCGCGCGGTCCGCGCGGCATCGGCGCCGCCAAGTAGATCCCAAACCGCAAGTCAGAAAAGGAATTACCAGTGGCAGTTGAGATGTTCTACGACGACGATGCCGATCTGTCCATCATCCAGGGACGCAAGGTCGCCGTCATCGGGTACGGCAGCCAAGGGCACGCGCACTCGCTGAGCCTGCGCGACTCCGGTGTACAGGTGAAGGTCGGCCTCAAAGAGGGGTCGAAGTCACGAGAGAAGGTCAGCGAGCAGGGCCTCGAGGTAGGCACCCCGGCAGAGGTGGCCAAGTGGGCCGACGTCATCATGCTGCTGGCGCCCGATACGGCGCAGGCGGAGATTTTCACCAACGACATCGAGCCAAACCTCGAGGACGGCAACGCGCTGTTCTTCGGTCACGGCCTCAACATCCACTTCAACCTGATCAAGCCACCGGCGAACGTCACTGTCGGCATGGTCGCCCCCAAGGGCCCCGGCCACCTGGTGCGCCGTCAATTCGTCGACGGTAAGGGTGTGCCCTGCCTGATCGCGATTGACCAGGATCCCAAGGATGAGGGTGAGGCGCTGGCGCTGTCGTATGCCGCCGCGATCGGTGGCGCGCGCGCCGGTGTCATCAAGACGACCTTCAAGGAAGAGACCGAGACCGACCTGTTCGGTGAGCAGGCCGTGCTCTGCGGCGGCACCGAGGAACTCGTCAAGACGGGTTTCGAGGTGATGGTCGAGGCGGGTTACGCCCCCGAGATGGCCTACTTCGAAGTGCTGCACGAGCTGAAGCTCATCGTCGACCTGATGTACGAGGGCGGCATCGCGCGGATGAACTACTCGGTGTCTGACACCGCCGAGTTCGGTGGATACCTGTCCGGCCCGCGGGTGATCGATGCCGACACCAAGGAGCGCATGCGGGCAATCCTCAAGGACATCCAGGACGGCACGTTCGTCAAACGCCTCGTCGCCAACGTCGAGGGCGGCAACAAGGAACTCGAAGACCTGCGCAAGAAGAACGCCGAGCATCCGATCGAGGTCACCGGTAAGAAGCTGCGTGACCTGATGAGCTGGGTCGACCGCCCGATCACCGAAACGGCCTAGTCCTCGCGAGTTTGGTGGAGTAGGTGGCTTAGCACGACCAACTACACCGACTCCGCTTTTCAGGGGGCCAGGCTCGGCAACTCGGTGATGCCGAACTCGCGGCGCAGCATGGTGCGTGCCGCGTAGTAGCCGGCCATCCCGTGCACGCCGGTGCCGGGCGGGGTGGCCGACGAACACGGGGACGAACACGGGTACGCCCTGCGAAGCGGGGTCGTCCACGGGTCGAAGCGCAACGTGGGCCCGACCAGGCCAGGCCGTTGGGGCCGCTGCCCACCACCGTGACGTCCACGTCGATCACCTCCTCGGGTCGCTCAGTCCTGCCCGCGGGTTCGAAATTACCGACCTTTAGGCTGACCGGGTGAGCCTCCCTGTTGTACTGATTGCCGACAAGCTCGCGGAGAGCACCGTCGCCGCCCTCGGTGACCAGGTCGAAGTCCGCTGGGTCGACGGTCCGGACCGTGAGAAACTGCTCGCTGCCGTCGACGAAGCCGATGCCCTGCTGGTCCGTTCGGCCACCACCGTCGACGCCGAAGTCCTCGCCGCCGCCCCCAAGCTGAAGATCGTCGCCCGCGCGGGTGTGGGCCTGGACAACGTCGACGTCGACGCCGCCACCGCTCGCGGGGTGCTGGTCGTCAACGCCCCGACGTCGAACATCCACAGCGCCGCCGAACACGCGATCGCGCTGCTGTTGTCCGCCGCGCGGCAGATCCCGGCCGCCGACGCGACGCTGCGCGCCCACACGTGGAAGCGGTCGTCGTTCAACGGCACCGAGATCTACGGCAAGACCGTCGGCGTCGTCGGACTGGGCCGGATCGGTCAGCTGGTGGCCGCGCGGCTGGCGGCCTTCGGCACCCATCTGGTGGCCTACGACCCGTATGTGTCGCAGGCCCGCGCCGCGCAGCTCGGGATCGAACTGCTGACCCTCGACGAGCTGTTGTCCCGCGCCGACTTCATCTCGGTGCACCTGCCCAAGACGCCCGAGACCGCGGGGCTGATCGGTAAGGACGCGCTGGCCAAGACCAAGCGGGGCGTGATCATCGTCAACGCCGCGCGCGGGGGGCTGATCGACGAGCAGGCACTGGCCGACGCGGTCACCGACGGCCACGTCCGTGCGGCCGGCCTCGACGTGTTCGCCACCGAGCCGTGCACCGACAGCCCGCTGTTCGAGCTGCCGCAGGTGGTGGTGACCCCGCACCTCGGCGCCTCGACCGCCGAAGCGCAGGACCGGGCAGGCACCGACGTGGCGGCGAGCGTCCGCCTCGCGCTGGCCGGCGAATTCGTGCCCGACGCGGTCAACGTTGGCGGCGGAGTCGTCGGCGAAGAGGTCGCACCCTGGCTGGACCTGGTGCGCAAGCTGGGATTGCTGGCCGGAACGCTGGCCGCCGAGCCGACCACCACCCTGTCGGTTCGGGTGTGCGGGGAACTGGCCGCCGAAGATGTTGAGGTGCTTCGCCTTTCGGCGCTGCGCGGGCTGTTCTCGACCGTGACGGACCAGCAGGTCACGTTCGTCAACGCGCCGGCACTGGCGGCCGAACGCGGTGTGCAGTCCGAATTGACGACGGCCACGGAGAGCCCCAACCACCGCAGCGTGGTAGACGTGCGGGCGGTCGGTTCGGACGGATCGGTGACCAACGTCGCCGGCACGCTGTCCGGGCCGCAACAGGTGCAGAAGATCGTCCAGATCAACGGGCGCAATTTCGATTTGCGCGCCGAAGGCGTCAACCTGATCGTGAACTACATCGACCAGCCGGGTGCACTGGGCAAGATCGGCACGCTGCTCGGCACAGCAAAGGTCAACATCCACGCCGCCCAGCTCAGTGAGGACGCCGAGGGTCCGGGCGCGACGGTCCTGCTGCGCCTCGATCGTGACGTCCCCGCCGATCTGCGGACGGCGCTCGCCGAGGCCGTCGACGCCAAGACACTCGAAGTGGTTGATCTGTCGTGACGATGAACCTGGCGATCATCGCCGGGGACGGTATCGGCCCTGAGGTGATCGGCGAAGCCGTCAAGGTTCTCGACGCCGTTCTGCCGGACGTCGAGAAGACTAGCTACGACCTCGGCGCCCGCCGCTTCCACGCCACCGGCGAGATCCTGCCGGACTCCGTACTGGCGGAGCTGAAGGCCCACGATGCGATCCTGTTGGGTGCCGTCGGGGATCCGTCGGTGCCCAGCGGCGTCCTCGAACGCGGTCTGCTGCTGCGGATCCGGTTCGAGCTGGACCATCACATCAATTTGCGGCCGGCGAAGCTGTACCCGGGAGTGACCGGTCCGCTGGCCGGTGACCCCGGGGTCGACTTCGTCGTGGTGCGCGAGGGGACGGAAGGTCCCTACACCGGCACCGGCGGCGCGATCCGCGTCGGCACGCCGCACGAGGTGGCCACCGAGGTGAGCCTCAACACCGCCTTCGGCGTGCGCCGCGTGGTTGACGACGCATTCCGGCGTGCCCGGCAGCGGCGCAAGCATCTGACGTTGGTGCACAAGAACAATGTGCTGACCTTCGCCGGCGCACTGTGGTGGCGAACCGTGCAGGAACTGGCGGCCGACTATCCGGATGTGGAGGTGGCCTATCAGCATGTCGACTCCGCCATGATCCACATCGTCACCGATCCGGGCCGGTTCGACGTCATCGTCACCGACAACCTGTTCGGTGACATCGTCACCGACCTGGCCGCCGCGGTGTGTGGCGGAATCGGGCTGGCGGCCAGCGGCAACATCGACGCCACGCGTACCAACCCCTCGATGTTCGAGCCGGTGCACGGCAGCGCCCCGGACATCGCCGGGCAGGGCATCGCGGATCCGACCGCGGCGATCATGTCGGTGGCTCTGCTGCTGGCGCACGTCGGCGAGCACGACGCGGCCGCCCGCGTCGACAAGGCGGTGGAAGCACACCTGTCCAGCCGTGGTCACGAGGAGCTCGCCACCAGCGCGGTCGGCGACCGGATCGTCGGTCTGCTGTAGGTGACGCTGGCACGGCAGTGCTGGCTGTTCGCGATCGGCTCGACGCTGTTCGCGGTCGCCACGGTGCCGGGTTTCGCCGCGGCGGCCGGCGCCGGTGCGGCCAACGGGCTGTGCTTCGCCGGTTCCTTGTTCTTCACCAGCGCGGCGTGGCTGCAACTCGTCCGGTCGAGGAGCGGTTCGGGCCTTGAACTGCTTGAGGCAGCAACGCAGTTCATGGGCACGCTGTTGTTCAACGTGAGCACCGGCGCCGCGTTGTGGGCGCATGCGGTGGTCGAGCAGCGCCACCTGGTGTGGGCGCCGGATGCGACCGGGTCTGTGGCATTCCTCGTCAGCGCAGGGTCGGGGATCGCCGCCGTGACCGCCTCGGCGGGTCTGTTCGCGCCACGGTCGCGGGACTGGCAGGCGCAGTGGGTCAACATGGCGGGCTGTGTGGCGTTCGGCGCGTCCGCGCTCGGAGCGTTCGTCACCCCGGCCGGCGTCACCGCAGATGCGCTGCTGGCCAACACCGGAACGTTCGTCGGAGCGCTGTGCTTCTTGGCGGCGGCGCTGTTGGTCCTGCCACCTGGACGGTATGGGTGGCTGGGTGGGCCTCGCCTGCTGTGATCGCGGGTTGCCGTCAGGAGTGGGTGCGGGCGGGTAGCGCCACGGTCGGCCAGCTCGGGCAGGTTCTGCGCGGCGATACGCCTCTGCGAGGTCTGCTCAGATTTATCTCACCCGCGAGGGTTAAACCGCAGATCGTTGGGTACAGCAGATCGTTGGGTACGTGAGCCGTGCCCTACGCCGACGAGTTTCGGCATAACTGTAGCGACATAACTGTAGCGACAACTCGCAGGAGAATTGATGAGTAGCGCAGCGAAAATGTTGGAGACTTACCCAAAAGACCTCGGCGAGGTCGATCGTGCGGCGCTGGTGAAGTGTATCGACGCTTGCGGTGAGTGCGCGCAGGCTTGCACCGCTTGCGCTGACGCCTGTCTGAGTGAGGGTTCAGTGCAGCAGCTGACCAAGTGCATTCGTACGAACCTCGACTGCGCCGATATGTGCGCTACCACGTCGCGGGTCTTGTCTCGCCACACTGGGTATGACGCGAACCTCACCATCGCGATCCTCGAAGCGTGCGCCTCGGCGTGCCGTTCCTGTGGTGACGAGTGTGAGAGCCATGCCGGCCACCACGAGCACTGCCGGATCTGCGCGGACGCCTGCCGGGCGTGTGAGCGGGCATGTCGGGACCTGCTGGCGTCGCTGGGGTGACGCGGCAACAGCCATTGAAGTGCTTGACGCCACAGCGCAGTCACCACTGGCGAGTTACAACAGTCGTGCTGATTCGCCGCGCCGGAATGTAACCTGCAGACGCTGGTGGACTCGGCGGTCAATTGCGATTTCGTCCGCGCTCGGTGGCGAAAATCCTGAGAATCGGCCCCGTGTCGGCATGGTCTGTTTGGTGCCCGTGGCGTTGGGTAGTTACGGCGGACGGCACCATAACCACAATTCAGGAAGGCGGCAGCCTGGTGTTCATTCACAACAAGGACCTTCAATTCGAGGTCCGCGTCGAGAAGCCGGACCCTCGATTCGCCACTCTGCTGCAAGAGCAGTTCGGCGGCGCCAACGGCGAACTGAAAGCGGCCATGCAGTACTTCACGCAGGCGTTCGTGCTTCGCGGGAAGAACCCGCCGATGTACGACCTGTTCATGGACATCGCCACCGAGGAACTCAGCCACCTCGAGATGGTCGGCTCGATGATCACGATGCTTCTCGACGGGCTCAACGACGACCTGAAGGCGGCCACCGAAAAGTGTGACTGGATGCCCGCGGTGGCGTCCAACGACGGTCGCGATCAGATCATCCACAGCGTGGCGGTCAACCCGCTGTTCATGTCGCTCACCGGAGGCGGCCCCGATGTGCGGGATTCCGCGGGCGTGCCCTGGAGCGGCACCTTCGTCAACTCCAACGGCGACCCGTCGGTGGACCTGCGCAGCAACCTGGCCGCTGAGTCGCGCGCCAAGATCGTCTACGAGTACCTCAAGCAGTTCACCGATGATCCCGGGGTGCAGGACACCCTGACGTTCCTGATGACCCGCGAAGTGACCCATTACCAGCAGTTCACGGCGGCCTTCAACGAGTTGCCGGTGAACTTCCCGCCCGGCGTGCTGGCCGGCGACCAGCGCTTCCAGAATGTGGCGTTCAACATGAGCAACGGTGAGGGTTCGGTGCGCGGGCCGTGGAACGAGGGTCAGGGCCCGTGGCCGGACGGGATGCAGTGGCAGTACGTAGAGAAGCCGACCGAACAGTGGTTTGGGCACTGACAACCGTACGAACAAGGGTGCCCACGGCGACGTCAGCGGCCGGCCCGGTGTCACCGAAGGTAAGCCGTTCACCCACGAACACCACATCCCGGCGACATAACGCGGGCAGCGAAAGCAGCCGGTATCAATACGATGCCGGCTGCTTCCGCCGTGCATCAGTGGACGCCGTGGATCAGTGGATCTGCGGGTCCGGCGGGTTCTTCTCGGACCGCCCGCTGGCCGCGTCGCGCAGGTGGTCGACGATCGCCGCGCCGGCGCCCATCGTCTTCTGCACGAGCGCGCTCGGCGGGGTATCGGGATGCGGCCGGGTCGGCGCCACTTTCTTGGCGTCCTCGAGCTTCTTCCCCAGTCGCTCACGCTCCTCGCGGCTTACCGCTGCCTCGAACCGCGGCCAGACCACCTCCTGTTCGTAGCGGATGTGCTCGCGGCCTGCCGTGACGAACTCCTGCAGCGCATCGTGGTATTCGACCTGCCCGGGTTCGCTGTCGAGCAGTTGTTGCAGCGCTCGCTTGCCCTGCTGTTCCTGTTCCAACCCGCGGTCGGCGAGTTCATCACCGCCCTCGACCTTTTCGCGCACCATCGGCCAAAAGAACTGCTCCTCGATCGCTTCGTGCTGCGACTCGGCGATGATCAGGTTCTCCACCATCGTGCCCAGCCCGCTCATTTCCGCGCCGGTGCCCCGTGGGGATCCGTCGAGGACCTGCAGCATGCCGAGCACACTCTTGTGGTCCTGGCGTAGGAACGCCAATGCCTCCATGACTGTTACCTCCATATTGTCGCGCTGGCCGCTGTGACGTACCCGGCCAGCGGACGACGAAACTGCGCGGCGGATGGCGGCGTCTAGAGGGGCATGGTCGGTGCCCGCGGCTGTCAACGGCGGTCGGGCCCGATGCCGGTTCGGGGCCCTGCAGGAACCAGTGGCAACGCCAACAGCGGTAGCACCGCCAGCACCGCGAACGCCGCTGGGTATCCGAAGGCACCGATCAGTCCGCCGAAGATCGGGCCCGATGCGGCCGACGCCAGATGCTGGCTGGTGTTCTGAGCGCCCAGGGCCCGTCCGCTCCAGAACGGCCCCGCGATCTCGGCGATGGCGGTGAACGCCAAACCGTTGTCGCACACCGTCATCACCGAGGCGACCACCATCAGCGCGGCGCTCACCGGAGAGCCCAACGCATCGGTGAGAGCCACGAGCGCGAGCACGGCCGCCGCCGCCCAGGCGATCCAGCGGATCGGACGCAACCGGTCGCCGACGCGGTCCGACAGATAGCCGGCGCCGACTCGGCCGCCCGCACCGAGGATCTGGGCCAGCGTGACCAGTGCCCCCGCGGATGCCGCCGACCATCCCCGCTCGGACATCAACCACACCAGTGTGAAAGTCCACACCACCGCCTGTGGCACCACGAGCAGGACCGACAGGGCGTGGATTCGCCACAGCACTGTGTCGCCGCGGTACGGGTTGGCCAGCACCTCGGCTGCGGCCTCCCCGCGCGGGGGCCGCGGCGGATCCAGTACGCCGACGAGGCAGAAGATCGCCGCTGCCGCGCACACGACTGCCGGAAACAACAGGGCCACCGCGACGCCCCGGCTTTGGGCAACCGTCGGAATCACCAAGGCGCCGAGGCCGACCCCGAGCGGAACCGACGCCTGCCGGATCCCCATCACCAGACCGCGCTGATGTGGTGCGAACCATCCCACCACCAGGCGGCCGCTGGCCGAATTGCTGCCCGCGGCGGCCATCCCGCCGAGGAACAGCAACGCGCCCACGGCCGGAAGGGAATCCACCGCGGCCGCGGCGAAGGCGGCGGCCGCGGTGAGCCCCGAACCCACCGTCAGCACGAAGCGTTCACCGACCCGGTCGACGACGTAGCCCCAAGCGATCAGGGTCACCACCATGCCGAAGCTCGGCATCGACGCCATCAGTCCGGCCAGTGCGAGATCGAGGCCGCGCTCGGCACGCAGCGACGGGATGAGAAACGCCGCGCCGTAGACAAATACATTGGCGCACATCGTCGCGGCGACACCCAGCGCCAACATCGACCAGCGGCGCACCGTGCCGATGGTCTGGGCCGCCATCTCTCCATGGTGACATGGCACGTCTCATATATCCGAACCAGCATCTCAAGATCTGAAATCGCCCGGTGGGCAGGACGGCGCTTGCCCGGGGCGCAGACTGCTGACACTAAGCTGGCAGCATGCGCCTCGGTCGAATCGCCAGCCCCGACGGAGTCGCCTTCGTCAGCGTTGAGGGCACCCCCGACGATCCCGCCACGACCGTCAGGGAGATCGCCGAACATCCCTTCGGCACGCCCACCTTTACGGGGCGGTCGTGGCCGCTGGCCGACGTCCGGCTGCTGGCACCCATCCTGGCCAGCAAGGTGGTGTGCATCGGGAAAAACTACGCCGCGCACATCGAGGAGATGGGCGGCGGACACTTCCCGGACCCGGTGATCTTCCTCAAACCGAACACGTCGATCATCGGCCCCAACATCCCGATCCAATTGCCGGCCAACGCCAATCCTGTGCACTTCGAGGGAGAGCTGGCCGTCGTCATCGGTCGGCCGTGCAAGGACGTGCCCGCCGCGAGGGCTGCCGAGAACATCCTGGGCTACACCATCGCCAACGACGTGTCCGCGCGCGACCAGCAGCAGCAGGACGGACAGTGGACCCGTGCCAAGGGCCACGACACGTTCTGTCCGGTGGGTCCGTGGATCGTCACCGACGTCGACCCGTCGGATCTCGAATTGCGCACCGAGGTCAACGGCGAGACGCGTCAGCTCACCCGGACGTCGATGATGCTGCACGACGTCGGGGCGATCGTGGAGTGGATCTCGGCCGTGATGACCCTGCTGCCCGGGGACCTCATCCTCACCGGGACCCCCGAGGGGGTGTCCCCGATCGACGACGGCGACACCGTCTCGATCACCGTCGAGAACATCGGGACGCTCACCAACCCCGTTGTGCGAAAAGGAAGACGATGAGCGATATGGGCGTACGCGTGCGATTCTGTCCTTCGCCGACGGGCACTCCGCACGTCGGCTTGATCCGCACTGCGCTCTTCAACTGGGCGTACGCGCGTCACACCGGCGGTACGTTCGTATTCCGTATCGAGGACACCGATTCGGCCCGCGACAGCGAGGAGAGCTACCACGCGATCCTCGACGCGCTGAGCTGGCTCGGACTGGACTACGACGAAGGACCCGGGATCGGCGGACCGTATGCGCCGTACCGCCAGTCGCAGCGCCGGGACGTCTACCGCGACGTGATCACCCGTCTGGTCGACGCGGGCGAGGCCTACGAGGCCTATTCGACCGCCGAGGACGTCGAGGCTCGCCACCTTGCCGCGGGGCGCAATCCGAAACTGGGCTACGACAACTTCGACCGCGACCTCACCGACGAGGAACGCGCCGCCTACCGCGCCGAGGGCCGCGAGCCGGTGATCCGCCTCAGGATGCCGGATGACGACATTACCTGGCGCGACCTCGTGCGTGGCGAGACGACGTTCGGTGCCGGGACGATTCCCGACTTTGCGCTCACCCGCGGCAACGGTGAGCCGCTCTACACGTTGGTCAACCCGGTCGACGATGCGCTGATGAAGATCACCCATGTGCTGCGGGGGGAGGACCTGCTGCCGTCCACTCCCCGTCAGATCGCTTTGTACCGGGCGCTGATCCGCATCGGTGTTGCAGACGAAGTGCCGCAGTTCGCCCACCTGCCGAGCGTGCTCGGTGACGGCAACAAGAAGCTCTCCAAACGAGATCCGCAGTCGAATCTGTTCCTGCACCGCGATCGGGGCTTCATTCCCGAGGGGCTGCTCAACTACCTGGCGCTGTTGGGTTGGGGCATCGCCGACGACCGCGACGTATTCAGCCTCGAGGAGATGGTGGCCGCCTTCGACGTCGCCGACGTGAACTCCAATCCCGCGCGGTTCGACCAGAAGAAGGCCGACGCGCTCAACGCCGAACACATTCGGATGCTGTCCGAGCAGGAGTTCACCGCGCGCCTCGAGGAGTACTTCGCCGCCCACGGACACGACACCGGTCTCGACAACGCGCGGTTCGCCGAGGCTGCCCGGTTGGTGCAGACCCGCATCGTCGTCCTCGGTGACGCCTGGGGCCTGCTGAAGTTCCTCGACGAGGGCTCGTTCGCTCTCGACGAGAAGGCGGCGGCCAAGGAACTCAAGGGAGATGCGGTACAGGTACTGGACGCCGCGCTTTCGGCGCTCCAGGGTGTCGGGCAGTGGACGACCGCCGCGATCGAAGAGGCGCTGAAGAAGGCGCTACTGGAGGATCTCCAGCTCAAGCCGCGCAAGGCGTTCGGTCCGATCCGCGTCGCCGCCACCGGAGCCTCGGTGAGCCCGCCGCTGTTCGAATCGCTGGAGTTGCTCGGGCGTGACCGCAGCCTGGCCCGCCTGCGGGCCGGACGCGAGCATGCGGCCGCTACCGCCTAGGTCGTGTGGCCGCTCCGCGGGATGCGTGGCGAAAGCACCCCGAAATATTTGGTAGTGTGCACGTCGGCGCCGGAACGATGCGCGGGGGAGATCCTCGCCGCGCAAGCGCTCCGAAAAGGCTCGTGACCAGCGGTTATGGGCGGCCGATGGGGTATGGTGTAATTGGCAACACAGCTGATTCTGGTTCAGCCATTCTAGGTTCGAGTCCTGGTACCCCAGCTGGATCGAGGTCTGCGCGAAGAGCCGAAGCGCTCTGCAGGCGATTAGGTCAGCGTTGTTCGCTGAGCTATGCTGTCCAACCGAAAGTTCTAGCCCCCGTCGTCTAGCGGCCTAGGACGCCGCCCTCTCACGGCGGTAGCGTGGGTTCGAATCCCATCGGGGGTACATCACCGGCTTTCGTCCGGCCATTCCGGCACCGAGATCTACGCCACGGTCGATCTACGTCACGGTCGATCTACGTCACGGTCGATCTACGTCATGGTCATCGTGCGGGTCCGCCGACCGCCGCCACGTCGGTCTCGGCGAGCCGCTACAGCCGGCTGGCGAGGGTATCGGCGGCGGCGAGCAGATCGGCGGCCCACCGCGCGCCGGGGCGCCGCCCCATCCGGTCGATCGGACCCGACACCGAGATCGCCGCCACTACGGCCCCCTTGCCGTCGCGCACCGGCGCGGAGACGCTGGCCACCCCGGGCTCGCGTTCAGCCGCGCTCTGCGCCCACCCGCGCCTGCGCACCTCGGCCAGCGTGCGTTCGGTGAACATGGCTTCGGGCAGCACCGCCTGCTGGGTGGCGGCGTCGGCGAAGGCGAGCAGCACTTTCGCCCCCGAACCCGCCGTCATCGGCAGCGGGGTTCCGACCGGAACTGTGTCCCTCAGTCCCGCGGGCGGTTCCAGGGCCGCGATGCAGATCCGGGAGGTGCCCTCCCGCCGGTACAGCTGAACGCTCTCCCCGGTCATCTCCCGAAGGCGAGGCAGGATCACTGCTCCGGCGGCCAGCAGCGGATCGTTGACCTGGCCGGCCAACTCGGTCAGCGCTGGCCCGAGCCGCCACCGCCCGTCGGCATCCCGGGCCAGCAGACGGTGGGTTTCCAGGCCCGTGGCCAACCGGTGCGCCGTCGCCCGGGGTAGTCCGGTGCGCTCGCATAGTTCCGCGAGCGCGCAGGGGGACTCCGCCACGGTATGCAGTAAGCCCACGGCTTTGTCCAGCACGCCGATGCCGCTATCCTGTCTCACAAAGAGATACTATCCTCCCGAAATGTGAGAATGCCAGCGTAACGGCGCAGGCGGCGTATCGAGAATCGAGAAGGTAATGGCACAGCTCACCACACCGCGCACCATGGCCGAGAAGGTGTGGGCCGACCACGTCGTCGCCCATGGCACCGGCGAGGGTGCCGGGCGTGAACCGGATCTGATCTACATCGACCTGCACCTTGTGCACGAGGTAACCAGCCCGCAGGCGTTCGACGGCCTGCGCCTGGCGAATCGACCGGTGCGACGGCCGGACCTCACCATCGCCACCGAAGACCACAACGTGCCCACGGTTGACATCGACAAGCCGATCGCGGACCCGGTGTCGCGCATCCAGGTGGAGACGTTGCGCCGCAACTGCGCCGAATTCGGGATCCGGCTGCATCCGATGGGTGACGCCGAACAGGGCATCGTTCACATCATCGGCCCGCAGCTCGGGCTCACCCAGCCGGGCATGACTGTCGTGTGCGGTGACAGCCACACCTCGACCCACGGCGCGTTCGGCGCCCTGGCAATGGGGATCGGCACCTCCGAGGTGGAACACGTACTGGCGACGCAGACGCTGCCGCTGCGGCCGTTCAAGACGATGGCGGTCAACGTTGAAGGGGAGCTCCCGCCTGGAGTCAGCGCCAAGGACGTCATCCTGGCCGTGATCGCCAAGATCGGCACCGGCGGGGGACAGGGCCACGTCATCGAATACCGCGGCAGCGCCATCGCATCACTGTCGATGGAGGGCCGAATGACCATCTGCAACATGAGCATAGAGGCCGGCGCGCGGGCCGGCATGGTGGCGCCCGACGAGACCACGTTCGAATTCCTGCGCGGCCGTCCGCACGCGCCCACTGGCGCCGACTGGGATGCGGCAGTGCAGGCCTGGCGGCAGCTGCGCACCGATCCCGGCGCAGAATTCGACACCGAGGTCTATCTCGACGCCGCCGAGCTGAGCCCGTTCGTCACCTGGGGCACCAATCCCGGGCAGGGGGTGCCGCTGTCCGGCGCGGTGCCCGACCCGGAGCTGATCGCTGACGAGGGTCAGCGGCAGGCGGCGGAAAAGGCGTTGACTTACATGGGTCTTCAGGCCGGCACCGCGATGCGCGACGTCGCGGTCGATACCGTGTTCGTCGGATCGTGCACCAACGGGCGCATCGAGGATCTGCGCGTCGTCGCCGACGTCCTGCGGGGCCGCAGCGTCGCCGACGGGGTGCGGATGCTGGTGGTCCCCGGATCGATGCGGGTCCGCGCGCAGGCTGAATCCGAAGGGCTCGACCGGATCTTCGTCGAGGCCGGTGCCCAGTGGCGGCAGGCGGGCTGCTCGATGTGTCTGGGCATGAATCCCGATCAACTGTCCCCGGGGCAGCGATGCGCGTCGACGTCCAACCGCAACTTCGAGGGGCGCCAGGGCAAAGGCGGGCGGACACATCTGGTCTCGCCGGCCGTGGCCGCCGCCACCGCCGTCCGCGGCACGCTGTCATCACCTGCGGACCTGTCCGCCATCCCCGCTCGCTGAAGGAGAACCCGCCATGGAAGCCTTTCGCACTCACACCGGGATCGGCGTGCCCCTGCGTCGGTCGAACGTCGACACAGACCAGATCATCCCCGCGGTGTACCTGAAGCGGGTAACCAGAACCGGTTTCGAGGACGGCCTTTTCGCCGCGTGGCGCAACGACCCCTCCTTCGTGCTGAACCTGCCGCCGTTCGACCGGGGTTCGGTTCTGGTGGCCGGACCCGATTTCGGCACGGGGTCCTCGCGCGAGCATGCGGTGTGGGCGCTGATGGACTTCGGTTTCCGGGTCGTCATCTCGTCGCGGTTCGCCGACATCTTCCGCGGGAATTCTGGTAAGGCCGGTCTTTTGGCCGCCGAGGTCGGTCAAAATGACGTGGAAATTTTGTGGAAGTTGATCGAGCAGAATCCTGGACTGGAAATCACTGTCAATCTTCAAGATCGCAACATCATCGCCGGAACGGTCATGGTGCCGTTCACTATTGACGACTACACTGCGTGGCGCCTGCTCGAAGGGCTCGACGATATAGGCCTCACGCTGCGGAAACAGGCTGAAATCGAGGATTACGAGCAGCACAGGCCGAGCTGGAAGCCGCGCACTCTGCCGGCCTGATCCGGGCCGTCGGCCCTACCCGGAATCGCCGTTTTGGCACCCGTTTCCCGGCAAGCCGACAGACGTCAAGGGCCCCAACCGGATTGCCGAAATGTTCACCGGCAGCCGCCGAAACAGCGCGTGGCTCTTGGAATTCAATGGTCAGTGGGTTTACCGTGTCCACTAGTCGGCCCAAGTAGGGCTACTTGTCTCGGAGGTTTTGCATGAACAAAGCGGAGCTTATCGACGCACTGACAACCAAGATGGGCACCGATCGCCGGCAGGCCACCGCCGCGGTCGAGAATGTCGTGGATACCATCGTGCGGGCGGTACACAAGGGCGACAGCGTGACCATCACCGGTTTCGGCGTCTTCGAACAGCGCCGGCGCGCAGCGCGCGTCGCACGCAACCCGCGCACGGGTGAGACGGTGAAGGTAAGGCCGACCTCGGTGCCCGCGTTCCGGCCGGGCGCGCAATTCAAGGCGATCGTCTCTGGCGCACAGAAGCTCGCGGCCGAAGGTCCCGCTGTGAAGCGCGGAGTGACTGCCGGGCCGGCGAAGCGTGCGGCGAAGAAGGCCCCCGCCAAGAAGACCGCCGCAAACAAGACGACCGCCAACAAGGCTGCCGCCAACAAGACGACGGCCGCGGCCAAGTCGGCGCCGGCGAAGAAGTCGACCGCCGCGGCGAAGAAGACGGCACCGGCCAACAAGACCACGACGGCCGCGGCCAAGAAGTCGGCGCCGGCGAAGAAGTCGACCGCCGCGGCGAAGAAGACGGCACCGGCCAAGAAGTCCGCGAGCAAGGCGCCGGCCAAAAAGGCGGCGGCAAAGGCTCCCGCCAAGAAAGCCACCGCCGCCAAGAAGACGGCCGCCAAGGCTGCGACCCGCAAGGCGCCGGCCAAGAAGGGCCGTAAGTAAATCCTCGACACACGGCGAACCGCCGCGGATTGTGACGACTCGTGGCGGTTCTGGCGTCTATCTGAGGGCCAGCGGGCTGCCGATGTGGTCGGCGGCGACCAGTCGCCCCGCGACCAGCGACAGCACCCAGGTGCTGCCCTTGCGGTTACGGGACTTGTCCGGCCGGACCCCGTCGCGATCGCACCACCACTCGATCAGGTCGGGAATCACCTTGCCCTGAGAGCAGATCACCGGTGTGTGCCCTGCCTCGCCCGCCTCGGCGGCGATCTGCAGCACGCGCCGCCGTGCCGCCTTCTTGTCCTTGGCGTAGGCCTCTTCGGTCAGCGTCGGTTCGGGCTGCACTGTCTCACCGAGCTCTTCGGCCAACGGCTCGATCGTCTGCTCGCAGCGCGTGCGGTCGGCGGCGTGCAACCGGTCGGCTCCGAATGCCAGTAGTTGACCGACCAACGACTCGGCCTGCGCGCGGCCGTGCTTGTCCAGCGGCCGTTTGCGGTCGTCGCCGCGGTAGCGAGATTTGCTTCCGGCCGTCGCATGGCGCACGACGAGCACCGTCTGGGTGTCGGGCGGCACCTTCGTGAACTGGCGCAGCACTTTCCGATCATGGGGGTAACCCAGCCGCGTGATCGCCTCGCGCACGGGCAACCAGATTAGCTCGTCGACTTCGTCGTTGGGGGAGAAGGTGCCGTCGGCGGCGCGGGCCGCCCAGTACCGGACCTTCTTGACTTGCTGGTCGAGCGGATAGCTCACCGATGCCAGGCGCCGGCCGAGGACGCACGAGTAGCCGGTCTCCTCGCGCACCTCACGCACAGCGGTGACCGGTTCGGTCTCCCCGGGGTCGACCTTTCCCTTGGGCAGCGACCAGTCGTCGTAGCGTGGGCGGTGGATGACGGCTACATCGGGCGCCGACCCGCCGGCACCGGGTCGCCACAGCACCGCACCGGCCGCCAGCACGAACTTGGCAGGCAACACAACGGCATCCTTGGTCGTCGTCTTGGACAACTCATCTCCTGCAGGTCATCGGGCCCGCGGCGGTGGCCGGTGTCAAGCGGCAGATCACGGATTGCGATGACGGTGCATCAGCGACACCTGGTGGTCGCGAACGGTCTCACCTTCGCGCGGCGACGCCGACCAGTGCCCGTCCCGTCCGAGCTCCCAGCAGCGCGTCGCCGGGTCCATCGCCGACTCGAACACGTCGTTCAGCTGTGCGGTCAGCCGAGGATCCTTCACCTGAGCCATCACCTCGACGCGACGGTCGAGGTTGCGGTGCATCATGTCCGCGCTGCCGATCCAGTATTCGTCGATGGCGCGGAAGTGGATGATCCGTGAGTGTTCGAGGAAGCGGCCGAGGATGGAGCGCACCACGATGTTGTCGGAGAACCCCGCGACGCCGGGCCGCAGCGCGCAGATACCGCGCACCACCACCTCGACGCGGACACCCGCCTGTGAAGCGCGGTAGAGGGCGTCGATGACCTGTTCGTCGACCAACGCGTTGGCCTTGAGGCGGATCCGGCTCTCGGCGCCGTCGCGGGCGGCAGCGACTTCGCGTTCGATGCGGTCGACGATACCCCGGCGCACCCCGTGCGGCGCCACCAGTAGGTTGCGGTAGGCGACCTTGCGGGAGTACCCGGTCAGCGAGTTGAACAGATCGGTCAGATCAGCCCCGATGTCCGGTGCCGCCGTGAGAAGGCCCACGTCCTCGTACAGGCGGGCGGTCTTCGGATTGTAGTTACCGGTTCCGACGTGGCAGTAGCGCCGGATCATCGACCCTTCGCGGCGCACGACGAGCGCTGTCTTGCAGTGGGTCTTGAGCCCGATCAATCCGTACACCACGTGGACGCCGGCCTGCTCAAGTGCGCGGGCCCACTTGATGTTGGCGTGTTCGTCGAACCGTGCCTTGATCTCGACCAGCGCCACCACCTGCTTACCCGCCTCGGCGGCGTCGATCAGCGCGTTGACGATAGGGGAGTCACCCGAGGTGCGGTACAGCGTCTGCTTGATGGCGAGGACGTTCGGGTCGGCCGCGGCCTGTTCGATGAACCGCTGCACGGTCGTGGAGAACGAATCGTAGGGATGGTGCACCAACACGTCGCCGTCACGCAGTGTGGAGAAGATGCTCTTCGGTGTCTCCCGCTCACCGAATGCCGGTGGGGTGGCGGGCACGAAGGGCCGATCCTTGAGCGCCGGGCGGTCGACGGCATAGATCTGCCAGAGCGCAGAGAGGTCGAGCAGGCCCGCCACGTCCACCACGTCGCTCGGGTCGACGTCGAGTTCGCGCAGCAGCAGTTCCAGCATGCTCTCGGTCATGTCGTCGGAGACCTCGAGGCGCACCGGCGAACCGAACCGCCGCCGGGCGAGTTCGCGTTCGAGCGCCTGCAACAGGTCCTCGTCGCGGTCCTCCTCGACTTCGAAGTCCGCGTTGCGGGTGATCCGGAAGGCGTGGTGCTCGACGATCTCCAGCCCGGGGAACAGCACCGGCAGGAACGCGGCGATCAACTCCTCCATCGGAAGGAACCGGACAACCTCATTGGTCTCACCGCGCACCCCGAGCTGCACGAACCGCTCGACGTTGTCGGGCACCTTGATCCGTGCGAAGTGCTGTCCGCCGTCGTCGGGCTGGCGGACCGTGATCGCCAGGTTCAGCGACAGGCCGCTGACGAACGGGAACGGATGGGCGGGGTCGACCGCCAGCGGGGTCAGCACGGGGAAGACCTGTTCGTGGAAGTACGTCGAAAGCTGCGCGCGTTCGGCCTCGTCGAGTTCGGACCAGGTCACGATGACGATCCCCTCGTCGGCAAGGGCGGGGCGCACGGCGTCGAGGAACACCCGCGCGTGCCGGGACGCGATCTGCTGGGTGCGCTCACTGATCCGGCGCAATTGCTCACGCGGTGAGAGCCCGTCGGCCGAACGCACCGACAGGCCCATCTCGTCACGCCGTTTGAGACCGGCGACCCGCACCATGTAGAACTCGTCGAGGTTGGACGCGAAGATCGCGAGGAACTTCGCGCGCTCGAGCAGGGGCAGGCTCGGATCGGCGGCCAGCGCCAGCACCCGGGCATTGAAGTCCAGCCAGCTCAGTTCGCGGTTGAGGTAGCGATCCTCGGGCAGCGCGTTGTCGGTCGCGGGCGGTGTCGCCGCGGGCGGTGCCTCCGGGGTCGAATGTCCCGACGCGCGGTCATTGCTCTCTGTGGTGCCCTCTGTGGTGCCCTCTGTGGTGCCCTCCGCGCGGATCGCGGCCTCGGCTTCGGTCATGGCCCGATCCTCCCCTATAGTGGCGCCGTACGGCCACCGCATACGCGATATGTTCACCTTTCGGCACCGACGGCACGCGCAGTGTGCGTGCCGACGCGGAGGCGGCGGGCCGCCACCAGATCGTCGGGGGTGTCGATGTCATAGCGCAGCCCCGGCCACCACCCGGTCAGCTCGACCGCCCCCGAACGGCGGTGTCGCTGCGCGGAATCGGGGCCGAACCGCGGGTCAAGCGGGACGCCGAACGCGAACAGCGCCGAGGTCCCGGTCCCGTGCCGGTCACCGACGAAGCTGCGTGGCCGTGCCCGTGCGGCCGCGATTGCTTCGCCCAGCTCCTGAGCCTGTAGTGCGGGAAGATCACCTTGCAACGCAACCACATTCGGGGTCGTCCCGCGCACCACGGCCTCGGCGGCGCGCAGCGCGTTGTTGAGCGGGTCTCGGTGACCGGCCGGAGTCGGGTCGTCGAGCACCTCTGCGCCAAGCGCGGATACGGCATCCGCGGCGGCGGGATCGGGGGTGACCACGGTGACCGACGCCACCGCGGCGGCGGCGGCGACGGTGTCGACGAGCATCGCCAGCACGACCGTCTCGCGCTCCCCGGGGGCGAAGATCGGCGCCAGCCTGGTCTTGGCGGCGGCGAGGCGTTTGACGGCGATGACCACCGCCACGTCGGTGTAGGACGGGGCGGCGACGTTGCTTCTCGTGCCGCGCATGGCGCCATCCTGCCAGTACCGCGGTTGTCCGGCCGCCGCCGTCGGACCCCGCCGGCTGCGCGCTAGGGTGAACGCGTGGTGACGGCGGCGGTGATGGGTTCCGGTGCGTGGGGCACGGCACTGGCCAAAGTTCTCGCCGACGCGGGGAACTCGGTGACGCTGTGGGCCAGGCGGCCAGAGGTGGCGGCGGAGGTCAACGACACCCGTCGCAACAGCGGCTACCTCGCCGAGGTGGACCTGCCCAAGACGATCCACGCCACCGCCGACGCGGCCGAGGCGCTCGCCGGCGCATGCACCGTGGTCCTGGGCGTGCCCGCGCAGAGCCTGCGGAGCAACCTCGAGCAGTGGACGGGCCTGATCGACGACCACGCCACGCTCGTGAGCCTGGCCAAGGGCATCGAACTGGACACGCTCATGCGGATGAGTCAAGTCGTCACCCAGGTCACCGGCGCGGACCCGTCGCGGGTCGCGGTGGTGACCGGCCCGAACCTCGCCAGCGAGGTCGCCGACGAACAACCCGCCGCGACCGTCGTGGCGTGCAGCGACAGCGGCCGCGCCGTCGCCCTGCAACGTGCGCTGGCCACGGGTTATCTGCGGCCTTACACCAACACCGACGTGGTCGGCGCCGAGATCGGCGGTGCGTGCAAGAACGTGATCGCACTGGCGTGCGGGATGGCCGTCGGCGTGGGTCTGGGGGAGAACACGGTCGCGGCGATCATCACCCGCGGCCTGGCCGAGATCATGCGGCTGGGGGTCGCGTTGGGTGCCAAACCTGCGACGCTGGCCGGTCTGGCCGGTGTCGGCGACCTCGTGGCGACGTGCACCTCGGTGCAGTCCCGCAATCGGACGTTCGGCGAACGGCTGGGCCGTGGCGGCACCATGGAGTCCGCGCTGCGCGCGGCGGGTGGACACGTGGCCGAGGGAGTCACCTCGTGCCGGTCGGTGTTGGCGCTGGCCGCCAGCTACGACGTCGAGATGCCGCTGACCGATGCGGTGAATCGGGTCTGCCACAAGGGGCTTTCCGTCGACGAAGCTGTCGTGCTGCTGCTCGGCCGCAACACCAAACCAGAGTAGCGCGTATGGAGGGCACCTACGGTGATTCCACGCGAAGCGTCAAAGCCGTTGGCGCCGAGGCGATCGCCGGCCAACCCGTGGCGCCACCGCCGGTTCCGGTCTCGGCGTACCACCTGTCACCGGACGAAGCGCAGCCGCTGGACACCTACGGCCGCAGCTCGAATCCGACCTGGCGGCGACTAGAGGGGGCACTTGCCGAACTCGAAGGGGCCTCGGCTGCACTGGCCTTCGGATCCGGCATGGCGGCCATCACCTCCGCGCTGCGGGTGCTGACCGGCCCGGGAACACGGCTGGTCGTGCCCGCCGACGGCTATTACCAGGTCCGTCGCTACGCTTCGCAATATCTTGTGCCACAAGGCGTCTCGGTTCTCGAAGCTGGTTCGGCCGAAATGTGCGCGGCAGCGTCGGAGGCCGATGTGGTGCTGGCCGAGACACCGGCGAACCCCGGGCTCGAGGTGGTCGACCTGCACCGGCTCGGGATGACGTGCCGAGAGCGCGGCGCCACCCTGATCGTCGACAACACCACGGCCACACCGCTCGGCCAGCAACCGCTGTCGCTGGGTGCCGACCTCGTGGTGGCCAGCGCCACCAAGGCGCTCTCGGGGCACAGCGATCTCATCGCCGGCTACGTAGCGGGCAGCCACCCCGAGATGATGTCCGCGCTGGAGAGCGACCGCGTGCTGGCCGGTCCGATCCTCGGACCGTTCGAGGCGTGGCTGGTGCTCCGTAGCCTCGGCAGCGCCGGGCTGCGGTTCGAACGGCAGTGCCAGAACGCAACGGCCGTCGCCATGCTGCTGCGCAGCCACCCCGCCGTGCGTAGCGTGCGCTATCCCGGCCTGCCCGAGGATTCCGCCCACGAGGTGGCGGCCCGGCAGATGAGGCGGTTCGGGGGGTTGGTGTCGGTGGAACTCGCCGACGCCGCGGCTGTCCACGCCCTC
The DNA here is from genome assembly GCF_010728155.1 of Mycolicibacterium doricum. Lineage (NCBI taxonomy): Bacteria > Bacillati > Actinomycetota > Actinomycetes > Mycobacteriales > Mycobacteriaceae > Mycobacterium > Mycolicibacterium doricum. Next base: position 1,317,538 of record NZ_AP022605.1, read on the forward strand.
GTCGAGCGCAGCGCCCTGCTGGTCGCCTCGACCAGCTTCGGCGGCATCCACACCTCCGTCGACCGGCGCGCCCGATGGGGGGATCCCGTACCCGACGGCTTCGCCAGGTTGTCGATGGGCATCGAGGACACCGACGACCTGATCGCCGACCTCGGGGCCGCGCTCGGCTGACATCGAATCGTTCCCCGGGCGGCCGGGACGGTAGCCTCTGCAGACTGTGATCGCCCGCAACCAGCGCACCCGCGTTGCCGTCGTTTACGGCGGGCGCAGTTCCGAACACGCCATCTCCTGTGTTTCCGCAGGAAGCATCCTGCGCAACCTCGACCCCGAACGATTCGACGTCGTCGCCGTGGGGATCACTCCCGACGGGTGCTGGGTGCTCACCGACGGCAGGCCGGAGACCCTGGCCATCACCGACGGGCAGCTGCCCGAGGTGAGCGCCGCATCCGGGACGGCCCTGGCCCTGTCCGCCGACCCCCGCCGCAGCGGTGAGCTGGTCTCGCTGAACCCGGCCGCGGCAGGTGAGGTGCTCGCCGCGGTCGACGTGGTGTTCCCCGTGCTGCACGGCCCCTACGGCGAGGACGGCACGATCCAGGGTCTGCTGGAACTGGCCGGCGTGCCCTACGTGGGGGCCGGCGTGCTGGCCAGTGCCGCGGGCATGGACAAGGAGTTCACGAAGAAGCTGCTGATCGCCGAGGGTCTACCAGTCGGCGACCACGTCGTGCTGCGCCCCGGACGTGCTGACATGACCCTCGACGAACGCGTTCGCCTCGGCCTGCCCGTGTTCGTCAAACCCGCCCGCGGCGGCTCCTCGATCGGAGTCAGCCGGGTCTCGCACTGGGCGGAGCTGCGCGCGGCGATCGACCTGGCCCGCAGGCACGACCCCAAGGTCATCATCGAGGCAGGGGTGCCGGGCCGCGAACTCGAATGCGGCGTACTGGAGTATCCGGACGGGCGGGTCGAGCCCAGCACGGTCGGCGAGATCCGGGTAGCCGGGGTGCGTGGCCGCGAGGACGGATTCTACGACTTCGCCACCAAATACCTCGACGACGGCGCCGAACTGGACGTGCCCGCGAAGGTGGAGGACGACGTAGCAGAGGACATCCGCCGCCTCGCCATCCGGGCGTTCCGGGCGATCGACTGTCAGGGCCTGGCGCGGGTGGACTTCTTCCTCACCGACAACGGACCGGTCGTCAACGAGATCAACACCATGCCGGGATTCACCACGATCTCGATGTATCCGCGGATGTGGGCGGCCAGCGGCGTGGACTATCCGACGCTCCTCGCGGCGATGGTGGACACGGCGGTGGCCCGCGGAACGGGTCTGCGCTAACGGGGCGGACCGGGGGCGATGGGCGTGGCCGGCATGGTGTGGGTGAGCACCCGGGAGATGAGCTGGATCGGCGTCGGGCCGGAATCCTGCGGCAGCGTCAGCGCCACATACACCGGTCGGTCCACGGCATACCAGGTGCTCCTGGTCTGCTGACTCTCCGGCCTGCTACCCGGGGCGGCCTCCTCCCCGACGCGGAACCACTGCACGGCGTCGACCATCTGGATCGGCACCCCAACCACGAAGTCGACCGGACGGTCCAGCCCGCAGCGCAGGATGATGGCCTCGGTGTCCGGCCCGGCCTGCCAGGCGGCGGTGCCCACCGGCGCTGGTTCCGCCGTCGGTGCGCGGCGGAAATCGCCCAGCACCTCGGGAAGCGCGCCCAACAGGGCCCGGCACTCCGGGCTGTCGGCACGCGGTGCGGGCACCGCCGCGATCGGCACCGGCTTTTGCTCGGGGCGTCCCTGGCGCACGGCCGCGACACCTAGCACCACCACGAGCGCCGCGACGGCCACCAGGATCGCGGCGATCATCAACGCTCGCGGCGGGCCGTCTCGCGGTGCTCGTTGCGGATCCTCGGAGATCATCCGAACAAGCCTATGGGTGCGCTCCGTCGGCGATCGGGCAGGTCAGCGTCCGGGTGATCCCGTCGACTCGCTGCACGCTTGGGACGATGTCTGAGCGCAGATCGTCGAGGTTGTCGGCGCCGACCCGGACCACCACGTCGTAGGGTCCGGTGACGAACTCCGCGGTCTGCACACCGGGTAGCTCGGCCAACCGGGCGGCCACGACTTCGGCACGGCCGACCTCAGTCTGGATCAGCATGAAAGCCTCGACCACCGGTGTTCGCCTCCGTCCCGCCCCATAGACTCCGGGGACTAGAACGTACCGCAGGTGGAGCCGGTGCTGCGCGTCGTGACGGCCGTCGGGTGGAGGTGACATGGTCCGACACCAGCGTGGGTTCGACCCGACCGCGAGCATGGCGGACATCGGTGAGTTCGCGGTGATCGATGCGCTGGTGCGGGGTCGACGCCTGCCCCCGTCGGTGACGCTGGGACCCGGTGACGACGCCGCTGTGGTGTCGTTCGCCGACGGCCGGGCAGTGGTGTCGACGGACATGCTGGTCGAGGACAGGCACTTTCGTCTCGACTGGTCGACACCGTATGACGTCGGACGCAAGGCGATCGCCCAGAATGCCGCCGACGTGGAGGCGATGGGCGCGACCGCGACCGCGTTCGTCGTCGCGTTCGGCGCGCCCGCGGACACTACGGCCGGTTCGGCGCTGCGCCTCAGCGACGGTATGTGGGACGAGGCGACCGCGATGGGCGCGGGCGTCGCCGGCGGCGACCTGGTCCACTCCCCGCAGTGGGTCATCTCGGTGACCGCCCTGGGTGACCTCGCCGGCCGGGCGCCGGTGCGCAGGGACGGTGCCCGCCCCGGCCACATCGTCGCAGTGGCCGGGGACCTCGGCCGGTCCGCGGCCGGGTATGCCTTGTGGCGCAGCCGTTCGAAGGAGTTCGACGAGCTGCGTCGTCGGCACCTCGTCCCGGCGCCACCCTACGGTCAGGGCCGTGCCGCGGCGGACGCCGGAGCGACGGCGATGACCGACGTCTCCGACGGCCTGCTGGCCGATCTCGGCCATATCGCGGACGCATCGGGATGCCGGATCGACGTGGAGCGGGCGGCGTTGCGCGGCGACCACGACGCGGTGGCTGGGGCCGCGGCCGCCGCCGACGGTGACCCGTGGGCGTTCGTGCTCGCCGGCGGAGAGGACCACGCGCTGGCCGCCACCTTCCCCGGCCCGCTACCGGACGGGTGGCGGACGGTCGGCCGGGTGGTCGCCGGTCCGGCCGACGTGCTGGTCGACGGCCGTGCGTGGACCGGAAACCGGGGATGGCAGTCGTTCTGACGAACGCCGCACGCTAGGTTGGCTTTTCGTGACGGCACGCGCGCTCTCCGAACTCGTCGACCAGGGCTGGGCGCAGGCGCTCGAACCCGTGCATGAGCAGGTGGCGCAGGTAGGTGAATTCCTGCGGGCTGAACTCGCCGCCGGGCACCGCTACCTGCCCGCGGGCGCGAACGTGCTGCGGGCGTTCTCGTTTCCGTTCGACCGGGTGCGGGTGCTCCTCGTGGGTCAGGACCCGTATCCGACTCCCGGACACGCCGTCGGGCTGAGCTTTTCGGTGGATCCGCAGGTCCGTCCGTTGCCGCGCAGCCTGGCCAACATCTTCACCGAGTACACCGCCGACCTCGGCCACCCGCAGCCGAACAACGGCGACCTCACCCCGTGGGCGAAGCGCGGTGTGCTGCTGCTCAACCGGGTGCTGACGGTGCGTCCCGGCGCCCCGGCGTCGCACCGGGGCAAGGGCTGGGAAGCGGTGACCGAGTGCGCTATCCGGGCGCTGGTCGCCCGGGACACGCCGATGGTGGCCCTGCTGTGGGGCCGCGACGCCGCGACCCTCAAGCCGATGCTGACGGGCAACGGGTGTGTGGCGATCGAGTCACCGCACCCTTCGCCGCTCTCTGCGTCACGCGGGTTCTTCGGGTCGCGGCCGTTCAGCCGGGCCAACGAGTTGCTGACGGAGATGGGCGCCGAACCGATCGACTGGCAGCTGCCCTGACCTCGGCTGGTCGCCGCTCAGGGTGCAGTCGGGGCCGCTGCGATCAGCCGCGTGCGACCTTGCCCGCCTTGAGGCAGGAGGTGCAGACGTTGACGCGCTTCTTGTTGCCGCCCGGGTGGGAGACGGCGCGCACGGTCTGGATGTTGGGATTCCACCGACGGCTGGTCCGGCGATGGGAGTGCGACACCGACTTGCCGAAGCCGGGGCCCTTTCCGCAGACATCGCACACGGCGGCCATATCTAGAACTCCTTGGATCAGTACGTGGGGGTCCGGGTCCTGGGCCGCGGCGAGCGCGGAATGACCCGACAACCTGATCAGGATACCGGCCGGGTGGGTGATCGCCAAAACCGGCCGCGAGTGCTTCGCCGCGGCCGTGCACAGGTCACCTCGGTGCGGCAGCGGTGTCTGCAGTGGTCGATAGGCTGGCGCGCACGACGCCGGTGCGGGCAGGAGGTGAGATGGCGGCTGGGCGACTCGACGCGACGGTGCTGCGCGGCTGGGCCCACGCGGCGGTCGACGACCTGATCTCACACACCGACGAGATCAACGGCCTCAACGTCTTCCCGGTGGCCGATGCCGACACCGGGACCAACATGCTGTTCACCATGCGTTCGGCCTGGTCGGAGGCCCAGGGCTGCGCCAGCGACGTTGCGGAGGTGGCGGCGGCGCTCGCGGCGGGTGCGTTGCACGGCGCCCGCGGCAACTCGGGAGTCATCCTGTCGCAGATCCTGCGGGGCCTCGCCGAGGTCACCGCGGCCGCCGCGGCCCGCCGGGGCGGGACGCTGCCCGAGGTCGACGGTGCGCTGTTCGCCGCCGCCCTACGGCACGCCGTCGACCTGGTCGAGGCGGCGCTGGACGCCAAACCGGGCACCATCGTGTCCGTGCTGGCGGCCGCGGCCGACGCCGCCGACGCCGCGGCGCCCGGGTTACCCGAGGCCGTGGCCGCGGCCGCCGACGCCGCGGCCATCGCCTTGGACAAGACGCCCCGGCAACTCGACGTCCTCGCCGACGCCGGTGTCGTCGACGCAGGCGGTCGCGGTCTGCTCGTGCTGCTCGACGCACTGGTCTGCACCCTGACCGGGCGCGCTGCGCGGCGTCGGGCCTACCGACCGACCGCCCAACCCGCCCGGGCGGCCACCTGCGCCACGCCGCAGTTCGAGGTCATGTACCTGCTCGGCGGGTGCGGATCCGGCGGGGTGGAGGCGCTGCGCCGCCGGCTCGAAGGTCTTGGCGACTCCGTCGTGATCGCCGCGGGAGGCGGTTCGGGCACCCCGGCGCAATACTCGGTGCACGTGCACGCCGACGATGCCGGCGCCGCCGTCGAGGCCGGTCTGGCCGTGGGGGTCCCCAGCCGGATCCAGATCACCGCGCTGGCCGGCGTGACCAAAGCCCGCCCGCACGGCAGCTGGAGCCGCGAACGGGCGGTGCTAGCCGTCGTCGACGGCCCCGGCGCTGTGGAGTTGTTCGCCGGTGAGGGGGCGCATGTGCTGGGGCCGGAACCTGACGGGCAGGTCACCGCCAAGCAGTTGCTTCGCGGCATCGTCGACACCGGGGCCGGACAGGTCATCGTGCTGCCGAACGGGTATGTGGCTGCCGAGGAACTCGTCGCCGGGTGCACCGCCGCGATGGGCCGGGGCATCGACGTCGTGCCTGTGCCGGCCGGGTCGATGGTGCAGGGTCTGGCCGCTTTGGCCGTACACGATTCCGCGCGCCACGCCGTCGACGACGGCTATACCATGGCCCGCGCCGCGGCGGCCGCACGGCACGGCGCCGTGCGGGTGGCCGCGGAGAAGGCCCTTACCTGGGCGGGCGCCTGCAACCCGGGCGATGGCCTTGGCATCTCGGGTGACGAGGTTCTCGTCGTCGGTCCGGACGTGACCGCAGCGGCCGCCGGGTTGATCGACCTGCTGCTGCTGTCGGGCGGCGAACTGGTCACCGTCCTCACCGGCGACGAAGTCGACGGCGCGGTCGGCGCCGAGATCGGGGAGGCCCTGCGCGACCACGTGCACCAACGTCATCTCGGCACCGAACTGGTCACTTACCACACCGGCCACCGCGGCGATGTACTGCTGATCGGGGTGGAGTGACATGGTTGCGCTCACCGATCGGCTCGACTTCGTCATCGGCGGCAAGTCCGCGGCCGCACTGGAGGAGCACTTCGGCATCCGCACCGTCAACGACCTGCTGCGCCACTATCCGCGTAAGTACAGCGACGGGATGAGCGTGCGGGGCGAGGGGGAAAGTCTCGACATCGAGGAGGGCGAGCACGTCACCTTCGTCGACGTCATCACCGACGCCAAGCCGGGGCAGATGAAGCCGCTGCCGGGTAAGCGGGCCCGAAAGTATCTGCGCGTCACACTGGGGAAGCGCAACCCCGTGGTCACCGCGACGTTCTTCAACGCCGACTGGATGATCGACAACCTGCCCGTGGGCACTCGGCTGATGCTCTCCGGTGAGGTCAAGTACTTCCGTAACACCTTGCAGCTGAGCCACCCGGCGTTCCTCGTCCTGGAGTCGTCGGCGAGCAGGAAGATCGGCACCAAATCGCTCAAGACCATCGCGGCGTCCTCGGGGGCGACGGGTGACGATCTGCTGGCCGGTTTCGAACGTGACGTCTTCCCGATCTACCCGGCCAGCGCCAAGGTGCAGAGCTGGGACATCTACGCCTGTGTACGCCAGGTGCTCGACGTCTTGGACCCGGTGCCCGAACCGCTGCCCGAAGCCGTTGTGCGCGAACGCGGTCTGGTCTCCGAGGATGCCGCGCTGCGTGCGATCCACCTCGCCGACAACGACGGCGAGCGGGACCGGGCCCGAGAGCGGTTGACGTTCGACGAGGCCGTGGGCTTACAGTGGGGGCTGGTGTCGCGACGCTACGGCCAACTCACCGAGGCCGGTCCGCCTGCGCCACTGCGGGAGGACGGACTCGTCGCCGGGATGCGGAAGCGTCTGCCCTTCGAGCTCACCAACGGTCAGCGTGAGGTGCTCGCCGTGCTGTCGAGCGAACTGGCCGGCACCCGCCCGATGAACCGCATGCTGCAGGGCGAGGTGGGGTCGGGTAAGACGGTCGTCGCCGTGCTGGCCATGTTGCAGATGGTCGACGCCGGCTACCAGTGCGCCATGCTGGCGCCGACGGAAGTACTTGCCGCGCAACACGACCGGTCCATGCGTCAGATCCTGGGGCCGTTGGGCATGGCCGGTCAGCTCGGCGGCGCGGACGCCGCGACCCGCATTGCGTTGCTCACCGGTTCGATGACTCCCCAGCAGAAGCGGCAGGTGCGCAACGAGGTCGCCACCGGGCAGGCCGGGATCGTCATCGGCACACACGCACTGCTGCAGGACGCCGTCGAATTCGACAACCTCGGCATGGTGGTGGTCGACGAACAGCACCGGTTCGGTGTCGAGCAGCGGAACCGCTTACGCGCCAAGGCCCAGGGCGGTGTCACGCCACACCTGCTGGTCATGACCGCCACACCGATACCCCGGACCGTCGCGCTGACCATTTACGGCGATCTGGAGACCTCCACGCTACGCGAGTTGCCGCGCGGGCGTGCGCCCATCACCAGCAACACCGTCTTCGTCGGCCAGCACCCGACGTGGCTGGACCGGGCATGGGCCCGCATCGTCGAAGAGGTCCGGGCCGGCAGGCAGGCCTACGTGGTGGCCTCGCGTATAGACGAGAGCGACAAGCCGCGGGGCCACGAGCAGGGGCCGCCTCCGGTGACCGTCCTCGCGCTCTACGACAGGCTGCGCGCCGGCCCGTTGGCCGGTCTGCGCGTCGGGTTGATGCACGGCCGGCTATCCGGGGCGGAGAAGGACGCGGTGATGACGGCCTTCCGGGCCGGGGAGATCGACGTGCTGGTCTGCACAACAGTCATCGAGGTGGGCGTGGACGTGCCCAACGCCACGGTGATGGTCGTGATGGACGCCGACCGGTTCGGCATCAGCCAGCTCCACCAGCTACGCGGCCGCATCGGCCGCGGCAGTCATCCCAGCCTGTGCCTACTCGCCACCCGGTTGCCGGAGGGTTCGAAGGGGGGGCAGCGGCTTAAGGCGGTGGCCGCCACTCTCGACGGGTTCGAGTTGGCCGATCTCGACCTCCGTGAGCGCCGCGAGGGTGACGTGCTGGGCCTGCACCAGTCCGGCAGCCTCAACTCGCTGCGCTTCCTGTCACTGTCCGACCACCTCGAGGTCATCGTCTCGGCGCGAGAGCTCTGCGAGAGGCTCTACGACAAGTCGCCGGGGAGCCCGGGAATGGCCATGCTCGCCGCGCCGTTTACCGACACCGACCGGGTCGAGTTCCTGGAGAAGTCGTGAGCCGGACGCGGACGGTGTGGGTGGTCCTCGCCGCGGTCCTCGCGGTGCTCGTCGCCTACCAGACCGTGTCTTCGACCGCCGAGCGCTCAGCGCAGCTCACCGCGTACGCCGACGTGCCCACCGTCGCACCGGGTTCCGACGTCCTCGCCGGGGTGGCGACGGTTCCCGCGCGGATACGCGCGCACGACTACCGGCGTGCAGCGTTCGGTGACGCCTGGACCGACGACAACAGCGCGCCGGGCGGCCACAACGGCTGCGATACCCGCAACGACATCCTCGATCGCGACCTCGTGGACAAGACATACACGTCGATCAGCAGGTGTCCCACGGCGGTGGCCACGGGAGTCCTGCACGACCCATACACCAACGTCGTCATCTCGTTCACGCGCGGCAGTCAGACCGGCGCGGCGGTGCAGATCGAGCACATCGTGCCGCTCGCGTACGCCTGGGACCAGGGTGCGCGCAACTGGACCGACGATATGCGGGTGCGGTTCGCCAACGATCCGGCCAACCTCCTTGCCGTACAGGGCCAGGCGAATCAGGACAAGGGTGACCAGGAGCCGGCGGCGTGGATGCCGCCCAACGGGGCGTTCCACTGTCAGTACGCGATGCAGTTCATCGCGGTGATGCGCGGCTACGGGTTACCGGTCGACGCGCCCTCGGTGCCTGCGCTGCGCGAGGCGGCCGACACGTGTCCAAAAGAGTGAGCCGTTCAACGTCATACGACCGCGGGCGCCCTCTCCACCCCCGCACCGTGGAGGTGCGTGAGCGGCCGGCGCCGGCGCAAACCGCCGGCCGATTCGCGGAGTAGCGGGCTGGCCCATCAGGGGCCGGTGTAGGTCTCCGGGTCCGGACGGAAGCGGGTGCCCTCGTCTAGGCCATTGAGAGTGGCCATCTCGGCGTCGGTCAACTCGAAGTCGAACACCTCGAGGTTGGACTTGACCCGCTCCGGATTGGCCGAGCGCGCGATCACCACGTTGCCGAGCTGGACGCTCCAGCGCAGCAGGACCTGTGCCGGCGTCCTGTCGTGGGCCCGGGCGACCCCGGTCACCGCAGCGTGATCCAGCAGGCGGCCGACGCCCAGGGGTCCGTAGGCCTCGGTCACGATGCCGTATCCGGCGTTGACCTCCCGCAACTCGGCCTGATTGAGCAGCGGGTGCAGCTCGATCTGATTGATCGCCGGGGTGAAGAACGACAGGTCGATGACGTTCGACAAGTGCTCGGCATTGAAGTTGCACACTCCGATGGAACGGGTCACGCCGTCCTGCTTGGCCTTCATCAACCCACCCCAGCTGTCGATGTACTTGCCGTGGTCACCGGCGGGCCAGTGGATGAGGTAGAGGTCCACGTAGTCGAGCCGGAGGCGTTCGAGGCTGGCGCGGGCGGCGTCCTGCGAGGTCCCGAAGCCCTGATCGGCCACCGCCAGTTTGGTGGTCACGAAGATCTCGTCGCGCGGGATGCCCGAGGCGTTGATCGCCCGGCCCACCGCGGCCTCGTTGCCGTAGACGGCTGCCGTGTCGATCAATCGGTAGCCGGCTTCCAGCGCGGCGGCCACCGACTGCTCGGCCTCGGCCTCGGAGAGCTCACCGACCCCGAGCCCGATGACCGGGATCGAGTTTCCGTCGTTGAGCGAGACGGAGGGGATGCCGGCTGCCTCCCCGCGCGTTGACGTCATGTCACCTACCCTGTGAAGTCGAAGGTTTCGGGGTCGGGACGCAGGCGAGAGCCGTCCTCGGGAGCCGAGATGGACGCCACGTCCCGCTCGGTCAGTTCGAAATCGAACACGTCGAAGTTGCTCTCAATCCGCTGTGGGTTCACCGACTCGGGGATGACGATATTACCGAGTTGTATACGCCACCTAATCCGGCCTGCTGTGGTTTTCCCGCGTGACTCGGCGACGGTCGCCACAGCGGGGTGGGTCAGCAGCGACCCCTGCGCGAGCGGTCCGGTCCGAAATCTGCGATCGCCCTGCCGGTCTGCTCCCCGTTGCCGTAGGCTGCGGCCGTATCGACGTGTCGAAGCCGGCGGCCGCTGCCCGCCGCGACCGCAGGTTCGGTGTCTTCGGGCGGTGTCTGCCGGACGCCAAAGCCGACCTGAGGTGTCGAATCGCCGTCGTGCAACGCGACCAAAGGAGCTCCCATGCCGCCGAGTCAGCCAGCCGCCGCACCGCCCGTAGGGCCCACCGCCCGCGGTGGTGACCCGGCACCCCGAGGCAAGAACCGGATGCGCGACGCCCTGGTGAACGGGGCGACGCGGGCGACGCTGCGGACCATTCCGTTGCTGCCCGAGCCCGTCAAGCGGGCGCTGCTGGGGTTCCGCTCGGTCACCGTCGATGGCAACACCCTCGACACCACGCTGCAGCTGTTGCTGGCCGCCCAGCGCGCCGCCGGCATCAGCGGCCTGGTGGCCAGTGACGACGTCGGCGTCGCGCGACACCAACTGCACATCACCGCCGCCATGCTCACCGCCGGGATCGTCGTCGAGGTGACCGAGCTGACCATCCCCGGCCCGGTCGGGACCATCCCGGCTCGGCTGTACCGTCCGACCACACCCGAGGCCCACTCCCCGCTGCTCGTCTTCTACCACGGCGGCGGCTTCGTGATCGGGGACCTCGACACCCACGACGACCTCTGCCGGCTGATCTGCCGTGACGGCGGAATGACGGTGCTCTCGGTGGACTACCGGCTGGCACCCGAGCACAAGGCGCCCGCCGCAGCCGACGACGCATACGCGGCGTTCCACTGGGCAACCGAACACGCCGCCGAACTCGGTGTGGCCGCCGACCGCATCGCCGTGGGCGGGGACAGCGCGGGCGGCAACCTCGCCGCCGTCGTCTCCCAGCGGGCGCGCAACGCCGGCGCGCCCCCGCCGGCGCTGCAGTTGCTGATCTATCCCGTCGTCGACGTGTGCAGCGAGACCCGGTCCAAGACGCTGTTCGCCGACGGCTACTTCCTCACCGCCCGGGACATGGACTGGTTCATGGACCACTACCTCGGGGGTGCGAGCGTCGACCCCACCGACCCCGAGGTGTCGCCGCTGCTGGCCGACGACCTGTCCGGGCTGCCGCCCGCACTGGTGCTCACCGGCGGCTTCGACCCGCTGCGCGACGAGGGCAACCGGTACGCCGAGGCGTTGCGGAACGCCGGCGTGCCCGTCGACCTGCGGCAGGAGCGGTCGCTGATCCACGGGTTCGCGAACTTCTTCCCGCTCGGCGGGGACAGCGAGACCGCCACCGCGGCGATGATCTCGGCGCTGCGCGCCCACCTCAGCCGCGGCTAGGACGGCCGCCGGTACTCTTGTCGCGTGGCCACGAAACCGAAGAAGACGCCCCGCTACGACCTGAAGGCGGCCGATCGCAAGCGCAATCTATTCATCCAGATCGGCTTGACGGCGGTTGTCGTGGTGTTCGCCGTCGCGCTCGTCTTCTACATCGTGATGTCGGCGGAGGACAAGCCGGCCTCCGGTGAGGCCACCGCGGTCCGGGTGGCCGCCGGGAACCTGGTCACTCAGGAGGACAGCAGCGAGCCCAAGGCCGTGCTGTCGCTCTACGAGGATTTCCTCTGCCCGGCCTGCGGCAACTTCGAGCGTCAGTTCGGACCGAGCATCAACAAGCTGATCGACACGGGAGCGGTCGCCGCGGACTACTACATGGTCTCGATCCTCGACGCACAGGGTGATGGTTACTCGTCACGGGCAGCCAATGCCGCGTACTGCGTCGCCGACGAGAACAAGGACGCCTTCCGCCGCTTCCACGCCGCGCTCTACACCGAGGGCATCCAGCCCGCCGAGGGTGGCGGCACCTACCCCGGTGACGAGCAGCTGATCGAGCTGGCACGCCAGGCCGGCGCCGGCGGAACGGTGCCCGACTGCATCAAGAATGGCCGCTACGTCGACATGGTCAAGGGCATGGCGGCGGCCACCGAGATCAGCGCCACCCCGACCGTGCGCATCAACGGTGAGGACTACGACCCGTCGACCCCCGACGCGCTGGTGGCCAAGATCAAGGAGATCGTCGGCGACGTGCCGGGCCTGGACGGTGCGGTGCCGGCTCCCGCGTCATGACCGCCACCGCACCCGACGCCGTCTCGTCGACCGCTTCGCCGGCTGGCCGAACCGCCGAGCCAGCGGTGCCGAAACCCAGCGCGGTGTGGGTCCTCATCGCCGGTGTGGTGGGCCTGGTCGCCGCCGCCACGCTGACCATCGAGAAGATCGAGCTGCTGATCGATCCCTCGTACACCCCGTCGTGCTCGCTGAACCCGGTGCTCTCGTGCGGATCGGTGATGGTGACGCCCCAGGCCGCGCTCTTCGGCTTCCCGAACCCGCTGATCGGCATCGCCGCCTTCACCGTGGTGACGGTGACCGGCGTGCTGGCCGTGGCCAACGTGCAGCTCCCGCGGTGGTATTGGTCCGGGCTGGCCGTCGGCACGCTGCTCGGCACGGTGTTCGTACACTGGCTCATCTTCCAGAGCCTCTACCGCATCGGGGCACTGTGCCCCTACTGCATGGTGGTGTGGGCGGTGACGGTCCCGCTGCTGGTGGTGACGGCGTCGATCGCCCTGCGGCCGGCCCCGGCAAGCGGGGAAGATGCTCGTGCCGAAAACACCGTCGCCCGTGCCGTCCACCAGTGGCGATGGTCTGTCACCGCCCTGTGGTTCACCTCGGTGTTCCTGCTCATACTGGTGCGGTTCTGGGACTACTGGTCGATGCTTCTGTAGCGGCGGGATCGGTACAGGCGGCGGCACCGCAGCGGGATGGGATAGGGTAGCGCGTGATCTCCAAAGTGCTGGTCGCCAATCGTGGCGAGATCGCGATTCGAGCGTTCCGCGCCGCATACGAACTGGGCATCGCCACCGTCGCGGTGTATCCGTACGAGGACCGCAATTCACTGCACCGGCTCAAAGCCGACGAGTCCTACCAGATCGGCGACATCGGGCACCCGGTTCGGGCCTACCTGTCGGTCGACGAGATCATCCGGGTCGCTCTACACGCGGGCGCCGACGCGGTGTACCCGGGGTACGGATTCCTCTCGGAGAACCCGGAACTCGCGGCCGCGTGCGCGGAAGCCGGCATCACGTTCATCGGCCCGCGGGCCGAACTGCTGGAGCTTGCCGGCCACAAGTCCCGGGCCATCGAGGCCGCGCGCGCCGCCGGCCTGCCGGTGCTGCGGTCCTCGGCGCCGTCGTCATCGGTCGACGAGCTGGTCGCCGCGGCCGCCGCCATGGAGTTCCCCGTGTTCGTCAAGGCCGTGTCGGGCGGCGGTGGCCGCGGAATGCGGCGAGTCACCGACCCCGACGCGTTGGCCGAGGCCATCGAGGCGGCCGGCCGGGAGGCGGAGTCGGCGTTCGGCGATCCGACGGTGTACCTAGAGCAGGCGGTCGTCAATCCCCGCCACATCGAGGTGCAGATCCTCGCCGACCGCCAAGGCGGCATCGTCCACTTGTTCGAACGCGATTGCAGTGTGCAACGGCGCCACCAGAAGGTCATCGAGTTGGCGCCGGCGCCGAACCTCGATCCGGAATTACGCGAACGGATCTGCGCCGACGCGGTGGCCTTCGCGCGCCAGATCGGCTACACCTACGCCGGCACGGTGGAGTTCCTGCTCGACGAGCGGGGCCAGCACGTCTTCATCGAGATGAACCCGCGAATCCAGGTCGAGCACACGGTGACCGAGGAAATCACCGACGTGGACCTGGTGGCGTCGCAGATGCGCATCGCCGACGGGGAGACGCTGGCCGACCTCGGGTTGAGCCAGGAGGCCGTGCTGAACCGCGGCATCCGCGGTTACGCGATGCAGTGCCGCATCACCACCGAGGATCCGGCCAACGGCTTCCGGCCCGACGCGGGGCGCATCACCGGCTACCGTTCGCCGGGCGGTGCGGGGATCCGGCTGGACGGCGGCACCGTGCTCGGCGCGGAGATCAGCGCCCACTTCGACTCCATGCTGGTCAAACTCACCTGCCGGGGTGTCGACTTCTCCACCGCGGTGGCGCGCGCACGGCGCGCGCTCGCCGAGTTCCGCGTTCGTGGGGTCTCGACGAACATCCCGTTCTTGCAGGCCGTCATCAACGATCCGGATTTCCGCGCCGGGCGCGTCACCACGTCGTTCATCGAGGAACGGCCCTACCTGCTGACCGCCCGCACACCGGCGGACCGCGGCACCAAGATCCTCAACTACCTGGCCGACGTGACGGTGAATAAGCCGCACGGGCCGCGGCCGTCGACGGTGTACCCGCATGACAAACTCCCGCAGGTCGACGACACGGCGCCACCGCCGGCAGGGAGTAAGCAGAAGCTTGTCGAACTGGGGCCCGAAGGCTTCGCCCGCTGGATGCGGGACTCGCCGGCGGTCGGGTTGACCGACACCACGTTCCGGGACGCCCACCAGTCGCTGCTGGCCACCCGTATCCGCACGACCAGCCTGCTGATGGTCGCACCGCACATCGCCCGCATGACGCCGCAGCTGCTGTCGCTCGAATGCTGGGGCGGCGCGACTTACGATGTCGCGCTGCGCTTCCTGAAGGAGGACCCGTGGGAGCGGCTGGCCGCTCTGCGCGAGGCGGTCCCGAACATCTGTCTACAGATGCTGCTGCGCGGCCGGAACACCGTGGGCTACACCCCGTATCCGGAGACGGTCACCACGGCGTTCGTCGAGGAGGCGACGGCGACAGGCATCGACATCTACCGCATCTTCGACGCGCTCAACAGCGTCGAGTCGATGCGCCCGGCCGTCGAGGCGGTGCGCCGAACCGGAACGGCGATAGCCGAGGTCGCGATGTCCTATACCGGAGACCTGTCAGATCCGGCGGAGAACCTCTACACGCTCGACTATTACCTCAGACTGGCCGAAGAGATCGTTGAGGCCGGCGCCCATGTGCTCGCCATCAAAGACATGGCGGGGCTGTTGCGCCCCCAGGCCGCGGTCAAGCTGGTCTCGGCGCTGCGTTCGCGGTTCGATCTGCCCGTGCACGTGCACACCCACGACACGCCGGGTGGTCAGCTGGCCACCTATCTGGCGGCGTGGCAGGCGGGTGCTTCGGCGGTCGACGGTGCCGCGGCGCCGCTGGCGGGCACCACCAGCCAGCCCGCGTTGAGTTCGATCGTCGCCGCCGCCGCCCATACCGGGTTCGACACCGGGCTGTCGCTGGAAGCGGTCTGCGAACTCGAGCCGTACTGGGAAGCGCTGCGAAAGGTGTACGCACCCTTCGAGTCAGGATTGCCCGCCCCTACCGGACGGGTCTACCGCCACGAGATTCCCGGCGGCCAGCTGAGCAATCTACGCCAGCAGGCGATCGCGCTCGGTCTGGGGGACCGGTTCGAGGAGATCGAGGAGGCCTACGCGGCCGCCGACCGCATCCTCGGCCGGCTGGTCAAGGTGACCCCGTCGAGCAAGGTGGTCGGTGACCTCGCGCTGGCCCTGGTCGGTGCCGGCATCACCGCCGAGCAATTCGCCGAGGACCCCGCCCGGTTCGACATCCCCGACAGCATGATCGGTTTCCTGCGGGGTGAACTTGGTGACCCGCCGGGCGGATGGCCTGAACCGCTGCGCAGCAAGGCGCTGGCGGGACGCGCGCCGGCCAAACCGGTGGAGGAACTGTCCGCGGAGGACGAGGCGGTGCTGGTCCAGCCCGGGACCAAACGGCAGGCCGCGCTCAACCGGTTGCTGTTCCCCGGGCCCACCAGGGAGTTCGAGGCGCATCGCGACACCTACGGGGACACCTCGCGGTTGAGCGCCAACCAGTTCTTCTACGGTTTGCGCCATGGTGACGAGCACCGCGTCGTGCTCGAACGCGGCGTGGAACTGCTGATCGGGTTGGAGGCGGTCTCGGATCCGGACGAACGCGGGATGCGCACGGTGATGTGCATCCTCAACGGACAGCTGCGCCCGGTGCTGGTGCGCGACCACAGCGTGGCGAGCGACGTGCCGACCGCGGAGAAGGCCGACCGGGCCAATCCGGACCACATCGCCGCCCCGTTCGCCGGGGTGGTGACGGTCGGGGTCGATGTCGGTGACACGGTGAGCGCCGGGGAGACCATCGCGACCATCGAGGCGATGAAGATGGAGGCCGCGATCACCGCACCCAAGGCCGGCACCGTCGACCGGGTCGCCGTCTCGGCCACCGCCCAGGTCGAGGGCGGCGACCTGCTGGTGGTCGTCAGCTGACCCGGATCATCGCCGGGACTTTCGGCGGCCGGCGAATAACGGTGCCGCCCAGGGGCACTCGACCGACGTCCGACCGGGTGCGCGAAGCGCTGTTCAACGTGCTCGACGCCCGGTTGGACGTCGACCGCATCGTGGTGCTCGATCTGTACGCCGGATCCGGCGCTCTCGGCCTGGAGGCGATTTCGCGGGGCGCCTCGCGGGCGGTGTTCGTCGAGCAGGACGAGCGCGCGGCCAGGACCATCAGCGGAAACATCGCCGAACTGGGCGTGGGCGCCGCCACCGAGGTTCGTCGTGGGCCCGTGGCGACCGTTGTGGCGGGTGGGGTGGACCGAGCCGTCGACCTGGTGCTGGCCGATCCGCCCTACGACCTACCGGACAGCGAGGTCGAGGAGCTGCTCGCCGCACTCGATGCGCGCGGCTGGACCCGCGAGGGCACGGTCGCCGTCATCGAGCGGCGGGCGTCGGGAAGGGAGCTGACCTGGCCGTCGGGATGGTCACCATGGCCGTCGAGACGCTACGGTGACACCCGCCTGGACATCGCCCAACGAGAGCCGCCGACCGGCAACCTCCGTCGAAATGACGACCGACGATGATCCGGTACGGTCGTCACCCATGAGCGGCGCGGTATGCCCTGGATCGTTCGACCCGGTGACCCGTGGCCACGTCGACGTCTTCGAGCGGGCCGCGGCCCAGTTCGACGAGGTCGTCGTCGCGGTGCTGGTCAACCCGAACAAGAAGGGGATGTTCACCCTCGACGAGCGCATGGAGATGATCGCGGAGTCCTGCGCGCATCTGCCCAACCTTCGGGTCGAGTCGGGTCAGGGTCTGGTGGTCGACTTCGTCCGGGCATGCGGGTTCACCGCGATCGTCAAGGGGCTGCGCGGCAGCACCGACTTCGAGTACGAACTGCAGATGGCGCAGATGAACAAGCACGTCGCGGGTGTCGACACGTTCTTCATCGCGTCGACCCCGCAGTACTCCTTCGTGTCCTCATCGCTGGCCAAGGAAGTCGCCACCCTCGGCGGTGACGTCTCTGCGCTGCTGCCCGACGCGGTGAACGTGCGGTTACAGGCGAAACTGCGGGATTGAGCCGAGCCCGGCGGGGTAGGGGTAGATAGCGGCGGCGCACAGCCCTAGCCCGCCTCGGCCCTTCATCGGAGGTTCTCGCCATGGTTGAAACATTTGTTCAGTCGACCGACGACGTCGTCAGATTCCTCAAAGATCAGCACAACCTCATCAAGGACATGTTCGAGGAGGTGTTCTCGGCGTCCTCGGAGGAGGCGCGCGGGAAGGCCTTCACCGAACTGCGTCAACTCCTTGCGGTGCACGAGACCGCCGAGGAGATGGTGGTCCACCCGCGGGCTCGGCAGGAAGTCGACGGGGGAGACGAGGTCGTCGATGCCCGGCTGGCCGAGGAACACGACGCCAAGGAGCAGCTGTCGAAGCTGGAGGGCATGGATTTCGGCTCGCCGGAGTTTCTCGAGGAACTGGCCACGTTCCGCGATGCCGTCGTCCACCACGCCGAACTCGAGGAATCTGAGGAGTTCGACAAGTTGGCGCGCGAACTCGACGCGGACGATCTCAAACGGCTGGCGGCGGCCGTGCGAGCCGCGGAGGCGATCGCCCCGACCCGGCCCCATCCCGGAGTCGAATCGGCGAAGCTGAACTTCGCGGTCGGCCCGTTCGCGTCGATGATCGACCGGGCGCGCGACGTCATCGGCGCGGCACTGCGCTGAGGTGGCGACGAACACTTGACAATCTCGGGACACGGTCCAGGTGTACCTGGCCGGAGCGACACACCGGCGTGGGAAGCCGAGTCCCGTAGGTAACAGCAGGCACACTGGTAACCAACAACTACGCCTGGAGGGTGTCACCGTGTACCGAGTTTTTGAAGCGCTCGACGAACTGGGGGCGATCGTCGAAGAAGCCCGTGGCGTGCCCATGACGGCGGGATGTGTCGTCCCGCGCGGCGACGTCCTGGAGTTGATCGACGACATCAAAGACGCCATCCCGGGGGAACTCGACGACGCCCAAGACGTACTGGACGCCCGCGACTCCATGCTGCGCGACGCCAAGGAGCACTCGGAGTCGATGGTGACCAACGCGCGCGCCGAGGCCGAGTCGATGGTGAACCACGCCCGCGCCGAGGCCGACCGCCTGTTGGCCGACGCCAAGGCCCAGGCGGACCGCATGGTCGGCGAGGCCCGTCAGCACAGCGAGCGCATGGTGGGCGATGCGCGTGAAGAGGCCAACCGTGTCATGGCCACCGCCAAACGCGAATACGACGCGAGCACCGGGCGGGCCAAGTCCGAGGCCGACCGGTTGATCGAGAGCGGTAACCTGGCCTATGAGCGGGCCGTTCAGGAAGGCATCAAGGAGCAGCAGCGCCTGGTGTCCCAGACCGAGATCGTCTCCACCGCGACCGCCGAGGCCACCCGGCTGATCGACACCGCCCACGCCGAGGCCGACCGGTTGCGCGGCGAATGCGATATCTACGTCGACAGCAAACTGGCCGAATTCGAGGACTTTCTCAACGGCACGCTGCGTTCGGTAGGCCGCGGCCGCCATCAGCTGCGCACCGCGGCCGGCACGCACGACTACGTGTCCCGCTGAGCTCGAGGACCACGGTGCTGGAGGACCACGGTGCTGGAGGACTCGGTGCGCCGCGGAAGGCGCAGAACCGGGCCGTAGGATCGAGGTATGGCGACCCAGGGCAGAGCAGCACGATCGCCGTTGGTGCTCGATATTGCGCGACTGGGCCGGCGGCCCGGCTCGATGGCGACCTTTCAGGAGACCGTCCCCAACCCGTCGCGGATGGGACTGGACCTCATCGGGATCGCCGAGGGCGCTCCGCTGACGATGGATCTGCAGGTGCAGGCCGTGTCCGAGGGTGTCCTGGTGACCGGCACGGTGGCCGCGCCGACGACCGGTGAATGCGCCCGCTGCCTCACCCCGGTGACCGGTGAGGTCGAGATCGAGCTGACCGAGCTGTACGCCTACCCCGACAGCACCACCGACGCCACCACCGAGGACGACGAGGTCGGCCGCGTCGGCGCCAACGGCGTGCCCGACACGGTCGACCTCGAGCAGCCGATCGTCGACGCGGTCGGACTGGCACTGCCATTCGCGCCGCTGTGCGGCCCGGACTGTGCCGGACTGTGCCCCGAATGCGGGGTCACGATGGCCACCGCCGAGCCCGGTCACCACCACGACACGATCGACCCGCGCTGGGCGAAACTCGCCGGGCTGCTGGATCGAGACGAGAGGTGACGCTGGACCGTTCGCCGTTGCTCACGGCGCTCGGCGTGACATTGCCCGACGATCTGCTCACCACCGCGCTGACCCATCGCAGCTACTCGTACGAGCACGGCGGCCTGCCCACCAACGAACGGCTGGAATTCCTCGGCGACGCGGTGCTCGGGCTGGTCATCACCGAGGAGCTGTACCACCGCCACCCCGACCGTTCCGAGGGGGACCTCGCCAAACTGCGGGCCAGCATTGTCAACACCCAGGCGCTCGCCGACGTCGGGCGCACGCTGTCCGACAAGGGTCTCGGCGCCTATCTGCTGCTGGGGAAGGGCGAGGAGAACTCCGGCGGTGCGGACAAGTCGAGCATTCTGGCCGATGGTGTCGAATCTCTGCTCGGCGCAACCTATGTCGAACACGGGCTCATCCCCACGCGGGAGGTGATCCTGCGGTTGTTCGCCGGACTGCTCGACACCGCACCCACGTTGGGCGCCGGTCTGGACTGGAAGAGCAGCCTGCAGGAACTAACCGCCGCCCGAGGGCTCGGCGCTCCACACTACGTCGTCACCTCGGCCGGGCCCGACCACGACAAGGAGTTCACCGCCACGGTGCTCGTCACCGACACCGAATACGGCAGAGGCGTCGGACGCACCAAGAAGGAAGCCGAACTCAAGGCCGCCGCGACGGCGTGGACCGCCCTGTCCACTGCGGACGTCGACTCCTAGCCGTCGATGCCAGAATTGCCCGAGGTCGAGGTCGTCCGGCGGGGTCTGGATGCCCACATCACCGGTAAGACCGTCGCCGCGGTGCGGGTGCACCATCCCCGTGCGGTGCGGCGCCACGAAGCTGGGCCGGCCGATCTGACCGCCCGACTGCTCGGCACGCGCATCACCGGCACCGGCCGGCGCGGCAAGTACCTGTGGTTGATCCTCGACGACGGCGATTCGGCGCTGGTCGTGCACCTCGGGATGAGCGGGCAGATGCTGTTGGGGCCCATCCCGAAGGATGACCACCTGCGGATCGCGGCGCTGTTCGATGACGGCACTGCGCTCAGCTTCGTCGACCAGCGCACGTTCGGTGGCTGGCTGCTCGCCGATCTGGTCACCGTCGACGGCACCGACGTCCCGGTGCCGGTCGCGCACGTGGCCCGCGATCCGCTCGATCGGCTCTTCGACCGCCAGGCGGTCGTCAAAGTGCTGCGTGGTAAGAATTCCGAGATCAAACGTCAACTGCTGGACCAGACCGTCGTGTCCGGGATCGGCAACATCTACGCCGACGAGGCGCTGTGGCGGGCGAAGGTCAACGGGGCCCGCCTGGCCGCGACGCTGACCCGGCCGAAGCTGGCCGAACTGCTCGACGCGGCGGCCGAGGTGATGACCGAGGCGCTCGGCCAGGGCGGTACGTCGTTCGACTCGCTCTACGTCAACGTCAACGGTGAGTCCGGATACTTCGAGCGGTCGCTGGACGCCTACGGCCGCGAGGGGGAGCCGTGCCGGCGGTGTGGGGCGATCATGCGCCGCGGCAAGTTCATGAACCGCTCGTCGTTCTACTGCCCACGCTGTCAGCCCCGCCCGCGCGTGCCGCGCAGCTGACCTCGCCGCGCCTCTCTTGCAGCTTTCGCCGCATATGTCGCATCGCCGCATATGTCGCCGAGATCGACGTTTCGCCCGCAACCACTCGCACTTTTCCGCCCATTTGTTCGTATGGGCGAAGATGGGAGCCATGACGGATCTGTGGGTGGAGCGCACCGGGGTGCGCCGCTATACCGGGCGCAGTTCACGCGGCGCGGAGGTACTGGTCGGGTCGGAGGATGTCGAGGGGGTGTTCACCCCCGGCGAGCTGATGAAGATCGCGCTGGCCGCCTGCAGCGGGATGAGCAGCGACCAGCCGCTGCGGCGCCGGCTGGGTGACGACTATCCCGCGACGATTCGCGTCCGGGGCTCGGCCGACCGGGAGCAGGAGCGTTATCCGCTGCTCGAGGAGTCGCTCGAAGTAGACCTCTCCGGTCTTCCCGACGCCGAGGTGGTTCGCCTGCTGGCCGTCGTCGAGCGCGCCATCGACCGGGTGTGCACCGTCGGGCGCACGCTGAAGTCCGGTACGAAGGTGACGTTCGAGGTGAGAAATGTCGGCGACTGACCATGTGCGGTTGAGCGCCTGGGTGCACGGCCATGTCCAGGGCGTCGGTTTCCGCTGGTGGACACGCTCGCGGGCGTTGGAACTCGGGCTGAGCGGGTTCGCCGCCAACAAGCCGGACGGCCGGGTGCAGGTGGTCGCCCAGGGACCGCGCGAGAGCTGTGAGCGCCTGCTCGGCCTGCTCGAAGGCGCTGACACCCCGGGACGGGTCGACAAGGTCATCGCCGACTGGTCGGACGCGCGCGAGCGGATCACCGGATTCGACGAGCGCTAGGTATTCTGGCACGTCATGCATCTGAAGAGTCTGACGCTCAAGGGCTTCAAGTCCTTCGCGGCGCCGACGACTCTGCGGTTCGAGCCGGGCATCACCTGTGTGGTCGGCCCGAACGGGTCGGGCAAGTCCAACGTCGTCGACGCCCTGACCTGGGTGATGGGGGAGCACAGCGCCAAGACGCTGCGCGGCGGCAAGATGGAGGACGTCATCTTCGCCGGCACATCCTCGCGCGCACCGCTGGGCCGTGCCGAGGTGACCGTCACGATCGACAATTCCGACAACGCACTGCCAATCGAGTACTCCGAGGTGTCGATCACCCGCCGAATGTTCCGCGACGGTGGCAGCGAATACGAGATCAACGGCAGCCACTGCCGCCTGATGGACGTTCAAGAACTGCTCAGCGATTCGGGTATCGGCCGGGAGATGCACGTCATCGTCGGCCAGGGCAAGCTCTCCGAGATCCTCGAATCGCGCCCGGAGGACCGTCGCGCATTCATCGAAGAGGCAGCCGGTGTGCTGAAACACCGCAAACGCAAAGAGAAGTCAATCCGCAAGCTTGACTCGATGCAGGCCAACCTCGCCCGGCTGACCGACCTGACCACCGAACTGCGCCGCCAACTCAAACCGCTGGGCCGCCAGGCCGAGATGGCGAGGAGGGCCCAGACCATCCAGGCCGATCTGCGCGACGCCAGGCTGCGACTGGCCGCCGACGACCTGGTGACCCGGCGATCGGAGTTCGACAGCACCCACCAGACCGAGACCATGCTGCGCCGCGAGCACGACGAGATCACCACGCGGCTCGGGGCCGCCACGGCCGAGCTCGACGGCCACGAGGTCGCGGTGGCCGAGTTGACCGAACGCGCCGAGCTCGCGCAGCAGAGCTGGTTCCGGCTCTCCGCGCTGACCGAACGTGTCAGTGCGACCGTGCGGATCGCCGACGAGCGCACGCAGCGCCTCGATGCCGAACCGGAGCCTTCGACCGGCCGCGATCCCGACGAACTGGAGGCCGAGGCGGACCACATGGCGGCCCACGAAGCCGAACTACTCGCGGAGCTGGCCGAATCGCGCGCGGTGCTGGAGGCCGCGCGGGACGAATTGGCCGGCCGCGAGCGGGTTGCCGCAGAGGCGGAGCGCGCGCACATGGCCGCCGCCCGGGCCGAAGCGGACCGCCGGGAGGGTCTGGCGCGGCTGGCCGGTCAGGTCGACACCATGCGGACCAGGGTGGAATCGATCGACGACACCGTGGCGCGGTTGACGGTCGGCATCGAGGAGGCCGCCGCCAGAGCCGAGGCCGCGCGGGCCGAGTTCGAGACCGTCCAGTCTCGCGTCGGAGAGCTCGACGAGGGGGAAGTCGCCCTCGACGAGCACCACGACCGCACGGTGGCCGCGCTGCGCCAGGCCGACGAGCGAGTGGCCGAACTGCAGACCGCCGAGCGTGCCGCCGAAAAACAGGTGGCCTCTCTACGGGCGCGCATCGATGCACTCGCTGTCGGCCTCGATCGCCGCGACGGTGCGGCCTGGTTGCAGCAGAACCACGCCGGCGCAGGGCTTTTCGGATCAATTGCCGAACTGCTCAAGGTCCGCCCAGGTCATGAGGTGGCGGTGGCGACGGTGCTCGGCACGGCCGCCGACGCGCTGGCCGCCGAGAACTCCGGTGCGGCGCGTGCGGCGGTCGCAGCGCTCAAGGAGTCCGACGGTGGACGCGCTGCCCTGGTGCTGGGCGACTGGCCGGAGCCGCCAGCCACCGACCCGCCTGCGCTGCCCGCCGGCGCGGTGTGGGCCGTCGACGTGGTTGACATTCCTGCGCGGTTGCGTGGTGCGATAACCGCGATGCTGTCCGGAGTCGCGATCGTCGACGACCTGGCCAACGCGCTGGACGTGGTGGCGGGCCGGGCCCAGTTGCGGGCGGTAACCGTCGACGGTGACCTGGTCGGGGCGGGCTGGATCAGCGGTGGGTCAGACCGCAAACCCAGCACGCTGGAGATTGCCTCGGAGATCGACAAGGCCCGCGCCGACCTCGAGGCCGCCGAGAAACAGGTCGGCGAACTGGCCGCCGCGCTCTCCGGAGCGTTGACCGAACAGCGTGACCGTCAGGACGCCGCCGAACACGCTCTGGCCGCACTCAACGAGTCGGACGCCGCAATCTCGTCCATCTACGAGCAACTCGGCCGGCTGGGCCAGGACGCCCGCGCGGCCGCCGAGGAATACCAGCGGCTGATCCGGCAACGCGACGAACTCGAGGCCGGCCGCACCCGAACCGTCGAAGAGCTCGCCGAACTGGAGACCCGGCTGCACAATGCGCAACAGGCCCCGCTTTTCGAGGCCGAGCCCGTCGACCGGCAGGAGTCGGTGGCCGCCGCCGAAGCCGCCCGCGCCGCCGAGGTGGAGGCGCGGCTGTCCGTACGTACTGCCGAAGAGCGCGCCAATGCCGTTCGAGGGCAGGCGGATTCACTACGCCGCGCGGCCGCCGCCGAACGCGAGGCACGGTTGCGGGCTAAGCGCGCGAAGCAGGCCCGCGAACACGCCGCCGCGGTTGCGGGCGCGGTGGCCGAATCGGGTAGGCAGGTCGCCGCACGGCTCGGCGCGGTCGTCGCCGCGGCGTCGCGCAACCGCGACACGCTGGCCGCCGAACGCCAGCAGCGGGCGGCGGCGCTGAGCCAAGCGCGCGAGGAGGTCAGTGAACTCGGCGCCCGCCTCACCGCGCTCACCGACGCCCTCCACCGCGACGAGGTGGCCAAGGCGCAGGCGGCGCTGCGCATCGAACAACTCGAGGCCACGGTGCTCGAACAGTTCGGGATGGCGCCCGCCGACCTGATCGCCGAGTACGGCCCGCACGTGGCGTTGTCGCCGACGGAGCTGGAGATGGCCGAGTACCGACAGGCCAAGGAGCGCGGCGAGCAGGTGGTCACACCGGCGCCGATGCCGTTCGACCGCGGCACCCAGGAGCGTCGAGCCAAGCTCGCGGAGAAGGAGCTCAAAGAACTCGGCCGGGTCAACCCCCTTGCGCTGGAGGAGTTCGCGGCGCTCGAGGAGCGCTACAACTTCCTGTCCACCCAGCTCGAGGACGTCAAGGCCGCACGCAAGGACCTGCTCGACGTGATCGCCGCCGTCGACGATCGCATCCTCGGAGTCTTCACCGAAGCCTATGCCGACGTGGAACGCGAATTCACCCAGGTGTTCGCAGCCCTGTTCCCGGGCGGCGAGGGCAGACTGCTGCTGACCGACCCCGACGACATGCTGAGCACCGGCATCGAGGTCGAGGCGCGGCCGCCGGGCAAGAAGATCAAACGGCTTTCGCTGCTGTCGGGCGGGGAGAAGTCGCTGACCGCGGTGGCCATGCTGGTGGCGATCTTCCGGGCACGCCCGTCGCCGTTCTACGTGTTGGACGAGGTGGAGGCCGCGCTCGACGACGTCAACCTGCGCCGGCTGATCAGCCTGTTCGAGCAGCTGCGCGAACGTTCGCAGCTGATCGTCATCACCCACCAGAAGGCGACGATGGAGGTCGCCGACGCACT